>NZ_JBIOTD010000001.1:1650000-2505000 GCF_051715125.1 Enterococcus sp. AZ048 | reverse complement strand
AAGATCCCTGAGAGATGATCAGGTAGATAGGTCAGGAGTGGAAGTGCAGTGATGTACGGAGCGGACTGATACTAATCGATCGAGGACTTAACCAAAAAAATTGATTCACGGTAGTTTAACAGTTTCTGATCCAGTTTTGAGTGAACGATGTTTACTCAGATAAAGCATAGTGTGGTGGCGATAGCGGGAAGGATACACCTGTTCCCATGTCGAACACAGAAGTTAAGCTTCTTAGCGCCGATTGTAGTGAGGGGTTGCCCCTTGTGAGATTAGGACGTCGCCACGCGAATTCTTATGGAGGTTTAGCTCAGCTGGGAGAGCATCTGCCTTACAAGCAGAGGGTCAGCGGTTCGATCCCGTTAACCTCCATTTGAGCCGTTAGCTCAGTTGGTAGAGCATCTGACTTTTAATCAGAGGGTCACTGGTTCGAGCCCAGTACGGCTCATAAGTATATGCGGGTGTGGCGGAATTGGCAGACGCACTAGATTTAGGATCTAGCGCCTTACGGCGTGGGGGTTCAAGTCCCTTCACCCGCATTTTTATTTTTTTTGGTTGTATGCCGGCTTAGCTCAGTTGGTAGAGCATCTGATTTGTAATCAGAGGGTCGAGGGTTCAAGTCCTTTAGCCGGCACCATGCGGAAATAGCTCAGTGGTAGAGCACCACCTTGCCAAGGTGGGGGTCGCGGGTTCGAACCCCGTTTTCCGCTTTCCTGAAGACCAGAGGAAAACGCCGGGGTGGCGGAACTGGCAGACGCACAGGACTTAAAATCCTGCGGTGAGTGATCACCGTACCGGTTCGATTCCGGTCCTCGGCATTAACTAAATAGGCACCCGTAGCTCAATTGGATAGAGTACTTGACTACGAATCAAGGGGTTAGAGGTTCGAGTCCTCTCGGGTGCATTTCGGGAAGTAGCTCAGCTTGGTAGAGTACTTGGTTTGGGACCAAGGTGTCGCAGGTTCGAATCCTGTCTTCCCGATAGAAATAAAATTATGGGGCCTTAGCTCAGCTGGGAGAGCGCCTGCTTTGCACGCAGGAGGTCAGCGGTTCGATCCCGCTAGGCTCCATTTTTTATTAATAACGCGGTGTAGCTCAGCTGGCTAGAGCGTCCGGTTCATACCCGGGAGGTCGGGGGTTCGATCCCCTCCGCCGCGATTTCATTCGAGCCAGGACCTTTAGCTCAGTTGGTTAGAGCAGACGGCTCATAACCGTCCGGTCGTAGGTTCGAGTCCTACAAGGTCCATTGTGACTCTTTTATGGAGGATTACCCAAGTCCGGCTGAAGGGAACGGTCTTGAAAACCGTCAGGCGGGTAAAACCGTGCAAGGGTTCGAATCCCTTATCCTCCTTTTTAATATTATTATCGCGGGATGGAGCAGTCTGGTAGCTCGTCGGGCTCATAACCCGAAGGTCGTAGGTTCAAATCCTGCTCCCGCAATTAAAAACTAAAAAATACGGTTCCGTGGTGTAGGGGTTAACATGCCTGCCTGTCACGCAGGAGATCGCGGGTTCAAATCCCGTCGGGACCGCCACGCGGGTGTAGTTTAGTGGTAAAACCACAGCCTTCCAAGCTGTTGTCGCGAGTTCGATTCTCGTCACCCGCTTTTAGTTTTTATGAAGGGCCTATAGCTCAGCTGGTTAGAGCGCACGCCTGATAAGCGTGAGGTCGATGGTTCGAGTCCATTTAGGCCCATTATAATCATGGCCCGTTGGTCAAGCGGTTAAGACACCGCCCTTTCACGGCGGTAACACGGGTTCGAGTCCCGTACGGGTCATTATTTTTACCGGAGGATTACCCAAGTCCGGCTGAAGGGAACGGTCTTGAAAACCGTCAGGCGGGTAAAACCGTGCAAGGGTTCGAATCCCTTATCCTCCTTTTTAATATTATTATCGCGGGATGGAGCAGTCTGGTAGCTCGTCGGGCTCATAACCCGAAGGTCGTAGGTTCAAATCCTGCTCCCGCAATTAAAAACTAAAAAATACGGTTCCGTGGTGTAGGGGTTAACATGCCTGCCTGTCACGCAGGAGATCGCGGGTTCAAATCCCGTCGGGACCGCTTCTGGCTCGGTAGCTCAGTTGGTAGAGCAATGGATTGAAGCTCCATGTGTCGGCAGTTCGATTCTGTCCCGCGCCATCAAAGAGTTGCGGGTGTAGTTTAGTGGTAAAACCACAGCCTTCCAAGCTGTTGTCGCGAGTTCGATTCTCGTCACCCGCTTTTAGTTTTTATGAAGGGCCTATAGCTCAGCTGGTTAGAGCGCACGCCTGATAAGCGTGAGGTCGATGGTTCGAGTCCATTTAGGCCCATTAAAAATCTTTTTTGGTTTTTGGGGAAGTACTCAAGTGGCTGAAGAGGCGCCCCTGCTAAGGGTGTAGGTCGGGAAACCGGCGCGAGGGTTCAAATCCCTCCTTCTCCGTTTTATTATTATTGTGGCCCGTTGGTCAAGCGGTTAAGACACCGCCCTTTCACGGCGGTAACACGGGTTCGAGTCCCGTACGGGTCATGCTGAGACGTTTAGAAACGTCTCTTTTTTTTGTACACAAAAGGGCTTTTCGTAAGTTTTCAAAGTTATTGATATATTTATTAGTGACAGCGGCTATTTTTCTGTTATAATCGAGTCGTTGCAAGTTCCCGATAGGCTCTGGAAAAAGCCAGAGATTCCTTGTAACCGAATAAAAATTAGGGGGAATATTTATAATGGAAGAACGTCGTTTATTTACATCTGAATCAGTTTCAGAAGGACATCCGGATAAGGTTGCTGATCAAATCAGTGACGCGATTTTGGATGCGATTTTGGAAAAGGATCCGAAAGCCAGAGTTGCATGTGAGACATCTGTGACGACTGGGCTTGTTTTAGTTTTTGGAGAAATTTCTACTTCAGCGTATGTAGATATCCAAAAGGTTGTTCGTGAAACAATCAAGCGCATTGGTTACACAGAGTCGAAATTTGGTTTCGATGGTGACAATGTGGCAGTGTTAGTCGCAATTGATGAACAATCTCCTGACATTGCACAAGGGGTGGATGATGCGTTAGAAACTCGTGGAAAAGAAGATTTATTAGATGAAATCGGTGCTGGAGACCAAGGCCTTATGTTTGGTTTTGCAGTGAACGAGACACCTGAATTAATGCCTTTACCCATTTCATTGAGTCATCATTTGGTAAAACGTTTAGCAGATTTGCGTAAATCGGGAGAAGTAGCTTATTTCGGACCGGATGCTAAATCACAAGTCACTGTGGAATATGATGAAAATGGCAAGCCTTTGCGTGTGGATACAGTGGTTATCAGCACTCAGCATAATGATGCTGTAGAGAATGAAACCATCCAAAAGGACGTAATGGAAAAAGTGATCAAGCATGAAATTCCTGCTGAATTATTGGATGATCAAACAAAATACTTTATTAATCCAACAGGTCGATTTGTTATTGGCGGACCTCAAGGGGATGCTGGTTTAACTGGACGTAAGATTATCGTGGATACATACGGTGGTTATTCGCGTCATGGTGGTGGTGCATTTTCTGGGAAAGATGCGACGAAAGTGGACCGTTCTGCTTCTTATGCGGCACGCTATATTGCTAAAAATATTGTTGCTGCCGGCTTAGCTGAAAAAGTGGAGGTTCAACTTGCCTATGCGATTGGTGTGGCACAACCTGTTTCTATTTCAGTAAATACGTTCGGTACAGCCAAGGTTTCCGAAGAAGCATTGATTGGTGCGATTCGCGAAAACTTCGATTTACGACCAGCGGGAATTATTGAGATGTTGGATCTTTTGCGTCCAATCTATAGCGATACGGCAGCGTATGGTCATTTTGGTCGTACAGATGTTGATTTGCCTTGGGAGCATACAGACAAAGTCGATGTGTTGAAAAAAAGTTTGAATTTAGGATAGATCGTACAGACATAAATTTGTTTATTTGTGGAGTTCACGAGGCGGTTTCTATTGATCAGTGATCAATAGACCGTCTCTTTTTTTGAATCAAAAAAGTATAGCAACTACTGGCGACTATATGGTAGGGTTAGAAAAGAATTATAGGGATCTTGGAGGATGAAATGAAGAGAAAAACAAATGTGAAAGTTGTGACAGCGGGGATTTTTATCGCCACATTTATGTCGGCGATCGAGGGAACAATTGTGACGACTGCGATGCCAACGATTGTTGGAAGTCTACATGGTATTGAGATCATGAATTGGGTATTCTCGATTTATTTATTGACGAATGCCATGATTACACCGATTTATGGTAAGCTGGCGGATAAAATCGGGCGAAAGCCGATCTTTATTTTTGGAATAGTATTATTTGTTTTGGGTTCAGCATTGTGCGGTATGTCCAATGAAATGATGACGTTGATTATCGCTCGAGGAATTCAAGGGATTGGCGCGGGAGCGATCATGCCTGTTTCTTTAACGATCATTGCGGATTTATATGATATTGAAAAGCGCGCGAAGGTACTTGGATTGACGAGTGCGGCTTGGGGTGTCGCCAGCGTATTTGGTCCTTTGGCTGGTGGTTTGATCGTCGATACGGTTGGTTGGCACTGGATCTTCTTTATCAATGTTCCGATCGGATTAGCGTTGATCGGTTTGTTGCAGTATTTCTTTATAGAAGAGAAAAAAGTGCATCAGGCGAAAAAAATGGATATTTTTGGGAGTTTATTTTTAATGTTGACATTGGTCAGCCTTCTATTGGGCTTCCAGCTTTTGGGTGATGGCGGACTGTCAGCAGCAGTCATTGCTTTATTTGCAGCCAGCATCCTTTCGCTAGTTCTCTTTATTCGAACAGAGAAGCGCGCAGAAGATCCTGTCATCAATTTGAACTTGTTCAAGAATCAAACGTTTGCCAGTGTGAATATTGTGGCTGCATTGATCAGCGGTTTTTTGATGGGACTAGATGTTTATATCCCTATGTGGATGCAAGGTGTACTAGGGAAACCAGCAGGGCTTGGCGGATTAGTGTTGGCACCAATGTCGATTGTCTGGATGTATGGGTCTTTTTTATCCGGCCAATTATTACGCAAGTATCCAGCAAAAAGGATCATTATCATCGGTTTGACGATTATTTTAGCTGGCGGCGGGACTTTATTAGCTTTACCGCAGCAAAGTCCGTTTTGGCTATTTTTCATCATCATGGGCGTTTTAGGTGTCGGGTATGGATTATCTGTTACGACAACGACCGTCGAAGCACAGGCGAGTGTACCAAAAGAAGAAATTGGTGTTGCGACTTCTTTTAATACGTTGTCGCGGACGATTGGACAAACAGTGATGGTCTCGCTTTTTGGGATTATTCTGAATGTTGCGAATGGTCGTCAGTTGGTTCAGGCGGGGATCGCGGATCTTGATATCATGAATCGGTTGATCAATCCCCACACGGCCTTGCAAATTGATTCTGATTTACGAATGGAATTAAGGAAGGTTCTTTTTGATAGTTTGCATTGGGTTTATTTTGCAGGCTTAGTGTTGATTATCATTGCGCTCATTTTTAGCTTTATGGTTGGCAAACAGTCAAGAAGTGTTACACTAAACGAAGAATAAACGAACTGGGGGCTTTAGTTGATGGCTTTTTTACAGGTGAATGTATACTCGAACGTTTTACAAATGGAAGTGGCGATGAATGTCATTTTGCCGCAAACGACACATAAAAAGATCGGAACCGAAACGGTGGGGGCGACTGAAGATGTACCTGTTTTGTACTTGTTACATGGCATGGGCGGAAATCACAGCGTTTGGGAACGTCGTACGTCGATTGAACGCTATGTGTCTGAATACCGTATGGCGGTAGTCATGCCCTCAACAGATCTGGGCTTCTATACGGATACGACATACGATATGCATTACTGGACATTCGTTTCGGAAGAACTACCAGAAATTATTCATGAGTTGTTTCCGCAGATTACGTATAAAAGAGAAAATACCTTTGCGGCCGGATTGTCGATGGGCGGCTATGGCGCATTGAAACTTGGCTTAGCGAAACCTGAGAAGTTTGCTGCTGTAGCTTCATTGTCAGGAGCGGTTGTATTGGCTGACGTGGAAAGCTTGCTATTGGTACGAAACGAAGCTTATTGGACAGGTGTATTTGGTCCACTGGATCAAATACAAGGATCAGAAAATGATCCACTCTTCCTATTGAATGAGCTAGTGAACAGTGAAAAGTCTGCGCCGCGTTTCTTTTTGGCCTGTGGAACGGAAGATGAACTGTATCCTGCTAGCCAATACATGGCGCATAAAATGGAACAAAAAAATCTGGATGTGACGTTTGAAAAAGGTCCAGGAAAACACGACTGGGTATTTTGGGATGCTTGGATCAAACGAGTATTAGAATGGTTCAATGAAAAGAACGACTGAGAGCCTCAGTCGTTCTTTTTCTCTACGCATAATAAAATGGGTGGATTATTTTTTTGGTTAATAAATTGATAGTTTAATACACTAAATTTTTCCTGCGGCAATTCCTGGCAAAAACGTAGCACCTCATTTTTTTCGGCTTCGCCGCCATCGTGTCCATAATAGATCACGAGAATCATTCGACCGTTGACAGACAACCTGTTCAAGATAGCGGTCATCGCTTGCTTTGTCGTTTCGGGCAATGTAATGATTTTCTTATCGCTGTTTGGAAGGTATCCAAGATTGAATATTGCTGCCTTAATTGGTTGATCGATAGAAATAGTTTCGTCAATCGTCTCATGACCAGCGAGAAAGAGGGTGGAACGATCCTTGTATTCGGCTAGTTTTTCATACGTATTTTTAATTGCTTGTTCTTGAACATCGAAGGCGTAAACACGACCTGTCGTGCCAACCAATTCAGCCAAGAAGCGTGTGTCGTTGCCATTTCCCATCGTCGCGTCAATGACGTGGTCGCCTTCATCAATGACGTCCTTCAGTAATTGGTGACTAAAACGCAGAGCCGTTAGAAGCATGTTCAAATTCCTTTCTGAGAGCAAACTTTCCTTGATAAGAGTCTCGGCGAAGCAACTCTTGGTCGATCTCATTCAAAACCTCCCATTTTTTCAAACTCCACATGGGGCCGATCAATGAATCCCAAGGCGCGTCTCCAGTCAGTCGATGAATAATGATGTCCTGTGGGATCATCTCTAATTGATCGCAAATCACGGAAACGTAATCGTCCTTACTCATTAATTGGAGACGTCCTTCTGCATAATCTCGCAGCATTTTTGTATTACGCATCAAATGGAGCAGGTGCAGCTTGATGCCTTGAACGTCTGAATCCAAAATCGTACGGCGTACATTTTCCCGCATCATCTCTAAGGATTCTCCAGGGAGTCCGTTGATCAAATGGGTACACACATTGATATTGTGTTTGCGAAGACGAGCGACGGCATCCACATAAGTCGAATAATCATGCGCACGATTGATGCGATCACTCGTGCTTTCGTACGTTGTTTGCAGACCTAATTCAACCCATAAATACAAGCGCTGATTCAGCTCTGCTAGATACTCTACGACTTCTGGAGGCAAGCAATCTGGACGAGTGCCCACAGACAAACCAACAACACCAGGCAGGTTGACAACTTGCTCGAAGCGTTCACGGATGACCGCTACAGGTGCATGAGTATTGGTGAAATTTTGGAAATAGACGATGTATTGATCGACATGAGGCCATTTTTTGTGCATCATGTCGATTTCTTTGTGGAATTGCTGAGGCAGCGGGTCACTTGGTGCGACGATCATATCGCCAGAACCAGAAACGCTGCAGAAGGTACATCCGCCATGTGCGACCGTACCATCACGGTTTGGACAATCAAATCCGCCATCTACCGGCACTTTAAAAATTTTCCCGCCGAATTCGTGGCGCAGGGCGTAGTTCCATGAATGGTAACGTTTGGATTCATCATCACTATATTGAAAGGTCATTTTTTCCTCCTGATTGATTTAAGATCGTAAGCTAATTTTTTCTCTTTGTACATAGGGTAGGTGAACAATAGCCAGCTGCTTCCGAAAAGAGTGCCGGCAAGAACATCACTCGGATAATGGACACCTAGATAGATTCGACTGACAACAATACTAAAAATCAGCAGACCTACAAGAATCTGAGCGATTAACCGTGGCGTTTTTTCTTTGAAAAACAACGGCATGACAAAGATCAACGTTCCATATAGCAGCGTGCTGGCCGTCGAGTGACCGCTGGGAAAGCTGAAACTATGTTCCGAGACCATATGCGGTAAAATCGTTGGACGTGCGCGATGGAAGAAGAGCTTCAGCAGGTGATTGCCGATCCCGCTAATGAGCACCATACTAAGCGCTAGCCAAAGTGCAGTGATTTTTTGTTTGTTGAAATAGAACAAGCCGACGAACACGAACGACAAAAGAATAATTGTAATGGGGTTCGCAAATTTTGTTACCCAAAAAAAATACCCGTTCATTTGAGGGTAAAGCTGATGAACGCCATGAATGATTCCGCGATCAAAACCAGAGAGTGTTTCTGGATAAAATCGAACGATGTAACACAATGCCGCAAAAAACAGCAAAGTGAAACTGCCGATTAATTGGTAGATGGGTTTATTTTTCATTATTTTTCTGATTCATCCTTTCTAAACAGGAGTATTATATCATGTTTCCCCTGTGGAACAATTTTTTCAAGGATTTCTTAACGGGATTTCAATAGTGGAATTCCATTGAATATTATTGAGGAATCTGCTAAGATAAAACTACTTTGAATATTGTTGCTTGGAAGAGGAGTAGTAGAAACGAACGCATTTCAGAGAGCGCACGGTGCTGAGAGTGTGTATGCGGGACAGTCGAACTTACCTCGGAGCATGATCGATCGATCCGGTTAAAGACCGTTATTTCTTTTGAGGTCTGTCTCTTTGACAGATAAATATAGGTGGTACCACGTTGATAACGTCCTATGAGAGTTTTGAGAACTTTCATGGGATTTTTTTGTATTTTAAATGAATTCAAAATTAGGAGGAACAACATGAGTTACAATCACAAAACGATTGAAAAAAAATGGCAAAAATATTGGGCAAAGCATCACGTATTCAACACCCAAGATGATCCTGAAAGACCAAAATTTTATGCATTGGATATGTTTCCTTACCCATCTGGACAAGGACTGCACGTAGGGCATCCAGAAGGTTATACTGCAACGGATGTTATTTCGCGAATGAAGCGAGCACAAGGCTACAATGTCTTGCACCCAATGGGTTGGGATGCGTTTGGGCTGCCTGCGGAGCAATATGCGTTAGATACAGGAAATGATCCTGCTGAATTTACGAAAAAAAATATCGAAACGTTTAAACGTCAAATCAACTCTCTAGGATTCAGCTATGACTGGAATCGAGAATTAAATACGACAGATCCTGATTACTATAAATGGACCCAATGGATCTTTGAACAAATGTATGAAAAAGGATTGGCGTATGAAGCGGAAGTTCCTGTGAACTGGGTACCAGAATTAGGAACAGTTATTTCCAATGAAGAAGTCATCGATGGCAAGAGCGAACGGGGCGGTTATGATGTTGTTCGTAAACCAATGCGTCAATGGATGCTGAAGATTACGGCTTATGCCGATCGTTTGCTGGATGATCTAGAAACCGTGGATTGGCCAGAAAGCATCAAAGAAATGCAACGTAACTGGATTGGTCGTTCGATTGGCGCCAATGTCCGCTTCAAGATTGAAGGCAGCGATGAAACCTTTACAGTCTTTACGACTCGTCCTGATACGTTGTTTGGTGCAACCTATGCTGTTTTAGCTCCAGAGTTGGAATTGGTGCAAAAAATTACGACGCCTGAACAAAAGGCAGCAGTGGATGCGTACATTGAAGAGGCCTCAAAAAAATCTGAATTGAATCGAACAGATTTAGCCAAAGAAAAAACAGGGGTCTTTACGGGTGCGCATGCGATCAATCCTGCGAATGGCGAAAAAATGCCGATCTGGATCGGGGATTATGTGTTAGCTTCTTACGGAACAGGGGCGATCATGGCAGTTCCAGCGCATGATGAACGCGATTATGAATTTGCTAAAACATTTGGCTTGTCAATCCTTCCTGTACTTGAAGGTGGGGATGTGGATAAAGAAGCCTTCACTGGCGACGGTCCGCACATCAACTCAGAGTTCCTAGATGGATTAAACAAACAAGACGCGATCGATAAAATGGTTCCATGGCTGGAAGAACACGAGTGCGGGAAAAAGGAAGTTAGTTATCGTTTACGTGATTGGTTATTCTCTCGTCAACGTTATTGGGGAGAACCTATCCCAGTCATTCATTGGGAAGATGGCACGACTGGTTTGGTGCCGGATTACGAATTGCCATTGGAATTGCCGAAGACAACAGATATCAAACCAAGCGGCACAGGCGAATCGCCACTAGCAAATATCGAAGAATGGGTCAATGTCGTAGATCCGATCACTGGTAAAAAAGGCCGTCGCGAAACGAATACAATGCCGCAATGGGCAGGAAGTTCATGGTATTACTTGCGCTTTATTGATCCCCATAATAAAGAAGCGTTAGCAGATTACGATAAATTGAAACGCTGGATGCCAGTCGATCTTTATATTGGCGGGGCAGAACACGCGGTCCTTCATTTATTGTATGTTCGTTTCTGGCACAAGTTCTTGTATGACATCGGTGTCGTGCCAACGAACGAACCATTCCAAAAATTGTACAACCAGGGAATGATCTTAGGCCAAAGCTTCCGTGATAGCCGCGGCGCTCTAGTACCGACGAACATGGTTGAAAAACGCGAGGGTAAATGGTTTAGCATCGAAACAGGGGAAGAATTGGAAGAAGCGCCTGCAAAAATGAGTAAATCATTGAAGAATGTTGTCAACCCTGACGATGTCGTAGAGCAGTATGGGGCCGATACGTTGCGGATGTATGAAATGTTTATGGGACCACTGGATGCGTCGATTGCTTGGAGTGAGAATGGTCTAGAGGGTTCTCGGAAATTCTTAGATCGTGTGTGGCGTTTGATCGTGGATGAAGAAGGCAAGATGCGCGACCATATTACGACATTAAACGATGGGTCATTGACGAAGGTCTATAACCAAACTGTTAAAAAAGTGACGGAAGATATGGAACACTTGCATTTGAATACGGCGATTTCTCAATTGATGGTCTTTGTCAATGATGCGTATAAAGCGGAAGCACTGACTTATGAATATGTAGAAGGCTTTGTTCAATTGTTGGCGCCGATCGCACCGCACATCGCTGAAGAATTGTGGGAGATCTTAGGTCATGAAGGCGGCATATCCTATGCGGCTTGGCCAACCTATGATGAAGAAGCATTGGTCGAAAATGAGATTGAAGTCATTCTGCAAGTGAATGGGAAGGTCCGCTCAAAAGTCATGGTCGCTGTAGATCTGGCAAAAGAGGAATTAGAAAAATTGGCGATGGAAGACGAACATATCCAACGCAATATTGACGGGAAAACTATTCGCAAAGTGATCGTTGTACCGAATAAACTGGTGAATATCGTAGCAAATTAAGAAGAAGCGTCTTGCAATTTTTGCAGGGCGCTTATTTTTTTGTGGAAATATGCTAGGATGAAGAAAAAAGGAAGCGAGGAACGATACGATGGGAACTCTCACGGAATTGTTGGGGATTCAGTATCCTATTTTTCAAGGAGCGATGGCGCATATTGCCCGTTACCCGCTAGTCAGTGCAGTGTCAGAAGCTGGTGGTTTAGGAATCCTTGCGGCTGGCGGCCTAAGTAGTGAAGACTTACGGGAACAAATTCAAAAAACAAAGGAACGTACAATGAAGCCCTTTGGTGTGAATTTGATGCTGCAAATGGAAACTGTTTCAGAACAAGTAGAGGTGCTGATTGAAGAGGGAGTAACGATCGTCACGACGGGCGCCGGAACACCTAAGCCTTATGTAGAACGATTAAAACAAGCAGGGATAAAGATTTTTCCTGTGGTTCCTTCGGTAAAAATCGCTAAAAAGATGGAACAATTAGGGGTCGACGGTGTAATCGCGGAAGGCATGGAATCTGGCGGGCATATTGGAGAGACAACGACGATGGCGCTAGTCCCTCAAGTTGTTCAGGCAGTCGGGATACCGGTTATCGCAGCAGGCGGTATTGGTGACGGGCGTGGAATGGCGGCAGCTTTTGCATTAGGCGCACAAGGGATTCAAATGGGAACAGCCTTTTTGACCGTATCAGAGTGTCCGATCCATGAGCACTATCAGCAAGCCATCCTACAAGCTGAAGATACATCAACGACGGTGATTCAGAAGTCTTCTGGAGGTGCGATTCGCGGGTTAAAAAATCAGTTGACGGCTTCAAAGGATGAGGAAACATTTACTTTGTCCGCATTGCAACGAGCAGCAGATGATGGAGAGATTCAAAAGGGAATCGTGATGTCGGGGCAAATTGCTGGTCTACTGCAGCGTGTACAGCCGACTAAAGAGTTTTTGGCGGAAATCTATGCCGATGCTTCCTCTGTCCTTCAGAGTATAAAAATAGACTAACGGGTTCTCCCGTTAGTCTTTAATGAATTCTTCCGCTAAATGATAGTCACCCTCGTAAGGCAAGTCTTCACCCTTCACGGTCATATACGTATCGGTCCCTTTTCCAGCCAAGACAATAGCATCCTCAGGGTTCGCCTGCTTAATCGCTTCTCGAATGGCTTTTTTTCGATCCGCTTCAAATCGTACTTGAATACGATCATTGTGGATCGCTTGTTGAATCTCGTCCGCAATTTTCTTAGGATCTTCAAAATTGGGATCGTCACTCGTTAAAACAGCAACCGTTGCGTATTCGCCGATTGCTTGCCCTAATCCTTCACGTCGCGACTCTGCTTTGTTTCCAGTAGACCCGGTAATCACAAGAAGTTCGCCTGTGGGGTGTTGTTCCCTTGCAAAGGCTAATAAGGATTTCATGCTTAAATAATTGTGTGCATAGTCTACATAAATGTGAGCACCATTAGGTTTCAAAAGCAGATTCATTCGACCAGGAACTAAGGCTTCAGCGAGCCCTTTCCGGCCAGCCTCCTGATCCGCTCCGACTAGTGCACTGGCAATCAGTGCCGCAGCAGCATTCTCTTTATTGAAGTCGCCAGCGAGTAATATTTGGTAAGCACCGCTTAAATGCAAATCGTCTGTTGTTCCAGACAGCGCAAACGCCAAGGGGTGTTCAAGAGGCTGAACTTGATAGTCTGCTTGATCGTTCCCATACGTGATAACTGGAATATTCTTTTTTGCAGCTAATTCTTGTAAAAGGTCAAAGTGATCGATTTCGTGCTGCAAAATGACTTGACGAGAGTTCGCGACTAATTGACGTTTACAATAGAAGTAATCTTCAAAAGTCGGATGCTCAATTGGTCCAATGTGATCGGGAGAGATGTTCAAAAAGATTCCAATATCGAAGGTCAAGCCATACACTCTGGCCACCTTGTAAGCTTGGGAAGAGACTTCCATCACCAGATGGGTCATTCCATTCGCTGCAGCTTCTGCCATCATTCGATACAAGTCCAACGATTCTGGAGTCGTCAGCTTCGATTTGAAAAAAGTTACGCCATCCAATGTTGTGTTTAGTGTAGACAAAAGAGCGGTCTTTTTATTTGTCGCGATGTCTAGAATTTGTTTGGTAAAATAAGCAACTGTCGTCTTGCCCTTTGTGCCAGTAATTCCGATCAGTTTTAATTTTTCTTGCGGGTAATCATAAAAAGCCATACTTAAAATAGCCAAGGCTTTGCGAATATCTGTCACAATAATAGCTAATTCTGCGGAAACCTCATAGGGCTGTTCAGAGATATAGCAAGTCAAGCCATCCGCGAGTGCTTGTTCTAAAAAGCGTTGCTGGAAATTGTTTCCCTTACAGAAAAAAAGCGTGTCGCTATCAACGTTGCGTGAATCATAGGAAAGATTCTTCAAGGCTTTCTCAAAAGGAGCCGTCAATGTCCAAGTGGTTGGTGTGATAAACTCCCGTAGTAAGTGTTCTTTTTCAAGTAATTCTTGTATTTGGGTAAGTGTCAGCATGTTGAGACCTCCAATATATAGTCTAGGCTATTATAGCATAGCTCGAGTATAGAAAAAGTAAAGAGTGATTGTCAGATGCGTGATTTAGCTTTACTATAATAGAAGTGATGTTTTTGAAGGAGGAGACCATGAAGGAGACACGACCAAGTGATCTGAGCTATCAAGAAAAAATGATCCAAGGTTCAGCTTGGCTGTCAGTGGGAAGTATCTTTTCGCGACTGCTAGGTGCGATTTACATTATTCCGTGGTACGCCTGGATGGGGGAACATGCTCGCGCAGCCAATGGATTATTCAATATGGGGTATACGTTCTATGCATTGTTTTTGATGATTTCTACAGCAGGTCTTCCTGGTGCCATCGCCAAGCAGATCGCGCGTTATAATTCGATGGGGGATTATCAAACAAGTCGGCGCTTATTTATTAAAGCACTCCAAGCGACGGCTGTTTTAGGGATCATCTTCGGCGGCTTGATGTTCTTCATGGCACCCATACTGGCTAACTTGTCTGGCGGGGGTCGCGCATTGATTCCTGTGATCCAAGCCTTGAGTGTCGCTGTTGTAGCGTTTCCAAGTATGAGTGTATTACGAGGCTATTTTCAAGGGCAGCAGGATATGCGTCCCTCAGCAATTTCGCAGCTGGTGGAACAAGCATTGCGTGTCTTCTATATGCTCTTAAGTGTTTTTATCATTATGAAGGTGATGAAGGGTGATTACTTAAGTGCAGTGATCCAGTCGACGTTTGCTGCTTCAGTTGGGATGGTCGGGTCCTATGGTGTTCTGCTGTTTTATTGGTTCAATGATCGTAAGCGCAATGAACCGCAATTAGAACGCAGCGTCACTAAAGGAACGATTGATACCAAAAAATTATTGTTTGAAACGATTCGCCAAGCAGTTCCGTTTATTTTATTAGGGAGCGGGATCGTCTTTTATAAATTGATTGATCAAGTGACGTTTATCCGCACCATGAGCGCTAATACGAATTATAGTCACGAACAATTGATCGATCTTTATGCATTATTTAGTGCCAATCCAGACAAATTGACCATGGTCATCGTAGCTCTGGGGACGTCACTTGCTATGACGAGCTTACCAATGTTGACGGAACTCTTTACGCAAAAGCGTCGCCCCGAACTCGCAAAAGTAGTCAACACGAATATACAATTGTTTGCGTATATTATGCTGCCAGCGGTTTTTGGCATGATTTTATTGGCTTATCCGTTAAATACCGTTTTTTATTCCGCGGATATTTTAGGAAGTCGCGTGCTGATCGCTGCTTGCTGGGCCGGCTTGGTCTCAGCGTTGTTCATGATGTTGTCCACGACGCTCCAAGGAATCTCACATAGTCGTATCGCCGTAAGGTATTGGGCAGCTGGGCTTTTATTAAAAGTGGTCCTCCAAGTTCCGCTGATTGAGCTGTTTGAAGTTTACGGTCCGTTATTGGCGACAGTTATCGGTCTTAGTTTGACATGCGGGTTATGCTTGTGGAAGTTACGGCGTGTTGTCCGTGCGAATTATAAATTAGCCTTTCGCCGTTGTGTACTGATCTTGATTTTAACGCTGGTCATGCTGATTGCAGCGTTTATCGTGCGACAGTTGAGTTATCTTGTGTTTGATCCATCCTTGCGCTGGTCAGCGTTAATGGTCTGTTTAGTAACTGGAGGAATTGGAAGCTTGCTGTATTTTTATTTAACGCTGAAGATTCGTTTAGTGGATAAACTCGTCGGTCCTCAAGCAAAAAAATGGCGTCGCCGACTGAGGATCAAATAAAAAATACTTCTGCTCTTAGAATAGAGTGGAAGTATTTTTTTATTATAAATAAATGGTCGAATTCAAATTCTATAGAAAATATTTTCAATATAATTCAAAAAGAACAAGAATGCGTGGGCGTATTTCATTACAAAAAGATTTCAATGTTTCTGAAGATAACTTTTGTAACACAAGAATAAAACAGTTACATTTACTTAAAGATGCTTGATAGAAGGGTTTTGGTTAATAAGGATAAATGTCATATATTTCAAAATGACACACTCAGAGGAATTTTGTCACATTGTTTCATGTTATTGTAATGAACTGTTACATTGTTATTACCCATGAAATACAAAAGGATGATAAAGTATCTCTCGTAGTCAAGAAGACAGAAGAAAAAAGACATAAGAAAAATCGGAGGAAGTTACATAATGAAATTAGGGAAAACATTTCTTTTTAGTACAGTATTAGCAGCAGGTGCAGGTTTAGCGATGGGAGCTACAGACGCACACGCTTCAGAAACGTATACTGTTCAATCTGGAGACACTTTATCTAAAATCTCTCACAAATTCGCTGGTAACGACAGCTTAGTAGATGCAATTGCAAAAGCAAACAAAATTTCTAACGTAAATATGATTTTTGCTGGACAAGAATTATCGATCGACGGCGATGCAAAAGCAGAAAAAGCACCTGCACAAGCAGCACCCGTACATGTTCAAGAATCAACAGAAGCAGCACCTCAACAAGCAGCGGCTCCTGTACAAGAAGCAGCACCTGTTCAACAAGCACCAGCAGCACCAGCACCAGCAGCAGCGCCTGTTCAACAAGAAGCAGCACCGGCAGCGGCGCCAGCAGCAACTTCTTCAGCAAAAGAATGGATTGCTCAACGCGAATCAGGCGGTTCTTATTCAGCTACGAACGGTCAATACATCGGACGTTACCAATTATCTTCTTCATATTTAAATGGTGACTACTCTGAAGCAAACCAAGAACGTGTAGCAGATCAATATGTTACTTCTCGTTATGGTTCATGGGAAGGCGCACAAGCTTTCTGGCAATCTAACGGTTGGTACTAAGATTTAGACGAATTCAAAAAGGAGGATCACTTGTTGATCCTTCTTTTTTTGTTTCTATTAAAAGAGGTATGGAAACGAAAAGACCAGCTAAAACAGAATGTCTGTCTTAGCTGGCTTTCTTATTCCGCCCATAGTCCGGGAAGTGCTTGAACCGCGATTTTCTGGTTGGTGAAGGGATGGTGCAGGTGGAGCTCATACGCGTGAAGCATCAATCTGCCATGGGGATTTTTACTGTATAAAGGATCGCCGACTAACGGATGCCCGATACTCGCAAGGTGAACACGAATCTGATGAGTCCTTCCAGTATCTAATTGGCAGAAGACCGCTGTTTGATTTTCTACGTTCTTTATGGGGGTCACGTGTGTTACGGCAGGCTTGCCACCTTTAGGATCGATTCGCCGTTTTCGACGGTCATGGCGATCACGTCCAATTTTTTTGTTAATAATCAGTTCTTTTCTAATCGTACCGTGAACGAGTGCTTGGTAGCGGCGATAGATTTTCTTTTGTTCTAGTTGTCTTCCTAAAATAGGTAAGACAAAAGGATTTTTTGCGAATAGAATTGCGCCGCTGGTTTCCTTATCGAGCCGATGAACGACATGTGGTTGGAAATCAGGTGATAAATAGTCAGCCAGGTGATTAAGCAACGTGTCTTTTTCTTCCGGCTGATTTGGATGTGTTTTCATTCCCTCGGGTTTATTGACGATGATCAAATGCTCATCTTCGTAAAGAACGTTGATTTTCCTTCGGTCTCCCAACAGGATGGACCGTTCTGGATAGTCACTTGCCTCGATCGTAATCGTCAAAACATCTC
Organism: Enterococcus sp. AZ048; assembly: GCF_051715125.1. NCBI lineage: Bacteria > Bacillati > Bacillota > Bacilli > Lactobacillales > Enterococcaceae > Enterococcus > Enterococcus sp. AZ048. The sequence continues at coordinate 2,487,436 of NZ_JBIOTD010000001.1, read as the reverse complement.
CTGGAGAGACCATAGATTGGAAATGGCAAACCTCGCCATTCACCAAGATTCCTTTACGTGTTCGAATGAAGTGGCGGACTTTTCGCGGTACGAGCCATTCTTCTTCCAATAATTCTTTGACTGTCATCTCTGACAAGTCGGCAGGCAATGTCATCGTGAATTTCATCATAGTGCTCCTTTATAGATAAATGTGTTAGTTTTGGCTAATTTAAACGTTTCATTCGGCTCATTGTATCACTTTTAATGGATATTTAAGAAAAAAAACAGCTTTTCATTGAGACCCCATGCTAGAATACTTTCAAGTGTGTATCCGTCTCAAGCCCCAAGCGTTGAATGGCTGATTTGTGGTACACTGTGTCTGAATTTTGTATAGAATGGAGACCAAAAATGGATTTTCAAGAATTTTGGCGCAAATTTAAAAGTGGTGCAAAAGTTTTTTGGCAAAAGTTTCGCAGCGGCACAAAAACTTTTTGGCAGTGGATCAAGCCTTATTTGATTCGTTTTCATCACTGGCGCAAACGTATTTGGAAAAAATATCATATCAATAAAATATTGCTCTTATTAGCACTCGTAGGTGTTTTAGTGATGAGTGTCTATCTATTTTTCTTAGCAAAGTCGGTGAATGTTGAGACACTGCAATCCAGTTTGAAGCAATCAACAGTTATCTACGATGAAAAAAATGAACAAGCGGGTTCCTTATATGGACAAAAAGGAACGTATGTAGAGAGCGACCAAATCTCTCCTTATCTTAAGGATGCGGTTGTTTCTACCGAAGATCGAAATTTTTACAATCACCACGGGTTTGATATAAAGGGAATCGCACGGGCGGCCTTAGGACTCGTCACTTCTGGCCACATTACTGGCGGGGGAAGTACCTTGACGCAGCAATTAGCTAAAAATGCCTATCTGAGCCTTGATCAAACTTTAGAACGAAAGGCCAAAGAAATTTTTATGGCGATCGAGATCGAGAAAAAGTACGACAAAGATCAGATTCTGACAATGTACTTAAACAACGCATATTTCGGGAATGGCGTTTGGGGTGTTCAAGATGCTTCTAGAAGGTATTTTGGTGTAGACGCCAACCAATTGTCGATCGGTGAAGCAGCTACGATTATTGGCATGTTGAAGGGACCAAGCATCTACAATCCAATCGATAATTTAGAAAATGCGGTGAATCGCCGGAACACGGTTCTTTCGGTCATGGTTGAAAATGGCAAGCTGTCAAAAGAACAAGAGACACAAGAAAAGGCAACAGATCTGGGTTCTGAGTTGAATGATACATACTCTTCAGCGGATGCGGGCTATCGTTACCCTTCTTATTTTGATGCGGTCATTGATGAAGCCGTGGAACGCTACGGAATGTCAGAAAAAGATTTATTGAATAAAGGCTACAAGATCTATACGTCATTGGATCAAGATTATCAAAAACAAATGGAGACCGTTTATGAGAACAACGCGAACTTTCCAGCAAATGCTGAGGACGGTGCCATGCCGCAATCTGCATCTGTAGCGATGGACCCTAAAACGGGCGGCGTTCAAGCCTTAGTTGGTAGACGTGGAGAGCATATCTTCCGCAGCTATAATTTTGCGACACAAATGCAGCGTTCGCCAGGTTCTACGATGAAACCATTGAGCGTGTACGCCTCTGCATTAGAGTCGGGCTATAAGCCAGACAGTGTGTTGAAGGATGAGCCGCAATCTTATTACAAAGCGAAAAACTATGATGGAACATTCCAAGGGGAAGTCCCTATGTATCAAGCCGTGGCACAAAGTTTGAACTTGCCGGCAGTCTGGTTATTGCACGAGATGGGATTGAACAAGGGCTATAGTAAAGCAGAAGAATTTGGTATCCCGTTAAGCAAATCAGATAAATACTATGGCTTGGCACTCGGTGGATTAGAAAAGGGAACCTCGCCGATGCAAATGGCAGCCGCCTATGGTGCGTTTGCCAATGAAGGGAAAGTCTATCAACCTCATTTGATCACAAAAATTATTGATTCTACTGGTGCGGTGATTGAAGACAACAGCTCACCAAAATATGAACAAGTGATTTCTAAAGAAGTTGCCAATGAAATGACCAGTATGCTTCTAGGGACATTTTCAAACGGAACTGCCGCGCAAGCAGCACCAGCAGGCTTCACAGTTGCTGGTAAGACAGGAACGACTGAAACAAACTTTGATGCAAACAAAGTAAATGATCAATGGATCATCGGTTACACACCCAATGTCGTGATTTCGACGTGGTTAGGCTTTGAAAAAGTCAGTGAGACCCATTATTTAAGTGGAACAAGCGGGTCAGAGGTAGGACAGGTGTTTAAAGCGGAAGCAGAATCTATCTTGCCGTATGCTGGACAATATTCCTTTGAAGTCGCAGACGCTTATGCTACGGGTGGCAAAGTCGTTGCCGCAGATCAAGTGAACCAAGGCGAGCAAGCGTCGGATTCGAATAAATGGCGGGAAGAATTAAAAGACATTGGCGGAAAAGCCAGTGAAGGGGCGGCGAATTTCTTTGAAAAGGCCAAAGAAGGCGCCAATAAATTGAAAGAAAAGGGCCAAGAATTGTGGCAGCAATACCAGCCGGGAAATTAAACTGTGAACCCGTTTCCATTCATGTTACAATAGAACAGTAACTTTTATAGAAAATGAGGGAATAAAAAGATGGCAAACATTTATGATTCAGCGAATGGATTAGAACGTGAAATCCGTGAACTACCAGAATTTAAATCTTTAGAAGAAGCTTTCGCGGAACTAAAGAAAAACGAAACAGCGTATGCTGCATTCAAAGACTTCCAAGCTTTCCAACAAAGTTTGCAAGAAAAACAAATGCGCGGTGAAGACTTCAGCGATGAAGATGCTGCACAAGCACAAGCATTAGCTGAAAAAGTTCAACAAGAAGAATTGATCAACGAATTAATGGTGAAAGAACAAGCATTCAGCGTGATCATCAACGACTTGAACCGAATCATCATGACTCCAATTCGTGAACTATACGAAGGCTAATCAAAAAATAGAAATTGCGAGTTCCGCTTTCTCCCGTTCAAAAGAGTGCGAGCTCTACCAAAAGCTGCTTTAGCGAATAACTGAACGCGTTGTGTAGCGGAATCGTATGCGAATGACGATAGAAATCCTTTTTCCGAATGTTGGAAAAAGGATTTCTTTGTTTTGGAGCTAGCTGCGAGTTCCGCTTTCTCCCGTTCAAAAGAGTAACCAGTTCCATCAAAAGCTGCTCTAGCGAATAATTGAACGCGTTGTGTAGCGGAATCGTATGCGAATGACGATAGAATCCTTTTTCCGAATGTTGGAAAAAGGATTTCTTTGTTTTGGAGTTAGCAGCGAGTTCCGCTTTCTCCCGTTGAAAAGAGTGCGAGCTCTACCAAAAGCTGCTTTAGCGAATAATTGAACGTGTTGTGTAGCGGAATCGTATGCGAATGGCGATAGAAATCCTTTTTCCGAATGTTGGAAAAAGGATTTCTTTGTTTTGGAGCTAGCTGCGAGTTCCGCTTTCTCCCGTTCAAAAGAGTAACCAGTTCCATCAAAAGCTGCTCTAGCGAATAATTGAACGCGTTGTGTAGCGGAATCGTATGCGAATGACGATAGAAATCCTTTTTCCGAATGTTGGAAAAAGGATTTCTTTGTTTTGGAGCTAGCTGCGAGTTCCGCTTTCTCCCGTTCAAAAGAGTAACCAGTTCCATCAAAAGCTGCTCTAGCGAATAATTGAACGCGTTGTGTAGCGGAATCGTATGCGAATGACGATAGAATCCTTTTTCCGAATGTTGGAAAAAGGATTTCTTTGTTTTGGAGTTAGCAGCGAGTTCCGCTTTCTCCCGTTGAAAAGAGTGCGAGCTCTACCAAAAGCTGCTTTAGCGAATAATTGAACGTGTTGTGTAGCGGAATCGTATGCGAATGACGATAGAAATCCTTTTTCCGAATGTTGGAAAAAGGATTTCTTTGTTTTGGAGCTAGCTGCGAGTTCCGCTTTCTCCCGTTCAAAAGAGTAACCAGTTCCATCAAAAGCTGCTCTAGCGAATAATTGAACGCGTTGTGTAGCGGAATCGTATGCGAATGACGATAGAATCCTTTTTCCGAATGTTGGAAAAAGGATTTCTTTGTTTTGGAGTTAGCAGCGAGTTCCGCTTTCTCCCGTTGAAAAGAGTGCGAGCTCTACCAAAAGCTGCTTTAGCGAATAATTGAACGTGTTGTGTAGCGGAATCGTATGCGAATGACGATAGAATCCTTTTTCCGAATGTTGGAAAAAGGATTTCTTTGTTTTGGAATTAGCTGCGAGTTCTGTTTTCTCCCGTTGAAAAGAGCGCGGGCTTTTTTCAATTGAACAGAGGAGCTCTTTAAGCTACGCACCTTACAAGAGTCTTACAAAAAACGAAGAAAATTGATAGATGGAAATAAATTGAAGCAATTCTTTTAGAAAATTGCTATACTTCAAGCCATAAGGATGCGAATAAAGATGAAAAAAATAATCATTGGCGGCAGTTTGCTTTTGTTGCTAGTAGTAGGCGGCCTGATGGCTTGGCGCGGTCATGCGTCGAATTCACAGACTGCGAAAACACAGAAATCAACAGTCGAGTCGACTTCGACTTCTAAAAGTTCAGCGACGAAAGAAACAGAGAGAACGCCAGAAAAGAAGGAAGCAGTGGTTTTACCAGAAGCCACGAATCAGAAGTTGAATCAACTATTGGTTGACCAACGCTTTTCGGGAACGGCATTAGTAGTGCGTAAAGGCCAAGTGGTGTTGAATCATTCCTATGGGATGGCGGATCAGGAGAAACAACGCAAAAATACACCGACCACGCGATACTATATCGGGTCAGCGCAAAAAGCTATTATTGCTACCGCGATTCTGCAATTAGAGCAAGCGGGAAAATTAACTATTGACGATCCTGTTGCAAAATACATGAAAGATTTTCCCAATGGGCAACAGATTACGTTGAAGAATTTGCTTAATCATACGAGCGGATTGACCGGACGTACAGAGGGCAGCAAAGAAATACTCCCTCAACAGATTCTTCAGGAGATTGAGGCAGCAGGGAGCGATTCATCAGTAGGAACGTGGCATTATTCGGACAGTAATTACGCCGTGTTGGCCTATATCTTGCAACAGGTCAGCAAGCAAAAAGTGCAGGAGTACATTCAAGAGCATATTTTTGACTCTGCAAATATGCAAAATACTGGGTTCTATCAAAGCAATACAGCGACACCCAATATGGCTGAGAGCTATAAAGAAAAAAATGGCCGTTTAGAAAAGGCGCAATTGCCAAACCTTTCTCAATTATTTGGTGCAGGAGATATCTATACGACCGCAACGGATTTTTATCTCTTCGACCAAGCATTGATGCAGGGAAAATTGATCAATGAAAATGAAAAAAGTAAAATGATGACATCGGGAAGTGCCTCCACCTATGGGATGGGATTTTATGTAAATCCAGGAAGCTACTCTAGTCATGGCGTATTAGGCGGATTTAATACGATCAATACATTTACACATACAGGATTGACATACATCATTTTATTGGCGAATACGAACCAAGTCCAGTCGCTGGGACAGACGGCAGATGCTGTATATGGTATGCTAAATCAAATGGAATAGAAAAAGGTAGAAGCAGTGCTCTGAGTGAGCGTCCGCTTCTACCTTTTTTGCTAAAAAAATTTTTTGAATCGATCCATCACGCTATTGATATTTTCAGATTTTAGCAACACTTTGACTTTGTCATAGTATTCGCCTAATTCTTCTTTGTGGGCTTCAATAAATGCCTTCGCCTTTTCTGTGTTTCCTTCGTTTAATAACTCTTTGGCTTTTCTGATCAGTTCGTCTCTCTCCATAAATACTCATCCTTCCTTATTCAGGTAATCGTTCGAAAGTCCTTTGCTTTGAGGGAACACTTGCGAACCTGGACACTCAAAGCTCCAAATAGTCCATCAAACCGTCCAACATAATATGGACAGTTTCCGTTAAGTAGGTGTCGATCATCACTTCTCGATGAAACATCCCGAAACCTAATAAATGAACATAGTTTTGTACGATTTCAGGGTGTTTGTCTTCAATTTCCAAGATAGCAAAAAAGTCTCGATAATTTTGTTTCTCGTAGGTTTCCAGCTCAGCCATTTTTTCTTTTGAATACCGTAAGAGAAAGCGCTGAATTTCCTGCTGCTCTTTCACAAAAAAGATCATATCGTTTGAGGAAAAAAACTGGTCGGAAAACGCTTTGATCGTTTGTCGTCGTTCGTGGGACGATAACGGTTTGATCCGTTCAGCAATTATCTTCAGACGACCAAATAATTCGCGATGGATCTGATAAACAATCGCATAGAGAAACTCATCTTTAGATGAAAAGTAATGGTAGAACGATCCTTTCGCTATCCCTGCGGAGGCGACCACATCATCCACACTCACTTTTTTGATGCCATGTTGATAGACAAGCGCACGTCCCTTGTCGACCAGCATCTGTTTATTGCGGGCTTTTTCATCCGGTGTTAATTCTCGCGGCAAAGCAGACACACCTCCATAAAATCCTATTCTGAGGACAATTATATACTGAAATAAGCGAATGAGCTATTTTATTCTTCTTGAACTTTTAACCCTTCAACAATAGCTAATCCTTCAATGTACCGATTGGAAATCAACAAACGAAAACTACTAATGATACTCACGACCAACGCCGTAAAAATATAGGATTCCAACCGGATACTGGGCTGCATTGCAAAACTATTTTGTGAAAACTGCTCTTTTATAGCCGCTAATAGCCAGTTTCCTGCCAAAAAACCTAAAGGGATTGATAATAGGAGCTGCAGCAGATTTTCCTTATTGATCGTTTGCAAAATTCGTCGTTTGGAATACCCCATGATATTCATAAACATGTATTCAAATTCTCGAATAGTCAAATTCATTAAGTTCAGACAGAAAATAACTGTAGCACCTAGAATCACTGAACAAATCACTAATAAAACAATCAGTATTCCCATGTTGTCCAACAAAGAACGAAAGGTTTGTTTATCTTCTTCAGCGGTCGTATAAAAAAGGTTCTTTTCTTTTAATTGCTTTACGCCCTTGCTCGGGTGATCTGAAGTTACATAAAGGGTATTGTAGACTGCTGGCAATTCCTTAAAGCGCGTGCGCACGTAATCATAGGAAGTATAGACCGCTAACCCCATACTTAGCGGAAGAACAGCAGAAATCGTTGCTTTTTTTTCATTGATGGTTACTTGATCACCGACTGATACGTGCCATTTTTTTGCATAATATTCAGGAATCACCAAGCCCTGATCCAGTTTTTCCGTTGGCAGATTCAAAATGGTTATATCTGATGAGGTAATGATCAGCGGATAGTCTTCATCGTGGACGGTCCCTGTAAGCTGCAATGCCGCTTCTTGGCGATTGATCGCAGAAGAAGTCTGTATGATTGTTTGATCGAGTGGGAGGGGTTCCGGTAATTGAACAATAAAGTCATAATTGGCAAATGTGTGAAAATAATGATCCGCCACGCCTCGGATAGAATCGTTAAAGCCTAGTGAGAATAACAAGAGACCCGTTGAAGCGGACATCCCAAGGACCATTAGAAAAAAGCGTCCTTTATTTCTTAACGAGGCAGCAAAAGCGTAACGAGTATTGAAGGACAAGGAGGAAAGAAATCTTGAAGGCACACGTGTCCTTTTTACTTTTGGAACTCTCTGCCTCATAGAAATGGCTGGATACTCCTTGAGAATATCAAGCATGGAGCACAAGGCAAAAACGCCGCAACCAAGTGTGGAAATCACTAACGAAATCACCCAATAGCGAGAGTCAATACGATAGGCCAGAGTTGGCAGTTCAATCATGCTGCTAAAAATGCGGAATAACAACTCCGTAACAGGGTAACTCAGCAAACAACCTATCAATGAACTAAAAAGGCCTAGCAGCACAAATTGTCTAGTGTATATCCTAATGATGGAAAAATTAGTCGTGCCCAGAGCTTTTAATAGACCGATCTGCTTGTGTTCCTTGAGCAACGTCCGCCTCAGAATAATAAAGATGATCCCAAAAGACAGCAGCCAGAAGATCGTAGGAAAGATGTATGCGAAAGAGACAAATTGATCTAAATCACCTTGATACATTTGATAGTTGATTTGATCTTTTTGAGCTGTGAAGGATTGATAAGGAAGAAGCTTTTTTATCTCAGCTTCCTTGATGCTTGTTGTACTGGCTAGTAAAAGTTGATTTGCAGAAGGAAAGAAATTTTTTGAAACAAAAGCAACCGCGAATGTTTTCGGATCAGCAGAAAAAGAGCGTTCACTTTGCGAGTAGTAGATGTATTCAGGTGAGCGAACAATGCCGACTACGTTTAATTTTTGTCCATTGACCGTGAAGGTGTCATTCAATTTTATTTTATTCTGACGCGCGTATTGACTAATGAGGACACATTCTGCTGTGGACTTTGGGAGACGTCCTTTCTCCAAAATTACTTGATTCAGCTTTGTCGAAAGAGAAATCAGGCGCACCGTTTTGTCTCCGCTGCGAAAATCTTGTACAGTCCGCTTCTCAATAGTAGAGATGTGAGGCGAAGCTTCCAATTTTTTCGTATCGTCAGCAGTAAAATTCCCCGTTAAGGTGACAGCTGCATAATGCTGTTGACGGAATAAAGCGGTCACTTCTTCTTCATAGATTGTTTTGAAAGTAAACAGCGTTGTAAAAAACAAGGCAGCGATGAGAATCAACAACCCCATGCCGAGCATTTGAGCAAAATTATTTTTCATTTTTCGAATAGAAAGAATTGTCTGTACACGCATTACCATTCCACCTCCATAGGGGACAGCGGGGAGTCATTTTCTTCAATGGATAAAATTTTCCCGCTTCGAAGTCGGATGACCGTATCGGCGATTTTTGCGATCTCTTTATTGTGCGTAATAAAGATAACGGTATTTTCAGTAGCAGTTTGAATGTCCTTTAAAACACCTAAAATAGTGATCCCCGTTTCAAAATCTAATGCACCGGTTGGTTCATCACATAATAAAATCTCCGGCTTTTTAGCAATGGCACGAGCGATGGAGACACGCTGCTGTTCACCGCCCGAAAGCTCTCCCGGAAAGTGAGTGATTCGGTCTTTTAGACCGACAGCTGTCAATGCTTCTTCAGCGTCTTGTCTGTTTTTACTGACCAGCTCTGTAGAAAATTCTACATTTTCTAAAGCACTTAAATCAGGCAATAAATTGTAGCTTTGAAAAACAAAGCCAATTTTATTTTTTCGGAATTCAGTCATTTGAGCTTTGGAAAGGCCAGTGAGATCTTGTCCTTCAAACAGAATAGTTCCTGAGCTCGGCTTGTCCATGCAGCCGATCATATTCAAGAGGGTCGATTTTCCTGAGCCACTCTCACCCAAAATTACAATAAAGCGATTCTTAGGGATATCCAGAGTAATCTCATCCAGTGCGATAACTTTTGATTCTTTAGCGCCGTAAACTTTAGATAGCTTTTCAATTTGGAAAGTATTCATTAAAACGCCTCCATTCTTTATTTTGACCGAATAGTAATTATTAGTCATAATGTACGTAAAAAAAAGAATCGTTTACTTTTGAGTATTATGACCATTTTGAGTTATATGGTCATAATACTATAGCTTTCTTTTCTTGTATAGCTTTTCTTGTAGGAAACCTTGAGCATATCCGTGGAAGGCGAACAAATTTTCGTTTTTTTATGGTAAAATATACAGGATTGAGCAACTGCCTATTTTTCATTAAATAAAATAAATCTGTTGCCTTTACTGATAGGGGGAGAAAAAATGAAATTTTTACATGCAGCTGATTTGCATCTGGACCGCTCATTTGAAGGTCTGACGACGATACCAGAATACTTTCAAGAAAACCTTGCGACAGCGAACAAAAAAATGCTGAAAAATATCGTAGATACAGCAATTACAGAAGCTGTTGATTTCATTTTATTCGTTGGCGATACGTTCCATCAAAATCGTCCTACCTTAAAAACTCAACGTTATTTCTTTCAAGAGATGGCGCGCTTGGATGAAGCGAAAATTCCAGTCTTTATGAATTTTGGAAATCATGATTTTTATCAAGCAGAACGTTATTGGTTTGATTTTCCAGAGACGATTCAGTTATTCGACAATGAACAGGTAGAAACGAAAAAATTTGTGACAACGATGGGGGAGACTGTTGCTATTACGAGTTTTAGTTATCAGCATTCCACGATCAGTGACGCGATGATCGAACAATTTCCTCACAAAGAGGCGGTTGATTTTCAAATCGGGATGTATCATGGTGGTCAGATGCCTTATGCGCCCTTTCAGCTAACCGAATTAGCAACAAAGGGTTATGATTATTGGGCATTGGGACATATCCATGTGCCGCAAGTTTTATTGCAGCAGCCTTATGTGGTTTATCCGGGAACACCTCAGGGACACACGCAAAAGGAAACAAATCTGGCAGGTGTAACGGTGGTGGAAAGCCAAGGCAATCAACTGATTCCGAGAAACGTTTCAGTTGAAGCGATTCGTTGGGAAAAACGGACGCTTTCCCTAGCTAGCGTGCGTCAGCCACGCGAACTCTTTCCTTTGATACGAGAGCTTACAGCGGATTTGCCCACGTTAATACATCTGGAGTTCAAGGATACAGAAAACTTGGGTGAGGAATTGGCTTATCAAGTGGCGTCAGGTGAGCTAGCAGAGGCGTTACAAGAAGAAGTGCCTCAAACTATTTTCCTATGGCAAGTAACGTTAGCAGAACGGCCGACGGAAAGACCGTATCTTGCCGTGGATCAACAGTTGGTCGAACAGTTGATCGCGACGTATCAAGCGCCTGATATTTTTAATGAATTACTAAGTGATTTGGAACAACATCCGCAAGTACATTATTTAATGGATCAAGCATTTAAATCAACGACGTTGGCAATGTTAAATGAAAGAATGACAAAGAATTATCGATTTAGGAGGGACGCCGATGTGGATTAAAAAAGCAGAGATCACAAGCTTTGGCAAATGGCGTCAGCAGTCGTTCCTGTTCGAAGCGAAAAATCAATTGGTCTATGGACTAAATGAAGCCGGAAAATCAACACTGTATCAGTTTATTCAAGCGATTCTATTTGGCTTTCCTGCAAAACGAAAAAAGGGCCAAGACTATACGCCAAATGACGGTAGCGGTTTTGGTGGGCGCTTGCTGATTGTTCATCCAACCTATGGATCGGTAACGGTCGAGCGATACAAAGCCAAAAATAAAGGCAAAGCGAAGGCCTGGTTGGAGGATGGGCAGCAAGGCGATGATGAATTTCTAGAAAAGATTCTTTATCCATTAAATCAGCAGTTGTTTCGCCAAGTCTTTACCTTTCAGCAGGAACAACTTCAGCAGTTAGAGACTCTGAGTGAAGAAAATCTTCATGAGGCATTGATTTCAATGGGGGTGTCTGGCAGCAATGAATTATTTGAGCAACGGATGAAGCTAAAAAATAACTACGAAACAATCTATCGTCCTCGAGGAAGAAAGCAGCCGTTGAATCAAGCGTTGCAGCAGTATCAAGAATTGAAACAAAAGATCAAAGAGAAGGAAGCGCAAGAACTCGGTTTTCAGCAGCTTGTTCGCCAAGCAGAGGACGAGAAGCGAAGCGTCAGTCAGCAAGCAGCAAGCAATCGAAAGCTGCAAGAAAGTCAGTTAGGTCTCGAGCAACAGCGTATGAACTGGTCAGGTTACGCAGAATTTTTAGAGTTGCAGCAATTGGATCTGCACGCATTGGCGACCGAAGAAGAGCGGGCGCAGCTGCAAGCCTTCTATCAAGACTATCAGCAATTAATGAAAGAACAGGAAAAGCTGCACGCTGCTCTACAGAAGCACAGTGGGAACCAAGAGTCTGCGCGCTATTATTTCTATTTAGAAAATGAACAACGCATCCAGCAATTACTGGCTGAAAAAGTCACGATCACTCGAATGCTGGATGAAGAACAGCGACTGGCGATCAAACTAGCTCAAACAGATGATGCTCCGGTAAATTGGCAGCAGAATTTGCCGCGCCCCTTTGCCGATGAGCAAGCGATCCAGCAGCTTTTCGAGCCGCTTCAGACCCAGCAAAAGGTAGTAGAAGAACAACGCATTCGATTACGTTTGGTCAAAGAACAACGGGATCAAGCGGAGGCTAGTCTTAATGACTACGAACAAAAACATCCAGAGCTGTTTAATAAAAAGAAAAATCCGCCATGGTTCTTTCTCGCCGCAGGCGTTACTGTACTGATAGCATTCTTTGTCCCAGCACCATTTCGCTATCTTTTGATGATCGCCGCTGTAGCCTGCGGAATACTAGGCGTGATGCGGCAAAGTAAACCAGCCAATAAAGATACTTGGCAGGAGAAGCTGGGCCAATTAGACATTTATGAAGGTCAAGTAGCAGAAATGACCGAAAAGGCAGCTAAAGGACAACAAAAAGTCCAGCGTCTTTCAGAAAAGCTTCAAACGGAGGTGCTGCAAAGAAATCTGTCTAGTGTTGAGAATGAATTTTCACTGATACAAGAAAATCAACGTGCCTTGAACTATTTGTCTTTACTGAAGTCAAATAAAGAATTGCAGCAACGACAATCGGTATTGCGTCAACAATTGATGCAGTATGAGCAGCAGTTTGAATTTTTAGCAGATTGGCTGCCGCTGCATGAAAAGAATCTATCAGAAAAAATGACAACGCTGGAGCAATTTGCTAAAGAGATGGAACAGATTCGCTTTGCTCAGACCTACCAAGAGAATACCGTTTTACAGCAACGAATCCATGAGGCGCAAAAGCAGCAGCAACAGCTTTTAGAACAACAGCAACCGGTATTGCAACAGCTACGAATCGCTTATCCATCAGAAATTCCTGCCTTTTTACAACGGGAATCAGAATTGCTTCAAAAGCAAGCACGTTTAGGTGAATTAACCGAAACGATCTTACCGCTGTTTAAAAATGAAACGACGCTTGCAAAAATCGAGGAATCTCTGCGTACCTTAAAACAGGAGCTTCAAGAAGGAGAAGCACTGTTGCAGCAACTACAGGAGCAGGAGCAACGCTCTCGTTTGCAGATTCAGCAAATGCAGGCAGATGGCACGTTAGATAGTCTTTATCAAAAAGAGAGTCAGCAACGTGCGCTGGTAGAAAAATTGATGACGGATTATGCAGTAGCAAAGCTGGAAAATCAATTGCTGCAGGACATTGCGACAGAGCTATCCGAACAGCAATTACCTGAATTATTAAAGCAGGCAACGAGTTATTTCCGAGAATTGACGAACAATGCCCATAGCCGGTTGGATTTTTCTGAAGGACTGTTGACCGTCGACGAGTTGAGTCTCTATAATCTTTCAACAGGGACTAAGGATCAGGTTATGATGGCCTTTCGCTTTGCGTACCTTGCTTTGCAGCAGCAATACCCATTATGCCCAGTAATTATTGATGATGGCTGGCTGCATTACGACCATCAACGGAAGTATCAGTTTGCCAAATTATTACAGCAATTTAGCCAAAATTATCAAGTCATTTGTTTGTCATCTGATCAAGAAATGGTAAGCTATTACCAAGAGCTTCACCAGCCAATCTGGGAATTGAAGGGAGTCCAACGATGAAAAAAATCAAAGAATTAACGGTCGATGAGCAGTTTGAAATGTATGTGTTGATCAAGAATGCAGATGTCCGCTTAGCCAAAAATGGGAAAAAATTTATCGCGTTTACTTTTCAAGATACTTCTGGGACGGTCGATGGAAAATTTTGGGACGCATCGGAAGAAGAGATCAAACGCTATAAAGCTGGACAGGTCGTGTTATTGAACGGCAAACGAGAAATGTATCAAGGCAATCCGCAGGTCAAGATCATCCATCTACGTACAACGAAGACGGATGAACCAAATGATCCGGCACTGTATATGGAACGTGCGCCAATCAAGCGTGAAGACATGGAAGAAGAATTCAACAAAACGCTCTTTGAGATCACTAATGCGCATTGGAATCGTATCGTGCGCTTCTTATTAAATAAATATCAAAAAGAATTTTTTGAGTTTCCAGCGGCAAAACGCAATCATCATGCGTTTGCAGGTGGATTAGCCTTTCACACGTTAACCATGCTTCATCTAGGAAAAGCGATCGCGAAGGAGTACCCTCAGATAAACAACTCGTTACTTTATGCAGGAATCATTATTCACGATTTAGGCAAAGTAATTGAATTGACGGGTCCGTCTTCTACCGAATATACAGTCGTAGGAAACCTAGTAGGACACCTCGTTTTAGTAGATGAAGAGATCACTAAAGCCTGTGCTGAACTGAAAATCAATGATACAGACGAAGACATCGTTGTCCTGCGTCATATGGTCTTGTCCCATCATGGGTTATTAGAATATGGATCACCTGTCCGTCCACGAATCATGGAAGCAGAGATCCTGCATCAAATCGATAATATCGATGCGTCAATGCAAATGATGTCTAGTGCGGTGAAAAATGCAGAACCAGGAACGTACACAGAACGCATTTTTGGAATGGATAACCGCAGTTTTTATGTTCCAAAAGATATTTAAATGGAAAAGCGATGCCTCAAATTATAAGGCATCGCTTTTTTGCGAGTCCTACCTTTATAGGCCATTAATAGTGAGATGGATAAAATCTTTAACACAAACAGATAAAACACGAAGTTTGATCGAATCGTCTGGAAAGTGAACACCCACTCATTTTTTTGTACTCTTAGAAGAGGATTCTTTAAAGTGAGACAGTTGTCAGTCGTACTTTTCGCGGTTTGTTACGGTGCTAGTCACTTTAGAAATAGGCAGTAAAGATTCAAGCTGAACAAGTTTTGCACGATGATCGATTTTTTTCTGGGACTTGGAAAAAAAGTCATTTTAGACTAAGCAGGAGGGAAAAAGTGATGATTGAAACAGAGCGGCTCTATTTTCGTGAGCTGCAACAGACAGATAAAGAGGCACTAAGCGCTATTTTACAAGATGAACAAACGATGTATGCGTATGAAGGCGCCTTTGACGATAGGGAGGTTCAAAACTGGTTGGATAAACAACTAAGCAACTATCGCCGTGATGGATTTGGTTTATGGGCGGTCTGCTTGAAGGACACAGGTGAACTGATTGGTCAATGTGGTTTGACTTGGCAAGAAGTTGCAGGTACCCCTGTATTAGAGATCGGTTACTTGTTCCGGCGGGCGTTTTGGCATAAAGGTTTTGCGATCGAAGCGGCGAGGGCTTGTAAAGAATATGCGTTTACCCACGTAAAAGCAGAAGAAGTTTATTCCATTATTCGTGATACGAATAGTGCTTCGCAGAAGGTGGCGGAAAGAAACGGCATGGTTCGTTGCGGAGAAATCGTTAAGCATTATCGAGGAGTGGCTATGCCACATGATGTTTATAGGATAAAGAACGGGGCTGCATGATGCGGCTCTTTTTTTGTCTTAAGTAAGTAAAAAAAGGAAATGATCCCGATAGTTTAAGAGAATATTTTATAAAATGTTTTCTCCCGACTAAAAATGTAAGTCGTGTTAAGATAGTTCTAGAATCAAAAAAGAGAGAGTGCGACAAATGGAGACGAGGGGATGCCGTATGAAAAAGAAAAAAATTGACGTTCAAACGGTGGAAGAAACTTTTGAGGATGTAGAGATTCCATCAGATTTGAATGGACTGACTCACTCTGAAGTTCAGCAACGAATAGAACAGGGGCAAGTCAATCAAGCGGAAGAAAATTTATTAAAGTCTGATAAAGAGATTATCAAAGAAAATACGATCAATATTTTCAATATTTTAAACTTTGTATTGGCAGTATTTGTACTGTTGGTGGGATCGCCAAAAAACACGTTGTTTTTTGGTGTCGTGATCATTAATACGTTGATCGGAATCATTCAGGAATTAAGAGCAAAACATACGATCGATAAATTATCGGTCTTGGCTAAAACGAAAGCAGTCGTCTTGAGAGAAGGCCGGCTGCAGCAGGTGGATCAGGAGGAGATTGTCTTAGGCGATATCCTATATCTGCGCAATGGAGACCAGGTCCCAGTAGATGGAAAATTGTTATCTGGAATGGGTGTAGAAGTCGATGAATCACTGTTGACCGGTGAATCAGATCGCGTCCAAAAACAGTTGCAGGATCAATTGTACAGCGGCAGCTTCGTAACCGCTGGGGAATGTTTCTATCAAGGAACGGCTGTTGGAAAAGATAATTTTGCGGAACAATTGACTAGTGAAGCGAAAACGAAAAAAACAGACAATTCTGAACTGACGAAGGTATTGAATCGCATGATCGCTGTTTTGACGATCGTGATCATCCCAGTAGGACTGGGCTTGTTTTATAGTCAATATCAAGCGTCCTCGTCAATCAAGCAGGCTGTTTTAGGGACGGTGGCAGCGTTGGTCAGTATGATTCCTGAAGGACTGATGTTACTGACGAGTGTGGCCTTTGCTGTTGGTGCAGCGAATCTGGCACGAAAAAAGGTATTGGTGCAGGCACTGCCTTCCATTGAAACGTTGGCACGAGTAGATGTTATCTGTCTGGACAAGACGGGGACGATCACGGATGGCACGTTGAAATTTGAGGATGCGCTGTTGGAAAATGTATCTGAGGATCGCTTGCGCGTAATCATGGGAAATTTATTAAACCAGCTCAAAGATCAAAATGCGACAGCGAAAGCCTTACGGGATGCTTTTCCGGCGGCAGATACTTGGCAAGCTGAAAAAATCGTGCCATTTTCTTCTGCACGAAAATGGAGCGGCGTGACGTTTAAGGATCAAGGGAGTTTTGCGTTTGGTGCGCCAGAATTTATATTCAAAAATCTGTCTCCTGAATTGCAAAAGAAAATTCACCCTTATTTGGAGGAAGGACAGCGCGTTCTTGTTTTAGTAAACTATCCAGGCCTCCTAGAAGAAGAGCTTTTGCAAGAGCCGCAATTGCTTGCGACATTGATTATTTCCGACAATTTAAGAGAGAACGCGCGAGCCACCTTTGGTTATTTTGCAAAGCAGGATGTGCAGCTAAAGGTCATCTCTGGCGATCATCCATTGACCGTTTCAAAAATTGCCCAGAAAGCAGGTATCAAAAATGCAGAGACATTTATTGATATGTCCAGCTTAGAAGAGCCGATCGACTATAGAGCTTTAGTGGCAAATACAACGGTCTTTGGCCGAGTGACACCAAAGCAGAAGCAATCATTGATTCGTGCGTTAAAGGTCCATCATACAGTCTGCATGACGGGGGACGGCGTGAACGATGTATTGGCGTTACGTGAAGCAGATATCGGTGTAGCGATGGCCAATGGGAGCAGTGCCGCAAGAGCTGCCTCGGATGTCATTCTATTGGATTCTGATTTTGCTCGAATGCAGAATGTTTTAAATGAAGGGCGTCGAGTGATCAATAATATCGAACGTGTAGCCTCGATGTATTTAGTAAAGACAATCTATTCATTGATCCTGGCAGTGATTTTTATGATCATTGCAAGTCCATACCCCTTTGAACCTGTCCAATTAACACCAATCAATGCCTTGACTGTAGGCATCCCGTCCTTCTTCTTGGCGTTGAAGCCAAGCTATGAACGGATTAAGGGCGATTTTTTAAATAATATTTTGCGGGTCTCTTTACCCGGCGCCTTGACCGTGGTCGGTGCGGTAATAGTCATCCAAGTAGCAAACGTATTATTTGATCTAGACTATCAAGCAACATCGACTATGTCTGTCTTCTTGACGGGGTGTGTAGGATTATTGGTCCTATACAAAGTTTCTTTCCCGTTGGACAAGAAGAAGCTCGCGTTGATTGCAGTATTGGGCACGGCGTATCTAAGCTGCTATTTATTTTTTAGAGAGTTCTTTGAATTTGATAAACTATGGAACCGTAATTTGTTCTTCGTTCTTCCATTAACATTCGGAATTTATTGGCTATTCAAAGGCCTGACCTTTGTCATGGACCGATTGGTTGCATGGCGGATTCGCTGGCAAAAGAAACGTCAAGCGAAAAAAAATCCCCAATCTCGAGTCATTTAAAAGAGTGAAAATTACTTAAATTGATAAAATTTCCCGGAAAAGGCTTTCTTTTTCGGGATTTTTGGTATAATGGACTAAAAGTAATATCAAAGGATGCCAGTTGTCAGTTTTGCTTTTAGCTGGAATAAGCGGGGAATTTGGCACACCGTGACGAAGCATCTTATTTTTCTGAAGAGAAAACAAGTATATAAATAGGAATAAGGAGGAATTCATCAATGGAGTTATCGAAATTGCAAAATGGTTCAGACATTCGTGGAATCGCTATCACTGCTGAGGGGAAAGAAAAAAACTTAGGTGTTGAAGAAGTACGTGAAATTGCGAAGGGGATTCTTAATTGGTTAGCAGATAAAGGTGTCAAGCGTCCATTCAAGATTGGAATCGGACATGACAGCCGCTTGACGGGGCCAGAGTTGAAGCAAGCCATGGCGGCAGTATTTGAAGCAGCAGGCTGCACGGTGTTAGATTTCGGACTGGCGACGACACCGGCCTTATTTATGGCGACACAATTTGATGAGTTCGCCTGTGATGCTGGAATTATGCTGACGGCCAGTCATTTGCCGTTTTATTTTAATGGCATCAAAATTTTCAGTCAATCTGGGGGCGCGGAAAAAAGTGATATCGCCTACATTTTGACACATACTGCTGCAAGCGAAGAAGCTGCTGGAAGTACAAAGCAAGCCGATTTATTGTCTCGATATGCCGCGGATCTTGTTGAAAAAATCCAGCAAGGAAGCGGGGCTGAGCAGCCTTTAAAGGGTCTGAAAATCGTTGTTGATGCGGGCAATGGCGCGGGCGGCTATTTTGCAGAGAAGGTATTGGCCGTTTTAGGTGCGGACATTGAAGGTTCTCAGTTTTTGGAGCCTGACGGTAATTTTCCCAATCATATTCCCAATCCCGATAACAAAGAAGCGATGGCTAGTATTAAACAGGCCGTACTTGAAAATCAAGCGGATCTTGGCGTGATTTTTGATACAGATGTGGATCGTTCGGCAATTGTTTCTAAAGATGGGCAAATGATCAATCGCAATAATCTGATCGCTGTTTTATCTGCCATTGTTTTGCAGGAGCATCCAGGAAGCACGATCGTGACGAACTCGCCAACTTCAGATCATTTGAAACACTTCATTGAAGAAAAGGGAGGAAAGCAATACCGTTATATTTCTGGTTATCGGAATGTCATCAATAAAGCAATTGAATTGAATGAAGAAGGTATTGATTGTCAATTAGCGATCGAGACAAGCTCTCACGCAGCCTTTAAAGAAAATTATTTCCTAGATGACGGCGCGTATGTCATTGCCAAAGTATTGATGCTATTACCAAAACTACAAAAAGAAAATCGGGAATTGACTGATTTAATGGCAGAACTGGAACAGCCTGTAGAGACATTGGAGATCCGTTATACGATCACTGGCGAAGACTACAAGAAGACCGGGCAAAAAATGATTGAAAGATTTCGTGCAGAGCTTCCGAAGCAGGAAGGCTTTTCGGAGAATTCAGAAAATCAAGAAGGTGTTCGTTTTTCCGTGACGACTCCCTATGGAAAAGGTTGGATGTTGCTGAGACTCAGTCTCCATGAACCGTTGTTAGTGATGCAGGTGGAAAATGATCAAGCGGATCAAATCCAAAAACAATTGCCCCTCTTCCGCGAGCTGTTGGCACAAGAACCGCAAATCGATTTAACGAAATTGGATCAACAATTGAATAAGTAAGAATTCTTGCAAAATAAGCCCCTTCGTCTGATGATAAGAGTCAGACAAGGGGCTTATTGCCGTTCATACAACTAACCGCGCTTAGTTTGAAGGAACAGTCAGCGTTGAAAAAAATCAGATTGGGGAGTTTATTATGAAAATCACCGTGGATGAAGCAGCAAAAGAAAAAATCTCTGCACACTTAGGCGCAGGGAAACTTCTATTATTAACCTTTGAAGATGGGGTAGGCGCCTACTCGCAGCATGCGATGATCCATATGCAGACACAGTTTTCCATCAATATTATTTCATCAGAAATGGAAAGAACCGATTATGACGAAAAGATTCCTTCAGAGATCGGCGATTTTTGGATCAAAGGATATTCAAAAGAAGATTTACAAGAAGAAATGCGGATCAAATTCAATCCACGCTTGAGTACATTTAGTTTGTCAGGTGAAGGCGGCATGATCGACGATAATATGGGGTTCATCGATTTTACCAAAAATTAATCTAAAAAGGATCGTCTTTCATTTTTTTCGCGTTCTTTGATATGATTAAAAAAAGAGTTCAATTAGTCGTGCAGTCTCTGGTTTTTTCGGATCAGAGACTGCTTCACGACATCGAGCAGCAACCAGAAAGTAGGGAACAACATGGCAAAAATCATGATCGTGGAAGATGAAGCGGTAATTCGGCAACTGATCGGGGAAGAACTAACGAAATGGCGATTTGATGTTTATCAAACAACGGACTTTAATCAAGTATTTGAAGAATTTGAACAAGTGGCTCCGCAGCTTGTTTTATTAGATATCAATCTTCCAGTCTATGACGGCTATTTTTGGTGTCAAAAAATTCGTGAAGTATCTAAGGTACCGATCATTTTTATTTCTTCGCGAAATACGAACATGGATCAAATCATGGCAATGAATATGGGGGCCGATGATTACATTACGAAGCCGTTTCAAGTAGATATACTAGTTGCAAAAATCAATGCATTGCTGCGCCGTTCGTACAATTACGCTGAAAGCGGCGAAGAATTGGAACACAACGGGATTACGTTAAATATTGACAATAGCAGCATGACGATCAGCGATGAAGTAGTGGATCTCAGCAAAAATGAATACCGATTGTTGTTTATTTTAATGAAGCAGCACGGAAAGATTTTGAGCCGTGACAAATTGCTGCGTGCATTGTGGGATGACGAGCGTTTCGTGGATGACAATACATTGACGGTGAATATCAATCGGCTGCGTCGGAAGATCGAACAAGCTGGGATCGAAGATTATATTCAAACAAAAGTCGGACAAGGATATATTGTCCCATAAGGAGAGCCCATGACATTTATTAAGTATCTAAAAGACCGAATACTTATTTTAGCAGGATGGGTTGTACTGAGTTTACTATTGGGGTTTATGGTGTGGCTGACACCCGATCTGCATAATTTCTGGGACAACCTCAGTTATTTGCTGGTCTTGCAATTATTTATTGTTTTTCTATTTTTTACGATTGATTACCATCGGAGAAAAAAATGGTACAAGACATTTGATAAAGAGGAAGATTCCCATCTTCAGCATTTTGTAGAATCCGCGAGCACAGAAGAGGAGCTGCTGATTCAAGAATACGTGAACCAGCAAGTCCGAGAGCATCATTCGATGATGGAGCAACTGTTGGATAGTCAAAAAGATCAAAAAGATTATATGGATTCTTGGATTCATGAGATCAAGGTACCGTTAGCGGCAGTTGATTTGATTTTGAATTCGATTGAGTTTGATATTCCAGATGAAAAATTTGTTCTATTGCAAAATGAGATCCAGCAGATCGATGAATATGTTGAACAAATTTTGTATTATTCACGCTCCGATGAATTTGTGAATGATTACCTCATTCAAGAATACTCATTGAAAAAAATTATCCAGCCGATCATTCGCAGCCAAGCAAATTATTTTATTCAGAAAAACTTACAATTGACTTTAGCAGAGGCGGATGCGCGCGTATTGACGGATTCTAAATGGATCGAATTCATTTTTCGCCAACTATTAAGCAATGCAATCAAGTACACGCCCGATCATGGCAAGATCGACATTACGATCGAAAAGAAGAACAATGGGGTGGCCTTGATCTTGCAAGATAATGGAATCGGTATTCCCTCCGAAGATCTCGGTCGGATTTTTGATAAAGGATTTACTGGGGAGAACGGACGGAAGGCGCAGCAGCATTCTACTGGCTTGGGCTTGTATCTTGCGAAGCGATTAGCAGGCAAGATCGGTGTGGACTTATCGGCAAAATCAACGATGAATGAAGGAACGACGATGACACTCTTTTTCCCTCAATTAGATTATTATCATGAAGAACGTTAAATTTTCGATTTTTGATTGCCAAATATCCTTTTTTTCGCTAAACTGTTCCAGTTGTGAATTGAAGGGAGTAAGTTTATGAGTATTTTAATAGCCCTAGTACCAATGGTAGCATGGGGAAGCATTGCTTTGGTGAGCGGAAAGTTAGGCGGGGATGCCAATCAGCAAACCTTAGGGATGACGATGGGTGCTTTTGTTTTCGCATTGGTAACCTTTTTTATCGTTCAACCAGCAATGAGCAGTTGGATTCTGTTGATCGGTTTCTTGTCAGGTCTTTTTTGGTCGGTTGGTCAAAACGGTCAGTTTCATGGGATGAAATTCATGGGTGTATCTGTAGGGTTGCCCATTTCGACCGGCTTTCAATTGATTTTGAATACCGTTGCCGGTGCCGTCTTCTTTCATGAATGGACGAAAACAAGAGATTATGTTTTAGGATTTATCGCTTTGGCCCTCCTTGTTCTAGGTGCGTACTTAACGGCACGAAAAGATGACGAGAGCGGAGTCGAGACAGATAATAGTATGTTGAACTTCGGTAAAGGCTTTCGGGCGCTGCTGTTTTCAACTTTTGGATATGGTGTCTATACGATCATCATCACGTGGGCAGGACTGAATCCTTTGGCGATCATTTTACCTCAAAGTGTCGGAATGTTAGTCGGCGCCAGCTTCTTTGCATTTCGCAAAGCAAAGGTGGATCGCTACGTTTGGCGCAATATGGCGTCAGGTCTTTTATGGGGAATCGGAAATGTCTGCATGTTAGTGAGCGTTCAAAATATTGGTTTAGCCATTGGCTTCTCTTTATCACAAATGGGGATCATCATTTCTACGCTAGGCGGGATCTTCCTTCTAGGCGAACGTAAAACTAAAAAAGAGATGTATTATGTGATTACGGGCTGCCTGCTGATTATTGTCGGCGGTATCGTACTAGGCTATATGAAAGCATAAAAAAAAGCGCGCCCATCGGCGTGCTTTTTTTGCAATTATTGACCGGAATTTAGTTCCATCAATTTTTGTTTTAAGTCGTTTTCCATGTGACCGATCTCGATCTCCGCTGCTTGGCGACGTTCTCGACCTTCTTTTTGGATACGCAATGTTTCTTCTAATGTCTCAACGAGATCATTTTGTGTTTGCTGTAATGTATCTAGATCAACGATGCCGCGTTCATTTTCTTTAGCGGTTTCAATAGTGGAGATCTTCAACATCTCTGAATTTTTCTTCAGCAAATCATTGGTTGTTTCTGAAACTTGGCGTTGTGCTGTAGAAGCATCCTTTTGGCGTAAGAGTGTCAATGCGATCGCCACTTGGTTTTTCCACAAAGGAATCGCTGTATTGATGGAAGCTTGGATTTTTTCAGCTAGTGCTTGATTGGTATTTTGGATCAAACGAATCTGCGGTGCTTGCTGAATCGTGATTTGACGAGCCAGTTTCAAGTCGTAGGTTCGTTTGTCTAAACGATCCAAGAATTGTGTATAATCATTAACGATCTGAACTTCCATCTGATCACCGGAAGCCTGTGCCTTTTCTGTTGCTTCAGGAATCGTTGTGAGCTTCAGCTCTTCTATTTTCAATTCTGCTGCGGCAATATAAATATTTAAGGCATCAAAGTAATCCTTATTTTTATTGTAAAGTGTTTCCAGCATTTGATTGTCGCGTAATAAGCCATCTTTTTCGACGTTTAATTTTGTGGCGATTTTGTCGATTTGAGCACCGATTTTTTGATATTTTGTCGTGATTTCATAAATGGATTGTTTTACTTTACCAAACATTTTTTGAAAAATATTTCCTTCACCGACACGTAGTTCATCGGGGTTGGCTTCATTTAAACGATACATCAACTGATTCAACGAATCTCCGATCGGTCCAATGTCTTGAGAAGAGACGGTATTTAGCATGGACTGAGAAAATTCACTTAATTTTGTTTGTGCTGTTGAGCCGTAGCTGATCACAGCCTGCGAATCATTCACGTCGATTTTCTTTGCTAGTTCCCGCGCCTGTGCTTGGCGTTCTTCGGGAAGCTTATCCACTAAGCGATCTGCTTGTTCTTGCGACTGTAAGTGAGAAATTTCTTGCTGTTGGACGGGAGTTAATGAATCGGTCCCGAAAGGATTGCTAAGTAAATCGTCTAAAGTACTGTCGACTGGTTTAGTCTGCGGGTTGTTTTCTGGTTCCACTATGGTTCCTCCTGTTCGAAAAAAATCTAGCTTAAGCTAGATTTTTTTGATATTTCGTTCATTTTTATTTTGTGGACAAATCAGGATCGTGTTCAAGATTTTTTTTCGCAATCGAAATTTCAACATCCATGTCTTCCAAATCGTCAGACACAAATTGTTGATAATCTTTTACGATCAAATCTGCCATTTGATCAATGATCTGTGCGCTTTCTTCCAGTTTACCATAAACTTCTTTTGACTTGACCTCGTGACCGTTGATTTCAACATAATTATCTGTCAAATCAACGATATTCGGTAAATGCGTATATAGAAATTGACTTGCTTCTGGTAAACGCTTCGGATCTTTTACCAATTCCTTGAATAGAGCTTTCGCTGCCTTTAACGTATCGTGACGCAAATCGATCGCTTTTAACTTGGCATTTTTTTGGATGTTTTGTTGCAGACGCAACACTTGTTGTTTGGAAAGATTCATCGTTTCACGGAACAATTCGATTTCACGTTCACTCATACCCAATTTTTTATAGTAAGCTTCCTTTTCTTTTGTAAGAAATGGCAATTCTTCTTTTTGTGGACGGATTTTTCTCCCTTTAAATCCACGATAAATCAGCCAAAACCCAACGACCAACATCAAAAAGATCAGATAGTCGCCGAAATCTCCTTCAAAAAAGGAGAGAATACCGATGGCTGCGATGATGATAGGGAATAGTTTCCTTCGCATAATAATCCTCCTAGTCTATTGATAACCCTTCACATTATTTAGTCAAAATTCTTGATTTCTTTACACGCTCATCATAGCATGAATTTCTATAGAATTAGTATCGGACTAAAGATGGATTTTTCAGATTTAGAAAAAACATAAGAATTTTCTGTGATACAATAAGGCAGAACCGTCGAGTTAAAGCTATTTAGGGGGAATGATGTCATAATGCTAGAGTACAAAGACTTCGAAGAAAAGACGATTGAACGTAAAGAATTGTTTAAGGGGAAAATTATTGACGTCTATTTAGATGATGTTTCCTTGCCAATGGGAGGAACAGCAAAACGTGAATTGGTTTTTCACCATGGTGGTGTGGGAATCATCCCGATCACAAAAGAGAATAAAATGATCATGGTCAAGCAATTTCGCAAACCGTTAGAAAAAGTAGTTTTAGAGATTCCAGCAGGAAAAATCGATCCTGGCGAAGGGCAGCATCCTGAAAAAACAGCGGTACGTGAGCTAGAAGAAGAGACCGGTTATCGCACTGAGAACTTGATGTACATAAATGAAATGTATTTATCTCCGGGATTTTCGAATGAGAAGCTATATATTTACACGGCAACCGATCTAGTAAAAGTCGAAAATCCGAAGCCACAAGACGAAGATGAAGTCTTAGAACTGTATGAGCTAACGATGGAAGAAGCGAAGCAAGCCATTCACGACGGATTGATTTGTGACGCAAAAACAATCTTTGCAGTCAATTATTGGGAATTGATGCACTATAGAAAGGAAGATCACGCATGAGCCAATCTCCTCTGGTGACGCGCAGCGAATTGAGAAAGCGAAAAGAAGAGCAGGAACGTTTGGCAGAGGAACAACGGAAAGACGCTGAACGAATGTATGAAAAAAGAGAAAAAGAAATCAGCTCTGTTTATCGTAAAGAACTGAAGAAAAACAAGCCAGTCACAAAATCTCGCAGCAGCGAACGAGTGAAACAAAAAGAACGCAGCAGTTTTTTAAATAAAGCGATAATTGTGGTCTTATTACTTTTAATCGTCGTCATGTTAGCAGTATTCTTTATTTGATCCTTAACTAAACACAACTATATTAAGAAGAAATAGGGGAATGAGTTATGAAAATCGGTATTATCGGTGCAATGGAACCAGAAGTAAAAGCGTTAAGAGAGAGCTTGGATCACCCGTTATCTTGGGAACAATCAGGCGCGTTGTTTCTCTCAGGAGGCTTAGGGAATCATGAAGTGATCGTTGTTCAATCAGGTATTGGGAAAGTGTTGGCATCCATCACAACATCTGTTTTGATCCAGCAATACAAAGTCAATATGGTCATCAATACTGGTACAGCCGGCGGAATCGGTGGCGGTCTTGCTATCGGCGATCTAGTGATTGCTGACAGAGTTGCGTATTTTGATGTAGACGCTACGACCTTTGGCTATAAGATCGGACAAGTCCCAGGCATGCCGCTTTATTTTGAAAGCTCCACGTATCTAAAAAGTGAGATGCTGGAAGCGAGCAAAAAACTAGAGCAGGCAGCACATGTGGGACTGATTGTTTCAGGTGACACCTTCGTCAGCAGCCCATCAAAAATTTATGAAATCAAAGCCGCATTTCCAGATGCACTGGCTGTCGAAATGGAAGGGGCAGCGATTGGGCACACAGCCGCACAATTTGGCATTCCGTTCTTGATCGTGCGTGCGATCAGTGATACGGCGGACAGTGAAGCGACGGAGACCCATGAAGAATTCGTGAATCGCACAGGCACACTTTCTGCACAATTGGTCATGGAATTCGTGAACCATTTAAAATAAAAGGATTCATTGATAAAACGAGGAGGCATCACGATGCGTGCATTACTTTCGATTGATTACACCAATGATTTTGTCGCAACCGATGGAAAATTAACGACAGGCGAAGCAGGTCAAGCGATTGAACAAGCTTTAGTTGACCGAACAAAAGACTATTTTCAGCAAGGGGATTTCATCGTTTTTGCGATCGATGGACATGACCCAAACGATCACTACCATCCTGAAAACAGCTTGTTTCCCCCTCACAATGTGATTGGAACGAGCGGGCGTGATCTATACGGTTCGTTAGCCGCATTTTATCAAGCCAATCAAGCAGAAAAAAATATTTATTGGATCAATAAACGCCATTATTCTGCCTTTAGCGGAACGGACTTAGACATTCGTCTGCGGGAGCGCGGCATTACAGAGCTTTGTTTAACCGGTGTTTGTACAGATATTTGTGTGCTGCACACTGCTGTGGATGCTTATAATCTGGGGTATCAGCTCGTAATACCAGAGAATGCCGTTGCCAGCTTTGATGCGACCGGCCATGCTTGGGCACTGAACCATTTTAAACATACACTAGGGGCAACACTTATCTAGCTTAGAAAAAACCGCAAACGAAAAAAATCGTTTGCGGTTTTTTCTAAGCTAGATAGGTTGGAATAAATGTAGTGAAATCCTCGATCACCCCATCGGAGGCTAAGCCTTCCGATTCGAAGATCCCGCGATTTTTCCCATCGGGGTCAATGGCAACAATGGTTCCTATCCCCGCACTATGAGCGGCTTGTAACCCTGAATAGGAGTCTTCGATGACTAAGCAATTTTCAGGAGCGACGCCGATTTTTTTCGCGGCGATCAAGAATATATCTGGAGCAGGTTTACCAGGAAAGCTGCCATCATGGTAAACTATCTTTTCGTAATCGAACCAGATGCCTAGGTCTAAATAGTCAAAATAGAAGTCCATATTGATTTTCGGTGAGGCAGAAGCAATGGTCATTGGACTATTCTTTTTCTTCAAATAGTCCAAGACTTCTTTCAGCCCTTTTGTAAATTCTTTATGAGCAGAGCTGTTTAGAACGGAGTCTCGATAGTACGCCTCTTTTTCATCCGATAATCGTTGGATTTCTTCATCTGTTAAATTTTTTGAGATAAAATTGCGAAGGACGACATCATTGGTTTTACCATGCAGATTTTTTAAAATGTCTTCCTCGGTCACTTTGCTGTCTGAATATTTTTGAATCAACTGCAGCCATGCCGCTTCATGAAGATCAGAATCCATAAACATTGTTCCGTTAAAATCAAAAATGATCCCTGTCATGTATAGCCCTCACTTTTTTCAAGATACTCTTAGTTTAGCATGTTTTGAAAATAGTAGATGAAAAAGATAGTATTATTTGCAACTTCAAATCAATCGTTTTATAGTGATGAAGAATAATTAATGGAGATGAACATCATGTTGGATTATTTAGTCATTGCGCTTTTTGCTTTTGCGGGAGGAACAGCGCGGTATTGGTTAGGCGTGTGGATTCCTTCAGTGGGCGGATTTCCACTTGGAACACTTGTTATAAATTTGATCGGCTGTTTTATTTTTAGCTGGGTCGTCAAGCATATTTTGAGTGATATTGACGTATCTGCTCGTTTGGTCTTAGGGGTCGGTGTTGGTTTCTGCGGGGCACTAACGACCTTCTCGTCTTTTGCCTTGGATACGATGAAACTGGTTCAGGCTGGAGAAATTGGTTTGGCACTTCTTTATTTGCTGCTGTCATTTATCGGCGGGTTGGCGATGACCGTGCTCGGTGAAGCCATCTACCACAGAAGGGTGGGGGAGGAATGATCGAGACGTTATTGGTTGGCAGCGGGGCAGCGATTGGCGCGATGCTGCGTTTTGCTCTGAACAATTACTTTGAGCCTCAGACCAAGCGGCTGCCGAGGGCGACTTTTTTTATCAATTTATCAGGAAGCTTGCTATTAGGTATTTTTTTTGGTGTGCACTTGTCTGATCCCGTCTATTTATTTTTAGGAACAGGGATCATGGGAGGCTATACGACATTTTCTACTTATAATTTTGAGTTGTTTGTCTTATGGAAACATGATCGCCCTATGTTTTATCGCTATTTATTCGACTCTTATGGCCTAGGATTACTATTGAGCTTTGTCGGTATCGTGATCGGCTCAAAAATTTAGAAAATAAGTCACAGAGAACGCTGTGGCTTATTTTTTATGCTCTCTGAAAGAGTTCGGCAGCTCATGGTATGTATCTTTGAATTGTTTGTAAAAATGGCTTCGGTTTTTGAGACCGATCATTTCGATGATCGAACTGATCGGCAAGGCCGAATTATCAATCAAAAACTTCGCTTGCTTCATTCGTTGCTTGGTCAACAGCTCAGAGAAAGTTTCATTGGTTTTTTTCTTGATGATGTTGCTCAAATAATTTTTATTGTAGCCTAATTGTTGCGCAGCACTCTCTAGCGACAAGTTGGCGTAGTCTTTTTCGATGAGTTTTAGCGTATCGATCACAACCTGATGATTCGTTTTATCTTTTTTTTCTTGATAAAAATCATACTTACAATTCCCAATCAATTCTGTAAACAAGATCGGGATGTATAAAGAAATGATTTCGTTGGCAAACACTGGCTCTGTAAAGTATTTATCGATCATCTGGTCTAGGATCATCTGGACATGCTCATTATCAGAGCAGCGGAAAATCAAATACTCTTTTCGAGAGCGCGTCGCAATTGTTTGAGCCAAGAAATTGAACAGGACGCTATTTTTATCATTCAAGCTAGAAAGCCATTCGATATCAACTTTATCATTTGGGAAGATAATATTCACTAAAATATCTTCTTCACCGTGTTCACCTAAAGCATGGGAAGAACCACGATCTAGCAAAAGAATCTCTCCGCGGTTGATCACTTCACGTCTGCGGTTAATGTATTGGACCGAGCGACCGGAATAAACATAGTTCAGCTCTAAAAAATGGTGGCTGTGTTCGGGATAAGGGGCAAATCGTGGGTGCTTGCTAATGTAGATCGAATTATTTTTAAGAAAGTATTCCTTTAGTAAAACCATGTTGTCTTCTGCGGTTTGAAAAGATTTAGAAGGAATATCCATGACGAATTTCTTTTTATTTAATTGTGCTTCTTCTACATGATTATGGTGTCGCAAATATTCTTCTACAATTTTATGCATGTCAACACATCCCTGTAAATTCGTTACACTCATTCTATACGTACGTCATTGAAAGCGCAATCAAAAAATTCAATAATAAGCATGTAAATAAATTTAAGGAGCGAACAAAACATGAGTGGACGCAGCAGTGGAGGAATGAAGGAAACAATTGCCGTATCGTTGACGAATTATTTGGATTCAGGATGTATCGTAGCTGGAGCAAGTGGATTGACTTTGTGGGCAGAACATTTTGGTCTAAGTAGTTTTTCGGTTGGATTATTAGGTGCGTTGAGTGCAAATGCTTTTGGAGCAGCAGTTGGAGCACTTGTTGGCGGACGGTTGGCAGATAAGTTTGGTCGTAAATTCATCTATACCTATAATCTGTTGGTTTATATGTTCGGAGCATTGTTCATTATTTTCGCTATGAATTTTCCGATGTTGTTAGCAGGATTTCTGATTATGGGTCTATCTGTAGGGGCGGGAGTTCCTGCATCTTGGTCGTATATCGCGGAGATGGCACATCCGGATTCTCGTGCGCACAATATTGGAATTTCACAATTGGCTTGGTCCTTAGGCCCCGCAATTATTTTTACACTAGGTGTAATTTTGGCACCATTAGGATTGCTTGGGAATCGATTGTTGTTTGTTTCATTGGTTCTTGTAGCGATCGTCGCGTGGTCATTACAGCGTCAATTAGAAGAGTCGAAGGACTGGGAAGAGGAAAATGCACGGCAGGCAGTCGCAACAGAAAAAGCGCATCCGTATAAAGAATTGTTCTCAAATGTCGTAAATAAGAGATCCATCGTGTTCCTTGTAGGTGTGTACTTGTTCTGGAATTTAGTGGCAGGAGCGATGGGCTTTTTCATGCCGTTTGTTTATGAGACTGTTGGTGGATTGACAAACTCACAAGCCAATATGCTGCAAGCAGTTATGTGGATCTTTACATCTCTGGGTTCTTATTTTGGTTTTGCTAAATTGGGTGATAAAGTCGATCACCGTAAATTTTATTTTGTCGGCGCGATTATGGCAGCGGCTTCATGGGTTGTTTTGACCTTCGTGGGGATGTCGTGGTTAGGCTTATGGGTATTCGTTATTCTTTGGGGAATCTCAGCAGGTATTGGTGCACAAGCGTTTTACGCCTTATGGGCGTCTGAACTATTTCCAACGAAATTTCGTGGCGGTGCCCAAGGTGTTATGTTCTTCTTAGTACGTGGAAGCTGCGGTATATGGTCAATTGTTTTTCCAGTGATTCTGGCAAACTTGGGCTTCACGGTTGCAGGGACGGTCATGATCGGATTATTGCTTGTCTCGTTAGTGATTGGTACGGTTTGGACACCGAAAACGCGTGGAAAGACTTTGGAGCAGATCACACAAGAACGTTATGGAAAAAATGATGAGCGGGTCTTCAGTGAAGATATCCCTCGCGGGCAAGAGGTCAAATAATATGACAAAGACATATATTGCAATAGATATTGGTGCGTCGAGTGGACGCTTGATGCTTTCAGAAAAGGACCCGTTTGAAAAGATCACATTAGAAGAGATTCATCGATTCAAGAATGGATTTTCAGAAATAGATGGCACCAATTATTGGGATGCTGATCATTTGATCAAAGAAATAGTAATTGGCTTACAAAAGGTTAAGCAACGAGGAATTCAAGAGTGCTATGTAGGGATCGATACTTGGGGTGTGGACTATTGCTTAGTAGATGAGCAGGGGCGAGTGTTGAGTCAACCTGTCAGCTATCGTGATGCACGTACAGAACAAGCCATGGAAGAATTTGATCAAAAAATGTCGCTGCACACGCTCTATGAAAAGACTGGGATTCAGATGCAGCCCTTTAATACAGTATTCCAATTATTAAGAGAAGATCAAGAAAAATTAGCAAAAGCAAAACAGTTGTTGATGATCCCGGATTATCTCGGCTGCGTATTAACAGGAAACGCAGTACTAGAAAAGACCAATGCCTCAACGATGCAATTGATGAATTTGGAAACGCGGAAGCTGGATGAGGAAGTCTTATCAGCAATCTATGTTGAAAAGGAGCTATTTCCTAAGTTAGTAGAGCCAGGAACGGTTCTAGGTCCAATCCTAAAAACACGTTTTCCTGAGTATGATCTACCAGACGCAACAGTCATTACGATTGCTTCGCACGATACAGCTTCGGCAGTCGCTGGCACACCGGGAAAAGGTGAAAATTGGGCCTACATCAGCTCAGGCACCTGGTCTTTGATGGGAATCGAGATGGAAGAAGGGGTTTCTAGCAAGGAAGCCTTCGAGGCAAACTTTACGAATGAATGGGGGGTTCAAGGGACCATTCGCTTCTTGAAAAATATTATGGGGATGTGGTTGATCCAAGAAGTGGCTCGGCTGCAAGGGTATCGCTATTCCTATCCCGAGTTAGCTGAATTGGCAAGCCAAGAAGAGGCGTTCGTCAGTCTGATCGATGTGAACGATCCCCGTTTCATGAATCCCCAAAATATGATCACAGAAATACAAAACTATTGTCGTGAGAGAAATCAAAAGATACCAGAAACTGCCGGTGCACTAGCCCGCTGTATCTATGACAGCTTGGCACTGTGCTATGCGGTGGAATTAGAAATACTAGAAAAAATCACGGGTCGCACGATCACCCAGCTTCACATCGTCGGCGGCGGCTCAAACAATGATTTTTTAAATCAACTGACGGCAGACGCATGCGGGATCAATGTTTTCGCAGGACCAGGCGAAGCGACGGCTATTGGCAATATCATGGTTCAAATGGTCGCCACAAAAGGCTTTGGGACTTTGGCTGAGGGACGCGAAGGAATCAAACAATCTTTCCCACTGAAGGAGTTTCAGCCACAAACAAACAATCTTCAAGCGAGAGAGAAGTACCAATCCTTATCTAAACAATTCGCATAAAAAATAAAAAGAATAAAGGGGCAAAATCAAAATGACAAAAACAGTAACTGAACGCTACGAAGACGCAAAAGCACGCTATGCAGAGATCGGTGTCGATACCGACACTGCTTTAAAGAAACTACAAGACGTAAAAATCTCCATGCATTGCTGGCAAGGTGATGATGTAAAGGGCTTTTTGAATCCAGATGGAGAATTGACTGGCGGTATCATGGCAACGGGGGATTATCCTGGAGCTGCACATACACCAGATCAATTGCGCCAAGACATCGAAAAGGCACTTTCGCTGATCCCTGGCAGTCATAAAATCAATTTACACGCCATCTATCTTGATACTGATGAAGCGGTCGATTTGAATGAAATCGAACCAAAACATTTCGAGAAATGGGCAAGATGGGCAAATGAGCAAGGCATCGGATTAGATTTCAATCCAACCTTCTTCTCTCATCCGATGATGAAAGATGGCATGACATTAGCTCATCCAGATCAAGATGTCCGTGATTTCTGGATCGAACATGGCAAACGAAGCCGTAAGATCGCCGAATATCTAGGAAAAGAAACAGGTCAAACGTGTATTAACAACTTCTGGATGCCAGATGGTATGAAAGACAATCCAATCGACCGTTACAATCCTCGTAAACGGATGATGGAATCATTAGACGAAATTTTTGCGGAAGATTTGAACGAAGACTATACCCAAGAATCAGTTGAGAGTAAATTATTCGGACTTGGTGCTGAAGCGTACACTGTCGGCTCTCATGAATTTTACATGGGCTATGGTTTAACTCGCGACAAATTGATCTGTTTGGATGCCGGTCATTTCCATCCAACGGAAGTCATTTCAAACAAATTGACTTCATTAGCACTGTTTTCTAAAGGGATCATGCTGCACGTTTCTCGCCCTGTTCGTTGGGATTCTGACCATGTAGTCATCATGGACGATGAATTGCAAGAAATCGGTAAAGAGATCGTTCGCAACGACCTATTAGGCAAGACAAATATTGGTTTGGATTTCTTTGACGCAACCATCAATCGTGTAGCTGCTTGGGTCATCGGTACGCGCAATACACAAAAAGCTTTATTAAAAGCGATGCTTGAACCAATCGAAGACTTGAAGGAAATGGAACTGGATCTTAACTATACAAAACGCATGGCTATGACCGAAGAATTGAAAGACTTCCCTTATGCCGATGTCTGGAACTACTTCTGTGAACAAAACGATGCACCGGTTGGTATGAATTGGTACGACGAAGTAATGAATTATGAACGAGATATATTATCCGCTCGCGAAAAAGAATTAATCGCAGCAATCGGCTAATTTAATGGCGGGGATCTCCCCGCCTTGTTTAGATAAAATTTTGGAGGAATCAATCGTGAAAAATATTTTAGAAGCATCTTTTGTGGAAGAAATGGTAGAAGTAACCAGCAATCTTTATCGTTTAGGTTGGGATGAACGAAATGGCGGAAACGTATCCTATTTATTAGATGAAGCCGATGTCAGTGACTATCTAGATACGTCCAACGTGCTACGGACTATCCCCATGGCATTTGATGGGACAGCTTTAAAGGGTAAGTATTTTATTGTCACTGGTTCTGGCAAATACTTTAAAAATGTTGCCAAAGATCCTGCCAACAACTTAGGTGTATTGCGTGTAGCCGAAGACGGTCAAAGTGTCGATTTATTATGGGGCTATACGGATGGCGGGATGCCAACGAGTGAACTGCCTGCCCATTTAATGAGCCATATCTCTCGCTTATCTGTTGACCCAGAAAACCGGGTAGTCATGCATTGCCATGCAACACATTTACTAGCGATGACCTTCAGCCATGAATTGACTGCGAAAGCAATCACACGGACGCTTTGGGAAATGTGTACCGAATGCATGGTGGTTTTCCCAGAAGGTGTACAAGTGTTGCCGTGGCTGATTCCAGGATCAAATGAGATCGGCGAAGCAACAGCAGAAAAAATGAAAGATGCACGTTTGGTTCTTTGGTCGTTCCATGGTGTTTATGGCGCAGGCCGCACAATGGATGAAACATTCGGCTTGATCGAAACAGCGGAAAAAGCGGCGCAGGTCTATACGTACGTTCAAGCACAAGGCGGCATCAAACAAACGATCAGTGACG
Source organism: Enterococcus sp. AZ048 (assembly GCF_051715125.1). Taxonomy (NCBI): domain Bacteria; kingdom Bacillati; phylum Bacillota; class Bacilli; order Lactobacillales; family Enterococcaceae; genus Enterococcus; species Enterococcus sp. AZ048. The sequence continues at coordinate 2,452,578 of NZ_JBIOTD010000001.1, read as the reverse complement.
AAAACTTTCTTGCTTTGGCCAAACAATTTGGCATCACTCCGAATCCAGCATTTTTTGAAGCTCCTCAGGTGACGACAGTATGATAAAAAAGGCGATACGAATGAAGCTTTATCCGGATTTAAAGGGAGAATATACGAAACGCCATAAGGAGCTTTGGCCAGAGATGCGGCAAATGCTGAAAGAACATGGCGCGATCAGCTACTCGATTTTCTTTGATCCAGAAACGGATTACCTCTTTGGGTATCTGGAAATCGAGGATGAAGAAAAGTGGGCACAAACAGCTGATACCGAGATCAATCGCAAATGGTGGGATTTTATGGAGAATGTAATGGATACAAATCCTGACAACTCACCGGTTACGGTTGATCTGGAAAAAGTATTTGAATTATAAAAAGAAGCGCTTAGCCGTTTCTTTTTAGCAAATTATGTGAATAGAGACACAATGGAGAATGGGAGCGAATAGCATGACGGTAAATAGAATGATCTTGAACGAAACCTCTTATTTTGGTAAAGGAGCCATTAAAGAAGTAGCCAATGAAGCAAGGAAGCGCGACTTTAAAAAGGCCTTAGTCGTGACTGATAAAGACTTGATCAGGTTTGAAGTAGCAACAAAAGTCGTAGATGTTTTAAAAAATGCTGGATTGGAGTATGAAGTCTATGATGGCATCGTTCCGAATCCTTCGATCGAAGACGTACAGGCTGGGGTCAAGGCTTGTCAAGCGGCTGGCGCGGATTATCTCGTGGCAATTGGCGGCGGATCACCTATCGATACGGCCAAGGCGATCGGGATCATCGTTGAAAATCCAGAATTTGCGGATGTTGTCAGTTTAGAAGGCGAAGTGGGAACAAAGAATCCATGTTTACCAATCTTAGCAGTTCCAACAACCTCAGGTACAGCAGCCGAAGTTACGATCAATTATGTCATCACGGATAAAGCCAATCAACGTAAATTTGTTTGTGTCGATCCTCATGATATTCCAGTGGTGGCTTTTATTGACAGCGATATGATGATGGGGATGCCTAAAGGATTGTGTGCGGCAACAGGAATGGATGCCTTGACCCATGCGATCGAAGGGTTCATTACAAAAGGTGCGTGGGAAATGACAGACATGCTGCACATCCAGGCAATTGAGATCATCAGTCATGCGTTGCGTGATTCCGTTGCGGGAAATCAAGAAGCCCGAGAAAAAATGGCTTTGGGTCAGTATATCGCTGGGATGGGCTTTTCTAACGTTGGATTAGGTCTCGTCCATGGAATGGCACATCCACTGTCAGCTTGGTATAATACGCCGCATGGGGTTGCTTGTGCAGCATTATTACCGCTGATCATGGATTTTAATAAGGAGTATACAGGAGAAAAATATCGCGAGATCGCAGTGAATATAGGGATAAAAGAAGCTGCGGAACTACCGTTGCCAGAGGTTCGCGAGAGGGCGGTCCAAGCAGTCAAACAATTAGGGATCGATGTTGGGATTCCGAAGAGACTGTCTGAACTAGGTGTAAAAGAAGAGGACATTCCTAAAATTGCGGAAGATGCTTTCAATGATGTTTGCTCACCGGGAAATCCGAGAGAGGCGACAGTTGAAGAGATCGCTGCGCTCTATCGATCAATGCTATAGCCTTTTCGTTTTTTGGAAGGTTGCTTGTTGTTTGCTTTGAGGGGGAAAGTCATGAAATATCTTGTACAAGCCGAGACGCATACTGGAGAGAGACAAGAGAGAGGGTTTCAAAAGTATCGTGAAGCGCTATGTTGCGCGACTGATTATGCGCACCTAAAGTTTAGTAAGGTCATACGCCAAGGCGAAGTGATCAACGAATTTAAGTTTTAAAGGTACTACCTATAAAAAGTGAAGGTTTCGACTGTTGCTGCCAATACAGACAGTCGATCCCTTTTTTTGCTATTTCTGCTGATTTTCCAGCAAGAATTTACAATCAGAAATCATAGAAAACGGTTTCTTTTTATGGGATAATCAATTGTGAAATACAACACAATAAAGGAGAGATACTAATGGTAGTCAATCGAATGATTTTGAACGAAACTTCTTTTTTTGGTAAAGGTGCAATCGCAGAGGTAGCCAATGAAGCAAAAAAACGCGGGTTCAAAAAAGCATTAGTCGTGACAGATAAAGATTTATTGAAATTTGAAGTAGCCACGAAAGTTACCGCAATTTTAGACAAGGCCGGGTTAAGTTACGAGATTTTTGATGGGATCGTACCGAATCCTTCAATTGAGGACGTTCAAGCTGGAGTCAAAGCTTGTCAAGCGGCTGGGGCAGATTATATTGTAGCTATTGGCGGTGGTTCACCAATCGATACAGCCAAAGCAATCGGAATTATTACTACCAATCCTGAATTTTCAGATGTGATCAGTTTAGAAGGACCAGCAGATACGAAAAAACCTGCATTACCAATTTTAGCGGTACCAACTACTTCTGGAACAGCTGCCGAAGTAACGATCAATTATGTGATCACGGATAAGGTTAATCAGCGTAAATTTGTTTGTGTCGATCCTCATGATATTCCAGTGGTGGCTTTTATCGACAGTGATATGATGATGGGGATGCCCACAGCGTTATGTGCGGCAACTGGTATGGATGCCTTGACCCATGCGATCGAAGGGTTCATTACAAAAGGTGCGTGGGAAATGACAGATATGCTGCACATCCAGGCAATTGAGATCATCAGTCATGCGTTGCGTGATTCCGTTGCGGGAAATCAAGAAGCTCGAGAAAAAATGGCCTTGGGTCAGTATATCGCTGGGATGGGTTTTTCTAACGTTGGATTAGGTTTGGTTCACGGAATGGCGCATCCATTATCCGCTTGGTACGATACACCACATGGGGTAGCGTGTGCGACATTGCTGCCATTGATCATGGACTTCAATAAAGATTATACTGGTGAAAAATATCGTGAGATCGCCGTGGCAATGGGTGTGAAGGATGCGGCTGAACTGCCGTTATCAGAAGTTCGCGATGCGGCAGTCCAAGCGGTGAAGCAGCTAGGTATTGACGTGGGGATTCCTCAAAGTCTGACTGAGATCGGAATGAAAGAGGCGGATGTTCAAAAAATTGCAGAAGATGCTTTCCGGGATGTCTGCTCACCAGGGAATCCGCGGGATGCAACAGTAGAAGAAATCAGCGAGCTTTACAAATCAATGTTGGATTAAAGCGAAATGACTATAAGGAAAAGAGGGAGTGCCAATCGGCGCTCCCTCTTTGTGTTCACTGTTTTATTTGTCTTCTTCAGGAATCTTATTGTCTAAATCTGTACGAACGATCAAGACGTCGCAAGCGGCGTTGCGAATAACGTATTCCGATACGGAACCGATAAATAAACGTTCTACTGCATTTAATCCTGTAGCACCCAGCATGATCAAGTCAATATCGTTGTTTTCCGGGATTTGATTGGCGATCATCACTTTTGGTGCGCCGTATTCAATGACCTTGCTGATATTTTTGACGCCGGCTTTTTTCGCTTCAGCTTCATAATCATCTAAGGTTTGCTTCGCCATATCCGTAGCCTGTTCTGCAAGAACATTATCGAAAGAAGAAACTGTTTGGAATGCACGCGTATCAATGACATGAGCGAGTAGTAATTCTGCCTGATTTCGTTTCGCTACATTCACTGCTTTTCTGAATGCTAATTCCGCTTCATTAGAACCGTCAACTGCCACCATGATTTTACTGTATTCTTGATCCATCGTTTCCCACTCCTTTTCATTTCAAAGAATCCATTATTCTGTAGAAAAACGATTTCCATACTATCTAACTAAAAATCGTTTCACTTCTAAAGAATTGGATCAGTATCCGTTTCTCATCTTTATTTTAAATCAAAAGACTCGAAAATGGTACTGTTACCCTTTTTTTGTTTTTGCGCCCATCAATAAAGCAAAGATCGCTGCAACCACTAAAAGCAGGATCAAATACATCATCGAATAGGAACGGTTGTTCATCACACCGACCAATAGCGCCATGATCCCTAAAACGGCATAGATAATTCCAAATTGACGTAAGAAGCTGCGTGCTTCAGTTTGTGTTTCTTTACTAAAGAGAACTAATAGCCCCTGTGGTTTTTTGATTAAGTAATAACTGCAAATTAATAAAATAAGCGCAAGTAAAAATAATAAAATGCGAACCATTTTCTTCCTCCAATACAATAAAAAGCAATTTGCAGTTCGCAAATTGCTTTCATTCCATAAAAAAATGGAAAATTCCGTCGATGCCGTTATTCGCCCGATAGTATTGATCCCGCAAAATCTAGCAGGTGGGTTCCATGGTCTAAGCATCGAACTACCAAATGAAAAGGCATGTTACCAACTTTGACACAAGACGGATCCCAAGATATCAATAAAAATGTTCGGTCAACACTGAAATGGGCAACGCGCACATCACAGAACTTCCATCTCAATCATAGCATAGTCATTATAGAGACGCAACGAAGTGGTCTTTTAGAACACATCTGAAAAGGTTCGAGACACTCACATCTTCTATACCTATATAGTATGAAAAAGAAGGCGGTATGTCAAAAAAAATTACTTATTTATTTAATTTATATTTTTACATTTTTATTTGATTTTTTAATTGTTGAAAGCAGACAAAGCAACACGATATGTTTGACTTTTATAAATGAAAAGAAGACGGATCGAACGGAATCCAAAATGATTTTGTTGAAAAAGAAACAAAAACACCTTAAAATAGTCTTGCATTTACGAATGGTCAATAAAAAGTCCAGCGCAATGACTAGGGGGATCGAGTATGAACAAAAGAGTAGAGGTTCTGGAAGGCTTCAGCGAAGTGTTTAACAAGCGGGCCTGGTTAGATAAGGTAAAAATGGAAAAAGCTTTGGCAGGATATGCTGTTTCCGAAGTACATTGCATCGAATTTATTGGTAAACATGAAGACCCAAACGTTACAAAAATGGCGGAATCTATGTATATGACTCGTGGAGCCATCAGTAAGCTGACGAAAAAAATGCTGCAAAAGAAGTATATCGAAAGTTACCAAAAGGCCGATAATAAGAAGGAAATTTATTTTAAGCTGACTGAAGAAGGGCAAAAGGTCTTTGATATTCATGAGCAGCTTCACCAAGAATTTGAAGATCGCGACGAGGTTGTTTTTGAACCAATTACTGACGATCAATACGATGCCTTCTTAACATTTCTCGCACGGTATAACCAACATTTGGATTCAGAAATCAAGAAACAAGGGATCACAACTCACTAATTTGAAGCAGTCATTCGCGACTGCTTCTTTTTTTGATTTAATTTTGTTGACAAGGAAACAAAGAGGTTATATAGTTTCCTAGGAAACAAAAAAGACCACTATTCGACAAGGGGAAGAATAGACATTTCAATCAAATCCATAACAATAAGAAAGGTGTTTTCTATGACTCAATCACATTCAAATAAATTACCAAAAGAAGTATTATCTGCTGCCTGGGCGATTGCTTTAGGCGCTATTGCCCCAATGCTGGACTCAACGATGGTGAATATCGCCATTGATCAATTGACCAGAAATTTTCACACGAACTTAGCAACGATCCAATGGGCGATCACGGGCTATGTCTTGGCGTTAGCCATAGCCGTGCCTATCGCAGGTTGGCTGATGAATCGTTTTGACGGAAAGAAGATTTTCATTGCTGCCGTCATCCTTTTCGGTTTCACCTCTGTTTTAGCAGGTATTAGCTGGAGTGTTACGAGCTTCATCGTTTTTCGTCTGCTTCAGGGGTTTACGGCAGGGATTATTACGCCCTTGATGTCAACCTTGTTAGTTAAAACGGCAGGTCCCGAAAATATAGGACGCGTCATGGCGATCGTCAGTACGCCAATGATCTTTGGACCGATCCTTGGTCCTGTATTAGGCGGGTTCATCGTTCAAGCGGCATCATGGCGCTGGATCTTCTTTATCAATGTTTTCATCGTTCTTATCGCGGCACCTTTAATGATGCGAACATTGCCCGCTTTTGAACCATTTAACCGAGAAAGTAAATTGGATATTTTCGGTATTCTTGATTTATCAGCGATGAGCGCCGCGTTGATTTACGGTATTACAAAAGCTGCGGATCATGCAACGTTCAATAATAGCGAATCCTTGACTTGGACAGGTATCGGCGTACTGCTTCTGATCGCCTATATCTTCTACGATCGGTATAAAGGGCACAAGACGGTGTTGCCGTTGACGATCTTTTCTCATCGCAGCTTCAAAGCATCAAGTGTCGGTCTGTTTTTCGCCAACATCGCTATTATGGGTCCCATGCTTATTTTGCCACTATTCTTCCAAAATTTCCGTCATTTTTCCGCGATGGAGGCTGCGATTGCCCTAATTCCCCAAGGAGTGGGGATGTTAGTCACGCGTCCATTGATCGGGAAAATGATCGATCAGCTTGGTGCAAAATATGTCGTGATCGTCAGCTTGGTCATTTCTTTAGTTGGGACGATCCCACTGCTGTTTGTCACCGATCAAACGAATATGATTTGGATCGCGCTGATCCTGTTCATCCGAGGAACAAGCTTTGGCGGCATCAATTTACCGTTGACCAGCGATGCGTATACAGGCTTAGCGGATGAAGAATTGCCCGATGCAGGTGTAGGTATCAATATTATTGAAAATCTAGGATCAAGTGTTGGTTCTGCGATGATCGCTACAGTAGTGGCCACGGTATTGCAAGGAGCCCAGCCCACGGTTGCCCATGAGCTGGCCGCCTACCATGCGGGCTTTCTCGTCTCAGTCGTTGTCTTAGCATTGATCTTCCTGCCGAGTCTCTTCCTAACGAATAAAACAACAGCCTCTGCTGATAAGCACACGATTTAAAAAACAGGCGTCAAGTTCCTTTTGGACTTGATGCCTGTTTTGCCTCTTTATAATAGAAGAATTTATTTCTTCTTTTTCCATTCTTCGATTCGTTGGTATTGCTGTCCGAGAGCCTGCTCATACTTACCGGTAGATTTAGGTTCATAGTAATGGGCATTCTTGATTTTGTCTGGCAAATATTGCTGATCAACCCAGGCATTCTCAAAACTATGCGGGTATTGGTAGCCGACGCCGCGGTTCAGCTCCTTTGCCCCTTTGTAGTGACTGTCTCGTAAATGGTCAGGTACTTCTCCGGCATTCCCCATTCGGATATCTGTGATCGCCGCGTCCAATGCGGCATAGGCAGAATTCGATTTAGGAGACAGGCAAAGATCTACGACTGCATCCGCCAAAGGAATCCGTGCTTCGGGAAAGCCTAATTTTTCTGCTGCTTGGACTGCCTGGACGGTTCGAGCGGCTGCGGCAGGATTTGCCAAGCCAATGTCTTCATAACCGATGACCATCAACCGACGACAAATAATCGGCAGATCCCCCGCTTCGACTAATCGGCCCAAATAGTGCAATGCGGCATTCACATCACTGCCGCGAATAGACTTTTGAAAAGCAGAGATCACATCATAATGGGCATCGCCATCCTTATCATGAGTCAAGGCTTTCCGTTGAACACATTCTTCGATGATCGAAAGCGTCAAATGAATTTTTTCTTCAGTATCTTTAGGTGTGGATTTTGTCGCTAATTCTAATCCATTCAGTGCGCTTCTTAAATCGCCATTTGTTGCGCGAGCCAAATGAGTCAATGCATCCTCATCTAGTTCCACAGGATACTCTCCAAGTCCGCGCTCCTTGTCTTTTAAAGCTGTCTTGACTGCGGAGATAATATCGTACTCATCTAACGGCTTTACCTCAAAAATCTGCGTTCGACTTCGAATCGCGGGATTGATTGTGATATAGGGATTTTCGGTGGTAGCCCCAATCATGATGATGCGGCCGCTTTCTAAATGAGGCAGTAGAAAATCCTGTTTGGTTTTATCTAAGCGATGCACTTCATCTAACAATAAAATAACTGTCCCGCTCATTTTTGCTTCTTCGGCGACGATCTGTAAATCTTTTTTTGCGTCCGTAGCCGCATTCAACATTCGAAACGCATAATTTGTTGAGCCAGCAATGGCGCTTGCGATACTGGTTTTTCCTGTGCCTGGCGGTCCATATAAAATCATCGAAGAAAGCATTCGCGCATCAACCATGCGCCGAATAATTTTTCCGGGACCAACTAGATGCTGCTGCCCGACAACTTCGTCTAAGTTGCGTGGGCGCATACGATAAGCTAACGGCTGTTGCATGAGAAACCTCCTTGAAAGAATGAATAATACTATTTCATTTGCGATGGTTACGAGTAAAAAGCAGATTAATTACGAGTTTTAACAAACTGCGAAAAGCAGAACTGGCAGCTATCTCAGAGCAAGGTAGCTATTTTTCTAAAAAGCGAGAAAAATAGTTTTTATTTTCGTACGCCTACCATCCAACGAAACAGTTCTCCTGATGGTTACATTTAACAAAGTGTGTTCACGTTGGATTTAGTAAACTGCGAAAAGTTGGACTGGCAAATGTATGTTCTCATTATAGCATTTTTTTGGTGAGGGTGCTTTGTTTGGATATGTTAGAGAAGGGGAGGGAGTTCTATTGTTCGACTGGAAAGATTCCTTTGTGTTTGCTGAGTTTTGGTCGTTGAGCGTAGCATGCGGCAGGATTATTGTGTATCATGTAGAAGGTGAGAAAAATGGAGCAGTTAATTGATTATTTTAATACAGAAACGACGGAAAATGTGGCGCGCCATTTATTGGGAATGTATTTAGAGCATGAAACGCCTTCTGGGACATTAGGTGGTTACATCGTTGATTGTGAAGCCTACTTAGGGCCAGAGGATGAAGCGGCGCATAGTTACGGGATGCGTGCGACTCCTCGTGTACGTGCCATGTATGAAAAGCCGGGAACGATTTATTTATACACGATGCACACGCATTTGATCTTGAATATGATCACTCAGCCTGAAGGAACGCCTCAAGGTGTAATGATCCGAGGGCTTGAACCGGTTGCTGGCGTGGCGCAAATGATCCGCAATCGTCATGGCAGAGCGGGAGCGATGCTCTCCGACGGTCCAGGGAAATTAGTGGAGGCACTAGGAGTCACTCGTGAATTATATGGCGACTCTATTTTTACAAGTAGCCTGCATTTGGTTCCTGAAAAACGACGAATTCCTAAAAAAATCGAGGCCCTTCCACGCATTGGTATACCCAATAAAGGGATCTGGACGGAGAAACCTCTGCGCTTTGTTGTTTCTGGAAATCCTTACATAACCAATCAACGCAAAGCATTACTAGAAGAAAACAATGGATGGAGGAACTAAAAATGGCAAAAGAGACCATGATTACTTATTTAGACAAATACTTGAACAAAAAAATTCCTGACTATGAACTAGCACTGGATTGGGATACGCGAAACCACAGTTTTGAGATCGCTTTTCGCATTTACGGAGAGAATAAAGAACAGATTGAGATCGATGATGTAGATGGCGTGGCTTCAGAGGAGGAAATCATTGAGTTTGAAGACGCGATCGTATTAGTCGATCCGACTAAATCTGACTACGATACAGAGAATTATTTGGCAGTGATTCCTTACGAAGGCAAAAAAGGCATGAAGAAAAATGAACTGACCGCTGTCGTAGACTATTTGAAGGACGTGATTGAGGAAGGCCAGAGCGATTTGCTGGACTTTTTAGCGGATGATAGTGAGGACGCGGTTTTTGAAATGAACTGGGACGATGCGGTATTCAAGGCGACGATCAAACCAACCGACAGCAGCTATCTGCCATATCCAAGTTATTAAGGGGCGAAAAAAATGAAATGGAATGAAGTAAAGGTAACGACAGAAAGCGAAGCAGTAGAAGCTGTTTCGAATATTTTGATGGAGGCAGGGGCATCAGGTGTAGCGATTGAAGATGCCTTGGATTTTGAGAATTATCAAGAAGATCAGTACGGGGAATTGCTGGATAAAGAGACTTTTTCAAGCTTGACCGAAGGGGCCGTCGTGATGGCGTATTTTCCAGAAACGATCTTTTTACCAGAGATTTTGCCCTTCATTAAAACAAAGATTGAAAAACTCCCTGAATTCGGCTTGAACATCGGAAAAAATCTCCTAGAAGTCAGTGAAGTGGAAGAGAGTGACTGGGCGACGGCTTGGAAGAAATATTACCATCCAGTTCGCGTGACTCGTTATTTGACGATCGTTCCAAGCTGGGAGAATTACGAAGCGCAACACGAAGATGAAAAAATCATCACCTTAGATCCCGGCATGGCGTTTGGAACAGGGACGCATCCGACAACGAATCTGACGCTGCAGGCGTTGGAAACAGTGCTGCGCGGTGGGGAAACGGTCTTGGATGTTGGTACAGGTTCGGGCGTATTGAGTATCGCGAGTTCCCTTTATGGCGCACAAGAAATCTATGCCTATGATTTAGATGAAGTTGCGGTGCGTTCAGCACAGGAAAACGTAGACCTCAATGCCCATACAGAAAATATCCACGTGTCTGCGAATAATTTATTGGTGGGTGTAGAGCAAGAAGCCGATGTTATCGTGGCAAATATTTTAGCAGACATCATCGTCCTAATGATCGAAGATGCGTGGCGCTTATTGAAACCAGAGGGCACCTTTATCGTCTCTGGGATCATCGAAGATAAAAAAGATATGGTATTAGAGGAAATGTACGCACAAGGCTTTGAAGTTGATCGAATCTTCCAACAAAAAGACTGGTTCGCTATTATCCTGAAGAAACCAGAGGAAGAATAAGATGCAGCGTTATTTTATCGATCAAGCGTATCAACCTGCTGTGACAGTTACGGGAGAGCCGCACCATCATATGTCTCGTGTGATGCGGATGACTGTCGATGACCAAGTCTTTCTTGTCTTCAACGACCAAACAGCGATCAAAGCCAAAATCATTGCTATGGATAGTGAGAAAGTGATGCTGGAAGAGGTTGAAAAAGAACGGCTAGAGCGTGAGCTGCCGATCCAGATCACGATTGCCAGCGGATTTCCTAAAGGCGAGAAACTGGAACTGATCGTTCAGAAGGGGACAGAACTTGGTGCGCATGCCTTCATTGCCTTTCCAGGAGAAAGCTCTGTGGCGAAATGGGATGCGAAAAAGCAGCAAAAGAAGCAGCAGCGATTAAACAAAATCGCGCAAGAAGCAGCGGAGCAGTCCCAACGCCAAGCGTTGCCCACTGTTCACTTTACTTCTGAAAAAGAGTTGACCAATCGTTTTTCTGAATACGATGCCGTGCTGATCGCCTATGAAGAATCCGCGAAGCAAGGCGAGCAGGCGCAAGTCCTCCAAACGTTTCAAAGCTTGAGCGCAGGACAAAAACTATTGGTCGTTTTTGGTCCAGAGGGCGGGTTGACGCCGAAGGAAATTGACGCGTTTCAAGCGGCAGGAGCGAAACTATGCGGTTTAGGGCCAAGAATATTACGGACAGAAACGGCGCCTTTTTATCTTTTAAGTGCGGCAAGTTTCTATTATGAGCTGCAACACTGATTTGATTGAAAAAGCTTACGAGAGTTTGTATAATAAGAGCAATCATTTTCAAAAAGAGAGTGGAATAAAAGCGTTCGGGTTCATAAAGTAGAAAGAAAATTACAGAAAATGTTCTTGCTGATTGAGAAGTTCGTTTTCATTCCGAATGTTTTTTTGTATTCCAGTCACTAAGAATAAGGGGGAACGTCACATGGCAAAAGAAGTTGAATTGACTGGTCCTGACGTCATCAGGATGGTCAGTACCTACATGGGAAAAGAGCACGTGGCGTTTGTACAAAAGGCATACGACTTTGCTTATGAAGCCCATAAGCCCCAGGTTCGCAAATCAGGAGAACCCTATATCATCCATCCGATCCAAGTCGCAGGTATTTTGGCTGACTTACATATGGACCCGCATACTGTTGCGACAGGCTTTTTGCACGATGTTGTAGAAGACACACCCGTAACATTGGAAGATTTGAAGGTTGAGTTTGGGGAAGACGTGGCCTCGTTAGTGGATGGCGTTACCAAATTAGGGAAGATCAAATACAAATCTCATGAAGAACAATTAGCAGAAAATCACCGTAAGATGCTTTTAGCGATGGCACAAGATCTACGGGTCATCATGGTCAAATTAGCCGACCGTCTGCACAATATGCGCACACTAAAATATTTACGTGATGACAAGCAACGCCGCATCGCTCGTGAAACGCTAGAAATCTATGCACCGTTAGCGGATCGTTTAGGGATGAGCCGGATCAAGTGGGAACTAGAAGATACAGCCTTGCGCTATTTGAATCCAAAGCAATATTATCGGATCGTTCACTTGATGCGCAGTAAGCGTGACGAACGTGAAGGCTTTGTGGACGAAGCTGTAAATGAAATCAAAGAAGCGACAAAAGAATTAGGGATCGAAGGCGATATTTACGGTCGTCCGAAGCATATTTATTCCATCTATCGTAAAATGCGGGATCAAAAGAAACAATTTGATGAAATTTACGACCTGTTGGCGATTCGCGTCATCGTGGATTCGATCAAAGACTGTTACGCAGTCCTAGGGGCGATCCATACCAAATGGAAGCCGATGCCAGGACGCTTTAAAGACTACATCGCCATGCCAAAGGCCAATATGTATCAGTCGTTGCATACGACGATCATTGGACCAAGCGGCAACCCAGTGGAGGTACAAATTCGGACCCATGAGATGCATCAGATCGCTGAGTTCGGGGTTGCGGCTCACTGGGCATATAAAGAGGGAAAAACGGATAAGACAGAAACAACACAGGACAACAAACAACTGGACTGGTTCCGTGAAATTATCGAATTGCAAGATGAAAGCTATGATGCCTCAGAATTTATGGAGAGCGTCAAGGGCGATATTTTCAGTGATAAGGTGTACGTCTTTACACCAAAAGGCGACGTAACTGAACTGCCAAAAGGTTCTGGTCCGTTGGATTTTGCTTATAGTATCCATACAGATGTCGGAAATAAAACCACAGGTGCCAAGGTCAATGGCAAGATGGTCCAGCTAGATTATAAACTGAAAAATGGCGATATCATTGAGATCATGACCTCAGCCAATTCCTTTGGACCAAGCCGCGACTGGTTGAATCTAGTCAAAACCAGCAAAGCAAAAAATAAAATCAAACGGTTCTTCAAGACACAGGATCGGGAAGAAAATGTGTCAAAAGGCCATGATGCTGTAATTAAATGTATCAATGACTTAGGGTTTGTTCCGAAAGAAATGCTGACGAAGGACAAACTTTCAGACGTGTTGGACAAATTTAATTTCCACAGTGAAGAAGACTTATATGCGGCCATTGGATTTGGTGAAATAAGTGCATTGACCTTCGCCAATCGTTTGACAGAAAAAGAACGCCGAGAACAAATGAAGCAAAAACAGCGAGATGCTGTAGATGAGATGGTCAGCAGTCCAAAAGAACCAGAAAAAATCAAAGTTCGTCATGAAGGCGGCATCGTCATTCAAGGCATCGAGAACCTCTTGATTCGGATCAGCCATTGCTGCAACCCTGTTCCTGGGGATAACATCGTCGGGTACATTACAAAAGGTCGGGGAATCTCGATCCACCGCGCCGATTGCCCAAATATTACGAAACAAAAAGATATCCAGCAACGATTGATCGAAGTAGAATGGGAAGACACCTCCAATTCTGTTCAAGATTACAATGCAGACCTAGAGATTTACGGCTTCAATCGTGACGGGTTGCTGAATGATGTCTTGAATATCGTGAGCGGCATGACTAAGAAATTAGTGAGTGTTGAAGCGAAGCCAACGAAAGATCGTTTGGCGCTCATCAACTTGACGTTTAAAATTCAAAACTTGAATCATTTGTACTCGATTGTTGATAAAATCAAGACTGTCCCGGATGTTTATAGTGTGAAACGGACGAAGGGATAGAAGAAATAGGAGGGCACTATGCGAGCTGTTATTCAACGTGTAAGCCAAGCCAGTGTAACGATCAATGAGACGGTTATCGGAAAGATCGACCATGGCTTCATGATCCTTTTAGGAATTCATGAAGAAGATACACAAGCAGATGCGGATTATTTGATTCGGAAGATTCCGCTGTTGCGCGTATTTGAAGATGAAGAAGGAAAAATGAACCAGTCCTTGCAGGATGTTGGCGGCAGTGTTTTGAGCGTTTCGCAATTTACACTCTATGGGGATACCAAAAAAGGCAATCGTCCGAGTTTTGTAAAAGCCGCTCGTCCAGAAACCGCGATCCCCTTATATAACTATTTTAATGAAGGCTTGCGTCAAGCGGGGCTAACGGTAGAGACGGGAGAATTCGGCGGTGACATGGATGTCGCGCTGATCAACGATGGGCCGGTCACGATCTTGTTTGATACAAGAGATAAATAACGAACGAAGTACAAAAGTTTAACGGCTTTTGTACTTTTTTTGTATCCATTTTGGTAGAAATGAGCGATAATTGAACAAAATAGAAGGAAAAAAGATTTCAGTTCCACTTTTCGCAGGATACTGGATGAAATAGAAAAAAGTCAAAAATAAATCAAGATAAGCTCAAACGCGTTTAGAGGAATGACATACGGATGAAACTCAAACTCATTTTTCTGAAGGAAAAATGAATACATTAATTTGAAGAAGGATTTCAGTTCCACTTTTCGCAGGATACTGGCTGAACTAGAAAAAAGCCAAAATAAATCAAGATAAGCTCAAACGCGTTTAGAGGAATGACATGCGGATGAAACTCAAACTCATTTTTCTGAAGGAAAAATGAATACATTAATTTGAAGAAGGAGTCGAATACATGGAAACACGGATTGAACAGGATTCAATGGGCCCGATCGAGGTGCCAAAAGAAGCGTGGTGGGGAGCACAAACCGAACGCAGCAGGCAGAATTTCAAAATTGGCGGAGAAAAAATGCCGCAAGAATTATTGCATGCGCTCGTGTTAGTAAAAAAAATGGCTGCGATCGCTAACCAGCGGACGGGAAAACTAGAAGCTGAGAAGGCGATGGCTATTCAAAAAGCAGCGGATTTGCTATTGAAGGGTGAGCACTGGGAGGAATTTCCGCTAGTGGTCTGGCAAACAGGCAGCGGCACGCAGAGCAACATGAATGCGAATGAAGTTATTGCACATCTAGCGACTCAGAATGACTTAGCAGTGCATCCAAACGATGATGTCAATATGTCACAGAGCTCCAATGATGTTTTTCCGACAGCGCTTCATATAGCCGGAACATTCACGATTGAACGAACGCTATTACCAGCGATCCATGAGATGATCGGTGTATTAGAAGAGCTAGAAGAGAACAATCAGCATGTGATCAAAATTGGGCGGACCCATCTACAAGACGCGACGCCGGTTACTTTTGCGCAAGAAATCAGCGGATGGCGTTCTGCATTGGAGCACAACGAAAATATGCTGATCCACAGCTTAGCGGAATTACGTCAGTTGGCAATCGGAGGAACGGCAGTAGGTACTGGGCTGAACGCGTCAAAAGCGTATGAAGAAGCCTTTATCGAAGCGATAGGTGAAGAAACAGGGATACATTTTACCAGTGAAAAAAATAAATTTCATGCGTTAGCCAATCGTGATGCCGTTGTATTTGTCAGCGGCGCGCTAAAGGCCTTAGCAGCAAACAGCATAAAGATGGCGAACGATATCCGCTGGCTGGCAAGCGGACCTCGCAGCGGCTTAGGCGAGATCACCTTGCCTGCCAATGAACCGGGAAGCTCAATCATGCCAGGGAAAATCAATCCGACACAATGTGAAGCTTTGGCAATGGTCGCGGTACAGGTCATGGGCAATGATACGGCGATCGGTGTGGCAGCATCACAAGGAAATTTTGAACTGAATGTTTATTTGCCTTTGATCGCGTTTGATCTATTGCAGAGCGTCCGATTGTTAGCAGACGCTCTCCATTCCTTCACTGAAAACTGTCTGAAGGGATTGGTCGTAAACGAAGAACGGATGGCGGAGCTTTTGGAGAAGTCGTTGATGTTGGTGACGGCATTGAACACACATATCGGCTACGACAAAGGGGCTGAAATCGCGAAGAAAGCATTTAACGAAGGAACCACATTGAAGGAAGCCGCGTTATCTTTAGGCTATGTGACGGAGGAAGAATATGAGTCTTGGGTACGACCAGAAAAAATGATTGGAGATACGATTGATGACTATTTATGAAGAAGCGTTGACTGCGCATAGAAAATGGCACGGAAAAATCGAAGTGACAAGTAAAGCCAAAGTACGAAACAAAACAGACCTGTCCTTAGCCTATACACCAGGCGTGGCAGAGCCCTGTCGGAAAATCGCAGAGGATAAAAACAAGGCCTATGATTACACTTGGAAAGGCAACAGTGTCGCCGTGGTTACCGATGGGACGGCTGTCTTGGGGCTGGGAGACATCGGACCAGAAGCCGCATTGCCGGTGATGGAAGGAAAAGCATTGCTTTTTAAGGAGTTTGCCGGTATTGATGCAGTGCCAATCTGTTTAGATACAAAAGACCCACAAGAAATTATCCAAATCGTCAAAGCCATCGCGCCGACCTTTGGAGGAATCAACTTGGAAGACATCAGCGCTCCCCGCTGTGTAGAAATCGAGCGGGCGTTGATCGAAGCGCTGGATATTCCTGTCTTTCATGACGATCAACACGGGACCGCAGTTGTCGTGACTGCGGCATTGATCAATGCGTTGAAGCTGGTGAAAAAGGAACCACAGGATCTAAACGTTGTGATCTCAGGAACTGGTGCAGCAGGTAGTGCGATTATTCATATGCTTGTCGATCTAGGCGTGAAAAACATCATTGCCTTCAATAAAGATGGCGCATTGAATGAGCAGATGCCCAATGCGACCTTCGTTGAAAAGGAAATTTTACATTTGATCACGCCTAAGGATTTTACGGGCACGATGGCAGAAGCATTTGTTGGAGCAGACGTTTTTATCGGTGTATCTGCACCAAATCTAGTGACGAAAGAAATGGTAGCCTCTATGAATGAGGGGAACATCGTTTTCTCTATGGCGAATCCTGAACCAGAAATCACCTACGCAGAGGCGATCGCTGGCGGAGCTTCTGTAGTAGGAACCGGTCGTTCCGATTTTCCAAACCAAATCAACAATGTGCTCGCTTTTCCAGGATTGTTTCGTGGGGCATTCACAGCAGAAGCAAAACGGATCACCCCCCGCATGAAGCTTGCCTGTGCCCATGCGATCGCGGATTCGATCCCTTACTCGGAATTAACCTCTGACTATATCATTCCATCGGCTTTCGATGAAAATGTCGTCGATTTGATCACCTTAAAGGTCGCAGAAGCCGCAAGACAAGACGGCGTGACACGGTCATAGAAAGGCTGTTCTATCAAGGGTAGAAAGAACTTTCTATCGACTTTTTGGCACAATTGAAGTAATTTTGATTCATGAAATTCAATTATTGAAGGTGAGCGATGAGGGAATGGAAATCAGTCAACGAATCAAAAGCGAACGGCAGGCAGCGGAATGGACACAGGAACAATTAGCCGATAGAATTTTTGTATCAAAACGAACGATCTCAAATTGGGAAACAGGGAAGACAATCCCCGATATTGAAAGCGTGTTGCGTTTATCAACAATTTTTAAACTATCTTTGGACGACCTATTGGTGGAAGATTCAGATGTGGTGAAAGAGATCAAACGCAAAGAAACGATCGCAAAATTGTCCGTTTTGTATTTTGTAGGGCCTATACTGACCGCGTTACTCTTATTAGTCGTGATTTTTTTACCAGAAGATATTTCCCATCGCGAACTGACCCATTATATAGTGATGGCGGCCGCAGCAAATTTTATTACAATGTTTGCTTTCCAATTTAAAATAGATCGATTAAAAGGAAAAGAGGTTGATCTAGATCAACAGCTCAAACAAGGAATCGTTGCGGGTACTGGGTTGATTATTTCTTTTTGTATTTTTCTTATAGTGTTGCATTTTTTATAAAGAAGGGGTCAGTATATGAGTAAGATTTTTAAAATGAGCTTTGCGTCCATCTATCCATTGTACCTTCAGAAAGTTGAGAAAAAAGGACGTACGAAAGAAGAGCTCGACCAAGTGATTTATTGGTTGACAGGCTATGATGAAAACGGGCTGCAGCAGCAATTGGATACAGGCGTTGATATGGAGACCTTTTTTGCGGAAGTTCCCCGATTAAATAAAAATACAGCCTTGATAACAGGCATGATCTGCGGTTATCGCGTAGAAGAAATTGACGATCCCTTGATGCAAAAAATTCGCTACTTGGATAAGCTGGTCGATGAATTAGCCAAGGGCAAGAAGATGGAAAAAATTTTACGAAAATAAGGAAGGCAGCGAGTCGAGGTAGACTTGCTGTTTTTTGATTTATTTTAGGTTATTAAATCAGTTTCCAATAAATAGAGCAGGTTCTTTCATTTTCTTAAAAGCAAAGCCCTTTTATGGTATACTACGAGAGAATCTATTTTTAAAGGAGGAGCCTCATGGCAGAGAAAGAAACATTTTATATTACAACGCCGATTTATTATCCAAGTGGCAAACTGCACATTGGGAATTCTTATACAACGATTGCCTGTGATGCGATTGCACGCTACAAACGCATGATGGGTTTTGATGTGTTTTATTTGACTGGGGTCGATGAACACGGACAAAAAATTGAAAAGAAAGCCGATGAACTTGGCGTAGAACCACAGGAATATGTAGACAAGATGGCGACGGACATCAAAAAATTATGGAAGACGCTCGATATCAGCTATGATAAATTCATCCGTACGACGGATGGGTACCATCAAGCAGCGGTCAAAAAGATTTTTGACCAGTTGTTGGAGCAAGGCGATATTTATCTTGGGGAGTATGAAGGCTGGTATTCTGTTTCGGATGAAGAATATTTCACAGAAACACAACTGGAAGAAGTATACCGTGATGAAGAAGGCAATGTGATCGGTGGGAAAGCACCAAGTGGTCATGAAGTAGAATTGGTACGTGAAGAGTCTTATTTCTTCCGTATGAGTAAGTATGCGGATCGTTTATTAGACTATTACGAAGAGCATCCTGAATTTATTCAGCCTGAATCGCGTAAGAATGAAATGATCAATAATTTCATCAAACCGGGCTTGGAAGATTTAGCTGTTTCACGGACGACCTTTAAATGGGGAATCCCTGTCAATGCGAATCCTGAACACGTGGTGTATGTATGGATCGATGCATTATCAAACTATATCACTGCTTTAGGATACGGCTCTGATGATGACAGCTTGTTCCAAAAATATTGGCCGGCAGATGTGCAAATGGTCGGAAAAGAAATCGTTCGTTTCCATACGATCTATTGGCCAATCATGTTGATGGCGCTTGAATTGCCATTGCCGAAAAAAATCTATGGTCACGGCTGGTTGATGATGAAAGACGGCAAAATGTCGAAATCAAAAGGAAATGTCGTATATCCAGAAATGTTGGTAGAGCGTTATGGATTGGATGCCGTTCGTTACTACCTATTAAGAGCAATCCCGTTTGGTTCAGATGGTGTATTTACACCAGAGGATTTTGTTGCTCGAGTGAATTATGACTTGGCGAATGACTTAGGAAACTTGTTGAATCGTACAGTAGCAATGATCAATAAATATTGTGATGGGATGGTTCCTGCCTATAAATCATTGGTGACAGATTTTGACAGCGAATTATCCACGACTGCAGCCAATGTTGTTAGCCGCTACCGTGAATCAATGGACAAAATGGAATTTAACAATGCCCTAGCAGAAGTGTGGACGCTGGTTTCCCGTGCGAACAAGTACATTGATGAAACAGAGCCATGGGTCTTAGCAAAAGACGAAGAGCGCAAAGCGGAATTAGACAGCGTGATGGTTCATTTAGCAGAAAGTCTGCGCATCGTAGCTATTCTGTTGCAGCCAATCATGACACAAACGCCTAAACGAATTTTTGAACAGCTAGGATTAAACTCGGAACAGATGAACCTAGAAACAATTCATTTTGGCGAATTCCCAGAAGAGACAAAAGTAACGCCGAAAGGCAAACCAATCTTCCCACGTCTAGATATGGAGGAAGAAACAGCCTATATCAAAGAAAAAATGTCTGAAGGCAGTCAGCCAGAGGAAGAAAAAATCAAATGGGACCCAGAAGAAACGGAATTGGTCTCTGTGAAAGATAAAGACATCAAGTTTGATGTTTTCGACAAGGTCGAATTAAAAGTGGCGGAAGTCATGGCATGCAAAAAAGTCGAAGGTGCAGACAAATTGCTGCAATTCCGCTTGGATGCAGGGGACAATCAAGACCGTCAAATCTTATCTGGAATTGCGGAATATTATGCTGACCCAGAATCTCTAGTTGGGAAAAAGCTGATCATTGTAGCGAATCTTAAGCCACGTAAAATGCGTGGGGAGATCAGTCAGGGAATGATTCTTTCAGCGGAAGCGCCAGATGGTACATTGAAGGTAGTTGAAGCTCCTGAAGAGATGCCTAATGGGGCAATTGTCGGATAAAAGCAATAGACTGTAAGCTCTCGGATTTTCGAGAGCTTTTTTTAATGATTTTTTGAAGAATCGAGGTATACTCGAGGTGAGTATTTGAAGGGAGGCGTGTTCATGCCGCTAGTCGCAATTTTGATTGATATACTAACAATGGGAGGGTATTTTATCCAACTGAATCATGGTGGACCTTTGTTATACTTAGCAGGGTTGGTTTTTCAGACTGTGCTGACGGTTTTATTACTGATTCTTATGATCGGTTACCATGGAAAAAGGCATACCGGGTATCGCCCAGAAGGGTATTCTTACCTGACGATCCGTTATGGGATCATCGTCCTTTCCTTCATTATTAATGGGCTTGTATTATTTTTATATGGGTTAAATTATTTTGGTGCAAACGATGTTATTTTTTCAGCTTTTTAAATGTTTTGAAAAAGAAAACAAGCGGTTTTTCTTGCTTAAAATAAACGGGAAAATGATTTAAAAATTATATAATGTTTTATTTAGCTATTTTCGTTTTGATTGTAGTTGTGCTATAGTTGTTTTATACGAAAGATATTTATATGCGACACTTTAACTCATTTTGATGAAATTTAATCAAACTGGCGTAACTATAGGGTTACAAGGATGTATTAGAAGGATTTGGGAATACATCGTTTAAACGAGAAATAGTTAATTTTTAGTAATAGTCAACACCCTCAACTTTAGAATAATGAATATTGATTAGTTAGATAGCCCGCTCATGATTGAGCGGGCTATCGTTCATTTTAGGAGCGTCTCAACGCGATCTATTTTTATTGAAGGGATCAAAAAAAGGACTAGAAATAGTCTAGTCCTTTACCGATTATGCGTGTAGTACTTCAATGATTTTTTTGTTGAAGTCTGGAAGATCATCGGGTGTGCGGCTCGTAACGAGTTTGTTATCAACCACTACAGCCTCATCTTTAACGATAGCGCCAGCGTAACCGACATCTGGGCGAACCGTTGTATAGGCAGTCATTGTACGACCTTTTGTCAAACCTGTTTGGATAAATAATTGTGGGCCGTGACAAATCGCAAAGAGTGGTTCTTCTTTGTCTAAGAAGTAGGTAACGAAAGCGACAAAGCGTGAATCGCCGCGTAATTGGTCGGGAGAGAATCCACCAGGGATCAATAGCGCATCGAAGTCTTCTGGTTTTACTTCATCGATTCCTTTGTCGCTTTTGAAGGTAGTTCCTTTTTTACCTGTAATTTCTTGATTGGCTTCGAAGCTGATAATAGTGACTTCATTGCCGTCTTTTTCTAGTGCTTCTTTCGGAGAGGATAGTTCAACATCCTCTACTAAATCTGTAACGATCGCTGCAATTTTCTTGGTCATTGAAATGCCATCCTTTCTTTTTTAAGTACTCTTTTACCCTAAAGGATATCCAAGCAGAATTCAATTAATCTGTTCGAGGATTTGTCTAACGCCTGCTTGCAGGTGTAAAATGAAGACAAGGGGAGTGACGCGTATGATTATTGGGATCGTGTTTTTATTGCTGGGGATTTGGCAGCTATGGATGACCGTGCGGACATTTAAAAATATAAAAAAGGAAGGAAACGAAAATACGTCTCCTTTCATTATGTTAAGTTTGTGGGGCAGTATCGTGATGGTCGTGATATTTTTATCTTTGGCGATCAACCTTTTAAGCGGTACTTTCTAAGCGCATAAAGGAACGAGGATTTACAGCTTTTTGTACCGGAGGCAGGTTAATAGACGTTCACAAAATACAGGGCGAATAAAATTATTTTTGTAAAATCTATTGACAGCGTTTTCCTTGTTTGTTAAGCTAATTTTGAATTAAATAGACCAAATGATGGATAGTGATTGTTTAAATACAAGCTAAACCTGATGACGTATTCGATGTTATTTGTCGTGCGCTCATTGGGTTTTTTTGTTGCTCAAAAATAGGAAGGAGGGTCTTAAAAAAACAAAATTGAGTTTGACAGCGATCATAAATATATCTATCATTTTAAGTGAAAGAGATCGTGGAAAAGAGCTTGAGTAGCGAATGTCACAGAACGGGGGAGCATTGGATGCAGATTCGAAAAATTTTGAATAACAATGTGGTAATTACAACGAATCAAAAAAATAACGAAATCGTTGTAATGGGGCGTGGTCTAGCCTTTCAGAAAAAAGTGGGGGATGAGATAGCGGAGGACGCGATCGATAAAACCTACCATCTTGCCAACAATGAATTGTCCCATAAATTCCAAGAGCTTTTAGAGGATATGCCAATTGCCTATGTAGAAATCGCCAATGACATTATTGACGAAGCAAAAGTCACATTGAAGAATCCATTGAATGACTCGCTCTACATTTCCATAACGGATCATTTATATGCAGCGATCCAGCGCGTCAAAGAAGGTGTTCGCGTCCGTAATCTTTTATTGTGGGACGTTAAACGGTTCTTTCCTGATGAATTTTCAGTAGGTGTAGACGCGGTCAAGAGAATCAAAAAGAAGTTCGGTATTGATCTAGGGGAAGATGAAGCAGGAAACATTGCGTTGCATCTAGTCAATGCGCAAACGGAAAACGATAATGATGATGCCTTTTTAATGACAGAGATGATGCAGGAAATCATACAAATCACAAGCTATTATTTTAAAGTTCAACTGGATGAAGAATCTGTCTATTTTTATCGTTTTACGACGCATCTGCGCTTTTTTGCCTCACGGATCATGAATCAACGGCAAGTTGCTGATGAGACAGACGATGAGCTGCTTTTGATCATTCAGAGAAAATATCAAAATGCCTACAAATGTGTAGGGAAGATCGCGGATTTTATTTTAGAAAAGTATCAATACGAAATGACGAACGATGAGAAATTGTATTTAACGATCCACATCGCACGGTTAGTGCAAAAAGTGACGCAATAAAAAACACTGCGCTTGTTTAACAGGAAATACCCGGGTGCTGTCAGACAGGCAGACAGGACGACTACAAATTAGGAGGAAATAGAAGTGGGAAAATATCGTGAATTAGCGGAAAAAATCGTCGAAAATGTTGGCGGCAAAGACAATATCAACAGCTTAACGCATTGTATCACGCGTTTAC
Organism: Enterococcus sp. AZ048; assembly: GCF_051715125.1. Taxonomy (NCBI): domain Bacteria; kingdom Bacillati; phylum Bacillota; class Bacilli; order Lactobacillales; family Enterococcaceae; genus Enterococcus; species Enterococcus sp. AZ048. The sequence goes on along the minus strand of NZ_JBIOTD010000001.1, from coordinate 2,429,159 downwards.
GTTTTAAATTAAAGGATGAAAGCAAAGCAAACGACGATGTATTGAAGAATATGGATGGTGTTGTAACGATCATGCATAGTGCTGGTCAATATCAAGTCGTAATCGGCAATCATGTTGGACAAGTCTATGAAGACGTCGTGGATATGACAGGACTTGGCGGCGAAAGCAGCGCACCAGTCGAAGCGTCAGGTAGTCTTTTTGACCGATTGATTGATGTGATCAGCGGAATTTTCCAACCATTTTTAGGAGCGTTAAGTGCTGGTGGGATGATCAAAGGGCTGAATGCCTTATTAGTAGCAGCAAGCGTACTGACTCCTGAAAGCGGAACCTATATTGTGCTGAATGCCATTGGTGACGCGATCTTCATGTTCTTGCCAATCGCAGTAGCAGTTGCAGCCGCGAAGAAATTCGGCGTGAATCAATATGTGGGTCTGGTGATTGGTGGTGCGCTGTGTTATCCGGCAATCCAATTGTCCACGTTGACTGGAGGCGGCGATGTCCAACCTCTGTACACGCTATTTTCTGGCAGTATGTTTGAAAGTCCGGTCTATATGACCTTTATGGGACTGCCTTTTGTAGCGAATGATTATACAAGCAGTGTTATCCCATCGATCTTGATCGTCTGGATGGCGAGCAAGTTGCAACGACCATTACGCAAAGTGATTCCAGAAGTGATCCAAAACTTCTTCGTACCCTTTTTCTTATTGTTGATCGCGTTGCCGATCGGCTTTTTGGTAATCGGTCCAGTCATTACGATCTTGACGAATATGTTAGCAACTGGGTTCGACAGCTTATTGGCATTCTCTCCGATCTTGTTCGGTTTGATCGTTGGTTTCTTCTGGCAAGTACTAGTAATGTTCGGTCTGCATTGGAGCTTGATTCCGATTGCGATCTTGCAACTGGGAACAATGGGCTATTCTACAGCGTTGACAGGAATGTTTGGTGCCAGCTTTGCACAAACAGCGGCAGTTGCTGCAATGTACTTCCGTTTGAAGAATCCAAAGGAAAAAGCATTAGTCGTACCAGCAGTTATTTCAGGGATTTGCGGAGTTACTGAACCGGCTATTTACGGTCTGTCTCTTCCTAAGAAAAAACCATTTATCTATTCAATGATCGGTGGGGCAGTATCTGGGGCCTTCATGACAGCGATGAATGTTCGTTCGTATGTAATGGGCGGTTTGGGCGTCTTTGGTATTCCAAGTTATATCAATCAGCAAACAGGCGATACATCTGGAGCGATCTACTCAGTAATTTCCATTGTTATTGCCGCTGTGATCGGTTTTGCATTGACACTCTTCTTCTGGAAAGATGATACAGTCGTTGCGGAAGTCGAAGAAGGACAAAAGGCGATGGAAGTTCGCAAAGAAATCGTCACTGCTCCTGTAACAGGCACAATGATGCCTTTGTCAACAGCTAAAGATCAAGCATTTGCACAAGGTGTTTTAGGTAAAGGCGTTGTGATCCATCCAACAGTTGGCGAAGTCGTTGCCCCATTTGACGGCACAGTAATGACGATGTTCCCGACAAAACACGCAATTGGGTTAGTATCAGATAATGGCTTAGAATTATTGATTCATATTGGTTTAGACACGGTTCAATTAGACGGTCAATTCTTTGAATCTTTCGTTGAACAAGGAGCAAAAGTGAAACGCGGCGACAAATTGGTAACCTTCGATATCAAAGCGATCGAAGAAGCTGGTTACAGTGTCGAGACCCCAGTTATCGTGACGAATTCAGCAGATTACTTAGATATTATTGAATCTGATCAGAAGAAAGATATTTGTAACGAGGATGAATTATTAACGGTGTTAGTTTAAACAGAAAAAAATGGAATGTGTTTGCTCACATTCCATTTTTTATGGAGTTGATTAATTGGGGCGGAAGGATTCGGTAAAGCGAACCATTGATTCAGGAGACTCCGCCATAATCGCTGAACTGGTTTTGCGTTTATCCGCAAGCTCTCCGATTTCAATCAGATGATTCAGGTTTTTTTGATAATCCTCAGCGAAAATACAGCTATACAAAACATCCAACAAGTAACAAATCGATGAATTGATGGTAAAATTGGCGATTTTTGAATAGAGCCGTTCTCTAGTAGTCATGCGCAGCGTCGCATGGCTAAGAGAAGCCAGCGTATTTTCCCCGATACTGGTCAGCGCGATAAAGGGAACCTGTTGTTTCCGCAAAATGCGGGCGATCTGCAAGATAAAATTATTTTCTCCCGTGTAGGAAATCAAGATCGCGCAAGTATCTGGTTGGCTGTTGAAGGCTTCATAGGCATCCTCGCCCATTGTCTGGCTGGTAACGACGTTTCTTTGGATGCGGCGCATTTTTAAAGCGAAATCCTGTGAGATCAGTAAATTGGCATTGCTGCCGAAAATCTTGATTTGACTGGCGTTAAGCAAAAGCTGTTTGGCTTTTTGCAGGTCATCGTGATTTAGCAGACTGAGTGTATCGTCAATGGTCGTGCGTTCTAAAGAAGCGATCTTGTTAGCGATCGTCATCAATCCTTCATTTGATTGGAAAGGAAAATTCGCGTCGACATCGTCAAAGTACGTTTGCAGATACGTTTGTTCTGCAAGGAATTCTGTTCGTAATTCCAGCCAACCTTGATACCCTAATTTTTTGGCTACGCGGATCAACGTCGAAGGATGGACATAATTGGCTTCCGCAATTTCTTTGATAGTCATGGGTTCGATCGCTGTACCTTTGTCCAAGATGTAGGCGACTAAGGCGGACTCAGCATTAGAAAAGTCCGTTTGCTTCATTTTTTCTGATAGTAACATGTGCGTACCTCCATCCGTTTACGTTTATTATAAATTATTCGTAAATAGATTTGTGGATTAAATGAGAAAAAACGAGAAATATTCCATCGGTATTTACAAAATAAACCGTTTACAATCATCGATTTGTAAATATGGATGGAACAAATTGTAAACGCATTGAATTCAAATTTTACATCATAGATAATTAGAATGTAAATAAAGCAGAAGGAGTCGATTGAATGGCAGCAGGAGTAAAGATCGCTACAATTGGTGGCGGAAGTAGTTATACACCGGAATTAATGGAAGGTTTTATCAAACGTTATGATGAATTACCAGTGCGCGAGATCTGGTTAGTCGATATTGAAGCGGGACGGGAAAAAGTTGAGATCGTTGGAGCAATGGCGCAACGGATGTGGGATGCTTCTCCTTATGATGTGAAAGTCCACATTACGTTGGACCGTGAAGAAGCCTTGAAAGATGCCGATTTTGTGACGACACAATTCCGTGTAGGCTTGTTAGAGGCTCGGATCAAAGATGAGCGTATTCCAGCGTATTACGGCATGCTTGGTCAAGAAACGAATGGTGCTGGCGGCATGTTCAAAGCTTTTCGGACAGTCCCAATCATTTTAGATATCGTAGAGGATATGAAACGTCTCTGTCCTGATGCGTGGTTGATCAACTTTGCAAATCCAAGCGGTATGGTGACGGAAGCTGTCGTTCGTTATGGAAAATGGGATAAAGTCATCGGCTTATGTAATGTACCGGTGATGGCGCAGATGATCGAACCTGAAATGCTAGGAAAACAACCAGATGAATTGATTTATAAATTTGCTGGCTTGAACCACTTCCATTGGCATAAAGTAGCCGATACCCACGGAAAAAACGTGACACAAGAGATCATTAATAAAATGTATGAAGGCGATGAAACTGGGATGCCGAAAAACATTCATGACATTCCGTTCCCAAGAGAGATCCTGGAACAAATGCAAATGATCCCTTGCGGCTACCACCATTATTATTACCAAGAAGAAGAAACATTGGCACATGCGTTGGAAGAATACAAAACAATCGGCACGCGTGCCCAACAAGTGAAGAAGACGGAAACAGAATTGTTCGAATTATACAAAGATCCAAACTTGGATTACAAACCTGAACAATTGGGTCAACGTGGGGGCGCGTATTATTCTGATGCAGCTTGTGAATCGATCGCGTCTATCTATTCAAATAAAAATACACAATTGGTCGTTTCTACGAAAAATGATGGCGCAGTGCCCGATCTTCCAGCAGACTGTGTTGTTGAAGTTTCCGCGTATATCGGCGGACAAGGAGCGCGTAACGTGGCCTTTGGCGAGTTGCCTACAGCAGAACGCGGCTGGCTGCAAGTCATGAAGGCCATGGAATTATTGACGATCGAAGCAGCAGTGACCGGGGACTACAACACTGCATTGCAAGCATTTACCATCAACCCAATGGTGCGTTCTGGTAAAACAGCGCAACGAATCATGGACGAATTATTCATCGCACATAAAGATCATTTGCCGAACTTCAAAGAAACTATCGAACGTTTAGAAAAAGAAGGCATCGAAGTTCAGGACGAAGTGGCACGTGAATTAGATTTAGAAAAAGTAAAATAGAAAGCAGGAATGAAGCAATGGGATTTAGAAAAGACTTTTTATGGGGCGGCGCGACCGCTGCGAATCAATGTGAAGGCGGCTATAACGAAGGCGGACGCGGATTGGCAAACGTCGATTTGGCACCCGTTGGGAAAGATCGTTTCGGCGTGATCGCTGGTAAAACGAAAATGTTTGATTTTGATGACGAACATTTTTATCCAGCAAAAGAAGCCATCGATATGTACCACCATTGGAAAGAGGACATCGCCTTATTTGCTGAAATGGGCTTCAAAACCTACCGTTTATCTTTAGCATGGAGTCGGATCTTCCCGAAAGGCGACGAAAAAGAGCCGAATGAAGAAGGCTTGAAATTCTATGAAGACATTTTCAAGGAATGTAAAAAATATGGTATCGAACCGCTGGTAACGATCACGCATTTTGATTGCCCAATGCATCTGGTAGAAAAATATGGCGCATGGCGCAGCCGTGAATTGGTCGGTTTCTATGAAAACTTGTGTAATGCTATCTTTACTCGCTACAAAGGATTGGTAAAATATTGGCTGACCTTCAACGAAATCAATATGATCTTACATGCGCCGTTCATGGGTGCAGGTCTATACTTTGAAGAAGGCGAAAACGTGGAGCAGGTGAAATACCAAGCGGCCCATCATGAGTTGGTTGCCTCTGCGATCGCAACGAAGATCGCCCATGAAGTCGATCCTGAAAACCAAGTTGGCTGTATGCTGGCGGCAGGTTCATACTATCCTTATACACCAAAACCAGAAGATGTCTGGGAAGGTCGTCAAGAAGAACGTCAAAACTACTTCTTTATTGATGTGCAATCTCGAGGTGAATACCCTGCTTATGCGCTGAAGGAAATGGCACGTAAGGGAATCGATGTGAAGATGGAAGAAGGCGACGCAGAGTTGCTGAAGGCACACACAGTCGACTTTATCTCCTTCTCTTACTACTCTTCTCGTGTTGCTACGACAGACCCAGAATTGTTGGAGCAAACAGCCGGAAATATCTTTGCTTCAGTGAAGAATCCTTATTTGGAATCAAGTGAATGGGGCTGGCAAATTGATCCATTGGGCTTACGTATCACTATGAATGACCTGTACGATCGTTACCAAAAACCATTGTTCATCGTCGAAAATGGGTTAGGTGCGGTGGATACTCCTGACGAGAACGGGTATGTAGTGGATGATTACCGCATCGATTATTTAGCGAAGCATATCGAAGCGATGAGAGACGCGGTTGATTTAGACGGTGTCGATCTCCTAGGCTACACGACTTGGGGCTGTATTGACTTGGTGTCGGCTGGAACCGGTGAAATGAAGAAACGCTATGGCTTCATTTACGTAGACCGCGACAACGAAGGCAACGGCACATTGAAACGCAGCAAGAAGAAATCCTTCGACTGGTACAAAAAAGTGATTGAAACCAACGGAGATGACTTAAGTAATTAATGTAGAAAAGAGATCTGCTGCGTGCAGGTCTCTTTTTTTGTCGAAAAATGTTTTTTTACTTTTTACTTGTTCTTAATTGTTATTCGATTTATTATTTTCATAGAGAATCATTTTCCGTAAATGTGATTTTGTGCAATGATCAAAAGAATTAGTTGAGGTGTCAGTAGTTAACTGGATCAGGAGGGGGTCATTATGGATTTTAGATCTATTTTAGGAACAAGTGATACTAGGCGGTTGGAATTGGTAGAAAAGCTTTATTACCGCAGGGATGGGCTGTCCAGTGATGAATTACTGAGTGAACTGAATTGTTCACTGCCGATTTTGCTGAATGACATCGATTTGATCAACGAGCAGCACTCCTATTATCTGATCAACAAGGTGAAGGGGCTGTACCGCTTAGAGATCGATCCAAAGGTAAATTTGGGCAATATCTATGCAGACACCTTGAATCGAAGCTCAGAATTTCAAATCATCGAAGAATTATTATACGAGCGTTGCGACAGTATCACGTCACTGTCCAAAAAATTGTATTTAAGTACTTCGAACACGCAACGGGCGTTGAAAAAAATTGAGAAGGCTTTGTCAGAGGCTGGGATGGAGCTTTGTTACCGTCCGCTGCGGATCGAAGGGCGAGAAGGAGAGATTCGCTCCTTTTATTTTCGGTTTTACAGTGAACGGCAGAATATGTTTGAAAGCACGCTGCCTAATTTAACGGCGGTGCAATACGATGTGATCAACAACTATGTTCAAGAGTTCGTCGAGGTGAATGATATTTGGCGGAAATATGTTTTCCAGAAATATTTGGTGTACAACATTTATATCAGCTTATGGAGGATAAAAAACAACCACCCGTTTCCAAAGGAAGAGCTGCGAACGAAGGGAATCAAATTGCCCTTTGGGGATGCGTATAAGGAACTAAAAAAAGTCGTCAGAGAAATCGTGGCGATGGATCTTCGTCCGTTTATTTTACAAGATTGTTTATGGGCGACCTTTTCGGATTCGATCGTATTCAGTATTCCTCATCGGGAGTTGGCGATGACGGACAATCCGAAATATCAGGAGCTGTTCATGCGGCATTATGAGCTGGTTCAGGACTATGACAAAATGTTGGGCTACCGCTTTTCTAAACAGGATAAGATCGATTTGACGACCGTTTTGTGCAATGATTTTTATTTGTATGATCCAGAGGGACAATTCATCGGGGTATTGTGGCGGAATCGTGCGGATTTCCTGATGGAAGTGGAGAAGATCTACAGTCGCGGGTTCAATAAAGTCCGTCGATTAGTGGAACGGTTCGTAGAGAAATACCAGATGTTTCAAGAGAAGGATTTCGTTAAAAACTACAACTACCTGCTGATCACCATGGTCATCAATAGTATGGAATGGCTCGCGGAGCAAGACTATGCCTTGAAGGTATTGCTGCTATCGGATTTGTCGCCGACAGAGGAAAGCTTTTTAGCGAAGCAGATCAAGGAGTATGTTTTTGGAAATATCTCGATCGTTCATTTTGAACAATTGTCGGTAGGGACGGCCCACCTGTTGGATGAATTGAGGCGCTATGATTGCTTGATCACCACAGGCTCCTCGGAGGGGATCCCAGAAGATTATCCAGTCGTCGTGATCGATCCCTTTTTGACGACTCAAAGCACGCGGCTGATTCAAAAAATGATCGGTGAAATTGCTGAAAAAAAAGATGCAGAATTGGCAAATAAATAACAGAATAATAGAATTGCTTATTGAAAAAATCAACGGAAAAATTGCCTCCGTTGATTTTTTTGTTTTAAAACTATTCACTGGATTAGAAAAAAAGTAAAAAAAAAAATACTCTTTCTTTTTCACAAAAAGAAGAAATAAAAATAATAAAACACCGTATTTTTCGGATTGCTTGATTCTATTGATTTCAGTCAACTTTAAATAACTTAAGAATTGTTTTTTACGGAAATTGACGATTTGGTATGCTATAGGGGCTAAATCTGCACTAGTTGAAGGAGATGTGAGAGATGGGAAAAAGCAAAGCGTTGATCGGATCATTGTTTCTTTTAGTCATCATCATCCTGAGTATCGTCGTTCCGACTATCACTGTCTTAGGGGAGACGGTGGCAACGGCGGAGGTGACGACGAAGACGACGGAAGAAATAACGACAAGCACGATGAAAGAAAAAACGAAAGAAACGACAAAAAAAACCACGGCGAAAGCCACTGAAAAGAAAGCGACAAAAGCATCAACAAAGAAGGCGTCGGATCAATCGATGGTCAACGAAGCTAAACTGCCGCAAGGACCTCAAATACCAACCCTTGTGAAAAACTATGAACCTATTTATACGAATAAAGAACCGGATTATCAAACAGACGAGAAGGGAACCTATCCGACATTTGCGTGGCAGCCTGAGGGTCAAACGAATGTTTTGAATCATCAAGGGGGGATCAACGAGCAGATGGGTTGGGACAAGGTGACGTCGTGGAATGTTTTGGAGAATGATTATACGCACTCGTACATCAAATACGGAGCTGATGCAACGAATCCAGATGTTCAGTTACGGAAATATGCCCAGCAGACAGACCGCGAGGAAGAATTTAAAATCAAATTGAATGTTCGCGGGAATACGACGCAAAATGCTGGGGTGGACATCGTCTTCTTATTGGATAACTCTGACTCGATGAACAATACGGAAACTGGCGAACCGCAGAATCGAAAAGCGTATGCGAACGAGGCATTGGATAAGATCATCACGGAATTGAAAAATGTTTACGCTTCTTCAGGAGAATCGATCCGGATCGGCGGACACATTTTTTCTGACTATACCCAAAATGCTTGGGGAGATAAGCAGGGGCAGATCCCAACATTTCAATTGTCTAACAATGTAGCCGATTGGGACAAATTAAAAGCAGAATACGCGCGGGCTTATTCACTGGGGGCGACCTTCACCCAGCGAGGCTTGACCGTGGCAAAAGATGTTTTTGATGCAGCACCGAACTCGGAAGGACGGCGCCAATTGTTGTTTGTTTTGACGGATGGCGCGCCGAATTTGAGCTGGACGACAAAGGATAAAGGAACACCGAACAAAGATATGTTCGTCGATCGCCTGCATTTTACTAATTTTAACAAGGGAACGAAGGGCAGCTACAACCCCGGGGATGTATTAGGGACCAGAAGCTATAAGACGACGATCATTCCTGCATACAATGGCGTGATCAACAGTCATATCACCACGACGAACTCGACAGCGATGGATATAAAAAATGCCGGAGTCGAGATCCATACGATCGCGATGCAGCTGACGGTCAATGTGAATGAGACGAACAAGCGGGAGGAGCTGCTGCGGGGGCTCTATAAAATGTCGACGAAGCGGGCCAATGGGAATCAAGATGCTGAGAAGGATACGGCAGAAGACTTTTTCTACTATTATGTTGAAAAAGGGGCAGATCTGACGGAGTATTTCAAAAGCTGGTACGAAACGGTCATTCGGACGGTCGATAAAGGGAAAATCGTTGATCCTTTGGGAGACATGGTGACGCTTGTGACGGAAGAAGGAAAGGCACCGAAAGTCACGCAGGTAGCCAACGGTGCCGCGAAGATCGAGGATCTGCCAGTGATTTCCCATACGGCAGAGCAGATCAACGTGGACAATATCAATCTAAGCGGGGATCAGGAGATCGAAGTTGAATACACGGTTCGTTTGAAGAGTGATGACCCGTCATTTGTTTCGAATCTCTGGTATCCGACCAATAAGGAGACGACCCTACAGCCGCTGCCTGAACGGACGAATGATTTGCTGGAATTTGGGAGTCCATCTGTCAAATTATCAAAAGCGGAATTTCGCATTCCGGTGAGGAAGGTCTGGAAGGATGACCTTCAAGGGGGAGAAAATTACTGGAAACTACGGCCAGATTCGATCACGGCGGTCCTCCAGCACTTGGAGGGGACGGATTGGAAAGAGGTCGAAAGGGTAGAATTAACTGAAGCAAATGACTGGAAAGCCCAATTTTCCCCTGTAGAAGGGGGTGCCGACCAGCACTATCGAGTCATCGAGCCGACGCGAACCCCCGGGTACAAGCAAGCCGTCCTCAGTCAGGAGCAGTTTACTTCAGAGGACTTGAAGACAGAGAGCCTCACGATCACGAATGAGCTGTTACTTGGGAGCTACCGTTTTTGGAAATTCATGGAGGATGGGAGGACGCCTTTTACAAAGGACTTGCCGACATTTCAGGTGAAAACGGCGGCGGGGCGCCTCGTTGCGGAAAACCTGACACCTGATAAAAACGGCGCCGTTATGATCGAAGAACTTGCGCTTGGAGAGTATCTCGTGGAAGAGACGCATGTGCCCCAAGGATTCCAAAAGATGGCGCCTTTTACGCTCCATGTAACTGAAGATAAAACAGCGGAATCTTTGATCATCCAGGTCAATGATCAGACCGAAGAATACCACGCCATCAATGCGTTGGAAAATTTTGCATTACGTGTTGAAAAGATGGATGATGAGGGAAAATCACTTGCGGGAGCGAGCTTCAAGCTCACCGGTGAGGCCTATGAAGAAACGATTGTTGGCGGACCGGCATTTGATTTTTCTGACTTGCGTCCAGGGGATTATACGTTAACAGAAACGGTCTCCCCCGAAGGATACGAGGCCATAACGGAACCCATCCTGTTCACGATCCAGGTGGACGGTCGCGTGACTATCAAGGAACATCCGAATGTCGCTGGATCAGGAGGGATTAAGGAGACAGGCAATACGATCGCTCTAGAGGTAACAAATAAAAAGATCCGACCGGGTGCTTTACCGAATACCGGGGGGATCGGCTTGCGGAATTTCTATTTGTTGGCAGGGATTTTCGTAAGTATGGGTGTCTTCTTGAGCAGCGTGTACGTGTATCATAGTCGAAAGCCTTAAGTAAAGAGAAACATGTTTTATAGCCGAATGGCCTTCTCATGCAGCAGTTGAGAAGATCACTCGGCTTTTTTGTGTTTGAAAGGGAGATAGAAACGTTATTTATTAAAGATGATTTCGCGAAAAGCAGTCGTGTGAAGTTGTTTGTTGAGAGAAGTCTGTAGGGGCGGAGAGGAGAAGATATTCAAAAGGTTTAATGTGATTATTTAAAATGAACATTAATTAACTTTAAAAGAATTAAACCAAACGAACTAAATAACAAAATGAATAAAATGAGTACAGGGCTTTGTCCTTCTAGATTTAGGTAAAATAACTTTATTTTTCAGAAAACGGCGCCATGAAAAAAATTCTTAATCTGCTATTCTAGAGGTGCTAATAAGGAATAAATAATAAAAGACTGGCGTAGGAAACAAAAAAATAATTCACTCGTTTCTTATCAAATCGCTTCAGGTTGAAGCAGTTTCGCACAGTAAACTCGGGGGTTGACGAATGGAGAAAGGGAGAGAGTGTGTATGAAAAAGACAAACATAGTTATTTTTTTAATGTTGCTTTTTTCGATTATCGCTGAGGCGGCAGTGACTGTCGTCTCGGTTCATGCAGAAGCAAAGGATATTCAGTTGGTGGATGAGAAGTGGTTGGACCTCTCATATACATATGAAAAGGAGGGAGAGAGCAATCAATGGGTCGTGTCCTATGAGCAGCAAAGCGAGGAAAAGGATGCGCCGCGCCGCATGAAATTTCGGGTGACGGATGAGAAAGATCAAGTGATCGAGTATCCAAAACACGAAACGATGACAGAAAAAGAGGGGTGGCTGATCGAAGAGAACTTCTCAGAAAAAAGTGATGGGCGGTTGGTGCTGGAAGTGCCTAGAGCGATCAATGCCCTGCATTTGTATGTCCAAATGGATCAGCAGTCAGAACCGGCGAAGGACGGAGATGCACCAAAGATCCATGAAAATATCGTAGAAAGACAAGCGCCGTTTGTTCTTGAACGGACCAACAAGGCAACGAAGAAGGCAACAAAAGAATCTACCGAAACGGAGCAATCGACAGACGAACGGATCGGGCCCAAAAAGGAAAACACGCCGATGGCTGCAACGGCATCAGCAGCACAGCCCTTTGGGACCAGCCGTATGTACAATCAATTGTATACGAACAAAGAAACGAAGTATAAACACGATGCCGGAACCTATCCTGAATTTTCTTGGCAGCCGACAGGGCAGACGAATGTTATTAATCACCAAGGGGGCGTAGCCGGACAAACGGGGTGGGACGGCGTAAAAAACTGGAATGTCGCCAATGATACCTACAGCAATTCCTATATCAAATATGGGGGAGAGGCAACAAAACCCAATGTTCTCTTGCGGAAGTACGCGCAGGAAACCAGTGAACCCGACGAGTTTAAGATCAAATTGAATGTTCGAGGGAATACCACCTACAAGCCCGGCGTGGATATCGTCTTTCTTTTGGACAATACCGGTTCAATGGCTGGAGCTAAAAAGAAGCAGAGCGCGGATGCGATGCAGAAGATCGTCGATAAATTGCAGGAAATCTCGGGGGGCGATGCGAACTCGATCCGTGTAGGCGGACATATCTTCGCTTCCTACAATAAAAGTATTGAAGGTCAATGGGGCTGGACGAGAACCAAGACCCATCATAAATTGTCCAACAAACCCTCCGATTGGCAAAACATGGTGAAGGTGTACCGGAACTTGACGCCTGCGGGGATGACCTTTACTCAACGTGGATTGCAGGAGGCGGAAGACATTTTTAACGCATCGGGATCAAGCCTTGGTGAGGACCGGTACAAGCTGCTGTTTGTTTTGACGGATGGGGCGCCCAATATAAGCTGGAAGCCGACAAGTGCGGTACGCGAACCTTCGATGTTTTATGATCAGACCTTGATCACCGGCTTTGATAGCGGGTATGCACCGAATTACAATGGCGAGCATACCTTTGAGGGAACAGGTATCAATACGAAATTCGCCAAAAATTTCCCAGTAAACGGGCAGCCGATCACTAGTCACTTAACGACCACCAATTCAACGGCCTACAAATTAAAAAATTCCGGAATAGAGATCCATAGTTTGGCGGTCCAGATCCGATCAACAGGAGATGGGGATCATCCCGCGGCGACGCTATTAGAAGGAATGTACAAAATGGCGACGAAAAAGGCCAATGCGAAGACTGATACACAAAACGATTACTTTTTCTACCATGCGAAAAATGACACGGGGAGTTTGACCGAGTATGTCAAGTCGTGGTACGACACGATCATTCGGACGGTGGATAAGGGGATCGTACTAGACCCCTTAGGCGACATGGTCGAACTTGTCACAACAAATGGGAAAGCGCCAAAGGTCAAGCAGGTGAGCAATAGCGCACCGGCAATCGCCCAAGAGGATATGGCGAGAGTCAAACCAACCAATAATAACCGTCAAATTGAACTAGAAAACATCAACCTGACTCAGAACCAAGAGATCGAGTTGGAATACACGGTCAAATTAAAGACGAATGACAGCAACTTTGTTTCGAATCGCTGGTATCCGGCCAATAACAAGACCATGCTGTACCCGACACCTGAACGGACAAATGATGAAATGGAATTCGGTCGTCCGTCTGTAAGGCTCCAAAAGGATGAATTTGTGATCCCAGTGGAGAAAATCTGGTCAGACAAGCTGGCGACAGAAACAGACAATTATTGGGGCATGCGGGGATCAAAAGTGACGGCGAAGCTTCAGCGGCTGGCGGGATCAACGTGGACCGATGTCCAATCGCTGACGTTGAATGCGGCGAACCAATGGAAAGGAACCTTCTCACCTGTCGACGGCAGTTCGGGGAATACTTACCGTGTCGTGGAACCCACACGAACGAATGGGTACAAGAAGGCCAGTCTGAATCAAGGGATCTTCACTTCTGATACTATGCCTAATGGCGGGATCAAAATCACCAATGAGCTGTTGCGAGGGGACTATTCATTCTGGAAGGTCATGGGGGACGGAAAGACACCGTTTACCACCGATCTGCCGAAATTTAAGGTGACCCGCAGCGATGGAAAAGTGCTGGCGGAAAATCTTGCTCCAGAAGCAGGAACAGGAAAAGTGACGATCAAAAACATGCCGATCGGAACTTATACGGTAGAGGAAACATATGTGCCAAAGGGCTTCCAGAAGATGGCGAAGTTTACCATTGAAGCGACAGAAAACAACAGCAGTGCACCTAGCTCGGTGGTCTTCAAGGTAAATGGCAGCACAGGGAAGCACACGGTTCGGAATCAATTAACGGACTTTTCTCTGATCGTTGAGAAGGTCGATGACCATGATGCGTGGATCTCGGGAGCGACCTTCAAATTAACAGGTCCCAATTATAATGAAACGATCGCTGGCGGCCCGATCTTTGATTTTATGCTCTTGCAGCCAGGGAAATACACATTGACTGAAACGGATAGTCCGAACGGCTATGGAATGCTCACTACGCCGATCACATTTGAGATCAAAGAAGATGGGAAATGTGTGGTGGATGACCATGGGAATGTGATGGAGTCCTCCATCACGATCGATGATGAGATTGCGATCTATTTGAAGGTACTGAACAAAAAAGTCCGCACTGGAGTATTGCCTCAAACCGGGGCATTCGGGGTTCAAGGACTCACGTTGATAGCGGGGACGCTCGTTCTTGGAGGCGTAATGCTGGGTATCTTATCCTTGTATCTTAATAGAAGTAAGAAGTAATTTTTAGCTAAATAGCTAGTTCTAAGAGCCTGACAGCGTCTGCGTTGTTAGACTCTTTTTTTTAAACAATTTGAAAGAAAATGATTCAAATTTTTTATTTAGTTTCTTTAATTTGAGTATTTATAAAGTTTATCACTTATAAAGAAAACGAAATAAATAACGGAGTCTTATTTATAAGTTATTAAATTACGGGTTCCCCACGCTTTATAATAACTATACACAAAAAAATAATAGAAAAGCGTCAAAAAATAAGATTCGCTATCATGTAGATATAAGGAAGAACAGTTAAATTTTTGGGTCATTCTTGATGAAAATTTGGAAAAAATAAGACAATTCCTTTTAACAGCCTAACTTTTTTAAAAATTATAAATACATCGGGTTGTTTTAGGAAAGCGCTTTAAAACGGTCATAAGGCAGGAGGGAAACGAACCCAAACAGTTCATACGATCCGAAAATTACGCGTGTGATTTTTTAGCAGAGCCACTTTGAGGTATGGGTATCTCAAGTAATGAGAAGAATAAGCGTACCACAGGTAATAAAAATTCGTCCGGTGCGTGAGGGATGTGTTGGTACAAAGGCCTGATCTGATGATTTTAGGAACAGCGCTAGTTTAAGAGGGGTAAAAAAGGGGATGTAGAGATGGATTTTAGAGAGGTTTTAGGAACAAGCAGCTTACGACGTCTGCGCTTTGTTGAATTATTGTATGCAAGTCAGGTGGGCTTGCCAAGCGATCAGCTGCTTGAAGAATTGGAGTGTTCGCTGCCTATTCTATTGAAGGACGTCAAGTTGATCAATGACGATCAGGACGATTTTCATATTGAAAAGTTTAAGGGATTGTACCAAATTCAAGTAAAACCACATGTAAGCATCAATCGCTTATATGCAGATGTGCTGCAGCAGTCACCTGAGTTTCAGATCATTGAAGAATTGTTGTATGAAAAATGTTCAAGTATCAGCGACTTGGCGGATAAATTGTATTTGAGCGCGTCCAATACACAGCGCTATTTGAAAAAAATTGAGACCGCGTTGAAAAAAGCGGGGATCAAGCTGGATTATCGGCCGTTGCGGATCGAAGGAAAAGAGAGCTGTATTCGACACTTTTATTACCGCTATTTTCTGGAAAAATCGGACCGCTTAGAGTCGTTATTTGTTGACTTGAAGGGGCATCAAATCAAAGCGATCACGGATCTGGTGGATCAATTTATCCAAGTCAATCATTTGGAAAATCGGCATATTTTTAGGAAACGTCTCAGCTACAACATTTATATCAGCCTGTGGCGTATCAAAAATGGGCGTCATTATCCAAAATGCGACTTGATCAGTCCCTTGAGTCTGCCGGATGTGGAGACTTTAGAGGCGTTTGAGCGAATGGCGGTAGAGGTATTCAGGATTCGATTGACGGATGAAGACATCAAGGATTGTCTGTGGCTGTCGTATGCAGACATGCTGATCTTCAGCGAGGATCAGTGGAAATCCGCGATGAAGCAAAGCCGAACGTATCGCGACCTGTATCAAAAACATTTTGAGCTGGTGGAGGAATTCAACAACTTGATCGGCCGTTCGCTGGATGAGCTGGAGCGGAGTGAATTGGCGATCGTCTTGGTGAATGACCAGCGGATGTATTCAACTAAAGGGAAATATATCGATATTCTGTACCGGCAGCGGGGGATTTTTTTAGAAAAAATGATGGAGACGCATTACCAGGCAGTAAAAAAAGTGTTGCGGATCGCAGAAGCCTTCGTGAAGAAATACCGGATCTATCAGGAGAATGATTTTGTCTGGAACTATGCTTACCTCTTGATCACGATGGTACCGCAAAGCTTGAATTTGTTGGCTACGAATGATCATGTCTTGAAGATCTTGTTGCTGTCTGAGCTGTCGCCGACGGAGGAATCGTTTTTGGCAGAACAGATCGAAGAAAGGATCTACGGCAATTTTAAGATCCACTTTGTTGAAGAACGAGCGCGGGATGCTCGGATCGACCGGCATGAACTGCTCAAATACGATGCGTTGATCACCTCCAGCAGTGTGGAGGAAGTCCCCTATGACTATCCGACGGTGATCATCGACCCTTTTTTGACGAGCCAAAACATCGTCCAGCTCCAACAGTTGATCAGCGATTTGTCGGGATAAGATGCACCTGTCAGGGGAAGCTTTTTGCGAGAAAGAGAAAACCAAATGACTGTAATTAATTTAAAGAAATGAGTTTTACTATTTGAAATAAAAAATTAAATAAATGAGTATAATAACTGATTTAACAAGGGCGAATGTATAAATAATAGATTGTTAACGGATATATAATAACTAAAAAAGAGAAAAAAAGTAAAAAGCGAAGAAAAATAATATCAGTTACTATGATGATGGATCAAAAAAAAGGTCAGTATCTTGAGTGGAAGGAGGAATACTTGAAATGTGAGTGTATTGAAAAATACAAACATATCAATGCTGGTGAATCAGCTATCAAAAGCGCCAATCGCCTGATAACAAGTTTTTGATACGTAAAAATCAGCAGTCACTTATTCCGCTATAGAAGGGGGGCTGGAAATGGGAAAAAGAATTTCCTTCATAGTATGTCTGCTTCTAGGAATTTGTTGTTTTGGTATGACGGGTTTTGCGGCAGATGAACCAGATGAGCAAGTGGAGTTATGGATTCATACTTGGGGAGAAGATGGAAAGCAGGTCGAAGGAACACAAGGGTTGACGTTTGATGTGTATGATGTGACTCAATGGCGGAATAAGCGTGAGGGGGACGAAAAAGAGGACATAGAATATTTGCGGAATACGCACGCGACGAAAGAGAAGATGCAAAAATTTATCCAAGACGAGGGATTTAAAAAATGGAATGACTCAGAATTGGGCGTTGACGGCAGCGGGAATGTCTCATTCGATGTTCCGCGATACCAAGCTGGAAAGGATGCCGCCTATTTGATCCTGGCGAGTGGTGAAACAGGAAAATACCACATGACGCCGATCATTTTATACCTGCCTCAGAAACATCCTGAGACAGACGAGGAGGCAAAACGGCTGTTGATCTATGGAAAATACCAAGACATCAGCAAGCCGCCGATCCTCTCTTCTTCAGAACCGGAGCCGACCTCGGAGCCGGAACCAAGTGAGAGTTCCAGTGAGCCACTAATGGCTGAAACACCAAAACCATCTGATCAAAGTTTCACCGAACGAATGGCGAAAAAGTTCCCGGCCACCAATGATACCGTTCAAAATTATACTATTTTGGGAATGTTGTTCGTTCTTGTCGGCCTAATAGGAATTAGAAAAATGCAAAAGAAAACCAAGGGGGAAAAGAGATGAAAGCAAGAGGTAAAGTAATCAGTTTAGTGACCGCTATCCTTTGTTTAGTGCCGCTGTTTGTCGGCGCACTGGGATTTGGCGATCAGGCATCTGCAGCGATCGAAATGGTCAATGTAACATTGCACAAGAAAAAAATGGATGACTTCCCGATCGGCGGTATTCAGAATGACGGGAAAGAAATGGCGGATGAATTCGATAAATACGAACCGTTGGAAGGTGTGACATTCTCAGCGTACGATATTACAGATGATTTTTATACCGCATTGGACAAGGAATTAAAAGGCGATGAAGACCCTGCTGCGTATAAAGCAGTCGTGAAAAAAGTCATGGAGGGCTTCAAATTTTCTGATATCAAAATCAAAAATAAACTAGATTCACAATCGACAGATGATAGAGGGGAAGCAAAATTTAATTTACCAGATCGTAACAATAAAGGGATCTATCGCGTGTATTTCTTCGATGAAGAAGATGTGCCAGAAAAACAAAAATTTAGTCAACCCGTTATCTTGATGTTGCCATTCGTTCACCCAGAAGATGGCGAATTGCACGACGTTCACCTTTACCCGAAAAACAAAGTAGGGGGCGAAGTGAAGAAAGAATTAGTGAATGACGATTTAAGTGTCCCTGGTGAAAACGATGAAGAGCTTTATGATTATGAAGTTGGAAAGCAAATCAAATACAAAGCAACCTTCCAAATTCCTCACCAAATCGGTGAAAATGTAAAAGAAGGTACTAAAGAAAGAACACGTTACAGCCAATTGATCTTCAAGGATGAACTTAGTGCGATCGGTACGAAATTTGCGGGGATCGAAAAGATGGTGGCTGTAAACAAAGACGGACAAAAACAGGAAATCGTCGTAAAAGATTTCTTGAACTTTGCTGATAAAAACGGAACGTTCACTAACCATGTGAGCCAAACGTACGATAAAAGCAAAAAAGCCGGCTTTGAATTGAAGATGAAATTAAATGATAAATTTGCAACATCAAGTGATTACACAACATCTAGAGCAACAGCAGATTACTTAGCTAAATACGCAGGGCAAACGCTTGAGATCTACTACGGCGTCTTGCTGACAGAAGATACGCCAGTCGATGTAGACATCAACAATGATTTCACTGTTCGTTTAAAACAAGGCAGCGGCCAAGATGAAGAAGTTCAGACAGTGACAGACAAGCCAATCGTAACGACAGGTGGGAAGAAATTCTTCAAGCATGAATCAAATAAACCTGAACAAGGATTAGGCGGAGCGAAATTCATCCTGATTCGTAAAGAAGATGGCAAATACTTGAAGAAACCTGCAGGCAATGTTCGTACATGGGCAGCACCATCAGCAGGTAAATATCCTGATGCAGTAGAATTTATTTCAGGAGACGATGGGAAATTTGAGATCATCGGGGTCGAATTTGGTGAGTATCAATTAGTCGAAATCGAAGCACCAAAAGGCTTCCAAAAGTTGGATGCTCCTCATGACTTTGATATTTCAAAAGGCTCTTATGAAGGCGATTATGATTCATTAAAAGAAGACATCGAGAATGCCACTCAAGGCGGCTTCTTACCATCAACTGGTGGCGCTGGGATCGCAGCATTCTTAGTGATCGGGTTGAGCTTGATGGGTGTAGCGATCGTTCGTTACCGCAAAACACAACACGCAGCGTAACAGAATAATACAACTGATTTTAAGATGAGGTGCTCTTGCCTCATCTTTTTTTTGCGTTTAAAAAGCAGGGGAAAGGACAGGTTGTCAACCGTGACTTATCTTTGAACAAATAAGCTGAAAATCAGTGAAGACAGCGGGGAAAAGGAACGTTTTTGCCCGCTTTTTATAGGGAAAGGACCTGGAAATAAAAATTTCTAGGTTTTTTTTGTGCTTTTTTGGAATAATTCAAAACGTGAAAAAAATTTTCGACATTCAAACTTTATTATTCTTTATTTCAAATTAAGTAATTGGTTGGGATAACATTAAAAAATACAAAAAGACGGAAAACAACAATAAAATATCTATTTTGAATAACTAAAAAATATAAAAAAACACAATAAGCGAATAAAAATGATATCAGTTATTATGTTGGTACGTGGAAGGGAGAGTGGGTGAAAAAATTTTGAAAGGAGGAAATCATGTAATGAGAAAGAAACACTTACTCATGTTAATTGTTCTGCTGTTTTCTTTTATTGCTGAGACGATCCCGTCACTGGTGACCGCGCATGCTGAAACAACGAAGACGTCGCTGATCGATGAGAAATTCCTGTCGGTCGCCTATGAATACGAGCCACAGGATGACACCAATCGTTGGCGCATCACCTTCGACAGGCGAAGTCAAGACAAAACGAGCGACCAACGTCTCAAAATGAAAGTATCCAATGAGAAAGGAAATGTGATAACCTATCCGACAATAAAAGGCATGAATGAAAAAGATGGATGGCTGATAGAAAAAGAATTTTCGTCATCCATGGAAGGACAGCTCGTTTTTGAATTGCCCAAAACGGTTCAAAAACTCTATTTAGATGTGCAAATGGATGAGCAGACCCTTTCCCAAGCAACAAAAGAGCAGACGGCGAAAATACAAGAAAATATCTTGGATAGCGACGAGCCTTTTGTGTTGAAGGCAAACACCGAGAAACGTACATCGAAAAAAACAGCACAGACTTCGGAGAGCCAAAAAGAAGTCAAAGCAAGCGCGGAAGAAGTTATTGGTCCAAAACCGGAAGACACGGTGCCAGTGCCGGCAACGGCGGTCCCTGCCAACGGGCTGCTTCGAATGGACCCGCCGAAATATACCAACAAGAAACCGGTCTATATCGACGACGATGGCCTCTATCCAAATTGTTACTGGACGCCGACTGGGCAATCCAATGTCCGCAATCATCAAGGCGGGTATGAAAAGGACAGCGGCTGGGATGGTCTGACGAGTTGGGATGTTTCGTCGGATGACCGCACGAAATCGTATATCACATACGGTGTGGAAAGAACCAAGCCCAATATTTCGATGCGTAAATATGCGAGTGAAACATCTAAAGAAGACGAATTCAACGTCCGTCTGAATGTTCGCGGGAGCACCATTCCGAAGCCAGGGGTAGATGTTTGTTTTGTGCTGGATAATTCCTCATCAATGAAGGAACCAAAAGGAAACATCGGCGGCATGACGAGAAAGCGACTGGCAGTCAATTCGTTACAAAAGCTGGTGGATAAATTCAGATCTGCAAATCCTGAAACAGACAGTCTACGGATCGGCGGGATCGTTTATTCCTCTTCTGAAGGCTACGGCTTTTCAAACGAGACGGTGCCGATGTCGAGTAACGAGAACAATTGGAACAACTTGGTAAGAACTTACAGTAATTCTGAACCTTATGGGAATACTTATACTCAAAAGGCACTGATGAATGCCCAGACAATGTTGAACAACGCCAGCGGTACCAATCGCCGGAAAGTGATTTTTCTATTGACCGATGGGACGCCTAACTACAGTGCGGTCCCCCTCAATGCAGTGTCGGATCCTTCGATCTATTATGACGGCCTGAGAATCACGAGTTACGGCAGTATCGCTACTGGAAGTGACCTGGACTCAAAAGGACCATGGGACAGTTACTCACCGACGAAGATCTCTTATGGGTATCAAATGAGGGATGGGCATTGTCTCTATAGTCATTTGACACCTGTCAATTCAACCGCGGCGGATATCAAAGAACAGGGGATGGAAATCAATACGATCGCGATCAATATCAAAGCGAACGTCATTCCCGAAGAACGTCATACGACGGATGAATTGATCACGGGGCTGTACCGCATTGCGTCGAAAAAGGCGAATGCGACAGGGAATTCCCAAAACGATTATCAATTCTATCATGCGAATACGGCAGGAGACTTTGATATTTCCTTCGATGATTGGTTCACGTCAGTCATTCAAACAGTCGATAAAGGAAAGATCGAAGACCCGATCGGTGAGATGTTTGAATTAGTGGGGACACCGACGATCAAAGAAATCAAAAAATCGGGTGTGCCTGCGATCGAAACAAACAAATTGCCGACGAATCCAAAGGTTGAGAACCGAACGATCAAGGTCAACAATATCAATCTTTACGGGCAGCAAGAGGTCCAACTGGAGTACAAGGTCCGGCTGAAAACGGATCACAAGGATTATGAAGACAACATCTGGTACCAAACAAATGGAAAAACAACACTCGAACCGACACCAGAGCGGACAAACGATGTCCTCGAATTTGGGGTGCCTTCTGTTCGGAAAAAGAGCAAAAAAATCTGTATCCCGGTCGAAAAGATCTGGTCAGATAAACAAAAGGGATCGGAAAACTATTGGGGTCATAGAGCCGGTTCTGTGAACGTGGTATTGCAACGAAAAAGTGGGAATACATGGGTAGATGTTGAGACGAAGACATTGACTGGGGCAACGAACTGGAAGGCGATGTTTGAAGCAGACGGCGGTACACGCGTCTACAGAGTTCTTGAGCTGTCGCGAACATCCGGGTATGCCAAACCAGCAGCCAACGTCGATGAATTTACCGAGAAAACATTGCCGAGCAAAGGAGTTCTCATCACAAATAAATTGCTGACGGGAAAGGCAGTTATTTGCAAGTACAAAGAAGATGGCAAAACACCGTTTAGCAGCGACAAGCCGAAATTCTCGGTGCGGCGCAAGTCAGACGGCAAGGTGCTGGCGACCGATCTTGAGCCAGATGCGGATGGTCAAGTAACGATCGAAGGGATTCCGATGGGGGATTTCATCGTCGAAGAGTCCTATGTACCAAAGGGCTATGCCAAGATGGAGAACATCGAACTCAAAGCGGTGGAAACCAGTGCTGGCAACGACTTGACGATCACACTGAATGGAAAATCGTCTCCTTACAAGGTCGTCAACAAATTAGCAAAAGATCTAGAGATTCCAGTGGAAAAAATCTGGTCAGACAAAGTACAAGGAACCGACAATTATTGGGGTCTGCGCCAAATGTACATCCGAGTGAATCTGCAACGGAAAAATGGCAGTTCGTGGGAACAGGTGGAGCAAAAGATCTTAACGACGCCAAATGCCTGGAAGGAAACCTTCAAGAATCTAGAAGGGGGATCGACGGTCTATCGAGTTGTTGAAGAAACGCGGGCACCAGGGTATGCCAAGCCGACCTACAACTACACCGATAGCTTTACCGCGGCGACATTGCCGGCAGGCGGTATCAAATTAACGAACAAATTGTTGACGGGCACGGCTGTGATCATCAAGTACAAAGAAGACGGCAAGACACCGTTTAGCGGCGACAAGCCGAAATTCTCTGTGAAACGCAAATCAGACGGCAAAGTATTGGCGACTGATCTCGAACCAAACGCGAGTGGTGAGGTAACCATCAGCAACATTCCGGTGGGGGACTTCATCGTCGAAGAATCGTATGTGCCGGCAGGGTATGAAAAAATGGCAGATATCGACCTTCGTGCGGTGGAAAACACAGCGGGCACGGCGGTAACGATCACGTTAAATGGTAAAGCGTCGCCTTATAAAGTCACAAACAAGCTGGCTGACTTTACCTTGAAGATCAAGAAAGTCGATCAAGCAGGGAACGTCCTTCGCGGAGCAAGCTTCAGATTGATCGGAAACAGCTATGATCAGACCAAAGCGGACGGGCCGTATTTCGACTTTACCGGATTGCGACCAGGGGAATACAGTCTCTCGGAAACGGTCGTTCCAACGGGGTACCAAGGAATGAGCGGCACCGTGAGAATCAGTATCTCACAGACTGGAAATGTCACTGTCCAATCAAATCCGAATGTCAGCGGCACAGGCGGCATCGGCAATACCAACCTTATTCAACTGACTGTCACAAACAAGAAGCGCGGCGCAGGACCGATGCCAAGTACTGGCGGATCGGGCACGGCGATGTTCTTCAAAGTAGCAATCGGGGTTATTTCAACAGCGGGAGGACTGCTAGGCAGCCTCTACTGGCTTCACACTAAGAGGAGGGGATCGTAATGAAAAAAATGATTCTGCTCTTGGGACTGATTCTGGGGATTTGTAACATGGGGGTTACTGCTTTTGCAGAGGAAGGTCAAGTGGAAGTACAGATCAATACACGAGACGAAAAAGGCTTCGCCTATGAAGGGACCGAGGGCATCACGTTGGATGTTTACGACCTGACCGAATGGCGCAGCAAACGAGCAAGTAGTGAAAAAGATGATAAAAGATACATCTTAGATACGTATTCGTCGAAAGAAAAATTGCAGGCATTTGTGAAGGACGAGGCGCTGCGCAAAATCAATGGCGCATCACTCGGACTCGATGATGCCGGGAGCACCACGCTCCAGCTTCCGCGTTTCCAAAACGACAAAGACGCGGCGTATTTGATCCTTTCCTCTGGTGAAACAGGGAAGTATCATATGCTGCCGATCATCGTTTATCTGCCGCAGCGAATGGCTGATTCGACAGTGGAATACGGACACTTGCTCTTTAACTGCAAGTACGACGAGATACCGACGACACCAACAACAGAACCACCACCGACGACACCAACGACACCAACGACACCGACAGAACCGCCGGTAACAGATAGCTCAGGACCAAGGAAAATACCAGTTGATCCACCAAGTGATGGAGGGGAGGGACCGAAACGTTATCCAGGAAAGGAACTTCCTTCTACAAATGAGTTGATTCGGAATTATTGCTTTCTAGGGTTGTTGCTAATGGCTGTTGGGTTGTTTGGATTAAACAAAAACAAGGGGGAAAAAAACAATGAAAAATAAGAAAAAATGGGTTGCGATCTTGACCGCATTGGTCTGCATGGTTCCTTTACTAGCAGGGGTGCTAGGCGGAGGAGACAGTGCGCATGCCGCAGATTCAGTCAATGTGACGTTACACAAGAAAAAAATGGACGAGTTTCCAAATAGCAGTCTTGAAAATACCGGGAAAGAAATGAGCGAATTTGATCGCTACGAAGGCTTCCAGGGCGTGACTTTCTCAGCATGGGACATCACGGAAGATTTCTACAGCGAATTAGACGCGACATTAGATGGAACAGAGACCGATGCAGAATACAATGCCAAAGCAAAATTGATCATGGATCAGTTTGACTTGACGAACGCAGCCAATGCGACAAAAGTCGGCTCTGATCAAACAACAGACGCAAACGGCGAAGCGAATTTTGCCAACCTGCCAGCGAAAAATGCTGATGGTTCGTACAAAGTTTATTACTTTGAAGAGCATGCACAAACAGGCGTTGTGATCGGTTCGTACAAACTGATCTTGATGTTGCCAATGAAAGACAGCAATACTGAATTGACAAACATTCACTTGTATCCAAAAAACAAAGTAGAAACTGAAAAACCTAAAAAAGAATTAGTAGACGAAAACGGTGATCCATTGCCGCCACGTCCAAATGGCGCTTACGACTTTGAAGTAGGTCAAGAAATCTATTACCGTGCTACGTTCCAAATTCCTAGCCAAATCGGCGACATCTTGCCGAACGGGACGCCTCGCTACAGCAAATTAGACTTCAGCGATGCGGTGGACCAAACAGGTGTGAAATTTGAAGAGATCAGTCAAATCACCATGAATGGCACACCAATCAACGCCGCAGAATTCTTAGGAGCACCTTATGCGACAACGACCTATACAAATGATGGGGCAGATTTCTCTGGCTATGCTGGCTTCGATGTGGCGATGAACTTGACCGGTACAGCAGGTGCAGCAACAGCGAACTACTTGAGTCAATATGCAGGCAAAATGATGACGATCTACTACACGGTTTCATTCACCGAAGAAACACCTGTAGACTTGGACATCAACAATGAATTCACTGTTACGATGAACCACGACGGCGGGTCAGACGAAGTGAAGACAAATGACCCAGTCGTTCCTCCAATCACAACAGGCGGGAAGAAATTCTTCAAATACACAGATGGTTCTTCAAAAGAAGCATTGCCAGGTGCTGAGTTCGTTGTGATCCGTGAAATCAATGGAGTCGATCACTACCTGACAGCCGATGCAACGTCTATGACTTGGACAGCAGTCGGTGCAAACGAAGATTACGCAACTGCAACAAAATATGTTTCCGGCGCAGATGGTCGTTTCCAAGTAACAGGTCTTGAATACGGCACATACTACCTACGTGAAACAAAAGCACCAAATGGCTACTCTAAATTACAAAACGACGTAGAATTCACTGTTGCGAAAGGCTCATTCAACGCAGCAGCACAAGAAATCGAAAACGTGACAAAAGGCGGCTCGCTACCATCAACTGGTGGGATGGGGATCATTGCCTTCATCGTGATCGGTCTTGGCTTGATGGGCGCAGCAATCGTTCGCTACCGTCGTGTACAATTTGAAGCATAAGTAAAAGAAACGAGCAGAAGGCGAGGGCCCTCTGCTCGTTTTTTTGTAAGTTTATTTTTAAACCCACAGGCTCCTTTAGTTCCTCTAAACATGGGCTAGCGTTCATTCCTCTTGTCTAAACGAATCAACTGTGTCGCATTACTCGACATAGTTGGTCGTTTTTACAACAGTTTCTTTCGCTAAACTACTTGTAGAAACGAAACACAGTATGTAGGAGGAAATACAATGAACGAACGAAAATTATTGAATGGCCTGTCGTATATCTCGATTGTTTTTGCCCCAATCCTTTTTCCATTGATCGTATGGATCGCGAGTCAGGATCTAGATGTAAAGGGACACGCCATGAACGCATTAAAATTACATTTGATCCCCGTTCTATTGACAGCAATCGTTACAGTCATTCTTGGATTCACCGGACTTTTAACGAATGATCCGCAATCAACCGGCTATGTCGGTGTGGTTTTATTGGGCATCGTCGGTTTAGTGGATGTCAGTCTAGCTGTTTACAATATTGTAAAGGGAATAAAATGCTTCATGGGATAGTCGTGAATAGAATAGAAAAAAGAGCGGACAAAATTCTGTCGGCTCTTTTTGTTTGGGGGAAATGAATTTCCAGCTATTTAAGTGCAACGGTGGCATCTATCTCTACCTTGAACTTGGGATTTACCAAACCTGCGACGATCACTACTGTCATCGCAGGTTTGTTTTCTCCGTAAAAGTTTACTAAGGCCGTTCGAAGGGGCTCCAAAAAGGCTGCATCGGTCAGGTAGACGTTCATTTTAACGATGTTCTCCGAACGCGCGCCGTTATCGTCTATTAAGGAAGCGATTTTTCCGACAACGATTTTTAGTTGTTCGGTAATGTCTTCTGGAATGAAGGTGTCCTTTTGAGGTGTTTGCCCAGAAATAATCAGTAACGATGAATCGGTAATAATGCTGTCAGAATAAATAGCCATAAAAACACTCCTTGTATTCGTATCGTAAGCGGAAATCACACAGGAGAATCATTGAACGCACACGATCACGAACGATTTTTAATAAAAAAAAGTCTCATGGAAGAGACCGAAGTGACACACACTATGGTTTTTTTTGCGTGGCAACAAAGCGGGCGGCAATGTAATAAAAAAGAGTACCAAATGCCCCTGTAGCCCCAACAAGAAAATACCAATTGGATGTATATATTGAAAGTCCAAAAAAGAACAATAGAATGATCGATGTGATTGCAATGCCTAAATTTGCTTGTTTTAGACTCAAATGAATCGCCCCCTTAATTAGTTCATTAAGTATAGGATATCCGAAAAAAGGATTCAATCATTTTGCTGACAACTATTTTGTTTATCTGACCAAAAAATTACTTATCTATCCCATCAAGCAGAGACTTCTTTTCGACGCCTCGATTTTCTGAGGTATCCGTAAAGTATTCTATTTGCCAGCTTTGGGTCATGCGTGCCGTTTTATTTAGTCCCTGTTCCCATGTCGGATAAACACGCAATGCCATTTTTCCTTTTGTGTCGGGTCCTTTCAGGATTCCTTTTTCCAACAATCGTTTTTTAGGAAAAATAAAATGCCCAGAGAAGGGAGCATCAAGGACCGTAACGATCACTTTTTCGGGACTGTCCTCATAGGAGAAGGGATGGTTCGTTCCGGTGGGATCTTTTTCCCAAAAAGCGACAAAATAGCCCTTCTTCTTGGGCGTTAATTTCCCACGTCGGCTGCGGAAGGACGTTCCCACTAGCGAAAAGGTGGCACCTTCGTAGGCGTCATTTTGTTTTTCTAACTGGAGATGCTGGCGGCTGCCTTTGATCAATTGGTTATTTAAATAAGTGAGTGAAGCGTACAAGTTTTTTCCTCCTGACGAATAAACGAGCGTACCAGACACTCCTCGTACGAAGTCTCCTCCAAAAATTTAGATCACTTCAAATGTCGTTCCATTGACCAGGAGTACTTCATCATTTTTAAGTGGGATCAAATCTTTTTTATCCTGATTGTTTTCAACAATCGTCGTTGTGATCTCTGCAAAGGGTTCTTCTTTATAATGGGGCAGCGGGTAATAAGGAATCACGTTCAGCCCTTGCGTTGACTGTAAAGAAGAGGCTTTAGAGCGGTCGTCTAAAGGAGAAATATAATCGATCGCGGCGGAAGTGATCACGGCACCGGCAGATTCACCGATGTACATTTTTCCAGCCTTTATTTGTTCGATCAAAACCGCAAACGTCCCGGAGCGATACAATTGTTCCAGCAAATAGAACGTATTGCCCCCTGAGATATAGATCACCTCATTTTTTTGTAACATGTGCGCGATAACTTCGGGAGATTCGGAAGAAATATCCACTACATCGATCGTAAACTGAAGTCGCTTGAAAATCTCTAAGGCCTCCTCGACAAAAAAATCTACTTCCTCGACGAAACTGGCGGTTGGGATAAAGGTTACGCTTTTGTTATAGGGAAATTGCTTCAAATACGCGGCAAATTTCGCTTCTACATCCGAAAAGGAAGAAGCTAAGAACATCGTCATCATAAAAAAACCTCTTTCTTATTTATAGTTGATTATATAATAGCAGTTATAACTAATTTTATCAAACGTATGTTCGGTTTGCGGGCAAAAAAAATAGCCGATCGATAAAGTAGTTTTTACAGACCACTTATTTATCGGCTATTTTTATAGAATGTCGTCCCAGTTCGTCCCGCGTTCGACGAAACCGATCGTTTTGTATAAACGGTAAGCGGGGATGTTCTTGGCTGCGACAACCAAGAAAAGCTCCTGATGCTGCTTCGACTTTTTTAGTTCTTCTTTTGCCTGCTGGATCAATTGCCTCGCAAGACCGTTTCCTTGCTGCGTTGGATGGATGGCGACGTAAAGAATCAACGGGATTCCACGAAACAAGGAAGTGATCAATGTGCCGATCAGCGTTTCTCCGTGGAAGAGATTAAAGGATAAAGAAGGGAGAATTTCTCCGTATTTACCCGTCATCGTGGAAGCGACTTCGGTTTCCCATTCCTCCAGAGACTCTCCTTGATCATCGAGGGAATCTTTAAAAGAGTCATACAATAATTTTGCGAGGCGTTGCTCTTGGCTGTCCAACGGTGCCAAGTGATACCCCTCAGGCAAGGCGCAAAGAGAAGGTTCTGTTGGTTGTTCCTTTAGCGTAAATGACAAAATGTTCCGCATGAATTCTTTGCTCCTTTGACTGTTATTGGGGGCTCGCTATGACAGTGCTTGTTTAAAAGAAAGTGGTAAGCAACGTCAAGATAGCAAGTCCGCCTTGAGTAACGATTATTTTTTTATCGCTGGTCAGGCTGCCGTACAAGGCAACTAAAATGATGTAGCAAAGGATCAATCGATTGATCTCTACTGAAGCGTTGGATGAAAAAATACTGTAGATCAGACCAATTCCAAGTAGACCATTATAGATTCCTTGATTTTTGAAGAGGGTAGCGACAGATTTTCTATTTAGCTCGTCCTTCGACATCCGAAATACCTTGCTGGTAGCTTTTGAGGTAGTAGCAAAAGTTTCTAAATACATAATATAAAAAAATTCCAGTGCAACCAACAGCGTTAGGATTGTTGTTAGTAATGACATGATTCATTCTCCTTAAAATAAACATTGTAATTGAAATTATAGTAAAGAAATAATATTCGGTCAACGAATAACTCGGAGAGAAAAACACGACTATACCAATGACATAAAAAATAAGCAGCGAAGGACTCGCTGCTTGAAGGGTCTAAAGGAGTAGGGGGCAAAAATACGCCTCATTAAAAAAGCATCATGAGGATGAAAAGTGAAACAAGTTCTTGCGAGAAAAATACCAGGCACGCCTTGTTCCCGTTAGAGCTGGTCAATCAGCAACACTCTTCACAGGAGGAAAAATGTTTGTCCGGAGCTTCTGTTTTGGCGATGCTCAAGGCCTCTTCATAGGTCGTGGCCTTTCCGATCAAACTCCGTTCAGAAACTTCTGGTAAGAAATCGCAAGTATCCGTATGGATCAAGTGTTCATTCGTGCGTGTGGGTGTATCGCAATAAAAAAAGAAGTTCAACTTAAATCACCTCAGTTATTTATTTATGAGAAGAGTATAACAATAAAACGATTACAAAGTAAATGCTCTTTTTATTTACTGTGCATTTATAAGCGCTATTCGGGGATTTCTTCTTATTTTTATTGAGGTTTTTGCAGAGGATGCGCCTTGATTTCTATTTTTAAGCAGCACAAATAAACGTGGGGTAGTTAAAAAATTGAAAAAGGGCACGTTACAGTTTGATCATCTGCAATAATTTGTCAAAAAAGGTTTTATCTGGCGACGCGGGGAGCGGGGCATGATCAGATACAGAGACTGATGGATCTGCTGGGGCGTCGGCTATTTTATGCAGGTGCTCCTTACTTGAATTGCCTATGAAGGCCTTAGATGGAGGCGATGGCGGCAGCGTCGCTTTTTCAAGGGCGCGTTTTTTCCGATGCGCGTCATAGGTTTCTTCTTTCTCCATGACGTTGGTTGTTGCTGGGGCAGAGGTTGCTTCGACCGCTTTGTTGACGGGGACAGGGGCTTTTTTCGTTGTCGCTTTTTTGACCGCTTTGCCCGCAGGTTCTTTCTTTTCCTCGCCAAAATGACCGAGGTGTTTCACTTCGTAAGTATCCCCCGCGACAAATTCTGCGAAACGATTGATCCCGTTGGATTCAAAAATCGATAGGGTGGTCAGGATCGTCATTAAGCTGCTAAGTGCGTCGGCTGATTTTGTCGGATCGGTATTTTTCAGCACCCATGTCTGTTTTCTTCCGGCGCTGGTGCGAAAGACGGTGTGGGTATTATAGGTGACACTAGGATCACTGGGCTCCTTCTCTGGGGCATCGAGGACAAGATAGTCGATGGCGGCAACGGCTGTTTTGGTGAGTTGGCGGTAGTGTGTTTTATCCGTGAACAGGCGCGTGCACACGGATTCCCACTCGTTTTGCTGGAAGTAGCTGCGGAAATAGGGCAGAAAAGTGCGCAAAGTATCTGATTGTTTGGCAGTTAGGTAAATCGAGCGGATGAGCTCTGGAAACATCATAGAGAAGCCGCCTAGTGTGAGACTGTTGCGGACAAGAATCGCGACTGCGTACTCAATGACATTGTCGGCGTGTTGGCTTTCTTTGTAATAGGCATTCACTCGTTTTTCAAGGCTGGTTCTTTTCATGGTAAAAAGCTGTCTTCTTTCTAGTGGCTTGATGGTCATAGTGGCTTCTCCTTTGGCTGCGTAATTGCTGGATTTTTTTTCATTAGTGTTTTTTCTATACTGCTATCATACAACGAAAACCCTTTCATGAGTTTGCCTACTTTTTTCAATAAATTAATACTTTTGCATAATTTTTTTTTAGGTCTCGCGTCTTTTTCGTTAGTTTGTTCTAAGTTTTTTCTATAACAAGCCGATTTTTTGAGCTTTGATTTTATCCGTGTTAGGGTGAATCATGTAGTAGGCAGCGGGAAAATCAGGCTGTCGAAGGAATAGAATCACTACCACACATGAGAAAATAGGAGGAAATTAGACACATGGCAAAACATCAAGGATTACCAGCAGTCGAAACACGTCTCTATATTAACGGTAAATGGGTGGAAGGCTCAGAAGGCACGGAACCCGTGACCAATCCTGCGACGGGGGAAACCTTAGCAGAGGTTCATGTCGGCGGTGAAAAAGAAGTGCACGCATCGATCGAAGCAGCGAACAAGGCGTTTCCTGAATGGACACGCAAATCCGCGGCAGAACGGGCTGAATTAATGAATAAAATGGCGGATCTCGTGGAAGAAGACGCGGATCGTTTAGCGACCATTATGACGATGGAACAAGGGAAACCCCTAACACAAGCAAAAGGTGAGATCCAAACAAACGTGGAGAATCTGCGGTGGAATGCGGCAGAAGGACAGCGAGTGCTTGGCGAGATCGTCCCATCACCAGCTACGAACCAGTGGCAGGTGCGCAAACAAGCGGTAGGTGTCGTTGGCGCGATCACCCCATGGAACTTCCCGTCAAATATGATCATTCGGAAAATCTCTCCGGCGATCGCGGCCGGCTGTACCGTGATTTTAAAGCCATCAAAGGATACGCCGCTTTCTGCATTGGCGTTGATGGAATTGTTCGACAAGGCAGGCTTTCCTGAAGGTGTCGTGAATATCGTGATGGGGGATTCCTCCACGATCGGACAAGTATTGTCAGAATCAGACGATGTTCAAAAAATCACCTTTACCGGTTCGACTGAAGTAGGGCAAACGCTGAATGAACAAGCAGCACCTACATTGAAGAATGTTTCAATGGAATTAGGCGGACACGCACCGTACATCATTTTCCCAGATGCGGACATCGAACGAGCGGTGGATACGCTGATCCAAACGAAATTTATCAACAACGGGCAAGTCTGCACGTCACCAAATAGAATCTTTATCCACAAAGACATTAAAGAAGACGTGACGAATCGTTTAGTGGAAGCAATCAAAGAAGTAACGGTAGGCAATGGCTTAGACGATACGACCGTTGGCCCATTGATCAATAAAGACGGCGTCGAAAAAGTCGTGGAGCAGTTGAAGGATGCGACGGACAAAGGCGCGAAGGTCTTAGCAGGCGGACACAAGCTGGAAGACGGCGAGTACGCAAATGGGAACTTCTTTGAGCCGACGATCCTAGACGGTGTCACGAAAGAAATGGACATCTTCTATAAAGAAACCTTTGGCCCTGTCATTCCATTGATCACGTTTGAAGACGAAGAAGAAGTCATCAAAGATGCGAACGATACAGAATTCGGATTGGCCTCTTACTTCTTTGCGACAAATATCCATACCATCGACAATGTCAGCAACAAGCTGCAATATGGGATGGTGGGTGTGAACGATACCGATATTTCGAATTCCGCAACCCCATTCGGCGGCGTGAAGCACTCTGGCTTTGGTCGCGAGAACGGCACATACGGTGTGGAAGAATACGTCGAAGTGAAATTCGTCAACATTCGCACAGCGAAATAACCCCTTTATATAGTAGGAAACCGACAATTCCAATGGAGTTGTCGGTTTTTTTTGCGGGGATTTTTCAAGTGATTGCTTAGGACTATTGAGAGCAAAACAAGAGGGTTTTTGCAACTAAGAGAAAATATGAAAAAAAGAGGTTCTTATTGGCGAGAAAAGCCGGTCTTTTCTATATGTTTAAATTAAATTAACTTTATAAATACTCAAAAAGACTAGAAACAGTTAAAAAAAGGCGTTAAATAACTAAAATCGCAGACTATCTAAATTAATTATAATCTGAAATACGCCGATTACTCGCTACTTATATTCTTTAAAAAAACGCTAAATGGTAAAAGAAGCACAAAAACAGGCCGCCCTCTTTTCGATTAAACTAATACTGAGAAGAAAAACTATGGGGGGATGAAAGTGACTAAAAAGATGCGGGTACTGACATTACTAATGATGCTTTTTTCCTATTGTTCCAGCCTTTTTATCGGGGGAATCACTGTTAAGGCGGAGGAGCAAGAGATAGAACTATATAATCAAAACGATTTACTGATTACGTGTTCCTATCATGTGGAGAAACAAGCCTCAGAAAATGTGTGGTATGTAAAGATCGAGCGAGCCTCGAAAAAAGCGGACCGCCAGCAGCGGCTCAAGCTGAAGCTGACAGATGAGACGGGCCAAAAGAGGACCCATCTAGATGTGGAGGGAATGGAAGAGGACGAAGAATGGTTTGTGGAGACTGCATATGCCTCATCAGCCAAACAGACGCTTTCCGTCAAATTGCCAAAAAAAATCAAGGAGCTTTTCCTCACGGTCCAGCTGGATGAACAGGCAGAGGAAGATGGCAAAACAACGATCAAGGAAAATCTGCTTCCTAAAGAGGTTCGCTGCAAGCTAACGTTAGAGAAGAATGATGCTGTGAAAGAATCCACCACCGCTCAAAGATCCAATGAAACGACGTATTCTTCATTCGTTGGTCCAACGGTAAAAGCCAGTCAGGCGGCGAACGATGGGCTGAGTTTGCGCAGCGGCGCGAAAGGGTTGACGCAGAATCTGCCGTTATACACCAATAAAAATCCAGAGTATACGCCAACAGATCCGCAAAAGGGAACCTATCCCATACATTCATGGAAGCCGACGAATTCAGAGAATGTCTTGAACCATCAAGGAGGAGTAGAAAATGTCGCCGGTTGGGACGGAAAAACAAGTTGGAATACGGGAAGTCCTAATTTGACCAATTCTTACATTCACTATGGCTACAATCAGGATGTGGCGGACAAAGCCAGTTTGTCGATCCGTAAACTCGCGATGGCAACGGATAAAGACGATGAGTTCAACGTCCGATTGAATGTTCGCGGGCAGACGAATTACGAGCCGGGGCTGGATATTGTCTTGCTGCTGGATAATTCAAAATCGCTGAATTCAGGGCCTGGGTATCAAACAACGAAGCAAATATCACTAGAGATGGTTAAAAAATTAGTCGATAAGCTTGTGACCTTAAGAAAAACAGGCAAGGCAAACATTCGTCTAGGAGGGCATTCCTTTGCTGGATACGAAGATGAAGGATATGGAAACGGCAGCTTTACTACGCAATTGACGGACAATACGGAGACCTGGAAGACGATTTATGGGGATCAAGGATATGGCGTCTATGCTGGCGGCGGCGGGACATTCACCCAACGGGGGCTTGTCGAAGCAAATGAGCTCTTTAAAAAAGCTGAAAAAGCCGATACAGCCGCCGGGAAGACGTATAATCGGAAAAAAATGTTAATGATTTTCACCGATGGCGCGCCAAATCGAAGCTGGAAACCGCTGCAGACGGCCTATGATTCGGAGATGTATTTTGATAAGGTTCGGGTCTTGAAATCAGATGATAAAAGCGGCAGCTATTACAAAGACGGCTTGGCTTTAGGGGCGACTTCGCCAAAAACGAAATTTAACCAAGGAACGGTCTATGGCGGACAAACGATTTGGAGTCATTTGACGATTGCGAATTCAGCGGCGAAGGACATAAAAGAAGATGGTGCAGAGATTCATACGATTGCTGTGAATATCAAAAGAGAGACAGGGGAAGGGCATAGTGAAAGTGAAATCGTTCAAGGAATGTATCGAATGGCCAGCAGAAAAGCGAATGCTACCGGTTCGTTAAGCAATCAAAACGATTACTTTTTCCAAAAAGGAAGCACGAGCGACATCGAGACTTACATCGAAAATTGGTACCAAGAGATTGCGCAGAGTATCAGTAAAGCAAAAATAAACGATCCGTTGGGGGACATGGTGGATTTGGTCGGCACACCAACGATCAAAAGAGTCGCGGGAGGAAATGACTTTCCGATTCCTACGGTCGATGTAAAAGACAACAGACGACGACTTTTAGTAGAGAATTTAAATCTGTTCAAAGGACAGGAGATCCAGATCGACTACACTGTCAGACTACGAACAGACGATTCCAATTATGTTCCTGGGAAATGGTATCAAACCAATGGTCAAACGACCTTGGAGCCCTCGTCGGAGCGTTCGCCGGACGTACTGGACTTTGGGGTTCCCTCGGTTCGTAAAAAGGATGATCGGCCAACCTTAGAAGTCCCTGTTGAAAAGAAATGGGAGGATACGCGGAGTGGCGCAGCAGATTTCTGGGGCTTGCGTCCGGATAAAGTAGGGGCGGTCTTACAGAAAAAGGACGGCGGAAAATGGGTCGATGAGAAACAAATAGAGGTCACCAAAGCTGGAAACTGGAAAGCCCTATTTGATCCAGTCATGGGCGGCGACACCTTGTATCGGATCGTCGAAAAGGAGCGAGTAAAGGGCTATGCGGCGGCAACCTATACGCCGACTACTTTCACGGAAGCCAGTTTAGGCGCTGCTTCTGGAACGATGACCAACAAGCTGCTGACGACGAATTATACATTTAAGAAGTTCTCCCACGATGGTCAGACGGCCTTTAAAGGAGCGAACAAACCGAAGTTCAAGGTGACCCGACAGGCCAAAGACGGCTTAGGAGAGAAAGTCGTTGTCGCGAATCTGGAGCCAGCGGATGACGGAACCGTACGGATCGAAGGGTTGCCCATCGGCAGTTATACTGTCGAAGAAACCCATGTTCCGACAGGTCACCAAAGGATGTCGGCGTTTACGATCGATGTGACAGAAAATACTTCGGGCACTGCTGTCATTGCGAAGGTTGCGGGGCAAAGCGGCTCGCATACCGTCGTAAATAAATTGCAGGCGTTCACCCTGCTTGTTTCTAAAGTGAACCATAATGGTGCTGCGCTAGAGGGGGCGACCTTCAGCGTGACGGGACCGAATGGGTATAATAAAAAGATTTCGACAGGCTCGAGCTTTACCTTCACTGATCTCATTCCAGGAACCTATGTCCTGACCGAAGAAAATGCACCCAAGGGGTACGTGGGGATGACAGAACCTCTCACGATCACGCTCAATACCGATGGTTCCGTGGTGTTTGGAGAGATAGAGAACAAGCCCATGGTCACAGGCAGCGCCTCCTTGAGTGAAAACAAGATGACTGTCACCGTCAAAAATACGCCCGTAGGCACATTGCCGAGTACGGGAGGCGGCGGAACCACGCCCCGCTACCTTCTTATTGCCGCTTGCGGGATGGTCGGCCTCTCATTATTAGGTTTCCTGCTGGTAGTAGAGAAAAGACGGTCCAACTCGTAAGCAATAAAACATTCTGAAAGCACTCGAATTGATTCGAGTGCTGTTTTTTTGTACACAGAATGTTAAAAAGCGGGAAATAGGAAGGATTTATTATTTTATCTAGGAAAATATCCAGAAAACATACGGATAAAAGTAGATTATTCTCTCGAAGACCTGAGCGAAGTATCAATTATTCAAACAAAACAAAAAAAATTCAACTATTAGTTTCTAAAAAAATTTATTTTAAATTTAGAAAGTGAGTTAAATAACGAATGATTTTTAAAAATACCTCTTTAGAACAAATACAATCTGTCTTTAGATAACGGTCTTTTTTTAAAAGGGGCAAAAAGCAGAAATGTATTATATCAGTTACCATGAATATACAGTGAGACAACGGATAAACCGAAGCAATAAGCGAGTCCCTTTTATTGTTTGGCTTTTTCTTTTGTCACTCGCTTGATACGAAGGAGGTGGTCGCGCAATCAAAGGCGCAGGCAATAAGAGTTTTACTAAATGACGCATGTGTGAAGCTGAAGGGGTTTTGCTTCATACGCAAATGACGTGAATGTTTTAGTTACTGTTTGTGGGGTACACAGAGGAGTTAAAAAAGAGGGTGAAAATGTGGATTTTAGAGAGATATTAGGGGTTAGTAACCTTCGACATCTGCGTTTAGTGGAGATACTATACGCCTGTCGGGTCGGTCTATCCAGTGACCAGTTATTAGAGGAGTTGGAATGCTCGTTGTCGGTTTTATTAAAGGATGTCAAACTGATCAATAGTCAGCAAGACGCCTTTCGAATCGTAAAATATAAAGGTCTTTACCAGTTGCAGATCAAATCGCATGTCAGCATCAACCGATTGTATGCCGACACGATCCAGCAGTCACCAGAGTTTCAGATAATCGAAGAGCTGTTGTATGAAGAATGCGAAAACATCATTGATTTATCGAAAAAGCTCTTTTTGAGTCCGTCCAAAACACAGCGGAATCTCAAAAAGATCGAGAGCGTCTTGACCAAATCAGGCGTCACCTTGCAGTATCGGCCGTTGCGCCTTGAGGGCAAGGAGAGCGTGATCCGTCACATGTATTACCGCTACTTCATCGAAAAATCAGACCGTCTGGATTCGCTGTATCGGGATTTGAAGGAATTTCAGATCAAGGCGATCACAGAGCTGGTAAATCAATTCATTCAAGTAAATAAATTAGAGGACAACTTTATCTCGCGGAAGCGGCTCGGGTACAACATGTATATCAGCTTGTGGCGGATCAAGAATGGTCATTTTTATCCAAAAGCCGAGCTGGACAGTGACTTGATGCTGCCGGAGAGACAGCTATTGGATGCCTTCAAGAGAATGGCGATGGAAGTTTTCCGCGTGAAGCTGTCTTCGGATAAAATCAAGGACTGTCTCTGGCTGTCCTATGGCGATGTGGTGGTGGCAGGCAAAGGGCAGCTCCACAGCGCATTGAAAAAAGAGGACACCTACGCGGAGTATTATTACCGTCATTTGGAGCTGGTGGAGGAATTCGACAGTCTGCTGAATTTCTCATTAGGCAACGGGAAGAAGCAGGAATTGGCGGTCGTTTTGATGAATGAGCATCGGATCTATGAGCCTACTGGTCAATTGATCGAGATCCTGTTCCGTCAGCGGCGGATCTTCCTTGAAAAATTATCAGAGACCCATGATCAGGCGGTGAAAAAGGTGAAGAAGATCGTGGAGTATTTTGTCAGACGCTATCAGATGTATCAGGAAGAAGACTTTATCTGGAACTACGTGTACATCCTGATCACGATGGTGCCGCAAAGCTTGACGCTCTTAGCAAGCTGTGACCGCCCGTTGAAGTTGCTGCTGTTGTCTGAGCTGTCGCCGACCGAAGAATTTTTCTTAGGCAATCAAATCGAAAATCAAATCTACGGAAATTTTGAGGTCCATTATGTCGAAAAGAAACTCAGCAACGTGAACATCAATCGTTCCGAGCTGGAAAAATATGACGCACTGATCACATCGAGCAGTGTCGAAGAAGTACCGGAGGAGTATCCAACAGTGGTGATCGACCCATTCCTGACAAATCAGGATGTCTTTCAACTACAACAGCTCATTAGTAAACTGGCTGGTTGAAAGGGTCCGTTGCTGCCCCAGAAAGGTCAAGGGTTAGAAGATCTGATCATCCCCAGAAAAATAGGCAGTGAGAAAATCGATTGATTTTCTAGCCGCCTGTTTTTTTACGATCGAAGGATTTTTTTCGGTTTTACAGTATACATGGTCTCCTGAAGTGTCTGTCGAGGGGCTGTCAACTGATCCAAGATCTTGTAAGCGTGAGTGAAATTCCTGGCGTCGACTTTGTCAAAAAAATTGCGGCCTAATTCCTCAAAGGCTTTGGCCAATCGTTCTTCATCTGCTGGCAACTCGTATTTTGCGATCATGAGGTTCCCTCCTCCAATCAACTAAGGCTTTCTGACGAACAGCTACACGTTTATTTTACCAGAGGGCCTTCGCTGAAAGTAAAAAAATATCCTTCCTGAAGAGATGTCTTCGTGAAGGATATTTTTTTGTTCAGCGTTTTGGTCGATTGGGAACGCTGGTCGTCCGAAACGGCTTTTTGAAGCGCTTAGGTAAGACTAGCGAGATCAATTCAAAAGGTGTAGCTAAAACCGTCCAGGCCACTTGGCGGGCACTTGGATGGAAATAATAAACCTGCATCATGACAAAATGAAGCAGCAATAATCCTGGCAACAATTCTAGTCCAATCTGCCACGAAGCATCCCAATGGGTAAAGTAGCGGAGCAGACTCAAGCCCAACGGATACAAGTAGAACAGAGACGTCACCAGGTTCACACGCCAGCTTTTGGTCAATAAGCGCAGGTTGAATAGGAAAAACAGTGCCGATAAAACGATCCCGATTGGTGGGAACAGGCTGACTAAAAAGGAATAAAGCGCGCCGAAAAGTAAAATTCCCGGTCCTTTGAGTAAGGCTGCGACAAGGATCAAGGCACCGATCAGTAATAATTGCTGTTTAATGGTCGCGATACATAAAATAGCGAACAACGCCAAAGTGGCCCAATGCCAAAAACTGCTCACGGCTTCCTTATCAGGATACCGTTGCTTCAAGTAACGTGCAGCATTTGGAAAATCTTGTTGAAAATTAGGCATACGATCCCCTCTTTCTAAATCGTCGATAGACACGTATTGTCCGTGTATCGATCCTTAGTGCCTAGTATAGAGAGAAAGCCGAGGAGAAACATCCGACTTTCGACGGATTTTCATAAGGAATGAGAAAATTTGAGATTTGTGCTATTGTAGGGACAGTTCTACTTGAGTGAGCAAGTAGTAAAAAGAATCGTACAACAACGTTTGAGGCTTTCGCAGCGTCGAGCATTTTATTGTTAACAGTTGGAGGAGAGGAACATGATTTTTGATTCTCATACGCATTTGAATGCGGAACAATTTGAAAATGAGATCCCGGAAACCGTCGAACGGGCACGAGCGCTTGGTGTGACGGAGATGGCTGTTGTCGGCTTTGATACGCCGACGATCGAGAAAAGTTTAGAGCTGAACCAGCAATATGAAGGGATCTATTCCATCATTGGCTGGCACCCGACAGAAGCGGGCAGCTACACGAAAGCCATTGAAGAAGACTTGATCAAAAAATTGACACTGCCGAAAGTGGTGGCATTAGGTGAGATCGGGTTGGATTATCACTGGATGGAAGATCCAAAAGAAGTTCAAGACAAGGTGTTTCGTCGTCAGATCGCGATCGCCAAGGAAATGAATCTGCCCATCAGTATCCACACGCGTGAAGCGTTGGAGGATACGTACAAGGTTTTGAAAGAGGAAGACATTCGCGACATCGGCGGGATCATGCATAGCTTCAGCGGCAGCGGTGAATGGGCGGAGCGCTTCTTAGATTTAGGGATGCACGTTTCTTTTTCAGGTGTGGTTTCCTTTAAGAAAGCCCTGGATGTTCAAGAAGCAGCGACAGTGGTGCCAATGGATAAATTATTGGTCGAGACCGACGCGCCGTACCTTGCGCCAATGCCGTACCGCGGCAAACGCAATGAACCAGGCTACACTCGTTACGTGGTGGAGAAAATCGCGGAATTGCGCAATTTGCCGATGGAGGAAGTCGCACATCAAACGACGCAAAATGCCCATCGCCTGTTTAGGATCACTGCCGATGACTAAAGAAAAGATTGAAGAAATCATCGTTGTTGAAGGCAAGGATGATACGAAGCGATTAAAGGAAGTCTTCGATGTCGATACCATCGAGACGCGAGGGTCTGCCATTAATGAAGCGATTTTAGAACAAATCGAGCATGCACAGGCAACACGAGGCGTGATCGTTTTTACCGATCCTGACTTTTCGGGCGAGAAGATCCGCAAGACGATCATGGAAGCGATCCCCGATGCCCAGCACGCCTTTTTGTCCCGGCGAATGGCGGCTCCGCAAAAACGCGGGGCAAGTCTTGGTGTCGAGCACGCCAGTGATGAAGCGATCATTGATGCCCTTCACAAAGTCGTGACGCCAGCGGAGAGCAACGAGCCCAAAATAGCTAGACAAACACTCTTGGAGTATGGTTTAATAGCGGGAGCTCAAGCCCGTGAGCGTCGAGAACGTTTAGGGGACGAACTGAAGATCGGCTATACGAATGCCAAACAATTAGAAAAACGATTAACGATGTTTCGGATCACCGAAGCACAACTGCACGAGGCAATGAGGAAAGTAGAGGAAACTTCTTGAACGAACACAAAGATATCGCAACGCCTTCTCGAACACGAGAAATCCTGCAAACGCACGGCTTCTCCTTTAAAAAGAGCTTGGGTCAGAACTTTTTGACCGAACCCAATATTTTACAAAAAATCGTCGCCACTGCCGAGATCGACAAGCACACCAACGTGATCGAAGTCGGACCGGGAATCGGCGCATTGACTGAACACTTGGCCCGCGCGGCGCATCAAGTTCTCGCGTTTGAGATCGATGACCGTCTGATCCCTGTTTTAGCAGATACGCTAAGTCCTTATGACAACATCCGTGTCGTCCATAACGACATTTTAAAAGTCGATTTGAAAAAAGAAACGGCGTATTTTGACCAAGCTGGGCCTATCAAAGTCGTGGCGAATCTACCGTATTACATCACGACGCCGATCATGATGCACATCTTGGAATCCGAACTGGCTGTCGATGAGATGGTGGTCATGATGCAACGGGAGGTCGCGGATCGCATCGCCGCAAAACCAGGCACCAAAGCCTATGGGTCCTTGTCCATTGCAGTTCAATATTATATGGAAGCAACGACAGCCTTCATTGTACCGAAGACCGTCTTCATTCCGCAGCCCAACGTCGATTCAGCGATCTTGCGGCTGGTTCGCCGCAAAACACCGGCGGTAGAAGTAACGGATGAAAGAGAATTCTTCAAGCTAACAAAGTCGGCCTTCATTTTGCGTCGCAAAACGCTATGGAACAATCTATTAAATACTTACGGCAAAGACGACGCGACCAAAGCGTGGCTAGAAACCAGCCTGCAGCAAGCGGAAATTGATCCGAAGCGACGAGGCGAAACACTCTCGCTGGAAGAGTTTGCCAGATTATCGAATGCGCTGGAAGCGAATAAGTAAGCAAGACCTGTGACAGCAAATGTGTCACAGGTTTTTTCCGATAACCTTCGATCCCAAAAGCGAGAGAGTGGTTGCTTTCTTTTTATTTTTTCATTAAATCCACAGTAAATTTGTCAAACAAAACCCCACTCACCTATAATAGAGAACATAAATTTGTATTTTTGGAGGACACAATGAAAAAATTGATCATTGGACTATTAGTGGTATTCGTTCTGGGTGCAGGCGGCTACTACGCATATACGACATTCAGCGGAAACGAAGAAGCTTCACCTAAACAAGAAACACGCAAAGCGAGCATCAAAGCAAAAGAACCAGAAAAAGCGGGCGAAACGATCAAAGCCAGCGACTACAGCGATGCGGACAACTGGTTATCAAAACCAACGGATATTACCAGCCAAGCAGATGTTTTCATGTTGTATCCGACGGCTTACGCACAAAAAGACAGCAATGCTTCACCAGTTGCTAAAATCGATAACGCAACGATGCGTGCGGGCGCACAAGTATTTCTAGCGACGCAAGGATCTGCCTTTGACACAAGCGGCAATATTTTCGCGCCTTACTATCGTCAATTAGATGCCAACTGGCTGTATTCAAAACAAAAAAGTGAACAAAATGAGTATGTTGACGGGATTCCAAAAGCAGACGTCATCGCCGCTTTTGACTACTATATCAAACACGAAAACAACAACCGTCCCTTCATTTTAGTTGGACACTCGCAAGGTGCCCGCATGATCAAAGCGATCATGTATGATTATTTCAAACAGCACCCTGGCGTGAGCGACCGCATGATCGCCGCGTATGTACTGGGTCAATCGGTCACTCAACAAGAAATGACAGACAATCCGCAGGTCAAATTTGCGACAGGCCCGGATGATACCGGTGTCGTTGTTTCCTATAATACTGTTGCTCCAGACTTTAACGGACAATTACCAACCTGGGACGAAGGCGCCTTAGCCATCAATCCGATCAATTGGAGAACCGATGGGACGCCAGCGACCGCAAACGAAAATCTAGGCTCTTATGTTCGCAATGACAACGGCGACTATGCTAAAGTGATGAACCTTGCGGATGCGACGGTAGATGGCACTCGCGGCCTCGTCGTTTCCTCCACAGTCGACAAAGCAAAATATGAAATGCCGGAAAGCACACGAAAACTTTATCCAGCAGGCTCGTACATGAACAATGACATCAGTTTCTACTATTACAACCTGCAGCAAAATGCTGAAAACCGTGAAGCACAATATTTCGCTACACATCCGCAGAAAACAACTCAAACACCTACACCGGATGCCAACCAGCAACCGGCACAGCAAGACCCGCAAACAGTTGATCCAAATCAACAAACGGCGCAATAAGTGGCAAAACGACCTTTCGATCACATCGAGAGGCCGTTTTTTTGTAAAAAGAATTTGACAAACGGCCCTTTGCCCGCTATCCTTAATTTACAATCATATTAAAACACGATGAGAAAGAAAGTAGAAACGATCCCTTCCCCCAGAGAGTCTCGGCAGCTGAAAAGAGATGGAAACGAATGGTTTTGAAAATGGCTTTTGAGTGGATCTTCTGACTAATTAAGAAGGTACGGGATGTTCCGTTAAACAACAAGAGTCTCCCAGTCAAACATGGGGTACTTGTCGAGGCAGCCGACTGTGAGGTCGCTGCAAATCAAAGGTGGTAACGTATATCAACTATGCCCTTAGATAGCATCATGCTATCTAAGGGTTTTTATTTTATTTGAAAAGGAGAGGATTTTATGAGCACTATTCCATTTCGTTTTGATCAGGTGGGCAGTTTATTGCGCCCTGCAAGATTGAAGGACGCGCGGGAAGCATTCAAACAAGGAACGATCACGAAGGAGGCATTGACGAAAGTCGAGGATGAAGAGATCATCAAAGTGATCCAAAAACAAAAAGAGCTTGGGTTGCAGGCAGTGACAGATGGGGAGTTTCGTCGTCGCTGGTGGCATTTGGAT
Organism: Enterococcus sp. AZ048; assembly: GCF_051715125.1. Lineage (NCBI taxonomy): Bacteria > Bacillati > Bacillota > Bacilli > Lactobacillales > Enterococcaceae > Enterococcus > Enterococcus sp. AZ048. The sequence goes on along the minus strand of NZ_JBIOTD010000001.1, from coordinate 2,384,862 downwards.
TTTATCGCCGGTTTGAAGGGGATCACGGTGTATGATTTTGAAACAACAGCTTTTGGCGTGACTACAGAGGCGCAAGGGACGTATGTCAGCGGTCCGCTTTCCTTTGACTCGGCGCATCCCTTTTTAAGTCATTTTAAATTTACAAAGGAGCAGGCTGGAGAGGTGACCGCGAAACAAACCATTCCTGGACCGAATATGATCTACCTCGATTCGTTTATTTTATCAAAGCAGTATCATGAAAATCCTGTCTATGAGGATAAAGCGGCCTTCATTCAAGATTTGATCACGACCTATCAAGCAGCGATCCAAGCATTTTATGATGCTGGCTGTCGGTATCTGCAACTGGATGATACGAGCTGGGGCGGGTTATTCGATGAACGTTTCCGCGGTCTGATCGCCAACAACGGGTACGACCCCGATGACTTGATCCAAGAGTTCGGCGATATTACCGAGGCTGTTTTGGCGGCTAAACCCGCTGACTTAGCGATCACTTTTCATTTCTGCAAAGGAAATTTCCAGTCCCATTGGCTGTACAACGGCTCTTACGATAAAATCGCTGAACGATTATTAGCCATCACCGCATTCGACGGCTTTTTCTTGGAGTTCGATGATGAGCGCTCCGGCAGCTTTGAACCCTTGAAAAATATTCGAGAGCAGCGGATCGTTTTAGGTTTAGTTACTACGAAAACACCGAAATTAGAAGACAAGGACGTTTTAAAAGCACGGATCAAAGAAGCGACACAGTATGTTCCTTTGACACAGCTTTGCTTAAGCCCGCAATGCGGCTTTTCGTCAACGCAAGAAGGAAATAAGGTTACGGAAGAAGATCAGTGGGCAAAATTACAATTAGTGATCGAGACAGCAAAAGAAGTCTGGACAGAGAAGTAACCAGTGACCTGCAAAACAGGACAGGGACTAACGTTCATTAAAAAATCTTCAAAAAATCAAAAAGCAACACCTGCGCGTCTTTCTCGCAGGTGTTTTTTTTGTTTTTTAAGCCGACCGCTGAATTTGTAAAGTATTCCACAAGCATCAAGTTAGAAAAAACACTTTTCATCTCCTATAGTAGTAAAGGATACAGAAACAGGAGGAATCATCATGGATTATCGCGTATTACTTTACTATAATTACACAACAATCGAAGACCCTGAAGCATTTGCCAAGGAACATCTCGCCTTTTGTCGCGCACTCGACATCAAGGGGCGCATTCTTGTTGCACCAGAAGGGATCAACGGCACGCTCTCTGGAACAAAAGAAGCGACCGAGCAGTACATGGCAGCCATGCTGGCGGATGAACGATTCAAGGACACATATTTTAAAAGCGACGAAAGCGAAGGGCACGCCTTCAAAAAGCTTTTTGTTCGTCCACGGACAGAACTCGTTGCACTGAATTTAGAAGAGGACATTGATCCACGTCAAATGACTGGAAATTACTTGGAACCTCAAGCCTTTCGTGAGGCATTGTTAGCGGAGGATACCGTCGTCATAGATGCCCGCAATGATTATGAATACGACTTAGGACATTTTCGTGGAGCGATCCGTCCAGAGATCCATAATTTCCGTGAGCTGCCAGAATGGATTCGTGAGAACAAGGAACAGTTTATGGATAAAAAAATCGTCACCTATTGTACCGGAGGCATTCGCTGTGAGAAATTCTCCGGCTGGTTGTTGCGGGAAGGCTTTGAAGATGTTGCACAGCTTCATGGCGGCATCGCGGCTTATGGGAAAGACGAAGCCACACAAGGGGAGCTTTGGGACGGAAAAATGTATGTCTTTGATGAACGAATCAGTGTCGAGATCAATCAGGTCGACAAGAAGGTCATCGGGAAAGAATGGTTCGATGGGACCCCGTGTGAACGCTACATCAACTGCAGCAACCCAGAATGCAATCGCCAAATGTTGGTTTCTGAAGAAAACGAAGAAAAATATTTAGGGGCATGTTCGATTGCGTGTGCTAAAAAATCAGACAACCGCTATCTAAAAAAACACCACATCACCCCAGAAGAACGGGATGCACGCGTGGCACTGATCGAAAAATAGTGAAACTTTTCAAAAAATTCTCACCGCTACTGTCTTGACACCTGATCGTATTTGGACTACACTAAAGTACGAATTAAGTGTCTTGACACGTATAGGAGGATACAATGAAAACTCATTCTGTTAAACATATGACGATTTCAGCCTTGCTGATCGGTATGGGGATCTTGATCCCTATGATCATGCCCAAGATCGTAATAGGCCCGGCATCATTCACTTTGGCCAGTCATGTTCCGGTCTTTATCGCGATGTTCTTTTCACCCTTTGTTGCGGTGGCGGTCGTTTTAGGAACCGCGTTCGGCTTCTTTATCTCCACCACTCCGATCATCGCACTGCGGGCGCTCTCCCATCTGATCTTTGCATTTATCGGGGCGAGCTATTTACAAAAGCATCCCGAGCTTGTATTGAAAAATGGGAAATTTACCTTGGCAAATGGCCGTTTCCAATTATTTAACCTGATCATCGGGGTGATCCATGCGGCGGCAGAGATGCTCGTTGTATCCGCCTTTTACTTTATGGGAAATATGCCGGATACCTTTTATTCACAAGGGTATCTGTACACGGTCTTTGTCTTGATGGGGGTCGGCGGATTGGTCCACAGCCTAGTCGATTTCAACATCGCCTACTTCGTTGCAGGCGCGCTGTACAAGCAATTCAACTTACCGATCTTTGAGAAGGCGGTCAAACAGGAAAAGAAATTGAACAAGGTCGTCGCTTAAGCCGTGAGAATACTCACGGTTTTTTTTCTTTATTCCAAATTAAAAAAAAAGAAAAAATGTAGAATGTTCATAATTTTAATTTGTATCATCTAAAAAAAGAGCTTTTATTTCCTTAGATTTAAGTTATATTCTATTCATAGTCATAATTGAGTAGAAAATGAGGTTAAATAAATGGTACGAGTTTTAGTTTTGACAAAGAATATTTTAGCAGAAGAAATAATAATCAATAAATTACAACATTTAAATTACGAAGTCTTTTGTTCCACTAGTATTTTGAATGAGATTCAAATAGAAGGACGAGTGTCTGATCTGGTGCATTATTTCCCGATCATCGTCATTGGTGAGACCATTTCAAGCTACGAGATGGAGCTGATGCTGCCGAATCTGACAGAACAGGATCATAGCATTCTACGGGAAGTGGATCATGCGATCAGTGAGGAAGAGCGCGCTGCTCTTTACAAGCTTGGCGTAAGCGGCGCGGTCCAAAACAGCGAGTCGATCGAAATACTGCGGGAACAGTTAGCAGAGGTCGCTGCTCAGTATCACGGCAAAGCGTTTGAACCTGCTGCAGCCGAAAAATGTGATGGCCCTGATGCAAGTGAAGGCGAGCAAGGAATCTCAGCAATGACATTGATCAATCTGTCATCGCTTGAGCTGCAGGTGCTTGAGAAATTACGCAGCTGCCCAGGCGAGATCGTCTCACGCGATGAGTTATGTATGACCTTGTGGGGCAACGTGTCACAATCTCGACTAGCCCAACTTTCTTCATTAGTCAAAAACATCAAATTGAAGTTGGAAATGCTGGAAGTCGATCAAGAGATCATCCAAACCATTTGGGGCAAAGGGTATCGCGTACGAAAAGATATCGCAGTCCACAACAAATAAACGCCATGCTGAGGAAAAGTGATCCTGCTTTTTCTCAGCATTTTTTTAGGCCAATTTGAATTGGTGCTCAAATTTCACAAGCTATGCTAGAATGTACTGTACGTTGAGGCTACGGGTTTTAACGAATGACAAAATAACAATTTAGGAACCGATTAGAAGGAGCAAGAACCGTGAAAAAAATTTTTTTGATTGGTTTGATGATGGTGTCCGCGGCATTTCTTTTCACTGCGTGCGGCAATGGAACGAAGGAACAGTCCACCGCGTCAACAAACAAATCCACACAAACAACTGAAACGACAACAAAGACGACCGAAAAAGCAACGATGAAAGATAAAATGGAGAAAAAAGTGGAAAAAACAATGGCTGATATGACGTTGGAAGAAAAAGTCGGACAGCTTTTCATGGCACGTGTGCCTGAGGAGAACCAAGTGGCAGATATCCAAAAATTTCATTTAGGCGGCTATCTATTATTTGATCGCGACATGCAAGGCAAAGGACAAAGCGACATCAAACAAACGATCGAAAGCTACCAAGAGTCCAGCAAGGTGCCGCTATTTATTGGTTCGGACGAAGAGGGCGGAAGCGTCAGCCGTTTGAGCCGCAACCAAATCGTCTCGCCAGCTTTTGAAAGCCCGCAAGCGTTATACCAAAAAGAGGGCTGGGATGGTATCATAAAAGATAGTGATCGCAAAGCACAAGTGTTTCGCGAACTAGGCATCCAGCTAGGCATGTTTCCCGATGCAGACGTATCGACTGACCCGCAATCGTTTATTTATGATCGGACGATCGGCATGGATGCCGCAGGAACGAGTCATTATGTGAAGATAAGCGTCGAAGAAATGAAGAAACAAAAAATCGGTTCGACCTTGAAGCATTTTCCCGGGTATGGGAACAATCGTGACTCTCATGTGGAGATCGTCACGGATGACCGTTCAATGGAGGATTTGCGAAAAAATGATTTTCTGCCCTTTGAAGCAGGGATCAAAGCCGGAGCCGACAGCATCATGGTTTCCCACAACATAGTAAAAGCCATCGACGGCAACCGACCTGCGTCGATCTCCAAACCTGTCCACGATGTCATCCGCAATGAGCTGGGCTTTACAGGGGTCATCATGACAGATGATATGGATATGGCGGGTTTGGCGGACTTTATCTCGCAGGAGGAAGCGGGGCTTCAAGCGCTGCAGGCAGGCAATGATATGATTTTGTCATCCAGTTACAGTACACAGATCCCGTATATTTTGGAAGCAATCAAAAAAGGGACATACAGTGAGAAAGAATTAGACCAATCCGTGAAGCGTCTGCTGACATGGAAAGCGGAATTAGGACTGCTCAACTAAAAAGGAGGAATTGCGATGTGCGCATCCATGCGTTTGAGAAATAATCGAATCGCCAAATAATCAACGTTTGACGAACTTCTTGTTTGTTCAAACGGCAAACAAAGGAGCTATTATGGAAAAACAACAATGGAGAAAAAACTATTTAACGATTTTATCTGGACAAACGGTTTCTCTGATCGGAAGTTCCGCCGTTCAATTCGCCTTGATCTGGTGGCTGACGAATGAATCGAAATCGGCGATCATGCTATCTGTCGCGGGTCTGTCTTCGTATTTGCCGCAAATGTTCTTGGGGCCATTCGTCGGAGTCTGGCTAGATCGGCTGAAGCGAAAGTATGTAGTGATTTTTGCCGATTTGTTCATGGGGCTGGTGGCGATGGGATTGTCCCTTTGGTTTCTGTTCGGCAACCCCGGCTATCTAGTCGTGATCGCCGCGTTGTTCCTGCGGTCTTTAGCAAATGTCTTCCACACGCCCTCCATCCAAGCCATCGTGCCTCTGTTAGTGCCGGAGGAGGAGCTGGTCAAAGCGAATAGCTGGAACCAGTTTCTACAGTCGGGGGCCTTCATGCTGGGACCTGTTTTGGGAGCGATGATGTTTGCTGCGATGCCGTTGTGGCTGATCCTATTGACGGATCTGATCGGCGCGGTCGTTGCCTGTCTGACTTTGTGGATCGTAGAGGTTCCGACGATTCCGCGAACGGAAGAAAGCATGCATCATTATTTGAAGGAATTGAAGGATGGACTCAATGTGTTTAAAGAAAATCCACCGTTGATGGTGGTCATGTTCTTCTCATTTTTCGTCATGATTTTTTACTTGCCTTTAGGGATCTTATTTCCCTTGATGACGAATGTTCACTTTGATTTGTCCGCAGGCTATGCGAGCGTGGTGGAATTTTGTTATGCGGTGGGCATGATGGTCAGTGCCTTTTTGATCGGTCTGAAGAAAGAGTGGCGTGAAAAATTAGTGATCGCGCAATTGTCGAATGTCGGGCTGGCGATCACATTTATCGGCAGCGGATTGGCGCCGGCAAACGTGACCGGCTATTGGATGTTCGTCTTTTTCTGTATGCTGATGGGTGCCGTTGGAAATCTCTACAACATTCCCTTCACCTCCTACTTGCAGGAAACGGTCGCTCCTGAAAAACTTGGACGCGTCTTCTCACTTTTTGGAAGTGTGATGTCCGGGGCGATGCCGATCGGCTTATTGCTGGCGGGTCCTTTATCAGAAAAAATGGGGATCGCGAAATGGTTTTTGATCTCAGGAATCCTCGTTCTGATTTTCAGTCTTTTGTCTCTGACCGTCTATCGTCGGGCAAAACTAAAACATTAACTAGAAAAAGGGAAGATGAGCCTTCATCTTCCCTTTTTTACTGTCTCAGAATGAGACAGGGAATAAAATAGCAAAAAAACACCTCGAAGGAGCAACAGCAACGTGCTCCTTCGAGGTGTTTTTATAGGTATTAGCTTTTTGAAAACTGTGCTTCATACAATTTCTTATAGAAGCCGTCTTTCGCCAATAGTTCTTGATGACTGCCGACTTCAAGAATGTGTCCATGATCCAAGACGAGGATCTGATCCGCGTTTTGAATCGTTGACAGCCGGTGAGCGATCACGAAGCTGGTATGATCTTTCATCATGGCAAGAAAGGCATTTTGAATTTTCTGTTCCGTTAATGTATCGACAGAACTAGTGGCTTCATCAAGGATCAGCATGGATGGATGGCTGATCATGGTTCGAGCGATCGTTAATAGCTGCCGTTGCCCGTCTGAAAGTTTGATGCCTGCTTCCCCGACGATAGTATCCAGTTTATCTGGGAGGCGCATTACGAAGTCATACATATACGCGTCCTTCAACGCGGCATAGATTTCTTCATCCGTCGCTGATTTGCGGCCATAGCGCAGGTTTGCCCGCAGGCTGCTGTCCATCAACCATGTTTCCTGCAAGACCATTCCGAATTGTTGGCGCAGACTGTCCCGTGTAAAGTGACGAATATCTGTCCCGTCGATCAGGATTCTTCCTTTGTCTACTTCGTAAAAACGCATCAAAAGATTCACGAGTGTCGATTTCCCGGCACCGGTCTTTCCGACGATGGCGATGGTTTCACCCGGTTCTACCGTCAGATTAAAGTCTTCGATCAGCGGTTGGTCCTTTTGATAGGCAAAATCCACATGATCAAAAATCACATTGCCATTTGCGCCTGAGAGTGTGCGTGCATCGGCATCGTCCACTTGCTCGATCGGTTCCTTCAGCAATTCAAACGACCGGTCCAAACCAGCGATCGCCGTTTGGATCTGGATCGTGATCCCAGAAAGCTCAATGAAGGGTTTTGTAAACTGACTCGAGTAGATCGTAAAGCTGGAGATGATCCCGATCGTTACATTGCTTCCTGCTCTCAGTGCCAATAATCCTCCGACAAGTCCGACCATCAGGTACGCCAAATGATCCACGAAGCGTGAGGAAGGGTTGGTCAAGGAAGAAGCGAACTGTGCTTTTTGTCCACGAACGTAGAGCTCTTGATTTAACGCTTCAAAATTCGTCTGATTTTGGTCTTCACGTTGGAATGCCTTCACGATTTTCTGATTTCCCACCATCTCTGTGATAAATCCAGAAATCGATCCGACTAGTTTTTGTTGGCTGGTGAAATATTTCTGAGAGGTGCGAGCGACGATATAGGTGATCAAGAAGATGATCGGTGTCGCTACCAATACCACCAGTGCCAAAATAGGGCTAAGATAAAACATAAAGACTAGCGCAACCAAGACGACGGTCATGCCGGAGAATACTTGGTTGAAGACAGCCGAGATCGCTGTAGAGATATTGTCCATGTCATTCGTAAAGCGGCTGACGATATCCCCTTGAGAGCTTTGGTCATAATAACTCAAAGGTAATTTATTCAAATGAGTAAAGGTTTCTTCCCGCAATTTCGCGACAGAATCAAAGGCAACCGTATTTCCTAGACGTTGAATGAAATACTGGCTGACGACCGTCACTAAAAAGATTCCGACAAACAACTGCAGAATGTGAAAAAGCCGGGTAAAATCAACGGCGCCTTGATCCACCATTTGATCGACAGCGACCCCGATATAATAAGTCATCAGGACGGAGGTGACCCCGCTGGCGATTCCCAGGATGATCGCAGCGATCAGTTCTTTTGGATACGCTGCAAGGTAAGGCACGAATAATTTTAAGGAGTGGAAAAAATTCTTCTTCTTGATCATTCTGCAAGCCCTCCTTCCTCTTGGGATTGTACCAGTTCTTGGTAAAGTTTCGATTCCCGCAATAAGGATTCGTGCGGTCCTTGCGCCGCGATTTTGCCATTGTCCATCAACAAGATCGTTTCTGCATCTTGGATCGAACGCAGGCGTTGGGAAATAATGATCACGCCGCAATCCAAATCACGTTTCAACGCTTGACGCAGATCCAAGTCTGTTTGGTAATCCAAAGCAGAAAGAGAATCATCCAGGATCAATAATTTCGGTTTGCGGATCAGTGCACGAGCGATCGTCAAACGTTGGCGCTGACCGCCGGAGAAGTTTTTCCCGTTTTCTAAGATGGGAGTATCCAATCCTTTAGGCAGCGTCTCAACAAATTCGCTGGCTTGTGCCGTGGCTAATGCCTGCCAACACTCCTCATCCGTCGCGTCGGCTTTTCCCCATTGGAGATTCTCGCGGATCGTACCGCTGAATAAGACGGCTGTTTGCGGAACAAGTGCGATTTCAGAACGCAAGTTATTCAAATGCCAGTCTTTTACATCGCTGCCGGCAAAACGAACAGTGCCCTTTGAGGCATCATAGAAGCGTGGAATCAAGCTGATCAATGTAGATTTCCCGCTGCCCGTCGCCCCGGTGATCCCCAAAATTTTATTTTCCTGCAACGTGAAGGTAATGTCCTGCAACGCGAGCCCAGACTTTTCGGTATAACGGAAATCCACTGCTTGAAAGTCGATCAATGGTGCTTGTTCATCAGGCTGTGCGATCGTACCGGTATCCTCTAAGGTCGTTTCTGTTGCGAAAACTTCGTTCAATCGAGCTGCTGAAGCCGCAGCACGTGTGAATAAAACCACCAAGTTAGAAACAACGATCAACGCTAAAAGCATTTGGTTCATATAGTTGATCAGCGCCAAGACTTGCCCTTGCTCCAAGTTTCCAACATTGACTTTGAAGCCGCCAAAATAAAGCAAAGCCACCACGCCGGCGTTCATGATCAAGGTCGTGCTAGGAGAAAGAAGGGCAGAGATGTTTGCGACCCGTTGATTCAGCCGCGAAATATCTTCTGTTTCTTCATTAAAGTGATCCGTTTCTGTTTTCGTACGAGCAAATGCCCGAATCACACGCACACCACTTAAATTTTGTGTCACTAGCTGGTTCAGCTGATCCAGCTTCTGCTGGATGACTTTATACAGCGGCACAGAGTAATGAATGATCAAAAAAAGAATCAAACAAAACAACGGCAATAGGATCAAGAAAATGATCCCCATCTGCCAATCAATATAAAAAGACATGATGACGGACCCAATACTTAAAAAGGGTGCACGGACGACCAAACGAATCAGCATCGCTAAGGCCCCTTGCATTTGGTTGATGTCATTCGTCATACGAGTGATCAATGTGTCTGTACCAAAACGGTTCAATTCATTATGGGAAAAGCTGTTGATCTTTTCCATCAGTCGATTCCGCAGAACAGTCCCAAAGCCTTGAGACGCGATCGACGCATAGTACTGACAAATCAGTGCACAGAGCAATCCGACGATGGAGAGGCCCAACATCGCGACCGCCATCTCGATCACTTTGCCCTGGTCTCTCTGGGCGATCCCTTCATCTACCAATCGAGCCATGAATAGAGGCAGGATCAGTTCGAAGACGGCTTCTAAGAATTTGAAAAATGGGCCAAGGATGATCTGTTTGCGATAATCTTTGGCGTAACGTAAAAGCTGAAACATATGACTTCCTCCAATATATATATAGTAGATCATTATCGAAAATAGGATCCCTTCCATTGTAACGTATTTGTCAAACAACTCCGACAAATATACTCTATGAAACAACGGACTTCTTCCATAATAAGGCCGTTGATCTCAGAGCCTTCTCAAATAATGACAGACCGACTATGAAAACAACGGTGGCTTCTTTCTCGTGAAACTGGCAATTTCTTTTCATCCATGGAATAATTGGAACTAGTTCTTAATAAAAAAGCTGTCATTTTACGGTGTGCAAATAAACTGACAGAATCTGAACAAGAAGGGCTGCTCTTGCGGGGCCTTCACAGAATGGAGGGGAAAAATGGAACAAATCTTTACAATCGTCGTGCTATTATTTTTTTGCTATTCCTTTATCGGTTGGCTGTGGGAGACGGTCTACTGTTCGATCAAAGCCAAACATTTCATGTATCGAGGATTCCTGCTGGGGCCGATCACGCCCATCTATGGCTTTGGGGTCGTAGGGGTCCTTTACCTGATCGAACCCTATCAGAAAAATATCGTATTACTGTTTTTCTTGGCGCTGGTTTTGGTCACCGCATTGGAATACCTCACAAGCTTCCTTTTAGAAAAAATTTTTCATTTAACCTTGTGGGATTATAAAGAAGTCCCATTGAATATCAATGGTCGTGTAGCAGTTCCAGTATCGATTTTTTGGGGATTGGCCTGTGTTTTCATCGTGCGGATTCTGAATCCGTATTTGATGCAGGTAGTATTTGGCTGGCAGCAACGGTTTGGCATGTTTTTACCGATGCTCTTGTTGATGCTCACGAGCTTTGACTTAGGCTTCACCCTTGCCAACTTAGCATCACTGCGACAAGCGATGACGAAGATGAGTGTGACGATCCAAGACAAAAAAGAGCAGCTCCGTACAGATATCGGAGATTTGAAAGTCGCAGCAGAGGGACGCCTGCAAAACCGCCAGTGGTTGTCAGAAATCAAAGAACAGCCGGAGTGGCGCAGACAGTTGCCGAAGTTGAATTTTCAGGAACGCCGCTTTTTAAACAGCTTCCCTAATATGAAATCCAAGGAACTAAAGAGTCCGTTAACAGAGATCCGTCAGTTATCTAAAGAGCTGCGGAAAAAATAATGTTACAAAAATATGACAGAAGTTTGTCCTTTCGATCCTTGAGGGGCCAAACTTTTTTTGACTTTTTAATCAAAATAAACCAAATGTTACTAAAACATGGGTCATTTTGTAATGAAATGTAATATCGTTGACATAAAAAGTCGCCGATTATTTCGTATAATGACGAAGGGTAAATAGAAAGGTGGACTTTTTAAGTGAGAAAGAAAACGTTTGGGTTCGTCGCCACGCTATTGTTGGGTGCTAACGTACTTTTACCAGTCTTTGCACAGGCAGAGTCACTGAATGAATTAGACCAAAAAGAATCCGCGATCGCTCGTCAAAGCGACAAAATCAGTGGAGAATTACAGATCGCCCTGAGCGATGTAAATGAGAAATACCAGGAAGTAAACGATATCCGTACAAAGATCAGTCAGAATGAAGCAACACTAGAAAAGACAAAATCTGAGATCGTTGAAACGGAGAAAAAGATCGAGCAGCGGAAAGAAGCCATTGCTGAACGAATGAAGGCCGCGCAAGTGAGCGGAATGACCGATCGTTCAATCAGCGCCTTACTAGAATCAAAAGACCTTGGCGAATTCTTGAACCGTGCATTTGCGATGTCCGTGATCCAAAACGCGGAAAAAACAAAAGTCGCCAGTTTGGGCGAAGCCAAAGACACGCTGTCAGAATTAAAAACAACACAAGAAAAAACACAAGCCCAATTAAAAAAAGACAGCCAGAGTCTTGAATCGGAAACAACGAAGCTAGACGATAAAATGGCCTACTTAAAACAAGAGTTAGCCGATAATAAGACCAGCTTAGAGAAAATCAGCCAAGATAAAGAAGTAGAAAAAGCACGTCAAGCGGCTGAAAAAGCTCAAAAAGAAAAAGCAGAAAAAGAAGCCAAAGAAGTTGCCGCTGCAAAATCCGCCGAAACAGAAAAAGCGGAGAAAAATGCCCAAGCCGCAGCTGCTCAGGCACAGGAAAAAGCGAAGGCAGAAGCTGCTACAAAAGCAGCCCAAGCATCAACGGAAGCTTCAAAAGCCTCTGCGCCTGCATCAAGTGCACAAGTATCAACGACACAAACAAGTGAACAACCAAAACAAGAACCCGCAAAACCAGCCGCACCAAGTACGCCGACAACATCCGGCCGCACGATGCAAATGGAATCAACGGGATATTCATGTGCTGAATCCGTCAACACCTTCTTTACAGCGATGGGGATCGACTTACGTCAAAACCCGCAAGTCGTTGCCGTTGATCCAAGCGTCATTCCTTTAGGCTCAATGGTAGAAGTATCCGGCTACGGCATTGCGATCGCTGGAGATACAGGTGGCGCAATCAAAGGGAACATCATCGATTGCCATTTCCCGACCGTAGAACAATGCATCCAATGGGGCCGCCGCTCAGTAACCGTGACAGTCATCAGCTAATCAATCAACAAACAAGAACCGCTTGAAATCAAAAGATTTCAAGCGGTTCTTTTGCGAGTTCCACTTCCTGCTTTAGCAGGTTAGTGGAATCGTATGGGAAGAGACAATAAAACATTTTCGGCCCCTCGAAAAGGTCGCTAAAAAGGGAATTGGTGAATTTCAACTAATTTGTTTAAATAGTCTTTCTTTACTCCTTTTTAAACTAAACGGTGAGGGACGATAGAGAATCATTTTTATGAAGTTTGCGTTTTTATTGTGAATAAACAGAATGATTATCAATTGCTCTACCTGAATATCATTTATGAAGATACATTAACTATTTGTTTTTCTGCTATTAATAATAAAAAATGGGACTTTATTTACAACAATCAACTTTTACTGGATTATAGAAATTATTGAGTAGTTGTTTCCGGGAAATGAGAGACTTGTTATGGAACTATCGATACGATAAAGACGAAAACCGCTTGGTGTCTTAGAATGATTATCGTTTAGCAGACACCCCTTCATTAGACCAAGTATCATTTTAAGTTATAAAAAGAGACAAACGAAGACGTCTAAATGTCTTTTTTTGACACTTTGAAATTTTAATTGGTTAACAGACACCAAAAAATACTGTATCGTTATCTGTGTAGAATAACTCGTGTTACTTTAAAAAAATGATTAAGCGGAAAGGTGTATGTAAAATGATTAAATTGTATACTTCAGCAAGCTGTACTTCATGTAGAAAAGCCAAAGCATGGCTTATAGAAAATGGGTTGGATTTTGAGGAAAGAAATATTATGTCAGAGCCGTTAACCACTGAGGAGATCACAGAAATTCTAGCATTGACCGAAACTGGAACAGATGAAATTATTTCGACACGCTCCAAAGTTTATGAGAAATTAGACCTTGATTTTGATGAGTTGCCGTTGAGTGAGGTAGTGGAGATTATTGAAAAACATCCAAGCTTATTAAGACGTCCGTTGTTATTTGATGAAACCAAATTTCAAGTTGGGTACAATGAAGATGAAATCCATCAATTCATTCCACGAGACATTCGCAGAATCACTTCAAAGAAAATGGCTAAGATTTTGCTTTATATGGATTTGCAGAAAGAAAGTCTTGTATAAGACATAATCATAGATAAATCCCCCCGTCGTTCCTTTGTTAGGGAAGAACGACGGGGGGATTGTTTTTTAGTTTTCTTTTTTTAAGTGTTGCGGATTAAATAATCAAAGGCGCCAAGAGCCGCAGTAGCCCCTGAACCCATAGAAATGATGATTTGCTTATAGGCGCTGTCGGTACAATCGCCTGCCGCAAAGATTCCTTCTACGTTAGTGGCACCGTGCTTGTCGACTAAGATCTCACCACGATCGCTTAAAGCGACAGAGCCAGTAAGCCACTCAGTATTCGGCATCAATCCGATCAAGATGAAGACGCCCTCTACTTGCAAGGTATGTTCTTCATTGGTCAGACGGTCCGTATACGTCAATGCTTCTACGTGTGAAGACCCGGTGATTTCTTTTGTGGCTGCATTGGTGATCACCGTGACATTGGTCAATGAGTAGAGCTTCTCTTGCAATACTTGGTCAGCCTTCAATTCAGGCAAGAATTCCAATACATAAATATGTTTGGCTAACCCAGCTAAGTCGATCGCCGCTTCGATCCCTGAATTTCCGCCGCCGATAACGACCACTTCTTTATCTTTAAATAGAGGGCCGTCACAATGAGGGCAATACGCGATCCCTTTGTTTTTGAACTCTTTCTCTCCGGGGACATTGATGGCGCGCCAACGTGCACCTGTTGAAAGGATGGCCGTTTTCGCGGTCAGCTGTGCACCGTTCTCCAATTCCACTTCGATCAGATCATTTTTTCGGATGGCTTTCGCCCGTTGTCCCTTCATGATGTCAACGTCGTATTGCTTCACGTGTTCTTCTACTTGACGCATCAATTGCGGGCCTTCAATGTAAGGTGTTCCGATCACGTTTTCGATTCCCAACGTTTCCAGTACTTGTCCGCCAAAGGTTTCTACGACCATTCCAGTCTTGATCCCCTTACGTGCCGCGTAGATCGCCGAACTGGCACCAGCCGGTCCGCCGCCAACGACTAACACGTCGAAGGTTTCCTTATCCGCAAATTCATCCGCACCCATTGGTCCGCTGACTTTTTCAAGAATTTGTTCGATCGTCATCCGACCGCTGTCGAATTCTTCACCGTTCAAGAAAACAGTCGGTACAGCCATGACTTCTTTTTCATCCACTTCTGCCTGATACATCCCGCCTTCGATCATGGTATGAGAGATGTTGGGGTTCAGTACAGCCATAATGTTCAAGGCTTGCACGACGTCTGGGCAGTTGTGGCACGTTAAGCTGACGTAGGTTTCAAAGGTCAATGCTCTTTCGATGGATTGAATCTGCTGCTTGACTGCATCTTCAATTTTTGGTGCGCGTCCGCCAACTTGCAGCAGGGCAAGGATAAAGGACGTGAATTCATGCCCCATTGGCAATCCTGCAAAGCCGATGCCGCTCGCTTCTGCACCAACGCGATTGATCTCAAAACTAGGTGTCCGCGTTAATTTTTTTGTTTCAATCAAAATCTTGTCGTCCATCGCTGCGACTTCAGTCAAGAAATCTTCCACTTTTTTTGAGTCTTCAGATTCGTCTAAACTGGCAGAAAAAACGATTTTTGATTCTAATAACGCTAAATATTGTTTAAGCTGTTCTTTCGTTTCGTTATCTAACATAGCCGCTCCTCATTCATTTAAGTGTAGGTCCTTTTTCACTCAGAAAAAAGACGTTCGATCGCATGTATACAATGTGGAACTGGTGCTTCTAGATTTTACCAACTAAGTCAAAACTTGGTTTCAATGTTTCGCCGTCTTCTTTCCATTTCGCAGGGCACACTTCGCCTGGATGGGTACGAACATATTGCGCTGCACGAATCTTGTCGATCAAACCGCTCGCGTCACGGCCAATACCGTCCGCATTGATTTCCATTGCTTGAACGATGCCGTCAGGATCGATGATGAAGGTTCCGCGTTGTGCCAGACCTGCTTCTTCATCTAATACGTCAAAGATGCGTGAGATATGATGGGATGGGTCACCGATCATTGTGTAGTTGATTTTGCCAATGGCATCGGATGTATCGTGCCATGCTTTATGAGTGAAATGAGTGTCAGTAGAACAAGAATAAACTTCAACGCCTAATTCTTGTAATTTTTCATATTGATCTTGTAAATCTTCTAATTCCGTCGGGCACACAAAAGTGAAATCTGCTGGATAAAAACATACGATAGACCACTTGCCTTGCAATACTTCCTCAGAAATTTCAATAAATTTCCCTTGACGATACGCTTGTGCTTGAAATGCTTCCACTTGTTTTCCAATTAATGACATGAATGAACCCTCCTGTTTGATAGTGAGAAAATTTTCTCGTAATTGATAAAAGGAAATCTGAAAAAACTCATAAAGACGTCCTCTTATTTAAAATAATTATAAACAGAATCTGTTTCCATTGTAAATGGTTTTTTTGCAGTTTTTTGAAATGAACGCCTCAAAAAGAAAATTTTTTCTATCGAAAATGGGTTTTACGGTTTCTTAGAGGCAATTCCATCAAATGAGAAAAATTTTTAAGTTAACGTGGATGAACGCAAACCGAAAAATGAGAATGCCGTGTTAAGAAAACTTGGTTTATTTGTTTTTTGTAAATAAATTAATTTTGTTGAACATTCTGAGTTGTATTATTTGTAAAGAGAAAATGAACATAGGATAATACGATAACTATCATTCTCATTCTATTAAAAAGGAATAAGGATTCATTAGAAAAATTTGTAAAGTAGGGATACTATGAAACGATGGGTAAGCGCCTGGATGCTGCTCAGCCTATTTGGGAGTGTTGCGTCACCAATTCTTGCGTCTGCAGTCGAAAGTACGGAGAGTTCTGCCAAAACGTCAGTGAATGAAGGAACGACCGTCCAGTCGATAACCAGCGATCCGCAGCAAACCGTACCAACGGAATCCGCACCGATTCCAGAAAAAGCAGAAAATCCAGAAAGCACAGAAGATTCAGAAAGCACAGAAGATTCTGACTCGGTCACGAACCAACTAGCATTCGAGAAGACAAGTGAATTCAACGATGAGGGATCAACGAAGAATCAGACTGAACTGCAGTTGGATGGAAAAGTCACGAGCTCTGCTGAAAACACACAAGCCATTACATTTGAGATGACCCCGTCATTCAAACTTACAGACAGCAAGCCGGAAGAGAAGGTCATTATAAACGACCAAAAGGAACCGATCGGCCACTACACCGTCGAGACTAAGAATGCCCGCAGCAGCTATACATTGACCTTCAATAAGCTGGTCAAAGGGGAAAATAAATTCAAGCTCATTCTGCTTGGGACGATCACGCGTGGGCCAGATAAAACGGTCGACCTCTACCAAGGGGATCAAAAGATTTTTCAATTAGCCTTGCCGGATGAAGCAGATACGTCTAGTGAAGATAGCACTGCCTCTGAGAGTGCTGGGACGAGTACAACAGAATCCGCTTCGTCTTCAACGACCGCATCAAAAGAATCAACGAAAAGCAGCCAAAACGATGCGACGAAAGAATCTACGGAAGCATCAAAAACAGAGGGAACGACTAAAAATGAAAAGAAGCGTGCCGCTCCAGCAGCTGAGCCTGCACAGCCTAGAGCACCAGGATCAATCGACGAGTTGTTTTCAACTTATGCACCCGGTGATAATTTTGTTCAAAACATCAAGCTGAACTTCGAGCCAAATCCGCCAACCATCAATTCAACCGTCCAGTTTAATATGGATTTCGCTATCCCAGACGCGGTTCGAACAGAGATGGTCTCTGGTGATTATTATGAGATGGATTTTCCAGAAGGCTTAGCCATCACGACACCTTCTCCTCAAGGGGATTTGAAGGACGGTGACGGGAATGTCTATGGAAGGTATATTTTTGATGCAGGGACACAAAAGCTGCGCATCACCTTCACTCAGCAAGAGGGACAAAATTTCTTACCGCCAGAAACAGGCTCGGTCACGGCCGATGTCCGCTTTGATACGAAAAAAATCACGCAGCCTGGTCCAGCGACGATCATTTATCCGAGTAAAACCAATATTCCGCCATTTATTGTTCAAATCAAACCAACCGGAGGAGCGTCCATCAGTAAGGCCGGGCATACAGATACGCCAAACAACCCAAATACGGTTTATTGGGATGTCGATTTCAATAAGGATTTTTCAGAATTAGAGAAGCCGCTCTTAACAGAGAAATTCCCAGACCAAGTCACTTTCAATAAGGACGATCTTGGTGCCGTAGCAGTCTATCCTTTAGAGGTTGATTTTAACGGCAATGTAACAAGTACGGGAACGACGCCGCTTGATCCGAGTACGTATACCGTTGCAGATAATGGTTCGATCCAATTCAATACCACGATCGATCGCCCGTATCGCGTCGTGTACTCGACCACGATCAAAGATGCTGTCAAACCGACGAATGGCGGGACTGTGCCGATCACGAACAATGTGGCATTGACGAGTGGAAGCACGAATCTGCCTGCTTCTGCGACGGTCCAACTCAATTATAAAAAAGCATTAGAAAAAGTAAGAGTCGGGTACGACAGCATCAACCAAGAATACCGTTGGCTGATTCGTTACAACTACGGACAAAAGGAATTGGCAAATGACACGGTCGTTTCCGATACCTATTCTTCCAATATGGATGTTGAACCCAACAGCTTCGACGTATATACGGTCAATTTCGACAATCGAGGGAATCCTGTAAACGGAGCCCCCCTTGATCCGAAAGACTACACGATCGACACGACGACGAATCCTTTTACAGTAAGCTTTAAAAATAACGTCCAAGCAGGAAAAGCAATCAACATCGCGTATAAGACACGGGTCAATAAGATTGTTTCAGGGGCATCGAACAATCAAATCACGGTTTCGAATCAAGCGAAAACGAATACGATTCCTCCGACAACAGAAGTAACTACGACCCCCACGCAGCAAGTAGTGATAAAGAACAAGCCGACCATCGATGTAGGAACAAAAACGGCGCGCTATGTGATCGATATCAATAAAAACAAATACGAGATGGAGAATGCGCTTTTTACCGATAAAATGAGCTACACCGATGAAGGCTACGCAAGCTTCCCGACCAAAGTGAAGCAAGCCACTTCAGAGGCAGATGCGGGTGTGGTGATCCGCGATGTGTCAGCGAACAATCGAGTGCTGACGAGTGCGTTTCGTTTTGTAGCGACCGATGGCGAGGTCGTAAGTACGATCGGCGATCCTGAGACAGCCGATTACGTCGTTTCTGCGAACCTGAATGAGAAACAATCTGGTTATACCAATTTCACGGTGAAGTTTCAAAACGCTTATGCGAAGACGACCCATCAATTTCAAATGGAGTATTACATTACCTACAATCAATTTGATGATGAAGTAGAGAATACCAGCATCGACTACAGAAACACGATGACAGCGAATTTCGTCAATAATGGACAGCCCTATGAATCTTCCAGTACCACTGATTTCAAAACGAGTACACAAGAAGTGAATCAAGGGATGAAATCGGGCAGCTATGATCCGGTGACGAAGGAAATCACATGGACGATCGTAACGAACTACAATAATTTAGGGGTATCGCAATTCACGGTGACTGACCCGATCACAGGAAATCAAGTCTATGAGCCGGATTCGTTGGAGGTCACACGAGGAACGATCAATTCCAGCGGCAGGTTCCAACCGACGACAAAGAGTCCGTACCAAGGAAATCAAGTAGGTCAGGATTATTTGACCGTCACAAATCCAGTACCGACTGCCGAGGATCAGCAAGGGACGTTGGCTATCCAATTAGGGAAAGACGGCAACTACATTCCCGGCTGGAACGCAGATGATGTACCGATGGTTTATCAAATCCAGTTCAAAACATCTTTAAAAAACCAAATCGTGTACAATCAATCAACCTATAACAATGTCGCAACGGTTGATATTACAGGGAACAAGCAAGAATTGCCGGCATCGGTATCAATTGCCTTTGGCGGACAATCGGCATTAAAAGAAGGAAACTACAATACTCAAAATGGGAAAGTTGACTGGGCAGTTACTATCAACCCCAATCAGTCCCTCTTAGCGAATGTGAAGATCGAAGACAATCCGAGTGCCAATCAGATCATTCAAGGAGACAGCTTCAAGCTGTATACAGGGAAATACTCAGGAACCGGGAATGCTACCACAGTCCAAAAAGATCAGCTAGTCCCTAGTGACCAATACAAAGTAACAGTCACGACGGACCCAACCACCGGGCAGCAGCGCTTTGTGTTAGACATGTCCGAGATCCAAGAGAAAAAAGATCCGAACCAAGAGGATCAATACCTCACGGGAGTCATCGAAAAACCGTATATATTGGCGTATGAGACAGAGCCGAACTTTACTTCTCGTACTGAAACGGTTGCGAATGATGCGTCGATCTCTAGTGAAGGGAAGGAATTGCCTGGGAAAGATACTCATAAGGATTTCCCAGTAACGATCCAGGATTCTAGCGGAACGGCTTTCGGTTCCAAAGGAAAAGTGGTCGTTCAAAAGGTGAATGGCAACGGCGGTGTTGTTCCAGGGGCTGTTTTACAGCTGCTTCGAAAAAATACCAGCACGAATAAAACCGACGTCTTGTATGAGACTACGACAGATAATCAAGGACTGACGACTTTCGGGAATCTGATCGCCACCAGTTCTGCTTACGAGTATTACGTGAAGGAAATCGAAGCACCCGACGGTTACACGATCTCTCCAGAATTATTGGAGGGAAAGAGGGTCTATGCAGATACAAGCAGTAACACGCCAGTGACCACGATTGAAAATGAGCCCGTCAACGTGACCTTCAAAAAGACAAACGCTGCTGGAAATGCCTTGTCTGGCGGATTGTTCAGTCTGTATGAGAACAATGGAACAGCAGCCAACCCGAACTATGCGTTCTTGCGAGGCTTTATTCCGACTTCGGAAGGCTTCGATCTTTCAGGATTGGGAGATGGGCAATACCGTATTCGAGAAACTTCGGCTCCTTCAGGGTATCAGATCAATTTGACGCCTATCGACTTTGAGATCAAGAAAAACAGCGATGCTACACGCAGTGTGTTTGTCAA
Organism: Enterococcus sp. AZ048; assembly: GCF_051715125.1. NCBI lineage: Bacteria > Bacillati > Bacillota > Bacilli > Lactobacillales > Enterococcaceae > Enterococcus > Enterococcus sp. AZ048. The sequence goes on along the minus strand of NZ_JBIOTD010000001.1, from coordinate 2,364,273 downwards.
TGATGAGGTTGTTTCCGATGGACTCTTGCAATTGAAAGACTATCGAGGCTCCGCATTATTGAAGAAAAGCGATGAATCAGGAAAAGCTTTAGGAAATGCCCGATTTAACGTGCAGCGGGCTGAATTGAACTCAGATGATTACAGTGACTACGGAGATCAAGACAGCTATGTAACGGCTAACGACGGAGAGCTGAAATTATCGGATCTGCCGCCAGGAAAATACAAAGTAAAAGAAAGCCAAGCGCCAGAGAACTACTATTTAAATAGTAAGGAATTTACATTCGTTATCGATGCCGTTTCGACAGGGGATCAGGCGCCAGCAACTGTTGAATTGAATAATGGCGACGCGTTGATCGATTATCAAGGATCTGCACGATTTAAAAAAGTCGATGGCCAAGACTATCTCACCAATCAAAAAGAGACACCTTTGTCAGGGGCGAAGTTCCAGCTTTATGATGCTGAAGGAAAAACAGCGGTTGGCGATGAAGTGACCACGGGTTCAGATGGCTACCTGGTCTTTGATAATCTAAAACCCGGCACCACTTATGCCTTTAAGGAAACGAAAGCACCTTCCGGCTATTTGAAAAACGATCAGCTGGTTCGATTCACGTCTCCAGTCACCAATAATCAAGGTGAATCAGCCGTGTCCATCGAATCCGGCGGCGATCAAAAACTTGTCGTCGATGAGAAAACACCCTTCAAGAACTATAAAGAACGTGTGCATTTTCGTAAGGAAGACGAAGCAGGACGACCTTTAGCTGATGCGAAGTATCAATTATCTAAGCAAGACGATTCGAACGAATGGGAGCCTGTTACAGATCTAGGCAAGGGTGCCGGTTCAGACGGTCTCTTCACATCAGACAAATTAGACGGCAGCGTCAATGCTTTCGAACTGTCTCCAGGGAAATACAAGTTTGTTGAAAAAACCGCCCCTTCCGGCTATCTGTTAAACACTAAAGAGATCCCGTTCACCGTGGAGGACCAAGAAGAAGGCGAACCGCAAGTTTTGGAAATTCCGATCTCCGGCGATGCGAATGTCAATTATCAAGGATCTGCGGTACTTTACAAAGAAGCCGAAGATAAAGAGGACACTACGTTTAACAAATTAGAAGATGCTGCTTTTGACGTGTATACCGATTCAGCGACACCAGAGAAAGTGACCGAAAAGAATCTCACTTCTGATTCCGATGGGAATGTAACAGCCACAGGCTTAGCTCCAGGAAATTATTATTTCCAAGAAGTTTCAAACGGAAATCGGTATCTCGTGAACACGCAAAAAATCAAATTTACGATTCCGACTACAGCCTCCGGCAAACCAGAAACGGTCACGACGAATGCGGATGGTAAACTAAGTCTGAGAAACTATCTAGGAACGGTTGAACTGACAAAAGTCGATGCAAATGAGCAACCATTGGAGAATGCAGAATTTACGGTCTTTGATAGTAGTGAGAAAGAAGTCGGTAAAGGAAGCTCGAATCAAGAGGGAAAAGTCATCATCAATAAGCTCGCTCCTGGCGACTATACAATGAAGGAAACGAAGGCGCCCGATGACTACTTGCTAAATGATCAAACGGTCACCTTCACTATCCCTGAATCCGCAGAAGGGCAGCCGCAAAAAGTGGTGATTCCAGACAGCTTCAAGGATTACAAAGGCGCTGTCAAATTGATCAAAACCGATGCCAATGATCAGCCACTGGCAAATGCAGTCTTTGAATTGCTGGACAGTGACGATCAACCAGTCGGCGGGACAGCTACCTCCAACGAAAATGGGGAAGTCGTTTTCGATGATTTAGCACCAGGCAACTATACCTTTAAAGAAATAAATGCGCCCGATGGCTACGTAAAAAATACTACGCTTGTTCCTGTGACTGTGCCAGAAACTGCGGATGGTCAGCCTGAGGTCGTGACAGTGAAGGATCACTTCGTCAATTATCAAGGGACCGCGGAATTGACGAAAACAGATGGCGAAGGCAATGCCCTACAAGGAGCAGCTTTCAAAGTTATCCGCACAGATGGAAGCGACGTTGAAGGAAAAACCGCAACGTCAGACGAAAAGGGACTTGTTCAAGTTACTGGATTGGCTCCCGGCAGCTACCGCTTTGTCGAGACAGCTGCGCCAGATGACAACTACGTGATGACCAGTGAAGCGTTAGCCTTTACGATCCCAGCAGAAACTGAGGGACAACCAGCTGTTGTTGCTGTCTCAGATAACGTACCGAATTACCGTGGAACGATCCGCGTGCATAAAGTCGGCAACGATCTAAACGACGATTCTAAAATGGTTGATCTCGCTGGAGCGGAATTCACGCTCTACACAAACGCAGATTTCAGCGATACAAATCCTACAAAAGTCGTTTCCGATTCAAAAGGAAATGTTGCTTTCAAGGATTTGGCACCAGGGACCTATTACGTGAAGGAGACCAAGGCACCCAATGGGTATTTGGTAAACACCTTCCCAATGACCTTCGTGATTCCTGATCGCGTACCAGAAACGATGCCGATGACGGATGCGCAAAATCATGAAAATAGGATCGAAGACGGCTCCTATTTTGTGGACGCAGGTGATTTCCAAAACGCACGGAAAAACATCGAGTTGAAGAAAACAGATGGTGAGAAGGATGGAAACCTAGATTTGACAAAAGTCGCCTTCTCTCTATACTTCGATGATGGAACGACCACTGGAAAACTCGTAAAAGAAAAGTTGCAGCCAGAAACAGACGGTACGATTGATTTAAGCAATCTAGCACTGGAAGACGGCAGCTACAAATTGATCGAAACACAAACGTCCGAAAATTATGTTCTCAGCAGCCAGCCGATTTATTTTGTGGTAGAAAATTCGCAAGCAAAAGGCATTTCTCTTAACATCGCGAATTATCAAGCGGTGATCAAAGGGAAAAAAATTGGTGACGGCAAAGGACTCGCTGGAGCAGAATATCAATTGTTCAAAGCGAACGATCTAGATAAACCGCTCGAGACGACCGATCAAAAGGGCGCAAAACAAACTATCCTTAAAAGCGACAGCAAAGGAGCGTTTTATGCCAAAGGATTGAGCGTTGGCGAATACGTTTTGAAAGAAAAGAAAGCACCAAACGGTTATATTCTCGATACGACCACACACAAATTCACGATCTATCCGCAAAATGGAAAACCCGCGGTTCGTGATTTAGGCGAGTTTGAAAATTATCAAGGCCGAGTGAGATTGACTAAAGTCGATGCAGCTAATGAGAACAACCAGTTAAGCAATGCAGAGTTCCAGCTGCTAGATGAAAATCAACACGTTCTGCAAGAAAACTTGAAGACAGGAACTGATGGCCGACTAACAGTGACCCATTTGGCTCCAGGGACCTACTTCTTCAAAGAAACCAAGGCCCCATCAGGGTATCGATTGTCCGAAAAACAACTTGCATTCACAGTCGAAGCTTCTCACGCTGGAAAACCAGTGCAGATTGAAGTAACGGCGAAGAATGACCGGACGCCTAATAAACCAAACCATCCAAAACAGCCAAATAAACCCAATACGCCGGGATGGTGGCACTATCCAAAAACTGGAGAAACAAATGGACCAATCCTTCTAATCGTTGGTGCACTCCTTGTTCTCGCAGCCATCGGGATAGGCTATTACAGAAAAAGAAACTAACTATTCGTGTAGCTGCAAGCAAGATCCGTAACAGGATTTGTTGCTTGCAGTTTTTTTGTGCTCCTAATATATAGAAGGAAAAGGTTCGTTCTATGTCAATAGCGAAAATTTCATCAAAAATATTTCAAGTGTGACGTAAATTAAATGATCCGATTATTTACTACAGCTAAACCTTTAATTTCAAAGCACTTATTACAAATTAAAATAAAATGAACAGTGTTATAGACGATATTCGCTTAATATAAAATATGTTCTTTTTATTTTAAGGAAATAAATAATTAGAGTTATGTTAAAATGCGTTGTCAAATAAACATTGATATTAGTGTGTCGGTGAACTATAATGATAACGTCAATTGTGTTTTTTAGATTATATTATTACACTCATTTCTAATAGTGAAAGAACAAACGATGGTTTAAAAAATCACTCGATGTGTTAAATGGTTATAAATAGAAAGCTGAATGAATAAAAATGTCAGATATTCTATAACCTCCAAAATAAAAACTCTTTTTCTTTAAAAAATCATCGAAAAAAGAAGATAAAGTTTTGGATGGACATACATTCGTATCATTTTTTTTTGATATACTAATTCTGCTATTCAAAGGGGTTTAGGAGGGTTATAAAGCAATTACAATAAGAAAAACTTTAGGGAAGTTGAGGAACTTATGGAGCAAACGATCAGCATCAAACAATTATTTGAACTACTAAGGAAACGAATGGGATTGATTGTACTAGGAGGACTTATAGGCCTTTTGATTTCAGGTCTATTAGCCTTTTTCATTTTAACCCCCAAATACAGCTCACAAGCGCAGCTAGTAGTGACCTTGCCGCAAACCGAAACAACGAATGCGAATGACGTCAATACCAACCTGCAAATGATCAACACCTATAAAGACATCATTACAGGAGATCTAGTAACAAAAGAGGTATCCGAGAAATTGGACACTGAATATCGTCTTAAAATAAGTACGAGCGATCTGAAAGAGACTATCAAAGTCGAACAAAATCAAAATTCACAAATGTTCTCGATCATTGCGACCAGCAGGAGTCCAAGAGAAGCAACGAATATTTCAAACGTAACGGCTGAAATATTCAAGGAGAATGCAAAGGATGTATTAAATGTTGACCGAATCTCGATCATTTCGCAGGCTGTTGTCAGCAGCGATCCCGTCTTTCCGAATAAAAAGTTGACGATCGCCGCCGGATTATTAGTAGGAATCATGTTAGGTGTCTTTCTAGCTGTTCTATTAGAAATGTTAGATCGTACAGTGAAAGAAAGTAAGACGTTGACTGATGAATTTGGCCTGACTCTTTTAGGGAATGTACCAGAATTAACGCAAAAAGAATTAAATGCAAAGATTCGTCGCGAAGCCTCACCAATGATGAGTAAACGAGAAGTACCTAAAAATAATGATGCAGACATGACTTTTGATCGTCGTAGACGCAAAAGAGTCTAGGAGGAAACAATGGCTAAACGAAAGAAACAATCAGAGACGACTCATGCGGTGAGTCTGATTACATTAGTAGATAAAAGTTCACCGGTATCTGAACGCTATCGTACGATCCGGACCAATATCCAATTCGCGTCTTCTGCGGATCGACAAATAAAAACGATGGTCATTACTTCATCTGGACCAGGAGAAGGAAAATCAACGACAGCCGCAAATCTCGCAGTTGTTTTTGCGAATTCAGGTCAAAGTGTGTTGCTCATTGATGCAGATATGCGGAAGGCCACTGTCCATAAAACCTTTCTGTTGAATAACGGCGTGGGGCTGAGCAATGTGTTGAGCACCGATATGAAGGTCAGTGACGCGGTTCAACGGACAGTCGTTCCGAATCTGTATGTGATGACCAGTGGCCCAAAATCCCCGAACCCATCAGAATTATTGGGATCGACGCGGATGGACCAGCTGATCAAGGAGCTTCGCTCAGATTATGATTTCGTGATCTTTGATATGCCGCCGATTGTTGCGGTGACCGACGCACAAATCGTTGCCTCAAAAGCAGATGGAACAATGCTAGTGGTTCGAGAAAATTATACCCGTAAGGATTCGCTGCAAAAAGCACGGGAACTGTTATCGATGGTGAATGCCAATGTGTTAGGCGCTGTGTTCAACGGCAGTACAGATGTAACAGATCAAGGCTATTACTATTACGGAACCGAAAAATAACACAAGAAGGTGGAAACGTTGATTGATCTGCATTGTCACATTTTACCTGGCGTCGACGATGGGGCGCAAACAATGGAAGACAGCATTAAAATGGCGAAAAAAGCAGTTAGTCAAGGCATCACCCATTTGATGTGCACACCACACCATAACAATGGCAAGTATTCAAATCCAGCAAATCAAATCATAGCTAAAGTTGAGGAATTGCAGGAAACCCTAGATCAAAACGATATTCCTCTCACGTTACTGGAGGGGCAAGAAGTACGCATCACAGGGTCGCTTATAGAGGATATTCGAAATCAAGAAATCTTGTTTACGGATATTGAGAATACCTATATCCTGATTGAATTTCCCTCTGGTGATGTTCCCGAGTATTCAGAGCAGCTCTTTTTCGAACTGATGAGCCACGGTCATGTGCCAGTAATCGTGCATCCCGAAAGAAATTCCGTTTTTCGCGGAGATCCGAATCGGTTGATTCCTTTTCTTCAAATGGGGGCATTGACGCAATTGACTGCTCCAAGTATCGTTGGGACCTTTGGCAAGGATATCCAAAAAACAGCCAAGCTCATGCTGAAGCACAATATGCTCTATATGGTGGCTTCAGATGCACATAACTTAAGGCATCGAACGTTTCTAATGAAGGAAGCCTATCAAGAGATTTATAAAATCGGTGGAGCAAGAATGGTTGAGGAAATGCAGCAGATGGCGAAAGATCTAGTCAATGGAGACAAAGTCTTCTGTCCAGAATTTTATGCAATAAAGGAGTCACGCTTCAAATTCTTTAAATAAGGTAGTTTGTGTTTGGGGGAGCATGGAATGAAAAGTGAAAAGACTTTTGGGGATGTGAATATTTTGAGTGCGAAACCTTCATTTGAGAGGAAAGATTCCCAATTAATATGGATCGATAAAGAAAAAATCCAACGTCAAAAAGGATATGACTTCGTTAAACGAATGATCGACATTATTGCAGCAACGATCGGAATAATCTTCATTTCTCCAGTCATGCTGTGGATCGCTTATAAAATACATAGAGACGAACCCAATTCACCTATAATTTTTTCGCAAAAACGTGTGGGAAGAAACGGAAAATTATTTATGATGTACAAGTTTCGTTCCATGTGCGTAGATGCGGAAGAAAAATTAAATGGATTGGCCGATAAAAATGAAATCAAAGGTGCTATGTTCAAGATGAAGGAAGATCCTCGCGTGACGGAGTTTGGAAAATTCATTCGTCGAACAAGCTTAGATGAGTTGCCTCAATTGATCAATGTGATCAGAGGTGAAATGAGTTTAATTGGACCAAGACCACCATTGCAAAGAGAAGTTGCTGAGTATACACAATATGATATGCAGCGTTTGTTGGTAAAACCCGGATGCTCTGGTTTGTGGCAGGTGAGTGGACGGAATGAAGTTCATTTTGACGAAATGGTTAATTTTGATATTAATTATATTAAGAAAAGAAATCTATTTCTAGACATTAAATTAATTATGAAGACGATAAAAGTTATGATTACCTCAGATGGAGCGTATTAAAAAAGTAATGAAGAATACTGCAAATCAACCACTAATTTCAATTATAGTTCCCGCGTTTAATGTAGAGACATATATATCAAAGTGTATTGACTCAATATTGAAACAGACTTACAAAAATATTGAGTTAATCATTATTAACGATGGATCTACAGATGATACAGGAGAAATTATTAAGAAAAAATCTTATGAAGATGATAGAATTAAAGTGTTTAATCAAATGAATTCAGGTGTCTCAAGTGCAAGGAATAAAGGAATAGAAACCTCATCTGGGAAGTTTATTCTATTTGTCGATCCGGATGATTGGATAGAGAGTGATGCCGTTGAGCATTATTTAAAATTGTATAATAGACACAATGATCCGGATATTGTAATTAACGGTTTTATTATGGAATATGAGGGAGATAAATCTACTTTATCAATTCAAGTTTCAGAAAAAACCAACGTTTTCTATTTAGAAGAATTTAAAGAGGAATTTCCTAGACTTTTAAAGAAAAATTTTTTAGCGACTCCATGGAATAAATTGTATAAGAAAGAAGTGATAATCAGAAACAACATTGAATTTCCAAATATAAAAAATGAAGATTTGGCTTTTAACTTTATTTATTTATTAAAATGTAAAAAATTTTCAATTGGGAATAATAGTGATTATCATTGGTTACGAAATCGAGAAGGTTCAGAAACTGAAATAATTCACCAAAAGTATGAAGTTGATAAATTATGGGAGAACCGCAAACACATTACGATAATGCTGAATAATTTTAGTGATATTTTTTTTGATAGAGATCAAAAAGAATTGATTAGAGAGGTATACAGTTACATTGGAGACAGAATTGTCCAAACCATTCAAGAAACAACAGATTCTGTAACTTTCATAGAAGCATACAAAATAATTAAATCTGTTTACAGAGATGAGCTGCTAATGTCAGCATTTGATAAATCAAAACCATCAAAGAGTATGATGAAATTAATGTATATCCCCATTAGAATACGTTCTATTTTACTATCTATTTTGATGGGTAAAATAATTTCTTTTATGAAAAAAAGGTTTTCGAATTTGTTCAATAAAATTAGAGCAAGAATAGTTAACGGCTAATAAAATTCAAGCAACACTTTGCATTTTCATAATATATAAGTTTATTTTAGAATAGTGACATACCTATATTACTAGAAGGAGAAAAAAATGAATGATTTTTTTAATGAAATACATAAAAAAGAACTAGATATTGCTTTAGAGTTTAGAAAAATTTGTGAAAAATATGATTTGAAGTATTTTATGCTAGGTGGCAGTATGCTAGGAGCTATTAGACATAATGGATTTATTCCTTGGGATGACGATATAGATTTTGGAATGCCAAGAGATGATTATGATAAGTTTATTGATCTAGTCACAAATGAACTTTCTAAAAAATATAATTTTGTAAGTTTTGAAAACACAAAAGATTATAAGCTTTTTTTTTCAAAAATAGAAGATAGATCATATACTATGATAGATAAATCAAATATTAAGGATAAAATAGTATTTCCATGGATTGATATTTTTCCAATTGATGGTGTACCAGAAAAATTAGTCAATTTTTGGAAAATAAGATACTTATATAGAAGAGCTAAATTCCAAATGTCTCAGTTTGATAATATCAGTATCAATCGAAAAAAAAGACCATTACATGAGAGAGCTTTAATTAATTTTGCGAAGATTGTAAATAATTTTGACATTCTTTCTGAAGACAAGGAATACTTGAAATTGCAAAATTTTCTAAAAAGCACTCCATATGATTCATCAAAATATGTTATTAACGGGATGGGAGCTTATAAACTTAGGGAAATGGCCTTAAGAGATTGGTTTGATGAGTTGGAAGATATACAATTTGAAGGGACTAAATTGAAAGGTCTGATTAAAGAAAACGCGGAGCTCTATTTGACGCAACTTTATGGTAATTATATGGTACTCCCAGTACTTGAAGACAGATTCCAACATAAAACTGAAAAGTATAAGGGGGATTAAAAGCATATGAACAAAAATAATTATAAAATAAAATTTCCGAAAATATTTTTATTAGCAATATTTTTGATTCCTTATGACGCAATTCCACATATAATGCCTTCAATATATCGTCCTATAACTGCTTACGCATATGTAGTGCTGATGATTTTCATGATATTAGTTCAAAAAAAAATTATGATCAATACTATAGTTTTAAAATTCACTTTCTTTTTTATTTTTGCTTGTATATATGGTTGCTTTAGATACATATTTAGATATGGTGAAATATCTGAACCAATAAAAGAGATATTTCCAATTCTAATCGGCTATTCCATTTGTATCGGTACATACTGGATTCTTCAAACATATGTGAATAAACACGAACCTGAGGATGTCTACAAACTACTAATTGAAAAAATTGGATTCTTTTTTATTTTACCATTAATAATAGCTTTGCTAGATATGTGTGTGGTGTATTTAGGGTTTCCACATGTAATAAAGCGTATAATACAAACATTATTTGGAGGCTTTCAAGAAACAAGAGTGACTGGTTTTACTTATGAAGCCTCATGGCTTGCTAAACATATGCTTTTTATTCTTCCTGTTTATTTTTACATGGTAAAAGTAACTGATAAAAGCATATATAAATTATTTTTCATTTTATCACTAATCATATTTCTAGCTACACTCTCTCTTAAAGGATTCATGCTGTTGATAATTGCCATTATCCTATTTTTAATAATCAAATCATACTGGGATAATTCTTTTATTTCACTAATCAAAAGATCAATAATCGGTTTAACATTAATTATTTTACTCTTGCGTGTATTCAATTTATTAGTCAATTTTCTTGCGCCAAATACGTATATGGCTTATAGATTAGAAAATGTTCAATCACTTCAAGAATTTATTTTATCTGGGGGATCGAATTTTATCAGAATTGGCTCTATGGAAGTTAATTTGATTCAGTTTCTACAATCAAATCTATTTGGTTTTGGTCTTGGATCTGGAACAAAAGAATTTTCTGTGATTATATCTCAATATTTTCCGCAAGCATTAACTTTTAAAGAAGTATCTGCATATGTCTCATTTAGGAATTTTCCAGGTGGTCCGCTATTTACAAGAATTTTCTCAGAATTAGGTATAGTGGGAGCATTTCTGTTTTATTCTTCTATAATATCCTGTTTAAAAATGACAAAAAAAATAAAAAACATGAGATACTCAGGAATTATTCTATTTTGGGTATGCTCAATGTTATCAATGGGTATTCAAGATTCATACTCAAGTGTATATTTTTGGTTTTCTATTGGAGTATTATTGAGTATGTCAACAATCACAGAAAAGGTGAATGATAGTAATGAGAATATTATTTATAGTTCCATCACTTAGAGTAGGTAGTGGTATAACAACGTTTTCCATGAATTATTATAGAAAGATGGGAAGAGAATTTCAAATTGACTTTTTAACATACAAAAATTTTCCATCAAAATTTTCAGACGAAATTCGAAGTAATGGTGGGAAAATCTACTTCTTACCATCTTTGAAAAACCCAATTAAAGTGTTTATATTTTGTAATAATTTTTTTAAAAATAATTATTACAAAATCATACATTGCAACTTAATAAACTTAGCTCCGTTATTCTTTTATTTTGCAAAAAAAAATGGTGTGAATATAAGGATTTTACATTCACACTTTACTGAATCGGGAGAGAATTTCTTAAAAAAAATAAGAAATGATGCTTTAGTTATTCCTGCTAAACATGGAGCTACTGATTTTTTTGCTTGTTCTGATGTTGCTGGAAAAGAATTTTTTGACAACGAAAAGTATACGGTTATTAGAAATGCAATTGATTTAGATAAATTTTCATTTTCTAAAATGGATAGAGATTTTATTAGAAAAAAATACCAAATTAGTAATGAGTTAGTACTTCTCACGATTGGAAGATTATCATTACAAAAAAATCCGTTTTTCATCATTGAAATTTTAACAAAATTGAACCAAATTAAAGATTTTAAATTTTTCTGGATTGGTGATGGAGATTTATTTGACAAAGTTTTAGATAGTTTAGTAAAAAATGGTGTGCGAGAAAAAGTAATTTTTATAAAAGAGTTATCACCCGAAAAGTTAAAAATGTTCTATTCAGCATCGGATATCTTTATTTTGCCATCTAAATACGAAGGATTGCCATTAGTAGGGGTTGAAGCTGAAGCGAACGGTATTCCATGTTTGTTTTCTAAAACTATTTCAGATGAATTGAAATTGAATGAAAATGTATTTTATTTGCCTATAGATGATGCAAATTCATGGATTAAAGTTATAACATCACAATTAAATAGGACTATCCCATCAGAAAAACTGATTCAAAACTATGATATTAATTCGCAAGCCAAAATTTTTAAAGAAAAGTATTTTTATCTAATAGAAGGAGTAAATAATGAAGAAAGTAATAATTCATGGGGCAACATGGACAGATAATTTTGGTGATACTTTATTTTTTGAAGTATTTGGAGATAAAATAAGAAATCTTGGTTATGAGCCCGTTCTAGTCAATGCAGATAACAATCTTGTGAAACAATTGTCCTTTGAAATCAATAACTATAAAAATTTGAAAAAAGCTTTAAGAGAGTCAAGCGCTATAGTATATGTGGGGGGGGGCTATTTCGGAGAAGCACCAAATATTTCACAAGTTAGAAGAATTTTATGGTCACTCAAGTTATATATAAAATGTTATCGTTTAGGAATTGTTTCATTGAAGATGAAAAAGTCAATGATTATTGTGGGTGTTGGCGCTGGCCCCGTATCTATAAATATCATGAAGAGAACTATTTCAAAAATCTGTAATGCTTCAGTGGAAGTAATCGTTAGAGATACCGAGTCACAAGAGTTTTTATCATTAATTGGTGTTAATAATAAAAAACTATTAACGACCGCGGATACTTTAGTTGCCATAGATAGTTTTTTTCCAAAAAAAGATTTAAGAAAAAAAGTAATATTAGTTCATTTGCAAGATATACCTGATAATTCTAAAAAAGTCCACTTAATTGTAGAGCAACTTGATAAATTTATTATAAAGTTCCCAAATTATTCAGTAGTTGGAATAGGAGATCAAGTTGGTAATTCTGGTCAAGATGCTTGGTTAGAATATTGTTCGGTTCATTTTGGTACAAAGTCAATCGAATACACAAATCCCAAAGCTCTTATCCGTAATCTTTCAGAAAATGAAATTACTATTACAGAAAAATTGCATGTAGGAATTATTTCAGCAAGCTACAATAATAGTGTATATTCTTTGCCAAAGCATGATAAGACGAAAAGGTTTTATAAACAAATTGGTCATTCTGAGAGGGTTATTTCTGATGATGAATTGTTTTCTGGAGAGTTACTTTCAAAAATGCTGAAATATAAATCTACTCCTGTTAAAGTTCCGAGTTTCATAAAAGATAAAGCAATTATGAATTTAGATATTTTAACAAAATTTTTGAATGAAATTAAATAGGTACTCAGATGAATAAATATAAGAAATTACTTTATAATTCAGGGGTTTTTGCTATTGGAAATTTTGGTAGTAAACTAATAACGTTCTTACTAGTCCCTTTATATACATATACGTTAACAAAAGTTGAATATGGAGAGAGTGATTACTATTTAACATTAGTACAATTATTCTTACCAATTGCTTCTTTATCAATTTCACAAGCAGTCATTAGGTATACACTAGATAAAAATGAGGAAAAAAGCTCGATATTCATAAATAGTATACTAATCTCCGTTAGTACAGGATTACTGCTCACCCTAATCCTTATTATTTTAAAAACAGTAGGAGCAATAGAATGGCCTGTATTTTTAATTTCAATAATAGTTTTATCTCAAATGATACAACAAATATTAGCCCAATTTGTTAGAGGAATAAATCAGATAAAATCTTTCGCGATTTCAAGTATTATATATACTTTTGGAATTTGTATTTCAAACATATTTTTATTGGTGATTCTTCATCAAGGGATTGTTGGATTTTTAATTTCTCAAATTGTCGGTCCTTTCTTTAGTTCTGTCTACCTAATTTTTAGCCAGAAACTATGGAAATATGCTAAAGTATCTTCTATTAGTTGCAGCTATTCGTTTAAGTTAGTGAAATATTCTGCACCTCTTGTTCCAAACATGATTTCTTGGTGGTTGATCAATGGAGCAAATAGAATATTTATAATGATATTTCTTGGAGTAGGGGCAAACGGTTTGTTTGCTGTAGCAACAAAACTGCCAGGTATGATTAATTTATTAACTTCAATATTTCAGCAAGCTTGGTTTATGTCATCAGTTGAGGAAAATGACTCGAAAGATAAAGAAGAATTCTATTCAACAGTCTTTTCGTGCTATTTTAGTATTCTCTTTATTGCTTTATCAACATTTTTAGTAATTTTAAAATGGATTATGCATTTTATGGTGGAAAAATCTTATTTTGAGGCATGGCAGTACATGCCGTTATTGCTAATTGCTGCTGTTTACGGAGCATTAAACATTTTTTTTAGTCAAATCTATATGGTTGCCGATAAAACAATGGGAAACTTTAAAACTTCAAGTATTTCAGCCATGATTAGTTTGATACTGAATATTTTTCTTATCCCAGCCTTTGGACTGTACGGTGCTGCTACCACTCAAGCATTGAGTTGGATAATTATGACGACTTATCGTTATTTTGATACAAAAAAAATTCTTTGTTTTGCAATAAACAAAAAATATGTAATGCAGATGCACTTTGTTGTTATTGTTCAGGTTATAACATTATATATTGATTTGGATAATTTTGAAAATATAATACAAATATTTTTTTTAGTAATCGGATTATTAATAAGTAAAAAACAATTAAAGGGGATTTTCCTGATTTAAAACAAAAATTAACACAATTTGATAAGGTAGTAATAAGGGGAATACTTGCTGAAATTGAGTTAAATTATATAGGGGTGATAAAAATGAAAAGAGTCATAACGTACGGAACTTTTGATTTATTGCACTATGGTCATATTAATTTGCTACGTCGTGCCAAAGAACATGGAGACTATTTAATTGTTGCTTTGTCTTCTGATGAGTTTAACTGGAATAAAAAAAAGAAGAAGTGCTACTTTTCTTATGAGAAAAGAAAACAGTTATTAGAAGCAATTCGATATGTAGATTTAGTTATTTCTGAAGATTGTTGGGAACAAAAAACTTTTGATATACAAAAGTATCATGTTGACACTTTTATAATGGGAGATGATTGGAAAGGAAAATTTAATTTTATTGCAGAAGAAACTGACGCAGAAGTGATTTATCTGGCTCGAACACCTGAAGTGTCTTCTTCCCAAATAAAAGAGGACTTAAAAATTTTGTAGTTGTTTGTTAGATTATTTTGATGTATAAAGTCTAAAAAAATGTATAATATTTTTAGGTATAAAAAGCTACAATTAATTCTTATCAAAACGTATTTTTATGAGGAAAAAATTTTTAAAAAGTGAGTTGATTAAATGTCTGATAAGAAAAAGCGAAGGCGTCAAGGGGTAAAGCGTACGAGTAAAGCGAAGAAGGTTTTCTTGACCTTGTTAGGGATTCTTGTAGCGATCGTGGTTGTGATTGTTGGTGTGGGTGCGAAGATGTATTATGATGTGAAGTCGACGGCGGATGATACGTTTGAGACCGTGAAACGTAATGGGTCGGAGCAGCGTCAGGTAAATTTGTCTGAGCAAGATCCTTTTAGTGTCTTGCTTTTAGGAGTGGACACGGGAGCGCTTGGCCGGACGGAGCAGGGGCGCTCGGATA
Source organism: Enterococcus sp. AZ048 (assembly GCF_051715125.1). Taxonomy (NCBI): domain Bacteria; kingdom Bacillati; phylum Bacillota; class Bacilli; order Lactobacillales; family Enterococcaceae; genus Enterococcus; species Enterococcus sp. AZ048. The sequence continues at coordinate 2,349,165 of NZ_JBIOTD010000001.1, read as the reverse complement.
CGATGATGGTGGCGACTGTCAATCCATCGACGAATGAGTCGGTGCTTGTGAGTTTGCCTCGGGACACGTATGCGGAGATCGTCGGGCATAATACGCAGGATAAGATCAATCATGCGTATGCGTTTGGCGGCGCGGCGATGTCGATGGACACGGTGGAGAAATTATTGGATATTCCGATCAACCACTATATTACTATTAATATGGAAGGAATCGAGTCGTTGGTCGATGCGGTCGGCGGGATCGAGGTCAATAATCCCTTTGAGTTTACGTATGAGGGGACGACATTTCCTAAGGGGAAGCAAAAGCTTGATGGGGAGCTGGCGTTGAAGTATTCTCGGATGCGGTATGATGATCCTGAAGGGGATTATGGTCGTCAGGCACGGCAGCGTCAGATTATTTCTGGGATCGCGAATCAGGTTTTGAGTACGACGGGATTGACGAATTATCAATCGATTCTGACTACGATGGGTGAGAACGTGAAGACGGATTTGAGCTTTACGGATATGCGGACGTTGATGGGGGATTATCGGGCAGCGTTTGGCAACATTAAATCGGATCAGATGAAGGGGACCGGCTTCATGCAGGATGGGGTCTCTTATCAGCGTGTAGATCCAGCGGAATTGAAACGTGTACAGGATGAATTGAAGACACAATTGAAATAAACGCAACTAGAAGATCCGAGGAGGACATGAATCATGTTCTCTTTCGGATCTTTTTCTCATTTTTATCGGAAGTGGGTGGAAAGGTGATTAACAGGCGAAAAAATTATTTTTTAATCACTATTTGCTTAAATGTACAGAATCAGCTACGATTGGAAACTTATTTATTTGGTAATCTGGCAATTGAGCGTCTTCAAATAAATTAATAGTAATATTCAATTAATGTTGTAAAAATTATATTTTAATAGGGATTTTTTTCTTTTAAAAATAAAATATAAAAGTTATTGTTTTTATAAATGATAAAAAGTATACTAGAATCATCGGAAATGTTACTTTCGATGATTTTTTGTTTGTCATTTTTCAGTAAAGGAGGTATGTAGATGAAGAAAATTGTAAGTGGGTTCATTGCACTCATTGCAGTGATTTTGTTTGTTGGGCCGAGTGCTCATGCAGACGGTGCGATTACTGCGGATGAGCAAAGAATTTTGTCGGAACTAGACCAAGGTGTGACGATTGGTGGGAAGTCTTTTACTGTTCGAGACTTTGAACGTGCGCATGCAGAAAACTATTTGAAACAAAATGAGCTTTCTGCTGAGCAAGTGAACACAGTCGTTGCTCAGATCCAAAGTGCACGCGCGATCATAGCGTCTTCTGGTGTTGATGTTTCTACTATTAACTCTGTTGAACAATTGATCAAAGCATTGCCGTTGAACGTCAAAAATCAGTTAAAAGACGTGATTACTAAGGCGGCAAATAAACTTGGATTGACCGTGACGTTCTATCCAGGCGGCTACACGATCACTGGGAACAATGTCGGGTCAGCAACTGGTTCGACTGGGAAACCAGCGACGAGCACAGTGTACACATCTGGCGGGGCTGTGAAACAAACAGGCGCGACGTATGTGACTAGTGCGGTTTCCTTCGCAAGTTTACTACTCGTTGCAGCAGGTGCATTCGTAGTGGGACGTAAAAAATTTGCTTAGGTCTTCAAGATGGAAGCGGGTTGGAGTGACATTCGTCGCTCCAATCGTCTTTCTGATTTTCGGCTATTCTTTGATCTATGTAATAGGAAAACCTGTCATACAATTTGTGACGTCTTCTATCCAATTGTTCTTATTAACAGATACCCCCAATTTTGAGGCCACAGAACAGTCATTTACGGCTGTGAATAATAAAAAAATCGTGATGAACGCGAAAAACGAGTTGTCGTCGAGCAAGATCGATTATCCGGTGGGCGGGCAGTTATATGGCAAAGTGAAGATAGAGCGTCTGCAATTGAATGTTCCTTTATATTTTGGAGATACCGAAGAAATTTTGCGTGAAGGAGCGGGGCAGTTTATGGGCTCCGTTTATCCTGGCGAGGTGGGCACTACCTTGATCGGCGGTCATAATGTCGATGATTTTGGGAAATTGGGTGCGGCACAGGTCGGCGATGAGATCACGCTTCAAACAACGTATGGAAATTATACGTACCGCATCAATCAGCTTGATGTGCGGAATAAAAAAGACAAAGTCATTGATGAGATGATCTATCAGCGAGAGGATCGGCGTCTGATTCTTTATACGTGCTATCCGATCGACAGTCTGGGATTGACGGATGACCGGTTGTTTGCGATCGGGGAATTTGTTTCGGGACCTAAGATCGATGGCGAGGACTAAGGATAGACTACGGCAACTGTGAGGAGGGAAGGCTAGTAATGACTCATTTAAAACGAAATATTCCCCGATGGCTGTTGGCCTTTATCGGGTCTTTGCTCCTATTTGCATCGCTTGCGTTGGTTTGTATTCGCATGACTTTGTTCAATCAGAATTTTATGATCCAGCAGGTTCGTCGCACGGGTTATGTGGAGACGATTCGCAAGGACATGACGGAAAGCATCCAGGATCTTGGGCGGGGGAGCAATATTCCGCCGGAGGTTTTGTCGGATGTGGTACCGAAGAAAGTCGTTTCTGCCAATGTAGAGAATTACATTCGCAGCATCTACCAAGAGGTTCCTTTTGAGATCCAGGGGGAGGCGCAGATCAAAAAGAATATTTTGAACAACGTGCAGCAGTACGCGCAGCAGAAAAATATTCCGATCGATGAGACGACGCAAAAGAATGTGACGCATTTGGCGGATAGGGCAACGGAGAATTATGCGGCCTTTATCGAGATCCCGTATCTGCTGCAATACGGCAGAAAAGTCATGGGGTTCCGTTCATCGTTGACGCTCATTTCTGTCTTAGTGACAGTTGCGTTTTTATTGTTGCTGACGGGGTTGTTGCTGATGGTGAAAATGAAGCATCGGCGGATTCGCTGGAGCAGTATCGTCTTTTTTGGCGCAGGGCTGATGTTGATCGTGCTGCCGATGGCGATTTATTTCAGCGGTGTGATCGATCGTTTAGGGATCGCATCGGAAGGGTTGTACAAATTTGTGACAACGTATGTGACTGCGTTTGATCTGAGTTTTGTGTTTGTTGGGCTGGCATCCACTGTTCTGGCGATCTTGCTTGTTTTGATCAGTGAAGGGATTCGCCAAAAGAAATTGTTTAAGGCGCAATAGTGGAGGGGAAAAGATGGAAGAGACAATCAGCGTAGTAGAATTATTTCAAATTTTGAAAAAGAAAGCACTGTTGATCATTATGATGACGATCACGGGGATCGGTTTGGCGGCTGGCGTCACCTTTTTCCTGATCACTCCGATCTATGATTCGGCGGCGCAATTAATCGTCCAAAATAAGCAGGCAGAAGGGGCCAATATCAACCTGCAAAACGACATCAACGGCAACGTGCTGCTGATCAATACATACAAAGACATGATCAAGGGCGACATCGTTATCGATGCCGTCCAAAAGGAATTGCAGAATGAGTATCAGTATACTTACAGCAATAACGAGCTGAAAAAAATCATCGAGGTGGAGCAGGCGCAGAATTCGCAAATGTTCCGCATTATCGCGACCTCGCCAGAGCCGCGTAAGGCTGCTCGGATCGCGAATGTGACCGCGGCGACCTTCCAAAAAAAGGCCGAGGGTGTGTTGGAGGTCAGTAAAGTGACGGTCACATCGAAGGGCGTCGTCCCCTCAAAGGCGATCTTTCCAAACAATCAATTGAATTTACTAATCGGGGCGGTCATTGGCATGATGCTGGGTGTCGGGTTGGCCTTCTTGATCGAGCTTTTGGACAAAACCGTCAAGGATGAGCGCTTCATCGATGAGTCGTTGGGGCTGCCGATTCTTGGGCAAGTGTCCCAGATCAGCAAAAAGGATCTAGTGGTAAACCGCGGCGTGATCGTGAAGACGCAAGAAGAGGTCAATCGTCCAATCAGCAATCGCACAGTGACGTCACGTAAGCGGAAACGAGTTTAGCATCTTGGCAAGAAAAAATTCAGGACAGTAGGAGAAGACGGTAAATGGCGAAAAAGAAACAGACAGTTGCACCCGTTGATTTGATCGCAGCGATCAATCCTTTTTCCACAACGGCGGAACAATATCGAAAAATTCGGACCAATATCGAATTTTCTTCAGCAGATAAAAAAATAAAATCCTTGGTGATCACTTCTTCTGGACCTTCAGAAGGAAAATCGACCACCGCGGCGAATCTGGCGATCGTTTTTGCCAACACAGGCAGTCGTGTGTTGCTGGTGGATGCGGATCTGAGAAAACCCAGTGTCGCCTTGAGCTTTAAGATTCCGAATGTGAATGGGTTAAGCAATTATTTGACAGAAGGGAATTCAGTAAGCGGGAGCTTCACTAGCGAGAGCGTGTACATGACGCAAGGGAGTTCAGCAATCGACAATCGACTGATTGAAACGAACACTGAAAATCTGTACCTCATGCCTAGTGGACCGACACCTCCCAATCCTTCCGAGCTTTTACGTTCGCAGCGGATGCAGGAGCTGGTCAAAATATTAGAAGACTCATTTGATTTAGTGATTTTTGATATGCCGCCAGTCGTTACAGTGACGGACGCGCAAATTTTATCTGCCTATGTGGATGGGACGATTTTAGTGATTCGCGAACGTGCGACAAAAAAACAAGCGATTATTGAAGCGAAGAAATTGCTGGATATGGTCCAGGCGAAGATCATCGGTGTGATCTATAACGGGAAAAAACAAGGCGAAGATTCGTATTATTATTACGGAACGGAAGGAAGCAAGTGAGTAGCGCATGATTGATTTGCATAGTCATATTTTGCCAGGGGTAGATGATGGCGCGGAAAACTTAGAAGAAAGTCTGAAAATGGTTCGCAAAGCAATCAGTCAGGGAATCACTCATTTGATGTGCACGCCCCACCACAATAATGGAAAATACAACAACCCCGCAGAGGAGATCATTCAAAATGTGGCGTTCTTGCAACAGGAGATCGATCGTCGGGGGCTGCGATTGACGTTATTAGAGGGGCAAGAAGTTCGGCTAACGGAGTATTTGCTGATGAAAATCAAAAAAGGCGAGCTGCTGTTCACGGACTTGAACGATACCTATCTTTTAGTGGAGCTGCCGACGCATGAGGTGCCGATATATACGGAGGAAGTTTTTTATTCGTTGTTGAATCGAGGCCATATTCCAGTCATCGTTCATCCTGAGCGGAATTCGGTGTTTCGTCAGGACCCGAATCGCTTGCTGCCGTTTCTTGAGATGGGGGCGCTGACGCAGTTGACTGCGCCGAGTATCGTGGGGGTATTTGGCAGTGACATCCAGAAGACGGCAAGACAGATGCTGGAGCATCGAATGCTGTATATGGTCGCTTCAGATGCCCACAGTTTGAAAAATAGAAATTTTTTTATGAAAGAAGCGTATAGAGAGATTCAGAAAATCGGCGGGAAACAGATGGTCGGGGACATGCAGCAGATGGCGAAGGACCTAGTGAATGGCGATCCTGTCGTTCGACCCAATTATCAGGCAGTGCGAATGGCGCGGTTCAAGTTGTTTTAAGGATCAGTTTGTTGGAGGAATGAGTAATGAAGGCAGAAAAGTCGCTTTGGGGCAGTGGGCACACAAAGAATGCAGCTTATGACGATCCAGCGTTTTTAGAGCGGACTTGGATCGATAAGAAGAAGCTCAAACGTCAAAAAGGATATGCTTTCGTAAAACGAGCAATGGATCTTTTTTTGAGTTGCTTTGGGCTTGTTTTGATTTCTCCAGTAATGATCTGGGTCGCTTATCGCATACATAAAGAAGAACCGCGAGCATCTGTGATTTTCGCACAGGAGCGTATCGGTAGGAATGGCAGACCCTTCAGGATGTATAAATTCCGTTCGATGTGTGTCAACGCGGAAGAGCAACTAACGGATCTTTTGATCAAAAATGAGGTCAAAGGAGCGATGTTCAAGATCAAGGAAGACCCTAGAGTCACGCCCTTTGGCAAATTTATTCGACGGACCAGCTTAGACGAACTGCCTCAATTGATCAATGTGATCAAGGGGGAAATGAGTTTGATCGGTCCAAGACCGCCGCTGCAAAGAGAGGTCGCGGAATACAGTCAGTATGACAAACAGCGATTGCTAGTGAAGCCGGGTTGTTCGGGAGCATGGCAAGTCTCTGGACGCAGCGACATCCATTTTGAGGAAATGGTAGAATTGGATGTTCACTATATCAATACACGCACGACGCGCGCCGATCTTTTGCTGATCGTCAAGACGCTTAAAGTGATGCTTACCTCAAGGGGCGCGTATTGAGTGAATCAATTGAATCAATCGGATTTTTCTGCCTGCGAGGGTCATGATCGCAGGCAGCTTTTTGTGCCTATGGGATCAGCCATCCGGTTCTTCTGCAGAGTGCTTCGGGTCGTTTTTATTTTGTGAACGGTGGAATAGGCGCACTAAGCTTCTTCTTCGCGGGTTCGTTTTCTTGATTGGTTTTGCTGCCGCCGGTTTGGAAGTATTTGGCTTTTCCGAATCCTTCTGTAAGGATCGGCTCTTTATCGATGGGGCCAAAGCAACCGTTGGCAGGGATGGCCGTTCTTTCGGTCTTATTGAAGGTGTGGGGCTTTTTTCTGAAGCGGCTTCGAGAATTTTCTGCGGCAGTTTTGTTTCTTTTTCCAGAGGAGAATCTTCGTCTGGATCGGTCTCTCTATCGAAAATCGGGGTTTCTTTGATCGTCACCAAAGTTCCTACAACGATAGAATCAAACAGTTTTATGCCGTCTTTTTCAAAAAGATCAAGGCTGGTCAGTAGTTGGCAGGCGTCTTTCATTTCTTGCGGGGTCAGGCTAGTGTCGACTTCTTTGTAGGTCCAGTCGTGTGTGCGGCCGGCACCATCTTTGAAGGTCGTCACTAAATGGGTTGTTTTAGTCATTATTAGGCACATCCTTTCCTTTTATTTTTCTTCCATTTCAAGGTTCATTGGTTTCTTCGGGGCGTATGTGTGACAGTAGAGAGTGGAAAAAGGTCTGGGCTTTTTCAATGTATGTGGTAACGGAGAAGACGCGGACGCGTAATGCCCGCCACTCGGGCGCTAGGAAATAGTCTTGGAAATAGTAGAAAAAGCGTTTCATGGTACGGGTCGCTTTGGTGTTCAAAAAAAGGTAACGGACAAGGTCTTTCAATACGTAGGCGAATTCTTTTGCACCAAGCTGATAGCGAACGCGCAGGGCTAAGATATATTTGATCGTTGTGGTGCTGTTTTGTGTTAATTGGTAATACCAGGTGATGCGGTTTTCTAAGGTGGCTACTTTTAAATGGAAAAGCTGATAGTGGTTGAGGGATAGATCTTGCATCCTCATGTGGATCGCTTCCTTTTCTTTTTAAGAATTGTTCCGGCCGTTGCTTAAAAGGTAAAGGAGCGAGAAAAATTTGGCAAATCGCAAAATGACCGCAGGACCCTCAAAATGACCTGTTTTGGGGTGAAAAACGGCTATTTTGGGCAAAAACCGGTCAAATTGGGGGGAGGGGAAGTCATTTTGCGATTTGAAATGGAAAGCGGATTCTTATATAATAGAAGGTTCGCGATAAAACAAATCGAAGAAAACGAGTGAAGCGAGGCAGCGTTTCTTTAAGCTTTTCTTGGGATACGGCCTTTTTAATGAAGCCGCTGCGAGGTTTCGCTATACTTATTTGTTATAGGATAGGAGGGGATCAGGTGAAGAAGATCATTGCAGGCGTGGTTGCTCTGCTGCTGAGCTACGGGATGGTTTATACCTTGGTCATGCCGACGTTGCAGAATTATCCTCGTTTGGCCCGAATGGCGCAGCGCTTTGAATACACGGATGAGGCACTGTGGCTCTTTATTTTTTTGAGTTTGTGGCTCTTTTATTGGCAATGGGAGCAGAGAAAGCTATGGAGTATCTACCTGTATCTCTTTTATAGCTGCTATTTTTTACTGTTGTTCATCATGCTTTTTACGAAAGCACGAGCCTATCATTCGTTTAATTTGAATCCTTTTGAATTGTATTTGAATGATGGGCAGCAGATCATCGAGCTGTTGCTGAACATCGGGTATTTTATTCCGTTGGGCTGCTTGTATGGCCTTCGCGCCAGCAAAGTGGAGGCGGCGGTCATTGCATTGACGACGATCATCGGGATCGAGACGATCCAATATGTATTCTATATCGGGACCTTCGATATTTGGGATATTTTTTCGAACGCTGTCGGCTGCGGGATCGGGTATTTCTTATGTATAAAATTTAAAGAGAGACTGGCTTAAAAAACAAACGGTTAGGGATTTTCCCTGATCGTTTTTTTGTTGTATTTCTTTAAATACATTCTTTTTGCTATTAAAAATGAAAAAATCAAGAAGAAAGGCGTCAACTAATCGAGAAAACAATTAATAAAATTAAAAAAATTAGGATAGAGAAAGAATTGTTATTTAACAATAAGTAGGATTGATCGTCGATCCTCTCTTTTTTTCTCTCTGTTTTATCATAAATACTATTTAAAATAAAAAAATAGTTTTATATCATTACATATATAGTTATTTTAATACGTGAGGTCTACCTAATTTTCTATAAAAAAGAGACTTATAAGGAACATGCGGTTTCTTTTTTGTTTATTCTATTTCGTTAATATTAATAAAAGATTTGAATTAGCATAGTTTATATATTATAATAATTAAAAAGTAACTTAAATAAATTTATATTAAAAATAAAGCTGTGATTATCCCGTGAGACTATTGGAAATATAAATAGAAAATCATCGGTTATGTACAAGTAAATAAATGAATCTATTAAGTTTGTATTTCTTGAATCAAGATTTCCTTAGTAAATAGGTTCTCTTTTTTATGCAAAAAGTAAACAACGTTATTTTAATTGCTTGTCTTAGTGTTCGTTGGAGAAATTAAAAGGAAAGTAAGGCTTTTGTTCTTACATTGAACTTTTTCAATCATTTGCCTAGCTCATTTTTTCACAAAAAGGTGTCCATTAAACGAAAGGAGGAATACAGATGAAAAAGATAAGCTGTTTTTTTGCTGTGCTTATGCTGCTTTTATCTGTCATTGTCTCCCAATTGATCCCTGTATTTGCTGAAACAGTCCCAGAATCCACTGCGGAAACGACGACGAACTCGTCGCATAAATTGGAGGACACGTTAGAGACATCCGCGGATCGGCTGATTCCTGAAGTAGAGGATTCCAGCAGGGGTAAGGATGAAACATTCGTAGAAGAAACGGCGGATGAATCAGAAGAAACACAAACGACTCCATCAACCAGCGAGACAGAATCCCGTGAACCGGCCAAAGCGGCTGCCCGCCAAGCAAGAGCGAATCTCTCCAATCAAATCGAGGTGCTTGAGTGGCAGATCAGCAACGCGAAAGGGGAAGAAGTCTCCGAAACTGTCGCGGCGGTATCCAATCAAGCCCATGACTTTTCATTCAAAGTCCAACTTGATCAAATGATCAAGGGAGATACGTTTGCCCTCGACATTCCTCAAGTAGGCGGGGCATCTAAGGAAAATGATCATTGGTACATGCAAAGTACAGACTGGATAGAGGTTACAGATGATCAGGAAACGGTCTTTTACCGGTACCGCATCCAGCAAAAGACGGGTACCCACACCCAAGAGATTCAATTTGAAGCGATGGAAACATCGCTGACACCCCTTGAGTTAGAACTGGATTTCCCAGGCATGCTCTCAAACTTTGTGAAAACGGCCGGCGTGTTTCCCGTGACCTTCGGAAAAGACGACAAAAATGATCCCATCACAAAAGCCATCAAATTTGACGTCACTGATTTGAAGGCGTCTAACGGATTCTCGTTTAAGTACAATACGTCCACATCTAAAAACTCGGTAAAATGGGGGATTCGCTTTAATGAAGCGGCAAATATCGAACTTTCAGGAGATGAGGTCGATTACAAAGTCAATGGAGGAAAAGACAATCCATACCAAGGCTTCTATCGCGACAATCCCTTACGGAAACCAGAAAATTGGCACGAATGGGGAAAAAATTATACCGACATTTGGTCGCCAGACATCAGCAGCCAAGGCAATGAAGCGAACTATGGCGGATATATCGAAGACGAATTGCCAGCGGGAGCAGAAGTTACCGAGCTGACGATCGGCGGACTGATCAATTTGCCGATGGGTTTGTCGGCGTCAGACTTGGAGGCGCAAACGGGTGGTATCCCATCAAGTACGATCGCGTATCAATCCTATGTGCTGGCCGATTATGGCAAAGGACCTGTTTACCGAAATGCTGGAGATACGGGGACACTGCGGCCAAAAGCAGAAACGGGATTTACACTGCTGAAGCAAAAGGCGGGAGAAAGCAAGTCGGACTTTAAGAACCGTGTGCAGTCTCAGCCCTATCAATATGGGATCTATCAAGACGGTGCGGGTCGGAAAACAGTGATGCTGCATTTTGGAAACATGAAGCGTGCAGGCAATCAGCAGGAACGGCTGCAGGATCAGACCGATCAGGAATATTCAGGGAAAACCTTTACAGATAAGGACGGGGCAACGCACCAGATTCCGCAATTTGCGGTAGAGGCGGCCTCGGCAACGATCGGTGATCAGCGAAGCGGCTATACCGAAAACGAACGAGACTTGTTGGAGCGCTATTTCACATTAACTTATGGGGAGAGCAATGCGATCGGCGGCTCGATCGCTGCCTACAACATTACCTTGAATGTGCGTTATCCGCCGGAAACAGCGGGAGAAGTCAGCAACAACGCGGATATTTACACCCACAGTGCGTTGACGCTCAATCGAACGACACCGGAACGAATGCCGAAATCCAATCCATCAAAAGCGACGTTGAAAAACCCGAATGCGCATATTCAATTGTCGAAAACAGAAGTGATGCTGCAAAAATTAGACGCAGATTTGTTCGCAGAGAACGGGGATTACATCGGGATCAACGGCGCTGAGTTCAAGCTGCAGAAAAAAGTCGGGACAGCGTGGGAAGACGTTGGAAATCCCGTAAAGAAATTCACGACTGCGGATTATCCGTATAGAGACGAGGAAGGGGACAAGCTCCTTCCCGGTATCATAAAGATCGATGTTGCTGAAATTTTAGGTGTCTCTGGAAGCACATTGAAGGACACCTTTCGTTTTGTTGAAACCAAGGCGCCTGCCGGATTTAGTGAGCGAGATTCGCCAAACTGGAACAACCAGGCCCAAGCGATCGTGTCCGACGAATTCACCCTTGCCTCATCAACGAGTCAAGGCGCTACCGTGGTCGTCTGGAACCGCCACAAGGAAGTCACCTATAAAGTCGAGCATTGGGTACAAAAAGAAGGCTTCGACGGGTCAGACATCAGTCATTTTGAGCGCATCGTTACAGAGGAAAAACCAGGACTGGTCGGAGATAAAGTCTACGGACAGCCGCTGGATTATTTGCAGGTGACGCATTATTACAATGCCAACTTCACCGCACAGCATGGAAAGCCGAATGGCAACGTAACGGACACCGCTGCAGGAGAACCAGAGCTGGTGTTGAAGCTTTACTATACAAAGGATAAAGATGTTCCGTTTACGCTTTATAAATTAGGAATGGATGGTCAGCCGCTGAGAAGGACAGAGACTGCCCATGTGACATTCAAGGTGTATCGTTTCATGTACGTAGAAGGAACTAATCGCGCAACGCATCCGCCTACACCACAAAATATCGCGGCTGATTATTGGCGCCGTGTCGTAGTAAATCCGGATAATTCACTTAAGTCAACAACAGTCAATGACCCGTTGCCTGATCTGGAATTGACTACCGATGAGCTCGGACGGATACGGGATGAGCGATTGGTTTTTAGTACCGCTTTTGGGGCGCAACTGGCGTTGGTCGAGGTTGAAAATACCCATCCAGATTACCAAGTACCTCCTGTTGAGGAGAACTATTGGGTCGTTCAGATCAAAAATCCAAGCGGTTTTGACTGGGTAGAAGGGTATGGGACCAAAAAAACAGGCCGGGTGAAATACAGACCGGAAGGCACCGCCGTTGATTATTGGGCGATCCCGAACCGGTTTGATGTTGAACCAACTATTTATAAGGTAGATGAAAACAATGATCCGATGCCTTCAGACGATGAAAAATCAGTTGAATTCGACGTATATGAGTACATTGGACCAGAAGCTGATCGTCCGGACAAGGTAACGGATGCAAAAAAAGACCATAACAATCCATTAGCAACTGGTTACAAAAATAATTGGAACAAGCTGACCAACTCCCCTTACACGACAAATGCGGAGGGGAAATTGGTTGATGCAGGTGGTGCGCCAATAAATCTGGCACCGGATAAAGTGTACAGTTTTATTGAAAGAAAAACCTATGACGGGTATCAATTGCCGAACAATCATTCCTTTAGTACCAATCGTACGAGTCATTGGTTAGTGAGTCCGTCTGGAAATCTGCAGTCTGGTTTTTCTGGCTATGTCGATTCAAGACCTGCTCAGTGGTTGGATTCCTTTTACGAAAATGCTGCCGGATCTGATGTTCGCCCTGAGGGGATCTATCTGAAAAACAAGAAATTGACGAAGATCCCGATTTTTAAAGTAGATGGAGATCTGAATCCGATCACGCAGCATTCAGCAGACAGTTTCAAATTTGAAACCTTTTTATACCAAGGGTCCAGCGGGTATGAAACGGCTGAACTTGGCACGGGTTCTTGGAAAAAAATCTCAGGAAACACCTTAGCGGATTCTTTCGACAGTTCGGGTTCGGGGCGTCTCTTCACGGAGGATGATTCGTTGGAGACGAAGGTTGGACGGACGGAGGTAGTCAAGGAACAGATCGTTGGTATCCGTGAAGTCAAAGGAATGCATGATTATATGACTCACGATGGGCACTGGGTCGTGAGGCTGGTCTGGGACCCGGTCGCGAAGGTCAACAAGGTAACGAGTATCGAATATTTTGAGAACGGGGAACTGATTACTGGGGCGGATAGCACCATCTATCATGAGCGATTGAATGGCGAGGCGTACCTTAAGAACCAAAAAGTCCCAACGTATGATTTTTCCTTCATTAAAGAAAACGAGCGGCAGCAGCCGTTAGGAAATGTGGCGTTTGCTTTATATAAGGAAAGAAATACAACTGGGAGCGAAGATCCGAATGCTGCGAATACGCGGTGGGATCTGTCAGAGGAGCCGTACCGTGAAGCGGTCAGCAGTTTGGACATCGGCGATTTAGGAAGGGTTACTTTCAAAGCGCTGATCGAAGGCAGCTACCTATTGGTTGAGACCAAAACGGTCGAGGGGTACCACTTGCCGCAGGGCTATTGGATTCTTACGGTCAACGATCAAGGGAAAGTAACGATTCGAGGAAGTACCGATCCACCGCCGCCAGCCTTTTACGAAAGAGACGAGGAGCTGTATTTGCCAAACTACAGAGAGACCATTATGCCAAAAGCAGGAGGGATCGGCCTTCATACGGTGGTGAGTATAGGGATCGTATTACTTGGGTTGTCAGCACTTGTATTTTTGGAGATTTACAAGCGTCAGCTTACAGAAGGAATCAGGTTTGTCTCAGACAAATTGAAAAAATAAAATCACTGAAAGAAAGAAGATGAGAAAAATGAAGAAATTAACGAAATTAATAGCCGCTGTATTAATGGTTTCATCAATAGTATTGGGAGGCTTCAATGCATTCGCGGCACCTGACGCCCCCATCGCTCCCGCGCAAGGGGATTTGACGATCCATAAATATTTACTGACTGACGATGCCGCAGGACCGGCAGGAACCGGGGATGCCAGTGATGCGAACACTGTACCTGACTCAGCCATTCAATTGCAGGGGGTTGAATTTACGGTCTATAAAGTGGGCGCTCCTGCTGAACCGACTCCGAATGCGCCAAAAGTCATTCCTGGCGGAGAGGGATGGACGTATGAGTTAAATACAGTAGATATGAAAGTAACAGCTAAGAAGGGGTCGGAATCCTATGTTTACGCCGTTGGTGCCGGGATTGAAAAAACTACCGCTGTAGATGGCACAGCCAAATGGGAAGACTTAGACAAAGGGCAATACCTAGTCGTTGAATCAGATATTTCAGGAGCTAAAAATCCTGCTGGTGAAGAAGTAACAATCGAAGTGAAAACGCCGAACTTTGTCGTAGCTGTCCCAATGTCGATCAAAAATGACTCAGACGACATCACAGGCTGGAACGATGACGTTCACGTTTTTCCTAAAAACGAAGCTATTGAAGCCGTTAAGGAAGTCGAACAGACCAACGATGTGAGTATCGGGGATATTTTAGATTTTAAAATCACTGCAACGGTACCAGAAAAAATCGACGAATACATCAAGTTCAATATTTCAGATACATTAGATGAAGCGTTGGATCTAGTAGCGGACAGCGTGAAAGTTTACGGAGCGAAAGGGACGCCTTTAGAGGAGACAGAACTTATTAATCCGGGCACTCCAGATGAATATTATACGATCGAACCCATCGATTCAGGTGATCCGGTCGATCCGACACGCGGCTTCAAAGTCGTCTTTACGAAAAATGGCATGAAGCACCTCGCGGAAAATAACTACAAAAAGGTCATCGTCAAATTCCAAGCGAAGATCAATGAAAAAGCGGTCTTCGATTCAGAAACAGATGAACATGGCAACGTCATTCCCAATAAAGGGAGATTGGAATACACGAACGAGGACGACGTAAGCGATGGCAAAGATACTAACGAAACAGAAACGCCTGTCGGTCAAATCGAGCTAGAAAAAGTAGACAAAGACGGAAATGCGATCAAGACAGACACAGCTAAATTCAAAATCAGTAATACCGAGGCAAACGCCAGAGCAGAGCATTTTATCAAAGTGAAAAAAGATGCTGGTGGAAACGTGATCGAAGTAGCATATCCAAATAAAAATGGAGATGGGACTTATGACAAATCGGACCTTACGGGATTCGTTGATTACGAAGTGGAAACAGATATAGCTGATGGAAAAGCGCGCTTTGTCGGGTTGAAGGTGCCGATCGACTACTGGCTAGTGGAAACGAAAGCACCAGACGGCTACAACCTGTTGGGTGATCCGTTCAACGTGAAATTTGAGACGGATGAAGCAGAAAAGAATGCGAAATACGTTTTAGAAAAAGATGTGGTCAACTCAAATGGCTTTAAGCTTCCTGAAACAGGGGGCATGGGCGTGATCGCGTTGGTAGTTGCCGGGATCGTATTGATCGGGCTGGCAATCATGCTTGTTTTACCTAAGAAACGCCATTCATAAAAACCGAGCAGCGAAGGCTATTCTTCGCTGCTGTACATAAAAAAACTGTTGGAAGGACGGGTGGAATGAAACGAATAATAGTCGCTGTTTGTCTTCTTTTAGCAGGCGCTGGCGTTTTGGGGTACCCCGTCGTTAGTAAGTATCTTTCGGATAAAAACAGCAGTTACGTGATGGACAACTATGAAAAAAACGTGGCGAAGCTCGATCAGGCGACCTTGGACAAGGAATGGGAAAAGGCGGTCGCGTTTAACGACTCATTGGCAGGAAATCCTGTGCGTGATCCTTTTGTAAAGGGATCGGGCTATGCGATGCAGTCCAACTACTATGACTTATTGAAGATCGAGGACATGATGGGAACGCTGGAGGTACCAAAGATTCGTGTGAAAATGCCGATCTATCATGGAACGAAATCATCGACCCTGCGAAAGGGGATCGGCCATTTGGAGGGGTCCTCGCTGCCGGTGGGCGGAGGGAATACCCACGCGGTATTGACGGGACACACTGGGGTGACTGCCGGCAAGATGCTGACGGATTTGACGGAGGTGAAGAAGGGGGATCTGTTCTTTCTCACCGTGTTGAATCGGACGCTGGCCTATCAAGTCGATCAGATCCAAGTTGTTTTACCGGAACAGACCGAGGCGCTGAAAATGATCCCCGGGGAAGACCACGTGACACTTTTGACGTGTACACCCTATGGAGTGAACTCCCACCGATTACTGGTGCGGGGCGTGCGCACAACCTATGTGCCCGAGGAAAAGAACGCGATCAAGCCCGTCAAAAGCTCGAAGGAACATCGGAAGATCCTCTTGGCTGCGGCGATCACCGGAACTGTCATGCTGCTTTTGATCGGCATTCGAATCTATTATTTGCGTAAAAAATCTTGAATGGGAAAGGAGCCAGCCGACAATGAAAAAGAAGAAATTGATTTTTAGCGCGCTTCTCTGTTTGCTGGCTTCGGTGCTGCTGTCGGTTGTTCAGGCGAGCGAAGTTTTTGCAGCTCAACAAGATGAAGTCACGATCGTCTTGCATAAGCGTGCTTTGCGGGAGGCGGATATGGAGGCCTTTGATCCCCATCAGAACGATGGGAACAAAGCAGAGGATGCGGCGGCGATCTATACAAAAACGACGCCTTTAGAAGGAGCGATCTTTGATGTCTATGACGTGACCCAGCTCTATATCGAAAGTGAATTAAGCGAAAATGATTTCTTGGACCGTATCAATGACATGAGCTGTCAGCAGGCGATCGCCTACTTGAAAAAACGACAGATGGAGCCCATCGTCAAGCAACATGCGGCAGCAGGAAAAACGGACGCGGAAGGCGTGACTCAGTTTACCCTTCCTAGTTATAATCAGCAGCTCAAAAAGGACGCCGCCTACGTGATCGTGGAAACGGGGGTAGATCCCGCCGCTGGAGTGACGGTGGATCTCTCCCGCGCGCGGCCTTTTGCGGTCGTCTTGCCCTTGAAGGACCCGATCACCCACGAGGCGATGGCGATGATCCACTTGTACCCGAAAAATTTGAGTTATTTGCGGAATCCGTATTTTTATAAACTTGGGAAAAAGCAGGACGCGACGGAGGTGGCTTTGGCCGGTGCAGTCTTCGGCTTGTATCGTTACAATGATCGTGGCGAGAAAGAGTATCTCCATAAGGACCCAACGGCGGAACTGAAAAATAAATGGCTGGTGCTTGAGAATCCCTCCACTGAATCGGACATTGCCCGTTTTGTTTCCGACAAGGAGGGCTTAGTGGAGATGCCTCAGCATTATTTGCCCGCAGGAACCTATTACTTTGATGAATTGCAGGGCGTAGCAGGCTATGCTGTTTCAAAAGAAGCGCGAGCGATCGAGGTAGTCATCCCGGATACGTCGAGAGATGAGGCCGGCAAGCTTCAGCCAATCACCGTCAACGGCTATAGGATGGAAGAAGACGACAACGGCACTATCACCGCTGCGGCCAAAGAGAAAAAGGAGCCGCGTGTTTATAATAATGAACGAAGCAAGCTGCCAGATACGCTAGACAAAACACCTGACGGAAAAGAAAAATTGCGTCGGCTCCTACCGAAGACTGGCGAAGCCGTGGCACCCTACTTGATGATCGCCGGTACTGTCTTGCTCGTAGGATCGCTGCTTATTCGACAACGGAGGAAGCGCTCGTGAGCAGGCGGGCGTTTTTCTAGCTAGCGACTCTTTTACAAACAAAAAAGTTGTCTCCATGAGGTGATTCATGTTAACTTACAATTAGTAAGTGAGGTGCGTGGAAATGGACTATCTTTATCAAGAAGGACAACCAAACGGGAAAAAGTTTATTTTGCTCCACGGAACAGGCGGCGATGAAACGTCTTTAGTGGATCTGGCAAAGGTTTTAGACGCGAATAGTACGATTTTATCCTTTCGCGGCACAGTCGAAGAAGAAGGCATGAATCGTTTCTTTAAACGGAACGGTCTGAATCAGTTTGATTTTGACAGTCTCGAGAAGGAGACGGACAATCTGCAAGAAGTCATCGAACAGCTCAGTGAAGAAAAAGGGATTCCTTTAGACGAATGGGTCTTGGTCGGTTATTCAAATGGTGCGAATATTGCAGCACATCTTTTACTGGAGCGTCAGACACCATTGGCAAAAGGTATTTTCTTCCACCCGATGTCATTGGAAGTACATACCCAGACGTTCGATCTCGCGGACAAGAAGATTTGGGTTTCTTATGGCGGGGATCGCGACCCGATCGTTAGCGAAGCGTCATTTTCAGAATTGGTCGCGGCTTTTCGGGAGCGACAGGCGGCAGTTACTGTCGCAGAAACGGCTCACGGTCACCAAGTGAGCATGGAAGAAGTGCAGCAAGCCCGCGAGTGGTTGCATCAATGAGTCCTTCATTAAACAGAAGCAAGCAGCAGTTGGAGAATCCCTCTTCGACTGCTTTTTTTTAGACAAATGAGTTGGTAAGAAGGGATTTTCTTTCTTCTATATTAATAGAAGGGGAATCGGAAACCCTAAAGGCGGAAAAGGGCAAGGACTATGCTACCTTATTGACCTGTACGCCTTATGGGGTGAATTCTCACCGATTGCTAGTACGGGGCGAACGAATTCCCTATAAACCAAATACTGTCAAAAAAGTAAAAAAATTGACCAAAGAAGAAAATTTGATGCTGAAAACGGCGCTCATTACGACAAGTATCATGCTGCTGCTGATTCTCATCAATCACCTGCGGAATAAAAGATAGTGACACGATTTTCCGTTATGGTAAAATGAGTCGAAGGGGTGGCATGATGACAGATTCATTTGAGTATAAGGGCTTGACCTTGACGTCGACAGATTTGACATTCAATGATGAAGAGCTGCAAAAATTATTGACCTTTGAAGGGGCGATCACACACGAGCGCTTGAAAGGGTTCAATTTCCATTATTTTTTGATGCCCGAATATGATTTGAATGGCTTATTAGACAAATTAGGCGAGGCGGAGCGTAAAGCAAAACGAATTTATTACATCACCGGGCAATTGGTTTCCAGTGATTTGAAAGATATGGCAGTGGACGGGTATTATATGCCCACCAACTGGGGCTTCATGCATGTGGAAAGCTATGGGAAAGGGTTGGAAGAGTGATCTTTCAGCTCTTTTTTTATCGCTGAGAAAAAAGCAGCGGCATTAGTGGTACATTTTAAGCGTTCTGTGATAAAATTCAAACGAATCGAATGAACGCTGGGAGATAGGCCATGTATACAAAAGAAGTTTTCAACAATAAGATGAACAGTTGGGTAAACATAGAGGCAGAAAATGAAGATGAATTGAAGAATTTGTATCGCGATTATGGGATCGACAGCGAATTCGTCGATTATTCATTGGACCGAAATGAACGGGCCCATCTGGATTACGACAAGGCGACGGATGTATTGTTGCTGATCTTTAACGCGCCGAATCGGCGAAAGATCGATAATCACTACGAAACGGTGCCTATGACATTCATCGTGGTGAATCGCACGCTGATCACTGTCACGAATCAACAAAGCAAATACCTATACTTTGAGATCAAGAGTTACTTAGAAAAAAATCCCCAAAGTACGCTGTTTGAGCTGCTGTTTGGCAGTCTCTTCATTATATCCGATCAATTTTTCCCTTTTGTAGAGGGCATGGATCGTGACCGAAAACGCATCAGTAATCTATTGAAGGACAAGACGACAAAGCAAAACCTCTTGCTGTTATCGGATTTGGAAACAGGGATCGTTTATTTCGTGACCGCCTCTCGTCAAAATGTGCTATTAGTGCAACAAATCAAAACCCATGGGATCTATCGGAGGTTGAGCGATCAGGAAAAAGAAAGTCTGGATGATGTATTGATCGAGGCGCAGCAATTAGTGGAAATGACACAGCTTTCCTCGCAAATCTTGCAGCAATTATCAGGTACCTATAATAACGTGCTGAACAATAATTTGAATGATACGATGCGGATCTTGACCGTGCTGTCTGTTCTGCTGACGATTCCTACGATCGTTTCAGGATTTTTCGGGATGAATGTCCCGCTGCCATTCGAGCACAATGCTTCGGGGTGGATCATCGTGATCGTGATCAGTTTGTTTCTCTGGTTCGGTTTATCCTATGTCCTGCGAAAAATGATGAAATAACAAAGACCATGCCGCGTTGGCATGGTCTTTTGCTATAGCAAGGAAAGAAAGGTGAACAGCCCTGCGAGATTGAAAAAAAGAACCAAATATTTTGTATAGGGTAAATAGAAGGATTCCTGATAAAGGATCAGGGAGAGATACAGGATACATACATAGAAAATGAAAAATGTACGGAAGTCAGACGACCAGATCGCGGGGGTGAACCCGATCAAAACACGCATGATGAAGCCTGTCAGAAAAAGGAAGCTCAAGAAAATCCCTTTTTTTATGCTTTTCACGGAATGGATCAGCGCCCATAACGTACAAAGAAACAATAGTGCAAAGAGAATCTCGTCGTAAGGAAAGAGCTGCGTGTTGACGCTTTTCAGTGTGCGTGCCGCCATGCTTTGTGCTCGCCAATGACTGAGGGAACGTTGGATCACAGAACCAAACAGGATGACTGTCGGCATACAGGCAGAAAACCGCGTGAAATGGGACGACTGGTTGCGAAGGACCCCTAAAAGAATCAAAGAAAAGAAGAAAAGGACCAAGAGATTGCTGCTGAAGAAAAATTCATAGCAGGTAGAAGAGAATCCTAGATCAAGCTTATGAAACAAACTAACCTGTTGAAAATCATTGAAAGTCACTTTTGCTTCCTGCATTCTTCTCGCCATACTGCCGGGAGCGTGGAGAGCAAAAAGAATACTGCAATAACTGATCAGCACTGGGAAAACCAGCAGCTTAGGGAATTTTCCATCCTTGATGTAGGAATAGCTGATCAACCCCAGCAGCAACAGCAATAGAAATAGCGCCACGACCTCTGAATTGCAGGCAAAGAGCAGTAAAAAGTTGCAAAAGATCTGAGTGGTCGCACCGCTGCGAGCGCCGTTCTTATACCATTTCAGAATAGGAAAGATACCGATTAATCCCACGGTCACAGGCCATAAATAATTCAAACTAGTGGTCAGCCAGCCGGCAGTCTGCAAGGTTTTCAAAGGGATCGTAAAAAAGAAAAGCAGCGCCAAATACAGATGAACAACTTTTCGCTGAGACGTCGTGTAGAGCGCTAAAAAAAGAGCAAACAGAATCATCATCACACTGTTGCAAAGCCGCCATAGAAAAAGGTGGTGGGCGAAAAAGAGCAACAGGCCTTCAATCAGCAGACGAGAGGTCCACGTTTCATAACGCTCAGCCAAGGTCAGCATCAACAATTGCTGATCCGATTGGATAAAAAACAAATCATCTGCGAAAAAACTGATTTTATTGAAATTCAAGAACAAAATCATGGCTATTCCGCTAGTCAGCAGCAAGAGCCGCTTGAGTGTAGGCCATGCTGGCAAGGCGGATTTTTTTGTAGGTAAGAAATTTTCGTTGAGCATCGAAGTCTCCTTTCGTCATACAGTCAACAGATAATGTATCACAGCTCGGCGGCTGGAAAATGAATTTGTGAAAAAAATTCAATGATTATTTGTAGTTTTTTTTAATGTGATTATTATTGTTTTCGCAAGGATAGATTGATAATAGAAGTTATTTAAACGGGGGTTTCCATCAAAGATTTTAATAAGAAAAAAAGTTTTTGAATAATGCGTTACAGAAGATCTTGAAGATGCTACTTTAAGAAAGGCTTAGTGCAATCGTTTTGCAGAGAATGACTGCGTATTGGGCAGTATTTTTGAATGGACGCTGCAAAGAGCCACTAAATATCTGATGAGATGTGAATTTGTTGCACTAGAGTAAGTGCAACCATTTCATATTGTTACGGGAAACACAAATCACTATAGTAATAGGTGTAAGGAGAGAGCAGCATGCAGCAGATAACGAAACGACAAATACAGGTTTTGTTTCAATTACTTGAGAATACGGAGCCGATGACGACCAAGGAGCTAGCAGATCAGCGGAATGTAAGCGTACGCACGATCAAATATGATCTAGACAGTATCCGTGCTTGGCTGAAGGAACGAAATCACGACCTGACGAGCAAAAGGAGTCAGGGGGTCTGGCTAGTCTTGAGTGATTCCGAAAGGATCAAGCTGAAAAGTGAGTTGATGGGCGTCGATCGATTGGAGCTGTTTGCGGATCAGACGCTGCGGCTGGATCGGTTAAGTATCCATTTGATGCTGACGAACCAAGCGATCACTTCTTTGGAATTGGCGGATCGGCTGATGGTCAGCAAGGACACGATCCTAAATGATCTGGAGGTTTTAGAGGCGCGCTTGGAATCTCTAGGTCTGACCTTGGCGCGTGTGCCCCGCAAAGGGTTTCTAATCACAGGACCGGAGCATCAGGTTCGGCTATTGATCGAGGAGGTTTTGCAAAAGGACCTGACAGATTACGACATCTATAAAATCATGGACCTGCTTTTGCAAAGTGAAAAGCAGGAAGGCTATGAGCTGTATTCAGCGAAGGAAACGGCTTTTCAAAAAGTCTTCAATCAAGTTTTGGGAGATATGAGGCAATTGCTGAAGCAAATCGACACGTCGGAGCTGAATTATGCAGAGCTGCTGAATATGTTGATCCGCGTCGCGATCGCTACGGTGCGTTTGCAAAATGAATACACGATCGGGCGGTATCAACTGTTGAATGATCCAAAAGAACAACAGGAACTCTCTTACTTATTGATGCAGCAAGTCTTCGATCAGTATCAATTGCCGTTGTTTGAAGACGAATACCGCTACATTTACAGCGATACCTTCGAGAATGATCCACAGCAGGATGTTATGACCTTGACGGAGAATTTGATCTTAAAGGTAAGTAAAAAAATCAATTATTCATTCTTTAATGACCCGCAGCTCTTGACGAATCTCTACGCACACTTATCGATGCGGCTGTCTCGCAAACAAAAATTTGTGAATGAGTACAACCCCTTCAAAGAGGACATCAAAGCCAAGTATCCCGCACTCTTTGAAGCCATCGAAACGGTCGTACGACGGGAGATCCAAGGGAAAAGCCTGTTGATCAATGATTCGTTTATCGCCTACATCGCGCTTCATTTTCTCGTTTCTTATGAAAAAGCGGCCGACCTCAGGAGTGTCCGTGCCGTTTACGTTTGCTCGACGGGGTTAGGGGTGACAAGTCTGATCAAGCAGAAAATCTCGGAGGAGCTATCGAATATCGAGATCGCTGCATTTGCGTCTGTGTTGAATGCCCAGGAGATCATTAAGCAAAAGGAACCAGAATTGGTCATCAGCATTTTTCCGATCGAAGGAATGGATTGCGAATTTATTAAGGTGCATCCGCTGCCGACGAAACAGGATCTGGAGAAGATCCAGCAGGCAGTCAAAAAAATCCTGCAGCAGTCTCCGCAAAAAGGCACCCGAAAGTTGCGACTGGAGCCGGCAGGAAATCGGACATCGCTAGAGGATTTCAGCAAAGAGCTGATTTTACAGGCATACACGATCTATGAAAAATTATTGCTCGTCTTTCAAGAGCAGCTCAATCAGGAATACCGTGAAGCATTCTTGCTGCATGTATTTTTGATGGTCCACCGCATCACCTTTGACCAGCAATACACAATGGAAGGCAGCAAGGCGGAAGAAGCGAATACCGTGGCAGCGTCATACACCAAACAGATCGCGCACTTATTCACTGAACACAACATGGCTATCAATCAATCAGAGATCAATGCCCTGTTTGCGTATATCAAAGCATGAATTTCTAAATAAGCATTCGCTTTGTCAAAGGGTATCAATAAAAAGGTATACAGCTTGAAGATCAAACTTATTTTTCTGATAAGAAAAATAATTACAGTAATACGAAAAAGGAGGAAGTGAACGACCGTGACTGGAGAGGCGCTACAAATCATTGCAACGAGTGAGTACCAAAAGGAATTAAAAGAATTGTTGGATTGGCTCGGAAGTGAGCTGAAGGCAGCAAGGATAGAACCGACAGAATTGCAATGGACGATTTTGATCAACCATCTGGATGCAATGCTGAAGCGTTCCAAAGAACAGGAGGCGATTCCTGAAGTCGATCCGACGATGTTCAGCGAAGTCTCGCAAGAAGCATTGCAGTTAGCAGAAGGAGTTGTGAAGAAGATCAACAACCCTTCACAGGATGAGATGTATGTATTATCGATCCACTTTGAAACAGCCAAACAAAATTAATTTAGGGGGAAAAATAAATGATCACAGTAGTAATCGCAGACCGTATGGGTAAAGGACAAAATGTAGCAAAAGGTGTAGAAGCAGCAGGCGGAAGAGCCGTCGTGGTACCGGGCATGGGCGCAGATATGCGTTTAGGCGATGTGATGCAGCAGGAAAAAGCAGATATGGGCATCTCTTTTTGCGGAAGCGGGGGCGCAGGCGCACTGACCGCGGCAACAAAATATGGGTATCCAGAGCGTCACGGGATGCGTTCGGTCGAAGAGGGGATCACGGCGATCAATGATGGCAAGACCGTTTTAGGCTTTGGCTTTATGGATCAAGAAGAGCTAGGCAAACGATTGGTTGAAGCCTTTGAGAAGAAACACAATTAGGGAGATGAGCAAATGAGTATTCAAGAATGCCAACAAGTCATCGTGTCAGTGGAAGGCAAAGGCGATACCAAGCAGCATGCATTCGCAAGTGCACTGGGAGATATCCAAAAGAAAATGATGCAGGAATCGGAAGTCATTTTACGGATCGAGCCAGTAGAGGTGGAAGTGGTAAAAGCGGTCGAAAAAACCTACAAGGAACGCTTTCTCTTTTTCTTCTTTCCGCGAAAAAGAACCAGCTTTCATGTGGTGCTTGAAGTGATAGTCAACGTGACGACTTTGCAGGCCAATGAGGTCGTCTTTACGCAAGAGAGGACGAGTGATCCAGACGGCGTTCCTATCCCGGTCATTTCCAAAAAAATCAGAACATAGAAGGGAAGTTATGAAGTGGAATTTACAATAATTTTGATCAAATCAATCATCATTGGCGGTTTGTTGGGCTTTTCTGCCTCGATGG
This sequence comes from Enterococcus sp. AZ048, assembly GCF_051715125.1. Taxonomy (NCBI): domain Bacteria; kingdom Bacillati; phylum Bacillota; class Bacilli; order Lactobacillales; family Enterococcaceae; genus Enterococcus; species Enterococcus sp. AZ048. Next base: position 2,324,424 of record NZ_JBIOTD010000001.1, on the reverse strand, counting down.
GGGCCGCACGGATGTTTCATGCACCAAGTACGCAGGGATTAGGGGCCTTCCGTACATTAGGAGAAATGAATGCCTGTATGGGTGATCCGGCGTCGCATTTCTCATTCGGATTAGGCTTTTTCTTCAATGCCTGGGCATCAACGGTGGGAGCCGGCGCCTTCACACAGGATGTGACGCATCGGATCATTCCAAACTGGGCAGCTTCGGTCTTATTAGCTAAAAATAAAAATGTGGCAGAATCCATGCACGATCCTCGGAAAATGGGCTTTGTTGGTGCAGTGGTGGGCGCGGTCGTCGTTGCCTTTCTGAATTCAACGGCTGCAGCGATTCCTGAAGCACTGCAAGTAACTGCGGTGGCGGTATTGGTACCCGCAGCAACGACCTTGATCAACATCGTTATGCCCGTCATCTTCTGGCTGGCAGCGTTGGATGCTGGAAAACGGACAGGCTTCTGGGGCACACTCTTCGGCGGGATCGCCCAATTGATCATGGGCAACGCGGTACCAGGTGTGGTACTAGGTATCTTGATCGGTAAAGGGGTCGATGAGATCGGCTGGTCGAAAGTAACGAAGATGATGATGGTGGCGATCGTGGCACTCTTCATTCTTAGCGGATTCTTCCGCGGCTTTGATCTGCAAGTCTTGGAAAGCTTCAAGCTGCAGGCGCCAAATTGGTTGGAAAACATCCATAAAATGCTTGGATTGAGTTAGAAAATTGAAGGATAACTAGTAAGCAGCGACACACAAATACGCTGAGGAGGAAAATAAATGGACAACACAGAAGAATTGAGCAAAGAGCAACTCGCACTTTCTGAAGAGAAGAAGGCGAAAAGTTTCTGGTATGCGGATTGGGCGTTTCCCATCACTGTAGGAATCATGGCCGCGGCTGTTTTTGCCGGCACACATATGTATGTGGTGCACGGAGTTGGGGCCTTTAACGAAGTATCGATCGTGGCGATGCTGAAGGCGGGACTTGATGGCGGCTCGTATGGCGCTGCCGCGGCCTTTGGAGCAAGCTTCTTGTTTGCACGTATTTTAGAGGGATCGTTGGTTGGGATCTTGGACTTGGGTGGTTCGATCTTGACCGGTATCGGTATCGGGATTCCGGCGATCTTCTTGAGCATGGGTATCCGCGCACCAATCGACAACTTTGCTTTGTCCTTGATGACAGGGGCTGTTTTAGGATTGCTGGTGGGCGGCGTGATCATTTTGATCCGTAAATTCACGATCAATCAGGCAAATTCGACTTTTGGGGCAGATGTCATGATGGGTGCCGGAAACTCTTCTGGCCGTTTCTTAGGGCCCTTGATCATTTTGAGTGCCTGCGGGGCATCGATTCCGATCGGGATTGGCGCGACTTTAGGTGCACTGGGCTTTTATGCTTGGAAAAAACCGATCGCTGGCGGCGCGATCCTTGGCGCAATGATCCTTGGGACGATCTTCCCAGTAGCGCTTCAATAGAAAGAAGGCAGAAGGATGTTTGATGTATTAATCAAAAACGGCAAACGGATGGACGGAGAAAAAGTAGAAGTTGCAATAAAAGATGGCGTGATCTTAAACGTGGACACTCAGATCGAGTCCTCTGCAAAAGAGGTGATCGACTTAGCCGGTGCACATTATGTTTCTGCTGGTTGGATCGATGATCACGTACATTGCTACGAAAAAATGAGCCTCTATTATGATTACCCAGATGAGATCGGCGTAACAAAAGGTGTTACGACCGTGATCGATGCGGGAACGACTGGCGCGGAAAATATCGGTGATTTCTATGAGCTGGCGAAGAAGGTGAAAACCAATGTCTACGCGCTAATGAATATCTCTAAGTGGGGGATCGTCGAGCAGGACGAATTAGCGGATCTATCGAAGATCCAAGCAGACTTGGTAAAAGCACGGATCGCTGAGCTTCCCCAGTTCGTCATTGGCTTGAAGGCACGCATGAGCAAGACGGTCGTGGGAGAAAGTGGGATCACACCGTTAGAGCTGGCAAAGGAGATCCAACAAGAAAACGACGACCTGCCATTAATGATCCACATTGGATCGGCACCGCCGGAACTGCGAGACGTATTGGCGCTCCTCGATGAAGGCGATGTGCTGACGCATTGCTTCAATGGCAAGCCGAACGGGATCTTAGATCAAGAGACCGATCAGATCAAGGATTTTGCGAGAGCTGCCTATGAAAAAGGGATCGTCTTTGACATTGGGCATGGGACGGACAGCTTTAATTTCCATGTTGCAGAGAGGGCGTTAAAAGAAGGCATCAAAGCAACGACTATCAGTACAGACATTTATCACCGCAATCGTGAGAACGGGCCGGTTTATGATTTGGCGGCCACGATGGAAAAGCTGCGGGTCGTAGGCTATTCATGGGAAGAGATTCTCGAGAAGGTGACCGTCGTTCCGGCGAGCTGTTTCCATTTAGAGAAAAAAGGGCGTTTAGCGGCGGGCTTTGACGCGGACATCACGATCTTTGATGTGGAAGACGGTGAAAAAGTACTGACGGATTCAAACGGCTTCACACGTGTAGCGAAAGAAGTGATCAAACCAGTGAAAACAATTATTGGAGGCGCCATTTATGACAATGAGCTATGACAAGTTTGGCTTGAAGGAGGTCATCAACGCCTCAGGAAAGATGACGATCTTAGGCGTATCAAAAGTGTCAGAATCAGTTCTCGCGGCACAGCGCTTCGGCGGCGAACACTTCTTTGAAATGAGTGACTTGTTGATTCAGACAGGCGCTTATCTCGCAAAGCTTCTTAAGGTGGAGGACGCCCAGATCGTGTCCTCGGCCTCCGCTGGGATCGCACAATCCGTCGCGGCGGTGATCGGTGAGGGCAGTCTTTATCACGCCTACCATCCCTATACTCCGCGGATCACGAAGCGGGAGATCCTTTTACCGAAGGGCCACAATGTCGATTATGGGACCCCCGTTGAAGTGATGGTGAGCCAAGGAGGCGGTCAAGTCATTGAAGCCGGCTATGCCAATGGCTGTTCACCAGAACAAATGGAAATGATGATCACAGAAAACACGGCAGCGCTGCTCTATATCAAAAGCCATCACACAGTGCAAAAAAGCATGCTGACAGTGACTGAGGCAGCTGCGGTGGCTGAAAAGCATCACTTGCCTTTGATCGTAGATGCCGCAGCGGAAGAAGACCTGTTTAAATACAGTCAAGCCGGTGCAGATCTGGTGATCTACTCTGGAGCGAAAGCTCTTGAAGGTCCCAGCAGCGGATTAGTGCTCGGCAAAGCTTCGTATATTGAGTGGGTACGTATGCAGGGAAAAGGCATCGGTCGGGCCATGAAGATCGGGAAAGACACTATTCTGGGTCTAACACAAGCCGTGGAAGATCGACTAAAGATGGGCGCTGAGACCGGCGAGTCGATGAAGGGGCGATTGACTCCTTTTATCGAAGCACTCAATCAGATCGATGGTTTGACGGCATCGGTGGTTCAGGATGGGGCAGGTCGCGACATTTATCGTGCCAGTGTGAAAATAGAAAAGGGATCAGCGAAAGCCGTGATCGCGGCTTTGAAGGCGGAAGATCCTGCTATTTATACCCGCGAATACCAAGCCAACAACGGCATAATCGAATTCGATATTCGTGCCGTAGACGAAGAGGAAATGGCGAAGATCGTGAGCCGGTTGAAGGAGATTTTGTAAATCAGCGGAACCAATTGCAGCAAGAGAAATTAAATCAATCGAAATGGGGAACAAGCAATTATGTCATTGACACCAAAATATTATAAAGATCGCGTGTGTCTGAATGTTTTAGCAAATTCAGTCGAAAACGCGCGTGAATGTTACGAAGCGGCAGAAGGGCACGTCGTTTTAGGAGTGCTATCAAAGAACTACACCAGTGACGAGGCCGCCATCACAGATATGAAGAACTATCAGGAGGCGACGGAAAACGCGCTGTCTGTTGGCTTAGGTGCCGGTGATCCCAACCAAAGCCAAATGGTCTCGCGGATCTCTGGCGAGTTGCAGCCGCAGCACGTGAATCAAGTATTTACAGGTGTGGGAACCTCTCGCGCGCTGTTAGGACAAAAGGAGACAGTGATCAACGGACTGGTCTCTCCTTGCGGCAAAGTGGGGTACGTCAATATTGCCACAGGTCCTTTGAGCGCCCAAACAACAGAGGCGATCGTACCTATTGAGACGGCCATCGCGCTTTTGAAGGATATGGGGGGGAGTTCCCTTAAGTATTTCCCGATGAAGGGCTTGACCTGCAAAGAGGAATACCAGGCAGTAGCAAAGGCGTGCGCAGAAAATGATTTTTATCTTGAGCCAACGGGCGGCATCGATTTGAAGAACTTCCAAGAAATCCTTCAAATCGCTTTGGATGCGGGGGTTGAAAAGGTGATTCCTCATATTTACAGCTCGATCATTGATTCAGCGACAGGAGATACACGCCCTGAGGACGTTGAAAAATTGTTAGCTATGGTAAAAGAAGTTCTTTAGTCTACTCTAGGAGCCTTTGACGGATGTCGTGGGCTTCTTTTTCTTGTTCATAAAAATATTTTGTGAAATAAAACACAAATTGTTGACAGCTTTTTTAAAATGCTGTAGGTTAAAGGGGAGCTAATAAAATGGAGACTTTATTGTAAAGGAAGAACAGCATAGAGTGGGCAATAAAAATTTTGTTATTATTAGTGAAAATATGCACAATAATAAGACACAAGGAGGAAACGAAATGATCGAAACATTTGTCTTTTCAAGCGAGACGATTTTTTTAAAGAAAGAAGATCAGACGAAAATCCACCAACTCTTGGATTATCTGAAAAGCCGCGGGCAACAAATCGGTGTAGTGTTCTATGATCAAGCAACGATGAACGACGTATTACTGGAACAGCATTTAGCAGATTATTTAGATTTTTCTATCAATGGGGAAGAAACCGAAACGATCCCTCATGGACTAGTCGATTTCCTGCAGGTAGAGCTGGCCCATCAAAAGGTCAATTTCATCTCAAAATCGCTGGAGCAGCTTGAAACAGCAAAAACACTCGGATTCAAACCGATCTACTTGGCGGAAAATTGTGACAAGGAGTCCTTTCCGTGCCTGTCGTTTAGGGATTTTGACGCCTTGCACCTGGGGATCATCGAGAGTCGCTTTGAGAACTTCATGTAACAGCTAGTCCAATAGAAAGACAAGAGCCTTCGAAAGTTTTTAAAAGAAAACTGTCGAAGGTTCTTTTTTGTTATTTGTAGGTTCTTGAAAGTGTCATTAAAAGAAGAAAAATAAAATACAGTTTTTTTAAATCTTTGTCACTCAGAATAATTTAATAATAAATTGAATGTTTTTGGGTTTAGTGCAATGAGAGGTGATATCACTGAGTTTCTAAAAAAGGTGCTTAAAACTTTATATTGACAATCTTTCTTCAACTGGTATAATCAAAAAATAAAATATTTTTACGATATATTGAGCAAAAGAAATGAAAAAATCCGATTTTAAAATGAGAGACTATAGTTATTTTTTAATCTTGAATTAAAAATAAAAAGGTAGGGAGTTAATTATTTTATGGAGAAAGAACTACTGCGGGTCGAAGGACTGACGGTCAAATTTCGGACCTATAACGGAGAAGTAACTGCCGTAAATAATTTAGAGCTTCTATTAAATGAAAATGAAACGTTAGGAATCGTTGGCGAAAGCGGCAGCGGGAAAAGTGTGACGTCTTTGAGCATCATGGGCTTATTGGATGAATCCACGAGCAGTGTGTCGGGGCGAGCACTCTTCAAGGGAACGGATCTCGTAGCGATGAAGGAAAAAGAGAAGCAGCAGTTTCGCGGCAATCACTTGGCGATGATTTTCCAAGAGCCGATGACTTCATTGAATCCGCTCCATAAATGCGGGAATCAGATCATCGAGTCTATGCTGATCCATACTGACTGTTCAAAGGCGGAGGCGAAGAAAAAGGCGATCGAGCTGTTGAAGCTCGTCGGCATCCCTGCGCCGGAACAACGCTTCAATGAATACCCCCATCAAATGTCCGGCGGGATGCGCCAACGGGTGATGATCGCCATGGCGCTTGCTTGCGATCCGCAGCTCTTGATCGCCGATGAACCGACGACTGCTCTTGACGTAACGATCCAAGCGCAAATTCTAGAAGTGCTGAAGGAGCTGAGGGACCGTCTCAAAATGGGGATCATTCTCATCACACATGACTTAGGAGTCGTGTCAGAAGTTTGCGATCGCGTGATCGTGATGTATACCGGAAAAGTCGTGGAGGAAGGGTTGATCCGTGAGATCCTTGATGATCCGAAGCATCCATATACGGAAGGCTTGATCGCGGCTATCCCTGCGATCAACGATCAAAAGGGGGAATTGAGCAGTATCGAAGGGGTCGTTCCCCAATTGGACGACATGCCGAAGGGCTGCAGCTTCCATCCCCGTTGTCCTTACGCGATGCCTATCTGCAAGGAGAAACGTCCGGCGATCACGACGATCGAGCATGGGCGCAAGGTTCGCTGCTTTAAGTATTCGACGGAAGAAGAGATCGAGGTGACGACATAGATGAGGACGCAAGAACCGATTATTGAAATGACACATGTGAAGCAATATTTTGAGATTCGCGACAGTAAAGGAAAAAAAGGCACGCTGAAGGCAGTGGACGATGTGTCGATCACAGTATTCAAGGGAGAAACATTCGGCATCGTAGGAGAAAGCGGCTGTGGGAAAAGCACGCTAGGAAAGACGATGTTGAACCTAGGGGCAGTGACGGATGGAACGATCATTATTGATGGTCAAGATGTCAGCGCCTTCAAGAATCGAAAAGAAAAAATCGCCTTTGGATCGAAAGTCCAGCTTGTTTTTCAAGACCCGTCTGCTTGTCTGAATCCTCGGAACAAGATCCGGGACATTTTGGCGGAGCCTTTTCAGATCCATCATAAGAAGGACATGACGAAAGCAGAGATCGAGACAGAAATCGATCGGCTGCTGACCATGGTAGGGTTGGCGACCAATTACAAAAAGCGATACCCTCATGAAATGTCAGGGGGGCAAAAGCAGCGGATCGGGATCGCCCGCGCGTTGGCGTTGCGGCCGGAGATCGTCATTTGCGATGAGCCTGTATCGGCGTTGGATGTATCGATTCAGGCACAGGTCATTAATTTGCTGGTGGAATTGCAAAAGCAATTGGACCTCACGTATATGTTTATATCTCATGATTTAGGTGTGGTCTATCATTTATGCGATCGTATCGCGGTGATGTATTTAGGCAATATCGTGGAGTTGGCAGATCGGGATGCGCTGTATAACGACACGCTTCATCCTTATACAAAGGCCTTGATCTCCGCAGCACCGACGATCAGTAAGACGAAGACGGAACGAATCGTGCTGACCGGAGACGTACCGAGTCCAGCGAATCCGCCAACGGGCTGTAAGTTTCATACGCGTTGCCCATTCGCGATGGCGGTATGCAAAACTGACGTTCCTGAACTGACAGAAGTAAAAGACGATCACTTTGTGGCTTGTCATTTACATAAAAAAGAGGGGTAGCTTTTGTACCTCAGCGTCGTGTTAATCAGACTTAATTTTTCCTAGGAAAAATTAAATACATTTAGCAAACATAAGGAGGAGTACAAGGTATGAAAAAAGGAAAGATGTTGTGGAGCGTCATTTGTTTAGTGATGTTGACACTCGCTGGCTGCGGCGGCGGTGGCGGCAGCACAGACGGGTCAAACGATGGTGGCGGCAGCGGGGATGGCGACAAGACATTGGTAGTTGGGATGGCTTCTGATCTGAAAACTTTGGACCCTCATCATGGGTATGAAGTCTATGGGAACATGGTATATTATGCGTTGTATGACTATTTGTACCGCACATATGAATCCTCGACTCCAGAGCCTTCATTAGCGGAATCTCATGAATTAGATGATTCGCAAAAGGTGCATACCTTCAAAATCAAAGAAGGCGTGAAATTCTCAAGCGGAAACGAATTGACTTCAAAAGACGTGAAATTTAGTGTGATGCGGACCAAAAACCTGAAGAGTAACACGACGCATCATACAGAAAATGTGGAAAACATCGAAACACCGGATGATTACACGGTGAAATTCACATTGAAGGAGCCGGATGCTGCCTTCTTAGTGAAGCTGGCGAACAACTCTTTTGCTATCGTGGATTCTGAAGTGGTGAAAGAACACGGCGGAACGGATGCAGAGGACGCGTCTTCTAAAGATACGGCTGAAAAATGGCTGAATGCAAATTCTGCCGGTTCCGGGGCGTACACGTTGGACAAATGGAAACAAAACGAAGAATTGAGCTTGGTCAAGAACAAGGAATATTGGGGCGAAGTGAAGAATGACAAAGTGATCTGCAAAGAGATCCCGGATGTGAATACTCAGATCCAAATGTTGAAGCAAGGCGATATTGATATTGCGTTAGGGATCGGTGTCGACAACGTATCGCAATTGAAGGATCAAGAAGGCGTGAAGATCAAGAACTACGTCGGCTCGACAACGACCTTCTTATTAATGAACCAAGATGAAAAAATCGGTGGACCGATGGCGAATCCAAAAGTACAAGAAGCAGTTCGTAAAGCGATCAATTACAAAGAGCTGTTGAAAATCTCAGGCGATAAATCTGTCTTGCCGTTAGATATCGTACCAAAAGGATTTACCGGCGCGTTAGAAAAAGAAGAAGATTACCAAGATTTAGACGAAGCGAAGAAATTGATGGAGGAAGCCGGCTACAAGGATGGCTTTGAAGTGAAATTCACCGTGGCGAACTTTGATACAGAGGGGATGTCATGGACGACCTTAGGACAAAAGATCAAAGACGATTTAGAAAAAATCGGGATCAATGCCAAGATCGAAACTTCTGAGATCGGGGTCGTTATCGATTCGTATCGTGAAGGGAAAGAAGCCTTCTTGCTGATGCATTGGCATCCAGACTATATGGAGATCAATAACCAGTTAGTCTTCTTACCAGGCGACACAGTTGGTGAACGGGCGAAATGGATGGATACTTCGAATACGAAGATGGAGGAATTGAAGAAAACGATCCAAACAGAATCTGATGAAGACAAACGAGTGGCCGCATCAGAGGAATTACAAAAACTATTGGCGAACGACATGCCATACGCGTTCTTAGTTCAACATCCGAAGGTATTGGCCTACCGTGACAACTTAAAAGGCGTGAACTACTTCGAAGTACAAAAAATCAATTTCCAAGATGTTGAGATCAACTAACCAAAAAGCAAGGGGCAAAAGTGTATGAGGAATATGGCTAGATTTTTATTACGGCGCTTCGTGTTTGTCTGTTTTTTGATCATTGGGGTGACGTTTTTGGTATTCATGATCTCCCACCTCGTTCCCAGTGATCCGATCGCATCAAACATGAGTCCAAATGCGATGAGCGATCCTGCAGCAGTAGCGGCGTATAAAGCCCGTTGGGGATTGGACAAACCGCTAATGGAACAATATTTTATCTACCTGAGCAATTTGCTGCGGGGGGATTTAGGGATTTCGATTCGTACTGGTAATCCAGTTATCAGTGATTTAAAACAGTTTTTCCCTGCGACTTTGGAACTCTCCATCATGGCGATGCTGATCGCTGTTTTATTCGGGATCACGTTTGGGATCATCTCTGCCGTTTACCGCAACAAGCCGTTTGATTATCTAGTTCGTACGATCTCAATCAGCGGGGTCTCGATTCCGAACTTCTGGTTCGCATTAGTCATGCTGCTGCTGTTTTATTCAAAATGGCGCTTGTTTCCAGGGGGCGGGCGAGTCAGTTCGCGGGTGTCCGCGCCCACTGGGGGGACCGGCCTGTATGTGCTGGATGCATTGACGAGCGGAAATTGGACACTGTTGAATGACGCGCTGTCTCATTTGATCTTGCCGGCGATCGTCCTTGGATTCTTCACGATGGGACTGATCTCGCGGCAGACGCGTTCGAATTTGTTGGAGGTTTCTTCGCTGGATTACATTCGAACAGCGAAAGCAAAGGGATTGTCGCAGCGCCAGATCGTGTTGCGGCACGCGTTGGGAAATGCCTTGATCCCAGTCATCACCGTGATGGGGATGGGCTTTAGCAATCTGTTAGGCGGGATGGTGTTCGTTGAGAAGATCTTCTCGTGGCCGGGAATCGGACAATATGCGTATCTTTCAGCGACCACACTAGACTTTCCAGCGATCTGCGGTGTCTCATTGCTGATCGCGATGATCAATGTGGTATTGAATCTCTTCATTGATATTCTTTACGGGGTCATTGATCCGAGAGTGAGGTACAGCTGATGAAACGACTACTAAAGCAAAAAAACTTTTTATTCAAATTAGGAATCGTCATATGTGCTTTGTGGGTGCTCGTCGCTGTGCTTGCACCCGTAATCGTTCCGAAAAATCCATTGGCACAGGATATGATGGGGCGCTTTTTAGCACCGGGTTCAGCGGGACATTTATTAGGTACTGATGAATTGGGCCGAGACGTGTTCTCTCGGGTATTGATGGGAAGCCGTGTGTCTATCACGGCAGGCTTAGTGACGGTCTGTATCACGATCGTTATCGGGACTATCTATGGCGGGATCGCCGGTTATGTCGGCGGGATCGTGGATGACATCATGATGCGGTTTGCAGAGCTGATCGCGGCTTTTCCGCCGCTGATTTTGGCGATGGTCATCGCAGCCGCATTAGGCCCGAGTATTTTTAATTCGGTCTTGGCGATGACGATCATCTGGTGGCCCAACTATGCACGGCTGATGCGCAGTCTCGTGATCACCTTGAAAGAAAATGAGTACATCGTCGCGTCGAAGGTCTTGGGCGCAAGTCATCTCAGGATCTTAGTCAAAGAGATCGTTCCGAATGCGTTAGGTTCGCTTTTAGTAATGGCGACCTTGGACATCGGGAATGCGATCGTGACCTTTTCTGGTCTAAGTTTCTTAGGCTTGGGAACGCAGCCGCCGACACCTGAATGGGGTTCGATGGTCTCTGACGGCGTCAACAATATGAACTATTGGTGGATCTCTACCTTTCCGGGAATCGCGATCTTCTCGATGTCGATCGGTGCCAATTTTGTGGGCGATGGGATGCGGGATTATCTCGATCCGAAAATAAAAAATAAGTAACGTCAAAGGTTAAAAACAAATACGGCCTTTCGCTAGTTGAACGAGCAGCATTGACATAGGAAATCAGTCTGTTAAACTAAGTTTTGTGAGTCGGAGGGCAATCATTGCTGGATAAGATATTTCTTATCCAGCTTTTTTTGTACCCAAAATTGGAGGGATAGATACATGGCAATCAAAGTAGAAGCCTATCAGGCAAATAAAGAATCGGCGATCAAGCAATTGGATCAATACACGGTCAAAAAAGTTCCCACGTTGACGAATTATGCGTTTAAAGAGGTCAGCTTTGTTTACGAAGAAGCGGGGGACATTTTAGGCAGGATCGTAGGGGAGATCCATTGGAATTACTTACGGATCGAGCTGTTTTATGTTGGAGATGAAACCCGCGGCAAAGGGGTCGGAAGCCAGCTATTGGCGCAAATCGAAGCCGTCGCTCGAGAAGAACACTGCACGCTGATTTTGCTGGAGACGATGAGCTTCAATGCCCCGAATTTCTATTTGAAGCACGGCTACGAGATCAATGGACAGATCGACGATCATCCGCTGAAAAGTGAAACGCACTATTTTATGACTAAAAGATTGTAACAATAAAAGAAAGAACGGCTTGTTGCTTAATTATAAAAAACAAGCTGTTTTTTATTTTTTTATGAAATGTCGCGGTATCCAAGCCAACGATTTAAACAATATTTATAAATTATATATTCTTTTTTAAAAGGAATTATTTTGATAATGAAATATGATAAACTTATTATCGAGAACATTCGAAACTAAGCGATGGAGAGAAGGTGAGAACTTTGGGAAGACATACCGATCCAAATGAGAAGCATCTAGGAAAATACATCGTGCTTGGGGCGGCCACATTGCTGCTGGCAGGAGGCGCTGTTTTTGGCGTGACACGTGTATTCAATAAACCAGAGGAGACTCCGCAGCAAAGGGTGACTGCTAAAGAAAGTCAAGCCTCTTCAAAGGAAAAAGAGACGTCACAGTCTACGAAGCAAGCCACGAAGAAATCTTCTGAGAAGAAAAAACCAGTGAAGAAAACGTCCGAGTCCTCAAAGAAGAAAAAAACGCAGGAATCCAGCAAGAAAAAGGAAGCAAAAAAGAAAACAGCAACGAAAACAACGAAGCAGCCTGCCGTTAAAATAGACGCGGAGAAGCTGACGCAAAGTGCCGGTAAAGTCTATTACGGGGTGCATTATTTTAAGAGCAAGCAAGAGGTTTCCAGCAATAATTCCGAGCCGACGATCGCCGCTAATGTCATCGAATTATTCATCATGGATTACGCTTTGGCGCAACCAGAAGGCAGCAACCAAGTCATCCAGGACAAGAAACTGACCGAGTGGCTGACACCAATGATCCAGCAGCACGACATCAACGCGACCAATGTATTGATCGATCATTATGGCATGGATAAATTGAACGACTATTTCAAGGCGCAAGGATATACGGACACGACACTGAATCGTCGGATGGTGGATATCAATGTTCGCATCACGGATGAGGACAATTACACTTCGTTGAACGATTGCATGAAATTACTGAGAAAATTGTATGACGAACGTGAAAAAGAACCGCAGAAAACGATGTTGGAGATTTTGAAGGGTCAGAAGATCCGCACCAAGATTCCTAAGGAGCTACCGAAAGACACCACGGTAGCCAATCTTACTGGCGAGCAGCAAAGCGTCGAAAATGATATCGGGCTTGTTCTGACAGACGATCAGCCGTTTGCGATCGTCGTATTGACCAATGAGGTCTCAGATATCGTAAAAACCAGAACAGCGATCGCTGACTTTAGTTTAGCGGCGACGAAGGTGAACTAAAAAACGCGTACTCCTCTTGGAGTGCGCGTTTTTATTTGGACTATACAGAATCGGCGTTGCGTGGTACGTTTGTTTTACATTATGAAAGCGTACGCTTATAGAATGGAGTGCAGCAGATGAAAAAAGAAGAATTTTTAGCAAAAATCAGCGGCGGCTTGATCGTTTCATGCCAAGCGCTGCCTGGAGAACCCTTATATACGGAAGCCGGAGGGATCATGCCATTGCTTGCTTTATCAGCTAAGGAAGCTGGTGCAGCAGCGATCCGAGCCAATTCTGTAAGAGATATCCAAGAAATCAAAGCAAAGGTAGCCTTGCCGCTGATCGGGCTGATAAAAAAACAATACCCGCCAGAAGAACCCTTCATCACGGCAAGCATGCAGGAGGTCGATGAATTGGCGGCGACGGGGGTAGAGGTGATCGCGTTGGATTGCACCTTGCGGAAACGGCACGATGGCCTGACGATCGCCCAGTTTATCCAGCAAATCAAAGAAAAGTATCCAGAGCAATTGTTGATGGCAGATATCGCAACGATCGAAGAAGGAAAAAATGCCTATGAAGCAGGCGTTGACTTTGTCGGAACGACCTTAAGCGGCTACACCGCTGAGACGGCTTCTCGCAGCGGCAAGGGTCCAGATTGTGCGTTGATGGAGCAGTTGATTGCGCTTGAGATCCCCGTCATAGCAGAGGGGCAGATCCATACGCCGGCGCAAGCCAAAAAAATCCAAGAAATGGGCGTCAGTGGAATCGTAGTCGGCGGAGCGATCACACGTCCCAAAGAGATCGCGGAACGATTTATAGCAGAATTAAAATAACAAAAATAGAGAACTCGTAAAGAGTTCTTCTTTTTTTTGCTCAAATTTCTTCAAATGCTCTCTTGCAGATACAATGTGACTAAAAATATCGTTTTCTTTATTTGTAATAAATGCGTTTTCATTTTTGAAAATTTTATTTAAAAATAGTTTTAATAAAAGAACATCTGCTATAAAAAAGGAGACGATTCCTGAATGGTCTTTATTCAAAATATTTGGCTATAAATAACGAAAAATAAAATTAACTTCAAAAACAGTGATTATTTTATATTTTTCATTTTATTGGAATTGTTTTATATAAATAATCGTTCTATATTAGATATAAATGCAAAATAATAGTTTACGGAGTAGATAATCATGAATATAAGGGTAATGTTGGTTATATTTCTCTCTTCTTTGGTATGCACGTCTCCTATGTTCGCCGCAGATACAGCTTATGCAGACACACTTTCCAGTGCACAGACTGGAGAATCAGTTAGCGTATCGGATCGCAGCGAGCCTCTTTCTTCGACTACAGAAACACAGCAGGTCACCGAAACGTCTGCTGCGCCCACCGCGGAGTCTTCCACTTCAGAGCAGAATTCGGAGCCAAAATCAACGGTCCCTGCCTCCGAAGCAGAGACAAAACAACAAGCCTACGATGGCGAGTGGAAGCTGGTCAGTAGCTTCGCGGAGTTGAAGGCTGCTTTAGATGCGAAAGAGCCGCTGATCAAATTGGCTCCTTCTACGGAGGTATTTGATCTAGGGACTTCAGGCCTTCAAATCAGCGGAAATGTCACGATCGACGGAAACAATCGTCAGCTTTCCTACAACGGGAACAGAGGCTTTTATTCAAATACAAACGGGTTGACCATCACCTTGCAGAATATGACGTTTGGTTCGCCGGATTATACAGTGAACGCAGTTGGCTTATATGGGATCATGCAGACCAGTTCTGTGACAGATCTGTATGTCAACAACGTCAACTACTACTCGAACAAAACGGCGCAGCCCTTTTATGTTAGAGGTGCGGCCAGCAAGATTCATTTTCAAGGAGTCAATCGGTTTATGCAGCAGAATCCTGATGGGTCGGTTGCCAGCGGGGAAGAATTCGCAGAGTGCAACAATCTGATTTTTGAAGCTGGGACTCAGACGACGATCGTTCAAAACACCAATGGTGCGTTAGGGTTTATGTGGATGTTCAGCAATCCTGGGAATATTACAGTCAATGATGGCGCGGACGTTTCCATCACGACCAACCACAATCTGATTTACTCAGATGGCAGCAACAACGGCACGATTGCTTTAGGTAAGAAGGCTAAGTTGTCCATCAAAGGAACCAATAATTCTATGGGGAATTTCTACTATACGACACGACCAGCCTTTTGGACGGTCGGAGAAGGTTCGGAGCTGTCGATCGACTATCCCAATAGTATTAAGCTGGCGAATAATAGCACGATCCTCTTTTCACCAGATGCGATCGGCGATCTGTCTGTTTCCAACAATGAATCCTTCTTCAGTCCCGGAGTTGGCGCTGCTTCGACCTTTACGATCGACAATGCCAAGCAGATCAGCTTTCAAGGAAAAGCGGGAACTACGAACAATCCGATCGGGTTTTCTGGGGGAACAAATGCCTTTACCTTCAGCGCTTTTCAGGAAAATACGCCCGGCTATGAGGTGATCGCGAACAATGCGTCGTTGACCTCTCAATTAGACGCGGGGTCATGGACCGTCGCGGCTGGGACGATCTCGCGTCAAGCGCTGCCGAATACGCCAGACTTTACCAGTGGAGAGAAGACCGCGCTCCAGCAAGCAAACAGCTTGGTCCTTCAGCGGCTGAATCCGCCAGTTCAATTAACGGGTGTCGGAAAGGACATCGCGGTGAATGATGCGACCTTCCATTTGACGGATTACCAGTTGAACGGCAATGACGCCAGGGTTCAAAAAGTGGCTTATAAATTGTATTCCAAACAAACCGATGATCCAGAGACAGCGACGGACGGATTGATTGAAGAACAGAATAAGAGCAGCTTGACGGAATCGGCACACTACTCAAATTTGAAGGAAAAGACAAATTATTGGCTGTATGTACGAATCATTTGTGATCTAGACAGTCAATCAAGCAAGTGGCTGGAGGTGCCCTTCACGACACAGCAGGAAATGATCAATGTAGATTTTCCGATCGAAGTCGCTTTTTATTCGAAAAAGGATGGGGATGAGCAAAAGATCGTCCCAGCCGATACCTATACGATCGATAATCACAGCTCCTTCCCAGTGACGATCCAGGCGACAGACCTGACGGAGCTGAACAATCCAGGGGATATCCAACTGCTGACAGGTCCTGAGGAAGGAAATAAAAAAGACCTGCTGCTCCATTTGACTGAAGGAAATACCTCGTTGGGCGTATTGACGAAAAAACTGCAGGACGCGCCGCTGACCTTTAAAGAGCTGGCTGGACAGTCATCCACAAGCTTTGGCTTTTCCGGCAGTTATTACGGGGATCGTCACCAAGCGCAGCAAGTCCAATACCTTCTGACATTAACAGCGGAACGAAAGGAATAAACATGGAAGAAAAAAAACGCAAAAGAAAAGGATTGCTGATCCTGCTTTTACTTATTTTGATAGCGGCAGGAATCGGTGCCTATTTCTATACACGACAAACAGCCAGACCCGTCTCGATAGTGAGTGGAGAGTTTTTACCAGAGGGCAAAGATGCCGCGAAGATCAGTGAAAAAGAACTGAAAAAAATGGCGCAGCAAAAGGTAGATCGCAGCAAGTTCAACATGGTGATCGCCCCAGACGCGACCTTTGAGAAAAGTGACCAGCCGGGGGAATTGATCATCCAAAACCCTGCCCACAATGCCTATCCTGTAAATGTCGAAATCACACGAACAGACAATGGGGAGCTGATCTATACTTCGGGGGCGATCAAGCCAGGCTATGAGGTCAAAGAAGCGCAGCTTGAAAAGCCGCTTGCTAAAGGGGATTATCCGGCGACAGCGAAGTTTTCGTTATACGACGACAAAACCAAAGAAAAAAAAGGGGAAGTCGCTGCCAAGATCACGATTCACGTCAAGAATTAACCAAGACTGTCTTGCTGGATCGATGAGAAAGACACCAAAAAAGTAGAATTAATTTTTTTCACAGCGAAAAAATTTAATGAAATAGATAAGAAGAGGAGAATAAAGATGAAAAAAATTTTAAGCGGGTTACTATTGAGCGGTTTGTTATTCGGAGGAATTGCTGTACATGCAGCGGATGTCAATGGCGATGATTCTGCATCGATCACAGTAAACGGTTCGTTAGGTCAAGACAATACCGATGAAAATTCACCAAATACCGATGAAGGCTCAAAGGATTGGATCAACGTGACCCTTGATACAGCCAATATTTTCTATACGACGAAAGCTTCTGAGCACAAGACCATCACTTCCCCAAGCTATACGATCACCAACAATTCTGGGCGTGCAGTAAAAGTCTCAGCAAGCAGCTTTACCGTGGACGGCGGAAATCTTACGAACGTAGATGCCTTGAAGATCAGCGGGAATGATTACGCAGGCGCGGAACAATCCGTGAATTTGAAAAGTTTTGCGGCAGGAGATTTCTTAACGCTTGCCAACACGAATGGAAAATTAAACGTGACGAATGACGCGGCGGATACCTATGCAAAATCAACGACGTATACTTACTCAGGGACGACAAAGGATGCGTACTACAAAACAAAAGCAGAACAAACCAAGCATACCTTGACACTTGCATTTGAAGCCCTAGGAAAAGATGGTCAAGCCGTTCAGCCTACGCGTTAATTCAAGTAAGGAGACGGTCTCATGGAAAACGAGATTCACATTGAAGGCTATCTAGGCTCTGCGGATCAGCAGCCTTCTGAGTCAGCAGGAAAAGAGTCCGAACACAAAACTGCGCAGGTCACGAATGTTCAGGTCACACGGGCGTATCCGCAAACGGGAGAAAGTCAGAACCATTATTTGATGTTCTCCGGTCTTTGCCTGTTGCTGCTGTTGCTAGTGGTCAAACCGAAGAGAACGACAAAAAGTTAACCGATAGAGACAGGGGATACGCAGTGATCCCCTGTTTATTTTTGGTTTCTTTGGCCGTGCTTGATGATCCATTCCTGCGGGCTGCTTGAAGGCGTCTTTTTCCATTTGCAGATAAGTGCGTCTGCTTTTTCCGGTGCTTCTTTGTACAAGTCATTCAAATTATTGCCGACACTTTTTTGAACAAACTTCTCGGGATCGTCCTTCAAGTTAGTCAAAATCGTACTATAGCGGTCAAAGTCTTCGAGGGCGACCGTCAATTTTTGCGACCAGGGGAGGCGAATCCGAACCCCTTCACTGGCAAGACGGCGGACGTGTACATTCGGATCGCGGCTCCACAAAATCAGTTCCTCCATCACCTCTTGCGGGTGTGCCTTTAGTAACGGCCGGATCGCATACTCTCCCGTAAACCGCTTCGTCAATTCCTTTAAAAAAGCCAACGAGTCCTCCCACGCGTCATTTCCATGACGTTCGACGTAGCGCCCGATCGGCCACAGCCACCAGCCAAAGCTGAACATCCCTGTCGACTGCTCTAATTCCGGTCCGAGGAGCGGATAAAAAGCTTGGATCGTTTCGGCATAGTCTCGCTTTAGGGCGATTTCTAACCCGTCAACGATACAATCGAAACGAGCAAAGAGTTCTTTATCCTCTAAATGACCCACAACGGCTGTCAGAAAAGCCTCCTTATCAAAGTCCGGCATGACGCTGTACAGTTTTTCCGAAAGGGTCAATACATAGGAATCATCGTAATAATCTTTATGCTTCACGTGTATACGCCTCCAATTTATGAGTTTATTCGATGATACCATAAACGAGCTGAAGGCTTCAGGACAGCATAAAGAATGATTCTGGTAAAGAGGGGACAAATGAAACAAAAATCATTCGTACATTTTCATGCTTTTTTCAGCAAAAAGTGGTATTTTAGGCAGGATGATTTTTTTAGGAGGCAAAAAAGGAAATGAGTATTGAAATTGTATCGAAGGTTCTTTCGATCATCCTGTTGAATTTGGTATTAAGCGGCGACAACGCAGTCGTGATCGCATTGGCAACCAGAAAGCTGCCTGCAAGTGCACAAAATAAAGCCATCGTGATCGGAACTGCGGGTGCGGTCGTATTGCGTATCCTGTTGATGTTGATCGCGGTTGAATTATTATTGGTCCCTTACGTCAAGATCGTTGGCGCGGGGTTGTTGTTTTATATCGCCTATGACTTATTGAAATCGAACGGAGAAGAGGCCGATGTCAAAAGTGAAACGACACTGCCCTCTGCGGTTCGTACCATCATCATTGCAGACCTCGTGATGAGTCTCGACAATGTACTGGCGATCGCCGGCGTGGCTGACGGGCACTTTGGCTTGGCTGTGCTTGGGTTGATCATTAGTATTCCCATCGTTATTTTCGGGAGTCAGGTCATATTGAAGCTGATGGATCGGTTCCCTTGGCTGATCTGGATCGGCGCACTCCTGATCGCTTACACAGCGGGATCGATGCTGGTGGAAGATACTTTTATTCATCACCTGCTGCGGGGGTTAAGTAATGGGCATCTCGTCTCACTCGCTTCGTGCGTGTTATTGATCGGGATGTATGTTCTTTTTAATCGCAAGAAATCGGAATAAACGAGTGAAGTCGCAGCAGAAAATGCTGCGGCTTTTTTTAGCAAATTTTTTATTAAAAATAAAATTGGGTGGCAGGCGCGTGGGGAAACGACTCCTTGAGAACTGAGAACGATTCTCTTTTGAAAGCCTTGCGACGGTATTTTGCCTTCGTTATACTGTAGCTAGTGATTGTAACTGCTTACACAAAGTTTGCGGCTATGATCAAGAGAACCCACGAGACAATTGGACAACGAGTGTAATCGGAGGTGGAGCAATGTTTAGACGATGACTATGAGTGAACCAAAACTTAGAGGTTCTAAGCACGTCAGCTGAATATTTTTCCTCCTTGGATAAACAGAATAGATAACTATCCAGGAGCAGGCCTTTTTTTGGTGTGCTCTTTTCTATTGGAGGAAAACAGATGAATGGCACGGTATTGCATGCTTCAATGTGAGGGTATGGGCAACAAGCGATTCGTAAAAAGGTTTCTAAAAATGGGAAGGAATGGATTAAAAAATGGAATTAAAAACGAGTTTACCAGAGATTTTTGATGAGTTTGGCGAAGCGAGAAGACAGGGCTTTTTAGCTGTCAAGGAGATCAAAGAACAGGGCAAGCCCGTCGTTGGGGTCTATTGTACCTTTATGCCGGAAGAATTAGTGCTTGCCGGCGGAGCGATCCAGATCAGTCTGTGTTCGACTTCGGATGAGACGATCCCCGATGCCGAGGAAGATCTGCCGCGGAATCTTTGCCCGCTGATCAAATCCAGCTACGGCTTCGGAAAAACCGATAAATGCCCGTATTTCTACTTTTCTGATCTGGTGGTGGGGGAAACGACCTGTGACGGGAAGAAAAAAATGTATGAATATATGGAAGAATTCAAGGACACGTATTTGATGCAGCTTCCGCATATGAGAGACACCGAGGAAAGTAAAAAATTGTGGTACAGCGAAATGGTTCGCTTCAAAGAAAAATTGGAAGATTTCTTAGGTGTGGAGATCACCGATGAGAAGATTCGCGAAGCCATCCTATTAAAAAACCGCGAACGCGAAGCAAAACAAAATTTCTATCGTCTAGGTCAGCTGAATCCGCCTGCGATCACCGGTCAGGAAATTTTCAAGGTCATGTATGGCTCCCAATACAAATTTGATAAAGAAGAAGTCATCGAGATGCTGGAGGAAACCACGGCTAAGGTGAAGGCAGAGTACGAAGCCGGCAAGCGCTTGGACAAGAAGCCAAGAATCTTAGTGACAGGTTCTCCGATGGGCGGCGTGACAGAAAAAGTCATTCGCGCGATCGAAGAAAACGGCGGCTTGGTGGTTGCGTATGAAAACTGTACCGTGGCGAAGGCCGTGGAACGGTTGGTGGACGAGAAGGAGGAAGACGTGTACCAATCATTGACCGATAAATACATCAATATCGGCTGTGCCTGTATGTCCAACAACCAGCCGCGGAAAGAGCTGTTGGGCCAGATGATCGACGACTATCAAGTGGATGGGGTGATCGACATGGTCCTGCAAAATTGTATTCCATTCTCTGTCGAATCGCTGAAGATCAAACGCTTCTTGAATGAAGAAAAACAAACACCGTATATGTATTTAGAAACCGACTATTCCACATCAGATATCGAGCAGATCAATACCCGCGTGACTGCGTTTATCGAAATGTTAGAGGAAGAGGCTGTATGTACACAATAGGATTAGATTCGGGCTCCACCACTACAAAAGGGGTGCTCTTCTGCGACGAAGAAATGATCGACAAATACTTGATCCCAACCGCTGGAAACCCCAAAGGCGCCATGACGGCGGTGGTTGATTATTTCAAGAAGAGCTATGTGCTGCATGAGTTGAAGCTGGTTACGACGGGGTATGGAAGAAAGCTGCTGCCTGCGGACTTAGTGATCACAGAAATCACTTGCCACGGAAAAGGGGCGGATTACTTATCTCCGGGGGTCAAGCAGGTCATCGACATCGGCGGACAGGACTGTAAGACGATTCAGCTCAATGGAAAAGGCAACGTGATCGAATTCAGTATGAACGATCGCTGCGCCGCAGGGACAGGGCGCTTCGTTGAGGTCATGATGCGAACACTGGGAGAAGACATCGCAGACCTGGACCGCTTTGTTGAAGAGGCCGAACCAGTCACTATCAATAGTATGTGTACGGTCTTCGCGGAATCAGAGGTCATCAGCTTGATTTCAAAAGGCGAAGCCCGTGAAGATATTGCGCTAGGGGTACTGCATTCCATCGCACAGCGGATCAGCAGCCAATACTCGAAATTACGGCCGACTCGTGGGGAGGAGGTCCTCTTCACAGGCGGTCTATCAAAAAGCGCGACCTTTGTGACGGTCTTAGAGCAGTATGTGGCGGCACCAGTGAAAAGAGATCCATTGTCTCAATTTGCCGGAGCGATCGGCGCGGCACAGATCGGGATAAAAAAATTAAGATAGCAAAAAGGATGCTGCTAATGCGGCATCCTTTTTAATTGTCTAAAGGCGATACTGAGTGCTGGAAGATAGAGGAAAAACAGCGATAGGCGCTGCCAAAAACCGCGAGTGGTGGCGAGCAGGCTGCCGATCAGCGGCAAATAGTAGGCGGCGAACAAGATCAGCGCCACGATCGAGCCAATCAGACACACGGAATAAAAGAGAGAAACGGCCCTTTGACGCTTCACGCTTGCTTGATAGGCTAACAACAACGGCACAAACATCATGGCCACCATTGCTAAGCCGGAAAAGGCGGCATGGAGAAAATAGGCAGGGCTGAAGAAGCTGGCGGATTCACTGATATGCACCAGGCCAGTCAAGAGGCAATCACCAAAGCCGTAAAAGGCGATGGCACCAGCTAAGATCTGTGCCAATTGCTTCGATTCAGAGCGAAAGAAGGCATAGACGCCAACGCTCGACAATATGAACAGCGTCCCTGTGACCACTGACCCATGATCAAAATAGGATTGTACAGGGCTGGTCGGTTCTCCCAGTTGGCTGATGATCATGGTCATCTGGTCAAATCCCGGATAGAATCTGCCTAAATAATAAGGCAGCGAAAAATCCCCGACGACCGCAAGGATCAAAAACAAAGGGGAAAGTTTCTTTAGAATAGTCATTAGCGACTCCTTACGAAAGTTTTCTCTATGATACTTTATTTTGATTGAAAATTCGAGAAATAAGGGAACGGAGGAGAAGTGAGTGGTTTCTTTCTGGATTGACTGCATAGTCATTGACTCGCGAGTCAAAAGAGCGTATTCTCTCGGTATAAGGTGTGATGCACTGTCAAACAGAAGAAATAGGAGTGAGCAGGATGGGCGAACCAGTCGTAGTATTAACAAAGGTAGAAAAGCGTTTCGGCAAATTTCAGGCATTAAAGGACGTGACTTTTACGGTGAACAAAGGAGAGGTCGTTGGCTTCATCGGACCTAATGGTGCCGGCAAATCGACGACGATCCGAATCCTGTTAGGCATGTTGAAGCGAACGGGCGGGGAAGCAACGATCTTCGGAAAAGATGTGTGGAAAGAGGATACACAGATCCATAAAGATATTTCCTATGTCCCAGGGGATGTTTTTCTATGGCCGAATTTAACAGGCGGCGAGATCATTGACCTGCTGTTGCGTCTGAATAATCAAACACGCACTGAAAAAACAGAGGCGCTGATCGAGAAGTTTCAACTCGACCCGAAGAAAAAAGCCCGTACCTATTCAAAGGGAAACCGGCAAAAGATCGCGTTGGTGGCGGCATTGTCACAGGAGGCGTCCCTGTACATCTTTGACGAACCCACGTCTGGATTAGATCCCTTGAATGAGAAAACATTTCAAGAAGAAGTGCTGGCATTAAAAGAAGCAGGAAAGAGCATTTTGCTTTCCAGTCATATTTTATCGGAGGTCGAAAAGATGTGTGATCGGATCGCGATCATTCGTGAAGGAACGATCATCGAGACAGGCGATTTAGCGTCGATGCGCCATTTGACCCGTATGGAACTCAAGGTCGAGACGGCGTCTGCTCTCGACGGGATCGAGCATGTCGCCGGTGTCCACAAAAGCCATTTTTCAGATACGGAACATAAAGAAGCGACCTTGTCGGTGGATCGGGAACAGCTGACCGCGATCATGGCTTTCTTGGCGGAAAAGCAGATCCTTAATCTTACGGCCACGCCGCCAACGTTGGAGGACCTGTTCATGCGCTACTATGAAAAACAAGGGGCTGATTCTCATGCATAACGGCGTTAAAACTATGACCTTGCTGCGGGCGAATATGAAGCAAAACCGCTTCAAGCATCTGATTTGGCTCGTGATCCTCGTCGGCTTGTTCGCCTCGGCAGCATTGAAGTTCAACGTCTTGTTCGGTACCCAGACAGACATTGATGCGATCGTCAATACATTGAAAACACCGGCGATGGTCTCCCTCTTTGGTGAATTTTCCGCAACGAAGCCGTATACGACGGCCAATGTGTTCGCCTCAGAGATGCTGGTCTTTATGGGAATGTTCATGGTGTTTATGACGATCTCACTGGCAATCTCCAACACTCGGGCGGAGGAGGACTCAGGACTATTGGAAATGGTCCGCTCCCGTACCGTTGGACGCTTGGCGCCGATCTATGCAACTGTCTGGGAGATTCTGCTGATCAATGGGCTGATGGGAATCTTATATACGGGGAGCTTGATCGCTGCTGATTTGAATGGCGCGACGCTGGAGGGGGATCTCCTGATGGGGGCTAGTCTCGCCAGTATTGGGATCATGTTTGGCTTCATCAGTCTTCTGATGGTCCAGCTAGCGAATGATTCCCGCAGTGCCAGCTTCATGAGTTATGGCTTGTACGGCTTCTTCTATCTCCTCCGTATGATGACAGATGTGACGAATCCTGATTGGACCTGGCTGTCACCTGTCGGCTGGATTCAAAAAACAGCGATCTATACCGAGAATCATTGGCTGCCGGTCATCCTGACATTGGCCTTTGGCGTGATCTGCTTGGCGCTGGCGATCAAACTCGTCGAAAGCCGTGATATCGGCAGCGGGATCTTGGCCGCCCGCGATGGCAAAGCAACAGCAGGCCGCTTATTATCTTCTCCTCTTGGGCTGATTTTAGCTGTCGAGCGCAACAGTATTTTGGGCTGGATCTTTGGCGGCTTTGTTTTGGGGGCAGCGTATGGCTCGATCTTTCGTACGATCGGTGACATCATCGGTAGCAACCCCACTTATCGAAAAATTCTTGGAGTGACACAGATCAATGAAGCCAACCGAGAGCTGATCTTGAACTATTTGAATATGCTGGGGCTGTTCTTTGTCGCGATCGCCGCGATCAGCGGTCTTTTGATCGTGTTTCGGTTGAAGTCAGATGAAAAAAAGGGCTATTTAGACATTCTCCATTCAAAGAGCGTGTCAAAAACCCGTTTGGCCTTGAGCTATTTTGGCGTGGGAACGGTAGTAAGCATATTGGTATTTACTGGAACACTGGCTGGCGCCTTCTTCATTGGCAATAGTACCCTCGATGATCCGCTTGCGACCACTTATTTTTGGCAGACGATGCTGGGGTTCTTGCCGGCTACGTTGTTCTTTGTCGGGATCGGGAGCTTCTTCGCGGGCGCATTGCCTAAATGGACCAGTGTGCTCTGGCTCTATTTAGGTGCTAGTGTACTAGTAAAAATGTTTGGTCCGCTGCTGAATCTGTCAGAAGACACCGGCAATCTCTCGCCTCTTGGCTGGGTCGGAAAAGTCCCGGCAGAGAAGGCCGACCTGAAAATCATGGTTTTTTTGCTGGCAGCCTTTCTAGTTTTGACGATTCTTGGCACCATCGGCTACAATAAGCGAGACTTGGAGTGATAAGATGAAGGAAGTAGTAAAAGATCCCAAGAAGGAAAAAAAGATCCTTGAAACAAGTACGAAATTATTTGGGCAGTATGGCTATCGTGAGACAAAGACGGATCAAATCGCGGAGGAAGCGGGGGTATCAAAGGGGCTTTTGTTTCATTATTATGGCAATAAAGGCGCGCTGTACCAAGCGACTTACGTGTACGCCTCCGAATTTTTCTATCAACGCATCGACTATTCGGTTTGGACACAAGCCTCGGACCTGTTAGAGATGGTCGTCGATGCGACAAAATATAAGATCGAGCTTCAGCTAACGTACCCTCATGAGTTTGATTTTTTGATGAAGGCTTACGCGGAAATGCCTCTGCTGCCGGAGTCACTCAAAGAAGCCATGACCGCACGACTCAATGCAGATGTCCATCATAACTTGACCTTGACCGACGAAGTCATCAGCAAGCTGCCTTTGCGTCCAGATGTTCAAGAAAGTGATGTCTTAGAAACGATCTACGCAGTCTTAACGAGTGAGACCACCAAGATTCAGCAAGAGCTGGCGCAGCATCCCGAATGGAAAACCATCGAAGATCTGATGCCGGTGATCGATCGTATGAAACGAAAACTAAAAATCCTCGAATATGGGTTTATTGAGCATTAAAAAAACTGCGGCCTCTTACGAAGTCGCAGTTTTTTGCTTCAAAAATCGGAAAAAATGGTCATCAGGAACATTCCTTCTTCCGCCAGCGCCCCGAAGAAAAGAATCAGACTGTCCACAAACAAAACACTCATATTGGTACCGAACATCACGGCCAATCGTTCTAATTTATCATCGATTTTTTTCTCTTTAAAATACACCAGAAAAAGATAAACATTGGCTAATGCAAGAACAATAGTTGAAAGAATGATGGCGATCTTCATACGTGTACCCCTTCACTTGATTAAACGTAATCGTTTTTATGCCTCCATTATACTACAACCCCTTTAGAAAAGAAGGGGAGATTCCAAAGATTAACAACCGCTTTATAAAAGCAGCTTTTTATAAATAGAAGAAAGAAAACGCCTTCCATAATGGTTGAAATTTTTGCTAATCTATATTATTGTTATGACAATAGAACTTTTAAGAGGTGATAGTTTGAACGAAAAGCTAGCAAAAGGAAAAGGCGCCAGTCCTTTGTACAGTCAAATAGCAGATGATTTAAGGTTTAAAATCGTATCAGGAGAATGGGGAGATGGCGAAAAAATCCCACCCGAACTCGATTTATGTGACATTTATAGCGTGAGTCGAATCACGATCAGAAAGGCGATCGATGAATTGGTTCGTGAGGGACATTTGTACCGTGAGCGGGCAAAAGGGACCTTCGTTTTGTCGATGGATCACTCAACTCAAAAAGAACATTATACAATGGTTCGCAGCTTTACTCGAGAAATGGAGGAGCTGGGGAAAAAAGTACGTACGCTGCATGCCCAAGTCAGCATGATAGAAGCCTCCGAAAGGATATCCCAGCAGTTAGGGATCGAAAAAGGTGCCAAGGTCCTGCAACTCAGAAGGACGCGAGGCGTGGATGATGGCAAAGCCTTTGCCTATTTTGTCACCCACATCCCTTATACCGAAAATTTCTCATTAGATAGTAAGGATTATTATGGATCACTCTATGACTATTTAAAAACCTTTGACATTGTCATGAGTGAGAGCAAAGAGTATGTCGAAGCGCTGCTTGCGACACCGGAGCTTCAAGCGGTATTAGACGTGCCGGAAAATACACCGATTTTAAAAAGAGTGCGGATGGTTTCTAGAGCGGATGGTCAGTATAAGGAAATCAGCGATTGCTACTACATTGGCGATCAGTACCGCTACTATGTCGAAATTTAGCTACACGCCAACGTGCAAAGCGAGCGCCTTCGTTTTGCACGTTTCTTTTTTCAAAAAGAAGAAAGAAAGCGTTGTCTTTTTCAGAGAAATGACTTATAATCAATTTGTGCTATTGTTATAACAAAATGACATAAAGAGAACAGGAGTGTAGAAAATGGCTATATCTTTTATTCGAATCGATGATCGGATCATCCACGGGCAGGTGGTGACGCGCTGGATGAGTGAACGCGCTTGTGATGGCGTAGTCGCTGTAGATGATCCTTCCGCGAACAATCCAACCTTGTCCAAAGTTCTTAAAGGAGCTGTTCCAAAGCCGCTAAAGGGCTTCGTAATGACTGTTGATCGGACCGCGCTAAAATGGGACGAAATTATTGGGAGCAAAAAGAATTATTTCTTGATCGCGAAGACTCCTGAGACCCTTGTACGTTTGTACGATGCTGGCGCAGATTTTATTTCTTGTTACCCTGTTTTAAATGTCGGCCCTATGAGTGCGCGAGAAGGGGCTGAAAAAATCGGTCCAAACGTGGCGATCACAGAAGGAGAACTGGCTGCCTTCGAACGATTGGACGCATTAGGAATGGATATCCAGTTTAAATTGGTACCGGATTCAAAAGGCTTCACTTGGAAAGATATCAAAAAATAAAGAACGGAGGAATTGATTATGCTCTTTTTCCAAGCTGTATTGATCTCACTGCTGTGCTACTTGGGTGCTTTAGGGACTCCCTGGTTAATGGGATTGACCGGGGGCTGGTACACCATCAGCCGCCCCTTAGTATCAGGATTTTTGATTGGTCTTATTTTAGGGGATGTTACACAAGGAATTATTATCGGGGTCGCGATCCAGGCCGTTTATATCGCTATGGTAACGCCTGGCGGACAGATGCCGGCGGATTTGAACTTCGTTGCGTATCCGGCGATTGCTTTAGCTATTTTATCAAATTCATCGACAGAAGTTGCCGTGACACTTGCTACGACGATCGGTGTGATCGGTACGATCGTGTTCAACTTTTTCCAAGTAGCGAATTCTTTCTGGAACCACCGCGCACAAAAAGCGATCGAAGAAGGAAATGAGAAGGCCTTCCATTTTAATTCCATCATCGGACCGCAATTGCTAAGTTTTGCTTTGCGTTTTATTCCTTCCTTCTTAGTCATTTACTTTGGGTCGAGCTTCGCCAAAGAATTGTTGGCGAGCATGCCGCAGTATTTGATCGATGTGATGGGGATTTTAGGCGGAGCCCTTCCAGCGATCGGGATCGTGATGCTGCTGACGGCAGTCGTCAAAGAAGACATTATGCTGATTTTCTTCGTGTTTGGCTTCATTTGTGTCATCTTCTTAAAATTGAACATGATTGCCTTGGCTGTCGTTGCGGGTGTGATCGCTTATATTTATTTCCAGGCCAAATCCAAACCCGTAGTAAAAATTGCTACAGAAGAAGGTTCGTATGATGACATCGATGAGGAGGAGGAATTTTAATGGAACAAAAAAGATCGTATCAACTGTTAGATAAGAAGACGTTGAATAAATCCTATATTCGTTGGATGATGTATAACCTAGTCGCGACGAGTTTTGAATTTTTGGAAGCCTTTGGTTTTGCCTTGTCAATGGAGCCGATCGCCAAACGCTTGTACAAAGATGATCCCGAAGCACAAAAAGCCATGCTGAAGCGGCATTCTGTTTTCTATAATACTGAACCGCAGATCGGTTCGTTGATCAATGGCGTGGTGGTCGGTTTAGAAGAACAGCGGGCACTGGGAAAAGAAGAAATTGACGATGACTTTGTCAATGGCTTGAAAGTCGGCTTGATGGGTCCCTTAGCTGGTATCGGTGATTCAATGATTCCGGGAATGCTGATCCCGATTCTTCTGTCGATCGGGATGGGCTTGTCAGAAAACGGCAGCATCTTAGGACCGATTTTCTACATCGTTGCTTACAATACGATCATCATGCTGGGCACGCGTTTCTTATTCTTTAAAGGGTACGAGCTGGGAGCGGAATCTGTCGATACCTTCGTTGGCGAAAAAGCCCAACAGATCACACAAGCCTTTTCAGTTCTTGGAATGATCGTTATCGGCGGAGTCGCAGCGAGCTATGTGAATCTCCAATTGCCGATCGTATTGAAATTCAGCAGTGCGAAAATTGATATTCAACAGATTTTAGATGGCATCTTCCCGAACCTTCTACCATTAGTGTTGGTTTTAGTTTCATGGTATTTGATGGCGAAAAAAGGTGTCTCCGCCTTGAAATTGATCGGGATTTATTTTGTGACAGCTTTTGGCGGCGTAGGGATCGCCTATTTGATCCAAATGATGTTCTAAAAAAAGAAGAACAAGGAGAAATGATCATGATCGGAATACTATTGGTGAGTCACGCCAGACTGGCTCATGGGATGAAAACCGCGATAGAATTTGTTGCTGGTGAACAGGAAAACCTTTTTTCACTTGGCTTAGAAGAAGCAGGGGTCGCTTCGTTTAGAACGGAGCTGGAAAAAATGATCGCAGGTATCTCTGAAGAGATCACGCAAATGCTCATTGTTTGCGACATTCCAGCAGGCTCTCCTGGGACGACGGCGTATGAGGTATTGGCTCAAACCAATTTAGAAGTTGAGATGGTCTCGGGCATGAACCTGGCGATGTTGTTAGAGCTGGTGTTGATGCGGGAAGGAAAAGAATTCCAGCAATTACTCACGGATGGGATCAAAGCTGGAAAAGAAAGTATTGACCGAATGGATTTTTCTGACGAAGAGGTAGAAGAGGCATTCTAATGTCATATCATTATGATTATTAAAGAGGGGTAAAAATGACCTATAATTTGCGACCGAAAATCAAGATAAAACACACGGCACAGACGTGGACAAGCTATGAAGAGATCAGCGAAGAATTGAATCGACAACTGAAGGAAGGGAAGAGAACGATTGCGTTGGAATGCTATCCGGGTGTGCATCTTTCTGAGCTCGAGCAGCATTTATTGAATACGTTGACCGACGTACGGCTGATCAAGGCGGATGACTATGCCTATGACGCAGCAACATTAACGAAAAAAATAGCCGCGAATCTGACAGAGGATCGTGTATTCGGTGTCATGTCCCACGCGGTGCTGGAGGATTTTTATCCAGAATATGAAGTGGCACAAATGCAGAAAGAGTTCGCGGAAGAATCAAAGAACATCGTTGTTTACGGCACAGGGGCAACCATTTTGTTACCTGATCCGGATATTTT
Organism: Enterococcus sp. AZ048; assembly: GCF_051715125.1. Taxonomy (NCBI): domain Bacteria; kingdom Bacillati; phylum Bacillota; class Bacilli; order Lactobacillales; family Enterococcaceae; genus Enterococcus; species Enterococcus sp. AZ048. The sequence continues at coordinate 2,294,233 of NZ_JBIOTD010000001.1, read as the reverse complement.
GTGCTATGCCGATTTGACGCGTTGGGAGATTCAGAAACGCCATCGTGCTGGTATGCCGAATTGGAAAGCCGCGAATGAGGAAGAAGACAATCTAAAAAAAGTTAAACGGGGCTTCTTTTTTGAGTGGCGGGTCGCTGATCGGCTGAAGCAGAAGCTGACGGAACGAATCGATTATTTACTGGATACGAATGTTCCGAATCAAGTGAAAATGGTCGATGGCGCCAGCTACCGTACCGCCCTGGATCAAATCGTGGAGCAACCCTTTCGTTTAGTTCCTTACTTTGATGCAAGTGTTTGGGGCGGACAATGGATGAAGAAAGAGTTCAATTTGAATCCTGAGCAGGAAAATTACGGATGGGCCTTCGACGGAGTGCTGGAGGAAAACAGTGTATGTTTGGATTTCGCAGGGACAACAATCGAGATTCCAGCGATCAATGTGGTCCATGAACGGCCGATTGCTTTACTCGGCAAAAAAGTACAGGCTCGCTTTGGCAATGAATTTCCGATTCGTTTCGACTACTTAGATACGGTCGGCGGCGGCAATCTAAGCTTGCAAGTCCATCCGCGAGTGGATTACATCCAAGAAAAATTCGGCATGACGTATACGCAAAACGAAAGCTATTATATTTTGCAGGCTGCTGAGAACGCCACGATCTATCTTGGGGTAAAAGAAGGAACGGAGAAGGAAGATTTATTTGCTGCGCTGCGGAAGGCCGAAAAAGGGGATTACCGTTTTCCAGATGAAAAATATATCAATTGTTTCCCTGTAAAAAAACACGACCATTACTCTATACCTGCGGGGACGATCCATTGCGGCGGGCCAGAGACAGTGGTATTGGAGATTAGTCAAACACCGTATATCTTCACCTTTAAGCTCTGGGATTGGGAGCGTTTAGGCTTAGACGGCGTGCCGCGGCCCGTTCATTTGGCCCACGGGGAAGAGAATGTGGATATGTCGTATGATACCGCTTGGGTGCAGGAAAATTTGATCAATCCTTTTGAAACGCTCCATGACACGAGGGACTATCGGATCGAAAAGACCGGGCTGCATGAATTGGAATTTATCGAGACCCATCGTCACTGGTTCAAAGAAGAAGCCGTTTTGTCTGTTCATCAAAGTGTCAATATGTTGAATCTGGTGGAGGGAGAAACGATCACAGTAGAAAGCGTGGATGGCCGCTTTGATCCGTTTGAGATCCACTATGGCGAAACGTTTATTGTACCAGAGGCGATCAAAGAATACCGATTAGTCAACCAGGGAGAGCCAACGAAAGAAGTCGCCGTGATCCAAGCGTTTGTTAGAAATTTGTCGTGATCCAAGGAGGTAAAAAAATGATCGAGACAGGCTTAGGTGTGACCTTTAATGACGCAACGCATGAATTTGTTTATCCGCCAACTGTTTTTGGGCCCACGCATGCAGAACAACGCCATTTAAAGGACATCCTTCACAGCATGGCGGATCATGAAGCGTCAGGGCCAGAGATCGTGTATTCGATTGCGATGGATGTTGGCTTGAGGAGGGATCGCTCTGATCTGCTGGAAAGGGAATTGCTTTTTGGTGTCGTCGCCTACGCCAAGGGATCGATCGGTCAGGAACCCGTCAAAAGTCAGGGACACATCCACGCCGTTTCGAAGACGTGTCAGATGTCGACACCTGAGGTATATGAGATCTGGTGGGGAGAAGCGATCGTTTATATGCAGGAAAGAGCGACGGATGACCCGGGGCGCTGTTATGCGGTTCGAGCGCAAGCTGGTGAACGCGTGATCGTTCCCCCAGGCTGGGCGCATTGTACGATCAATGCGTCCAGAACAGAACCCATGCTTTTTGGCGCGTGGTGCGTACGGGATTTTGGTTTTGAATACGATGAGGTGCGTGCACATAAGGGGCTGGCGTTTTATCCTACATTTGATGATCATGAGGCAATCGTGTGGGAACGAAATCCCTCCTATCAGGCGGAATCGTTAGTTGAAAAAGCGCCGAGAGAATACGTTGAATTTGCGATTGATCCGACACAGCCGATCTATCAACAGTATACACAGGACCATGCCATGTTCGACTTTGTCGTTCGCCCCGACTTATGCACAGAAAAATGGCTGGATTATGTTCCTTAATAGAGAGGCGGGACTAGAGTGATCAAAAAAAGTGACGTTAGATATGATAGTACGACCGTGCACTTAGAGGGTCAGGGAATTCGAATGAAAGAGACACGAGCAAAGGATTTAGCAGGCTATTTCCAAGATCAGAAAGCTTATCAGCAGCTAGACCCGGAGACAGTGATGTATCAGGTTGAATACCAAGATAACGGGTTAGCTGAAGGAACGTCTGGCGGGCTTTATTTCGGGATCACCCATGTACATTCGGGGGTAGTGGGAGAGGAATTTTTCTTAACGAAAGGGCATTTTCATGCCAAGCGAGACACAGGTGAATACTATTTTGGCTTGCAAGGTCAGGGACTGCTGATGATGACGGAAGCTGGAGAGACGCGACTGGAGGAAGTGCTTCCTGGTTCTGTCCATTATATTCCCGGAGATACAGCGCATCGGCTGATCAATACGGGCAATGAGACATTGTCGGTCTCGGCCTGTTGGCAAACAGAATCGGGTCATGACTATGCGCCGCCAGAAGAAATGTTTCCACAGCGCGTGCTGCGAAAAGGGGCAGAAGGAGTCATTCAAGTGAATCAATAGAACGGAGCTGGATCGCTTTTGCTGATCCAGCTTTTTAAGATAGTTTTAATGTTCGCGGAAGTTTTTTGCGTATAATTTATATGAACTGACTTTCAAGGTTGGCTCAGCTATACTAAATTTAAGCGTTTATAAAAGGAGATGAGGTCAATGAACTTCGCGACATCTGATTTTGCGTACTACGAACGAACGATCAAGATCATGTACCAAAATTACTATTGGAAACGGCTGACGATCAGCGGCGTGGCGCTAGCAATCATTCTGGCGTACAGTGCTATTTTTCAAGATAATTTGTTGTTGAATGTATTCCTGATGGCGCTGATTGCAGGGATAGGGGTGCATCTATTCTTAGAAAAGCAAAAATTCTCAGAGGTCTACCAAGCTTTTCTTGAAGAAAATCAGCCAGAAGTAACGGTCCACAAGATTCAAGAAGAAGAGTACAGCTACAATGTGATGGACGATGACGAAAAGGTGCGGATCAATAAAAAAGGGGTACGCAACCTGCCCTCCAATAACAAGCAGTATACGATGATGGTGGGGTTCTCAAAGACCTTTTTCTCTCGAGAACCCTTGCAGATCGTGTACTATGATATGCTTGATCTTACATATGAAGAAAAATTCCGGTTGAAGCGTAACGGGTACAGCTCGATGCCGCGCTTTTTACGTCGTTTTTCTTTCGGAAATTTGAAAGCCAGTGCGGGAAATGCGGTCAGCTTTATTTTTGGGAACCTGTTTCTTCTCTTTATCTTGTTTCGACTGCTGCGCTATGTCTGGTCGTTTTTACGAATGTTTTTCTAAGTGAATCAGCAGAAAAAAACACGCGGGAAATTCCCTGCGTGTTTTTTGTTATTTAAAAATTTGGCAGCAACTACTCATTTGATTTAAAAATTTGACTAATTTTGAATATAATTCTTTGTTGAAGGGGTAGTGTTTCCTCCAGTTGTAAAGTATCCTATTTCTATAGAAACAGATCGGGTAATTAAAAATGAGAGCGTTTCCTACAATTGGGAGGTAGAGGACTATGACAACCAAGCCATTAAATCAGCGCCAGCTATTTCAAATGAAAAGTGACAATCTAACAAAACGAGTACGGAGCTTTTATGAGGAGACGCGGGACAGCTCCGTCGTTTTTGAGTACATGCTGGCAATAGTGGTTCGAGACTCATTGATTGTCGGGAGTTTTCATGAGTTATTTAAAGAGCTGATCGCCGAGTTGCTGATGGAGGTGGAACCGACGGCAATGGTGCGTCGCTGGTGTTCTTTATTTGAAGTGTTTTGTCAGCCAGAGGAATGGAAACAAATCGTTGCGCGACTTTTTAAAAATCATTCAGAGTACGAAGCGCATTGTCAGAAGATCCGATTGTATAAAACCTATGTAGAGACTAAAACGACTCCTGACGAGGAGATGGCGGGGCAGCAATTTAAGCTTGTCTCGATTTTTGAAGACATTCAAGGCAAGGAGCACACATGGAGCTTGAGCGATGCCGATCCAACTATTTCTGATGAGAAAGCGGAGGCGATGCTGGGCTTATTGACGCATTTGACGATTTTTGAGAAGGATGGCGTCCGTCGTTTTGCTAAATTAGAGAAGTCAGACGTTGTGAATTGTACCCGCCGTGAGCTTGTTAAAAAAGAAAAAAAGCAGAAAAAACAAGAGGAACCGTCGACGAAGGCTGAGGAACAAAAGGTACAAGCAGATAGAGACAGGAAGAAGGAAGAACCGGCCTGGAAGGATCAAAAAGAGGGCTCTTCAACGGGAATGAAAGAGATGATTTCAGCAACTAGCGATGTTTCTAGTGCGCATGGTGAGGTGGAGCGAACCTCGAAATCACAAGCAGCACAACCGAAGCAGAAGGTGGGGAAAAGTGAGCGGGAACAGAAAAAAAAGAAAACACTATTGAGGAATCTTGGGTGGGGAAAGAAAAAGGAGCGCAAGAAGGACCGGCGAAAGTAGCAGCGGCTAAAAAGGCGGAAGCCAGCGAATACACACAAACAGGCAATGATTTTTCTTCTGTAAACATGGTAAACTAGCTGTGAAAGCGATTTACTAAACGGCAAAGGAGGGAAAACAATGATCAAAACAATTATTGTCGGTCCGCGGGGGAAGATGGGACGATTGATCACGGAGTTCGCCGCGTCAGAGGAAGAGGTGTGCTTGATTGCAGGCGTCGGGCCAAAGAATCGAGACTACATCGGAAAAGATTTAGGACAAGCAGCGATGCTGGGGCGGGATCTCGGTGTGCCCGTTGTGGATAATTTAGCGGCTGTCATTGAAGACTGTGACGTGATCATCGACTTTTCCACAAAAGAAATGGGACTAAAGACAGTGGGCTTGGCGAAAAAATACAAGAAAGCGCTGGTTTGTGGAACAACCGGATTTTCGCCAGAGGAAAAAGAAGTGTTTTACCAAGCAAGTGAGGAAATTCCAGTGCTTTATGCGGCAAACACCTCCAAGTTGGTGAACGTTATGAATAAGCTGCTGCAGCTTGCCACAACGGCGATCGGCAAAGAAACAGATATCGAAATTTTAGAGATGCACGACCGTTGGAAAAAGGATGCCCCCAGCGGCACTTCAAAGGAGATGGGGGAATTGATCGCCCATGAATTAGGCGCTGATTTTTCTGAGCTGGCCGTGTATGGTCGCGAAGGAACAGGCGAACGGCAGCCGGGTTCGATCGGGTATCATTCTATCCGAATGGGGGATACGCCCAGCAGCCATACTGTTTTTTTCGGAGGCTTAGGCGAACGATTGGAGATCAGCCACCATTCGACGGATTGGCGCGGGTTTGCGAAAGGCGCCTGTGATTGCGCGATCTTCTTGGCAAAACAGCCGCCGGGGTATTATGCAGTTTCAGATGTGTTGGAATTATAGAAAATAAACGTTATTTTTAGCTAGCCTTTTTCTTGGAAAAAGGCTTTTTCGACGTATCTTCTTTTCAAACTTTGAATTACCCTTAAATAGTTATTTTACTTCTTTTCTGTAAGTGTATTAATTGACTTCTCATTTTCTAAATGCTAAATTGAGAACAATTCTTAAAGGAGGTCAGGACTCATGACAAACAACATCGCGCAAAAAAACAATCCCACAGTTCAATCAGCATGTTGTTGTATGGTGCAAAAAAGCAGCATACTCATTTGTCATGTCTATTAACTGTTCTGAACTCGTTTAAAAAAGTGGGAAACCAATAACTTTTAACGATCTCAAGAGGTGCAGCTTTAATAGCTTGCACCTCTTTTTTGCGATTCCGACTTTTACCAGATTATGTAGTTCGAGTAATAGTTTATTGATTGAAGGAACCAGTATTACGAGCTGTTTAGTCGGATCGTATGCGAAGCGACAATAAAAATCTTTTTCCGCTCTTTGGAAAAAGATGTTCATTTAGTTGAGCTAGCTGTCAGTTCCGCTTTTCGCAGTGATAATAAATTGAAATCTATTTTTATGAATAGGAAACCAATAGATCGCACTGTTTAGCGGAATGATAGGCGTACGAAAATAGAGTTATTTTTCAGGTCTTTTGAAAAATGACCTCCTTAAATCTAAGCTAGCGGCGATTCCGACTTTTACCAGATTGTATAGTTCGAGTAATAGTTTATTGATTGAAGGAACCTGTATTACGAGCTGTTTAGTCGGATCGTATGCGAAGCGACAATAAAAATCTTTTTCCACTCTTTGGAAAAAGATGTTCATTTAGTTGAGCTAGCTGTCAGTTCCGCTTTTCGCAGTGATAATAAATTGAAATCTATTTTTATGAATAGGAAACCAATGGATCGCACTTTTTAGCGGAATGATAGGCGTACGAAAATAGAGTTATTTTTCAGGTCTTTTGAAAAATGACCTCCTTAAATCTAAGCTAGCGGCGATTCCGACTTTTACCAGATTGTGTAGTTCGAGTAATAGTTTATTGATTGAAGGAACCAGTATTACGAGCTGTTTAGTCGGATCGTATGCGAAGCGACAATAAAAATCTTTTTCCGTTCTTTGGAAAAAGCTGTTCATTTAGTTGAGCTAGCTGTCAGTTCCGCTTTTCGCAGTAGAAAAGAAATCTAAATTAACTAAAAAATAAATTCAACGTCTCAAAGACACTACCAGAAAAAATAGACAGGGGGAACCAACATGTGTTGTTGCTTAACAGATGAGGGCCAAAAACTTACAAAACACAGGAGGAAATAATATGCATTTATCAACCAAATTGATTCATGGCGGTATCAGCGAAGATCCATTGACAGGGGCGGTCAGTGTCCCGATTTATCAGACGTCGACGTATCGGCAAAAAAAATTGGGACAGCCAGGAGAGTTTGAGTATTCTCGTTCTGGAAACCCAACGCGGATGGCTTTGGAAGAATTGATCGCGGAACTTGAAGGCGGCGTGAAGGGATTTGCTTTTGGATCAGGTCTAGCTGCGATCCACGCGACATTGTCGCTTTTCCAGCCGGGAGACCATTTGATTTTAGGCGACGATGTATATGGCGGGACATTCCGTTTATTGGAGAAGGTGTTCAAACCGTTAGGATTAACCTATACGATGGTGGACAGCCGTAATTTGACGCAACTAGAAGCGGCGTTGACAGCAGAGACCAAAGCACTGCTGCTAGAAACACCTAGTAATCCGCTCTTGAAAATTATCGATTTGGAAAAAAGTGCACAGTGGGCAAAGAGCCATGACTTATTAACAATTGTGGATAATACCTTCGCAACCCCGTATTTACAACAGCCATTAGCATTAGGCGCAGACATTGTTTTGCACAGCGGGACAAAATATCTAGGTGGGCACAGTGATCTGGTTGCTGGCTTGGCAACAACGAACGATGCCGCACTTGCTGAAAAAATTGGCTTCTACCAGAACGCGATCGGTGGTGTCTTAGGGCCGCAGGACAGTTGGCTGTTGCAGCGGGGGATCAAAACGCTAGGCGTTCGGATGGAGGCGCATCAAAAAAATGCGGCGATCATCGCTGAAGAATTGGTCAAGCATCCTGCTGTAGCGACTGTTTACTATCCAGGTCTTTCTGAGCACCCGGGTCATGAGATCGCCGCGAAGCAAATGCGCGGGTTTGGCGGGATGGTCGCGTTTGAGCTGGTGGATGAAAGCAGCGTCGCCGCATTTGTCGAATCGCTGGAAGTGATCACCTTGGCAGAAAGTTTGGGCGGAGTAGAGAGTTTGATCGAAGTTCCTGCCGTTATGACCCATGCCTCGATTCCAAAAGAACAACGGGAAGCTTCTGGGATCAAGGATGGATTGATCCGCCTATCTGTGGGGATCGAAGACATAGAAGATTTAAAAAATGATATATACCAAGCCTTAGAAGGGAACGAATAACATGAAAAAATCAATGATCGCACTCATTAGTGTATTAGCTGTAGGTATCCTTTTCTTAGCGGGATGCCAACAAAAAGAAGACAGCAATGCAAGTTCTGAAAAAGTATTGCGTGTTGGGACAGAAGGCACGTATTCACCGTTTTCTTACCGTGATGATAACGACAAGCTGACTGGATATGACGTGGATGTCGCCAAAGCAGTAGCGAAGAAAATCGGGTACAACGTAACATTTGTGGAAGCACCATGGGACTCCATGCTGGCTGCATTTGATGCGAAAAAATCAGATGTGATCTTCAACCAAGTGTCCATCACGCCAGAACGGGAAGAAAAATACTTGTTCAGCACGCCGTATTCTGTTTCTCATCCGGCGCTGATCGTGAACAAGGACAACAACGAGATCAAAGATTTCTCTGATTTGAAGGGGAAAACCTCCGCGCAATCCTTAACGAGCAACTATGCGCAAATGGCAGAAGATCTGGGTGCGGATATCTCCAGCGTCGATGGCTTCAGTAAAGCAGTCGAGTTGGTAGGGGACAAACGTGCAGATGCAACATTGAACGATGACGTGACCTATTATGATTACCTAAATCAAAAACCGGATGCACCGATCAAGATCGTGAAAACGTCTGATGAATCCACAAAGGTTGCAGCGATGTTCCATAAAGGGGACGAAAAGCTGGCAGAGAAAGTGGACAAAGCCATCAAGGAGTTGGAAGCGGACGGCACGTTGACGAAGTTGTCAGAACAGTATTTCAAGAAAGATATTTCTAAGTAAGGGGCCTATAAAATGGAACGAACGATAGATATTATTCAAAGCTCAGCGCTGCCGCTTTTCTGGGCACTGCTAAAAATGACGATTCCTCTGACCTTGATTTCTTTTGCACTAGGGATGGTCTTGGCGCTGGTCACTGCCTTAGCCCGAATTTCAAAAAGTCGGATTCTAAACGGGATCTTCTTTCTCTATGTTTGGATCTTCCGCGGGACACCGCTTTTGGTCCAACTGTTTATCGTCTTTTTTGGACTTCCGTCAGTGGGGATTCAAATGGATGCATGGACAGCCGCAATCTTGACTTTTTCACTAAATACCGGCGCGTATGCTTCTGAAAACATTCGTTCCGCTTTATTAGCGATTCCCCAAGGTCAGTACGAATCTGCTGCTTCACTAGGGATGAGCCGATGGCAGATTCTGTACCGCATCATTGCGCCGCAAGCCTTTAAAATCGCGTTGCCGCCATTGTCCAATAACTTTGTCAGTTTGGTGAAGGACACGTCGCTGGCCGCAAGTATCACGATCGTTGAGATCTTCATGACGGCGCAGCGGATCGCGGCGCGAACGTATGAACCGTTGTTGCTCTACAGCATGGTCGCAGTCTATTACTTGATCTTTTGTACCTTCTTGAATTATCTGCAATCCGTGCTTGAAAAACGGATGGTCTATTAGGAGGAAATCGCATGTTAACTATTGAAAAATTAAACAAAAGCTTTGAGGAGACACACGTCCTAAAAGAGATCGACCTGACGTTTCAACCTGGCGAGACGACCGTCATTTTAGGTCCCTCTGGTTCAGGAAAAAGCACGCTGCTGCGTTCGATCGATCTCCTAGAGACACCAGACAGCGGCAGGATCACGATTGATCAAGATGACCTTTCGTTTCCTCGGAATCTGTCCTTCCGCCAGCTAAAGGAATACCGCGGACATTTCAGTATTGTTTTTCAAGCCTACAATCTTTTTCCTCATTTAACGGTGATTCAAAACGTTATGGAGGGACCGACGCAGGTCAAGAAGATCCCAAAAGCGCAGGCACGAGAACAAGCAGAGCAGCTTTTGACAAAAGTAGGCTTACTGGATAAAGCGGCGGAGCGCCCGAACCAGTTATCCGGTGGACAAATGCAGCGGGTAGCCATTGCACGGGCACTGGCGATGGAGCCTGAATTTATGCTGTATGATGAACCCACCAGCGCCTTAGATCCAGAATTGGCACAGGAAGTACTGCAGGTGATCAAAGATTTGGCCGAATCAGGCAATGGGCAGATCGTTGTGACCCACCACCTGGAATTCGCCCGTAAAGTCGCCGACCGGATCGTTTTCCTTGAAGACGGACGAGTGACCTTTGACGGCCCTACACAAGCCTTTTTTGAGAGTGAGAATCCGCGGATACAACGTTATCTGCAACAGTTTTTATAGAAAAAAGGACCGACATCAGCAGTTGCTGGTGTCGGTCTTTTTGCGTCAGTTATTTACTGCTTATGCACCTTTGCTTCTCCTTTTGGTTCTTGTACCTTCACTAGAATCAATTTCGTGATTTCCATCAAGAGGACCGCAGAAGCGGCTAGCGCTAAGGCAATTCCGATTTCCTTCAAGGCAAAGGCTGCAGGGATCGCAAAGACTTCACGCAGACCAGGCAATAAGGTCAGACTGAACAATGCGGCACAGACGACGATGGCAAGTAAGACCATCTTGTTTGAGAGGAATCCAACTTGAAAAGCCGTTTGTGTATTCGACCGAGCCGCAAAGGTTTGCAGCGTACGGCTGAGAATCAATGTCGAGAAGGCCATTGCGACACCCATTTCAGGAGACTGTTGATTTCCTAACCATTGCGCGATGATCACTGCTAAAGCGATCAAAATTCCGCGGTAGGTAACGGAGATCAGGGTCTTGCCGGTAAAGATACCGCTGTCTGGATCTCGTGGCTGACGTTTCATGATGGTCGGCTCGGCTTTTTCCATGCCTAAAGCGATCGCAGGCAGCGAGTCGTTCACAAGGTTGATAAAGAGCAATTGCAGAGCTGTGAAGGGGTTCGCCCAACCAATCACCAACGCAAAGATGATGGCGATGATGGCACCCAAGTTTCCGGCAAACAAGTAAGCAACGGCTTTTTTGATATTATCAAACACATTCCGTCCTACTTCAACGGCTTTGATGATGGAAGCGAAGTTGTCGTCGGTCAAGACCATGGCCGCGGCGTCTTTGGCGACATCGGTCCCGGTTCCCATCGCGATCCCAATATCCGCCTGCTTCAGAGCGGGGGCATCATTGACCCCGTCGCCGGTCATAGCAGAAATTTTTCCTTTATCTTGCCACGCGCGTACGATCCGAATTTTATTTTCGGGGGAGACGCGGGCGTAAACGGTGACCTGTTCCAAGCGTTCTGTTAGTTCGGCTTCAGATAACTGATCCAATTCGGCACCAGTCAGCGCAAGATCGCCTTGCTGAAAGATCCCGATTTCCTTGGCGATCGCCACAGCAGTCGTCTTGTGGTCGCCGGTGATCATGACTGTTTGGATACCCGCAGAGTTTGCGTCTGCTACTGCTTGGAAGACTTCTTCCCGCGGAGGATCGATCATTGCTAATAAGCCGACGAGGACAAGCTCTCCTTCGTCCTCTAATGACAGGTCGTCTGTCGCAAGTTCTTTATAGGCAAAGGCTAAAACCCGCAGTGCCCGTTCAGAAAAGGCTTCGTTTTGTTTTTGGAAACGAGCTTTGATCTCTGGTGTGAAAGCCACGACCTGTCCATCCAGCAGAACCTTTGAACTGCGTTCGAAGACGATGTCTGGTCCACCTTTTGTGACCATGGTTTTTTTCTGGTCAAGGGTGTGGAGCGTCGACATCAGCTTGCGGTCAGAATCAAAAGGCAGCTCGGCTTCCCGTGGGTATTTTTTCCGCAGTTCCCGATAAGATTGGTTTTGTTTTTCACTGTAATCAATCAAAGCAATCTCCGTCGGGTCGCCTAATTTTGTGCCGTCTTCACTGATGGTCGCATCGTTTGCCAGCACACTGATCTCGATCAGCCGCTGTTCATCCGCCTCCCATTGCTTAGGATCCTTCGAAAACTCGCCGCTTTGTCCATCAGCCAAGAAATGGTCCACGACCGTCATTTTATTTTGGGTCAGGGTACCTGTTTTGTCGGTACAAATAATACTGGTCGATCCCAAAGTTTCCACAGCAGGCAGCTTCCGAATGATGGCGTGCTGCTTCGCCATTTTTTTCGTTCCTAGAGAGAGAACGATCGTGACGATCGACTGCAAGGCCTCTGGAATGGCGGCAACCGCGACGGCAACCGCGAACATAAAGGCATTGACGATGTCTTGCGTCATATCCGTTGAACCATCTAGGAAAACCCGCATTAGCTGAACGCCTAAGATCACTACAGATAGAACCAAGATCGCGAGACTTAATTTTTTACTGAAGCGATCCAACCCACGCTGAAGGGGTGTTTTTTGTTCGGTCGTGGATTCCAATAGGCCCGCTACTTGACCGATCTCCGTGTCGCCGCCAGTCGCGGTGACTAGGAACTTTCCTCGACCGTAAGTAACGATCGTGCCGCTGAAGACCATATTGATCCGATCACCAATAGGAACATCGCTGGTTAACAGCGTAAGCTCCTTTTCAGCCGGTGTCGATTCTCCTGTCAACATTCCTTCATCTACTTTCAAGGAACCTTCTTCCAGCAAACGCCCATCCGCCGGCACATAGTCGCCAGCTTCTAGGATCACGATATCGCCGGTGACGATGTCTTTTGCTGGGATGCTCTGTTCCTGTCCGCCGCGAAGAACGCTGGCATCTGGCGCAGAAAGTTTTTTCAACGCGTCCAATGAGCCCTCCGCTTTCTTCGTCTGGATGACACTTACGAACGAGTTCAGCAGCAGGACGGCGAAGATCACGATGGATTCCACATGGGCGCCCATGATCATTTGAACGACTGCTACGATCAGCAAGACAATCACCATGGCGTCCTTAAAGGTTTCTAAAAAGAGTGTCAGAGATGATTTTTTCTTTGCTTCCTTTAACTGGTTAGGGCCGTTTTCTTGCAGCCGCTGTTGCGCTTCGGCTTGGCTCAATCCCTCGGTCGACGAGTGGAAATCCGTCAGCAGTTCCTCTGTTTCTTGTTGATACGCGTGTTTTGTCAATGTAGGTCCTCCAATAATTTTTATTTGCCTTGATTGGGTGTATTTGGCAGTTGATAAGTAATAGGTGCGTAGGGTTAATCCATTTAATAGCGGCCAGCTCATCCTTTTTCTAGAACCGTGAAAAATGAATCTATCTTCGCTGCGCATACGATTCCACTAACGTACTGAAGTACGAAGTGGAACTCACAGCTAGCTCTCAGGGCTAAGAATTCATTTTTTCAAAGAGCGAAAAAATGACCTTATTTTCGTACGCCTATCATTTTTCTAATCACGCGAATCTTCTCTAAAATTATGTTGATAAATTCTTAAAAGAATTTATCGGGACTTTCGAAGATATATCATTCTACTAACCTGCTGAAGCAGGAAGTAGAACTGACAAAGCGTGAAGAAAAACTGACAGCTAGCTCTGGCTAAGGGGATCATTTTTCTAGAACCGTGAAAAATGAATCTATCTTCGTTGCGCATACGATTCCACTAGCGTACTGAAGTACGAAGTGGAACTCACAAAAAAAGAGACCCAAGGCAAGTGTTTAAACTTGTCTTAGGTCTCACCATTTCATACGATACCAGAAAACCATCGCTGGTTAACTTACTGTTGATATCACAACAACAACGTTGCCGGTTACTCCCCTAAGGAGTTATTAATATGTTTAAATCCTAACGGAAATCAATTTCAATTGCAAGATTTATGCTGTCTTGTCTGGATCGCGCATGGAGCGAAGCAGAGGCTGGCCTTGGTGTAGGCGCTTTTCCATAGATATTTATTTTTTATTAAGCGGTTAGTTGCCAGCGACGATCGTTTTGATCGTGCTTTCGTCCAAGCCTTTTAAAACGTGGATCAGCATTTCTCGAGCGGCATCAAAATCAGCGATACTGAACATCGTTTGGTGGGTGTGGATATAGCGTCCGCAAACACCGATCACGGTACTTGGAATGCCTTCATTCGCAGTATGTGCAGCACCGGCATCAGTTCCGCCTTTAGATACAAAATATTGATAAGGGATGTTGTGAGTTTCGGCAGTATCCAATAAATATTCCCGTAAGCGTGGCAGCAGGATCATGCCGGGATCTTGGATACGCAAGAGCGTGCCTTCCCCTAAATGTCCGAAGGTGCCATTGGTTGTCACTAAATCATCCGCCGCAGAGCAGTCCACCGCGAAGAATAGATCGGGTTGGAATTTTGTCACGGCAGGTTTTGCCCCGCGCAGGCCGACTTCTTCTTGAACGTTGGCGCCAGCGATCAAGGTATAATCCAATGTTTCTTTTTGTAGAGCTTCCAAAGCTTCCAGCACAACAGTACAGCCATAACGGTTATCCCAGGCTTTACTGATAATATTTTTGCCATTTGCGGTCTTGACTGTTTCGGTTTGCGGAACGATCGTATCGCCTGGCAAAACACCGTAAGTCAAGGCTTCATCTTTTGATTCAAAGCCGGCATCAAATAAAATATCTTCAACTTTAATTTGACCTTGTCCGCTGGTTCCCCGTAATAAATGCGGCGGCACGGAAGAAGAGATACATGGATAATTGCCTTTAGCAGTTTTTAAGGTAAAGCGTTGCGCAGAAACCACATAAGGATTCCAGCCGCCTAATGGCACGACTTTAAATAATCCCCGGGGCGTGATCTCTGTCAGCATGAAGCCGACTTCGTCCATATGCGCTGCCACCATTACACGTGGTTTGCTTTCATCCGCTTGGCGCAGACCGAAAATACCGCCCAAACCATCTTGCTGCACATCATCCACCAAGGGTGTGATAGCGTCACGCATGTAACTGCGAATATCTTCCTCAAAGCCGCTGGTTCCCTGCAGCTCGGTTAATTCTTTGATTCGTTGAAATGTTTTTTCTTCCATCAATGGTCCTCCTCAAAAGTTAAAATCCGTTCTCATTATAAGCCTTTGGTACCTGAAAATAAATCAATTCAAAATCCAAGAATTGCTGATTTACACGTTCGTTCTCGTCGCCAAAGGTCTTTTGCGTGATTTCCGCCAAGGCTTCTGTAGAGAAATCATCCGCAAAATAGTCTTGGAAAAATTCACGGCTGACGGTTTCGCGACTAGTATAGGAAAAGCGTTTTGTTCGGTAGTAAAGGTTGCGCGCGGCCAAAAAGTCCTTATAGCGTTCGTTTAATAACAAATCAGGATTCTTTTCCTCGTAGGGAGAGAAGAGCTGATCTTCGTCTTTTACGACCCGCAGAATTAGACACCAATCTTTACTAGCTTGGCAGAAATCCAATAATTCTGCTTTTGTCTGCAAAGCGGGATTCATCGCAGAAAAAGCAATGTCATAAAGCTGTTTGTTCTGACGCAAAAACGTTGCTTGATCTTGCTTGATCAACTGAACATTTTCACCAGCTTTGTCCGCAGCCATCTTCAGCATTTCCCTAGAAAGGTCTACGAGGTCATAGTGCGCCGCGTATTTTTGCAGGGAAGGCAGATAACGACCTGACCCGCCAGCCAAGTCTACCAGCGATTGGCAGGGAAGCAGTGCTTGTTCCAATAAAAAATCCCGTAGCTCTTCGGCGATCGGAAATATGGATTCTTGTTGAATTACTTCATACTCTTCGGCAAATTCATCCCAAAATACTTCGAGCTCGTTTAAATAATCAGACATAAGAACCTTCTTTCTAAGAAACGATTGTATCCAGTATACACTGTTAAAAAATGAATGCACATTTGAACGAACCAAAAACATCTCCAGCCGCTTCTTCAGCAGAAAACGGCGGAGATGTCAGGCGTGCAGAGTTACAACACTTTCTGTTGCTCGCGTTTGGCGATCATTGGTAAGATCATCCCCAGCAGGATCAAGACGATCGGCGTCACGATATTGGAGACGAGCTGGAACATCCAAGAACTAGGATCGGCTGCATAATCGACTTTCGGCAGCATCCCTAAGATACAGGCGAGGATGGTAAAGCCAAAGCACCAGAAACCAACGGCGAAACCGAGCTTCGGATTTTTGATAAATTTGTATTCCGAATGAAACTTTTTGTATTGCGCGTTCAGCATCATGTAGGCGAAGAAGACCCAGATGTAACGCATCGGCATCACGATGGAATTGAGATTGGTCAACCACTGCACCAAGATACTCATACTCTTGATCCCGAAGATCGGTAGGATAATGATGATGCTCACCAGAATCCCTGTCAGCAAGTAGCCATTGACCAACGTTCCTTTCTGATTGCGTTTGCGAAGCCATTGTGGAACATATTCAGGGTCAGCGTCTGAAAGGAGGATCTTCAGCGGCGCGTCGATCGAGAAGGCCAAGGCGGAGGATTGCACCGCGGTTTGAGCCAAGCCGTAAATGATCATCAGAAGATTGCCGACGCCTAGATGATTTCCTAAAATTTGGAAGGCGCTGTAAGCACCATTGGCCATCAAATCATCTGGAATGTTGTTGCTGTCAAAAAGCATTCCCATTGCGACAGAGCCAAGGACAGCACTCAGGCCGATCATAGTGGCCATAAAAATCATCGCTTTTGGAAAGTTTTTTGTCGGACGGTCAATGGAATTGACATACGGTGAGATCTTTTCCGCGCCGCCGACCGCGAAGACCAGCATGGAGATCGTCGCGAAATAATTCAAGTTGAAGTTTGGGATGTAGGTCTGAACATCCCCCATATTTGGCGTGGCGACTTTGAACGCCGGATCGATAAAAGGAACGACCACCGCCAACAGGATGAACAAAATAGACATGATCAGCATCCCGGAGCCGGCGACACTTCCAATGACCTTCAGCGTCGTCAAGCCTTTGGTAGAAAGAAAGAGGAAGATCAGAAAAATGATCAATGAAATAATGGCGACGACTTGCACACTCATATTCGTGGCAACTTCCCCATTTCGTTTGAAGACCCAGCCAAGAGCGATCAGTACCGATTGCGGCTTTTGAGCCAAATAAGTGATATGCACGACCCAATAGGTCCAGGCAGCATAATAGGCCACCTTCCGTTTGCCGGTGGTTTCCTTGACCCAGGAGCTGACCCCGCCGGAGCTGGTTTTAAAGGTAGAGCCCAATTGTCCAACGATCAAGGCGTACGGAACAAAATAGAGCAGCATGATCAATATCCAAGAAACCACGACAGAGATGCCCTGCTGTGCGTAATTATTGACCACATTCCCAAAGCCCCAAACCATACTGAAAGCGATCATGGAAACAGTGAACCATCGAATTTTCTTATCAGCCATTATTTTTCTTCCCTTCCCATAAAAAGTAACAATTAACCATACAATATATAAAGCGCTTTCACCTATGTTATTAAATATAAAGAAAGATCACTTAAAATAGCTGATTTTATAGAATTCTAATGACGAATTTTTTTCTTCCTCATTTTCATGTCATTTTTGTCTTTTTACAGAAAAATGATAGAATAGCTTTTGATAGAAAGACGATTTGAAAAGGGAGTGAATAGATTGGAGATCAAACAAAGTGACAGGGACACCTTGCTCCCGCTATTGGATCGCGTTTTTGAGCAGCAGCACGAAGGCGTATTTGCCGATCGATTGCCAGAGGACAAGGAGCAGGAAATCGCCTTTGGTGCATGGGCGGCAGGCAGGCTGACGGGCGGGATCGTCGGGAAACGACAATACGACACCCTGCATATTTCGTTGTTGGGTGTTGAGGAAGGCCATCAGAAATCAGGTATGGGGTCAAAATTGATCCAAGCGATGGAAGCGTGGGCGGTAGAGGAAGACGTGAAGACCATCACGCTGTCCACCAAAGCCTATCAGGCACTGGGCTTCTATTTGAAGCACGGCTATGAGGTCTTTGGAGAGTTGACAGATGTACCGATGATGGGAACGACAAAATATTATTTGGCCAAAAAAATAAACAGGTGAGGGCGGAGACCCTCATCTGTTTTTTGTTAAAAGTAATAATATTGAACCACTAAGATAGCGATCAAGACTAAAATTCCCGGTAAATAATTGGAGACACGGATTTTTGTCAGCTTCATGACATTCAAGCCGATCGCTAGGATCATCAATCCGCCGATCGCGCTGATCTCGTTCATCAAGCTGTCTAATAATTCCTTCGGCAAGTAGCGAACGATCACACTGGCAAAAATCGTGATCGCCCCTTGATAGAGCAGCACGGGAAAAGCGGAGAATAGGACGCCGATCCCCAAAGAAGCCGTGAGCATGATCGACATGAAGCCATCCATCACCGCTTTTGTGAAGAGGGTCTGGTGGCTGCCGGTAACGCCGCTCTCGATCGCCCCGATGATCCCCATCGATCCGATCACGTAGATCAACGTCGCAGTAACGAAGCCCTCCGCGAAATTACTGTTGCCGCGAGCAAAGCGATTTTCCAAAAATAACCCTAAACGAGTCATGGAGTCTTCGATTTTTAAAAATTCTCCGATCATTCCTCCGAGACAAATACTGATAATGATCACGATAAAGGAACTCGCTTGCATCGACATTTGGATCGCCAAAGCGACGACGCCCAAGGAAATCCCCTTTGTGACAGTATCTTTCGTCTGTTCAGTGATATTTCGCAGGACGATGCCCGAAAAACTTCCTGCGATGATAGCGAGACAGTTCACTATTGACCCCAACAACATAGTATTCACCCATTTCTATGATTTCGATTAAAAAAATATGAAAGCATGTTTAGAAATCATCTTACCACGAGCGCGCTTCTTTTTGAATAGGCAGAAAAAAAGACTGTGTCTTCGTTGGAGACACAGTCTTGAAGCGAATAAGGATCTAACTAAACCGCTTTTTCTCGTTCCCGTTTTGCCAAGGCAGGCATAATGAAGCCTAGACCGATCAGCACGGCGATCCCGACAATGTTGATGATCAGTTCATGCCAGAAGAGGCGTGAACCGTAAGGCGCATCCTGGGGCAAAACACCAAATAAGGTGGCGATGATCGTGATCACTAAGCACCAGCCGCCGACGAAGACGGCCATTCGATCGTTTTTAATGAAGACATACTCCGATTGGAACTTGCGGCTGTCTAAGCGAATCCGAATGAAGGCATAGAAGATCCAGCAAGTCACACCTGGGGAGATGATCCCGTTCAGGTTCAAGAGCCAATTGAAAATGTCGTTCATCTCAGGAAGAAAGACGCCTAATAATAAAATGAAGGCACTCAAGGCAGTCGTTAAAATGTAGCCATTGATCGGCAGGCCTTCATCGTTTAATTTCGTCAGTTTTTTCGGCATGAATTGTTTTCCTGTATCCGAGATGAGCATCCGAGTCATGGCGTCCAATAAGACAGCCAGCAAGGCGCACATATAAATGATTTGCGTCACCGCAAAGACGTACATCAGCGTATTTCCTAAATGAAAGAATTCACCCAAACGCTGAAACGCATAATAGGAACCGTTCATCTTCAGATTTCCCGGTAAATGATGGGCATTGAAGAAAACACCCAAGGAGAAGGACCCGAAGACGGTCAAGAAGATCGTCATGACCGTCAGCATGATCATGGCCTTCGGAAATTCCTTTTGCGGCTTTTTCATGCGTGTGACGAAGGGGGCCACCAGCTCAGCGCCGTTGATGGCATAGATCAGCAAGCCGATCGTCGTCAAATAATGAAGATCAAATTTAGGGATGAGTGCCCCTAGATTCATCGGCTGTGTTTCAATGTGACCGTTCGGCATAAATAGAGACGCAAAGGTCATAAAGACGAACAAGAGCGCCATGATGAACATCGCACCGCCGCCTAATGTACTCAATACTTCCAATGATTTTTTGAAGTGGCGCTGCAAGAAAATAAAGGCTAAAAAGACACAGAAGGTCAGTAGCGCAAACATGGAATTGGACATTTTGTCCTCCATGGAATCATTGCCGTTGACCAGCCAGCCAAAGCCGACCACGACCGCGTTGGCCGTATCGACGACGTAGGGGATCGACGCTGCCCAATACGTCCAAGCTGTGAAATACCCCAAACGATCGCCGCTGGTTCCCCGCACCCACGAGGTCAGCCCGCCGCCTTCATGATTGAAGACCGATCCTAATTGCCCTACCATCAATGAGTAAGGAATGACATATAATAGCAATAAAATAATCCAAGAGGTGATGACTCCCAACCCTTGATTGGCAAAGTTATAAATAATATCATCAAATCCGATGACAGTAACAAACGACATCATGGCAAGCACTGGCCATGAGATAAAGCTTTTCTTTTCCTCGATCATGTAACATGCTCTCCCTTTAGATAAAATTATTTCAGCAGAGCAGTCCATGACGGCGGCTTGTTTCGATAGGTCACGATGATCCCCTTTCTGTTCGCAAAATACGATCTATCATCCCACAAAAGAGGGAAATAAGCGAGTAAAAACTGCTTTTTTTAGTAGTTTAGCACAGATTCGTTTCTAGGATAGAAGTTGTCTGGTCGAAGGCTCTTTCTGTTCAATCCTGATCATATTGGCTATACTGGACCTAGAAGAAAAGGAGGGCGTTTCAATGAATGAATTTTTAGCCGAAGAAGAAATGGAAAAATCGGAAGAAAAAAATCCGATGATGTTAAAATTATTGAAGCAACGTACGATTTTGATTTATGGTGAGATCACCCAAGACTTGGCAAAAGCCGTGACAGAACAGTTGCTGTATCTGTCTGCGATCAATGATGAGCCCATCACGATGTTCATCAACAGCCAAGGAGGACATGTAGAATCTGGCGACACGATTCATGATGTGATCCGTTTCATCAAACCAAAAGTAAAAATGATCGGGACCGGCTGGGTAGCCAGTGCAGGAATCACGATTTATTTGGCTGCGGATAAAAAAGACCGCTACAGCCTGCCGAATACACGCTACATGATCCATCAGCCAGCAGGCGGCGTCCAAGGGCAATCGACAGAGATCCAAATCGAAGCCAAAGAAATCTTGCGTATGCGCAAACGCGTAAACAAACTGATCGCCAAAGCGACAGGCCAAACATTGGAAAAGATCGAAAAAGACACTGATCGTAATTTCTGGCTTTCTGCGGAAGAAGCAAAGGACTACGGCATCGTTGGAAAAATCGTCGAATCCGATTCAGCTGTAAAATAATCAATGAGTAAACAGAGATGGGAAAAACCCGTCTCTTTTTTTGCTTTTAAATAGAGAAAATCGGTTATTTTTGAAGAAAAATGGATAGACAAGAAAATGTGAATCTGATAAGGTTAGAAGAAAAATAAAATTTGATGTGAAAAATTTAAGGAGGAAGAGGTTTTGGGAGCGAAATTAAAAGAGTTACTAGGATTGCCTTCATTGCGCGATGCTCAATTAATGAGTGGGCAAAATTGTTTGAACCAAACAGTCACATCGCTGTCTTTTTTAGATATTTCAGATATGGACGACTACCTGCCAGTATTTGAGACCAACGAGTACCACTCAGGCGAGCTGGCCCTGACTTCTTTTTTCAACATCAAAGACGACGTGGCGAAGCAATGTGAGACGATCCAACAGCTGCACAAAATGGGCGGCTTAGGGATCATTCTCTATTATGTGGGGATCGTGGTCCCAAGACTGTCCTCAGAGGTCATCAACAGGGCGGAGGACTTGGACTTCGTCATTATCCAAATGCCTAAAAATCAAAACCAGATTCGTTACAGTGAAGTGATCGTAGAGGCGACAGCCGCGATACTGAAGGAACGAACGACTGAAAATATCGTGAATGAAGTGCTGGAAAAGGCCTCGCTGCTGCCAGAACATCTGCGCAACGTAGAAGTAACGCTGAAGCTGCTCTCTGATTTTTTACGCATCAACATTTTACTGATGAATCCTGATAACGAAAGGATCCATCAGGTCAAATGGCCGCGGAACTCTTCAACAGATCTGGAGCGGCTGGTGAGGCGCGTTGCCCTAGAGGACGGCGATCAAGTCTCAAAAGATGAATTCTCGATCTTTTACAAGGAGCTCTACCACAAGGAAAATGGATTGCTGCGTTTTTATTTGTTGAAGGAGCACGAGCTGTTAACAGAATTTGAGTGCGGTCAATCTGTCGAGCTGTTGCAGGTCGCGATGAACTTGTGGGGGAAAAAACACGGAGAGATCAGTGAATATGCCTTGATACGGGCCATTTTGAATGATGAAAGTGAAAAGATGTATCGCTTGGCGAATCATTTGAAGATCGACGTCAAGGGGATCGGATTGATGTGGCTGCTGCAACTGAATGATCTGAGGGAAGAGAAGGCCTTGAAGCAGGACATCCTGTCCTATGCATCTAAATTTTATGGAACGTGTGTCGCCCAATTGATAGACGATCAATTGATCGTGCTGCTGGGAGATTACTGCCACAATGATTCTGAGTTGGAATTGGGCGGCGTGTATGTCGAGAACAGCCCGTACCAAGAGATGATCGACAGCATCGTTTTGTGCCCGCGACTGCGAAATACAGCAGATGTTCGTGCCACCTATCAGCTAGTCAATCGAGTGGGGCTGCAACTGCCGAAGCTGTTTCACGGGAAAAAGAGTTTTTCAATCAGTGAGATCCGGCAAGTTGCTTATGCGAGTAAGCTGATCCAGGCGGGCGAAGCTGAGATCGAAGAAACCTTGAATGTGCTTGGTCCGATCATGGACAGCAAAGAACAGCTAACGACCCTGTGCAGCTTTTTACTGGATGCAGGAGCAGACTTCCAAGTGTGCAGTGAGCAATTGTTTATCCACAAGAACACGGTGAAATACCGAATCAAAAAAATCAGTGAAGCGTTAGGCTATAACGTCATGCGCTTTTCTGAGAGCTACGAATGTTATGTCGCTTGTCTGACACTGCGGCTGATTGGTTTATAAAAAAGAAGCGGCTCGATCGTTGATCGAAACGCTTCTTTTTTTATAGTAAAGCTAATAGTGCACGAACATCGGCTTCTTCGGTCGCCCAGCTCGTTGCGAAACGAATCACGGTGTGGCTGTCGTCGTAGGCTTCCCAGAAACTGAAGGCGACAGACTTCTTCAGCTCTTCCATTTGCTTGTTTTCCAAAATGATGAATTGTTGATTCGTAGGAGAGTCCAAGTAGAAGCGGTATTGCTTTTCAGCCAATCCTTGTTTCAGCAGCATCGCCATGGTGATCGCGTGTTCACTGATCTTGAAATACAATTGATCCGTGAAGAGCGTATCGAATTGCAGCCCCAGCAGGCGTCCTTTGGCCAATAGCGCACCTTGCTGTTTCATGTGGGCGACAAAGTATTCCGGCAAATTATTTTTCGTGAAGACGATGGCCTCGCCTAAAAGAGCACCAACTTTGGTTCCACCGATATAAAACACGTCGCAGTATTCTGCGATCAGCGGCAAGGTCAAATCAGACGACGGACTAGCAAGTCCATAGCCTAAACGAGCGCCGTCTAAAAAGAGCGGGATGTTGTATTCACGGCAAACCCCAGAGATAGCTGCCAATTCGTCCTTTGAGTACAACGTGCCATACTCGGTTGGGTGGGAGAGATAGACCATGCCAGGAAAGACCATGAATTCCCGATTGTCATCTCCCCAAAAGTTTTCAAGCAAGGCGCGGATTTGCACTGCGGATATTTTCCCGTCAGTCTGGGGAAGACTCAGCACCTTGTGGCCTGTAAATTCGATCGCGCCTGTCTCATGTGTCGTGATATGACCGGTCTCTGCCGCGATGACGCCTTCAATTTTTTTCAGTAAAGAGGCGATGACTAAGGCATTGGTCATCGTTCCACCAGCGATAAATTGGACATCGGCTTCAGGGCAAAGACAGGCCTGTCGGATTTTCTCCACCGCAGAGGCAGAGTATTTGTCCCGCCCATACCCGCTTAATTTTTCATTGTTCGTCTCGATCATTCGCTGCAAGATCTGTTCATGGGCACCCTCTAGATAATCACTTTCAAAATTTAACATAAAAACTCCTTTCGGCTTCTCGTAGTCTCTTTCATTGTATCAGAATCTTTGGCTGCGAAAACAAAAAAACGTATGGACGTCGCTCGTCCATACGCGTTAGGAGCCAGGCGCTTAAAGCTCGAGAGTCTCACCGACTGCCATGACTTTACCGACATTCTCCGGCAATAGCTTGACGAAGGCTTCGGGGTCTTGTTTGATGACTGGGAATGTATTGTAGTGGATCGGTACGACTTGCTTGGCTTTCAATCGTTTCGCTGCACTCGCCGCTTCGTGAGGACCCATCGTGAAATTATCGCCGATCGGCAAGAAGGCCACGTCGATATCAAAGGCGTCACCAAAAAGTGCCATGTCACCAAAATTCGAGGTATCGCCGGCATGATAGATCGTTTTTCCTTCTGCCTGTACAATAAATCCCGCGGGTTCCCCCATGTAGAGGGTCTGACCGTCCACCTCATAGCCTGAGCTATGTTGGGCGTGGACCATTTTGACGCGGCCAAAGGGAAAATCAAATTTCCCGCCAATATTCATTCCGTGGGTCTTTTTCACCCCGTTCTTTTCAGCAAACGTACAGATCTCCACGATACTGATGATGGTGGCGTCGTTGCGCTTTGCGATCGGCACCATGTCGCCGATGTGATCGCTGTGTCCGTGGGTAACCAAGATCCAATCGGCTGTTACATCCTCTGCGTCTAAGTCGGTCAATGAATTTCCTGTGATAAACGGATCAAACAATAATTTTTGTCCATCCTCCATAACGATGGATAAGACAGAGTGACCATGATACGTGAGTTTCATTCTGCTTCCTCCTCTTTATACCTCTCCATTATAACGAAGTCCCTCTATTATAAGTAAGCTTTTGCTTTCCAATGAAATCGTTTAAACTAGAAGAAAAGCGACTATGGAGGGGAACGCATGAAGCTGACAATGGATTCGAAGGTACAGGCGCAGGACGTATCACTGGCCTATAGCGTGATCAGATTTAAAAACGAGGCCTATAATGAACGGGTGTGGCAGGAATTGCTCACGCCGTTGATCCAGACGATCGAAGCCGAGGATTCGACGGATACGATCAAGGAAGATCCGCAGATCATTGCTGCAAAGAAGGTCTATCGACAGTTAGGAAAAGACCCCGCCCGCTTCAGACCGTCCTCTGACAGCTTGTGGCGACGAGTCGTTCAGCAAAAGGGCTTGTATCAAATCAACGGATTGGTAGATGTAAACAATTATTTTTCCTTAAAATGGAAGGTGCCCTTTGGTTCGTACGATCTTGATAAGGTCACAGAGCCGATCTGCTTAACAGTAGGCCCTGCGGAGGCACGCTATGCAGGGATCGGAAATAAATCCGTGAATATCGAAAATTTACTGGTGCTGACGGATGAAGAAGGCCCCTTTGGCAGTCCGACAGCAGACGCGACCCGAGGAATGATCCGTGAGGAGACGACACGGGCGTTGGTGGTAGGCTACCAGTTTGGCGGGGAAGCGGTCGTTGACCAAGCAGAGGTAAAAAGAGTTTTAGAAACGGTGTTGACGAATTGCCAAGTGCTGGAACAAGGGTGTATCTAAAAAAACTTCTGAAAGCAAAGAGTAACTGTATCCGAAGAAAAAGGCGCGTGACAAGCTGTTTGCCACGCGCCTTTTTCTTATTCCCAATTTTTGCAGACATCGACCCATTGCGTGAACTGTGTGTAGTTTTCCAGCTCTGGGATCGTCAATTCAATGGCGTTGTTCGAACTGCCGCATGCGGGATAGACACTGCCGAAGCGCTTTAAGGATTCGTCCAGATACACGCGGATGCCTGGATTGATCCCGAAAGGACAGACACCGCCGACAGGATGCCCGATCGTTGCTTCTACTTCGTCCGCCTTCAGCATCAAGGCCCGTTCGCCGAACATCGCCTTGTACTTTGCATTGTCGATCTTCGCGTCGCCAGCCGTGACGATCAAGAGACTGTCTCCTGCCTTTTTCAATTTAAAAGACAAGGTTTTGGCGATACGTTCAGGGGCGCAGTCCAACGCCTGTGCCGCCAGCTCGACAGTTGCGCTGGAGACTGGGAATTCTTGGATGCGATCAGCTATCCCATAATGAGAAAAATACGCTTTTACCGTTTCAACAGACATTCAGTTTCCTCCTTAAAAGCCAATTGATACTGTTTATTTTGTTAATTATTAATGATACACGCTTTACCGAACACAGTAAATCATATTTTGGTAGAATAAAAGAAGAGCTTTCACGGAGGAATCGATATGAAAGAAGATAAAAAGAAATTATTAGCTAAAATTGCTTATATGTATTATGAACAAGAATTAACGCAAGCACAGATCGCTAAAGAGCTGGCGATCTACCGGACGACCGTCAGCCGCATGCTGAGTCAGGCAAAAGCAGAAGGCATCGTGGAAATCAAGATCAACCATTTTGACGCGAGCTTGTTCGAGCTGGAGGAGCAACTGAAGCAGACCTTTGGCTTAACTGCGGTGGAGCTGGTTCCGACAAATAACGATGCCAGTGAAGAGGCCAAAGAGGAAGCACTGGCGGAAGCCGCGGGTGCTTGGATTCGCCGGCAGCTAACGGATGAGCTGGTGATCGGTCTGTCTTGGGGAGCTAGTGTCGGCAGAGCGGTCAATGCCATTGACCCCAAGCAGCTGTCCAATGTCTCGGTCGTTCCAGTGGTGGGCGGCCCCAGTCATATCAATTCCCGCTACCATGTGAATACCCTTGTCTACGAATTGGCCCGAAAGTTAAACGGGCACAGCCTGTTTGTCAATGCGACAGTGATCCAAGAAACTAAGGAACTCGCGGAGGGGATCGTTCATTCAAAATACTTTCATGAGTTGCGAGACTATTGGAAACGTTTGGATCTGGTGATCGTCGGTGTCGGCGGTCCTCTGAGCTACCAAAAGAGTCAATGGCGAGATTTGCTGTCTGCCGAAGATTTTGAAGAGCTGAAATTAAGAGAAGCGGTGGGGGATTGCTGCTGCCGGTTTTATGATAGCGATGGGAAGCTTTTGAATGGTTCCTTGAATCAGCGAACCATCGGCATTTCCTTAGAGACATTGGCTGATGTGCCGCAGTCTGTCGGGATCGCCCGAGGGGTCACGAAGGCCCGCTCGATCGTGCCGCTGCTGAAAAAAGGTTCCCTTAAAACGCTGATCACCGACCAAGAGACGGCTCAGGAAATTTTACGACTAAATCAACGAAAGTAGTTTTTTTAAAAAAAGTGCACATTTGTGCGATCATTAAGGAATATTTTTCAGCGAAGGGCGTGGTAGAACGCTTTTCGCTTTTTTTGTCGAGAGAAGGCAGAAAAATCGTCAGCGAGATGCTATGCTTGTCCTATAGAAAAAAACAAAGGAGCGTTCTCAACATGGAATTTATGCTAGATACAGCCAATCTTGCTGCAATAAAAGAATTTGCCGACTTTTTACCAATTGCGGGTGTGACATCGAATCCCTCGATCGTCAAAAAAGAAGGGAAGATCGATTTCTTCCAGCATATGAAAGACATTCGCGGCATCATCGGGGATCATCGTTCACTGCACGTGCAGGTCGTCGCGACAGATTACGAGGGCATCATCAAGGATGCTGAAACGATTTTAGCGAATATCGATCAAAAGGTCTTCATCAAGGTCCCTGTAAACGAGCCTGGGTTGAAGGCGATCAAAGAGCTGAAACGGCGCGGCGTCAACGTCACCGCCACGGCTATCTATACGAAATTTCAAGCCTACTTGGCAATTGCGGCCGGTGCCGATTACATCGCCCCTTACTTCAATCGCATGGAAAATCTGAATATCGATCCTCGGGAAGCGATAGTCGAAATGGCGGAAGAGATCGCCCGGACAGAGAGCAATACAAAAATTTTAGCAGCCAGCTTCAAAAATGTTGGGCAAGTCAACGCAGCTCTAGAAAATGGCAGTCAGGCAGCGACAATGGGAGTGGATATTATCCAGCAAGCCTTCGCAATGCCGTCTATCGCACAAGCGGTGACTGATTTTACAGGAGATTGGGAAGCCATCTTTGGTGAAGGAACCACGATCGCTGATTTATAATTCAATGATTTTGGACTGTAGGCCCACAGGTGTCTGCAGTCTTTTTTTCGGTGGTGTGATCGGTGAAGGAAGGTCCAAGCCTTTTTCTTCAATAAGGGCCTCAGTGGGTGGTAAGCTAAAGAAGAGGTGAGAAAGATGCAGGAGATCCAAAAAGAATGGGCACAGTGGAAATATTTCGTTATGGCGCGTTCGCAAAAAGAGTACCTTGCCTTGCGTCAGCTTTTTTCCGGTAATCACTGGTCAGAGGAAAAGACGGAAGAATTTTATCAGCATTTGGAACGGGTGAAAAAGATGCCCGTTGACTTGAAAGCACAACGAAATGCGTATGAACACGTCTGGGGTTATTTCAAGAAGACCGCCACACCAGAGGAAAGAGCACAGTTTTTTCTTTTGTTGGAGCAGATGACCGAAACAGAAGATCACGCATTGCCCTACCTAAAAAAATTAGCTGAAACATATCAATCAGCGTATCTTTTAGACGGGCACTTGTTCGACTAAGCAAATCGTTTCCGATTTTCAGACAGGATATTTATAATGAACCGATATGGAGGGATGTACGAATGGATACACGTGCAATTGTAATAGAAGAATATGGTCATGCAGACCAATTAAAAGAAAGCACCGTCACTTTGCCTGAATTGGGCGAGCATCAAGTATTGGTAAGGGTAAAAGCAACATCAGTCAATCCGATTGACTGGAAGCTGCGTGAAGGGTACTTGGCGCAAATGATGCCTTGGGAATTTCCGATTATTTTAGGCTGGGATGTAGCCGGAGAAATCGCGGAAGTCGGTTCAGCAGTGAAGGACTGGCACGTAGGTCAAGAAGTTTTCGCGCGCCCAGAAACAACACGCTTTGGTACATATGCCGATTATGCGATCGTAGACGATCATCTATTGGCAAACAAACCGGCTGCCGTTTCTTTTGAAGATGCAGCAGCGGTGCCTTTAGCAGGATTAACGGCGTATCAAGCACTTTTCACCCACGGAAAACTAAAAGCAGGGGAAAAAGTCTTGATCCATGCAGGTGCTGGCGGTGTCGGGATCTACGCGATTCAGTTAGCTAAGAATGCTGGTGCAACAGTCATCACTACAGCGAGTGAAAAAAATCATGCCTTGCTGAAGGAATTAGGGGCCGATCAAACGATCGATTATCATACTACTGATTTTTCAGAAGTACTGGAAGACATCGATTTGGTCTTTGATACAATGGGCGGTGATGTTCAAGCGGACAGCTTCAACGTACTGAAGGAAAACGGTCGTCTGATCTCGATCGTGAGCCAACCCGATGAAGAATTAGCAAAAACGGTCGCAGTGGCAGAAAGCATCTGGTTGAAGCCAGATGGAGAACAGCTGCAAGAAATCGCTGATCTAATGGCTGAAGGAAAAGTGAAGAGTGTCGTTGGGCACACGTATCCTTTAACAGCAGAAGGTGTAAAAGACGCGCATGAATTAAGTGCGACGCATCATGCAAAAGGAAAAATCGTTTTAAAAAATGACTAATACGAAAGCTGCGCCATTATTTTGGCGCAGCTTTTTGTGTCTTCTGCTTAGTGCACGCTATGACAACGAACAGATGGAGAGAAAAGGAAGCAGGATTTGACAGAGGTACTATTTATCGGTATCGTTAAAATACAATGAGAACGATACCGAGGAGGAATAATATGAGCCAGATCACAGAGAGTATTGCCTTTTTAAAGGAGCAACGATGGGTCGACTTGAGCCACAGCATTTCTGGAGAGATCCCTTATTTTCAATCCTTCCAGCCGATGCAGGAAAAAACATTGGTCACAGTGAAGGAAGATGGTTTTTTTGCGAAAGAGTACCAGCTTGTTACCCAATACGGGACGCACATCGATGCCCCTGTCCATTTTGTTGAACATCGACAATCTGTCGATCAGTTGGCGATCAAAGATTTCTTGCTGCCTCTAATCGTCATCAATAAAGAAAAAGAAGTCGAAGAAAATCCTGATTATTCTTTGACAGTTGAAGATATCCTTTCCTTTGAAGCCGCCTTTGGAAAGATTCCAGCAGAAAGCTTTGTCGCTTTTGCCAGCGGCTGGTCGAAGCGTTGGAAAAAGGTCGACGCCTTTTACAATCTAGATTCGGAGGGGCAGGCACATACGCCGGGCTGGTCATTGGACGCGCTGAAATTCTTGCACGAAGAACGGCAAGTAACGGCGATCGGGCATGAAACATTGGATACGGATTCCGCGATGGACTGCAAAAAGAATGGCGGCCTGATCGGTGAGCTTTATTGGCTGAAACAGGACAAGTTCCAAGTCGAAGTGTTGAACCGTCTGACAGAGCTTCCTCCAGTTGGCGGTGCGATCTCCATCGGTGTACCAAAAGTCAAAGACGCTCCCGGATTCAACGTTCGCGCACTTGCGATCCTTCCAGCAGAGTAAAAAACAAGGTTTCGTTTAAAAAACGAAGCCTTGTTTTTTTAGGAACTCCATGGTATCCGCGCGTCTCGGGGAGCCGAAGTGTTGGCGTACTTTGTCTGACCAATTGCTTTCCTGCGTATTCGTCCGACGTGCTTGATAGTAAGCAGTCATCGTTTCATCATAGGCGTCGATCAACTCCGATGTCATTGTACGATACGTGTTGGTTCCAAGCATCGCAGAAATCGGCATCCGGGGCTTGACCTCGTTTTTTGCAGCAGGGTAGCCAATGAACATCCCGAAGACGGGGTAGGTCAATTCAGGCAGCTCCAGCAATTCTTTGATATCGAACAAGGCATTTCGGATGCCTCCTACATAGCAGATACCTAAACCAACGGATTCCGCATACACAGCCATCGACTGTGCCGCCAATGTTGCGTCAACAATCGCGACAACTAGCGATTCCATCGTTCGCAGGTGCTCCGTAGCGTCGTTGTGACGGGCTAAAACCTGGGCGTGTTTGTTCAAATCAGCGACAAAAATAGACAAGCTGCCGTTAGTTCCATTATCGACAGGAAAATTTGCGATTTCCTCGATCGCTTTTCTTTTCTCAGGGTCCGTGATCTCAATGATAGAGAGGGCCTGTAAAAAATTCGAGCTGCTGGCGCTTTGCGCGGCTAAGAGCAATTGTTCCTTCAACGGTTGCGACACTGTTTCTTCGGTAAATGATCGAACGGATGAATGATGGATCATCGTTTCAAAAAGTTCCATTAAAAAGCCTCCTTTTTTTATCAGCATAATGCTGCCTCCGATAGAAGTAAAGGAGAAAAGCGGCGGGCATATACATTGTATCGATCATTGACTAAGAGCGTCGAATCTCCGGGACTTCCCACGCATACGATCCTACCCTTTCGATAGGAAGTCCGAAGCGAATGTGTAAAACACGAACATTATGGTAAAAAAATCTGATTGTATTCATAAATTTCTAATCGTTTTGTCATCGCTGTGCTATAATGAGAAACAATTATCTGAAGGGAGTTATGCATATGCGTGGCGTAGTAACAGTTATTGGGAAAGACAAGGTGGGCATCATCGCGGGTGTCAGTCAAAAATTAGCGGAACAAAAGATCAATATCCTTGATGTGTCTCAAACGATCATGGGTGATTTTTTTACAATGATGATGTTAGTCGATTTGACCAATGCTGAAAAAGATTTTGAAGGGGCGCGAGAGCAGCTTCATGAATTAGGGACAACATTAGGTGTGAAAATCAGTATTCAAAATCAAGAAATTTTTGACACGATGCATAAATTATAAGGAGGGCTCTTTGTGGAGACCAATCAAATACTGGAAACGATTCGAATGATCGAAGAAGAAAATCTGGACATACGGACGATCACTATGGGGATTTCTTTACTAGACTGTATTGATAGCGACAGCGATCGTGCCTGTGAAAGGATTTATCAAAAAATCACAACAAAAGCGAAGGACCTTGTGAAAGTCGGCGAGGCGATCGAAGCGGAGTACGGGATTCCCATCATCAACAAGCGGATCTCTGTGACACCGATCGGGATCATCGCTGCAGCGACTCCGGATACAGATTACGTGAAATTTGCGAAGACGCTGGATAAGGCGGCGAAGGCTGTAGGCGTGAACTTTTTGGGGGGCTTCTCTGCTTTAGTGGAAAAGGGCTATCAGCACGGAGATAAAATCTTGATAGACTCCATTCCTCAAGCATTAGCAGAGACAGACTTTGTGTGTGCTTCTGTCAATATCGGTTCTACCAGAGCGGGGATCAACATGGATGCTGTTGCCCATACAGGACGAATCGTCAAAGAAACAGCAGCAGCTTCTGACTTAGGCTGTGCCAAATTAGTGATCTTTGCCAATGCAGTAGAAGACAATCCTTTCATGGCGGGGGCTTTCCATGGCGTCGGTGAAGCAGATTGCGTCATCAACGTTGGGGTCAGCGGACCGGGTGTGGTGAAACGGGCCTTGGAAAAAGTGAAAGGTGAATCCTTTGATGTGGTGGCTGAGACGGTGAAGCAGACAGCCTTCAAGATTACGCGTATGGGACAAATGGTTGGGAAAATCGCTTCTGAACGGTTAGAGGTTCCGTTTGGAATCGTGGATCTATCTTTAGCACCGACACCGGCCGTGGGGGATTCAGTTGCTCACGTATTGGAAGAAATGGGCTTAGAAACAATCGGTACCCACGGAACGACTGCGGCATTAGCCTTATTGAACGATGCGGTGAAAAAAGGCGGCGTCATGGCCTGCAATCACGTAGGTGGATTATCCGGCGCTTTCATCCCTGTTTCAGAGGATGCCGGAATGATCGATGCAGTCAACAACGGCTCATTGACGATCGAAAAGCTGGAAGCAATGACAGCCATTTGTTCGGTAGGCTTGGACATGATCGCGATTCCTGGAGAGACACCAGCGAGTACGATCGCAGCAATGATCGCTGATGAAGCAGCGATCGGTGTGATCAATCATAAGACCACGGCTGTTCGAATCATTCCAGCCAAAGGGAAGAACATTGGGGAAATGGTTGAATTTGGCGGACTGCTTGGACGAGCACCTGTTATGGCAGTCAACGAAGCAGGTTCGACAGATTTCATCGCTCGCGGCGGTCGTATCCCGGCACCGATCCACTCATTCAAAAACTAATCAATAAGCTACCTACGATAAAAAACGAAGCGTGTGTCGATGAGCGCTTCGTTTTTTATCGTGTTCCTTTAGAATTTTACGCACCAAAGATGAAAACGTTTTGTGTTAGAATGAGAGGGATGAAAAAACGGGAGTGCAGACATGAAAAATAAGACCTATTTAAAAGCAAGCTTACGCGAGATCCTTTATTCAAAGGGACGCTTCATTGCGATCGTTTTAATTATTTTATTAGGAACATTGTTATATGTAGGAATCAAAGCGACAGGACCGATCTTGAATCATTCGGCGAGTCGCTATGTCGATAAACAAGACTTATCAAATCTGCAAATTGTTTCTACGGGCGGTTTGACAGCAGAGGATATCAAGCTGGCAGAAAAGATCCCCGACGCCAAAGTTGAGAGTGGTCACCAGCTCTTTTATGCAGATAGTAAGAAAAATCAAGTGGTGAAATTGTATTCATATAATGAAGAAAACAAACAAAACCAGTTACAGGTAAAGTCCGGTCATTTGCCGAAAAAGGAAAATGAGATCGTTTTGGACGAAAAGGCCAAAGAAGAAGGCTACCGGTTGAACCAAACGTATCAGATCGACCAACCGGATCAATTAAAACGAAAAACGTTCAAAATCGTCGGCTTTGTCCAATCGCCCATTTATGTCAGCACCGAAGAACGGGGCCTTTCCAATGTCGGCAACGGAAGCGTGGATTTTTTTGCCTACGTGCCTGAGAAGAATTTTTCAAGTGCTATAAAATCGGTACTCTATGTTTCCTTTGCGAATGTCCAAGAAAAAGAGACCTACGGCAAAAGCTACGAAAACACGATGGATAAAAACATTGAAAAGGTAGAGACGCTCTTTGCAGACCGTCCAGAAGAACGTGCTGCAGAAATAAAAGCAGCTGCTGAAAAGGAATTGCTTCCGCGCAAAGCAGAAGTGGCGGAGAATCTGGAACGGCTCGACGCCGGTCAAAGGGAACTGGATCAAGCCAAAGGACAACTAGAGCAGCAACGGGCGATGATGCCCGGTGAGACACCTCAACTGGCTCAAGCACAAGCAGAACTCGAGACGCGTCAAAAGGAACTTAGCGACAATCGCGGGCAATTACTTTCTGCACAGCAAAAAATTTCTGACAGTGAAAAAGAGCTGGCTGAACTGACGACACCGAGCTATTCCTACGAGCAGCGGTCAGATAATCCCGGATTTCAGGAATACGGCGACCTTTCTGAACGGATCGCAGCCATTGCCAATGTGTTCCCAGTATTTTTCTTCTTTATTGCTGCGTTGATCACCTTCACTACCATGACGCGAATGGTAGAAGAAAATCGAAGAGAGATCGGGACATTGAAGGCGTTGGGGTATTCACGTTCGGAGATTTCCATCAAATACATTATTTACGCGCTGTCCGCCGCCACGATCGGGATCGCGTTAGGCAGTGTGGTCGGTATCCACACGTTGCCGCGTCTGGTTTTTGACCTTTCAAGTGATCGGTATAATTTCCCAGGCGTAGACGTTTTCTATCTGCCGCGCCCGATCATCCAAGCAACGGTCGCCTTTTTGATCGCCAGTTTAGGAGCCGCACTGCTTGTTCTAATGAAAGAATTGCATGAAAAACCCGCGAAGCTATTACAGCCTAAAGCCCCGAAACCAGGGAAACGGATTTTCTTAGAACGGATCACGCCAATCTGGTCTCGAATGAGCTTTAACTCAAAAGTAAGCTATCGAAATCTTTTTCGCTATAAATCTCGAATGATCATGGCGGTGATCGGAATCGCCGGCTGCGCAGCATTGATGGTCGCGGGCGTTGGTCTGAAGGATTCATT
Source organism: Enterococcus sp. AZ048 (assembly GCF_051715125.1). Taxonomy (NCBI): domain Bacteria; kingdom Bacillati; phylum Bacillota; class Bacilli; order Lactobacillales; family Enterococcaceae; genus Enterococcus; species Enterococcus sp. AZ048. The sequence goes on along the minus strand of NZ_JBIOTD010000001.1, from coordinate 2,259,628 downwards.
GAGCTCGGTGGGCGATAAGCAGTTTGGCCCCATCATTGACTACGATGCGATCGTTACCTTAAAAGAAGAGGCGCCTAAAGACGAAGTGAAACAGCTTCTATCAGACAACAAAAAAGTAAAAAGCGAACTAGCGACGCTGAACGAAACGATCGAATTGAAACGAAAAGGGCAAGCCACTCAAAAACTCACGATGATGGTGCCAGAAAATCGTGAAGCATTTAAAGACTACCTTCATCTGAAAGAGGCTGGAGCTCCCTTCACCCTGCCGAAAGAGGGTGCGGTGATCACTCAAAAAATGGCAGAATCATTTGACTTGAAAAAAGGGGATAGCTTGACCGTGTATGATGACGATCAGCAGACCTTCAAGGTGAAGATCGCGGCTATTGCGGACAATTATTTAGGAAACTTTTTGTATGTTTCAAAAGAGTATTATCAACAGGCGCGAGGAAAAGCGTTTGCCGCCAATAGTTTTTTGTTGAAAAATGAACCGCTGACAAAGGCGGAAGAAAGAAGCTTGTCGGAAACCTTGCTGCGCTCAGACCAGGTAACCAATACCTCATTCATCTCTACGCAGATTGAGACACAGGAACAATCAATGAGCAATCTTGACGGGATCGTATGGATCTTCGTCGTTCTATCCGGTCTACTGGCGTTCATCGTGTTATATAATTTAACCAATATCAATGTGTCTGAACGGGTCAGAGAACTGTCTACGATCAAGGTACTAGGCTTTTATGATCGTGAGGTCACATCGTATATTTTCCGTGAGAATTTTGTGTTTACGATTTTAGGAATTTTATTTGGCTATGGCCTCGGAATTGTTTTGACCAAATTTATTTTGGATCAGGCTTCGATGGAAACGATCACGTTCCCACTGGTCATCGGTTATGGTGCGTACCTTCTTTCCGGCGGATTGACGATTCTCTTCTCCGTGATCGTCATGGTCGCGACCCATTTCCGTCTGCGTCATATCAATATGATCGATGCACTGAAATCAAATGAATGATTCTAAAAGAGAAAAGCGTTGACAAACTTTTTTTGTACGCCTATGCTTTAATCAATAGTAGAATGCAGTGAGAAGGACACGATCTTTTTTCAGAACATCCTCAGAGAAAGAAGCCATGGCTGGGAGCTTCTGATGGCGAAAACAAGATTACTCCCTTTGAGTGACCGTAACACGGTCCGGCAGATAGCCGTTATCTATCTCATGAGCCGGAGAGTCCATACTTTTCGGGAACTTGGGTGGTAACACGTTTATTCACGTCCCTATTTATAGGGACGTTTTTTTATTGAAAACCCTTCACGCCTTTTGTTAAAATTAGTAAGAAAAGGGACGCACTATAAATTGTTATTGAAAAAGCGGATCGGAGTTGAGTTGAATGTCAAAAGAAATCGAAATTGTTTTACCAAATGGAAGCAAACAAAAGGTGGCCAAAAACACCACATTGTTTGAGATAAAAAATCAATGGATGGAACGTGCAGTCATTGGCAGTATCGATGGCGAGCTTGTTGACTTATCAACTCCAGTGAAAGACAATGCGGAGATCGCTTTTTATGATTGCTCCTCTCCAGAAGGAACTACGGCAATATGCCAGTTAGTCAGTCTGCTGCTGCAAGAAGCAATCAAGGCGCACTATCCCGAAGCCCTCTTTGCAAAATCGCAACGGGAGGATCAGACGATCTGGGTCGATCTGCGAGTGGATCAACCATTAAGTGCTCTGATCTTGAAGGATCTGGAGCACCACATCAAAAAGAAATTAAAAACGGATGCTAAGATCGAAAGTGCCATTCTACCCGTATCCGAAGCGAAAGAAGTCTTTAAAGACAACGAGTTAAAATTGTTTGCGCTGGCTGAAATGCCTGCTGACCAACCTGTTTTTGTGTATTCCTTCGGCGATGTCACCGAGTTTTTCCTTGAACCGATGGCGCTGGAAGTAGCGACGGCTGAATACTTCTCATTGCTAAAGGTCTCTGGTGCCTACTGGCAAGGAGATCCGGAAAATGAAATGCTGCAGCGGGTCATGGGGGTAGTCTTTGCTGAAAAAGCACAGCTCTTGGCGCATTTAGACTATTTAGAAGAATCGGAAAAACGCAGCCATCAGAAACTTGGAAAAGAACTCGATTTATTTATGTTCTCTGAAGAAGCACCTGGCATGCCTTTTTATTTGGAGAATGGCTTGACCATTCGGAATGAGCTGCAAAAATTCTTACGAGAATTGCAAGCAAAATACGATTACAAGGAAGTCAAAACGCCTTTGATCTTGAATCAGCGCTTATGGGAGCGTTCCGGTCACTGGGATCATTATAAGAATAATATGTATTTCACGAAGGTAGCCAATGAGGATTACGCCTTAAAACCGATGAACTGTCCGGGACATTGCTTGATCTACAAGGATCGCAAGCGGTCTTACCGCGACCTGCCGATGCGCATGGCGGAATTTGGTCAAGTCCACCGTCACGAATTCAGCGGGGCGTTGAATGGCCTGTTGCGTGTCCGAACCTTCTGTCAGGATGACGCTCATATTTTTGTAAGACGTGATCAAATCGAGCAAGAGATCGCTTTGGCGTTAAAAATCATTGATGAAGTCTATAAGATTTTCGGCTTTGAGTACGGAGTCGAGCTGTCGACGCGGCCAGATGACTTTATGGGTGAGATCGAACTGTGGGATGAAGCCGAAGCGTCACTTGGAAAAGTGTTGACGGATCTTGGGTATAAATACAATATCAATGAAGGCGATGGGGCCTTTTACGGACCAAAGATCGACATCCACATCAAGGATGCGTTGAATCGCAGCCACCAATGTGCCACGGTTCAATTGGATTTCCAGATGCCAGAGAAATTTGACCTGACGTATGTGGATGAAACGAACCAAGAAGCACAACCCGTGATGATCCATCGGGCAGTCTTTGGTTCATTGGATCGCTTCCTTGGGATTTTGATCGAACATTATGCAGGCGCGTTCCCATTTTGGTTAGCACCGAAACAAGTAGCGCTGATCAATGTTGCACAGCCGCATGAAGCCGGCGTTGAAGCCTTGTTCCAAGAATTTCATGCCGCAGGAATTCGAGTCGAAAAGGATCTGCGAAATGAAAAACTAGGCAAGAAGATCCGCGAGGCAGAATTGCGAAAAATTCCTTACAGCTTAGTGATCGGGGACAAAGAATTGTCAGAGGGGACCTTCGCCGTTCGCAAGCATGGCAGCGATACGATCAAGCAAATGGCTAAAGCGGAATTTATGGAATTACTCAAGCAGCAGCAACAAGAAAAAAATCATCAGTATTACTAAAACAAAGACGCTGAAGCTCGCTTCAGCGTCTTTTTATGCCTTTCGTCAACCAGTGTGTTTTATACCGGAAATCCTGCAGCAATTCTTCTCTTCCCCAATGGTTCGCCAACATATCCGTCAAAGAATCGATCACAAGCTTCATGGAAAAATAGAGAAAACTTACTTGCTCCTCCAATGTCGGCATCGCGAAATCATTTTGTTCTAGAAGCTCTTTCCACGCGTCTATTCCGTGGTCTGTTTCTGGACGATAGGAAAATAGATAGCTGTTTTGTGCCAAGAGAACCAATTGACGATAACGTGCAGAAGCGTGATCCAGCTCCACGTAAAGCACTAAAAAATTTTCGATCCCTTGAAAGAAATCGCCCTCTTGCTGGGTCATGTGATCAATGATCTCCCCGTGGATCTGTCCTGCGTAATAATGAATCAAATAATCGTAAGCATCGTTTAAATCCTCAAAGTATTTATAAAAAATCCCTCGCGACATTTGCAATGCCTCCACGATGTCACTTACTTTCACTTGACTGACAGGTTTCTCGTAAAAAATCGTCACCAATAGATCGCGGATTTCTGCTTGCCGCACCTCTGATAAATTTAGAAAAGTTTTTTTCGGCATGCGCTCACCTCATCTCGGAAAAAGTCGTGTCTTTTTAATTAGTATAGCACAGAAGCAAAATCGGTGACATTTTGTCACTTTGGGCGTATTCTTTCATCAGAAAGGGTGAGTGAGATGTTTTTAGCTTGGAAAGAAATTCGTTATGCGAAATTAAGATATGTCCTGATCGTCGGTATTATGATCCTAGTTGCATATGTGGTGTTCATGCTGTCAGGTTTGGCAAATGGCTTAGCAGACGGCAATCGGACAGCGATCGATGATTGGGGGGCGTCGGCAATTATCTTATCAGAAGACAGCAATAAAATCGCCAACGCGTCACAACTGCAAGCAAAAGATACGGATCGTGTGACAGCGAAAGAAAAGGCAGGAATAGGGATCTATTCTACGGCTGTAGAGAAAAAGAGCGGCGGGGATAAAACCAATGTATCGATCTTCGGCACAGATAGTGACGCATTTGTAGTCCCAAAAGTTTTAGATGGGCGCTTGTACAAAAATACAAATGAAGCCATCGTATCAGAAAATCTTTTGTCCGAAGGCTACAAATTACATCAGGAGATCAAGGTGAATGATCAGACGGTGAAAATCGTTGGTGTGACAAAGGAAACGACCTACACCTTGGCGCCTGTGATCTACCTGAGTCCGTCCATGTTCAAAACGTTGAAGTATGGTTCTCAACCAATGGAGAGCGAGCCGATCAGTTTGATCGCAACGAAGGGGACGACCTCGATCGATACCAAAGAAGGCCAAACGAAATTGGATAAAATGACTCCGGAAACATTTATTGAAAATATTCCCGGCTATACCCCAGAAAAATTAACGTTGAATACGATGATCTATTTTTTATTTGTCGTTGTTGCAGCGATCATTGGTATTTTTATGTACGTTATTACGTTGCAAAAGACCGCGATCTTCGGTGTCATGAAGGCGCAAGGAGTGGCAACAAGCTATTTGGTTCGCTCGCTTTTAGCACAGGCCTTTTTAGTCGGAGTACTCGGCGTGGCAGCGGCAGTTGGTCTGAGTGTGCTGACGAGTTTGGTCTTGCCAATCGCGATGCCCTTTGCCGTTCATTGGGAAGAATGGGCACTCTATAGCGGGATTCTAGTCGCAGTCGCAATGGTCGGAGGATTATTCTCTATGCGTACAGTCACAAAAGTCGATCCAGTAACAGCGATTGGAGGAGAATAAAATGAGCGATGTATTGACGATGGAAAAAATCGTGAAAATATTTGGTGAAGGTCATACAGAAGTGACCGCTTTGAAAAAAATCGATTTTCATGTGGAAGAAGGAGAATTTGTCAGTGTGATCGGACCGTCAGGATCTGGGAAAAGTACTTTTTTGACGATTGCCGGCGGATTGCAGACACCGACAGAAGGGACGATCCGGATCAATGGCACAGATTTTGGGAAAATGAAGGAGAAAGAACGCTCCAAGGCCCGGTTCAAAGAAATCGGCTTTATTTTGCAAAGTGCCAATCTGATCCCTTTTCTAAAGGTCAAAGAACAGTTTCAATTAGTAGAAAAAATTGAAAAAGAAAAGAACGCTGCAAAAATCGAAGAATTACTAAAATCACTGGATATTTGGGAATTACGAGAAAAGTACCCCAAAGCCTTGTCTGGTGGTGAGCGCCAACGGGTCGCCATCGCCCGTTCCTTGTTCAATGATCCGCAGCTGATCTTAGCAGATGAGCCCACTGCGAGCCTGGACTCGGATCATGCTTATGATGTCGTGAAGCTTTTAGCCAAAGAAGCGCATGAGCGGAACAAAGCGATCGTCATGGTGACCCACGATGAACGAATGACGACATGGAGCGACAAGATCTATCAAATGAAGGATGGCGAACTTTTAGAAAAAGAATAGTTGCTAAATTCCCTGTTTCCTGTGTATGATGGTTTGGTCGATAATTTTAGAAAGCAGGGAATCCATGGATATTTATTTAAAAAAAGCAGCACTTCATATCGTCGATCGCGAATCCGGTGATCCGATATACAGCCAGAGTGAATTAGACTTAACGAAAGAATATATACGAGACTATCTGACGAAGAAGATTCAAAAACTCTCCTCCGCTCAGACAAAAACAGGCACATTGGCAGAAGACTCGACCTTCGCATTTTTGAGTCAGCAGTCGGAACACGACTTTTTATCCGCGAGTGAAAAAATCGTGACTCGCTGGTATGAAGCGTACAAGGAAAGCGAAGAGGCACCCAGTGCAGATGCCTTTGTTGTGTTATATGAAGAGGACACACAATTATACCTCGCCTTTTTAAAGGTGAATTATCATGAAGGGTATACACATCTCGTCGATTCAGATGAGGCAGGGTTGAAGAATGAGCTGATCATTCACCGGGCATTATTATCCAGCAAATCACAGAAAGCAGATGAAGGCATCGTCGTTCATTTGAGTAATTTGAGTTATGAATTGATTGAAAAAAAATACCCGTTTTCTGGTGAAAAGCGTCTCTATTTTTCTACGCAGGTCATCGAGAGCCGACCAGCACCTTCGCTGGAGGAAAATGTACGTGTGATCAAAAAAGCAGCCGAAAAAATCGGTGAAAAATTTGAAAATCAAAAGCACGACGTGATCGCGGATGTAAAGGAAGCTGTCTACGATATTGTAGAAGAAAGCGGCCAGATCGATGCAAAGGTCGTTGCACAGAAAGTATTCAAAGACAATGTTTCCGCACAAATGGCCTTCCAAGAAGAAGTGGTGGAAAAAGGATATGTAGATCAGGCCCCGCTTTTAAGAGAAGTACGCGAAATCACAGAAAAAAAATACGGCAAACAAAAGTTGAAGCTCTCCAACGGCATTGAATTGATCGTACCGTTAGACGTGTACCGCAACCCCGAGCTGATTGAATTTATCAACAATCCAGATGGAACGATCTCTGTGACGATCAAAAATGTGGACGAAGTGATCAATCGTTTGTAATAGAAGCTGTTATGAAAAGTCATTTTTTAAATGGCTTTTTTTATTTAAAGACGAACTGGAATTGAGCTGCCTCTAAGAATACGCTACACTAGAGAAAATAAGTGGAGGGATCGGATGGAAGCATATCAAGAGTTTTTTCGGATTGGACAATATACTGATACGGCAGCGATGACCGGCTGTACCGTGATTCTGTGCGAAGACGGGGTAACCGGGGGCGTTTCTGTTCGTGGCGGTTCGCCAAATACACGAGATACAGATGCACTAAAGTCTGAAAACAATCGGAAGTTCGTTCATGGTGTCACCTTATCTGGCGGCAGTGCTTTTGGGTTGGCAGCAAATGCGGGCGTCGTGGATTTTTTAGAAGAAAATAAAATCGGACGAGACATGGGGATCACCTATGTTCCCAATGTTGTTGGCGCGAGTCTTTTTGATCTTCGGATCGGTCGTTCGGATGTTCGCCCAGATTATCAAGCGGGACGTAAAGCCTGTGAAGAAGCATTTAACGGTCAGCTCTTTCAAGCAGGCAACCATGGTGCGGGCACCGGCTGCAGTGTTGGAACGGTCAATGGCGTACAAAACGCCATGAAGGGCGGTATCGGAATTCATACGATGCGTCACGACAAGTTATGGGTAACCGCTGTGATCGCAGTCAATGCGGTAGGAGACGTGTTCGATGAAGACGTCGGCAAGATAATCGCTGGGGCAAGAAAACCTGGCGAAAGTAAAATTGGCTTTTCGGAAGAATTATTTCTCGACTATTATCAAAAGGAAGAGGCCTTATTTGATGGAAATACGGTCATCGGCTGTGTGATGACGAATGCGACGTTCCCTAAAGCGAAAATGAATAAATTGGCTGACCTCAGCCATAATGGGATCGCTCGTGCCATTCGACCCTCCCATACTACCTATGATGGCGATACATTGTTTGTGCTAGGCGCAAATCAAATACAGGCAAGCTTCGAAGCAGTCTCGATTTTAGCCGTTGAAGCAGTTCGTCAAGCCATCATCAAAGGCACGAAAGCAGCAGAGACCTACGGCGACTTTTTAAGCTATCAAGAAATATAAACAACCCCCCGCAAAGACACTTTTCGTCTTGGCGGGGGGGTTGTTTATGAAGAGGAAAGGTAACGGATTGTCTAGCGCGATTAGGACTAAAATCTGATAAGTCCCCACGCCTACGATTCTACTAACCTGCAAAAGCAGGAAGAAGAACGCGCAGCTAGTTCCAAACAAGGGAACCATTTTTCAAAAAGCGAAAAAAAGGCAAGCAGGTCACGCCGTCTACGATTCTACTAACCTGCAAAAGCAGGAAGAAGAACGCGCAGCTAGTTCCAAATAAGGAACCCATTTTTAAAGAAGCGAAAAATGGTAAGCAAATCCCCACGCCTACGATTCTACTAACCTGCTAAAGCAGGAAGTAGAACTCACAAAAAAGACTAGCCAGGTTCGGCTAGTCGATGGGGAAGAGTAGTTTATTGGACGCGTGGTTCAGATTCTAAGTTGTCGCTGATTTTGTCTGTTTGGTTGCCAATGGCACTTTTCGCACGGTTAGTTTGTTTCGATGCGAATTTACCAGTTGTTTGAGCAGCGCTTGTTACTTTATCTTGAACTGTTTCGCTGTCTTCTTCATACTCTTCACGAGTTTTGATGTCTACAACGTTCACGTTTACTTCGATGACGTCTAAATGAGTCATTTTGTCGACTTGTTCAGAAATCAATGTTTTCATTTGTTCGTAAATGTCGTCAATGTCCTTGCCGTATTCAGCAACGATATCCATGTCAACAGCAACTTGTTTTTTACCAACTTCAGTACTGATACCAGAAGTAACATCGTCGCTGTTTACTAATTTGTCTTTGATGTTAGAGAAGAAGCCGCCGTCTACGGTCAATAGTCCGTCTACGTTTTCCAAAGCAATACCAATGATTTTTTGAATTACTTTGTCTTCATAAGTTAATTCACCTTTGACCTCTTTTTTTGGTTCTGTTGATTTGATTGTTGTGTTTTCCATTGTTTTCTCCTCCTAGGTTTAGTGATGTATGAACTTTTTCAAAAAGAAAAAGCTTATCCAATTTTGATTGTGTGGTGCGACCTTATTTCTTTAAATAGTCGTCTAAAATATGATTGTTCTTTAAATACGTACCGAGAGCTACACCGATGACCGTGATCACAATAAGTAAGATCGTTTTAAAAAAGCCGATGGTAAAGAAGAGCACCGCTAAGATAAAACCGAGGATACCAAAGATCACAGGCAATTTGTCTCGTGTCAAAAATTCTTGCATGGCTGTTCCTCCTATTCTACTCGCGGCCGAGTCACTGTTGTTTCAACGGGTGTTGGTTCAAGCGCTTGAATTTTAACTTTAATTGAAACTTTTTCTTCAGGGCCTAATAACCCATGAAGCATTGTTTCAACATTCTGAGCCCAGAGATCTGTTTTACCTACTAAGCCAGACGTTTTCTTCAACTGCCCACGAACGTGCACTCTGATCTTATTTTTTGTTGCTGATACGTTGACTTTGGGACTGTCCATAAAGTCTTCCTGTTTGATACTTGTCCGAACATATCCCTCAATTGCCCGCTTATCCAAAGCTAATTGTCCACGATCTTCTTTTAAGTTGAACTTGGTGACTCTCTTTGGATAGAAAAGAATGACAAAAATACCGATGACCGTCACAATGGCTAAAGCTGCTGCTACCCAGAATAAATAGATCTGAGCGTACTGATTCGTTAAAACGAATTGTTGCAATGAGCTGAAGTCTAACGGATTTGAAGCGATAAAGTAATAAATTGCTGCAACGGATAGAAAAACAGAAAGTAAAACCAGAGAGATAATAATTAAGATGGTTTTGAGAACCTTACTCATACCGCACCTCCTCACTTCAATATTTTTAAATTGTTTACACTAAAATAATAAAATGATAACCCTTTTAAGTAAAAAGATTTGCTCACGGCAGCGGTAAAAGATTCTTTTTCCAGTAGAATAAACCAATATGAATGAATGAATAATAACAAATTACACAATTTTTCATTTTTTTTATCGGTTAAGAAAAAAATGATGGAGCGTTCCTTTTGTGTAAAAAAAAGAAGTGTGACAAGAATTCTGCCCACTTCTTAAAGGATTTATTTAGCGTTCTTTCCATTTTCGATAACGGCGATACAAACTTTCAATAACTAAAAACAGGATCGACAGGGCTGCCACAGAGTACCCAAAAATCCCCAGATCAGAAATCAGCGTGTCGCCTCCAGAAGAGGTCTGAACAAGAATGGATGAACCGATGACCAATGCAGAAAGGATCAAACCGATCACGAGGCGATTGACCATCGCTTCGGCTCGTTCTAATAGGTTACGCTGATTTTTTAGCTCAAGATTCAGTTTTCCTTTTCCTTTGGCCAACGTATCAATCGCAGTCAACGCATGACTAGGAAGTTTGGGCAAGGCTTTTAATGAGGACAAATAATCTAGAACCGTTTCTTGTAGTTCATCTTTCAGGTCCAATTGTTGAATAAAATATTTTTGGGCGAAAGGAGCGACGACTTCAAATAGAGATAAATCAGGGTTGAGGTCTTCGATCACGCCTTCGAGGGTACCGAAGGCTTTGATCAACATCGTCACGGAATCATCGATTTGAAGGTTGTTGTCGTGACAAATGATGACGACTTGCGAGAAGACTTTTTGCAGATCGATCTCTTTCACAGGCAAATTCAGATAGCGGTTCAGGAAGTCATCCAGCTCATAGGTGAACTTTTCCTCATCAAAAGGCCCGACTTGTTTGCAGATCGCATGGACAGCATTTGTGATTCGCTGATTGTCCTTGCTGTAGATGGCGATGATCGTATTGCTCATCTTCGCTTGCATCTCGCGATTGATCGTTCCCATCATCCCAAAATCGATCACATTTAAGCGGAAGGGCCGAAGTTTTTCATTTCTGGTAAATTGGATCTCATAGGGGGTGCGACCGACCGTTCCTTGATGCTTTCTCGTCTTTAGCTGCTGGTCCTTTTGATTTTCTTCCTTGCTCATCACCTGCAACAAAAGGTTGCCTGGATGAGGGTCGGCATGGAAGAACCCATCCTCAAAGACCTCTTTCATAAAGTGTTCGATCAATAATTCACTGACAGTTTTTTTTAATTCCTTATAGGTCAGTTCTTCTTGTACGATTTTTTCGTCTTCCGCATTGATCAGTTCTCGTAAATTCGTGCCGGGCATCATTTCCATTACGATGATTTTTTTTGTGGAATAAGCAGGTTCCATTTTTGGCACTCGAATTTCTTTCCAGCCATTATTCAACTGATAGAATTCTTCCGCCAACTTTCGTTCCTTTTGAAAGTCCAGTTCATTTTGCAGAGAGCCGCGAATTTCCCTCAAAATACTTTTCAAGTCGATCACTTTGCTTTCGGGGACCCAGTTAGCGATCGGTATGGCTTTTTCAAAGAGGGACAGATCCAATTCGATCTCAGAAGCGATTCCAGGATGCTGGACCTTTACAACGACTTTTTGTCCGTTTTTCAAAGAAGCATGATGGGCTTGGGCAATGGAAGCAGAAGCGAAGGGGCGTTCATCAAACTGTTCAAAGATTTCTGTCAGCGGAAGGTCGAGCTCTTTTTCGACAAGTGCCTTTACTAAATCAAAATCATCCGTTTTTACACCGTCTTGCAGCTTCCGCAGCTCTTTCGTGAAATCCAGCGTAAAAATATCCGTCCGAACAGACATCATTTGACCAACCTTGATAAATGTTGGCCCCAATTCCTCAAAGGCTTTCCGCACCTCTTCAGGATTCTTTTGCTGGGTAATATTTTTGACCACACTATAGCGATTGATGATTTTTACGATTTGGCGCAATCGTGCAGCTCTAGATTTTTCTCTCAATGCGGGCACCCCCTCTGATCAGCAGTGTATAAATCTATTAATCCTATCTTACAAGAGATGTTTCGGATATACAAATACCCCTGAATCTCCGAAGATAGTCAGGGGGAGGGCAGTCAATGATTTGTGACGACTTGGATCAGTTGCATGATGCAATAGGTAATACCCGCAGCGATAACAGGCCCTGCAGCGATTCCCTTTAGGAATACGACGCCCATGATCGTGCCGAAAACTAAGGCAACTGTCACTTCAGGGGACTGGTTGATCAACCCGACACCTTTTGAAGAAAGGACAGCCACCAAAACACCGCAGATCGTCGCGATCCAGCCTAAAGGGGATTTTAGGGTGTTGAGCAGATCTTTTAAAACGATATCTCCCGTCGCAATCGGAACTAAGATCGTTGCGGAAATTAATGTGACCCCCCAATTAATTCCTTGCTTATTTAAAATGGATAAGAATTTTTCTGAGTGAGGGATTCCTTTTAAAACTAAAATCGCAAGAGTCGCAACCACTAAACTTTGATTTTTCGCAACAACTGCAATCAATAAAATGACACCTAAAAATAGCCAGCTTTCCATAGTTCCACTCCTTATCTGAGGTATTTTCTTTAGAAGTAGCCAAAGCGATTTTTACATCGTATTTACTATACAAGATAATCAATGAACTTGCGACTTTTTTCCGAAGCCACTTTAGTGTAAGCTTAATTTACGAACCGATTCGATCGTTCATAATGAAAGTACAGTTAGGAGCAGCAGATGAAAATAGGGTTACGTACTATCAAAACAGCAGTGGCGGCTCCCGTTGCGCTGTTATTAGCAACGGGAATAAATCTTGAGTCCGCGTCTTCGGCGGCGATCATAACCATCTTGACCGTTACGAATACCAAGCGATCTACCGCAAAAACTGCGTTGAATCGCTTGTTTTCTTTGACGCTTGCCACAGCGATCGCTGCTGCTTGTTTTTTGATTTTAGGATTTCATCCGATTACTTTTGGCTTATATCTGTTGGTATTTATTCCGCTGTCGATCCGCTTAGGGTTGTCAGAAGGCATAGCGGTCAGCTCCGTTTTGATAACCCATTACCTTGCAGCGGGGGAAATGCCTGTCAGTCTGATCATCAATGAATACTTGCTGATGATCATCGGCGTCAGCTGCGCACTGGCTGCAAATCTCTACATGCCCAATACAGAGAAAAAAATCCAGGAAGACCAGGTTGTGGTGGAAGTATCGCTGAAACGGATGCTGGAGAAGATGTCCGCGTACCTCAATCAGCCAGCAAAAGAAGAACTGCTGCGGCAAGAGTGTTTGTCGCTGCGAGGGTTTGTTCGTCAGGCACAAGAACGTGCGCAAGAATTTGAAGAAAATCACTTTTTTTCTGGAAACAGCTATTATTTTGAGTATTTTGCCATGCGGCGACTTCAATTAAAGGTTCTCTCAGATATGCTGCAAATCTTGAATCGATTGGATGCGGCAGCAGAAGACGTCCAGGAGCTGCGGGAGTTGTTCGAGTTTACTGCCCAGACGCTGGCTGAAGACAATGACGGTGCAGCGATCCTAGAAAAAATCGATGAAGCAGATCAACGTTACCAGCAAAAGAAATTACCGGAGAGCCGCCAAGCCTTTGAAGAACGGGCGATGCTTTTTCAGCTTTTTCAATTGTTCCAAGATTTCATCGAGATCAAAGCAGGGTTTTATCGAAACAAATAAAAGAAGAATCAGTCTTTTGTCCCATGTAAACGAATGGGAAATTCTTTATCATGAGGATAAGAAAGCACAAGTGAGGGGTATAAAAAATGAAAAAGATCATTATCGGGTTGATTTTGGTGGGTGCAGCTTTAGTAAGTATCAGTAGTATGTTTTATCATAATCGTATGAGTACTGAGGATTTCACGACGACGAAGACGGTCAAACAGTTGAATGTAGAGGACCGCAGTATGCCAATTACTGTTGTTGGTGTGTCTGGAAATCAAACGAAAATAAACTACACGAACAGCAGAGGGGTCAAGTACAAAATAAAAGAGAGCAATGGCGCATTGGATGTCGAACGAAGAAAAACGATCGGCGTCAATTTTAGTATCTTTAACTTTGGTGAGCGCAATTCAAAGATGACTATCGAAGTTCCGAAAAATCAATTGAAAGAACTGGAGATTGAAACATCAAACGCGGGGATTTCAGCTGAAAATCTGGATCTCCACACGCTAGATATGGAAACTACTAACGGCAAGGTGTCGCTCTCTGAAATCGATGCTCGCTCTGCGGATGTTGAGACAAATAACGGAAAATTAGAACTGAAGAGAATGAATTTCAACGAAGGATCTTTTGAAACAAGCAACAGCAAAATAGTTCTTGAAGAGCTGAAGTTTGATGAAGGAGAGTTCCAAACGTCTAATGGAAAGGTCGATCTGAAGGAATTAGACCCCGCTAAGTCACTAGATATTCAAACCAGCAACGCAAGAGTAGAAGGGACGGTAGTTGGGAAAAAAGAAGAATTTTCAATTATTTCTAAAACGAGCAATGCTTCAACTAATCTAGATAATCGAGACAGCGGATCGAAAGAACTAGAGGTCAGAACCAGTAATGGAGAGATCGAGGTTGATTTTGTCAGGTAATAGCTTTGAAGAAGTGACGAGTGTGGATCGTTAGTCTGGCGGGACACGTTGCTATAACCGCTGACTAAGCAGGAAAAAGGAGTATGACTTCGTCGTCATACTCCTTTTGGCTGTTTATTTTTTTTGCATGATGTTCGTGTCTCTTTGGAAGCGCCAAACCATGAGGGTCTCGGATATCGCTAAATATAGAAATAGTCCGGCGATGATCAAAACGGCATTTGTCCCAAAGGTGCGGTATGAAAAGACGGAAACGATCGCTCCGGTGATAAATGCTGTGACCACTAGAAGAAAATGGATGAACCGCGTCTTGGCGCCTTGATCCTTCGTACTCAGATAATCATAAAGATTGGTTGCGACTCCTTTTAGATTGCCTGTAGTAAATAAATTTGTATAAGTAAGGCCATTGATTTTATCAAAAGAGATCCATTGGATTGCAGCGGTAAATGCGATCATAACAGTGATCACCGCTGGATGCGGCTGCAAGAAGGACAAGCTGATGACGAAAAATACCAGTGCTTCAAAATACAGCAAGAACAATCGCCAGAAATGAAGTTCTTTTCTTCTAAAATAATCAATCATAAATTTAGCCAAAAGGATACCAATAAAAAAGAATAGGGTGGAAAGCAGTTTTTTCCCAACCATGTTCCATTGTCGTTCATACGCCTGAATAATCGCCAAAATTAAATTCCCTGTCTGAGCAGAGGCGAACGCTTCGTATCGGATATAGGTGTAACTATCAACCATACCGCCAATAAAAGTCAGCAGCAAGCCCACAGAACGATTCTCATGAAAACTATTATTCATCTACTATTCAACTCTTTTCGCTGACTATCTTACCACATTTTTTCAGAAAATCGTTAATCATCTTTCGTCGCTGCGTTAGATAGCTGAGAAACTGCTCCGTTGAAGATTAGTGGGTCTTGTGGAAAATCTAGCGTAGTGATAAGCGAGATTCCTCGAACAAAGGAAAAGAAAGGCCTGATACGCAGAAATAGCTGAAAACCTACATGAAGTTTTCATAAGAAAAATTTAAAACTTTCCTCTTTTTATCTAGTAAAAGCAGATGATTTCATTTTTTTAAAATGAATAATTCGGTCTAAGGTTTGTTTTTCAAAAAAAGACAGTGGAATGAACTGAAGACAGCGGGTTTTTACGAATAATTGAAGGAAATAACCGATAGGAGTAAGATGGTCATGGAGTGCTATCTTTTTCGATAGAATATGTTAGAATGAAAATGCTTTTTATCTGTGAACATGAGGGGAATTGAGAACATACCATGCCTGTAAAAAAAAGGACACCATGGTTAGAGGCGTTATACGCGGCGATGCCGCTTTGTTTTAGTTACATTCCTGTTGGCTTAGCTTGCGGAATGCTTCTGCAAAAAGCGGGATTTAACATCTTTTTAACGGCCTTGCTTTCGATGCTTGTTTTTTCAGGAGGCGCACAATTTTTAGTCGTCTCTATGATCAGTGTACACGCATCATTTGTGTCCACCATCTTAATGGTTTTCTTCTTGGAACTGCGCTATGCGTTATTGGGTTCCAGTTTATCGCAATTTTTTAAAAAAGAAAAAAGATCCTTTATTGCACTGTTCTCACAGTCAATGAATGATGAAAATTATGCAGTCAACTATTTAAAATATTCGACCGATCCAGAGTGGAATCGTAAGAAAGCGTTATACGTCAATTGGTTTTCGATGGCTTCTTGGACAGCCAGTACAGTGGTGGGAACGATTTTTGGTTCCGTGATCCATGTAGATACCGAATTGGTTCATTTTGCTTTGACGGCAATGTTCATCTTTATGTTCATGATGCAGTTGAGCAATGGTCTTCTACTGGCTACCGGGTTGTTGTCCGGCGGGTTAGCTATTGTTTTCATGCTAGTATTCAAAAATACGTTTGGCCTGATCTTGGCTACGTTGTTAGCTTCCTTTACGGGTTACTTGATCGAGCGTATTCGAAAGACAGCCAACACGAATAATGACGGACCGGATCATTACGACCTGACGGGCGGGGAGGTTCATCATGAGTAATACTTCTTTATTACTATTGATCCTTTGTCTGTTTGGTGCTTCTTATCTACCCAGACTTTTTCCGATGCTGTATTTTTCGCAGCGTCAAGTTCCGCAATGGTTCAGTGATTGGATGAAATATGTACCGATCTCATTGTTTGCGGCTTTGGTATTTAAGGACGTATTTATCAGCAATAACCAGTTCGAATTGATCGGCAACGTGCGGATAATCGCGATGTTCTTGGTTGCTGGTGTCGCGTATAAGACGCGCTCAATGGCAATCTCAGTGATTACCGGATTAGCCGCGGTTTTTTTACTTTCAATGATGTAAGCAAGAGGGACATTTCCGAATGGAAATGTCCCTCTTTTTTAATTTTGATATTCGGCAATGGGCCGATACGTTAGAATCTGCATTTTACGATAAAATTCAGAGGGGAGATTTTTCCATGATTGCAATAAATTACGGAAAAAGCCGCCGTCTGCATTGATGATATACTCGTTCAATAAAAGACCAAATGATTTCTTCGGCTGTTCTTTGACTAATTTTTCATAGAACGCGGTAGCTTGTTCTTGATTATCAGCGACAAAAAGTGTGTTGACTTCTACATACGCGCCTTCGATATTCTGCGTTTCTTCAACAAAGTACACGGATTTAGTAACTTTTTGCTTCTTCATCTTGTCAGTCATCCTTTCTTTGAGCTACTCATAGCTTACAAAAGAAATATTAACTAAAGATGAATGAATCGGTTCTTTCCTTCAATTAATTATGAATTTTTTAAGTCGTTTGGCAAAAATAGTTTAAAGTTGCTGCCTTTGTTCGGGGAACTGTTGACTTTGATCGTTCCATGATGTAGTTCAATGATTTGTTTTGCAAGCGCCAGGCCTAGGCCGTTTCCCTTCGTCTTGCGGCTGGTATCGCTTTGATAGAACTTGTCGAAGATACGGTCCGCAACGTCTTCAGTCATGCCGATCCCTTCATCACGGATAGTGATCGTTTGACCGTCAGACTCATTTTTCAGGTGGACATGGATCTTGCTGTTTCTAGGGCTGTATTTGATGGCATTGTCCATTAGATTTAGCCAGACTTGATAAAGAAATTCTTCGTTGCCTTCATAATCCGTACGGGGAAGGTCTAGATCGAGTGTCAAATTGAGCTGCTCCCATTTTGGCTGCAAGAATAGAATCACTTCGCGGATTTGCTCATCTAAACGAAACGTTTGAAAGTCTAAGCCTAGTCCTTGATTCTCTAATTTGCTCAACTTCAAAACATTGTCTGTCAGGTGAGTCAATTGTTGCGTGCCGTCCAGCATTCGTTCTAAATAATTTTTTCGTTCTTCTATTGTTAAGGTGTTTTTTTGAAGCAACTGGACATAGCCTTTGATCGTAGCGATAGGTGTTTTAAATTCATGGGACACTGTTGAAACGAAATCATTTCTCAGCGTCTCAATACTGCTCAACTCCTTCACCATGACATTGAAATCATGATAAAGCTCCCGTACATCTTCCACATGCTGCTTTTCCTCTAATTGGACATCGAAATCGCCTTGAGAGACATTGCTCATCGCTTGGCGAAGGTCTCCGATCGGCTGAAGAATTCGTTTGCCAACAAAAAACGAGAGGGCAGCACCAATGACCAAACTTAAAAAGATGATGAAATAAAAGGGAAATAAATGCCCTTCTCGTTCAGGTGCCAATAATTGAAAGTGATTGATCATGACAAGCAGGCCGACGAAGACAGCTAACACAACGACCATCAATAAAAAAGTGATGGCAGCGAAATACATCCATAACTGGGGGAATAGTTTTTTTCTCATGAATGGATGACCACCTTATAGCCCAAGCCGCGAATGGTCTCGATCGAAAAATCAGGATTGTTTTCCAGTCGTGTTCGCAAGCGTTTGATATGGACATCGATGGTGCGCTCGTCCGTGTCGGAGTCTAGTCCCCAGATCTCATCCATCAATTGTTGGCGTGTAAAAATTTTATTTGGATAGGCCAGCAATTTATACAGCAGCAAAAATTCTTTTTGCGGCAGGGTTTCCGTTTGATGGGAAGTTTTGATTTGATAGGTTTCTTGATCCAATCGTGTATTCCCTACGATCAATTCTTTTGTGTGGACGATTTGCGCCCGGCGCAGAAGCGCGTCGACACGCAGCAGCATTTCGTTCACGTCGATGGGCTTCACCATGTAATCATCTACACCGATCGTGAATCCACGTTTTTTATCTTCGAAAGAATCCTTGGCAGTAATAAATAAAATAGGGAGATCATAGCCTGCATCCCTCAAGCTTTCAGCCAATTCATACCCATCCATGTCAGGCATCATGATGTCGCTGATAATCAGGTCAATAAACTGTTTATCTAAAATAGCTAAAGCCTCGATGCCGTTCATCGCTCGGAAGACTTCGAAGCGTTCATTTTTTAAAGCAGATTGATAAAGGATTGATAAGTTTTCATCATCTTCAACAATAAGTATTCGATTCATTTGCGTTGGCCTCCTTTTTGCTTAATAATAGTAGCAAATCACTGTGAACCTACTATGAATTTTTGTTCATTTTGAGTTAATAATGCCATGGTATCTTGGCAAAGTAAACTAAGAGAAAAGGGTGACACAATGTTAGAATTAAAAGATATAAAAAAATATTACCATGTGGGAGATACGACGACCAAAGCATTAGATGGTGTATCTGTCGCATTTCGTCGACAAGAATTTGTTGCTATTTTAGGTGCCAGCGGTTCTGGGAAAACAACGATGCTGAATGTGATCGGCGGATTGGACAACTATGATTCCGGGGATATGGTGATCGATGGCACATCTACGAAGACGTTTAAAGACGCCGATTGGGATGCCTATCGAAACAATTCTATCGGATTTGTTTTTCAAAGCTACAACTTGATCAGTCATTTAGGGATCATTGACAATGTCGAACTTGGGATGACCTTGAGTGGTGTTTCGAAGGAAGAAAAGCAACAACGTGCTGAGGATGCACTTACGCGAGTTGGCTTAGCAGAGCATATGCATAAGAAGCCCAACCAGTTATCCGGCGGACAAATGCAGCGAGTAGCCATTGCTCGTGCCTTGGCAAATGATCCTGACATCTTACTCTGTGATGAGCCAACAGGGGCTTTGGACACAGAGACCAGTGTTCAGATCATGAATTTGATCCAAGAGCTGTCGAAGGAAAAATTAGTCATCATGGTGACTCACAACCCAGAATTAGCCACTAAGTATGCCGACCGTACGATTAAATTCTCAGACGGCCGTATTATGGATGATTCCCACCCCCATATCGAAGGAAAAAAGGGCGAGGAATTTCAATTAAAACGGACAAAGATGAAATTTGTAACAGCATTGAAACTTTCCTTTAACAACTTGAAGACTAAAAAGGGACGGACCTTCTTAACAGCCTTTGCCTCAAGTATCGGGATCATCAGTATCGGGATCGTTCTCTCCTTATCAAGCGGATTCCAAAAGCAAATCGACAGCACACAAGCAGAGACGATGGCGAAATACCCGATTACGATTTCTAAAACCACGACCGATCAAACGACCAATCGAAACCAGGCGTTAGGGTCAGACAAAGCGAGTGGTTCAAGTAAGGGAAATGAAAACAATATCGTTGCCAAAATCAGTGACGAAGATCGTGCACAGCATACAAATAACATCAACCAAGAGTACGTGGATTATATCAACAATATCGATCCCAAGTTAAGCAACAACATCGGTTTTACACGCGTAGTGGGGATGAACCTGTTGCGTGACGTGAACGGCGATGTGAAGCCGGTTAAATTATCCAATGAAGCGCCAGACAGCGGCCCTTCTATGATGAGTGCAATGTCCAGCATGACTGGGATGGGCGTCTCTTCATTCCCAACACAGTTAGACAAAAGTTCAGGGAATTTCTTAGAAGATAATTACAAATTACTCTCCGGTGCATATCCAAAGGCTACGACAGACGTGGTATTGATCGTAGACGCGAACAATAGTACCAACATCAATTCATTGAAAAATCTCGGATTCGATGTCAAAGACGGTGAAAAGATCGACTTCGACAAAATCGTCGGAACGGAATTTAAACTGATCAACAACAATGAATATTATTCGAAAGTACCTACAGGAAACTTTATTCCAAATAATGACTATCAAGCCATGTATAACAACGCAAACAACGATACATTAAAAATCTCAGGGATTTTACGTGTAAAACAATCTTCCACGATGAATCTTTTAGCACCAGGCATCGCCTACAGCAACGAGTTGACATCAAAAATTGTAAAAGACAACGAGAACTCTGAGATTGTTCAAGCGCAAAAGGATACAAATACGAATGTGATGACCAATGAAGCCTTGGATGATACGACGAAGGAAAGCACGATCGCTTATTTAGGCGGAAACAGTATTCCAAGCAGTATCATGATCTATCCGAATAATTACAAAGACAAAGAACAAATTTTGAGTTATTTAGATGATTACAACAAAGGAAAGAAAAAAGAAGACAAGATCATTTACACAGACTTAGCTGGTACGATGACTGAGTTGACTGGTGGCCTGATGGATGCGATCACCTATGTATTAGTCGCATTTGCTGGGATCTCATTAGTAACAAGTATGATCATGATCGGTATCATTACCTACACTTCTGTAATTGAACGGACAAAAGAAATTGGTGTCTTGAAAGCTTTAGGGGCTAGAAAAAGAGATATCACACGCGTATTCGATGCAGAAACATGTATCTTAGGGATCGCCTCGGGAACATTGGGTGTGCTCATTGCATACCTCGCGACCTTCCCAATCAATGCGATTTTGTACAACATGACTGAATTAAAGGATGTCGCACAATTGAATCCTGTCCATGGCGTAATTTTGATTGTTGTTTCAACTGTACTGACAATGATCGGTGGACATATTCCAGCAAGAATGGCAGCGAAAAAAGACGCTGCGATCGCTTTACGAGCAGATTAAAAAAAGAAGGAATGCCCGCATGTGGGGTATTCCTTCTTTTTGCTTATATTATAAAAAAGTAATTGAATATCGCTAAAGCGATGCAGCTTAAAGCAATGATTCCGCAAACAATCAAATGCAAGCGTTTATTCATAACAGCGACTGCTATAAATTCTCTTAAGAAAGCATTCGGCAAATAATAGCGGGCTGTTTTTGACCCTATACCGTCAATTTTTAAACCAACGTCTTCTGCGTACATGCCTGCTCTGAAGATGTGATAGTTATTTGAAACGAAGATCGCATGGTAGCCGGAGGGTTTCTCACGATCCATGATTTCTTTACTGAACCGCATGTTTTCAAGTGTGTTCGTCGATTGTGCTTCCATGAGGATATCCTCGTCAGGAATGCCTTGTTCCAAGGCATATTCTCTCATTGCCTGCGACTCAGGAACCTTTTCATCGTGTCCTTGACCGCCAGACATCAAGAGCTGAGGCGGAGATAACGTTTCTTTGCTTTGTTCGTGATAAAACTGAATGGCGCGGTTGATTCGATTGGCTAAGAGAGGTGTTACTTTTTCTCCATTGATCAATCCAGCACCCAATACGATCAAGTAGTCTTGGTTGTATTTTGGCTGGTTAAATTGATAAAGAAGAGAGATCGACAGGAAATTCCAAAAGACAACGAAAAAATAAAAGGCGATCGTTGTTGGAATGGCTAATAAAATCACAGACCAATTCGGTAAGATTCGAGGGCCAACCGTCTGTAAAAGAATCAAAGCAATGATCGCCAAGCCTAATATCAAGGTTAACAAATTGGGCAGCTTGCGAGATTCGTGACGCAAGACGACGAAGCTGTTGCCGATCAGGAAAATGATTGCTGCGTATAATCCAAAGGCTACGGCAAATAAAAACAATACTGCCAAAATACCCAAGATTCCAGCGCCGATCAATGAACTGGAAGTGATAGTCATAAGGGTTACATACCCCATGAAGCTGATCAATGTCAGATTCAGCAGCCAGCCATTTCGTAACCGGCTTTTTTCTTTGAAATAAAAATAGCAAAAGAATAAAAGAAAAAATAGCGGAATCAAAATAAAGAAGCTTTTATTTTGAATCTCCAATATGCAAAAATATAAGACCAGAAAAATCCCTGTCCAACGTGAAAAATAGTGGAATTTTTTCCCCTTAAAGCGAATCATCAAACCCATTAAAACGATAAAATAAATTGCCATAGCAATTAAATCTCGTTGTATATTCATCCCATCACTTCTTTCATTTTTTTTCGATTAATGATTGATGCCATGACCAAGTATATCAAAGAAAAGCAAAAATGCGCAGTGAAGAACTATTAGTTGGTTTTCTTGGAGAAGATTAGTAGAATTGAGGTAAAGGAGTGCTGCAGATGGAAATTGAAGGTGTGACTCGTGTAGATTTGCCAACACTTTTTGTAGTTGGCAAGGAAGGCCGAGGATTAGCTGAGGAAGGTCCTTCGTGGGTCCCTTTATTGTGGGATCAAATGAATACCCATTTTGACGAGGTCGTTGAACTTCTGGCAGGTCAAGAAATGAAAGACCTGCAATTATGGGGGCTGATGAGCGACGGCGAGCAGTGGTTAGAACCGTGGCAAAAAGAGGGACGATATTTGGCAGGGATCCAAGTACCAAAAGAGGCAGAAGCGCCTGAAGGATGGGTACGCTGGGAATTGCCGCCAATGAGTTACCTCACGGTCAAGGCGAGTGCTGAAAAAATTGAGGACGCGACGAATTTGATGCTGGGAGAAATCTTCCCTTTAGAGAAGCTGGAACTGGCTGGCGCCATCCATGAGCACTATTTGCCGCATTTTCCAGAGGGCGAAGTAGAATTATACTTTCCCTTCAAAGCAAAATAAAAGCTTTCGACTTCGGTCGAAAGCTTTTATTTATGCAAACAGATTTGTAATTCTCTGCCAGATCAATTCAAAAGCACTTGCTTTTTCTACTGCATTTTTCGTTACGAGATCGGTGGTTGCCCCTTCAGTTTTCTGGACATAGCCTAAGTTGTCTTGCGCTAACGAGACGCTGACCGTTCCGATCTTTTCATTTTTATGAACAGGTGCGATGATCGCATTGCTATCTAGTAAAGAGTGGTCCAAGGTCGTTTTGATCGTCAATTGTTTCGGGTCCATATCACTTCTTACCCACAGATTGACAGGTTTCTCCATGGCTAATGCAACGGATTTTTCTTTACCTTCCGTAACCTTCAAAGTCTTTTGATCACTCGGTGTTTGTCCAGCGACAGTCACATCCTGTTGACTCCAATTGTTCAAACAGTAATCCATTAATTTACCAGTCTCAACAAAACGTGCATTTTCATCATTTGGCTGGTCTAAGGCATTCAGGATCACAGTTATCACACGACGACCATCTTTTTGGATTGTCCCCACAAAGCAGGCGCCAGCTAAATCAGTGGTTCCGGTTTTTAAACCATCAACGCCTTCTTTGTAATTTGGTCCCTCATACAGCATCACATTCCAGTTTTTCATGTCGTCTGGTTGGGAGGTGTTTGGGGCGAAGGTCTTTTCTTTGATTTTAGAAACTTCCAATACTTCAGGGAAGTCTTTTATCAAGTGCTGTGCCACGATGGCCACATCACGAGCAGACATCAGATTTTCATCATTTTCTTGCGTTCCGGGATATTTGTGTTCGCCTAAATACACATTGCTTAAACCGGAAGCATTGATGATTGTTGCGTCTTTGATCTCCCATTTTGTCAGTTGCTCCCGCATCTGATTCACAAATGTATGTTCATTGCCCGCAACCAGTTCGGCTAAAGCAACCGCGCTTGCGTTGGCGGATTGAACGATCATCGATTCAAAAAGATCCCTGACCGTGTACTTTTGTCCTCGAACGAGATGGACGTTGGATAAATCAGGAACAGTGCTTAATTTCTCCGCATACTCTGAGATCGGGACTTCTTGCTCCCAAGAGATTTTTTGCTGCTTGATCGCCTCTAAAACGAGGTATGCCGATATCGTCTTAGTGATCGAAGCGATGCCTTTTGGCGTATCGCCATCTTGGTTAAAAAAAACTTTTCCTGAGTCCGCATCAATAGCATATCCCGCATTTGCATTAACAGAAAAATCAT
The DNA here is from genome assembly GCF_051715125.1 of Enterococcus sp. AZ048. Taxonomy (NCBI): domain Bacteria; kingdom Bacillati; phylum Bacillota; class Bacilli; order Lactobacillales; family Enterococcaceae; genus Enterococcus; species Enterococcus sp. AZ048. The sequence goes on along the minus strand of NZ_JBIOTD010000001.1, from coordinate 2,235,256 downwards.
CTGCTGCTAGAGCGGTGATTCCTATGAGGCTTTGGAAAAAGAGAATCAGAGTAACCAAAACAAGGGGGAATCTTTTCTTTTTATTCATTGGTGGGCTCCTTTACTTCTATTAACCCTAAAAGTTTAGCAAAATAGGAGGGTGAATTCAAGAAAATACAACAAAACACCAGAGTTTTTCATTAGTTTTGAAATCTCTGGTGTTTGATGATAACATTTTTCGTTTTAATTGCTTAAAAACTTCGACCGCCGCCGCCAAATGTCCCGCCGCCACTGGAGTGGGTACTGCTGCCACCGCCGCCCCCACCGCCATTATTGGAAGGCTTCGGAATTCGACGAGTGGTGACAAAGGAGTTTACTAATTGATCTTGCCGTTCAGTCAAATTCAATTTAGCATGCTGACGGTAGGGATAGCGATACGTTCCAGTCTTTAATTGGTAACGTAAACGAACAGAGACGAAGAACGCGATCGCCGCCACTGCGGAAACGATGAAACCAATGGCAAATTCAATCGGTGTGATCGACTTGTAGCGTGTTACCTTTCCAGTCTCTTCGTCAATTCGATAGGAGCCGCCAGGAATACCGTCATCAACGAAACTTTTTGTATGAACGAAATAGTTGTTCGCAGCTTCATAATATTCTTGATCTCTCATGGCATCTTCTACACTGTCTAAAATGGTATTTAATCGCGTTTTATTTAAATAGTCGATCATGTTGCCTGAAGTCGACAAGTGAATTTTTCGTTGATTCATGTCTAATAATAGAAGCGCCCCGTTGTTGTCTTTGCCTACACGATCCATTAACTGGAGGTCAGCGAACTCCTGTGGATCTTCGGTATTGGAATTCGTAGTTAAGACAAAGACTTCCCCTTTGATTTTTTGATTGATGGCGTCCGCCTGATTTGAAAGTTCGGTTCTTTCTTCTAGTGAGAATAAGTTTGCCTGATCATCAACAGTATTTGAAGCGGCAAAAACAGTCAAAGGGGTAAACAATGCCAGAAAGCCAATGATAAAAAGGATTTTTTTCATATGAAATACCCCACGATCATCGCAATGAGCAGCACAGCGGCAAATATTCCGCCGGAGAACAGTCCAAGTCGTTTGTTGCTGATGGGCAATATACCGCTGACTTTTCCAGTTTGTCCATTCATCGCGTAATAGTATGTTTTCTTTGAGGCATCCTGATACGTGACTAACCAAACAGGCAGGAGCATATAATGATTGTCCTGTTTTTCAACATCCACGGAGTGACTGCTGGCTGTGAATGTCGTGTAGCCAGAAACGGTATCCCGCAGCAAGTCTTCGGTATATTCGCCAAGCTCATGCTCGATTTGATCGGAAATATCTTTTATTTCGATATCCCGCTTTTCAGCTTGAAAACCAGACAAGTATTCGGTGTGAAAGTCTACCGCTTGATCAATGGGGAAGGGCTGAACTCCTTCTACCATTTTTTGCTGGATATTCTTCTTCAACGCATTTTTAGTCAAATGCTGGATCTTGGCTGTTCCCTTGCGGAAAATTTGGTAAATCTTTGTTTCTGTATACTCAAGATCTCCCACGATCCAAACACGCAGCGAGGTCCCTTTACCGGTCAAATTACCCGCTGTTTCCGCGTCAACGACCCAATAAGGAAAGTAGACGCCGGTCATTTTCTCGATCTGCTCCTTGTTAAAGAAATCTTTTGGAATAAATCGCTTCTTTTGTGTCCAAGCCAAAAAGTCAGTAACGGCTTTTTCGCGGTCAATGGTGAAGGGCAAGACTTTATTCGGTAAAAATTCTCCTGTCAAACGTCCCGACAACACCACGGGGTTATGACAGAAATAGCAATAAGTTGCGGCGGTAGTGTGATCAGTGACAATCTGAGCGCCACAGCTAGGGCAAAGGAAGAGGTCCATATCTCCAGTATTCGCCTCTTCAATACTAGCCGTACTTGTTTGTCCATCAATCGTTTGAACACCTTCGTTGGCTTCAAACTTCTCAATATCTTCCACGGTAAAAATGCTTAAACAATAATCACAGTGAAATTTTTGATCACTTGGATTAAACGTCAAAGGACCGCCGCAGTTGGGACAATGATGCGTGATTACATCTGCCATTTTGCAGGTCCTCCTCTCGTAGTGATAAGTTAATCTAACGGAATGGCTTTAAAGGGTTTTCCGCAATGTGGACAGAACTTCGGTACTCCGTTACTTAAATCAACGACCTCGCCGCATTCGCTGCACTTCATTTCGATTTTCGCCGCTGCTGCCGGCGCAGGTTTTGGTTCACCACAGTTGCTGCAGAACTTTCCAGTATTTTCTTGGCCGCATTTCGGACATGTCCATTGCTCGCCGCCAGCCGAATGTTGTTGGGACTGCTGATTTTGTTGGATTTGCTGATTGTTGCTTTGCGAAGCCTGATTTAAGAAATCACCGCCGGCATTCATGCCCATACCCATTCCGAAGAAGCCAGTGGTTGCACCCGCATCATTTTTACCCGCTGCTTCCATTCCGCGGGCAACAGATCCTTGAACATAGCCCTCACGTACGCTTGGATCGCCAAGCATCGCGCCTTCATTGCGCATATTGATTAATTTTGTTGAGTCATCTGTGTAGGAGATGCTGGCAACAGCGACAGAAACGATTTCCATCCCCCGCAGTTCGTTCCAGCTGTCATCCAACGCATCCGACAAATACTTGCTTAGCTCCAAGCTTTTTGATGGTACATAAGAAATACGCTGTCCGTCTGCAGACATTTGATTGATCGACGCTTGCAGACCAGTTAGGAATTCTTGCAAGTATTGTTCATTGATGTCGCTGATATCGACTTGATCCATATTTCTCGGAATCGCATTCGCGAAAAATAAAATCGGGTCCGTCACTTTGATCGAGTACGTTCCGTGTGCGCGTAAAAACAATTCTGCATTGTAAAAATTATCAAAATAATTCAGCGGTGTACTGGTACCGAATTTGATCCCTTTGATTTCTTGCAGGTTAATATAGAAGACTTGCTGCTTCTGAGGGGTGACACCGCCAAATTTGAATCGACTGAAGGTCTCCGCAACGGCGTCTTTTAATGATCCGTTGAACATAGACGGTGCAGAATTGTTCTCCACTGTGTAGTAGCCTTCTTCGGCAGTGTAATCAATGATTTTTCCGCCATCGACTAAAAGCATCATCATATTCGGATACACGTGAATAACAGAACCGTCCGTAATCACGTCTTTGGTTCCTTTTTTATTGCTGCCGCGTTTGTCGTCTTTGCGCACGGCAACGCCTTTCGTCATGACAGTCGTTTGACCCATGTCGGATGGTTCGATAATCTCTAGCCATTGATCGGCAAGACCGCCGCCGATCGAGCTGGTTGCTGCTTTAAATAGTCCCATGAATATCCCTCCATAAAAACGTTTTTTCTATTATACCACAGGGGTTTTTCGAAACAGAAAAGATCCAGATGCACAAATTAAAAGACACTAAACAATTACGGGAAACAATTGGTTTCTATAGTTTTTTTACTGGAAATCACGTATAATAAAAAGCAGTGATTTTTAGAGAAAAGAGGAGAATTATGGCGTATCAAGCACTTTACCGCGTTTGGCGTTCGCAACGTTTTGATGACCTAGTCGGGCAAGAAGCGATAACCAAGACGCTGAAAAATGCGATCCAACAAGAGAAAACGTCTCATGCCTATTTGTTTACCGGCCCCCGCGGAACAGGGAAGACCAGTGCGGCGAAGATTTTTGCAAAAGCCATCAATTGTCCAAACAGTGTCGATGGGGAACCTTGTAATGAGTGCGAGATGTGCCGTTCGATCACTGAAGGGCGTCAAGAAGACGTCATTGAGATCGATGCTGCCAGCAACAACGGTGTAGAAGAAATTCGTTTTATTCGTGACCGGGCGAATTACGCGCCGACTACTGCAAAATACAAAGTGTATATTATTGATGAAGTCCACATGCTTTCCACAGGGGCCTTCAATGCGTTGCTAAAAACGCTGGAAGAACCAAAAGAACATGTGATCTTTGTTTTAGCAACGACGGAGCCTCATAAAATCCCTGCGACGATTATTTCTCGGACGCAACGGTTCGATTTTAAACGGATTGATGTTCAAGCGATCATTGGCCGCATGGCATATATTCTTGAACAAAGCAATCAGCCTTATGAAGAGCAAGCACTGTCTGTGATCGCTCGTGCTGCTGAAGGGGGCATGCGTGACGCATTGAGTATTCTGGATCAAGCGATCTCATTCAGCAATGAGAAGATCACGTTAGAGGACGCATTGGCTGTGACGGGAAGCTTGACGACGGAGATGATGGACAGCTTCATCGGCGCTTGTTTGGAACAGAATGTCAGCGGAGCGCTTGAGGTACTGGAAAATATTTTGTCAGAAGGAAAAGAAGCACGTCGCTTAACGGAAGATTTACTATTGTATTGTCGAGACTTGCTGATCTATCAGCAAGCCCCGAAATTGATGGAAAATCGTGCGGCGTATCTGACAGATACCTTTAAGCAACTAGCCGAAGCGACCGCTTCTGAGCGGTTGTATGCAATGATCAAGATTTTAAGCGATACACAAAATGAGATCCGATTTACCAACCATGCGAATGTCTATTTGGAAGTTGCAACAGTAAAATTAGCGACACCGCAAACGAATATTGAAACTGCGTCCGCTGCTCAGTCTGTAGGCCAAGTGTCTACAGGGACGACGCAACCTGCTGAACAAGCAGAAGTAGCCGCGTTAAAAAGTCAATTGCAAAAGCTGCAAAATGAGTTTCAGCAATTAAAAGCTCATCCAACAGTTGAAAAAGAAGAACGAAAAGCAGCACCGAAGAAAACAGCTAGCACGTACCGCGTGCCGACGGAGCGTGTCTATCAAGTATTAAGTGAAGCAACCAAAGACCATTTGCTGAATGTGAAGAGTGTTTGGGAAGACCTTCTGATGGCTCTGCCAGTTACGCAACGGGCGATGTTAAAGGCTAGTGAGCCTATGGCGGCAGGACCTGAATTGCTACTGGTTGCTTTTGACTACGAAATCGTTTGTCAGCGAGCGGACAGCAACGAGGAGTTACGCTTGAATATGCAGAACAGTTTAAGTATGATGATCAAAGATTATACACCTGACTTCGTATTCATTACTCGTGAAAGCTGGCCTAGATTACGGCAGGCATTTGTCAGTCAGCACAATGACCGTCCGGTGGCAGCAGAAGATCACGAATCAGAAGACGAAATCAGTCTGATACCGGAAGAAACCAATGAAGTCGTTGAACAAGCCAAGAGTTTGTTTGGCGATCTAGTAACGATCAAAGAAGATTAGAGCTGTCAGTTTTACGCTTTGACTAATGAAATAAATTAGTTGGATTGTTGCACAGCTTAGAATGAAGAAGGAGCGAATAGAGACTATGATGCGCGGAATGGGAAATATGCAAGGCATGATGAAACAAATGCAAAAAATGCAAAAAGAAATGGTGAAGGCACAAGATGAATTGAATGCCAAAGAATTCACCGGCAGTTCAACGAATGATCTCGTGACAGTAACTTTTACCGGAGATAAAAAAATGAAAGCAATGACGATCAACCCTGAATTGATCGACCCAGAAGATCCAGATATGCTGCAAGATATGATTGTTCTAGCAGTCAATGATGTGATCACAAAAATTACATTAGAAACGGATCAAACAATGGGTAAATATACAAAGGGACTTCCTGGAATGTAAGCGACTTTGTTCAGAGAGGAAGAACACCATGCAATATCCAGAACCAATCGCAAAGCTGATTGAAAGTTATATGAAATTACCGGGGATCGGTCAAAAAACTGCGACTCGTTTAGCTTTTTTTACGATCGACATGAAAGATGAGTCCGTGAATGAATTTGCGCGGTCATTGATCAGTGTCAAGCGTGACCTGCGTTTTTGCAGCATATGTGGTAATATCACAGAGGAAGACCCTTGTGAGATCTGCTCAGACACGACACGCGATCGCAGTACGATCTTAGTGGTCGAAGAACCAAAAGACGTGATGTCAATGGAAAAAGTCCGTGAATACCATGGGCTTTATCACGTGCTTCATGGAGTGTTGTCACCAATGGAGGGCACAGGGCCAGAAGATATCAATATTGCGCCTCTGATCAAACGATTGCATGACGATGAGATCAAAGAGGTCATCATAGCGACAAATGCCACAACAGAAGGCGAAGCAACAGCAATGTATCTGTCACGTTTGATCAAGCCAGCGGGGATCAAAGTTACACGACTAGCTCATGGCCTGTCTGTCGGCAGCGACATCGAGTATGCTGATGAGATCACGCTGTTAAAAGCAGTGGAAGGACGCCGTGAATTGTAAGAACATCACGGTGTTTTTTAAAATACGAAGATCATAATTATTTTGGGGGACAAGAACGTGAACGGATTATTTATTACGATTGAAGGGCCAGACGGTGCTGGGAAAACCAGTGTACTGAATGAACTTTATCCTAAATTACAATTAACGGCGAAACGATCCATCGTCAAAACAAGAGAACCTGGAGGCATTCCGATCGCTGAAAAGATTAGACACGTGATCCTTGACCCCATAAACGATCAAATGGATGATCGGACAGAAGCCTTGTTATATGCGGCTGCTCGTCGGCAACATTTGGTTGAGAAGATTTGGCCTGCGCTTGAGGCAAATAAAATTGTTCTATGCGACCGCTTTGTTGACAGCTCGTTAGCCTATCAAGGTGCTGGACGCGGTATTGGTATGGAAGAAGTCGCTAAGATCAATGAATTTGCGATCGAAGGCACGACACCAGATGTGACGTTATATTTAGATGTAGATTCGGATACAGGATTGCAACGAATCATGAAGAACCGAACCAATCAAATTGACCGTTTGGACTCAGAAGGGTTACAATTTCATCAGAAGGTTCGACACGCCTATTTAAAATTGGCAGATGCAAATCCAGATCGGATCATAAAAATCGATGCTCGGAAACGTTTAGACGAAGTAGTGAAAGATTGTTTTTACGAGTTGTTGACACGTTACCCAGACTATTTTCAATCATGAGAGGTGTAAAACTATGAAACTAATTTTAGCGATCGTCCAAGACAAAGATTCCAACCGTTTAGCCAATGAGTTTATTGACTCGAACATTCGAGCAACCAAGCTTTCATCTACAGGCGGCTTTTTGAAAGCTGGGAACAGTACTTTTATCATTGGTATTGAAGATGACCGTGTGGAGGATACTTTAGCGCTGATCAAAGAAACGTGCCAAGCTCGGACACAATACGTCACGACACCAGTGACCTTAGACATCTCGTTAGATGGGCAAGTGCCTTACCCTGTTGAAGTTGAAGTCGGCGGTGCAACAGTCTTTGTTTTACCAGTCGAAGGCTTCCACCAGTATTAAGATATGGAAGAAGCGAAAAGACTCCAGACAATTCAACCCATCGTTTTTCGCCAATTACAGAACAGCTTTGAGCATGGGCGTTTGGCCCATGCTTATCTTTTTGAAGGCGATCAAGGAACAGGGAAAGCAGAACTGGCTTTATGGTTCGTCAAGCATCTGTTTTGTTTAAATTTACAAGAGAACATGCCTTGCGAAAAATGCAATAATTGTCTGCGCATAACCAGTAAAGATCATCCCGATGTTGTCGAGATCGAGCCAGATGGCCAGTCCATCAAAGTCGATCAAATTCGTGCGTTGCAGAGTGAATTAACAAAAAGCGGCTTTGAATCTGCGAAAAAAGTCGTACTTATTCACCAAGCGGAAAAGATGAATGTCAACTCGGCAAACAGTCTATTAAAGTTTTTGGAAGAACCGCCAGCAAACTTCATGATTATTTTAGAGACACAATCGTTAGGAAAGATATTGCCGACGATTCGATCTCGTTGTCAGATCATCCACTTTCAAGCGTTGTCTACTGCGCGCTTGCAATCCCGTTTAGAAGCGGAACAAATCCCTGCGAAAACTGCAAAACTCTTAGCAAATTTAACAAATAGTTATGGAAAAGCTGTTGAAATCTCAAAAGATGAATGGTTTAATGAAGCTAGAGAGGTTGTTATTCAATGGTTTAATTATCTTGATAAAAATGATCCGCAAGCGTTTATCTACGTTCAGAAAAAGCTGACAAAGACGTTTAAGGATAAAGCGCAGCAGCAATTTGCCTTTGAAATGTTGGCTTATTTTGTGAAAGAAAAGCGTGATCAAGTAATGAAAGAAAATCAAACCAACCTAGAGAATTACAACCATCTATTAGAAGAAGTTTTGCTAGCTAGTCAAAAGCTAGAGGCAAACGTGTCATTTCAAAATATCGCAGAACAAGTAACGTTACGTATTGTCTTTGCTTAACGTTATTTAAGAGAGTAGGGAGAACCATGGTTGAAGTTGTGGGTGTTCGTTTTCGTGATGCTGGTCATATCTATTATTATGCACCGGGAAAAAACGAATATTTTTATAATGATAAAGTCTTGGTCGAGTCGCAACAGGCGCACCAGATTGCGACAGTGGCAATTCCAAAAATAGAAATAGCAAAAAAAGATTTGTCCGATGATTTAAAAACGATATTACATAAAGCATCAGATAAAGAACTAAAAAAAGTAGCGCAAAATGAAGCCGATGCGGATGCCGCGTTCAAAACAGCAAAAGAGAAGATTCGGGCCCATGAGTTAGAGATGAAATTGATCCGAGTGGAATACACGTATGACCGCAGCAAAATGATTTTCTATTTTACCGCGGATGGACGGATCGATTTTCGTGAGCTGGTCAAAGACTTAGCGGGTGTTTTCCGTACGCGAATTGAGCTGCGTCAGATCGGGGTTCGAGATGAAGCCAAGATCCTTGGCGGAATCGGGCCGTGTGGGCGACCATTATGCTGTTCGACTTTCTTAGGAGATTTTATTCCTGTTTCTATTAAAATGGCGAAAGATCAAGGTCTTTCATTGAATCCAACAAAAATATCAGGTCTTTGCGGCCGTTTGATGTGTTGCCTGAAGTATGAAAATGGCGAGTATGAAGCAGCCAAAAAAGAAATGCCGGATTATGGTAAGGAAATCAACACACCAGAAGGGCGTGGAAAAGTAATCGGGTTGAATCTGCTTAGCAAGGTAGTGAAGGTGCGTTTGTTTGGCCGTGATATGACTGTCGATTTCGATTATCAAGAACTAGTTGAAGCAGGTGATGTGTCATGATGGACCGACGTTCGTTGTATGATGGCCTGAATCAGTTAGAAGTGGACATGCAAAAAAACCTTGAGGATCTAGTGTCGATGAAAGAAACGCTGCTGGAACTCGTTGAAAAAAATGCCACATTGGAAATGGAAAATGAACGCTTGCGTGAACGGATTCGTGAGATTGATGCCAAAAAATCTCCAGTCTTAGATGAACGGCAAGAATTGTCGGAGTCTCGTTTAAACCTTGAAAAGATATATGAAGACGGGTTTCACGTGTGCAATTTACTTTACGGTTCAAGGCGTGAACAGGATGAGCCATGTGCTTTTTGTTTAGACGTCATCTATCGCGAAAGTAAGCAAAAATAAATCGATTTCAACTAGTGGGTATGACGCTGCTTGTCACACCCGCTTTTTTGCGAGTATCGATGGGTAGTAAATACATAGAAGGAAGTTAGGAGTATGTCTGTGAGAATTCAAAAAAGTTTTGCACAAGAAGTTGGAACGCTGTATTTGGTTCCTACGCCGATCGGGAACCTGGAGGATATGACCTTTCGTGCAGTTAAGACATTGCAAACGGTCGATTTGATCGCCAGTGAGGATACTCGAAATACGCAAAAATTGCTGAATCATTTTGAGGTGAAGGTTGGGCAAAAAAGCTTGCATGAGCATAATTACAACGAACGGATTCCTGAACTGCTGGCATTTCTTAAAAGTGGGCGATCAATCGCGCAAGTCAGCGATGCAGGCATGCCTTCTATTAGTGATCCGGGGCATGAATTAGTCGTTGCTTGTATTGAGGAAGACATTCCTGTAGTGGCGTTGCCTGGAGCAACTGCGGGTATGACGGCGCTGATTGCTTCTGGTCTGATGCCGCAACCTTTCTATTTCTATGGATTCCTGAAACGAAAGAAAAGTACCCAGAAAAAGGAATTAGCAGAACTGAAAAATCAAACGGCGACAATGATCTTTTATGAGTCTCCCCATCGTATAAAAGAGACCGTGAAAAATATGCTAGAAGTTTTTGGCAATCGCGAAGTGGTCATTTGCCGAGAGCTGACCAAGCTCTATGAGGAGTATCTGCGAGGCACAGCAGAGGAAGTGATCGACTACCTGTCGGAGCATTCGTTAAAGGGAGAGTGCTGCTTGCTGGTTTCCGGTACGACAGAGAAGGTAGAAGAAGAAATTTTTGAAGGCTCACTCAAAGAGCAAGTGGACGTATTGGTCTTAGACGGCGAAAGCTCGAAGGAGGCTATCAAAACTGTCGCGAAACGACATGGACTGAAAAAACAAGAGGTCTATAAAGAATATCACGGATTGTAAGAGCAGGAAATTCTTCCTGCTCTTTTTATGTTAGTTTTTCTCACACACAAAGTCATTAAATTAGAATTAAATGAAAAAAATGAGGGAAAACTCTTTTTTTATTTAAAAACGATGTTAGAATACTTAACATAAAGAGAAATGGAGTGATTTGATGGCAGCGAATATTGCATTTATTTTGATTTGTTCAGGGTTAGTTTTTCTGATGACGCCCGCATTGGCATTTTTCTATGGCGGGTTGGAGCGGAGAAAAAATATTTTGAACACCATGATGATGGTCATTTGTACGATGGGATTAGCCTCTTTGATTTGGGTAGTCGTTGGCTACTCGCTATCATTTAGCGGCGGCGGAGAATTTATTGGAAATTTGGACAAGCTATTTTTTAATGGCGTCTCTATGACGAAAGGCGATAGTATCCCAGAAGGCTTATTCGCGTTCTTTCAAATGATGTTTGCCTTGATCACGACAGCGATTTTAACAGGATCAGTCGCCGGTCGCATGCGCTTTTCAGCGATTTTCTTATTCATAGCCATTTGGTTAATCGTTGTGTACTTCCCCATGGCGCATATGGTTTGGGGCGGCGGTTTTCTAGACAAGATCGGCTCGATCGATTTTGCCGGCGGGAATGTGGTGCATATTAGTTCAGGGATTTCTGGGCTGGTCTTGGCGATTGTCTTAGGCCGTCGTCGAGAATACCACCTCGGCGATTATCGTCCCCACAATGTTCCATTTGTTGTCTTAGGGACAGGGCTTTTGTGGTTTGGCTGGTTTGGCTTCAACGGCGGCTCGGCCTTAGCGGCGGACGGACTTGCGATCCACGCGATGATCACGACCAACACAGCGGCTGCTTGCGCGATGTTGTCATGGATGCTGATTGAAAAAATCCTAAACGGCAAGCCAACGGTCGTCGGTGCTTGTACCGGTGCAGTTGTCGGATTGGTGGCAATTACTCCTGGGGCGGGATTTGTCTCGATTTGGTCAAGCCTCCTCATTGGCGCATTGGTTAGTCCGTTCTGTTATTTCTTCATTTCAGTAATTAAGCAGAAGCTTGGTTTTGACGATGCACTGGATGCTTTTGGTTGTCATGGTGTCGGCGGGATCTTCGGTGGGATCGTAACAGGGATTTTTGCTGATCCTTCGGTTGGTGGACGAACAGGTTTGATTTACGGCGAGACCCATTTGTTTATCGCACAAATCGAGAGCGTCATTTTTACATTGATTTTTGCTGGAGTCGCAAGCTATTTGATCATCTCTTTGATCCGGGTCTTCATGCCGATTCGTGTTTCTCAACAGGAAGAAGCGTTAGGGCTAGACCAAATCGAGCATGATGAAAATGCTTATCCGACATTTATGGGAATGGATTCTTAGGAGACTATAGGAGGACGCGATGAAAAAAGTTGAAGCGATCATCAGACAAGAAAAATTAGAAGCGATCAAAGCAGCGATCGATCAGGAAATTGAAGTAAATGGGATGACTGTCAGCCAAGTATTAGGCTGCGGCTTGCAAAAAGGACAAAAGACGCACGTTCGAGGACAAGAGGTCATCACGACATTATTACCTAAAATAGCAGTAAGCTTTATTTTAGCGGATGAAGATGTAGAGAGAGTGATTGATTTGATTTTAGAGACCTGCCAATCAGAAGAATGTGGAACAGGAAAAATCTTTGTGTATCCCATTGAAGAAGCGATTCGGATACGCACGCGGGAGTCTGGAAAAGCAGCGATCCAATAGAAAAAACTGTCTGAGAAAATTTTTCTCAGACAGTTTTTTATTGAAAGATCTCTTCTTTTATTTTTTCGAATTCCTTTGCTGTCAGGATTCCTTGATCCATTAGCTCTTTCATTTTCAAGAGCTGTTCCGCTTTGCTTAAGTGGGTCTCGGGTTCTTTTTTTGTGGTGATCTCTTGGACTGTTTGCTTTAAAGTCGCTAAGACATAGGGTGCTTCGTCTTCCGTTAAGACTATTTTTGTTACGCCTTCTAAAGAGGAAATCTCTAATATATCCAAGCTGGTTTCTTTTGTTAAACGAAGTTCCTGAAGATTTGCCAAAGGAATCACTTTAAACTCATCGCCAATCAATTTCTTTTGCCCCATGATAAATCGTTGATTGGTTAAAGCATAGGCGTAAAAGCCGTCATTTTTGGTTGCAGATGTTCGATTGTGCAGCCCAATAAAGCAAACAAGAACCTCTTCATGAGGCCCTAAATGTTTCTCCAGCACTGAAAAAAGTTTTTCGCTCCATTGTTGATCGGACCCTGAAAAGAATTTCGCATGTTGACAAAATTGGTACATTTCCTCCGCAGTTTTCATAGCACACCTCGCTGATTTAGTAGCTCCAGTTTAGCAAATAATGGAAACGCAAACAAATCAATCGTAAAAATTCAAAAGGATTTCTTATCCGAATGATTGTGGGAACGCGCGAAAACCGCAAAAAAACCACCATAGCCGTCACTATGGTGGAAATGAAGGTTGTTATTTACTCTTGGTAGGAGTAAGTATGAAAAACCAATTCGGGATAATTGGTATAAATTAATGATAATGCATACAATCAACGAATTCATGAATAGCAGTTTGTTAATCGATAAGAAATGAATTAGAAAAAACTTATGCAAATTTCTGTGAAATTTTTTAGTTATTTACATAATGTAAGGGTTGCATTTCGTTTCATGGAATTTAACAGCTATGGTACACTTGATTTGGAAGACTTAAATAGGAGGGTACATTTATGGCAAATATCAGTAAAAAGTTACTATCTGAACTGACTTCAGAAGAAGCCACCGGTCCGTTTATCACATTCATGTTGAATACACACCATGCGCATCAAGAAGTTGAAAAAGATCAAATCACGTTTAAAAACTTCGCTAAAGAAGCGAAACGTCGTTTTGAAAAAAAATACACTGATCACAGCTTTGAACCATTCCAAGAAAAGATCAATCAACTACTCGCAGATGGTGATTTTTGGCGAAACGGAACAGAAAGTATTGCGGTGATCCTTACGGCAGAAGAAAGTTATATCCATCGCTTAAGTATCGCTGTGGACGATCAATATTATGTCAGCGACTTGCCGTATCTGTTGGCGATCATCAAGAATGCACAATTTAATTATTCTTACTATTTAATGGCTTTGAATAGAGATTCTATGAAACTCTATTTTATCCGTAACAAAAAAGTGAAAGAAGTCGATCTGCCAGAGGATGCTCCGAAAGATATTGTCACGGCTCTTGGAGATGAATTAACGGGAGGAAACTTAAACGTATCTGCTCGCGGCGGAGAGGTCGGCAGCTATCATGGCATCAATACGAAGGATGAAGAAGTCGAAATTGACTGGGTGAATTATTACCAAGCAGTGGACAACTATTTAAAAGAGTTTGAGAACCCAGATCAACTTCCAGTATATCTTTTTGCCTTGCCAGAGAATCAAACACAATTTAAAAAAGTTGCGAAAAATCCTTATTATTCAGATAAGGCGGCAATCAATGGTTCGCCAGCACAAGCAACGATCAACGAAATAAAAAAAGAGTCACAGAAATTGACGGATCAATTGGCATCTGTTGAGACACAAACGTACCAAAAATTAATGGATAGAAAATTTATTGACCAATTAGTAGACATCGTACCAGCCGCGAAGGAAGGGAAGATTTCTCATCTCTTTATCGCAACATCCAACCTAGTCGATGGGTTCGGAGAAGATCCAGATGTCGAATATGATCGTCGCCAAGTCTTGAACGAGATTGCGGACAATGTTATCAAAAATGGTGGACAGGTCTTTGTTCTAGACCAAAAAGACGCTCCAGATGAGAAAAGTCTATTAGCGATACTACGGTATTAATGTTCGAATAGTTCAAATATATTAAGAATAAAAATTTTAAGCGATAACCTAGTGTTATCGCTTTATCTGTGTTATACTTCTAAGTGTAGTTTTTGTACGGTAATATTGGCAAGTTTGTTTCAGACAACATCTTTCCTATTTCACCATTCAAGTAATTACAAACTAATTTTTATCCTAGGAGGATGTTTAACATGGAACAAGGTACAGTAAAATGGTTCAACTCAGAAAAAGGCTACGGATTTATCACTGCTGAAAACGGAAATGACGTATTCGTACATTTCTCAGCTATCCAAGGCGACGGCTTCAAAACTTTAGAAGAAGGTCAAGCAGTGACTTTCGACGTAGAAGAAGGCCAACGTGGACCTCAAGCTACAAACGTTAACAAAGCTTAATTAAGTAGACTTTTAAACCAGATGCTCACGCATCTGGTTTTTTTGTTTTTATAAATTGAAATCGCTTCGAATGAAGAACTTCCTTGTAGAAAGTGGTACTATTCAGATATAATGCGTGAGGTAGATGTTCCCATGCTGCTTCTAAAACTGACAGAAGCAAAGTATGTGGGCTAGTGAGATACGTGGTTTTATAAGGAAATCACTTCTTGTGTTTGAGGAAGGAGGAGAAGTGTGAAAAAGAATTATGCTGTGGTTGATATTGAAACGACTGGAACCGATCCAAAAACCGATCGTATCATTCAGTTCGGCTGTGTATTGATCGAGAACGGCAAGATCGTAACGCATTTCTCGACGGATATTAATCCAGATCAGAATATTCCAGCGCAGATCCAAACGCTGACAGGAATTACGAACCAACGAACGCGAAAAGCCCCTTATTTTGAAGATGTGGCTCAAACGATCACTAATTTATTGGAAGATACAATCTTTGTTGCCCATAACATTCATTTTGATTATCCGTTTTTAAGTAATGAGCTGGAGCGTTGCGGTATGCCGCCATTGACGATCCCCGGTATTGATACCGTTGAGTTGGCGCAAGTGTTTATGCCGACGTCTTTGAGCTTTCGCTTAAAGGATTTGGCAGAGGAGCTGCACTTAGTCCATGAAAATCCCCATCAAGCGGATAGCGACGCGGATGTAACTGCGCAATTATTATTATATCTAGACTCGAAAATAAAAGAACTGCCAATCATTACAGTGGAAAAAATCGTGGAAACGGCTGATCAAATGGCGTTTCAAACAAAAAATTATTTAGAAGAATGTCTGAAAGAGATGCAAGAAGACCCTCGTCCTTTGTCGGATGAGTTGGTGATCATTCGTGGATTAGCGCTGCGCAAGAAGCGTGTGCCGCTTTTTTCTGAGAGCTACTTTGGGGTGAAGGCCTATCCTCGCTCACGGAAAGCCAAGGAGAAAATCTATCACGGTGAATTGGATTTTCGAAAAGAACAAGCGCGTTTGATGAATCTTGTGTATGATTTTTTTAATAAGAAAGATGACAAGAATATTTTAGTAGAGGCCGCAACAGGAATCGGCAAAACGTTGGGCTATTTATTACCCATGAGTTTTTTGGCAACTCCGGAAAAACCGCTGGTGATCAGTACGGTCTCTTTGCTGCTGCAAGAGCAGATTTTGAGCCACGACTTGCCGTTGATCAATCGTCTGTTGGATCAGCCGTTGCAGGCAGTAGTGATGAAAAGCAGTCGTCATTACTTGGATCTTGAGCGTTTTTATCAGAGCTTTGAGAAAGAAACGGCGCAAAAACAATACACATTTTATCAAATGTCGGTGCTTGTCTGGTTAACTCAAACCGAAACAGGGGATTTTGATGAGCTGAATATGACTAGCTTGAAACACCCTTTCTGGCAAGAGGTCTCTCATTTAGGTGTGCATACATTGAATCCCAGCAGCCCATTTTATCAAGCAGATTTTATTCATCATCGTCAAAAAAAATTGGCTCAAAGTAATTTGGTGATCACCAATCATGCCTATTTAGCGCAAGAGGATCAACGGAAAATTCCTCAACTACCGAACAGTTCGTATCTGATTATTGATGAAGCCCATCATTTAAATCGAGTCTTGGAAAAAGTCAGCACTCAGAACTTTAATGTATTGGCGATCCAGCGTTCGTTTGCCCATCTTTTTGACCAGCAAACCTTTGCTGTTTGGAAAAAATTGACCCACAAAGACAAGCAAAGCCAGCATACGCTTGAAATTCTTCAAGATGTTCTTCAGGAATTAAATGAGGACCTGACGGATTTTTATCGTATTTTCAAGGAAGAGTTTCCTGCGGAAGAGGAACGCTTGCTGACGAAAGAGATGATCGACCAATTGTCCTTGGCTGGGGAGCATGTTTTACAGCGGATCAAGCGTCTTTACCAAGATGTGTTGGATTTGGGGTATCAATTGTCGGGGTATTTTGTCAGGTACAAAGAGACATTCAGTATCAAAGAACAGGCGGAATGGGGCGACCTGCAAGCACTACTGGACAATTTGACAGAGCAGCAGACAGCATTTGAAACATTTAGTGAAAAATGGGATGCCCGCTATGTTCATTGGTTCAATGCCAAACGAAAGACGTTCCAAGTCCAGGATTTGGAAGCGGCATTGATCAGTCAAACGAAGTGGTATGAGCGGTACAAGCAGATCCTCTACTTGGGTGGTACGTTGAAAATCGGCAGCGATCGGCATTATTTCGCGAAGCGTTGGGGGATAGCAGAGACGCCTTTAAAGATAATCAGCAGTCCCTATGATTATGCCAACCAAGCGCGCCTGTACCTTCCGACGGATACGATCAGCATCCAGTCGACCTCACCGGATCAGTATGCGCAATACATCGCCGACGTTGTTCGAAAAATGGCAGGCGATCAGAAACGTCCGATCTTAGTTCTTTTTACTTCTCACGATATTTTGAATCGTGTCTATCAGCGCGTGCGTGTGCCTTTATTAAATGAAGGCAGAGAGGTTTTGGCTCAGGGTGTTGGCGGCAGCCGCGAAAAATTATTGAAGCGTTTCTTGTTATCAAATGACGCGCTGCTGTTCGGAGCCGACAGTTTTTGGGAAGGGGTCGATCTGCCAGGAGAGATTCTGCAGCTTTTGATCGTTACTCGTTTGCCGTTTGAAAATCCTAAACGGCTGCAGGTCAAAGTACGGAATGAGTATTTAGCCTCGGAAGGAATCAATCCGTTTTACCAAGAGGCAGTCCCCCATGCAGCATTGCGGCTGCGCCAAGCATTGGGAAGGTTGATTCGTTCAGACAAGGACAAGGGAGTAATGCTCTTGTTGGATCAGCGCTTTATCACTGCGAAGTACGGCGAAAAATTACGAAAAGCATTGCCAAAGGACCTTCCGATCAAACAATTGCCGTTAGAAGAGATTCTGCTTGAAGCGGATCAATTTTTAAATTCTGACAAAAGTGATGAGAATTAATGAGGCAAAGCCCTTCTTTTGGTATAATGTAGCTTGTCTGAGAGGAGTATGATTTTGGATACGAATAGTACAAGGCAGCAAAAGCTCAACCGCTGGCTTTTAGGGATCGTGGCATTTTTACTAATTATTATCGTGGCGGCGACCATGATTTTTATCCGTTCAAATCGTCCGATGCAGCAAGCCAAAAGAGAAGCGGTTCAAATGGCAGAAAAATATGCCGATTTAAAAACGGTTGATCATTTTTATTGGTTCAATCGTGAAAAAACCTATTTCACCGTTACGGGTGAAAATAATACTGGCGAATCGATCATCGTGATCGTTCCGAAATCAGGAGAGAAAGTCCGCGTTCTCAATCAAAAGGATGGTCTGACCGAAGAACAAGCAGAAAAACGCTTTAATGAGGAGAATCCAGATCTGATTTTTGAGAAAGCCAACTTAGGGATCTATCAAGATAAAACCGCTTGGGAGATCACCGCGAAGGATGAGAAGGGCGCGATTTTTTATTACTTGCTGTCATTTAATGATGGCAAACAAATCAAAGTCATCAAAGAAATCTAAAAAAACTTGGTAAGGGAGTTATTGGTTATGAAATTATCACAGCGTGTAACAAACTTAGAACCGTCCGTCACTTTAGCAGCTACCGCCAAAGCCAAAGAGTTGAAAGCCCAAGGATTAGATGTCATCAGCTTGACTGTGGGGGAGCCTGATTTCACAACGCCGGAAAACATCGAGCAGGCAGCGATCAAGGGAATCGAAGGGGGCAAAGTCAGCTTCTACACTGCCTCTGGCGGGACCCCTGAATTGAAATCTGCGATCGTGGACTTCACTAAGGAAAATTATGACCTTTCCATCGCACCGAAGAATGTCATTGTCACAAGCGGGGCAAAATTTGCCTTGTATACCTTGTTCCAAGCAGTTCTGGACGCAGGAGATGAAGTCATCATCCCAGTTCCTTATTGGGTGAGTTATGGTGAACAAGTCAAGCTGGCTCAAGGGAATCCTGTGTTTGTTGCAGGTGCGCAAAACAATGACTATAAGATCACGATCGATCAACTAGAAGAGGTTCGTACGGAAAAGACAAAAGCACTGATCATCAATTCCCCGTCGAATCCGACAGGGATGATCTACACGGAAGATGAGCTGCGAGAAATCGGGGAATGGGCCGTCCGTCACGACCTGTTGATTGTCTCAGATGATATTTATGATCATCTTGTTTATAATGGAAACAAAGCAGCCCACCTTGCTTCATTGTCAGAAGATATTTTTCATCATACCGTGATCATCAATGGCGTTTCGAAAACCTACTCTATGACGGGTTGGCGAATTGGCTATGCGATCGGAAACGAAGAGATCATCGGTGCCATGACGTCGATTGCTTCTCAAGCAACGAGCAATCCGACGGCGGTCAGCCAAGTAGCTGCTGCTGAGGCTTTATCGGGAGAGCAGGAAACAGCAGAAAAGATGCGTCAAGCGTTTGAAGAGCGGTTGAATACCATCTATCCAAAAGTAGCGGACCTGCCAGGTTTTGAGCTTAAAAAACCGCAAGGAGCGTTCTACCTGTTTCCGAACATCAAAGGTGCGATGGAGATAGGCGGCTACGACAATGTAACGACTTGGGTCAACGATTTGTTGGAACAAGAGCGTGTGGCGCTGGTAACAGGCGAAGGGTTCGGTTCTTCTGACAGCGTGCGAATGAGTTATTCATCCAGTATGGAAAATCTAGAAGAAGCAGTCGTGCGGATTCGTCGTTTCATAGAAAATAGTAAAAAGTAAAACCTTATTTCGGGATAAATAAGTGAGGAGAGACATTTGTGGAACAAATTCAAATCATCGATGCCAAGAACCATGTTGGCGAAACAGTAAAAATCGGGGCTTGGGTCGCGAATAAACGATCAAGCGGAAAGATTTCTTTCTTACAATTACGTGATGGGACAGCTTACTTTCAAGCGGTCGTTGTCAAAAGTGATGTATCAGAAGAAGTTTTTCATTTAGCGAAAGAATTGACGCAAGAAACATCAATCATTGTTACAGGAGAAATTCGGGAGGACACACGCTCTAAATTTGGTTATGAATTAGGTGTAGCGTCGATCGAAGTCATTGGTGAAAGCCATGATTACCCGATCACACCGAAGGAGCATGGCGTAGATTTCTTGATGGATCATCGTCATTTATGGTTGCGTTCGTCACAACAACACGCGATCATGCTGATTCGTAACGAGATCATTCGTGCAACCTATGAATTCTTCAATAACAATGGTTTTGTAAAAGTAGATCCGCCGATTTTGACAGGTTCAGCTCCTGAAGGAACCAGCGATTTATTTGAAACAAATTATTTCGACCATAAGGCCTATTTATCTCAAAGTGGACAATTATACATGGAAGCAGCAGCGATGGCATTAGGAAAAGTCTTCTCATTTGGACCGACTTTCCGTGCTGAAAAATCAAAAACACGCCGTCACTTGATTGAATTCTGGATGATCGAACCAGAAATGGCCTTCATGCATCAAGAAGACAGTCTAGAAGTGCAAGAACAATACGTGGCTTATTTAGTACAAAGTGTTCTGGATAACTGTGACTACGCATTAGACGTCTTGGGACGTGATAAAGAAATTTTGAAAAACTATACAAAGCTTCCTTATCCGCGGATCTCTTATGACGAAGCGATTGAATTATTGAAGAAAAATGGCTTTGACGATATTGAGTGGGGCGAAGATTTTGGATCGCCGCACGAAACGTTTATCGCGAATTCCTTCGACCGTCCAGTCTTCATCTTAAATTATCCAAAGGCTATCAAGCCTTTCTATATGAAGCCACACCCAACACGTGAAGATGTCGTGATCTGTGCCGACTTGATCGCGCCAGAAGGATATGGAGAAATCATCGGCGGTTCTGAACGTGCGACCGACTATGATTACTTGTTGGAACAAATCCGTGAAGCAGGCTTGAACGAAGAAGAATATTCATGGTATTTGGATCTGCGTAAATATGGGACTGTGCCCCATTCAGGTTTCGGTTTAGGACTTGAACGGACGATCACATTTATTTCAGGGATCGACCATGTTCGTGAAGCCATTCCATTCCCACGTTTGTTGAACCGTATTTATCCATAAGTTACGATCGTTGAAACGCCGAGGACATTCTCGGCGTTTTTTTGTGTGTTTGTAGGGCTGTTTCAAGTCTCTTTTTTAGAAATAGAGTTAGGGGAAAATGATCGGGAAATATTTTTGAAAAAGCTTTCTTTTTATGCTTGACATATGAATGAGCTCTCATATATAATATACATGAAGAATCATTCATATGTAAAAGAGAGAAGGGAATCTCATGGAAAAAGTATATCGGTTAGATGGGTTGGATTGCGCAAACTGCGCAGCGAAGATCGAGCGCTCTGTACAGCAAATCAAAGGTGTGGAGCAGGCTCAAGTGGATTTTATGAGCACGAAACTGACGATCGTTGCACCGGAAAAAGACATTGAACGTGTCAGCGAGGAAGCGAAGGAGATCGTGAATAAGCTGGAGCCGGATGTTGAAGTCAACAGCGTGCAAACGCAACGAGAAGAGGAAAGCTCTAAAGGAAAAATCATTCAAATTGTTGTGGCGATCATTGCATTAGGAGGCTTGGCTGTCTTTACTCCGGCAATGCCGTTGAAACTGATTGCTTATTTGATCTTATACTTGTGGATCGGCTATGACGTCCTCAAAACCGCCATCACAAACATTTTCCATGGAGAGATCTTCGATGAAAACTTTCTCATGGCGATCGCAACCGTTGGCGCTATCGCGATCGGAGAATATCCAGAAGCAGTGGCCGTTATGCTGTTTTACCAAGTAGGAGAATTTTTCCAAGATTACGCCGTTGCTAAATCAAGAAAATCAATCAGCTCACTGTTAGCGATTCGTCCGGATTCGGCGAACTTGATCCAGAACGGTGAAGTGAAAAAGGTCGCGCCTGAAGCGATCAATGTGGGCGACCGTATCTTGATCAAGCCGGGGGAAAAGGTACCGTTGGATGGGATCGTCAAAGAAGGCAATTCGATGCTGGATACCTCTGCGTTAACAGGAGAATCTGTTCCCCGCAGTATCCATCCGGAGGAGCAGATCCTCAGCGGGTTTATTAATCAAAGCGGACAATTGACTGTAGAAGTGACAACGACATTTGGTGAGTCGACGGTCAGCAAGATCTTAGATTTGGTGGAAAATGCCAGCAGTAAAAAGGCACCGGCAGAAAACTTTATTACCAGCTTTGCTCGCTACTACACACCGATCGTTGTCGGCTTGGCTGTCTTGTTGGCAGTCGTGCCGCCGCTGGTGACCGGAGAGCCCTTTTATGATTGGGTCTATCGTGCGCTGACCTTCCTAGTGATCTCTTGTCCGTGTGCGCTGGTTATTTCTGTACCGTTAAGTTTCTTTGGCGGGATCGGCGGTGCCAGCAAAGCCGGCGTCCTGATCAAGGGCAGCAACTATATTGAAACGTTAGCAAACGTGGAAACCTTGGTCTTCGATAAAACAGGAACACTGACAAAGGGTGTCTTTGAAGTTCAAACTGTTGAAACGACAATGAACAAAAAGGAATTCTTACAGTATGTGGCTAGTGCGGAACAAAGCTCCAGTCACCCGATTGCTCAATCAATCGTAAATTACGTCGATCAACCATTGCTCGCTGTCAGTCAATTAGAAGAAATCGCAGGTTTTGGGCTCTCAGTTGAGATCGATGGGCATCATTTCTTAGTCGGCAACGAAAAGCTGATGGCAAACAAGAACATTCCATTCCAAGCCGTACAGGAAATCGGCACGATCGTCTATGTTGCGATGGATGGAAGATTTGTCGGACATTTAGTGATTGCTGACGAGCTCAAGGACAATGTCTCTGAAGCGTTGGCTGAAGCGAAGAGCCTCGGTGTGAAGCGTACCGTCATGCTGACTGGAGACAATCGCGGAATCGCGGATGCGATCGGTAAGAAGATCGGGATCGATCAAGTCTACAGTGAACTGCTGCCAGAGGATAAGGTCACGCACTTAGAAGAGGAATTGCAGCGGGAAACCAAAACGGCTTTTGTCGGTGATGGGATGAACGATGCTCCCGTGCTTGCCCGCGCCGATATCGGTATCGCTATGGGCGGCCTAGGGTCGGATGCCGCGATCGAGGCAGCGGATGTCGTGATCATGGATGACCAGCCTGAAAAAATCCCGACAGCGATTCGAATCGCACGTAAAACGATGGGGATCGTTAAACAAAACATCGTGTTTGCGATCGGTGTCAAGGTGGTCGTGTTGGTCTTAGGAGCATTAGGCTTCGCAACGATGTATGCCGCCGTTTTTGCAGACGTGGGTGTCACTGTGATCGCTGTGTTGAATGCGATGCGTTGTTTAAGAATAAAATAGTAGATGAACAGGCTTTGTGGCTCTAGTGGTCACAAAGCCTTTTTTTTGCGGGGAAAAGAGGTATTCAAAGTGGTCCACGCTTCATTGCAGAAGGGGTCATTAATGGGCACTCATTTCTCGCCGTACAAAAAAATTATCGTATCAGTTGACGAATGACGATTACAAATGTAAACTAAAAGATGTAGATTACAAATGTAAACGAAAGAGGTGAGTGTATGGCTATGACGATCACACCAGTAAAGATCAGTGATTCTGAGTGGGAGATCATGCGAGTGATTTGGACACAGGAATCCACGACCGCACAAGAAATCATCGATATCCTTGGTCAGACGATGGCGTGGAAGCCCGCCACGATCAAGACGTTATTAGGGCGCTTAGTAAAAAAAGAAGCGGTACGGACCGAGCAGTCAGGGAAAAAGTATATTTATTATCCGGCAATCAGTGAAGGCGAGACGGTAAAAAGCGCGACAGAGAATCTCTTTTCTCATATTTGTGCCAAACGAATCGGCGAAACCATTGCTGAATTAGTTGCAGAAGCGGAACTGACGGAGGCAGATGTGGAAAAGATCAAGGAACAATTAGTAAAGAAGAAGCCCGTCGATACAATCGCGTGCAACTGTATCCCCGGACAGTGTGAATGCAATCATCATAAGGACTAACTGGCAACAGCCATAAAAAATAATTCAATCAGAATGGGAGACGATCAACATGAAAAAACAATTTGAAATCAACGGAATGAGCTGCAATCACTGTGTAGCAAATGTAGAAAAGGCAATCAACCAATTGGAAGGGATCGATAAAGTAAAGATCCACTTGAAAAAGAACCAAGGTGTGGTGAAATTTGACGGAGCAAAGGTTTCAGCAGAACAAATCGCTGCCGCAGTGACCGAAGCAGGGTATGAAACTGAGGTGATTTAATTGGCAGACGCAACAGTAGAAACATTTGCGATCACTGGCATGACCTGCGCCAACTGTTCTGCCCGCGTGGAGAAAGAATTAAAGGCCACTGAGGGTGTGCTGGAAGCGAATGTGAATTTGGCGACAGAAAAGGCCACGGTCCAATTTGCCGATAATCTAACAGCGGAACAGTTGATCCAACGAGTAGAAGCCATCGGGTACGGTGCGATACTCTTTGATGACGCTCATAAACAAAAAATCGAACAGGAAAAAGCCGCGTATCTGAAGAAGATGAAACGTGATTTGCTCGTGAGTGCTCTTTTAACGGCGCCATTGATGATCGCAATGGTCGCGATGCTTCTGGGCAGTCACGCGAACTGGGTACATTTTCTGCATCTGCCGCTGGTTCAATTGATCTTGGTGACACCGGTGCAATTTGGTGTTGGGCAGCGTTTTTATCGCGGTGCCTATCATGCGTTGAAGACAAAAGCGCCGAATATGGACGTGCTGGTAGCAATGGGCACGACCGCGGCATTTGCCTTGAGTGTCTATAACGGCTTCTTCAATCCTTATAATTCCGATCTGTATTTTGAAAGCAGCGGCATGATCATCACCTTGATCTTGCTGGGGAAATACTTGGAGCAAAAAGCGAAGACAAAAACCAGTGATGCGATCAAACAATTAATGAGCTTGCAGGCGAAGACAGCCACAGTGATCGTCGACGGTGAAGAGAAAGAAGTACCGATCGAAGAGGTGCAAACAGGCGACGTTGTGCGTGTTCGTCCCGGAGAACAGATTCCCGTAGATGGAAAAATTCTCAGCGGCCAAACCACTATCGATGAAAGCATGCTGACTGGCGAAAGCTTGCCGGTCGATAAGCAAGCAGAAGATCAAGTGTTTGGCGGCACTGTCAATACGACAGGCAGCATCCAATTCGCCGCAACGCAAGTCGGCAGTATGACCGTTCTTTCTCGTATCATTCGTATGGTGGAAGATGCGCAAGGAGAAAAAGCACCGATTCAGCAAATCGCGGATAAAATTTCCAAAGTTTTTGTCCCAACGGTTTTAGGGATCGCCTTGATCACCTTGCTTGCCACAGGCTTCGTCACACAAGATTGGCAGCAGGCGATCGTTCATAGTGTTTCTGTTTTAGTGATCGCGTGTCCGTGTGCCTTAGGCTTGGCGACACCAACAGCGATCATGGTAGGAACGGGTCTGGGGGCGAAGTCTGGAATCTTGATCAAAGGCGGCGGCGCGCTGGAGAAGATCGCGCATTTGACAACGATCGTTTTAGACAAGACTGGGACGATCACTGAAGGAAAACCAGTGGTTGCTGATTTTGATGCCTTCAATCCAGAAGCACTCTCTTATTTAACAAGCTTGGAGCAGTATTCTGAGCACCCATTGGCGAAAGCTATCTATCATTATGGAAAAGATCAGGCGGCGATCCTGCCAGTAGATTCTTTTGAAAGCTTGACTGGTCAAGGTGTCACAGGTGTGATCAACGGGAAGGCTTATTTTGTCGGGTCTACGCGGGGTGTCCGTGAGCGAAATATTTTATTTGATGAAGAACGTGTGCTAGCGTTGGAAGCAGAAGGAAAGACAGTGATGTTCTTAACGGATCACGCGAAGGTCCTTGCCATGATCTCAGTGACAGATCAGGTAAAAGCCTCCTCAAAAGCTGCCATTTCGGCAATGCAGGAATCAGGGATCACCGTGAAAATGCTGACAGGCGACAACCCGCAGACAGCACGCTACATTGGTGAACAGGTGGGGTTAGCTGCATCAGATATCGTGGCAGAAGTCTTGCCGGAGGATAAAGCGCAAGTTGTCAAAGAATTACAGACAAAAGGCGAATCTGTAGGGATGGTTGGCGATGGGATCAACGATGCGCCAGCTCTAGCCTTGGCGGATATCGGCATCGCGATGGGCAGCGGAACAGATATTGCGATGGAGACAGCGGACATCACCTTGATGAACAGTGATCTTTTATCCGTTGAGAAAAGTATTCGTCTATCCAAAATAACACTAAGAAAGATCAAACAAAATTTATTCTGGGCGTTTCTATACAACGTGATCGGGATTCCCTTTGCCGCAGTGGGCTTTTTGAATCCTATCATTGCCGGCGGTGCGATGGCCTTTAGTTCGGTCAGTGTATTGCTGAACTCGCTCAGCTTGAATCAGAAAAAAATATAAGTCGTCTTTTTGGTTAGAAATAACTAAAAAGGCGCATCAGATGAAATGATGTAGGAGGTCGTTGAGATGAAGCAAGGAGAAAAAATGGATGAATCGATGAAAAAGGACCCGTCGATGCATGATCACCAACATATGGATCATGCAATAGAGGGGCACGATCATCACGAGATGAATCATGGAATGGATGGTCATGAGCACCATGATATGGGTGGCGGCATGGACCATTCGATGCATATGGGGAATTTCAAACAAAAGTTTTGGCTCTCGCTTGTTTTGTCGATCCCTATCATCGTTCTTTCCCCAATGATGGGGATACAATTGCCATTTCAATTCACTTTCCCAGGTTCGGAGTGGGTCGTATTGGTCTTGGCGACGGTTCTCTTTATTTATGGCGGTCAGCCTTTCCTCAGCGGCGCTAAAATGGAGCTGAAAATGAAGAGCCCCGCAATGATGACCTTGATCGCAATGGGGATCTCCGTTGCGTATATCTACAGTTTGTACTCCTTTGTCGTGAACAAACTCAATCCCCACGAACACGTGATGGACTTTTTCTGGGAATTAGCGACCTTGATCGTGATCATGCTGTTAGGGCATTGGGTAGAAATGAGCGCTGTTTCGAATGCAAGTAACGCCTTAAAAAAACTGGCTGAATTACTGCCGGATGAAGTGACCAAGATCGAGGCGGATGGTGCTGCGAAAAAAGTGAAACTGCAGGATATTCACGCAGGCGATCACTTGCTCGTTCGTGCGGGTGATAAGATGCCGACGGACGGCGAGGTCATCGAGGGTGCTACGATCGTTGATGAGTCCGCCGTGACGGGGGAATCAAAAGGCGTTCAGAAACAGGTCGGTGATACTGTCATTGGCGGGTCCGTCAATGGCGACGGCACCATTCAACTGAAAGTTACAGGGACAGGAGAAGATGGGTACTTAGCCAAAGTCATGACGATGGTGAAGGAAGCCCAGCAGGAGAAATCGAAATTAGAATCGATCTCTGATAAGGTCGCCAAATGGTTGTTCTACATTGCGTTGGCCGCTGGTATTTTGACCTTCATCGCTTGGCTCTTCGTGGCAGACTTGCCGCAGGCGCTGGATCGTATGGTGACAGTCTTTGTCATTGCCTGTCCCCATGCCTTAGGATTGGCGATTCCTTTAGTGATCGCGCGTTCTACCTCATTAGCGGCTAAAAATGGCTTGCTGTTGAAAAGTCGTCAAGCGCTGGAGCAGGGAAACAAATTGGACTACGTCTTTCTTGATAAGACTGGTACATTGACTGAAGGAAAGTTCACGGTGACGGGTGTCGAAGTGTTGACTGACCAGAGTAAAGAAGAGGCGTTGAAATATATCGGCGCGTTGGAAAGTCAAACGAACCATCCCCTTGCTGTCGGCGTTATGAATTATTTGAAATCAGAAACGATCACCCCTTACAAAGCAGAAGATGTTTCTACGCTAAAGGGTGTCGGCGTAAGCGGCACAGTAGAAGGACATCAAGTTATTTTGGCAAATCAGAAAGAAATCGAAAACCGTCACTTGCAGGTTGATCCTGAAAAACTGAAGGATTATCAAGCACAGGGCAACACGATTTCTTTCTTATTGATCGATGACCAATTGGTCGCCTTCTTTGCAATGGGGGACACGCTAAAAGACCAAGCGCAGGACTTTATCACGAAGCTGCGGGAGAGCGGCATCGAACCGGTCATGCTGACTGGCGACAATCAGGCAGCGGCAAAGGCTGTAGCTGATTATTTAGGAATCCATGAATTTTATAGTGAATTGCTGCCAGATGATAAAGAGAAAATCATCAAACAGTACACCGATAAAGGGAAAAAAGTCATGATGGTCGGCGACGGGATCAATGATGCCCCGGCTCTTGCCAGAGCCACGATCGGAATGGCGATCGGCGCAGGAACCGATATCGCCATCGATTCGGCAGATGTCGTGCTGACCAACAGTAATTTACAGGATATTTTGAAATTTGTCCGTTTAGCTAAAAAGACCCACAGTAAAATGATCCAAAATCTTTGGTGGGGCGCAGGCTACAATATTCTCGCGATCCCATTGGCTGCGGGTGTTCTAGCCCCTATCGGAATCCTTTTGAGTCCAGCAGTGGGCGCCATTTTAATGTCACTAAGTACGATCATCGTCGCGATCAATGCGATGACTTTAAACGTCTGAGTATTCAGGCGTTTTTATTTTTTGAAAAAAGTTGAGAAACTTCTGCGGCTTAGATTGTGCTATGTTTAAAGAAAGGAGTTTATTTGACGGGTAAAGAGTGTGGCGCATGATCTGGGAATTTATCACGAGGAAAAAATGTCAACGGCAATTGCAATTGTTAGAATGGATTCAATACAGTCGCTATTCAGTCACAGAGCTGGCTGAGAAAATGACCGTGAGCAGAAAAACGATCTCACGGGACATAGAGGAGCTGCGACAGAAAAATTTCTTAATAAAAGAGAAGATTTGGCAAATCAACTGGCAGTCCGAGCCGAATTATTTAGGACTCTGCCGTAAATTGATCCGCGCAGATCCGCGGTTTCAACTATTTCGAGGCTATCTTTGGAATGACGGGGATACCAAAAGCAGCTATTCTAAGTTAAGACGCTTGAACAAGCAGATCCTTCACTTGAATATTTCTGTGAATCACCGATCGGGAGAGGTAGCGGGCGAGCCTGCACTGATCGTGCTGCTGCAGTTACGCTATTTACGGGATTTCTACTCTTTTGAGGAACAGGAAATGTATGATCAACTGGCGCACTATTATTTGAATCGGCCCCTTCCCTCCATTGAGAAAGCGGCGTTTTTTGCGGGGGAACAGCTAGAAGACTTCCACAGTCAGTTCGGAGTGGAGTCGCCATTGGCGGAGTATTTTTATTTTGATTATCTTAGGCATCATTTCGACAACTATCTTGAACTTTACAGGTCCCATCAGCAGCAGCGGAGCAGCTTGTATCAGGAGGTGCATGAGGCATGTACCATTATTGAAGAAGTATTTATAGAAAAATCCGGCACTACGGAGGAGCTGCTGGCTGCCAAACTGTTTGATTTATTTTTAGGGGTTTATCAAGGGCTGCCGCTGACGCTCTTCAATTTAAAATGGCGCGGGGATACGGTGAGCGATCATTTCTATATCATAGCCAAAGAATTTAAACGACGATTGCCGTTTTTGACCAATTGCCAGCTGGATGAATTGGCTTTTGCGCTAAAGGAAATCTTCTCTTCGGTCCATTCAGCCTCCTTAACGCTGACTCCCAATTTAAAATCTTCCTTGTTGATCCAAGAAAGGTATCAGGCCTACGACACTTCTCCAAGGGGAAACTGAGGTGAAGATTTTTCTTCAAGATAGGTTATGCTATAATGATGAAGACTACGTTGAGGATGCCGTTCTATTTTGCATCTTTTTGTACATTCGTGGGTGAATAGAATGTAAAACAACTAAAAATAGAAGTTCGTTCTTTCAATCGATGGACTATTAAATAGGAGGAGAGCTGAATGGGGTTAAGAAAATTAGATGTTCCGACATCTTCCATTACAGAAGTAAAAAAATCGCCAATGGATGTTTTTGCTCAAGCTCGAAAAGCAGAGACAGGGGTTTATATTTTCAACCGTGAAAAAATTGCTGGCGTCATGCTGACAAAGGAACAATATGAAGCGTTGGTAGAGGAGCTGAACACCTTACGGGATACCTTGTACCAACCAGTAGAACGTGAATTGCCCGTTCCTGAAGAACTAGAAGAATTGGCGACCGCCTTGAGAACTACTTTGGCGAAGGGCTCTGTCATTTCTGCCCGTTACCTGGATGAGCGAATGGTAGCGACAGGATTTATCACCAAGAAGACCGGCTTTGGCGGTGTGACTGAGATGATGAAAGAGCTGGAAGATACAGGGAAAATCATTTACCAGCTTCGCCGTCGCGAACACAACAAAGTTATTTATGCCGAAATCTTCGGAGAACCTCAAGAGTTCCAACGAGGCTCTGCCGACAAACTAATGATCCGCAAAGTGAATCTAATCGAACGCTAGACACTCATAGGAAGACAACAGTCCTTTTTCCGTACTTTGGAAGAAGGACTTTTTTTGAGAAAAGAATCCGACAATCACCGAGCCTTCTTAACGTCTTTTAACTTTCAGCAGGATGGATTGTCTCTGAACAAACGTTCGGTTATAATGAGGAGGAAGATTTTACGACTGAAGGGGGCGTGTACGATGGCAGAATTGGTTTTTCCATTGAAAAATGATACATCGAGAAAAATCATTCACATGGATATGGATGCTTTTTTTGCCTCGGTAGAAGAGCGGGATGATCCTGAGCTGGCGAAGCATCCGCTGGTGATTGCTCGCCACCCTTCGGACACAGGCGGCAAAGGGGTCGTGACGACGGCGAACTACAAAGCGCGAATCTACGGTATCCACTCAGCCATGAGTGCGCAGAAGGCCTTCGAATTATGCCCCCAGGCTATTTTTAAGCCAGGCGATCATGAAAAGTATCGGGCTGTCTCGCATCAGGTACGGGAAATTTTCCACCGCTACACGGATATTATTGAGCCTGTCTCGATCGATGAGGCATATCTGGATGTCACAGAAAATAAAATGGACATCCGCTCGGCCATCAAAATCGCGCGTTTGATCCAGCAGGATATCTGGCAGGAGCTGCAACTGACTTGTTCGGCAGGGGTCAGCTACAATAAATTTTTAGCGAAGCTGGCTTCTGATTATCAGAAACCAAAGGGCATGACCGTGATTTCACCTGAAGAGTCTGTGGTTTTTCTGAAGCGATTGCCGATCGAAAAATTTCATGGGGTCGGGAAAAAGACTGTTCCTAAAATGAATGAGTTGGGAATCTTTACAGGTGGAGACCTCTACGAAAAGAGTGAGATGTTTCTGATCCAAGAATTTGGGAAGATGGGCTATTCCTTGTATCGGAAGGTGCGTGGAATCCATGATTCGCCAGTTCACATTACTCGTGAGCGAAAATCCGTGGGAAAAGAGCATACCTATGGTCGTCCGCTATCCACGGAGGATGAAGTCTTGAGTCAACTGCGTCAGTTGGCGGAGAAGGTGGAAGAATCCCTGCGGCGCGTACAGCGCCACGGAAAAACAGTGGTGCTGAAGATTCGCTATACAGATTATACGACCGTGACACGGCGCGTGACGCTGCCTTATTACATAGATAAAAAAGAAGAATTGTTTTCTCAAGCGAGTTTGATTTGGGAGGAGATCGGCGGAATAGAAAAAGGAATCCGATTAGTCGGTATTACCTTGACCAATCTAGATCCCATTGCTTTTGAAAATATTGTTTTGCCATTGTGGGAAGAGCGATCAGATTAGTTCGCTCTTTTTAATTTGTTCAAATGCTTTTTCTGAATCATGAAGCTTTTCCCAGATCACGACGCGGCCTTGAGCCAATGATTTTTTCACGTCAATGATCCGCTGGTTAGAGCTGCCGCGAAATTGCAGCATCAAATTTTTCTTTGAAAGATCGAAACGACCATCGACCAAAATATCGATCTTGCTCAGCATCTCTAATTTATCTTCACTGTCCAGCAGCAATTCTTCAAACGTATACCCGCTCCAAGACCAGATATCTTTGGTGTCGCCAAATTCAGCGTGCATCCGATCGATCACTTTTAGGCAGACTTGCGTGTTTAGGAAGGGCTCGCCGCCTAGCAGGGTGATGCCTTGGACATAATCGTGGGCGGTGTCGGCGATCAATTGGTCTTCGATTTCTTGAGTAAAGGGTTTGCCATAATGAAAGTTTTGCGCCGCCGCATTGAAGCAGCCTTCACAGGCGAAGGGACAGCCGCTGACGTATAAACTATTTCGAACGCCTTCACCATCGACGAAGTTGTAGGCCTTGTAGTCAGCAATATACAGTTGGCTCAACTCACTTGCGAGCCATTCTTTTGGTTTGGGATTACGCATGTTTTTTCCCCTTTCAACTAAAACAGGGAGCGGCAAAGAGCGCCGTCCCTGTCAACAGTTATTCCTTTTAGACGGTGCAAACGAGGGTTTGCGCGTCTTTTTTATTTCATATGTTTCACGCGAGAAGCGATCTCTTCGTGACGGCCATGAACCATTGGACGTGCTTGAGGATTCCCCAGGTAACCGCAGGTCCGTTTTACCACATCACAGGATTTTGGATCGTGATTGCCGCATTGCGGACATTCAAAACCACGTTTGGTTGGTTTGAAGTCGCCTTCGAAGCCGCATTCGTAGCAGTGATCGATCGGTGTGTTCGTTCCTAAGTAGGCGATGCGGTCGTACCCATAATCCCAAACAGCTTCCAGTGATTTAGGATTTTGTTGGAGAACCGGGTATTCACAGTAATGGATGAAGCCACCAGAACAGTATTTAGGATACTCTTTTTCAAAATCCAGCTTCTCGAAGGGTGTCGGATTTTTCCGAACATCGTAATGGAAACTGTTTGTGTAGTAGTCTTTGTCCGTGATATTTTCAACAATTCCGAAGCGTTCGGTATCTAAACGGCAGAAGCGGTCAGTCAAGCTTTCACTTGGTGTTGAGTACACGCTGAAGTGGTAGCCGTATTCGTTGCCCCAAGCATCTGCGTGTTCCTTCAAATCTTTCATGATATTCAAAGTGAAGGCTTTTGCTTCTGGGTCGCCTTCCCATTCGCCGCCGTAAAAGACGCTGGCTACTTCGTAAAGACCGATATAGCCTAGCGAAATGGTTGCGCGTTTGTTTTTGAATAATTCATTAACGGCATCGGTACGTTTCAAGCGTTTACCGAAAGCGCCGTATTGATAAAGGATCGGTGCGTTTGCCGGTGTCGCTTCTTTACAACGATCAATTCGGAAGACTAACGCGTCTTTCGCGATCTGCAGGCGTTCTTCTAGTAATGACCAGAATTTTTCTTTGCTGCCGCCAGATTCTAACGCGATTCGCGGCAAGTTCAATGTCACAACGCCAAGATTCATCCGTCCCGCATTGATTTCTTCCCCTTGGTCATTTTTCCAGCCTTGTAGGAAGGAGCGGCAGCCCATTGGTACTTTGAAGCTGCCAGTCAATTCGATCAGCTTGTCGTAGTTTAAGATATCTGGATACATACGTTTCGTGGCACATTCCAATGCCAATTCTTTGATGTCGTAGTTTGGATCTGTTGGTTCAAGATTTGTCCCGCGGCGCAGAGTAAAGATCAATTTAGGGAAGATCGCTGTCCGTTTTTCACTGCCTAGACCTTCGATCCGGATTTGCAGGATCGCTTTTTGGATCTCACGTTCAAACCAATCCGTTCCAAGACCGAAGCCTAGAGAAGTGAAGGGGGTTTGTCCGTTTGATGTAAACAACGTATTGATTTCATATTCCAAACTTTGCATCGCATCGTAAATGTCTTTTTGCGTTTTTTGTTTCGCAAAGGCTTTTTGTTTTTCAGGATCATCGATCCATTCTTCCGCGTCTTTCAAGTGTTTTGCATAATTTAGGCGCGCAAAAGGAGCTAACAGCTCGTCTGTACGGTCTGCGGAGCAGCCGCCGTATTGGCTCGATGCCACATTGGCGATGATCTGCGAGATTTGGGCAGTCGCTGTTTGGATTGATTTTGGACTTTCAACTTCCGCATTCCCGATCTTGAAGCCGTTGTTCAACATGCCTTTGAAGTCGATCAAACAGCAGTTGGTCATCGGTGTATAAGGATGGTAGTCCAAGTCATGGTAATGAATGTCGCCCTTTTGATGAGCATTGGCTACGTGAGGCGGCAGCATCTTTAAACCGATGGATTTGCCGACGATCCCAGCAGTCAAATCACGTTGTGTGTTAAAGACATCACTATCCTTATTCGCATTTTCATTCACGACGGTTTGATCCTTGTTGATCAATTTCCCAATCGTAAAGTTGATGTCCGTCGCTTTGCTGCGCTGGAAGTCGCGGCGTGTCCGGTAATTGATATATTCTTCTGCTAATGCATATTCGTTGTGCTCTAATAATGTATGCTCCACGATATTTTGGATCTCATAGATTTTAATGTCGCTGTTAAACCGTTCTGAAATTTCTGCATCTACCCGTTCAACGATTGACTGAATACGTTCGTGTGCTAAGGGGTCGACGGATCCTTTGATTTTCGTTTCCGCTTTGATCAAGGCATCGTAAATTTTTTGGTCATCAAAAGACGTGTGACGACCATCACGTTTTACAACCTTAATATTTTTCAGCGATGGTTGATATTCGTTGAGCAATGAATCTTTTGAGTGGATTTCCATCATTATAAACAACTCCGTTTCCTTTAAACTTCATTATCAATCATATAGTATTTTTAATGACGATGCAACGATATATAGGGGTAAATTTTGTAAAAAAAAGAGTGACACACTATATATAGTGTGTCACTTTACTGAAAGATAAATGAAAGCTGATAAGGTCAAGCTTCTGATTACTATAAAATAACTGGAAAATATTTTTCCATAAACATGTAAAAATTGTAAGATTATTGAAGGTCGTTTCACATAAGAAACTGACCTAAATATGATACCATAAAGAAAAAAATTTAGATATTAAAAATAGAAGAATCACCAAAGGATTTGCGAGCGGCTGTCGAGGGACTTTTTTCAACGGCAGCACCAGAGCAGGCGGGAGATCGTCCGCCTATTCTTAAAGGACGAGAGAATCCTAGTTAGGAGAAAGCAAATGGGAAAAATGATCGATGTGCAGCATTTAAGCAAAAGCTTTGGCACACGCAGCAATAAAGTAACGGTGTTGAATGATTTGAATTTTTCTGTTGGAAAAGGTGAATTTGTAGGGATCATGGGACCCAGCGGCGCAGGCAAGACGACGCTGATGAACATTCTTTCCACGATCTCTTTGCCGACGATGGGTTCTGTCAGAATCGCTGGCGCAGATATCACGCAGATGCGGGAAAGCCGATTAACGGACTTTCGTCGAGAGAATTTGGGGTTTATTTTCCAGGATTTTAATTTGATCGATAGTCTGACCGTGAAGGACAATATTATTTTGCCGTTGACGGTCAGTAAGCTTTCTTATGAAGAAATCGAGGAACGGGTGATACGGCTGACGAGAATCCTGAAGATCTCAGACATTCTGACACGGTACCCGGAAGAAATCTCGATTGGTCAGCAGCAACGGACGGCGGCAGCTCGGGCGTTGATCAGCCGGCCGCTGGTCTTGTTTGCGGATGAGCCGACGGGATCGCTAGACTCAAAGTCTGCTACAGAATTTTTGAATTATTTGGACGAGGTCAATATCCATGAAGATACGACGATCTTGATGGTGACACATGATCCCTACACAGCCAGCTATTGCAACCGCGTCTTGTTTATCAAAGATGGCCGTTTCTTTTCGGAGATCGTTCGCCGGTCTTCCCGTAAAGACTTTTTTGAGAAAGTGATCGATATGCAGGCTACGATCGGCGGAGGTGGGAAGGCCAATGCTGATTAGTCTCATTTGGCGCGGGTTTAAAAAACAACTGGGGAATTATTTGATTTTTTTCTTTAGTCTGATTTTCGCGGTAATGGTCTATTATTCTTTTACCGCCATGACATATGAACAGCCGCTGATTCGCAGTGCGGGAAAGAATACGCAGCTAGTAGCGATGCTGGGCTTCGGCAGCTTTGCTGTAGTCGTCATCTTATTGTTCTTTATGGCGAATACCAACCGCTTTTTTATTGAAAATCGTCGAAAGGACATTAGTATCTTTCATTTATATGGTCTCAATTATTATCAAATTTGTCTTTGGTTCATCTTAGAGATTTTCTTTATCGGGATCTTTTCTTTCGTTATCGGGATCGGGTTAGGGGTGCTTCTGTCTAAGCTCTTTAGTATGATTTTAGTCAAGGCGATGGATTTGCCCTTGCAGGTCCACTTCTTCTTTTCATCAGACGCGATCCTCACCACGGGGCTCGTCGTCTTGTTCATCTTAGGGGCGGTCTCGTTTCAGATATTGTGGCTTGTCTCGGGCTACAAATTTTCCCATTTGATGAAGATTCGCTTGCGGAAAATCCAAGCCATGAAGTTGAGGATGGGACAGAAAATTCTTGGTGCGATCGGGATTCTATTTTTACTAAGTGGTTGGGGAATGGCTGTGATGTATATCCGTTTTGCTCGCAGAATGAGCGGTCGTTTTGGCTTGATCGAAGGCAATTTATTGCTGATGGGGCTGATTTTTGTCCTGTGCGTGGTAGGCAGCTATTTGTTTTTTGCGTATTCGCTGCGTTGGTACAATTCCTATCGGCCGAAGCGATTGAACAAAAACTTGGGGATGCTGTCGAGAAGTGAATGGCAATTGCGCTTATTCAGCGAGTGGCGTTTCTTCGGCTCGATCACGGTGGCACTTGGGATGGCCCTGCTGATTCTAGGCGGGATGGCGGCGATGGTCTCGATACAGATGCGCTTAGTGAATGAGATCGCGCCGGCCTCGTTGACCGTCACACAGGAAAGCTATGCCTCCTTCGCGCCAGAGCTGCAAAAGGTGGCTCCTTATGAACACCAGACATTGAATTTTAAAGCTGTTCCGGCAAAGCAAAGTGTGGAGATCTCTGGTGAAGGCGTCAATTCGCAGCCGGAGGTTATGGACATGGTGTCTATTTCGGATTACCGTGCCTTCCAACGGACTAACCCGACGCTGAAGGATATCCAGTTGAAGACACCGAAGTCTACGGTCGTTTTGAGCTCGTATCAGCGCTATTTGAATGACTACACAAATTACAGCAAAATCATTTATTTGAAGGACAAAGAGCTGACGGTCCAGGGGACGTACCCCAACTTTTTCGGGGACACGAATTTGCGTTATGGGACCAGTTTAATTGTCGTTTCCGATAAAATATTTAATGCTACAGCGGGTCATGACTATTCTCTTGAGGTCATTGATGTCAGGAATGCCAAGGAAAATGAACTAAATCAATTGGTCCGAAAAAAATTGAAGGGCGATTGGGATTTTCCGATACATTATGACTTGAAATGGGAGAACAAGCAGATCGTGGGGGACATTTCTGCAGGCGAAGGCGGCAGAAAAGAGGACACAACGATTTACCGTTCCGAGTACACCTCGTATCAAGAAATTTACCGATCGACGCGCAGCAGTATGGGGTTGGTGCTGTTTGTAGTGACCTTTGTGACGGCGACCTTTATTATCACCACCGCCAGCATGGTGAGTCTGCGGCAGTTGTCGGAGTTTAAGCAAAAACGGAAAAAATACGGGTTGCTGCGTCAAATGGGCATACCGATGGAGACTATCTATCAAGAGATGAAGCGGGAAAATCGGGTCGTCTTTTTCATACCGGCTATTTTGGCATTGATCCATAGCATACTTGCCATCACTGTCCTTTCTCACATTGCACAGAATGCCGACTATTGGTTCGTGTATCTTTTTTGCGGATTGATGTTGATCGTGTATGCCTTGTTTTATTGGACCACCTGCGTTTACCAGAAAAAATTACTCTAAGAATAGAGAGAAAGAGATCAAAGGAAATCTTTTGGTCTCTTTTTTTTGTCCGCTTTTTCTCCGATTAATGGTTCAAAAGGCGCGGTTTGATCCGAAATGGCAGGCCATCGGTCAAAAAAAACTGGAAAGAAAAAAAGTTGATGGAGCGTCAAATAAGGAAGCTGTCAAGCATGTGACAAAACTGTTCGTTTGAAAGCGGTATATGTAAGCATAATCGGTGGCGGTTTTTTTAATCAGAACTATAATACTAATCAATGAAAGAAAT
This sequence comes from Enterococcus sp. AZ048, assembly GCF_051715125.1. Taxonomy (NCBI): domain Bacteria; kingdom Bacillati; phylum Bacillota; class Bacilli; order Lactobacillales; family Enterococcaceae; genus Enterococcus; species Enterococcus sp. AZ048. Next base: position 2,197,472 of record NZ_JBIOTD010000001.1, on the reverse strand, counting down.
TAAGAGAGGGCGATTGGATGAAGGAGTTTTTTAAGCGGCCCGCCACTCGTTACTGGTTAAGTTTTATTGGAAAGACGATTTTCTATTTTGCCGTCCTTTTGATATTGATCTACTTATACCATTATAAGAGCATCCAAGGCGGTAATTTTATCTACAACGAATTTTAATCAAAGTTCGTGCTTGAACCGAACGGGGGGATAATCATGGGAAACATCATTACAGCAATCGATCGCTGGGCAAATGAAACACCAGAGGCGATCGCTTATCAATCTGAAACAGAACAATTCAGTTACCGTACCTTAAAACAATGGTCGGATAACTTAGCACATTATTTAGCAAAGCAAACCGCAGCGAAAACACCCATCGTCGTATTCGGCGAATTGGAAGTGGAAATGATCGCCAGCTTTTTAGGGGCTGCCAAAAGCGGACATGCCTATATTCCGATCGAATCCAATACACCATTGGATCGGATTCAATTGATTTTAGAAGTGGCACAGCCAACGATGATCCTAAGTGTCTTGCCTTGGCCAGAAGAAGTCGCTACAACTGTTTCAGTCGTATCGCCAGCAGCGCTTGCTGAGATTTTTAAGACAGCACAAGAACCGCAGGCTTTGGAGCCAGTCACTGACGACGAAACGTTTTACATCATCTTTACCTCGGGAACGACGGGCGTACCAAAAGGTGTACAAATCAGCCACACGAATTTACTGAGCTTTGTTAACTGGGATCTGGAGGATTTTGGGATCGAAGCCGGCATGCGCTTCTTGTCACAGGCACCGTACTCCTTTGATCTATCTGTGATGAGCGTCTATCCAGCACTTTGCAGCGGCGGTACGTTGATCCCGATGGAAAAAGCAGTGATCAACGACTTTAAAAAATTATTCAGCTTCTTGCCAAATCTGGACCTGGAAGTTTGGGTATCGACCCCTTCATTCATGGATATTTGTTTAATGGAAAAAACCTTCGACGGCGAGCATGTGCCTTCCTTGAAGATCTTCCAATTCTGCGGAGAAGAGCTGCCTCGTAAGACCGCGGAAGAACTGCTGCGCCGTTTTCCAAAGGCGAAAGTCTTTAACACTTACGGACCAACAGAAGCCACAGTGGCTATGACGCAAATCGAAGTGACCCCAGAGGTCTTGGCGGAATATGACCGTGTACCGATCGGTTATATCAAAGAAGACACCGATGTGCTGATCTATGATGACGATCGCGAGGCCGCTCCAGGAGAAGCCGGTGAGATCATCATCAAAGGGCCAAGCGTTTCCAAAGGGTACATGAATAACCCAGAAAAAACGGCGGCTGCTTTCTTCGAGATCGACGGTGTGCCAGCGTACCACACTGGTGATGCCGGCCGATTGCAAGAAGATGGACTATTGCTTTATGAAGGTCGAATCGATTTTCAAGTGAAGCTTCATGGCTTCCGAATCGAATTGGAAGACATTGATCATCATTTAGAAAAAGTTTCCTATGTGAAACAAGCAACGGTGGTTCCGAAATACCAGGATCATAAGGTTCAACAATTGGTCGCATACGTTGTCGCCAACGACAATGATTTTGAAAAAGCGTATCAATTAACGAAAGCAGTCAAAGAAGAATTGGCTGAAGGCGTCATGGAATACATGATTCCGCAAAAATTCGTCTACGTGGAGCAATTGCCGCTGACAGCCAACGGCAAAATCGACCGCAAGAGACTGATCAATGAGGTGAATCGTTAATGTTCGTTCCTCACATGGTGCCATATGCGTCACCAATCTACTTTATCATTTTAATTGTCACACTTTTGCCGTTGATTTTAAGTTTGCTGTTTCGAGGCAAACGAATCAACTGGTATCAATCACTGATCACGCTGTTCTTCCTATACATCTCCTTTGGTGGAAAGGATTACCGTCAAGGGCTGGCGCTGATCGGCTACGTGATTTTCCAAAGCCTCTTGGTTTGGAGCTATCACAAGTATCGGCAAAACAAAAACCAGTCAGGTGTCTTTTATTTCTCAGTATTTTTAAGCATCCTGCCACTGATTCTTGTGAAAGTCACGCCTTTTATGGATGGACAAAATTCCATCGTTGGCTTCCTCGGTATTTCTTATCTGACGTTTAAATCGGTTCAGATGATCATGGAAATGCGGGATGGAATGATCAAGGAATACAGCCCGTTGAACTACATCAAGTTCTTGCTGTTCTTCCCAACGATCTCCTCTGGTCCCATCGACCGGTATCGCCGGTTTGAAAAGGATTTGAACGAGCCGCCTACACCAGAAAAATATGTCGATCTGTTAGGTGCAGGTGTTCATGATATTTTTGTCGGGTTTTTGTACAAATTCGTGATCGGGTATTATTTCGGTCAAGTTCTACTGCCTATCGTTGATCGAATCGCGATGCACCACGGCGGGATCTCATGGGGCTTGGTCGGTTACATGTATGTTTATAGTATGTATTTGTTCTTTGACTTTGCCGGTTATAGTTTGTTTGCGGTAGGTACCAGCAAGCTGATGGGGTACGAAACACCGCCGAACTTTAACAAGCCGTTTCTTTCATGGAACATCAAAGAATTCTGGAATCGTTGGCATATGACACTTTCCTTCTGGTTCCGTGATTACATTTATATGCGCTTGATGTTTACATTGATCAAAAAGAAAACCTTCAAGAGTCGGATCGTGGCATCAAATGTCGGCTACTTCGCTTTGTTCTTGATCATGGGCGTCTGGCATGGGCTGACGTGGTATTACATCTTATACGGGTTCTACCATGCCGCACTGATTTGCTTGACCGATGCGTGGCTGCGATTCAAGAAAAAACACAAAAAGCAGATACCATCGAACAAATTTACCCATGCGTTGGCCGTCTTCTTGACCTTCAACGCCGTCTGCCTAAGCTTTTTGATCTTCTCAGGCTTTTTGGATAAATTATGGTTCCATAACATATTTGCCAGTCCAGCTTTTAGCAGTTTCCTAAAATTCAAGCTGATGTAAAGATATAAAAAATATACAGAGCGTGAAGCGTTTAGCTGGATGGTAGGCGTACGAAAATAAAATCATTTTTCGCACTTGAAAAATGATTCCATAACAATGAGCTAGCTGCCAGTCCAGCTTTTAGCAGTTTCTTAAAGTTCAAGCTGATGTAAAGATATAAAAACCATACAGAGCGTGAAGCGTTTAGCTGGATGGTAGGCGCAGAGAAATTTTTGTGTAGCAATGATAAATAAAAAACCAAGTACTAATTAAAAAACGAAATGGAGCGATTGACATGGAAGACACATTATTTAGCATTTTAGAAGATATTACAGGGACAGAAGAAGTAAGAGACAATCCAGATGTAGATTTATTTGAAGAAGGATTGATGGATTCTTTAGCGACAGTCCAACTATTGGTTGAGATCGAAGGACAATTAGGTGTTCAAGTTCCTGTATCAGAGTTTGACCGCGCTCAATGGAACACACCGAACAAAATCATTGAACAAGTGAAAGCTTTGCAAGCTTAATGAAAAAGAAACTCTTCGGTATCTTTGGGCCGGTCCTTTTAGCGGCAGTCTTATTGGTTCTTCTGTTTTTTTCACCATTTAAAATTAACAGCAACGATCCGAAGTTGATCAAAGCTGCATCAAGTTCAATGGCTGGAAATGTTTTACGAGGAAACAGTATTACAAAGGAAGCTCTAAGTACGGATAACTATGTACCCTTTTTCGGCTCCTCTGAGTTGAGTCGGATCAGTCCGTTTCATCCCTCTGTTTTAGCGGAGAAATATGATCGCGGGTATACACCCTTCTTGATGGGGGCGCCAGGAACGCAGTCATTGACGCAATTCATGATGATGCAATCGCTGGGAAATGAATTGAAGGATCGCAAAGTCGTCTTCATCATTTCTCCTCAATGGTTTGTTAAAAACGGGATCAAGCGGGATTACTTTGATGCCTATTATTCTCCAGAACAAACGTTGAATTGGTTGTTGAATTTGAAAAAAGTCGACGAAAGTGACAAATACTTAGCACAACGTTTGACCCACTACGGAGTGGTAAGAAAAGATGAACGTTTAGATCGAATGCTTGATGCGGTGATGAAGGGCAAGCTGCCGAATAAAACGGATATCGCATTCAGCAAATTGAAATACAATATGCTTGAACGGGAAGATCAATTGTTCAGTACGATCGGAATGATCAGCAAACAAGATCAAATCGATAAAAACACGAAACGTTTGCCTAATGAATACAACGCTCATGAACTGAATACATTGGCGAACCAGCTAGGTAAGCAAGCAACACAAGGCAATGAATTTGGGATTCAACAACGGTTTTATAATCAACGGATCAAACCACATCAAAACCGTTTAGCTAATTCACAAAAAAATTGGGATTACCGCTACTCTCCAGAGTTCTCTGATTTCCAATTAGCGTTGGATCAGCTTGCGAAGAAACATGCGGATGCGCTCTTTATCATTCCGCCAGTCAATGGTCGTTGGGCGCGATACACGGGTCTTTCAGATCAGATGCTGCAAGAATTCTCTGCGAAGATCAAGTACCAATTGACCTCTCAAGGATTCACGAATATTGCGGATTATACGAACGATCAAAACACGCCTTACTTTATGCAAGACACGATCCATTTGGGTTGGAAGGGCTGGTTAGCGGCGGATAAAAAAATCAAACCATTTTTGAAAAACAATCAATCGCAGGCCAAAAACTACACCATCAATAACCCGTATTTCTTAAGCAACGAATGGCAAGAAATGAACCCGGGCGAAATTAAATAAAAGGAATCAAGCTATAAACAATAAATGTTGTTTATGGCTTTTTTTCAAATATTAAAAAAGAAGCGTGTTTTTTTATAGAGCTTTTAAGAGAGGGAAAGCAATTATAAGAGGATTTTTACGGCTTTTTTCAAAAGGGAAAATATGTTTTTTAATAAATTTTTAAAAAATGTAGTAATCTGATTTAACAAGGCTTTTATAGGGTTTGATTCGAAATGTATAGTTATTTATAACCTGAAAATTAACGTTTGGCCGATGAAAGTGGTACGATTATTTTATTTTTTGAATAATTTTGGGTTAGTAATTTTACGCAACAAGGGGTATGATTTTCTTAAATAGAAAGCGTTCACAACGAAGGAGAGAATGAAGATGCCCGTTAAAAAACCTGAAACACCCTTATTGCCTCGACAAATTTTTGGGATAAAGCGCCAATCATTAGAGAAAAAAATGACCGCGTTTTTTGCCGCTACAAAAGATACGTCTTCGGTCGTGGAGTATGCCGTTGCGATCATGGTCAGAAATGCCCTTTGTAATGGGGATTTTTCGTTCTTCTTAAGGGAACTTCTTTGTGAAATATTCCTTACTGCCGAACCGAGTGACGTGCTGCGTCATTTTTGTGTGTATTTCAAATCGTATTTTTCAGGTGGCGACTGGGGGCAGGTCATTGATCGCCTGTTCAAGAATAAAAAAGAGTACCATCGGATGACGCAGCAGGCGCAAGTATACAATCAACGACTGAAGACACCAGGAACGGGTGAGTGTAAAAATCCCGATCTACACCTCCGGCTCCTGACAGTCTTCGAGGACGCCAACGGGAAACGGCATTCTCTCACGATCAGGGACAGCGATGAAAGCCGCACTAAAACAGAGACAGACGGGCTATTGGAGATACTGACAACCTTGACGGTATTTGAAAACGAGGGCGTCCGCCGCTTTACCAAATTGTTAAAATCCAATCGTCCTGGAGCCAAAGAAACCTTTGGAGAGGAAGAGGAGTCAGCGGCAGTGTCAAAAGGGGACGAAGTGTCGGTGTCCGTACCTACTGCAAATGAAGCCCCTACACAAGAAATCGTTAGAGCAGAAGCTGCGGAAGAAGCAGAGAAGGAGACGCTTAAAATCATGGTGCCCCACGGGTTTGATCCAAGATCCTTGAGCGATGAGGAAGCGGTACTGTTAGTCAAAGCACATTTGCCAGAAAACAAAACGCTGGCAGATATCCAAGTACTGTTCGTAGAGGGGCCGGCAGAAGCAGCCAATGAGGCATCTGTCAAAGAAACGCCGGTTATGGTTTCTGAGGGATCGGCGCCTGCGACGAACGAAGACGTTTCTCCCGCTGTCACAGTCGCTGATCCGCCACCGAAAAAGAAACGAAACAGACCGCTCTCAGCAAAAGAAGCCTATATCCAAGGACTGATCAATGATAGGAAAGCAAAAAAAGCGATGGCAAAGAAACAGTAAAAAACCTGAGATAAGACACTTCTCAGGTCGCGCTGCTCATTGGTATTTTTGATAATAAAAGATCGCTAACTGCGTGCGGTCCCGCACGTCAAGTTTTTCCAGCAGTTGGCTGATATTGTTGCGGACGGTCCCTTCGCTTAAAAATAATTCTTTCGCGATCTCTTTGTTGTTTTTTCCATTTGCGACAGCGATCAGGATGCTTTTCTCTCGTTCAGACAGCTCTACGCTCGGATGTTTGCGGGGCAATTGATCAGTCAGGATCGACGCTAGCTTTCCTGCGATCTCTGTGCCAAAAACGGATTGGCCGTTAGTGACTGCCTTGATCGCCGGGACGATGCTGGCCAAGTCTTGTTTGATGAGGTAGCCTTTTACGCCGATCTGCAATGCTTCGCGGATGTATTCGTCATCGGAAAAAGTCGTTAGCAACAAAATAGCAGCGTCTGGAACGTGCTTGAATATTTCCTTTGCGGCTTCGATCCCGGTACTTTCTCCCATGCGAATATCTGTTAACAAAACATCGGGGCGTTCTTGCAGGTAGAGGGTGACTGCTTCTGAGGCGGCATTTCCTGTACCGACGACTTGGATCTCATCGGAAATTTCTAAAATAGTTTTCAATGATTCCGTTACTAACGGGTCATCATCGACTACGACGACACGAATCATACATTTCCTCCTATTCATGGATCAAGACCAGTCTCCCCATCAGCGGGGATGGCGGATCGTATCAGAATCTTTCTTTGGTAAAACAACATGGATCAAAAAATGGGTGGGATTTTGCGAGAGATGCAGTTGACCATTGATGTGTTCCACTCGCTGCCGCATGCTTTTTAATCCGATCCCGCTGCCCTTTTTTTTGCGTATCGTTCCATTGTCTGCGACCTGCAATTGGTAAAAAGCAGGCAATTCAGTTAGCGAAAGCGTGACTTTAGTGGCATTGCTGTGCTTCATCACATTCGCCAGCGCTTCTTTGAGCACCATCAGCAAGGTTCGCTCCTGTTCAGACGTCAAACTATCGGGGATCGTTCCATCAAAAGCGACGTCACAAAACTGAAAATCTGCCAACAATAAGTCCAGCCCTTTTTCAAATGACAGGGAGGTCTCGTGAAGATCATGAACGCTCTCGCGAATATTGTCCATGCCTGTATGGACGGTCGTTTTCAGTTGATGAAGCGGCTTTTTTAGGCTGTCGCTTTGATTGATGGCCTCGATAGCACCAAGCTGAATGATCGCACTGGATAACAGATGTCCGACATTGTCATGGATATCCCGTGCGATCCGATTTCGTTCCTCTGAGATCTCCAGATCAATGAAGGTCTCCTGCGAGTGGATCAATTCTTGATTCTTTTGCTTTAACAGTTCTTGCTTTTCCCAACTGTCATCCTTTAATTGCAGCAAATCCTCTGTTACCTCGCGCTGCTTTTTTTCTCGCCAGGCGAGTAAAAGGGCAAATCCAATCAAACACACCACCAACAGCCGCTCAGGCAACGAGTAGGTCTCCTGAAGGAGCGGCACCCCCAGCAGGATCACTCCCCAATATAGCTGAAACTCTTCCCGAAAAGCGAGCCGGACACTTGCAGGTAAAAAGACCACTAACGGCGGCCAGACAAAACTCGACAGCAGCAAGGGAAGGGTCCCCAGCACCTGATTCCATGGTTTTTCAAGCAATAAAGCCGGTCCAGCAGGTAAGATACTTGCCAGCAGGAACACCACCATGTAGGGTTCAAAGCCTCTCTGCATCAGCAGCAAGATACCAATCACTTCCAAAAAGAAAAAATCGATCCAATGATTTGTCTGTTTTCTCATAAGTACTCCTAAATGACTAATAAATTCGCTGCATGTCGTTCAATGGGCCACAAAATGACATTTGTCATTTTGTAATTGGCGGAAACTCACTACTGCGATCTTCTTGATTTCATTATAGTAAATGTAAGAAGAAAAGGAAAAGGAGTTTTTCAAATGTTGATCGAGATCGAGAACTTAGTAAAGCGCTACGGGGATTTCACTGCGCTGAATCATTTAAATTTATCGGTAAAAAAAGGTGAGATTTTAGGCTTGTTGGGTCCAAACGGCAGCGGAAAATCTACGACGATCAATTGTGTGTTGTCGTTGCTGACCTATGATCGGGGATCGATCAAAATTTTCGGGGAAGAAATGGGTCCAGAAAAATACGGTATCAAACAAAAGATCGGGATCGTACCGCAAGAAATCGCTCTGTTTGAAGAATTAAATGTGACAGATAACATCAATTACTTTTGTGGATTGTATATTCAAGAAAAGGAAAAGCGGGCGCAATACGTGGAGGAAGTGATCCAGCTCGTAGGTTTGGGAGAGTTCCGCAAATTCTATCCGAAGCAGCTTAGCGGAGGGTTGAAGCGGCGGCTGAATATTGCTTGCGGGATCGTCCATAAGCCAGAACTGATTTTTTTAGACGAGCCTACGGTAGCGGTCGATCCGCAAAGCCGCAACAAGATCCTAGACAGTATCAAGGAATTGAATCGGCAAGGGGCAACGATCGTTTACACGACACATTATATGGAGGAAGTCGAGATTCTGTGTGACCATATCGTGATCATCGACCAAGGGCAAGTGATCGCTGAAGGCAGTAAAGAACAATTGAAGAACATGGTCAGAGAAAACGAGAAGCTGATCATTGAAGTACCCGGCTTGACGCGAGCGCAGGTCGAGCAAGTAGGGGCATTTCCTACGATTTTGGAAGTTGCCTACGACGAGAGCTATCTGAAGGTGACGACGAAGGATCTGAAAAAAGCGCTGCTGCCGATTTTGAATTACTTTGAAGCGGAAAAGATCATGTATGCCAATATCCATACCCAAGAAGCGACGCTGAACGATGTCTTCTTGGAGATCACTGGGAAAGAATTAAGGGATTAGGGGTGAGACGATGTTTATACGATTATTCTATTATCGCTTGCGGGTCCTGCTGAGAAACCGCAGCTTGCTTTTTTGGACATTGGTCTTTCCTATCGTTTTAGGGCTGCTGTTCAACTTGGCCTTCGGCAATCTGGATCAGATGTCCTCCATAAAAACGTCCACTGTGGGGATCGTGGCAAAAGATGAAGTGAAAACGACTCAATTTAAGGCTGTCTTGAAGGAAATCAAAAATGACGATGAAGTGATCTTCAAGGGCAAGGAGCTTTCAAAAAAGGAAGCGCAGAAGCAATTATCTGACGACGAGCTTTCAGGATACTTTGAAGTCGACGCGGACCGCATCGAATTGTTTGTCAGCAAAAGCGGCACCCAGCAAACGATTTTAAAGGAATTGCTGAGTCAATATTTGCAAAACACCAACAAAGTTGAAACCCTAATGGCTTCCGGCACTCTTCAGCCGCAGCGTCTCAATCAGGCGTTAGAGCAAAAGAATTATATAGAAGACGGCAATGATACGGGGAATTTTAACTTGAAATCTTTTTATTTCTTTACGCTGGTGGGAATGACGATCATGTACGGCTTCATGTGGGGATTGCGTAATGCGAATGATCAGCAGGCGAATCAATCACCCGAGGGAATGCGTTTGTGTCTGATCCCGCGGAACAAATTGCTGGTGTCCTTTGCAAATATGCTGGCAAGTTTTGTCTTGTTCTTTGTTCAAACAGTCCTGATCCTGCTGTTTTATCGTTTTGTGTATCAAGTCGCCTTTGGGGATCAATGGAACTATATTTTGTTCGTCTGTGCGCTGGGGACCTTTACATCGATCGCCTTTGGGACGCTGATCGGAAATGCGTTATCGAAAGTCGATTTTCAGCAGAAGGTTTCCATCGGCATCTCCATCTCGATGATCATGAGCTTTTTAGCAGGGATGATGGGCTCACAGTCGATCAAGTATTGGATCGATGTTCACGCGCCCTTTTTGAGCCGGATCAATATTGTGAACTTGATCAGTGAAAGCCTGTATCAGTTGTTTTATTACCAATCGCTGCGTCCGTTTTACCACAACATGATCTGGCTGGCAGGATTTGGTTTATTGTTTGTCTTACTCAATTACTCATTCGAAAGGAAGGTGCAATATGACCACTTATAGAGCGATTCTGCAAATTCTAAATAAGAACAAGGGCTCGCTTCTTCTTGGGATCATCATCATGGCAGTGATCACCTTCTTTTACGCAGGGCAGCTGTCACAAGAGGCAGAGGAATTGAGCGGGGCGAAGATCGCGATTCTTTCAAAGGACGATTCCGCGATTGAAAAAGGCTTTGTTGAGTACCTTGGAAAGCAGCACACGATCGTCAAGCTGAAGGACACCTCTCAGAAAAGTCTGGATGACGCGCTTTACTTTAACGAAGTCGAATATATCCTGGAGATTCCTAAAGATTTCTCTGAAAAACTAGCGGAAGGAAAGCCTGTGAAGGTGGCGAGCAAGACCCGTCCGGCGACTTTTTCCCAATCACTGGTGGATACGACGATCAATAATTATTTAAACACGTATTCTACCTATAAAAAACAGTTGCCGAACCTTAGTCAAGACGAGCTGTTAAAGAAAACAAAAGCGACCTTGAGTGAGACCGGCAGCGTTCATTTTGATTCAAGCTACAACAAAAGGAAGACGCAGCGTGTCAAAGGTCAGATTTATAATCTGCTGTCTTACGGGATGTTCATGTCGATCTTTAGCGGGTATGCGGTTGTAAATCTTGCCTTTAATCGTGAAACGATCAGTCGTCGCAATAGCTGTTCACCACTGTCACGACGAAAACTGGCGCGAAAAATATCCCTTGGGAATTTGCTCTATTCGCTGTTTTGCTTGGTGATCTTTTTAGCCTTCGTCCAGCTTGTTATCAGAAGCGGCTTTGATCAGGCGATCGGGTACTTCATTCTTAATACCGTGGCGTTCTTCATAGCGATCGTAAGCTTTTCGATCATGGTTACCAGCATCATGCAAAATGAAGATGCGATCGCCGGGATCAATAATATTTTCATTATGGGGAGCTGTTTTGTCGGCGGGGTCTTCGTGCCGAGCGAATTTCTGCCAAGCGCAGTGAATAAGGTCGCTGCCTTCACGCCCACGTACTGGTTTGCCCAGAACAATGAATTGATCGGAAAAACCATTCATTTTGACCGCGTCTTTTTGGATAACTTTTATTTTCAATCTGGTGTCCTGCTGGCTTTTGCAGCCGTTTTCTGGGTGATCCATCTGATCACAATGCGGGAAAAAGGAACGTGGTCCTTAAAAAAAGTTCGCGCATAATCAAAAGAAGCCTATCCTGAGGTGGCGGCCTCAAAAAGTCAAAGGAATCCACGGACTTTTTGGAGCTGCTCCTGCAAAGGAAGGGCTTCTTTTTTTATACGTCAAAGTATTTCTGTTGTTCGTTGCCAAAAAAGACCGGCAACAGCTCGTTCAAGGTTCCAGCCAAGGAATGCTTGTTCAAGGTTTCTTTATCGACCCAAAAGAGCGCTTCTGGCAAGGGCTGCTTTTCGACGCTGGCGGTATAAAGAAAAGCCAGTTCTCGTGTGCCTTTCCGTTGATTGTTCCATTCCGCTGTTCCTTGCAGAACGGGCTGGATAGACAAGCCGGTTTCCTCTTTTATTTCCCGTAAGGCTGCGTGATAACTGCCTTCGTTTGTTTCTACGTGCCCACCGGGAAAGGTCCAGCCGGGCCAATCTTTTTTCTTACGGTCTTGTACTAAGATTTCTCCTAACTCATTTTCGATCATTACCATCATCGTCAGTTCGATCGCTAATTCGCGTGCCATTTGATCACCTCCCAGTGATTATACAACATACTTCGCAGATTTTTTTGACAATGGTATACTGAATTTATGCAAAACGACTGCTCGTCCTATTTTTTGTATGAAGATCAAAGCTATTTTTCAGCGTATTCGAGCGGTGCAACAACTAGTATGTAAAGGAAACAGGAGGAGTTATAGTGGAGAAAAAGGAAGAACAATTATTGATCGATCTGACTTCAGCGCGAGGGATCGCGGGAAATGAAGAAGAAGTCAGAGATGTGTTCAAAAACTACGCCAAGGAATTTTCAGATGATATTTTCTTTGACGGTCTGGGCAGTGTCATCGCAAAACATGGCGCAGGCGGCGGACCAAAAGTCTTTATTTCTGGTCACTTAGACGAAGTCGGCTTCATGGTCACTAAAATTACGGAAAAGGGCTTTTTAGAATTTCAAACGATCGGCGGCTGGTGGAATCAGGTGATGCTGGCGCAGCAAGTAGAAATCAAGACCCGCAAAGGCGACATTGTCCATGGCGTCATCGGATCGAAGCCTCCCCATGTTTTGACGCCGGAAGCACGGAAAAAACCGTTTGAGATCAAAGATATGTTTATTGATATTGGTGCAAGCAGTGAGGAAGAAGCAAAAGAATGGGGCATTCGCCCGGGAGACATGGTGACGCCGTACATTCAATACCAACGCATGAATAAGTCAAAATTCTTGCTGGCAAAAGCATGGGACAACCGCATTGGTACAGCCGTTGCGCTGCGGGTATTGGAAAATCTTTCGAAGCGCGAACACCATAATGTTTTATTTGCCGGCAGCGACGTGCAGGAAGAAGTCGGCTTGCGGGGCGCACGTACGAGCTCCCACATCGTCAATCCCGATATCGCTTTTGCCTTGGATACAGGGACCGCAGGAGACACACCGGGGATGACACCGAAGGAAGCAGATTCTGTTCTTGGAAAAGGACCGCAGATATTGATCTATGACGCGTCTATGGTTCCTCATAAAAAACTATTGAATTTCGTGACCGATGTTGCGGAGGAGTTAGAGATTCCCTTCCAATACACGGTGATCGCTGGCGGCGGGACGGATGCGGGACAGATGCATTTGACACGCGATGGGGTGCCGTCACTGGCCATCACAGTGCCTGTTCGTTACTTACATTCACATACCTCGATCATCCACGAAGACGATTACTTCAATACAGTGAAATTAGTAACTGAAGTCGTTGCTCGTTTGGATTACGAGACCGTTGGAGAAATCAAGAATTATTAAGAGCCTCTGTACCTACAGATCGTTGTTGTTTTATGTCCATTTGTTCATAGAGGGACCTGTTTTGATCGGGTCCTTCGTAGTCGGTCGCTGTTTCAAATAAGGAGTCGAATATGAATAAGAAAATAGATACAAAACGTACCGAATTGGAGCATCTAAAAGCAGAATTGAAAACCTTCAAGAAGCTCAATTATGCGAATGTTCCAGTGGCTTTAGAAGCAAAAAGAGTGGAACGGAAAATCCAGCAGCTGACGAAAGAAATAGCGGAGCTGCAATAACTAAAAAATAAAATGACACTTCAGACAGCGAAGCGGCGGGTTTTCCATTGGAGAAAATGCCATCGCCGTCTGGGAAAAAGAAAAGGAAGTGGGTTCATGAGTCTTAGCAATTATCGCCAACTAGCCAAAGATCGATTAAGTGGGCAGTGGGGAATCAACGTTGGATTGGTCGTGATCGTGGGGATCTTGACCGGAGCGATCAGCAGTGTTACATCAAATTTCAATAACGAGGGCATTCAATTCACCCTTTCATTTTTATTGAGCATCTTTGTCCTTTTTGCATTTAGCTATGCCTTGTATTACATCAGCTTATATGTTGTGCGAGGCGGCAGAGCGGAATTGGGCCAAATCTTTGTCGTATTTCAAAAAGGCTATTATGTTCCGTTGTTATTGATCAATATTATTGCGCAAGTGGTTCAATATGCCTTGGCAGCCGTGTTCTTTGTTCCCTTATTATTACAAGCAGGAGGCAGTGTCTACCTGTCCTTGATTTCTTCAGGCGGCGTAACGAGTGCAGAAAATGTTACGGCCTTGATGAGCATCGGCGTTATCGGATTGTATGTCATCTTGACGTTGGTTTTCTTATTAGTCAGTACGATCATCAGCATTATTTTCAAATTTGCTGTGTGGGTGAAATTTGATTACCCGGATTTAAGTGTCGGTGCCTGTATCAAGTTGGCGTGGTCTCTGTTGAAGGACCGTTGGGGCAAATACATTCTTTTGCAATTATCCTTTATCGGCTGGTACATTCTTGGACTTGTCGCTTTGGTCGTCGGCCTGCTCTTTGTTGCTGTCTATGTCAATACAGCAAGCGCAGCGTTTTATGACCAAGCCTTGAAAGAAAAAATCGAACAGGGGGAATTCGCATGAAAGTGACCGTACTCGGTTGTTTAGGTGCGTATCCATATGAAGGCCAAGGAACCACCAGCTATTTGCTGGAATCAGAAGGCTTCCATTTATTATTAGATGCCGGCAGCTCGACTTTAGTGGAGTTGGAAAAGGAGCTTGATCCTTTGGCATTAGATGCGGTGATTTTGACCCATTACCACCACGATCATATTGCGGATCTGGGAGTATTGCAATATTATTGGCAGCTTTACCCGACCCAAACGCCTAAACCTATTTTGCCGATTTATGGGCATACGGAGGATGACGTTCATTTCAATGAGTTGACGATGGAAGGCGTGACAGAAGGACGCCCGTATTTCGAAGCAGAAGAATTGAAAATCGGCCCGTTTCTTGTTACGTTTATGAAGACGATTCATCCGGTCCCTTGCTATGCGATGCGGTTTGTGGAGGAAAAGACAGGTGCTGTCTTCGTCTTCACCGGAGACTCTGGCTATCTAGAATCCTTCAATGAATTTGCCAAAGACGCGGACCTGTTTTTAGCGGATACGTATTTATTTGATGGCAACGAACACCATAAAGCCCACTTTACGGCGGGAGAAGCCGGAACGTTCGCCAAACATGCCGCAGTCAAAAAATTGGTGTTGACTCATTTGCCGCAGCACGGCGATCTGGAAGAATTACGCCAACAGGCGGCGGCTGTCAGCGGAGGCATTCCCGTTGAATTAGCAGCGCCTCATAAAGTCTTTGAGTTTTAGACAAAAAATTTTATTCCTTAATCGGAGTTAGGAGTTGGAAATATGCTTTATGTACCAAATGACAACGAACGTGACCCACGAGTAAATCTTGCCATCGAGACGTATTTATTGCAAAACATGCCCTTAGACGAACCAATCCTGCTTTTCTACATCAATGAGCCTTCGATCATCATCGGTCGGAATCAAAACACGATCGAAGAGATCAACAAGGACTATGTCGATGAAAAAGGGATTCATGTCGTTCGACGATTGAGCGGCGGCGGTGCGGTGTATCATGACCATGGGAATTTGAATTTCAGCTTCATCATGCCTGATGACGGCAACTCCTTTAGGGATTTCAAAAAATTAACGGAGCCTATCGTGGAAGCCCTCCACAAGCTAGGCATCGAAGGGGCTCAATTGAAAGGCCGCAACGACTTGGTGATCGAGGACAAAAAATTCTCCGGCAATGCGATGTACTCAACCAATGGTCGGATGTTCGCCCACGGCACGCTGATGTTTGACAGCGACATCGATGAAGTCGTGAACGCGTTGAAAGTCAAAAAAGACAAGATCGAATCAAAAGGGATCAAGTCGATCCGTTCCCGCGTGACGAACATCAAAGAATTCTTGCCGGCTGACAAACAAGACATGACCACCGAAGAATTCCGCCAAGCGATCCTCTTGCAGATCTTTGGTGTGGACAGTGTCGATCAAGTCAAGACCCATGAGTTGACTGACGAAGACTGGAAAGCCATCAATCAGATTTCTGAAGACTACTACAAAAATTGGGATTGGAACTACGGCCGTTCGCCTGAATTTAATCTGGAACGCCAAAAACGTTTCCCGATCGGTTCTATCGAGGTTCGCCTAGACGTTGCCAATGGCGCGATCGAAAAGGCGAAAATTTTCGGTGATTTCTTTGGATTAGGCGAGATCAAGGATGTCGAAGAGCAATTGGTGGGCACCCGTTATGATAAAAAGACCTTAGAAGACCAGATTGACCAGATCGACCTGACGCATTATTTTGGCAACATCACAAAAGAAGACTTTTTATCGTTGATCTATTAAGACAAAACGCCCTTTCGATCTCAGAAGGGGCTTTTTTTTAGTAGCGGACTTCAAGAAAACAGACTGTAAAAATCGTTTTCTTTTGTTAAGATAGGAAGTAAGAATACAGTCAACAAAGGAGCTTCTATGAAAAAGCGCGAATTCATCGTTCAGGACCTATTGAGCAAAATCTATCAGGAAGAATTTAAGGAGGGGAAGCTGCCGAATCAAAGAAAGCTGGCGGACATCTACGGAGTCTCTCGCTTTACGATCCAGCAGGCAGTGAAAAACCTCGAGGAGATCGGGATCGTCCGCGTCGTTCAAGGCTCGGGGATCTTCGTCCATGAAAAATGGGTGAAAAATCCGCTGATCTTCAATTCGCTGACTCGAACCCCTTATGATCGGATCGGCTCAAAGATGATCGATTTGAAAAAGGGGCCTGCTACGTTAGATGAGCAGAAGATCTTTCAACTTCCAGACGGAGAGGAGATCTGGACCTTCGAACGGATTCGGATCGTCAATTACAAGATCGAACAGCTAGAGATCTCGAAGCTGCCGGTGGCGATGTTTCCTGATTTATCCAAAGAGGTCGTCGAGCACTCGATCCAGAATTACGTGGAGCAGAAGGGCTTCCGAATTTCCCATTACATCACCAGCTATGACCCCATCACTACGTCAAAGGAACAATCAAAGCTGCTCCTGTGCAAGCGCGGGACCCCCGCGATGCAAATCACCAATCGAGCGATCTTAGAAGATGGTCAGGTCTTTGAATACAGCAGCATCGTGGCGATCGATTATTCAGTGACCTATATCCGACCGTTTGACCGCGAGATCCATCGGTCAAGGATCGATTAACGCCGCCGCTTTCATTTGCCAAAAAACGCCCCGCGCTTCAGCATCCAACTGAGTGCGGGGCGTTTCGCTAGTTTTTCTTAAGGTGTAACGATCGTTCCGTCAGGTGTACGGCTTTGCGTCCATTCGTGAGGACGGTAGACCACGGGATACTCCGCGGCTAATTCTTCATTGAAGGTAACGCCGATGCCGCTTTCTTCGATCGGATAAAAGAAGCCTTTTTCAGGAGTCGGAATATTGCCAAAGAGCTTCTTCGTATTTTCAGGAACGTCGATGTTCTCTTGGATGGCGGCATTGTGTAAATGAATATTCAAGTGCGTATTCACCGCTAATCCAACAGGGGTGATGTCTGATGGTGTATGCCAAGCAATACGGATACCCATCGCGTCGCAATAATGGGCCAGCTTCAGCGCCGGTGTGATCCCGCCGATCTGTGACACATGCGCCCGCATGTAGTCGATTTGACGGTTGCGTACCAATTCTTTCCACTCCATCGGATTGTTGAACAATTCGCCTGTAGCGATAGGTGTCACCGATTGACTGCGCAATTGCGCCAACCATTCATTTTGGTTTGGCGGCAGGATATCCTCTAAAAAGAAGAGGTTGTACTTTTCTGCTGCTTTCGCAAATTGGATCGCCTGATTCGGGTGCAGACGCTCATGGACATCGTGGAGCATCTGGAATTGGGTGCCGTAGTTTTCTTGGATGTCGGCAAACATTTTTAGCGTCGTATGCATGTAATCCTCTTGATCAAAATAGGAGCCCTCGATCGGATTTTCTGGGGTTTCCAGGTTGCTTGGATTGCCGCCGTAGAAGCCTAGCTGGCAACGAATGTAGCGATAGCCTTCTGCCAAAAAGGTATCGATCTCGCTGTGTAGATCTTCTAAGTTATCCGCGACTGCGTGGGTATAGGCAGGAATCGCCGTCCGTGCCTTGCCGCCCAATAATTGATACAACGGCATATCGGCCAATTTCCCTTTGATATCCCACAGCGCCATGTCAACACCTGAGATCGCGTTGTTTGTGATAGGCCCATTGCGCCAGTAAGAATTGACATTCATGACTTGCCAAAGGTCTTCGATATGGTTCGCATCTCTGCCGATAAGCAGCGGCTTCAAATATTCCTCTACGACTGTTTGAACGGCTAAAGGACGGAATTGGAACGTGCCGCAGCCGACACCGGAGACCCCCTTGTTGGTCTCTACTTTTACAATTAATAAATTATGGCGATCCGGTTTGATCGCGTAGCTTTTTATATCCGTGATGATCGTTGGTGTCATTTTCTTCACTCCAATGTACATAAATATGAATCATTTGCACACTTATTGAAACACGCCAATGATAGGGCTGTCAATTTGGTCTGAAAAAAGGGAAGTATACGGCGTAAAAACAGTCCAATTTTTAAATATATTTTTATAAAACGTTGATAAATAGCTGTTTGTTTTTAATTTTTAACAAAAAGGACTGGTTTTACAAGTTTAGTCAGCCATGCTACTATGTGTGTGAAAACGGAAACACATGAAATCATGTTTCGAAGAATAAGGAGGAAAAATAGTGAAGCACGAAGAGATAGCAAAACAAATCATTCAACATGTTGGCGGTGCAGGAAACATCAACAATGCATGGCATTGTATGACTCGGCTGCGGTTCAATTTAAAAGATGAGAAGCAGGTGGATTATGCCGCACTGGAAAAGATACCAAAAGTCGTCGGCACAAAATACCAGAGCGATCAGCTGCAAGTCGTTATTGGAACAGATGTTGCAGAGTATTTTGCACCGATCGCCAAAGAATTAGGGTTAGACGAGAACAGTCAGCAAGACAGCGGTGAGAAAAAAGGCGCCGTGTCTCTATTTATGGATACTGTCTCTGGAGTTTTTGGTCCGATCGTTCCCGCGATTGCCGGAGCCGGCATGATCAAGGGGCTGATGGCAGGGCTGGTCGCATTGAATGTGATCTCCAATCAAACAGACACCTATTTGATCATTGACATGATCGCTAGCGGCGTATTTACTTTCTTGCCATTCTTTGTTGCTGCTTCTGCTGCTAGGATTTTTAAAACCAATCAATACTTGGCGGTCGCCATCGCCGCAACGCTGCAATTTCCGACGATGACCAACGCGGTCGCGGAAGGATCGATCTCAGCCTTCAAGCTGTTCGGTGTGATCCCTGTACCGGTCTTCAACTATGCAGGTACAGTTATTCCCATCATCTTTGCCGTCTTGGCCTTAAGCTATATCTATCGTTGGGTAGACAAGGTCTTGCCGCAAGTGTTACGAACCGTATTTACACCGACGATCTCATTGTTTGCCGCAGGTTTGGTTACATTGACGATCATTGGCCCACTGAGTATTCATTTAGGAAACCTATTGGCTGCGGGTGTTGCGTGGTTGTTCTCGATCTCGCCTGTCTTAGCGGGTGTCGTGGTGGGAGCGATTCGTCCAATCGCCATCTTCACGGGACTGCACCATGCAATGACACCGATTGCGTTGCAAAACTTTGCCAACCAAGGGTATGACATGCTGATGCCGATGATGTTTATGGCGAACATGGCGATCACTGGGGCAACAGCAGCGATCTATACGAAAGTAAAATCAAAAGAAGAAAAATCTCTAGTCTTGTCTTCGGCTGTCTCTGGTTTGCTGGGGATCACAGAACCGGCATTGTTCGGGATCTTATCTAAATACAAAAAAGCATTTATCGCTGCGACGATCGGTAGTTCTGTCGCTTCAGCGTTTATCAGTTTCTTCGGCGTTCGTATCTACGGCTACATTTTATCTAGTATTTTCAGTCTGCCAGCGTATATCGGGCAGTACTTCATCTTCGCGGTTTTAGGCATTTTGATCGCACTGATCTCTTCATTCGTGATCACGTATATGCTCGTTCCCGCAGAAGAGGGCGAAGAAGAAGAATTCACGAACGAAGTGAATCTGCATGCAGTAGCGAAAGGCAGCTATGTACCATTAGAAGATGTTCCAGATGAAGTATTTTCAAGCAAAATGATGGGGGACGGCTTTGCGATCAAATCCGTAGATGGCGTTGTTTACGCACCAGTCAGCGGAACCGTGACAACGGTCTTTCCTTCAAAACATGCGATCGGCATCAAAACGGCGAATGGCGTAGAAGTCCTTGTCCACATGGGGATCGATACGGTCACCTTGGATGGAAAAGGTTTCGACGTCGCTGTAAAAGCTGGAGACAAAGTAACCGCCGATACCAAGATCGCCAAAATGGATCTGGACTATATCCACAGCCAAGGAAAAGAGACCATGATCATCGTCGTGATCACGAACATGGATCGTGTGTTGAAATTCTCAGGTGAGAAAAATCTAGAAGGACAGCATCAAGCGGGGGCCATTTTGGAACGCGCCTTACTGAATGGATAGGAGATAAGAAGTACATGAAACGAATGGAAATCTTAAAGCGTTTAGAAAAAGCCGGAGTGATCGCTGTCGTTCGAGGCAAAGATCACATCGAGGCGGTTCAGGCAAGTGAGGCGATCCTTGCGGGGGGAATCAAAGGGATCGAAGTGACGTTTACGGTTCCGAATGCGCAAGCAGTGATCCAAGAGCTAGCCGAAACCTATCGTGACCGAGAAGAAGAGGCGGTCATTGGTGCTGGAACAGTCCTAGATGCTATGACCGCGCGCTTAGCGATCATGGCGGGTGCGGAGTTCATCGTCAGCCCGAGTTTTGATCAGGAAACTGCGGAGATATGCAATTTGTACCAGATTCCTTATTTACCGGGCTGCATGACGATCACTGAAATTCAGCAGGCGTTGAAAAGCGGAGCAGATATCATCAAACTCTTCCCTGGCAGTGTCAGCGGTCCGAGCATGGTTTCAGCAGTCAAAGCGCCGTTGCCCCATGTGAATCTAATGCCGACAGGCGGGGTAAATCTAGAAAACATGGCGACGTGGTTCGAAGCCGGTGTCGTAGCTGTCGGCGTCGGCGGGAATCTATTGGCACCAGCCGCGAAAGGTGATTTTGAACAGGTCACGGAAATCGCACAGCACTATGCGGCAAAGCTGGCGGAGATTCGAGGCAAAGCAAATGGCTAAGATCGTCTGCCTAGGAGAGATCATGATGCGTCTATCTGCTGAGGTAGGGACGCGCCTTAATAAAGCCCATCAATTTGACGTATTTTACGGAGGCGGCGAAGCAAATGTTGCCGTCTCTTTAGCCAATTACGGTCATCAGGTCCAGTTTGCCAGCAAGATCCCGGACAATAGCTTCGGGGAGGCGGTCACTCAGCACTTGAGAAGCTATGGTGTGGGAACAGAGTACCTTTTGAAGGGCAACGGCAGATTAGGAAGCTATTATGTCGAGCAAGGCGTCAGTCAGCGTGGCACTAAGGTCATCTATGATCGGAGCGCCTCTGCTTTTGCCCAAATGGCTGCAGTAGAATGGGCGGGCCCTGAATTGTTTGACGGAGCAGACATTTTCCACATCTCCGGTATCACACCGGCATTGTCAGAAAGCTGGCAGCAGTTGACCCTCGAATTGGTCCAACAGGCCAAAAAAGCTGGCTGTAACATCAGTTTTGACAGCAATTACCGTAAAAATCTATGGACACAAAAGGAAGCAGGGGCGTTCCTAAGAAAGATACTGCCCTTCGTTGACTATTGCTCCGCAGGCAAACTGGATGCGATCCACTTACTGGGCATTCCAGAGACGGATGCGGGTATCACCTACTATTATCAAAAAATGCAGGAGATGTATCCTGCCATCAAAGCCTTTTATTCTACGCACCGCCAGGTTCAATCCAGCAGTGTAAATGAACTGCAAGGGACCTTGTTTGCTGGAGGAACCTGTTATACCTCTAAGCAGCACATGATTGATCCGATCGTTGATCGAATCGGTGGAGGCGATGCCTTTACCGGCGGCATCCTACACGGGCTGTTGAAAGAGCGTTCGCCAGAAGAAATCATTGAATTTGCGACTGCCGCTTCAGTATTGAAGCATTCAGTAAAGGGCGACTGCAATCAATTCAGTGAAAAGGATGTTTTAACGTTCGTAGAAAGCGAAAGCGCAAAAATAGAACGATAAAAGACTCAGAAATGCCTTCGATTCAATGAAGGCGTTTCTGAGTCTTTTTAATTATAAGGCTAAAATGATTTTGAAGTATTGACGCTTTTCATTGCTCTGCCAATGCCACTCACCGTTGGAGCGCAGAACGGCTTGCTCCAGTTCATGATGAGAATCATTCGTAGAGGCTGTCTCTACGGATTCGTCAAACGAATGACGCGTAAAGGCGCTGGTGTTACTTTCGATGATCAATTGCGTGTGCTCTTGCCGAATGACGATGTCGATCGTGCCAAAGCTCGTTTCCTTCAGGAATTTCTCGAACAATTGGATAAATAGGAACAAGTCGTCGTCCTCCAGCAGAGCGGCTTCTCGATCCACTGTCAATTGGCAAGAAAAGAATTTCGCCTGTCGCTGAAATTCTCCATGGTAATAGTCCCGCATCTGCTGAAGCAAAGAACTCAATCTTACAGGCTGGTCGCTGCTTTCATCCTCTTTTTCAGCCAATAGCTTAAAGGTCGCCAATAGATTTTTCTGCTTCTCTGTTGCCTTTAGCTGCTGCTGCAGGGATTCTTGTTGCAAAAGACGCTGCTGTTTGATGAAGGCGAGGTCTTCCTCGACTTGATACCCGGCGATCAGCAGCATCAATCCGCTGAACAAGATCAACGGCCAATCCGTCGTTAAATTCGCGGCTCCTGCAAAGAGCTGAATATAAAAGAAACAATGGATGAAGGCCGCCATAATGATCCCCGGCGAACAAATCGTATAGAAGCGATTATGATCGGCAGATTCTGCCAAGGCGATCGCCGACGTATACAAGGTCATAAAGACGTTGAAGCCGCTAAAAATCTGTACGGCGATCGGCAAAGATAGCTTACCCATCGCGAGACAACATAGACCAAACACCAATAAAAAGACCTGTGACCCTACACCGTAGAGATAATAGTGATGGTACTTTTTCGTTCTCAGCAAGTAGTAGTTCGTTAAAAAGACCGGAATAAGGATCGACGTCAGATTGTAAAGAATCGAGGACACCCTTGGTCCTAATAATGTACTCGCGGGAACATTCAACACGAGGGATTGCATCCCCACCAGCAAAGTAAAGCCGATCAGCAGCAGGGAGCCGATGCTGGCTTTTTTTGATTCTTTCGGCTTTGAAAGGAATAAGGCCACCAATAAGGCAATCAACAGCGAGCAGACGATCAGCAGTAGAAACTGCGGCAGAGAACGAAGAATGAAGAAACGATTGACCTTCGCGGCTTCTCCAATGAATACTTGTGCGGGAATGCCGGCGTAATATTCATAAGGTGTTTTCGTGACGATTCGTAATTTCTGCTGGTAATAATCATGAGGCAGACGGATCGTCGTCTGCAAGAGCCCCGGCTCTGTCTGGGCATCCGTGGCGCTGTATTTGTAAATCAGCGTTTCCCCTACGAAAACAGAGAGCCACTGATGGTTTGTGCGGACGACTAACTGCGGGTCCTTCAGCTTTGTCTCTAAATGCTGCTGCATAACGAGGGGATTGTTCGGGTGTACATTTTTTAAGCGCTGTTCCGTCTTGCCGAAGATGTAGTGATCCGAATGGTCCTTGACGATAAAGGTCCATCGTTCATTCAATGTGGTAACATTTGTTTTTTTAATTTCACTTGTAATTTTAAAAGTAGTAAGTGAAAACGTCGTTAAAATAACCAATATTATTAAAAGTAAATTTGTTTTTTTAGGGGATCGAAAGTCTCGATCCTTCCCAGCCCGGAAGATAATGGTAGAACACCCTTTCATTGAAAAAAGAAAATATTTAGCGTGTTTAGCTACAATAATAGTAACATATTGGCGGAATTAGTCAAAAAATAGTCAGAATTTTCTTCAATAGTCCTATAAAAAATAGCTTTTTTTGATGAATGTGCTATGATGATACTAAGGTATTTTCTTTCTAAAGGAGGCTTGAAACACGTGCTTAAAAATAAAAAAATAACAGTTGTATATGCTGTTTCGATTTTTCTTCTGTTTGTCTTGGCTGTCCTAACAATTGTTATTCCAAAAATGCTGAATGTGACACCCTATGTCGTCTCTGATGACAAAATGGTGCCAGAATACCACAAAGGCGGATTGGTTTTTGTCAAAGACGTGATGGACCCGATTCATGTAGGGGATACGATCACGTATTATGAAAATCAAGGGAAGTCGATCAAAACACGGCGTGTCTTAGCGGTGGATCACAAAATCGACGGCTATTTTGTCAAAGGAGACAGTGCTGTCAAAGCAGAGATGGGGATGGTCCATGAGCGGAACCTGATTGGCCGACCGCACTTTTATCTACCCTACATAGGCTTTTTAGCAGATGCGAAAATTATGAACATCCTAAAGTGCTGCCTGTTTGTCGGAGCCATTTTAATGACACTCTCGACCATTTTCTTCCAAACGGAGAGAAGGCAGAAGCTGCGCCAGCAAGTCGAATAAAAAAAGACCTCCCGATCGTGGGTCCCTCAAGCGTCAGCATGTTCTAGCGCTTGAGATCCTCACGATTCATGGAGGTCTTTTTCTTTTTTAATAAGAGAGCAAGGATTCCTTGAGTTCATTTCTAGAATCTTTCATTTCTTCCTGTATTTCTTTCCGACTCGCCTTTAATTCTTCTTTGACTTCTTTGGAAGCCTCCTTCATTTCGTCTTTGCTGTCTTTCAAGTCACTGTTGACTTCTCTTTTTACTTCTTTTAACTCTGTACGAAAACTTGTTTTCCATACAGGACGAAAAATTGAACGATTGACTGTAAGCAACCCGATACAAGCGATCCCTAAAATCAACACGGTGATATCCAACCCATTTTTTTTCATATTCGTTCCTCCTCGAATTGTTGCGGCACATAGTCCAATCAACGAATCTCCCCCAAAGTTGCTTGTCGGTGCTCGTCGTTTTTCTTTTCGATTTATTACTACACTCTCATAATAAAAGAAAAAGGCCTCCGTTACGTCCAACCAAAGTCCTATTTTTGTTCGGCTGAAGGACCAGAAAAGGAAAAAAATGATAATTCCACAAAAAAAAGAGCAGAGAGCTGCTCCTTTTACTTCACGACCGTATAGCCGCCTTCTTGTAAAACGGCAACGGCATCGTCGTAACGATCAGATTTGATTAAAATATAATCCGTATTGTACGTAGAGATCGCGAAAATGCTGATTTGAGCGTCGGCCAGCAAAGAAGCGATTTTTGCCAAGATTCCTACCAGGCTAAAATCTAAAACGCCTTCGATCTTGAGACCTCGCCAATCATCCTCCCGATTGAGCGTATCTGCAGGAACATGGTCGGTGGCAGAAACGAGTGAGATTTCTTCGTCTGTGACGCCTATGAAGAGCGGCTGTTGTGTGACGTCGATGGTTTTTAAGTCAGCGACTTGATACACGGACAACGCTTGCGGCAATGTGACTAGCTTCATTTTTTAAACTCCCTTCTATTCTTGTGATCCTTCAAATTTATCAGAGGGCCTAGCGAAATGCAATCGGATTCTTTGCTGAAAAACGCGCGTCATAGTATATTTGAAAAAATGATCGAAGGAGTTGTTGACCATGAAGGCACTGTATTTTGAAACCTTTGGCGGCAGCGAAGTTCTGCAATATGGCGAACTCCCTGCGCCTATTCTGAAGGAAGAGGAAGTATTGGTAAAAGTAGAGTATATCGGGTTGAACTTTGCTGATATTTACCGTCGCCGCGGGGAATACCACATTGAAAAGCACGAACCCTACATCAATGGGTATGAAGGGGCAGGCGTAGTCGTGGAGATCGGCGCCAAGGTGTCCAGTCAAAAAATCGGAGAGACCGTATTGTTTGTCGATGTTCCTTTTGCGAACGCCGAGTATGTCGCTGTTCCCAGCGAACAAGTGATTCAACTGCCAAAAGGCGTCGACAGCAAATTAGCCGCAAGCATCGGTCTGCAAGGAATGACGGCTGATTTTTTGGCACATGATCTGGGGAAAAATGCGCCTGGCGAAAAAGTTTTTATCACTGGAATCAGCGGCGGAGTCGGTCAGATTCTTTCGCAAATGCTAGTCGCGGACGGTGTCGAGGTGTACGGCTCTGCTTCCTCGACTGAAAAGCAAGCGTTGGCTTTGTCTCATGGCGTCAAGCACGTCTTTCCGAGTCGAGAAAATTCTTGGATCGAGTCCGTGATCGGCGCCTTTGCTACTGCCTATGACGGTGTCGGCTCCACGATCCAACAGAGTTTCGATTTGATCCAGCATCGAGGAAAAGTCGTCTTTTTCGGGATGGCAGGAGGCGACCCGGTAAACATTGATCCCGTCGAATTAATGTCGGAATCCAAAAGCCTGTTAACGGGAGATCTGTGGGATTACCTAACAAGCTACGAAGAACGGAAAATGCGCAGCCAACGATTGTTCAACTATTTCATTGAAAAAAAGATCGCCATCAGCGAACCGACTATTTTTCCATTATCAGAGGGAAAACAAGCCCATGAATTTCTCGAGACAGGCAAAAGCATCGGAAAGGTCCTGTTAAAACCGTAAGTCGAAGGTTCGTTAAGACGAAAAAACGTAAGCACAACTTTCGTCTTCTTTTTGTCTTTCTAGTATAGTGGACGGGGGAGGTGGAAACATGGAAAATCTTATCTTGATTGGGCACATTATTTTTGGTATCGCTTCATTTGCAGGCTCTTTATTATTGACGATTGGTTTTAGAAATTCATTCGCCAAATTGACAGGGATCCAAAAATCAGGCATCGTCTTGACTGTTGCTAGTCTTTTCGGAACGATCGCCTTTGCAATGTTGACAAAAGGCAACGTGATCGGTGCAGTCCTATTCATCGTATTGGGCATCGCTATGTGCGCATTGCTTGTGGCACCAAAAGCAGTAAAAGAATAAAAGAGAACAAAAGAAAAACGCTGAAGACTAGGTCTCTAGCGTTTTTTTGATGTCATTGAAATCATTTGTTGATGAAGAAAAAACGAGATGTGTAGAAGGACGGCCAAATGCCATCGTCTCGTCAATGAATTGTTCCAGCTCTTCCATGTCCGCGGAGACGACTTTGGCTAAATAACTGAAGGTGCCCGCGAGCCGATAATTTTCCAGCACGAGTGGATGGTCCGTACAAAATTCACGGAAAGCTTGACAATTAACCGTTTCAAACAAAATAAAAGCGGTAAGGCTCTTTTCGATTTTTTTATAATTAATGTTGATGGTATATTTTTCGATGATTCCTTTGTCCTCTAATTTTGTGATGTGTTCCTTTACGGCAGGGGCGCTCAAAGCGACTTTTTGGGCAATCTCACTATAGGACATTCGGGCATTTTTTTGTAACAATGCGAGAATTTTTTTATCCGTTTCATCCATTGAATGCACGCCTTTCTTTTTTTAGCTATTTTAGTTGATTTCCCTTAAATAATAAAGATCTTTTGCAAAAACACATTATTAATCAACTGTAATATCTTGGAATTCTACATTATCATAAGTAGAACAAAAGGAGGATCACTTATGAAGAAAATTTTATTGCTTTTGGCCGACGGCTTCGAATCCTATGAGGCCAGTGTATTTACAGATGTTTTTGGTTGGAATTTATTTGAGGGCGATCGAACAACTTCGCTCGTTTCGGTGGGGATGCATCCAACCTTAGCGTGTACGTGGGGCTACTCATGTATCCCCATGAAACAACTGAAGGAGATTCAGTTGGAAGAGTTTGATGCGTTGGCGATACCCGGCGGTTTTGAAGAAGCCGGCTTCTATAAGGATGCGTTCAATGAAGAATTTCTATCAGTTATTCGCTGGTTTGATCAGAAAAACAAACCCATTGCTTCGATTTGCGTGGCCTCCCTAGCTGTCGCAAAAAGCGGTGTGCTAAAGGATCGTTTCGGCACGACGTATCGCTTCAAAAATAATCCGCGGCAAGACCAGATGGAAGAAATGGGCGTGAAAGTCAAAAGAGAAGAGAGGATCGTCAAAGATCGGAACATCATCACCTCCTCTTCACCAGAAACGTCATTGGATGTCGCCTTCTTATTATTAGAAAAAATGACTAGCAGAGAAAATATGTTGAAGGTGAAGGAACGGATGGGCTTCTCCGTCTAAGAAGGAGGGATCGCCAGTTTTATAGTCAAGTCAGAGAAAAGCGTTGGTTGATCCCTTGTGTTACCTGTGAGACCGGTGGAACACTTTGGATGTGAAAGAACTGTCTGCTTCAGAGAAATAAAAAAATCTGTTCGTTGATTTTTAGGTCAACGAACAGATTTTTTGCTGAATGTACATCACAGGAGGGATTCGAACCCCCGACCGTCCGCTTAGAAGGCGGATGCTCTATCCAGCTGAGCTACTGTGACAGTAGTTTTGCAACAATTGCTATTATAGAAAAACTACCCTTGAATGTCAATCCTAATTCGTTATTTTACTGATTCAAAGAGATATTCTTTGATCAGCTTCAAGGTTTTTGGATTTTCGACCAGAGATCCGTGATCGGCTTGCTCGTCCACAATGATTTCTTTGTATGTCTCACTGTCGCCGTAAATCAAGCGCCCGGCCAATACACTAGTCAATGGGACCGTCATATCTGTGTTCTGTTCGCCGCAATTGCCAGCGATGTTGTAGACGGTGATGTTTTTTGGGATGTTTTGTTTATTTTTTAAATAGTATTTCAATAAGTCGCTTTCGGCCTTTGGTTTTGTAAAGGTCGCGCTGTCGTCATTGTACTCCCAAGACGTATCGTTATAAGGGGACCCAAGCGTGATCAAGTGTGAAAGTGCAGGATCGTTGCTCTTTTGCTCGTTTTCCAAATACCCGGTGATGATCAGTCCGCCATTGGAATAGCCCAAGTAATCATAGGTGTTGAAGGTATATGATTTTTCCGCGTATTCTAATGCCTTTTGGAACCAGCGTGATTGCTTCGGCAAGGAGGGGTCTGTTCCGTCCTCGAAAGCAACAGCGATGATGGGACGTTTTGTCTTTTTTGTAAAACGCCCTGAAGAGGTGATGGAATCATCCTTGTTGACCGTGATTTTTATTTCATCGACATTTTTTTCTGTCTGTTTTAACGAATCAACGAGACTGTCAAATCGATTGACATCTCCATTTGTACCGGGAACCATGATGACTGGCGCCGGTATTGGCAAGGGGTCAGTCGAACTTTTTGATGCATGCACGCGGTCTTTTGTTTCGAATAGGATCAATCCGAGAATACACACCAATAGAATTGCTAGGGCGCCCCAAATTTTTTTGTTCTTCACAGGCAATTCCTCCATTTCAGTTCCCTAGTGTACGCCGATTTTCTTGATGTACAAGTAAAAAGGCAGAAATTCAAAAAAGTTTCAAATTTCCGCCAAATGTTTAGTTGTTTTTTGAGATCAGTGCCACGCCATCCCCTAACGGAAGCAGCGTAGAAGTAAGTTCAGGAGAAGTGGTGACCACCTCTAAAAATTCATTCAAATGACGATGGATCGCCCGGTTCTTGCGGGGGATGTCCTCGATCGGCTGCAAGACGGTGCCTGCTTGGAAAATATCATCCACCATCAGGATGCCATCGTCTGATAGAAGTCGCAGACATTCAGGTAAGAAGGCAATGTATTTTGATTTAGCACTGTCCATGAAAATAAAATCATAGGGACCTTCCAACGTGCTGAGAATGTCTGCTGCATCGCCTTCTAATAAAGTCACTTGGTCTGCCAAGCCCAGTTTTTCAAAGTTTGCTTTGGCCTTTTCGATCATGACCGGGAAGCGATCGATCGTTGTGATATTTGCTTCTTTCCCAAGGGATTCAGCCATTAAGCTGGCAGAAAATCCGATGGCGGTCCCAATCTCTAGGACTCTCTTTGGTTGTTTTTGCTTCAGTAAAAATTGCAAGAAGACAACTGTCTCATGAGGAATCACCGGCACGCCATTCTCATGAGCAAGTGCCTCTAAGTCGCCCAGTGATCCAGTCAGTTGCTTCTGTTCGGTTCGTAAATAGTGCAGAATATCCTCGTTGATTATTGGTCGGTACATCATTTCATTGCGCATTATTTTTCCTCTTTCTCTAGTAGGTTTCCTAATAAGGCCCAGTCCTCCGTGATCGTCTCACTCAACTTACGGTTGTAAAACACTGCCGCGGGATGGAAAAGTGGGAGAACGGTGTATGCTTGTTTCGACTGTTGGTAGTTGTTTTGGTCGGCGGTCAATTCTAAAACAGGTCCCCGATAGACGTCGCCATGACGTTCGCTGATCTGCCATTTGGGTCCGAGCAGCCGTTGCAAACCGATATTGCCTAATGTCGCAATGATCGTTGGCTGGATCACCGACAGTTCATAGTCCAAGATCGGGGCATGAGCCAGAATCTCTTTTTTTGTCGGTGTTCGGTTAGGGTACACGGTCTCAGGTTCTTTTGTCCGCTTGTTGATCCGTTCGACGATCTTATAAGGGCGGCTTCTGACCGCACTGGTGATATAGGTGTTTTCCCGAGTAAGCCCGATAGCTGTCATCGCTTGGATCAATTCTTTTCCGGCTGCTCCAGAAAAGGGAATATGATTCACGACTTCGTTCCGACCAGGCGCTTCACCTAGCAGCATTAATTTTGGATGACGAGGTCCTTGACCTGCCATAAATCCCTCAAGCTGGAACCCTTCGGAACGTGTTGCCACTAAATCGACAAGCTCTTTTGGATACTCCATTTTTGCCACCTCACTTTATCGTCCTTCTAATAGTAGAAAAAAGCAGCCCACCCGTCAATAATTAATCATTGACTTGGCCTATCTTTTTTAGTAAACTATGAATGTTGTAATTGTGGAACCCACAGCTACAACCGCGCAGAACAAGTTATTAAGTACTTCGGTCACTTGGGATGGCGAGTCTAAGTATCTATTATAAGGAGGTGCCACAAGCATGTACGCAATCATCAAAACTGGCGGTAAACAAATCAAAGTTGAAGAAGGTCAAGCAGTCTACATTGAAAAATTAGACGCTGAAGCTGGAGAAAAAGTTGTCTTCGACCAAGTTGTTTTAGTAGGCGGCGAATCTACGAAAGTAGGAGCTCCTATCGTTGAAGGTGCAACTGTTGAAGGAACTGTTGAAAAACACGGCAAACAAAAGAAAGTCGTTACTTTCAAATACAAACCTAAAAAACATTCACACCGTAAACAAGGTCATCGTCAACCTTACACTAAAGTTGTCATTGACTCAATCAAAGCATAAAAAAAGAAGGTGCCTAAGTTGATCAAAGGTACATTCACTCGAAATCATGCAGGTCAAATCAGCGAATTTACCCTGACAGGTCATGCCGAAGCAGGCCCTTACGGTAGCGATATCGTATGTTCTGCCGTTTCCGCGTTGGCGATCAGTACAGTAAATAGTCTGGATGCACTGGCAGGTGTCATTCCGAACATCGAGACCAACGATGATGAAGGTGGTTATCTTCATGTCGTGTTGAATCTGGATGATTCCATGACACAAGAGCAGATGAATATCTCGCAAATCTTGCTAGAACATTTATTGTTAGGCTTGCAATCAATCGAAACTGAGTATTTGGATTTCATGGAAGTCCAAACAGAATCTAAATCATAGGAGGTGCAGCTCATGTTAATGAATATGAACTTACAATTATTCGCCCACAAAAAAGGTGGCGGTTCAACTTCTAACGGACGTGACTCAGAGTCAAAACGTTTAGGTGCTAAACGTGCTGACGGTCAAACTGTTACTGGTGGATCTATTCTTTATCGCCAACGTGGTACTAAAATTTTCCCTGGTGTAAACGTAGGTATCGGTGGCGATGACACATTGTTTGCTAAAGTTGACGGCGTAGTACGTTTCGAACGTAAAGGTCGCGACAAAAAACAAGTGTCTGTATACCCAGTCGCTCAAGAAGCATAAGACATTCGAAGTCCTAATCCTGATTTTCAGGGTCAGGGCTTTTTTTTCGCTTCTTTTCACAAGTTAAGGTACTATTTTAATAGTGAAAGAAGTATGAGGTGTTTTTTGTGAATAAGAAAGAACGAACAGTACAAATTTTTGGGAGGATCGCGTCGGTGCTATCCGTACTGATGTATGTGTCTTACATCCCACAGATCATGAATAATTTGGCGGGAGACAAAGGGAATCCCATTCAACCAATGGTGGCGATGGTCAACTGTATTTTTTGGGTGATCTACGCGTCTATGCAAAAGAAAAAAGATTACCCGATCATCATCGCAAATGTTCCAGGTGTATTTTTAGGAGCTATTACCTTTATAACTGCATTGATGTAAATATCAAGAAACTAGCCAAGACAGAATTCCTGTCCTGGCTAGTTTTTTTTATCAGAGAAGACGATCGCTTCTATATAATAGAAGAAACACGGAACAGGGACGCACTTTTACTAGAAAAGGAATAATAAATGATAAAAAAGCTTAAAATTAAGTTAAGGCATTTTTCCGAAAAACCCATAAATTTTCAAATTTAAAAAATATAGTGTATTATTTTATATCGAAATGTTTGACTTTTTAATAAAAACTATAGATGATTGGTAATAGGGAATACACTAATAAAGAAGGTGACTGAATGGAACGACGGATTGACCGCATTTATCGCTTCGTTTTGGAAAATGCAAATGTAACAACGAAAGACGTAGCAGATTCATTGGATATTCAACGGACAAATGCTAGTAAGGATCTGAATCTTCTTGTTAAAGAGGGTCAATTGAGTAAAAGTGAAGGCAGACCTGTTCGCTATTTTGTTTCAAATCAATCAGGAGAAATGTCGTTTGATACAGAAACCACTCACATAAAGAAAAAAGTTGTCGAGCCGCCTGAGAAAAAGATCCTGCATCAAAACACAGGCAACGTCTTTACTCAGATCATAGGATCGACGGGCAGTATGAGAAATGCTGTCGAGCAAGCCAAAGCGGCTATATTATACCCCCCTCGCGGATTGAATTGTTTGATCACTGGACCTACAGGATCAGGTAAAACCTTCTTTGCCCACGCGATGTTTCAGTTTGCGCAAACGGAAGGTGTGGTGGAGACTGGTCGAGAGCTGGTCGTCTTTAACTGCGCCGATTACGCAAACAACCCAGAGTTATTGATGAGCCACCTCTTCGGTTACGAGAAGGGTGCCTTCACGGGAGCGGACAGTGAAAAGGATGGATTGATCCAACAGGCGGACGGCGGCATGCTGTTTTTAGATGAGATTCACCGACTGCCGCCAGAAGGACAGGAAATGATTTTCTACTTTATGGATCATGGCACCTATAGTCGACTGGGAGAGAGTGGGAAAAATCGGTTTGCGAATGTTCGGATCGTCGGTGCAACGACGGAAGACCCGCATTCTGCACTGTTGGATACCTTTGTTCGACGTATTCCGATCAATATCCAAATGCCAGCCTTCAGCAGCCGCCCCGCATCAGAGCAGCTAGATTTGGTTCGTGTGATGGTGGCGATGGAAGCCAATCGAATCCAGCGAAAGATCACTTTGTCGGAAGATGTTGTAAAAGCTTTGCTGGGTAGCGTTTCCTATGGGAATGTCGGACAATTGAAGTCGAATGTACAATTGATCTGTGCACGAGGGTTTATGAATCATATGATGCAGGAAGAAATTCATATTACCTTGAATGACTTGACTGAGGGGATCAAAGCAGGACTTGTTCAGCTTTCTGCTGACCGGATCAAGACGACAGATATCTCACCGTATTTGGAGCCCGAGATGGTGGTTACGCCAAATGAGATCGATGAATTGATCAAAACAGATACTTACGAATTGCCCTATAATCTATACGACATCATCGGTGACAAAGCGGCGTTGTTGAAGACGGAAGGTCTGGATCAAGAGACGATCAATCACTTTATCTCTACCGATATCAATGTCCACTTGAAATCCTTTTACAAGAATCATGGCTTTACCTTCGATACAGAAACACGTTTGACAGAATTTGTGGATAAACGTGTGATAGACATCAGCAATAAAATCGCCGTGCTGGTGAGTGAACGTTTAGACACTCATTTTCAGCAAAACTTTATTTATGCGATGAGTCTCCATATTTCTTCCTTTTTAAAGAAAATACACGTGGGAGAAACTCGTGAGACAAATGCCAATATTCGAGAAATGGCGAAGGACTATCCGACCGAGTTTGCGGTTGCACGAGAGATCCGACGCTTAGTCGAAAATGAATTTCAGGTGATCATTCCAGATAGCGAAGATTATTATTTGACCGTTTTACTGGTGTCGTTACGAGAAGACCAATCTGCAGGGAAAATCGGCGTCGTCGTCGCGGCGCACGGAAACAGCACGGCTACATCCATGGCCCAAGTGGTTCGAGAGTTACTGGATGTATCCAATATCATCGCAGTGGATATGCCGCTAGACATGCATCCGCGAGTTGCCTACGAAAAAATGCGGGAAGCAGTGTCGCAGATCGACGAAGGCAGCGGCGTACTCATCATGGTGGACATGGGATCATTGGCTACCTTTAATGAAGAAATCCGAAAAGATACCGGTATCGACGTGTGCACCCTGGATATGGTGACGACACCGTTGCTGATTGAAGCGGCTCGCAAATCAAGTGTTCTTGGATCAGGAGTCGATGAGCTATACGATTCCCTACAAGGCTTTCGCGGCTATGGCCATGTAGTACAGGAAAAAAATGATTCCCACGAAAAGCAAGCGATCCTCGCTATTTGTGCTTCGGGGGAAGGAACGGCCAAACGATTAAAAGAAATCATCGAGCGCCCGTTGAAACAGCGGAATTTGAAGCATATTGAAGTGCTGACATTGGCTGTGGCAGATATCAAAAGCAAGGTGCCGGGATTCAAGGAAGAATTTAAAATATTAGCAACGACCGGGATCATGGACCCGAAAATCGGTGCACCCTATATTCCGATGGAAAAGTTTATCAATCAAAAAGCCGATCAAATATTGGATGAGCTATTATTGGAAAATGATCTGTCTGAACAAGAAGAAGTCGTCCTTGATGCGAATAAAGCACGGGAATTGTGTGTGAAATTCATGGAAGAGAGCTTTACGTTCATCAATCCAAATAAATTGATCGATCCACTGTGGCGACTGGCTAACACAGTGATCAAAAGTAACGGTGATTCTTCTGACTATGCATTGATTGTCAATTTTGTAATGCACATGGCTGGAACGATCGAGCGAGGAATTCTGCAACAACCGTTGAAAATCGATGAGGAATCAAAGCGGATTTATCAGACGGTAACGGACAATGTTGTGATGAATCGCGGCTTGAACGAACTAGAAAGCCAACTGCGTATCACGATCCCTACTTCAGAACGATACTATATCTATCAATTACTTAAAAATAATGAAGAAATCATTGTATAAATAATACACAAAAAAGGATACAGTCTACTGTATTCTTTTTTGTGTATCGTTTGAAACGCGGTAAATAAAGAATTCTTTAGTAGTGTATCTTGGCACGGTACTTGCTTTATTATAAGTGAGTACTGTGTGTCACACTGTACTCAAATGTAGCACAAGTCTTTTAGCATCTGAGCCTTGTAGTAGCAGGAGGTGGTGGGATGGTAATGGATATTCGACTCACTCGTATCGATGATCGTTTGATTCACGGTCAGGTAGCGACTGTTTGGTCTAAAGCAACAGGAATC
Source organism: Enterococcus sp. AZ048 (assembly GCF_051715125.1). Taxonomy (NCBI): domain Bacteria; kingdom Bacillati; phylum Bacillota; class Bacilli; order Lactobacillales; family Enterococcaceae; genus Enterococcus; species Enterococcus sp. AZ048. The sequence goes on along the minus strand of NZ_JBIOTD010000001.1, from coordinate 2,161,993 downwards.
GAGCGTATCTTAGTTGTCAGCGACGAGGTTGCCAACGATGAGTTGCGTAAGTTTCTCCTAAAACAAGCCGCACCACCAGGAATCAGGTCCAATGTCGTCACTAAAAGAAAACTGGTTGAAGTGTATCGAGATCAATTGTTTGATGGAATGAAGATCATGCTGCTGTTTGCCTCTCCGCAAGATGTGGTGGAGGTCGTCGAACTAGGTGTTGATTTGAAAGCGGTCAATATCGGCGGCATGCGATTCAGCGAAGGAAAGAAAATGATCACCAATTTTATTTCCATAGATAATGATGATGTGAGATGTTTCCTTGAGTTGTCAGAAGCAGGAATCGAATTGGAAATTCGCCAAGTGCCGACAGACCGAAAAACAGATCTGATGCAATTGATCAAAAAAGAGAAGATGCTGCAGTAAAATAATTTTGGTTACAGGTTTTTTTAGAACTTATTTATATTTTGAGCTGTAACAATAATAGTAGGAGGTATGAAGATGGTAGGAATTATCATTGCCAGTCATGGTGAATTCGCGAATGGTATCTTGCAATCCGGAGCGATGATCTTTGGAGAACAAGAAAACGTCAAAGCTGTTACTTTGATGCCAAGTGAAGGACCTGATGATGTTAAGGCAAAAATGAAAGAAGCAATCGCCTCTTTCGAAAACCAAGACGAAGTATTGTTCTTAGTAGATCTTTGGGGTGGCACTCCATTCAACCAAGCAAACAGTTTGTTTGAAGAACACAAAGACAAGTGGGCAATCGTTGCTGGTATGAACTTACCAATGTTGATCGAAGCGTATGCTTCACGTTTCTCTATGGAAACTGCGCATGAAATTGCTGCACACATTTTAGGTACAGCTAAAGAAGGCGTTAGAATCCGTCCTGAAGAATTAGAACCAGCTGAAACAGCTCCAGTAGCTGCAGCAGAAGGTGGACAACCAACAGGTACAATTCCAGAAGGAACCGTACTTGGTGATGGACACATTAAATTTGTGTTGGCTCGTGTCGATTCTCGTTTATTACATGGACAAGTGGCAACAGCTTGGACAAAAACAACAGGCCCTAACCGGATCATCGTTGTTTCAGATGCAGTAGCAAAAGACGATCTACGTAAGAGATTGATCGAACAAGCTGCTCCTCCAGGTGTTAAGGCAAACGTTATCCCTATCGAAAAAATGATCGAGATTTCAAAAGACCCTCGTTTCGGAAATACCAAAGCGTTGTTACTATTTGAAAATCCTGAAGATGTATTGCGTGCGGTTGAAGGAGGCGTTGATATTAAAGAAATCAATGTTGGATCAATGGCTCACTCAGTTGGGAAAGTCGTAGTAAGTAAAGTATTGTCAATGGGGCAAGAAGATGTTGATACTTTCGAGAAATTGAAAGCAAAAGGAATCAAATTTGATGTACGTAAAGTGCCAAATGATTCTAAAGACAACATGGACGAAATTCTTAACAAAGCAAAAAATGAATTGAAAAACGCTTAAGCAACATAATTAACTTAAATAGGAGGGCTTATAATGTCTGGTATTTCAATGGTATTAGTAGTAATCGTTGCTTTTCTAGCCGGTATGGGAGGAATCTTAGATGAATTCCAATTCCATCAACCGTTAGTAGCATGTACATTAATCGGTCTAGTGACTGGTAACTTATCAGCAGGGATCGTTCTTGGCGGTTCATTGCAAATGATCGCCTTAGGTTGGGCAAACATCGGGGCTGCCGTAGCACCGGATGCTGCATTAGCATCTGTTGCATCTGCAATTATTTTAGTTTTAGGTGGTCAAGGAGTGAAAGGTGTTTCTTCAGCCATCGCAATCGCAGTTCCACTAGCTGTAGCTGGATTGTTCTTAACAATGATCGTTCGTACTTTAGCTGTGCCGATCGTTCACTTTATGGATGCGGCTGCTGAAAAAGGTGAAATGCGCAAAGTTGAAATGTGGCATCTTATCGCAGTATGTATGCAAGGTGTTCGTATCGCTATTCCTGCTGCTGCATTATTAGTTATCCCAGCTGACACTGTACGTGGATTCTTAGAATCTATGCCTGCATGGTTAACTGATGGTATGGCTATCGGTGGTGGTATGGTTGTTGCCGTTGGTTATGCAATGGTTATCAACATGATGGCTACACGTGAAGTATGGCCATTCTTCGCAATCGGTTTTGCCGTTGCAGCTATTTCTGAATTAACATTGATCGCACTTGGTGTTATCGCAGTTGCATTCGCTTTGATTTACTTGAACCTACAAGAAACTGGTGGCGGTTCATCTAATGGCGGCGGAGGCAATACAGGTGACCCATTAGGCGACATTTTGAATGATTATTAATCTTGAAGGAGGAGAAATAAAATGGCAGAAAAAATCGAATTAACGAGAAAAGATCGTTTAGCCGTTGCATGGCGTTCTACCTTCATTCAAGGTTCTTGGAACTATGAACGTATGCAAAATGGTGGCTGGTGTTACGCAATGTTGCCAGCAATCAAAAAATTATACAAAACTAAAGAAGACCGCATTCTAGCAATGCAACGTCACTTAGAATTCTTTAATACTCACCCATATATCGCATCACCAATCATCGGAGTGACACTTGCACTTGAAGAAGAACGTGCAAATGGCGCACCTGTTGATGACGTAGCAATCCAAGGGGTTAAGGTTGGTATGATGGGACCTCTAGCCGGTGTTGGTGACCCAGTGTTCTGGTTTACTGTACGTCCGATGTTAGGTGCCTTAGGTGCATCTCTAGCGCTTGCTGGAAATATCTTAGGACCAATCATTTTCTTCCTTGCTTGGAACATTATCCGTTGGGCATTTATGTGGTATACACAAGAATTCGGTTACCGTGCCGGTTCTAAAATCACAGATGACCTTTCAGGCGGATTATTACAAAAAGTTACTAAAGGTGCATCTATCCTTGGTATGTTCGTACTAGGTTCCTTAGTTCAACGATGGGTAAATGTGAAGTTTACACCGGTTGTTTCTACTGTTAAATTGGACAAAGGTGCTTACATTGAATGGGATAAATTGCCTGCTGGTGCTCAAGGAATCAAAGAAGCACTCTCTCAACAAGCATCAGGTTTAGCGTTAGACAGTAATAAAGTAACAACATTACAAGACAACTTAAATCAATTAATTCCTGGTCTTGCTGCATTACTATTAACATTGCTTTGCATGTGGTTATTGAAGAAAAAAGTTTCTCCAATCATCATCATTCTTGGTTTGTTCGTAGTCGGTGTTGGCTTACACGTATTAGGTATTATGTAAGAAAGTCAATCGTTAAAATGCTCGGGCTTGCCCGAGCATTTTTTTCTTAATAAGTGTACAATAAAGATAATAAAAGCAGATACATATATGGAAATGGAGTAGATCTAATGGTTCAGTCAATCAATACAAAGGTCGATTTGACGATCGATGCTACCTCATACTTAGGAATTGCAGATTACGGTAAAATCATGATTGGTGATAAAGGCTTTGAATTTTACAACAATCGTGATGCTCGAAAATTCGTTCAAATTCCTTGGGAAGAAGTAGATTATGTTATCGCTTCAGTGGTGTTCAAAGGAAAATGGATTCCCCGTTATGCGATCCAAACGAAAAAAAGCGGGACCTATTCGTTTGCCTCTAAAGAACCTAAAAAAGTGTTGCGTGCGATTCGTGAGTACGTTGATCCAGACCACATGGTACGTTCCTTAGGATTTTTAGATGTTGTCAAACGTGGACTTCGCGGCAAATTTAATAAGTAGAGAAAAGTCGTTTATCTATCGGATGAACGGCTTTTTAATGTTGTCACAAACTTCTGTGCCAAAGCTCTATCTACATTTCATTGAAAGCGGATACTGGAGGCGCTATGATAAATATGTAAACGAAATCATTTTAAATTATTTCTTAAGGAGGAAAAAGAAATGGAAGCTACTAGACAGAAAAGTGGTCTTAAGGCGAAAGTTCAGCGTCTCGGAAGTCACTTGTCAGGGATGGTAATGCCGAATATTGGAGGCTTTATCGCGTGGGGGGTTATTACAGCGCTGTTTATCCCAGATGGTTATTTTCCAAATGAACAGCTGGCTACATTAGTTGGACCAATGCTTTCTTATTTATTGCCATTATTAATCGCTTATACAGGCGGCAGCATGGTACATGGTCAACGTGGGGCAGTTGTAGGGGCAATCGCAGCAATGGGTGTTATTGTCGGATCAGACGTTCCAATGTTTATCGGAGCGATGATGATGGGACCTTTAGGTGGTTGGTGTATCAAGAAATTTGATGACGCTTTCCAAGAAAAAATCAAAGCCGGATTTGAAATGCTGGTCAACAACTTTTCTTCTGGATTGATCGGGTTTGCGTTAGCGATCGTCGGGTACTATGCAATCGGCCCAGTCGTTCAAGGGGCTACACATTTAATGGCTGCAGGTGTTGAATCAATCATCAACATGCACTTGCTGCCACTGGCAAATATCTTTATTGAACCTGCGAAGATCTTGTTCTTAAACAACGCGATCAATCATGGAATCTTGACACCGCTTGGAATTGAACAAGCAGCAGAATCTGGAAAATCAATCCTATTCTTATTAGAAGCAAACCCTGGACCAGGTCTAGGAATCTTATTAGCCTTTACATTCTTTGGCAAGGGTGCGGCGAAATCTTCTGCACCAGGCGCGATCATTATCCAATTCTTGGGTGGTATTCATGAAATTTACTTCCCATATGTAATGATGAAACCTCTTTTATTCCTAGCTGTTATGGCAGGTGGGGTTGCCGGAACATTTACGTTCCAATTGTTAGGTGCCGGATTACGAGCAGCTGCTTCACCAGGTTCGATCATCGCGATCATGGCGATGACACCGCCGAATGCAATCTTTGCCAACTTAGCAGGGATCGTCGTCGGGTGTGCCGTTTCATTCTTAGTCGCTATGATCATTATCAAGTCAGACAACAGTGAAGAAGACGATTTAGCAGCGACTCAGGCAGCTGTTGCGGGTGCGAAAGCACAAAGCAAAGGCCAAGGCGCAGTGAAATCTGAAAATCAAGAAATGTTTGGTACGGTCAACAAGATCATCTTTGCTTGTGATGCCGGAATGGGGTCAAGTGCCATGGGTGCTTCTGTTCTACGCGACAAGGTGAAAAAAGCAGGCTTATCCTTGCCAGTATCGAACTCAGCAATCAACAACTTGACAGATGATCCGAATGCGTTGATCGTTACACAGGAAGAATTACATGAACGTGCGTCACAAAAAGCACCGAGTGCAACGTTCGTTCAAGTAGAAAACTTCATGAATTCACCACGCTACGATGAAATCGTTGAACGCTTATCGAATGAACCAACGGGTGACAGCGAAAAAAAGCCGCTGACAGATGATGTGGTACAAGGCGTAGCCGACTATTCAAAAGTCGATCACATTGTCTTTGGATACGATCAAGTAAAAGGATCTGCCAATATGGGCGCAACGATCTTGAAAAAATTATTGAAGGACAACAACTTGGTTTATCCTGTTGCAGTCGAACCGATCCATGCATTGAAGGATGAAACAAATGCGTTGATCATCACGAACGACGATGAAACCCTCAAAGCAGAGCAACAAGCACCAAGCGCAACACATGTGCCTTTGACGGATCTGGTCGCTTCAGAAAAATATGACAAAGTCATTCAAAATTTAAGGAAATAAGTAGTCTTTTATACAGAATCGTATTACTCTTAAAGCAGTGAGGATTCTCACTGCTTTTACCCTTTTGAAAGTATTGGAGGAGATATTGTGTATTTTTCGATTCGCGAAAAAAAGATACTTTCCCTTTTATTAGATTATCCGAATGGCATTACACCAGAAGAACTGCAAGACATTTTACAAGTCAGCAAACGGACGGTTTATCGAGAAATATCAAGCATTGAAAAAACGATCAAATCACAGGATATCCAGATCATCAAACCACGAGGGGAAGGGTATCGAATCGTGGGAGAGTCAGTGAATCTGGAGCGGCTGCAGCAGCAGTTGACGGAAAAGCAGGAAGAGTTGTTTACGGACAACGTGCAGCGCCAAAGCGCGATTGTTTGTTCCTTATTATTGATGGATGAGGAAGAAACGATCGAAGGGTTGGCGATCGACTTTAAAGTAAGTCCTGCGACGATTACTTCTGATTTGTCCGCTATTGAAAAAAGTTTGATTGATTACCGCTTGGAGTTGAAACGATTAAAGGGTCGCGGGATTCGCATCGAAGGTCGAGAGAAACAGCGACGACAGTTATTGAGCAATTTGATCTACAACGGCGTGAGTGAATTTGATTTCTTTCAATACATCGATTCATTAGAAGATGAGACGGTGACTACCGACAGCTTCTTTTTAAATTTATTGAGTCGGTCAAACTTACTGCTGTCACGAACAATTCTCGAACAGGTGACACAGCAGGCGTTTGAGCAAGTCACAGATAATCAGCTGCAGCGTGTGCTGATCTTACTGGCATTATCTATTGATCGCATGATGGAAGAACGATTCGTGGAAGTTGAACAAGAGAACAAAGCAAAACCTGAAAGCATGCAGATTGCTAGTCAAATCATGATCAAAGTGGCGACAACGATCAAACAGTCCATACCGCCGCAGGAAGTTCGTTTCTTTGCCTTTCAGCTCGAAGGTGTGAATTATAAGAGACCGCAAAATATCTTTATTGATAGTTTTGATGTAGAGCTTTCGTATAAGATCAAAGAATTGATCCGACTGGTTTCCGAAACGACGGAGATTGATTTTCGCAAAGATGAACAGCTGTTTACAGATCTATCTGCACACATGTCTGCGGCATTGAAGCGAAATCTGACGGTCATTCAAGGGGCAAACAATCCGCTGCTGCAAAAAATTCGTGATAAGTATCAGGCGTTGACGACAGCGATCATCAAAGAATTAGCGGTTGTTTTTCCGGATCATCAATTTACTGCGGATGAATTAGGCTATGTCGTGATCCATTTTGCGACATCGTTGGAACGGCACCCGAGTGGACGCGCATTGTCTGCCTTGGTCCTGTGTTCCAGCGGGATCGGTACAGCTCGTATTTTAGAAAGCCGCATCCATAAGTATCTGAATGAGATCCAAAAAGTACAGGTCGCCAAGATTTCAGAAATGAATCAGTTGGATTATAAAAGTTATGATTTGATTTTAGCGACCGTCTTTTTACCAGGGTTTCATTTGCCTTACAAAGTCATCTCACCGCTATTACTGGATGACGAAATCAAAGAAATCAAAGAGTACATCCAGACCTTACATCCAGAAAAAGCCAACGAACGAGCAGATGAGCCTGAACAAGAGCCGAGTGAAGCCTTTGATGAAATTTATGAGACGATGCGGATAGCCAATAGCTTATTGCAGAACTTTGACGTGAAGCAGGTGTCTGCACGAGAAACGATCGAGTTGACGTTAGATGAGATCATCGAACAGTTGCAGGGCACGATCGTTTCGGATGCGAAATTGGTGACGGATAAAGTGATCAAGCGTTATTTAGTGGCGCCGATCGGGGTGCCAAAGACCAATTTTGCGTTGTTCCACTGTGCGGATGCACATGTCAAAGAGCCATTATTTACGATCTACGACTTGGACCAGAAATTTTTGATTCAAGGAATGGATAAAAAAAGCATTGAACTTACCAGGGTGTTGTTATTACTCGCACCTGATCCAATGCCGGAGAGTCAACAAAGCCTATTAGGAAAAATCAGCAGCTCAGTGATCGAGAGTGATCTGAATACTGAAATCTACAAATTTGGCAATAAAGAAATCATCTATCAATTGTTAAGCTCTTTATTTGTCAAAGAGATTCGGGAAAACTAGCGAAAGCAAAAAAAATCGGGGGGAACTAAAAATGGAATTAAAGCCAGAAATGATTTTATTAGACCAGAAATATGCCAACAAGGAAGAAGCGATTCGTGCGAGCGGGCAGCTTTTAGTAGATGCTGGCTGTGTGGAAGCAGGCTATATCGATGCGATGATTGAACGGAACGAATTGGTTTCTGTTTATATGGGAAACTTTATCGCGATCCCTCATGGAACCGATGAAGCGAAACGCTATGTGAAGAAAAGTGGTATTTCAGTGATTCAAGTCCCAACGGGCGTTCACTTTGGTAAAGACGACACAGAGGATGTGGCGATGGTATTATTTGGTATCGCTGGAATCGAAAATGAGCATTTGGATATCTTGCAGAAGATCGCGATTTTCTGTTCAGATGTTGAAAATGTGGTCAAATTAGCAGATGCAAAAACAAAAGAAGAAGTCATGGGCTATCTTCAGGAGGTAGAATAGGATGCAAGCAACACACTTTGGCGCAGGAAATATTGGACGCGGATTTATTGGAGAAATTTTAGCAAAGAATGGTTTTTCAATCGATTTTGTTGATATCAATGAAACGATCATCAATGCTTTGAACGAGCGGAACGAATACACCATTCAGCTAGCTGATGAAAGTCAAAAAGAGATTCATGTCGCAAACGTGGATGGGTTGAACAATCAAACCAATCCCGATGCGGTGATCGACTCCGTCAGTAAGGCAGACATCGTGACGACCGCGATTGGGCCGAATATTTTACCATTTATCGCAGAATTGATCGCTAAAGGGATTCAAAAACGTCGCAATGAAGGCAAAACGGCTCCTTTAGATGTGGTGGCCTGCGAAAATATGATCGGCGGCAGCCAATTTCTATTTGAAAAAGTACAAACGTTCTTGTCTAACGAAGACAAAGAATATGTGGAACAATACATCGGATTCCCCAATGCAGCAGTCGATCGTATTGTACCGATCCAGCATCACGAAGATCCTTTATTCGTGTCTGTAGAACCGTTTAGTGAATGGGTGATCGATGAAACGCAAAGCAAAAATAAAGACTTGCGCCTCGTTGACGTGGAATATGTAGAAGATTTGGAACCATATATCGAACGGAAACTCTTTTCCGTTAACACAGGCCATGCGACCGTCGCCTATACAGGGGCTTATGAAGGATACAAAACGATTGATGAAGCCATCGCGGATGAACGTGTCTTAGAAAAACTGCGTGCAGTGCTAGGTGAAACCGGCAGCTTATTGATTCATAAGTGGGGATTTGATGAAGAAAAACATCAAGCCTATATTAATAAGATCGTTAGCCGCTTTGAAAATACTTATATTTCTGACAGCATCAGCCGGGTCGCCCGTACACCGATCCGCAAGCTTGGATACGATGAACGATTTATTCGCCCAATTCGTGAGCTGAAAGATCGTGGATTAACGTACACGAATTTGATCGACGTCGTGGCGATGGTCTTAAAATACGACGATCCAACTGACGAACAAAGTGTTGAATTGCATGAATTGTTGAAAGAAAAGTCACTTGCAGAAGTTATCCAACAAGTAACGGCTCTAAAAGACGACGCACTGATCGCAGAAATTACAGCGACATACGAATAGTAACGATTCTTATCCAGAATAGGCGCAGGCCTGTTCTGGATTTTTTTAATGAAATTCTGGATAGGGATAAAATGCTGAATGATAAAAATTTAATTATTTGGTCTAGACTTTTTTGTTGTAAAATGCAATCGATGGTGTTAGAATTGGTGTATACCAAAACAACAAAGGAGCGTTTACCTATGAAAGTAATTCGCGTGAAAGATGCCAACGAGGGCGGAAAAAAAGCATTTGAACTCATCAAAGATGGAATGGAAAACGGCGTAAAAGTATTAGGACTAGCAACTGGTAGTACCCCTGAAACTTTATATAAAGAAATGACTTCTAGTGATTTAGATTTTTCAGAAATGACTTCTGTGAACTTAGATGAATATGTTGGTTTATCTGGTGACGATGTACAAAGCTACCGTTACTTCATGAACGATCAATTATTCAACAAAAAACCATTTAAAGAAACATTCGTACCAAACGGAAAAGCGGAAGATCTACAAGCTGAATGCACACGTTATGATGGCGTGATCGCGGATCATCCAATCGATTTACAAGTATTGGGCATCGGCCGCAATGCGCACATCGGTTTCAACGAACCAGGAACATCTTTTGACGTCACTACTCATGTCGTTGAATTGACAGAATCTACGATCGAAGCAAACAAACGCAACTTCGATAAAGTGGAAGATGTGCCAACACATGCATTGTCAATGGGTATCGGCTCAATTATGAAGAGTAAAAAAATCTTGTTGATGGCTTTCGGTACAGATAAAGCAGAAGCAATCAAAAACATGATCGAAGGATCAGTTACGACAGACGTCCCAGCAAGTGTTTTACAAAACCACGCAGACGTAACAGTCATCATTGACGAAGACGCAGCAAGCCAACTATAATCCATTGCTTTTTAACACCAAGGTTGAATGATCTTGGTGTTTTTTTTGTTTGCTTGCTTCTTATTCTTCCTTTGGCTATAGTAAAAACTAGAAAAGATACGGGAGGATTCTATGCGTTTAGATAAATTTTTAGCAGAAGCAGGCTTAGGCAGTCGCAAAGAAGTGAAGCAGCTGATCAAAAAGGGCCAGATCACCGTCAATCAGCAGCTTGAAAAATCAGATAAAACACAAATTGATCCCGAAAAAGATACGATTGCTTTTCAAGGAGAAGTGCTGCATTATCAGGAGTTCTATTACTACCTGCTGCATAAACCAGCAGGGGTTGTGAGTGCAACGGAGGATGCGCGTGATCGAACGGTCATGGCGTTGTTTTCTATGACGGATTTTCGCAGCGATCTTTTTCCGGTAGGTCGCTTGGACAAAGACACCGAGGGTCTTTTGCTGATTACCAATGACGGTAAGCTTGCCCATGATTTGTTATCGCCGAAGAAGCACGTAGAGAAGGAATATTTTGCCGAAGTTCGCGGCGTGATGACGTCAGAAGACCAAAAACGTTTTGTGGAGGGAATGCCATTAGATGGAGAAATGACCTTACCAGCGGAATTGGTTATTGATGAAACCACAGAAGAAACGTCGAAAGTCCGAATCGTTTTGCATGAAGGAAAGTTCCATCAGGTCAAACGCATGGTCAAAGCGTGCGGCAAAGAAGTAACCTATCTGAAAAGAATTCGGATGGGTAAGCTGACCTTGCCTGAGAACCTTGCTAAAGGCAGCTATCGCCCGTTGTCGGAGGAAGAATTAGCGATGCTAAAGGGTTAGACGCAACCTTTTTTTCTGACCGTGCTATACTTGAAAAGAAGAGAGTGTTTCAATAGAGGAGGTGGTGCACAAATGGATTTGCACTTATCAGTTTATGAAATCATGCTGCGGCTCTTTTTAGCGATGATCATGGGGGGCGCCATCGGGATCGAACGTGAGTATAAAAATCGTCCAGCAGGTATTCGTACCCATATTTTGGTCTGTATGGGGGCGACCATCATCGCATTGATCCAAGTAGAGATCGCAGACCAAGCCCTGCGCTACGCCGCAGCCAAGCCGCAATTCGTCGGGGTCGTTCGGGCAGATGAAGCGCGGTTGATCGCTCAAGTTGTCAGCGGGATCGGTTTTCTTGGTGCGGGGACGATCATGGTCAGCAACCGTTCTGTCAAAGGGCTAACGACGGCGGCCTCGATCTGGGCAGGTGCCGGATTAGGGATCGCTATTGGCATGGGGTATTATACCATCGCCATTTGCAGCTTTGTCGGGATCATACTTGCGTTGACAGTGGTCAAACGAATCATCAAAATCAACTCGATCAAAAAGCTGGAGATCCGCTACATTCATCGAGAAGCCACAAAAGAGTTCATCATGAACTATTTTGACAGCAAAAAGATCGAAGTAGAGGACGTCGATTTTGATGTCGATTTTATGGATGATTACCGGATCTACACGAATGTCTATACGATCGACTTGCCGCGGGGCATGAATTACACCGATGTGATCGAAGATTTGTCGATGTATAAGAATATCACTAAACTTCGAATGATCAATGTTTAAAAAGAAGGTAAAATCATTTTTTGATGATTTTACCTTCTTTTGGTGTTCCGGGAAGCATCGAATCCCTCTGGTGAAAGAGGAGGAATGGATTCATTCATGCCTGTTAACAAAAAAAGCTTGATAGGAAATGTCCTATCAAGCTTTAGCTCTATCTAGTCTAAACCAATCAAATAATCGTCGTCATTCATGGCTTCCACTTGACCAAGCAAGTAGCCATTACCGACTTGTGAGAAGAAATCGTGGTTGCTTGTGCCTGTAGAGATACCGTTCATTACGATCGGATTCACATCGTCTGCGGTATCTGGGAAGAGCGGGTCCATGCCGAGATTCATCAAGGCTTTGTTGGCATTGTAGCGCAAGAAGGTCTTCACTTCTTCCGTCCAGCCGATTTCATCGTACAATTCTTCCGTGTACCGTTCTTCGTTTTCGTACAATTCATACAATAAATCATACATCCATTCCTTCAACCGTTCTTGTTCTGCTTCTGGCTGTTCGTTGAAACCACGCTGGAACTTATAACCAATGTACGTACCGTGAACGGATTCGTCACGGATGATCAGCTTGATGATTTCAGCCACGTTGGCTAGTTTATTGTTTCCTAAATAATAAAGTGGTGTATAGAAGCCAGAATAAAATAAGAAGGTTTCTAAAAAGACGCTGGCGATTTTCTTTTCCAGCGGTGTGCCGTTTTTATAGATCTCATTGATTCGTTCGGCTTTCTTTTGCAAATATTGGTTCGTGTTGGTCCATTCAAAGATTTCGTTGATTTCCGTTTTCGTGTTTAACGTACTGAAAATCGAAGAATAGCTTTTTGCGTGGACGGATTCCATGAATTGGATATTGTTCAATACCGCTTCCTCATGAGGTGTCCGCACATCTTCTCTCAATTGATCCATGCCGCTCTCTGATTGGACGGTGTCTAGCAGGGTCAAGCCGCCAAAAACATAACCCACCGTTTGTTTTTCTAGTTCAGATAATTTGCGCCAGTCGTCTAAGTCATTCGACAACGGAATCCGTGTATCCAACCAAAATTGTTCCGTTAATTTTTCCCACGTCGATTTATCGATGACGTCTTCGATCTCATTCCAGTTAATGGCTTCATAATACGTTTCTGCCATGAATATTCCTCCTTCGTTCATCACATAAGTGTACCTCTTGTGATGAACACAAGAGGCAAGTGTTTTCTAAATGACGCAGCTTTCACATTGGTTTGAACCGATCTCTTCCGCATCATCGGTAAATGTCCGAACGTAATAAATGGATTTGCAGCCTTTATAGAAGGCGTAATTACGTAAGATGTTCAAATCACGTGTCGTTTGTTTGCTTTCTGTTTTCCATTCGTACAAGCCTTCAGGAATCTCAGAACGCATGAACAAGGTCAAGCTCATACCTTGATCGATATGTTGTTGCGCGGTCGCGTACACGTCGATCACTTTACGCATATCCATATCATAGGCAGAAGTGTAATAAGGCAAGGTATCATTATTCAAATAAGGCGCTGGATAATAAATTTTGCCGATTTTCTTTTCTTGGCGTTCTTCGATCAAACGAGTGATTGGGTGCAAGCTGGCACTGGTGTCGTTGATATAAGAGATCGACCCATTTGGAGCGACTGCCAAACGATTTTGATGATACAAACCGTCTTTTTGAACCGCTTCTTTTAGCGCTTGCCAATCTTCCGCAGTCGGAACAAAGATATCCTTGAAGATTTCTTTGACCTTGTCTGTTTTCGGTGAAAATTCGCCGGTCGTATATTTATCGAAATACGAACCCTCGGCATAAGCAGATTTTTCAAAGTTATGGAACGTGGTGTTCCGCTCTTTTGCCAAGTCTTTGCTTTCCATTAATGTCCAATAGTTCAGCAACGTGAAATAAACATTCGTAAAGTCGATCGATTCTTCTGAACCATATTCCATCAGGTGTTTCGCAAAGAAGCTGTGTAAGCCCATCGCACCTAAACCGATCGTATGGTTCAAGCTGTTACCATTTTGAATGGAGGGAACAACTTCGATATCTGATTCGTCGGTAACGAAAGTCAACGCACGCACCATTGTCCGAACGGATTGACCAAAATCAGGACTTTCCATCAAGTTGACGATATTCGTTGAGCCAAGGTTACAAGAAATATCGGTACCTAAAACGTCATATTCTTGACGGCCATTGATCGTAGAAGGTGTTTGTACTTGTAGAATCTCTGAACACAAGTTACTCATAACGATTTTTCCGTCTACTGGATTGGCACGGTTTGCTGTGTCGATGTTGATGATATACGGATAACCAGATTCTTGCTGCAATTTAGAGATTTCATTCTCTAGATCACGGGCACGGATTTTTTTCTTGCGGATATTCGGATTTGCGACTAAATTGTCGTATTCCTTCGTGATATCGACATACGAATAAGGCACACCATATTCACGTTCAACACCGTAAGGGCTGAACAAATACATGTCTTCATTTTTACGAGCCAATTCGTAAAATTTGTCTGGGACAGTCACACCAAGTGAAAGAGTCTTCACACGAATTTTTTCATCGGCATTTTCTTTCTTAGCAGATAAGAACATTTCGATATCTGGATGGAAGACGTCTAAGTACACGACGCCAGCTCCTTGACGTTGGCCCAATTGGTTTGAATAAGAAAAACTATCTTCAAACAATTTCATGACTGGGACAACACCGCTTGCTGCGCCATCGTATCCTTTGATCGGCGCGCCGGCTTCACGCAAATTAGAAAGATTGATCCCAACACCGCCGCCGATCCGTGATAATTGCAGGGCAGAGTTGATCGAACGACCTATGCTGTTCATGTCATCGGTTACTTGGATCAAGAAACATGACACCAATTCACCGCGACGTTTGCGTCCAGCATTCAAAAAAGAAGGGGTAGCTGGCTGGTAACGCTGATGGATCATTTCATCTGCTAAAGACAAAGCCAATGCTTCGTCGCCATCCGCAAAATACAACGCATTAAAGGCTACGCGATCTTCATAGCTTTCCAAATATTCTGTGCCATCGTTACTTTTTAAGGCATATTGCGAATAGAACTTGTACGCTGCCATAAATGATTTGAAGGTAAAGTGCTGCTCATCTAAATAGTGGAAGAGTTTTTCAATAAAAGCAGGGGTATATTTCGCAATAAATTCAGCTTCTAAAAATTCTTCTTCTATTAAATAGTCGATTTTTTCTTGTACTGAAGAAAACGTGTGGGTATTTGGTTCTACATTCTCTTTAAAAAAAGCGGCTAGAGCATCTTTGTCCTTGTTAAGGGGGATCTGTCCATTGACTGGACGATTGATTTCATTGTTCAATTTAAAGTAGGATACTTCACCTAGGTCTTTTAAACTCATTTCGTCACATCTTTCCTATATATAGTGTCTGTTCATTTTTTTGTCTATTTTATTTTCTATCTATATTAATGCCCGTTTGATCGTCCGTTTCTGCAAAAAGCCTAACTGATTAAATAAAGAAAACTTTGCAATCACGGATCGCAAAGTTTCGAACTACGCTAATGCTTTCAATTGATCTGGACGGAAACCGATGATGGCTTGTTGTCCGCCGAAAATAACTGGGACACTCTGGAAACCTTGATCTTTTAGAAAACCTAGAGCTTCTGGCTCGTTGTCGATGTTGACCTCTTCGAATGAAATATGATTTTCAGTTAAATAACGTTTCGCCATTTTACATTGCATGCAATTGTTTTTTGAATATACTTTTACCATAAGACGACCTCCCTTGATTTCTACAATTACTAGTATAAAAGATGTAGGGAAAAAGTCAATCGTTAAACACCATATATTGTGGTATAAATTAATTGGTATACTACTCTTTGTGTTTTTTGCAAAAACATTGAAAACGGGCTATTTCAAAGGAAAATCCCTTTACAGGATAATCAAATGAGGGATTTCGTGTTTTTTTACGTTAAAAAAGTTTTTTTAATAACGAAAAACAAGTTGTGAAAACAAATAAATCAGTGAATGTCAAACAAGTTGCTCAGAATTAAAAGAAAATATTCGACCATTTATTGACTTTGCTATCAAATGAAGCTATTCTTAGTGAGAAAGATTCTCATTATTAATTAGGGTTAGGTGGAGGAGTATATGACAACTTTGGCAGATGTTTCATTAAACCAAGTCGTACAAATTGATGAAATGACTCTAGAAAATGATTTAAAGCATCGACTGCAAGATTTAGGAATGATCGTCGGCTCAAAAGTTGCCGTCGTCAATCACTCTGGTGAGAATGGCATTGTTTTATTACACAATACACGGCTGGCACTATCCCAGTCTTTATTAAAAAAAATACTTGTGAAAGACCTAACGGAAGATCAGGAGGCGTGGGTGCCTTTAGATCAACTGCGTGTCGGAGAACAAGGGGTCGTGGTAAATGTTCATGGGACTGGTGCTGTGAAGCGGCGGTTGATGGATATGGGGTTGACTAAGGGAACCCAAGTCAAAGTAGTGAAGTTGGCTCCATTAGGCGACCCGATCGAATTGCGCGTACGAGGGTATGAGCTGAGTTTACGAAAAAGCGAATCAGAGATGGTGGTCGTGTCGAAGGAGGCGGAATAGATGGCAAAACTGCATATTGCTTTAGCAGGGAATCCCAATAGCGGGAAAACCAGTACGTTTAATGTGTTGACAGGAACGAATCAATTTGTCGGCAACTGGCCGGGGGTCACTGTAGAGCGAAAAGAAGGCATCTACAAAAAGGATTCGGAAGTGATCATCGATGATCTTCCTGGAATCTATTCTCTTTCTCCGTATTCTCCTGAAGAAGTCGTTGCTCGGGACTATTTATTGTCTGGAACGCCCGATGCCATCGTTAATATCATCGATGGAACGAACTTAGAGCGGAACCTGTATTTGACCACTCAATTGATCGAGACAGGGATTCCAGTTGTCGTCGCCGTGAATATGATGGATGTCATCAAAAAAAGCGGAAAACAAATAAACTTAGAGAAATTGGCGTATGCGCTAGGTGTTCCCGTCGTTGGTGTCAGCGCGCTAAAGAATTGGGGCTTGGACAAAGCAATCAATGAAGCCCTTCATCTCATCAAAAAAGGGACAGAAGAAATCACCTTCCCTCATTATGACAATCGATTGGAGGCAGCACTGAATGAGATTGAAGAGGTCTTAGGAAGTACTGCTCCCGTCAAGTATAGCCGTTGGTACAGCGTGAAACTATTTGAACGAGATGAACGTGCCAAAGAGGATCTGGATCTTAGTTCGATCCAGCAAAAAGAAGTCATGGAAATCATCAAAATCACGGAGAAGATTTTCGGGGAAGATGCGGAAAGCTTAGTTATTAATGAGCGGTACAATTTTATTACCCATCTAAAAACCCTATGTGTGGTAGACGAAGATCAATTTAAGCTATCGATCTCGGATAAAATCGACCACATTGTAACGAACCGTTTCTTGGCGTTGCCCATTTTTGCTTTAGTGATGTGGCTGATCTACTATATTGCCATCCAAACCATCGGAGCAATGGGCACCGATTGGGTGAACGACAATTTGTTTGGCGATATCGTACCAAACGCTGTCAGTGGGATGCTCCAATCCTGGAATGTCGCAGAATGGATGCAACAATTGATCTTAAATGGTATCCTCGCAGGAGTCGGGGCCGTATTAGGCTTCCTTCCGCAGCTCATGGTCCTTTTCCTGTGCTTAGCACTTTTAGAAGATTGTGGATACATGTCTCGGATCGCCTTTGTGATGGACCGGATTTTCCGCAAGTTCGGTTTGTCCGGGAAATCGTTTATCCCAATGCTGATCGCCACAGGCTGCGGAGTGCCCGGAGTAATGGCGAGTCGGACGATCGAGAATGAAAAGGATCGGCGAATGACAGCGATGCTGACGACCTTCATGCCTTGTTCAGCGAAGCTGCCGATCATTGCTTTGATCGCTGGCGCATTTTTCCCTAACAGCAGTTGGGTCGCACCGTCGGCTTACTTTGTAGGAATGGGAGCGATCGTTTTATCAGGGATCGCATTGAAGAAAACGAAACTCTTTTCTGGAGATCCAGCGCCATTTATTATGGAGCTTCCGTTGTACCATATGCCTAGAATCGGAAATACATTGCGCTACACGTATGATCACAGTAAAGCATTTGTTAAACGTGCAGGAACGATTATTTTTGTTTCTAGTATCGTGATCTGGTTTATTTCAAGCTACAACTTCTCGTTACAATCTGTGAACGAAAATGATAGTATCTTAGCCGCTTTAGGCGGAGTGATCGCGCCGTTATTTGCACCTTTAGGATGGGGCGATTGGCGTGGTGCTGTTGCAGCGATCACAGGATTGGTTGCGAAGGAAAATGTTATCGGCACTTTTGGTATTTTGTATCGTCACGCAGAAGTGGCAGAAAACGGCGTGGAGATCTGGAAATCCTTGCAGGGGGCCTATACACCTGTTGCCGGATATTCGTTCTTAGTCTTTAACCTGTTGTGTGCGCCGTGTTTCGCAGCGATCGGAGCGATTCATCGTGAGATGGGGGATATCAAATGGACGTGGCGAGCGATTGGCTACCAATGTGGACTGGCTTACGCGGTGAGCTTTATTGTCTATCAATTTGGTCATGTGATTTTTGAAAATGGTGAGATCGGCATTGGGATGATTCTTGCGGCGATCGTTCTATTGGGAATGATCTACTTTGTTGTAAGAAAACCAATCAAGAAAACACCGACAGTTACGATCGAAGAGATCAAAGAGGTGAAAGAATGGCAACTATAATTTTAAGCATAGTGATCTTTGGCGGTGCCGGAGTGATCATTTACCGCCGAATCAAGAACGGCAATTCCTGTGAAGATTGCGGCAGCAGCTGTCCGGTAAAAGAAGAACAGCAAAAACATTAATTTTTTTTGAAAGACTCGATGAACAGCATCGGGTCTTTTTTTGTCGAATAGGGTATAAGAAACTTTTTTTGCAAAGGTGTTGACAACTGTTCGGTACCGAACTATAATAGCAAACGAATTAAAGTTCGGTACCGAACTTTTAGCAAATTGAAAAGAGGGATATTCGGATGAGTGAATTTACGAAAGAGTTGATGCGGCAGCTGCGTTTTATCAGTTCTGCTAGCAACGCGTTTATGAGTCAAAGACAAAAATTAACTGGTCAGCAGCGTGTTCTCGCGATTTTGGCAAGAGAAGATGGCTTGATTCAAAGTCAGCTAGCTGAGATCCTAGATATTCGACCAAGTTCGTTGGCTGAATTAATGAAGAAAATGGAAAAGAGCGGCGACGTCTCACGAAAGGAAGAAGCGCAGGACAAACGAATCAAACGTGTTTTTCTCACTGAAAAAGGAAAACAAAAGGCACAGTCCTTCAATCATGCCGGTGAAGACAGAAGCGATGTCTTTTTTGCAGGATTGACGAAAGAAGAGCAAGAGCAATTTAGTGACTACCTGCAAAAAATCTCTGCTGGCTGGCAGGATGAATTCCAAAAGCAGGCGGGACGCTTCGTTGATCCCATGGATCGTTTGCGTCAGATGCAAGCCATGCGGGATCAGTTTGCTGAAAACTGGCAAGAAGATTGGCAAAACCTTTCACGAGAGGAGCAGCATCGAATGAGGCATCAAATGCAGCGTGAGATGAGAAATGCCTCTAGGGATTTTTCTCGTAACTTTAAGCAAGATTTCCGCCATGATTTTTGGGGCAATCGAGATTGCTTTGATAAAAAAGAGAAGACAAAAAAAACAGAAGATACAGAATGGGAAGATTTTTAAAAAGCAGGTCACTGCTTTGAACAAGGAGGAACAAGTATGGATCGGGATATGAGTATGGCGGAAAAACAGCCAAAAACGAAAAGTACCTATAAATTAAAGGATTTTATTCGCTTGATTACAAGTGTCAATCCGAAGAAAGCATTATTTGCTCTAGGATTGTTTTTAAGTTTGCTAACAAGTGGTGCGAGCTTGATCGTACCGCAATTGACGAAAGGCTTAATAGACACGAGTAAATTAGCGAAGATCGATAAAACGATGCTGATCGTGTTGGTTTTAGCTTTTGCGGCACAATTAGCATTTGGAGCAATCGGGAGTTTCTTGTTGCGCTACGTAGGAGAGAGTGCGGTCAAAACATTACGGGAAAAATTATGGAGCCATTTGTTGCAAATGCCGGTGGGCTATTATGACGACCACAAATCAGGAGAAAGCAGTTCTCGTTTAGTGAACGATACGACAGTGATCAAGGATTTGGTGGCTACGCAATTTCCAAACTTTATTACCGGTGCGATCCAGCTTGTTGGGTCCATGATCATCCTATTCATCATGGATTGGAAAATGGCAGCGATGATGTTTCTAGCGGTGCCGATCATGGCATTGATCATGATGCCGATTGGTCGGATCATGTCACGCTTAGGGCGTCAGCTGCAATCTGCCACAGCGGATTTTAATGCCGAGGCCAGTGAAAAATTGTCTGAGATCCGCCTGATCAAAGCCAGCAACGGTGAAACGTTTGAGAAGAACAGCGGGCGTTCATTTATCGATAAGATTTTTAGTCTGGGCATTAAGGATGCCAAAGTTGAAGCTGTCTTGCAGCCAATCATCACGACGGTCATGCTAGGCTTGTTCGTAGGTATCCTAGGATATGGAGCGGTTCGTGTCCAAGCAGGGACATTAACCAGCGGACAATTAGTGGCCTTTCTCTTGTATCTATTTAATATCATGATGCCCGCGGCCAGCTTTGCGATGTTTTTCTCACAAGTCCAAAAAGCAATGGGAGCGACGGAACGGATTGAGCAGATCCTGAAAACAGAGCTAGAACCTATTGAAAGAGGAAAAGAAGTTGACGTTGCAGGAAAGACGATCAAAGCAGAAAATCTTTCTTTCCATTATGTAGCAGATCGTCCGATTTTGAAAAATGTCTCCTTTGAGGCGAAGCCAAACACGGTGATCGCGTTTGCCGGACCAAGCGGCGGCGGAAAATCTACGATCTTTGCGTTGCTGGAACGGTTTTATCAGCCAACAGAAGGTGCGATCCAGATAGGCGAGGAAACAATCGATGACCTCAGCCTAGCAAATTGGCGCTCGCAAATCGGGTATGTTTCACAGGACAGTGCGGTGTTCGCCGGAAGTATTCGTGAAAACCTCCAATACGGGTTGGATCGGACATTGACGGAAGAAGAATTGTGGCATGGCTTGGAATTGGCTTACGCAGATCAATTTGTTCGCGACTTTCCAGAACAATTGGAAACAGAGCTTGGAGAGCGCGGCGTGAAATTATCGGGTGGTCAAAAACAACGAATCGCCATTGCGCGTGCATTTTTGCGAGACCCTAAAATCTTGATGTTGGATGAAGCGACAGCCAGCTTAGACTCACAGTCTGAGGAAAAAGTGCAGCGTGCGCTAGATCAATTGATGGAAGGCCGGACCACTTTGGTGATCGCTCACCGTCTATCAACAATCGTAGATGCGGATCACATTTACTTCATCGAAAAAGGAGAAGTGACGGGTCACGGCACTCACAGCGAGCTGATCGAGACACATCCGCTCTATGCACAATATGTACAAGAACAAGTTGTGAATTAACAAAAGAAAAGAAAATCGCCCCAAAACTTTTCATCTGTAAAGTTTTAGAGCGGTTTTCTTTTTATTTGTAATCTGGCATTGCTTCTTCGTAAGCGGTGATGGCCTCTTCATATTGCAGCGTGATACTGATATCATCCAGCCCTTTGACTAATTTATCCTTCCATGTTGGATCAATCGGAAACGCATAGTTGGCCTCAGCAGTTTGGATTTCCTGCTTTGGCAAATCAATCGTGATTTCCTCGTCGGCGGGAAGTTGGCTTAGACGATCACGAACCTCTTGGTCTACACGAATCGGCAACAGCCCATTTTTTAATGCATTCATATAGAAAATATCACTATAACTGCCGGCGATCACTGCTTTGAAGCCATAATCTTGAATCGCCCAAGCAGCGTGTTCACGGGAAGATCCGGAGCCGAAATTTTCACCAGAGATCAAGATCGAAGCGTTTTTCCGTTCTGGTGCATTCAAAATAAATTCGGGGTTCGGTGAGCCGTCTTCTAAAAAGCGCCATTCATCAAAAAGGTGCTTCCCAAAACCCGCTTTGTCGACTTGTTTTAAAAAGCCTTTTGGAATGATTTGATCGGTATCAATATTGTCGTTCATGAGTGGGACCGTTTTTCCAGTATAGATCGTAAATTTTTCCATTAGATGACCTCCTTGCGACTATCGACGAAGTTTCCATGAATGGCGGCTAGGGCAGCCATCACGGGGCTGCACAGGTGAGTCCGCGCGTCTTTTCCTTGGCGTCCTTGGAAATTCCGATTAGAAGTTGAGGCACAATGGACACCAGAAGGAACGCGGTCAGGATTCATACCCAAGCACATCGAGCAGCCGGGCTCGCGCCATTCAAAACCAGCTTCGATAAATACTTTGTCTAAGCCAATTTGTTCGGCCGCTTTGCGAACGGGACGCGAGCCGGGAACCACGATCGCAGTGACGTTGTCGTGGACTTTTTTTCCTTTAACGATTTTCGCCGCCTCTTGCAAATCAGACAATCGTCCGTTGGTACACGAGCCGATGAAAACATACCCCACAGGAATATCTGCTGGTGTTTGTCCTGGCTTTAGATCCATATAGTCGTACGCTTTTTGCAGATCAGGGGAGGTGACCGCTGGGAAGGACCCATCAAAAGGGACGCCCATTTCAGGATTGGTCCCCCAAGTGACGAACGGCACCAATTCATTGACCTCTAGAGTAAGCAGCTTGTCGTATGTTGCGTCATCATCGGTGTACAATTCCTTCCAGTCTCGGATCGCCGCATCCATGTTGGCAGGGGCGTATTCACGACCCGCAACGTAATCAAACGTTTTATCATCTGGAGCGATCAAGCCGATTTTAGCACCGCCTTCGATGGCCATGTTGCAGATCGTCATACGCTCTTCCATGGAGAGGTTCTCGATCGTTTCTCCATAAAATTCCGCCCCGTATCCCACACCAAAGTCCGTACCATATTTGGCGATCAGTGCCAAAATAATATCTTTCGCATAAACACCTTTTGGTAATTTTCCGGTGATTTTGATCCCCATATTTTTTGGTTTGTTTTGCCACAATGTCTGAGTAGCAAAAACGTGTTCCACTTCGCTCGTACCAATTCCGAAAGCGAGTGCGCCGAAAGCACCATGTGTCGCAGTGTGTGAATCGCCGCAAACGATGGTTTTTCCAGGCTGTGTCAGTCCAGTTTCAGGACCTACCATATGGACGATTCCTTGACGCTCACTGCCATTGTCGCAAAGCTGCACGTCAAACTCCTGACAATTTTCCTTGAGTGTATCGATTTGTTTTTTGGCAATCAGATCTGTGAAATTAAAAATATCCACAGTCGGAGTGTTGTGATCCATCGTAGCGAAAGTCCGCTCTGGATGTCTAAGCGTCCGCCCCGCCTCACGAATTCCCGCAAAGGCTTGAGGGGAGGTGACTTCGTGAATCAAATGCAGATCAATGTAAAGTAATTGCGGGGCACCTTCTTCACCATAAACGACATGTCGATCCCAAAGTTTATCAAATAGCGTTTTTCCCATAGTTTTTGCTCCTTCTCCATAAAAATAGTTCGTTGTTAAGTACTGCTAATACCATGAATCAGTATCAAGTTGATCATTGAACTTTCGCGAGTTCTTGGATCACGGCGTCCGTAAATGACGTCGTGGTTGCTTGTCCACCCAGATCATGAGTAAAGATTCCCTTTGATAAAACTGTATCGCAAGCTTTTTCAATAGCTTGCGCGGCTTGTTCTTCTTGAAAAGATTGACGCAGCATCATCGCGACAGACAGGATCATTGAGATCGGATTTGCGATTCCTTGTCCTGCAATGTCTGGTGCCGAACCATGGATTGGTTCGTAAAGCGATGGACCGCCGTCACTGTGGCTCGCACTTGGCAAGACACCTAATGATCCAGGCAACACCGAGGCTTCATCGCTTAAGATATCCCCGAAAAGATTTTCAGTCACGATCACATCAAATGATTTAGGGTTTTGGATCAATTTCATCGCTGCTGAATCCACGTACTGATGCTCTAGATGACAATCTGGATATTCTTTAGCAACGTCTTCTGCTGTTGCCCGCCATAATTTACTCGAGGCAAGGACATTCGCTTTATCTACAGACGTCACTTTTTTGCCACGCCCTTGAGCAATTTTGAACGCAGAGTGAAGGATTCGCTCAATCTCATTTTTGTGATAACGGGCAGTATCGTAGGCCATCGAGTCTGTTAGTTCTCGCGGCTCCCCAAAGTAGATCCCGCTGCTGAGCTCTCGAACAATGATCAAATCAGTGCCTTCAAGAATCTCAGGCTTTAAAGGAGAAAGATGCACTAGCGCAGAAGAAACTGCAACAGGACGAATATTTGCGAACAAATTCAATGATTTTCTTAAAGCCAATAATCCTTTTTCAGGTGTATCTTGCGCCTTTTCCCACTTAGGTCCGCCTATCGCTCCTAGAAGGATCGCGTCAGCCGACTGACAAGCCTCTAGCGTTTTTTCAGGCAGAGAAGCCCCCGCCGCGTCGATCCCCGCGCCTCCGAAAGGCATTTCTTTAAGCTCAAAGGTGTGTTGACACATCTTCTCAACTGCGGATAATACGTGTAATCCACTTTCCATGATTTCTGGTCCAATTCCATCACCAGCTAAAACAACGATATTACAATTCATGTGCATGCTCCTATCTTGTACGTACATATTTTTTTATTTTCTCTATCTTCAAGTCAATCAAGTATTGACGGGGGAGGAAACAAGAAGTTCTCTGTTTTCAACACTCGAAAAAAGGAAGGCTTATTTCCCGTTTTGCTCTAAGTGATTGCTCGCTTGAACGTAGGCTTTCGCAGAGGCATGTAAAACATCAAAATCGACACCGATTCCGCGAAACTCATTGTTCGAGTGTTCATCTTTAAGTGTGACACGTACTTCAGCTTGGGCATCTTCTCCGCCAGTCAGCGCCTGAATTTCATACTCTGTCAATTCTGGACTTTGTTGGAACAATTCGTCAATTGCATTGTAGATGGCTTGGATGCTGCCGGAGCCGATGCGGGAAGCGACTTTTATTTCTTTGTCTTCATCGATAATTGAGACGATCGCTCCTTGATACCCATTCGAACTGTATTGGACTTGGACATCCGCTAATTTATAGTTCTCTGTTTCTTCTCGGTATTGATCAGCAAGCAGCGCGACTAAATCTTTGTCTGTGATTTGTTTCTTTTTATCGGCCAGCGATTTAAAACGCTTGAACGCTTCCTTGCTGTCAGCGTCAGTCAATTGATAGCCCAATTCCTCTAATTTCGCATTGAACGCATGACGTCCAGATAATTTTCCAAGAGGAAGAGAATTTTGATTGACACCTACCATGGTCGGCGTAATGATCTCGTAAGTCTCAGGATTTTTTAATACTCCGTCTTGATGGATACCGGATTCGTGCGCATAGGCGTTATCACCCACGATTGCTTTGTTTTTAGGAACAGGAATGCCGGAAAGCCGAGAAACCAATTCGCTTGTCCGTTTCGTTTCGTTTAATACAATGTTTGTGTCACACTGGTAAAAATCTTTGCGAATCGCTAACGCCAGTGCGACTTCTTCTAAGGCAGTATTTCCTGCACGCTCACCGATACCGTTCACGGCTCCTTCTACGCGATTTGCGCCATTCTCGATTGCTGCCAAGGCGTTTGCTGTAGCCATTCCCAAGTCATCGTGACAATGGGAAGAAAACGTGATTTCTTTTTCACTGCGGATGTTTTCGATCAATGATTTGAAGATTTTCCCGTATTCAGTCGGATTTGAATAGCCGACAGTGTCCGGTACATTGATGATCGTCGCTCCGGCATCGATGGCTGCTTGTACAGCTTCTAACAAAAAGTCCTTGTTTGTGCGAGAGGCATCTTCAGGTGAAAACTGCACTTTCTCAAACAAACTACGTGCGTAACTAACATGTTCTTTAATAGAAGAAAGAACGTCTTCTTTACTCATTTTCAATTTGTACTTCATATGAACATCGCTTGTGGCTAAAAAGACATGGATTTGCGGATCAACGGCATCCTTTAATGCTTCGTACGCACGATCAATGTCTTTCTTCTGACAACGTGCCAATCCAGTGACAGTCATTTTGGTGACTTGACGGGCGATACTTTGGACGGCTTCGAAATCTCCTTGTGAAGCGATAGGAAAGCCTGCCTCGATGACATCAATGCCCCATTTTTCTAATTGTAGTGCGATCTGAACTTTCTCTTTAGTATTAAAATTTACTCCTGGGGTTTGTTCACCATCTCTTAATGTGGTATCGAAAAATTGAACTTTTCTCATTTTTACTCCTCCTTCATTTTAAAAACGGGTATAAAAAAAGCACTCCATCGGAAAAGAACCACTTTCTTCTCCGATGCAATGCGAATAGGGACTTCATGAAATAATTTTCAGAAAGTCCCAGCTATAATAATAAAGTTGCGTTGAAAGACTTCGTTGATTTACTCATAGCAACCACCCGTTTAGTGTCAGAATTTTTTTAAAATTGTTGTAATCATCGTATAAAAAAACAGAAGCATTGTCAACCGTATTATGAAAAAAAGATGAGAATATTTTTTAATAAATGTCGCTCGTTATGAAATGATCCTGCATGAAGGAATTCTTTCCCTCTTTTATAGGAAAGTTTCTTCCTATGTAAAGAACATCATTATCTACCATGGCTGTGTCAATGAAATGAAAGAGAACTAAAAATTAAGCTTCAAATTTTAATATATAAAAAAATTTTAAGGTTAATTGCTGATTCTACAAGTTTTCTAAGGATATTTTTAAAATACGACAAATAAAATTAAAGCAAAACTATTGCTTTATTAAAAACAAATGATTAAACTACTCTTTATATTCAGAACTTCGTAATTATTCTGAAAATTGAATCAAAAGGGGAAAAAGATATGAGGAACAAATTAGCTTATGGTATTATCGCGGTTTGCGGACTCGCTTTGGCGGGGTGTTATGGAGGAGGGGGCGCTTCAACTGATGAGAGCAGTTCAAGTGCGAAGGCAAAAGACAACGGAACATTCAACTTAGTGGTCCAACAAGAAATGCCGACAGCCGACTTATCTGTAGCCACAGATACAATCAGTTTTACTGCATTAAACAATGTATATGAAGGAATTTATCGTTTAGACAAAGACAACAAGCCGCAGCCAGCAGGAGCGAGTGAAAAAGTCAAAGTCAGCGACGACGGAAAAACATATACCGTAAAATTAAGAGAAGATGCAAAATGGTCCAATGGTGATCCCGTAACAGCTAAAGATTATGTCTTTGGATGGCAACGTACAGTGAAACCAGAGACAGCCTCAGAATATGCGTACCTTTTTGAACCTGTAGAAAATGCTGCTGACATTTCAGCTGGTAAAAAATCTCCAGACGAGTTAGGGATCAAAGCAGTGAATGATCACGAATTAGAAATCAAACTATCAAAACCTACACCGTACTTTGATTACTTATTAGCATTCCCATCGTTCTTCCCACAAAATCAAAAAGTGGTTGAAGCAAACGGTAAAGAATATGCGACTAAGAGTGATAAAGCCGTGTACAACGGTCCATTTACATTGGAAGGTTTTGACGGTCCCGGAACAGATACCGAATGGGAATACAAGAAAAATGACACTTATTGGGATAAAGACGAAGTCAAATTATCCAAAGTTAAAGTCAACGTAGTAAAAGAATCTTCAACATCATTGAACCTATTTAAAGATGGCGAAGCAGACGACGTGATTCTTTCTGGTGAATTGGCACAACAAAATGCAAATGACCCAGCATACAAATCATTTAAAGAAGCGCGTACCAGCTACCTTGAATTTAACCAAAGAAAAGAAGATTCACCATTTAGAAATGAAAACTTACGTAAAGCAATCTCATACGCGATCAACCGTAAATCTTTGGTTAATCAAGTATTGGGTGATGGCTCTGTAGTATCAACTGGATTGGTACCTTCTGGCATGTCTAACAATCCTAAAGGGGATGAAGACTTTGCTAAAGAAGCAGGGGATCTAGCTCCTTACGATAAAGAAAAAGCCAAAGAATATTGGGATAAAGCGAAGAAAGAATTGAAAATCGATTCTCTTTCATTCGAATTGATGGCTTCTGATACAGATTCATCGAAGAAAGTTATTGAATATATGCAAAGTGCATTAGAAGAAGCACTGCCTGGAGTTAAAGTGAAACCAACACCAGTTCCTTTCTCTGTTCGTTTAGACCGTTCGAACGCTGGGGACTTTGATGTTCTACTTGGCGGATGGGGCGCTGACTATGCAGACCCTTCAAGCTTTACTGACTTGTTTGTCACAGGCAATTCTTACAACCGTGGTCGTTGGAGCAATAAAGAGTACGACAAAGCAGTTGAAGAATCAGGAAACAAAGATGCTAGTGATGAAGAAGCACGTTGGGACGATTTGCAAAAAGCAAATGAGATCATCTCGAAAGAATCTGGTGTCGCACCGCTTTACCAATTATCTGAAGCACATTTGATCAACGAAAAAGTCAAAGGGATCGTACATCATCCTGCCGGCGCTTCTTGGGATTACAAATGGACATACGTGGAAGAATAATTCGACAAATGAAAAGAAGTTGGAACGAGTCTCGTTCCAACTTCCTTTTAAATCATGGTTAACAGTGCACAAATGATTGATGCGGCAATAGGTATTGCTGCAATGATCAACCAAAAAGAATACCGCCCTTGTCCAACACGCGAGAGGGGCTGGAATTCTGATTTTTTCTTTTGTTTTCTGCTGAAGGCCTGATGCATCGAATGCTGAAAGTGATCGAAGAAGCCTGAAGAAAAAATCCAATACAGGATACCAATGATCAAAAAGGGCAATCCGATCAAAAAAAATCGGTTTGATAAAGTGAGTAGGGAAAGTGACTGACGTGCGGCTGAATAAATCGCAACGATCACTAACAAACTACCGCCTATGCCAATGGGAAATAATTTATTTTTCATACATACACTCCAATAAAATGAATTAAGGATTCATGCTGGTTAGTTGAACAGCTATCCGCAACATATTCCTACTCTAAACTATAACAAAAGTAGAAGTCAAAATTTACGAGCGGATCAAAACACATTTTGTCGAACAATTCGAAGCGATTCGTTTCTCCTTATGCAGAAGTAGCAGTATGAGCAGAAGAGGGACGCACCGCACGATATCAGATTTTTTTTTTCAATGGGAAAAAGAATTAATTATAGAACTAGGAGGCACCTCATGGGCAGTTATTTAAAATATTTTTTAAAGCGTGTCTTTTTCATGTTGATCACACTATGGTTGATTGCGACCATCACATTCTTCTTGATGCAATTACTACCAGGGACACCTTATACCAACCAAGAACGTTTAAGTCCTGAAACAGTTGCAATGTTGAACAGACAAGTAGGTCTGGATAAGCCAGTCATCGTACAATATGGCATTTATCTATCAAACCTTGTACAAGGAAATTTCGGAATTTCTTTCCAATTTAAAAATCAAGCCGTTGCTACCTTATTAGCAGGACGAATTGGACCGTCATTGCAATTAGGGTTGCAGGCAATCGTCTTCGGAACATTCGTGGGGATCGTCTTAGGTACGATCTCTGCCATGAAGCAGAATTCATGGGCGGATACAGCATCTACCTTAGTAGCGATATTAGGGCGCTCGATTCCAAACTTTGTTTTTGCAGTATTATTGCAATATATTTTCGCGATGAAATTGCGTATTCTGCCAATTGCGAAATGGGAAGGTTTTGCTTACACTATTTTGCCAACATTGGCTTTGGCAATGTCTCCACTAGCCGATTCCGCACGGTTCATACGAACTGAAATGGTGGAAGTACTCCATAGCGACTACGTTGAACTGGCACGGGCAAAAGGCTTGAGCCGTTGGGAGATCGCCTTTAGACATGGCCTGCGGAATAGTTTGATCCCGTTGATGACATTACTTGGACCACTAGCGGTTGCTTTGATGACTGGGTCGCTTGTTGTAGAAAACATCTTTGCGATTCCCGGTATCGGAGAACAATTCGTAAAATCAATCATGACCAATGACTATCCAACGATCATGGCAGTAACGATTCTTTATTCATTCATGCTGGTTTTCGTTATTCTAGTCGTCGATCTACTTTACGGATTAGTTGATCCTCGTATCCGTCTATCCGAAGGGAGCAAAAGCTAATGGAAATAAAATATCCTTCAGTTGTTGATATTCCAGCAGATGAATTTCAACCCTTA
Source organism: Enterococcus sp. AZ048 (assembly GCF_051715125.1). Taxonomy (NCBI): domain Bacteria; kingdom Bacillati; phylum Bacillota; class Bacilli; order Lactobacillales; family Enterococcaceae; genus Enterococcus; species Enterococcus sp. AZ048. The sequence goes on along the minus strand of NZ_JBIOTD010000001.1, from coordinate 2,131,898 downwards.
CAAAAAAATACGGAAGAGGAGCGCGAGGAGATCGCAGCCCCTTCCCTAAATTTCCTACAAGACTCATGGCGCCGATTAAAGAAAAATAAAGCGGCGGTCATTTCAATGGTCGTACTAGCAGTAATCATCTTTATCTCGATCATTACGATTTTTGTATCACCGCAAGACCCGAGCAAGCAAAATGTCGATTACATCAACTTGCCTCCTCGTGTCCCTGGTTTGAACATCAATGGATTAAATGGGAAAACGATGGTTGCAGGGGAGTTAGTAGATAAATACGCACAAGCAGATGTTCCTGGAAATGTAAATTATCTATTAGGAACAGATGGTTTGGGCCGTGACGTTTTGAGCCGTCTCTTCATGGGAACGCGTATTTCCTTATTGATCGCCTTTATCGCAGCGCTATTTGATATAACGATTGGTGTGGCATACGGATTGATTTCTGGCATGCTTGGAGGCAGAGTCGATAATGTAATGCAACGTTTCTTAGAGATCCTTTCTGGAATTCCCAATCTGGTAGTTATGATTCTGATGCTAGTTGTTTTTGAACCAGGTATTTTTTCAATCGTTGCAGCGATGGCTATCACGAACTGGATACCCATGGCACGGATCGTCCGAGCCCAGACGCTCAAGCTAAAAGACCAAGAATACGTGTTAGCTGGGATGACTCTGGGTGAATCAAAATGGAAAATTGCCTTTAAACACATCATTCCGAATATTTCGAGTGTCATCATTATTCAAATGATGTTTAGTATTCCAACAGCGATTTTCTTCGAAGCGTTCTTGAGTTTCATCGGATTAGGATTAACACCGCCATCCGCATCATTAGGTACGTTATTAAACGACGGATACAAAACGTTCTTGTACTTACCATACTTACTATGGATTCCAGCAGTGACGATCTCATTGATCATGATTTGTTTCAATCTATTGGCTGATGGTCTACGCGACGCATTTGATCCGAAAATGAAAGAGTGACGATTTATGGAAAAAATATTAGAAGTAAATAATTTAAATATTTCATTCGATACCTATGCTGGGAAAGTCAAAGCGATACGTGGAGTGGATTTTGATCTGAATAAAGGGGAAACATTGGCGATCGTTGGGGAATCTGGTAGCGGTAAATCAGTGACCACGCGAACGATTATGCGCCTGCTTTCCGGGAACGCGAACATTGATGAAGGACAGATTTTGTTCAAAGGACAAAATATCGTAGATAAATCAGAGAAAGAAATGCAAAAGATTCGCGGACGAGAAATCGCGATGATTTTCCAAGATCCGATGACATCACTTGACCCAACCATGACGATTGGAAAGCAAGTAGCGGAGTCTCTAAGAAAGCATAAAAAAATCTCAAAAAAAGAAGGGTTGAAAGCTGCCCTTGATTTACTAAATCTAGTTGGGATTCCAGATGCCGAAAAACGATTAAAAAATTACCCGCATCAATTTTCTGGTGGTCAACGCCAACGGATCGTAATTGCCATTGCTTTGATCTGTAATCCTGAGATCCTGATTGCTGACGAACCGACGACCGCGTTGGACGTTACGATCCAAGCGCAAATTTTAGAGCTGCTAAAAGAGATTCAAGAGAAAATCGAAACATCGATCATTTTTATCACCCATGACCTCGGTGTCGTTGCTAACGTGGCCGATCGAGTAGCTGTCATGTATGCAGGGAAAATCGTAGAAGTAGGAACGGCGGAAGAAATTTTTTACAATCCGCAACACCCGTATACTTGGGGACTGCTTGGATCAATGCCAACCTTAGAGAGTGAAAATGATCGCCTTTATGCAATTCCAGGATCTCCTCCAGATTTATTAGATCCGCCAAAAGGAGATGCCTTCTATCCCCGTAACGAATTTGCTTTAAAAATCGATGCGGAAATGGAGCCGCCTTTCTTTGAGATTTCTGAAACTCACAAGGCAGCAACGTGGTTATTGGCACCTCAAGCACCAACAGTAACACCTCCGGCTGAGATTCAACGACGTTGGGATATTTTTCGTAAAAAGCAAAACCAATATTCCGCTTAAGTGTAGCGATAAAAACGGAGGATAAAGATGGAAAAACGATTATTAGAAGTAAATAATTTGAAACAATATTTTAACACGGGCACTAAAAATGAAGTCCGTGCTGTCAATGATGTGAGCTTTTACATCAATGAGGGAGAGACGTTCGGATTGGTAGGGGAGTCTGGTAGTGGAAAATCTACTACAGGACGGACAATCATTCGACTAAATCAAAAAACGGACGGAGAAATCCTTTTTGATGGCAAGGATGTATCGAAAATTCATGGAAAAGCAGAGCTGACAAAATTTCGTCGCGATGTCCAAATGATTTTTCAAGACCCATATGCGTCGCTAAATCCGCGAATGAAGGTCAAAGATATCATCGCGGAAGGCATTGATGTGAACGGACTGGCTAAAACTCCGAAAGACCGAGACAAGATCGTCAATGATTTGCTTGAGACGGTTGGGTTGAACCCTAGTCATGGGACTCGCTATCCACATGAATTCTCAGGCGGGCAACGTCAGCGTATCGGGATAGCACGAGCATTGGCAGTACGTCCACGCTTCATTATCTGTGATGAACCAATATCGGCTTTGGATGTATCGATCCAGGCACAGGTAGTAAATCTGTTGCAAGACTTGCAAAATGAGCACAACTTGACCTACTTGTTCATTGCCCATGACCTCTCAATGGTGAAGCACATCAGTGACCGTATCGGCGTGATGAATAATGGCCATTTGTTAGAAGTCGGCAGCAGTGACGAAATCTATCACTATGGCGTTCATCCTTATACGGAAAGTTTGCTTTCTGCGATTCCGATGCCTGATCCCGATCACGAACGTCAACGTCGTCGAATCAAATATCAAACGGAACCTCACGACGGCAAAGCACGTTCATTGCGCGAGATTGCGCCAGGTCATTTTATTTATTCTTCTGAAGACGAAGTGGCCTATTATAAAAAGAAATTACAGCATTTAAAAAATGAAAAAGCCTTGGCAGTTTAAAAGTGCCCAATGAAAAGGAGCCAAAACAGACATTTATCTGTTTTGGCTCCTTTTGTGATGAGAGAGAAATCTAGGTTAAACGCGTAGCCGTCTTCTTAATAGGATGCTTCCTGCGAATAAAGTCATAATCATCCCTATGAGGGTGAAAATGACATGCTGTTTTCCCCCCGTCTTAGGGTATTCTTTCTGTCCATTTGCCTCGGTGAGGAGTCTGTTCTCAGTAGTGTTTGAATTGTTTTGAGGAGCAGCATCCTTTAACACAATTGGACTCGCAGGTTTCTCCATGGTTTGAATCAACGGAACAGGCTTTGGTCCATTATCGATGGGTCCATTCCCTTCTTGCGAGGAATATAACCAATGGACAAGTCCTGAGAATAATCCTGAGAATAATCCATTGGCGTAACTTAATTTGTCTTCAGCACCACTAAGATGATCCAAAATATGAAGCATTTCTTCATTTGTGAAAGAACGTAAAGGCACAAAGCCTTCCTTGTTCGAATAAAGAATCCTCAGATAGGCTTGCAGCTGATCAATGTTTTGCGCTAGCTCAGCAGTGGTAGTGTAGTTGTTAGGATTGAAAGCCAAAGCCTGTTCGACCTCGTTCCAACTTACCGCATGGTCTTTATAAACCATACGTAAAACGTGAACGTAGCTTCCTAAATCCATGCCTGTAAGGTCAAAGTTATAACGGTTGAAAAGTTTGAAGGCATTTGTGAGCTCTTCGTCCGAATATCCTTTAAGTTCATTCTGAGTTATCCCATAATCTGATCCGGTTAAGTTCTCACGAATTTTCTCTGCTGTCCATTCTTTGTTCAACTTTTCTTCTAAATCAGAAGGGGATTCTGCCGCCTTTTCTATGACCGCTGCACTAGTTTGTGGGACTACAGCACTAGTCGCCTTTTCTATGTTATCCGAAGCGGCAGGTTCCTCAGCGTGTCGTTTTTTTCCAACGGTTGTTTCAGTTGTTGGATGATCTATTATTTCTTCATTTACTGCATGTTCACTGCTGCTGATAGTATCTTCAATTTTGCTAGTGGAACGTTCAACTGTTTTTTCTGTAGAAGCGGCAGGATTCTCCTTAGGGTCAACGGAAAGAACAGGATCTGTTCCTGATTCCTCAGAAAGAGAAGCGCTCTCAACAAATTGTTCTTGACTAGAGATTACGGTTTTTTCAGAGAGACTTTCGGAAGTATCAGCAAATGCGACCATTGGGAAATTCAGTACCAACAAACTAAAAACAACCATTTTTTTCACACGAATCACTCCTTAAACTTTTTCTGTAACACAATTGTAACATAAGAAATATTTTTGTAAAGTTGTTGTTGGAAATTTTTTTTGATGATGCTCCAAGATGTCCATTGGATGACCACACGTACATTCCTTCCATTACAAAATAGAAATAAAAAGATAAATTATCAGTTTTTTTAAACAATTGGCGGCTGGTACTTTATAAATCAGTTATCCAGATGCCCTTTATCTATTATAAATATAATTTTAATACCAATACGAATCATATAAAAAAAGAATTATTGCACTAATTGAAAATATGGTAAAATGATAAATGACAAATAATGCGAATGGCTATTATTTTCGTAGAAATGACTCTGTTGTTCCTTTTTAAGGAAAATGTTCGCCTTTAATGAAAGCGTTTTTATGATCGGGGTATTAAGTCAGTTGGTTTTAACAAGAAAGACAAGAAAAAATGAAGGTGGGAATTAAAGATGAAGAAACAAAAGATTGCTTTATTTTCAGCAACTCTCGCAACAATGGCAGGGATTGGGTTCTCTCATTCAACGGAAGCGCGTGCAGATGCGAGTGGTGACGCAGCACAAGCGACGACAGCAACGGCTGAGGACTCCAAAGCGACGATAGCAGTAGTTCAATCAGAAGTTACTAAGGCACAAGAGACAGCAACTGCTACTCAGACGGAAGCAACTACTGCCAAGGAGGCCTACGAGACCTCACAAGCTGCTGCAAGCAAAGCACAGGAGGAGGCAAACACTGCAAAAGAAGCTGTAGACGTAGCACAAGAGGTTGTCTCTGAAGCTGAAAAAGCGGCAGAAGGAGCAACACCCGAAAAGATCGAGCAAGCACAAAAGGATGTGTCGGAACAGGAAAAAGCAAATGAGGGTATCAAGGAAGCAATCAAGGAAGATGAAAAAGCAATTGATGCTGCGGGATCAAAGGTAGAGGAGACTCAAGGGGAAGCGGATGCTGCACAAAAAGTTGTTGAAAACGCGAAAACGGACGTCGATAACTCCCAAGAAAAAATCGATGAGAAGCAACAAGCAGTAAAGGATGCGCAAAGTATTGTTGACGGGGAAGGCGCCACCGAAGCAAACGACAATCTAGAAAAGGCGAAGGAAGAACTAGAGGCTGCTAAAAAAACTGAGGAAGCTGCTAAAACAGATTCTGAAACAGCTGCGGCAACAGAAGGAAGTGCGCAAACAGCCAAGAATGTTGCTGAAGGTGAAGCAACGGATGCCGCTAGCGCCGTTGATGCTGCAAGTAAAAAGAAGCAAGAGGCGGATGAAGCGGTCAAAAAAACACAAAATGATTTGGATAGGGCGAATTCAGAGGCAAAAGACGGGTTAAACAAGATCGTGGTGACGCAGGAATATGTAAATGCGCTGAAAGCCTACGAGGCGGATCGCAGCGAAGCGAATAAAAAGCAACTTTTAGCTGCTGATGCTGCAGCCTTGGCAGCAAATGCAAAATTCCAGTCAAATGAAGCCGATAAAGCTATCATGATCAATGGTCAGACAGATATGACAACGGCTCTCATAGAAGAATTATCGATTTACGCAGCTCGTTTGATCAATTCTGTTCGTCAGATGTTTGGCATGAAGGATGTGACTGTTTCTTTAGGATCGATCAAATTTACAGACGAAATTGCTAAAGCCTATGAAGCGGATAATTGGAGCGGCTTCAATGGACATTATAACGATGCTATCAATCAGGCAGCGAGAAACAATGGATTACTAGAACACCCAGGTGGAAACCTCTATGAAAATTTATATTCATATAGTTCTAGTTCAATGAAACCAGACAGTTCTTGGAATCTTAGCAAGAATGACTTGAAGAGCTTGATCTATAATGCTATGTTGGGCTTTTTGTACGGTGACAGTGGTAGCAACTGGGGCCATGCATTTAGTATCACGGGTCTCATGTATGGGAGTTCTACAGATGAATGCTATTTTGGCGTATCCTTCTCCAAAGCAAGCAGACCATCGTTTTCTACTCATTTTGAATTTGTCCCGCACAGCTACTACATTAAAGATGCGAGTAAATTTGATACTAAATCGATTGATATCCCTGAAATAGACGATGCGAAAGCGCAAGAAAAAATCAACAAATTGACGCAGGAGCTGACCGATCGAAAAGAAGATGCAAAGATCGCCGGGGAAGGATTAGAAAGTGCACGTAAAAAAGCTGACGAAGCAAACCAGAAACTTGAAGCAGCAAAAGCTGGATTAGAAAAAGCGACGACGGATAATCAAGAGGCGAAGAAGCAGCTGGCAGCAGCAACAAAAGCTGTTGAAACGGCTACGGAAAAAGTGAATGTAGCTCAAGGAGTCGTTGATAAATTTAATTCAGATGCAGAAACGAAACAGAAAGCACTAGATGCTGCACAAGAAGCACTCGAAGCAGCAAAACAAGAAAAAGCTTTGAAAGTGACAATACTGGAAGAAGCCAAAAAACAATTATGCACAGTGAATGATAAGTTGAGCGCCGCGCAAGCAGCTTTGACCGCTGCCAAAGAAAAACTAGCTGATGATAAAAAGGCATTGGAGAGCGGCGAACGACTAGTAGAGCAAAAGAAAGCCGAAGTGGAGTCATTGAAACAAGCTTCTGAAGCATTATCTGCGGCCCTTTCTGATCTGAAAAAAGCAGAATCTGCGTATGCATCTGCTGTTAAGAAACTGGAAAGTGCCAAAAAAACTGCTGAGACCGATGCGGCAACGTATCACGCCTTACAAGCTAAAGCAGACGCAGCAAAGGTAAAACTGGAAGAAACGAAAGAAAAATTAGACAAACTTAAAAATCATCTTGCTCTTAATGAAGAATTGGATTCTGTTAAGGGCAAATCCGCGGATGCAACAAGCGGAGCTGTTTTTATTGGAAATGCATCAAAGCAGGGAGTTATGGGGCAATCAAACGCAAGCACTCTTAAATCGTCAAAAATTCAAGTTAGTGAAAAGAAGAAAAGTCAATTAACGCCTACAACTACTAAATCAAGTTCAGTATTTCCTCAAACAGGATTTTCTGATGATCCTGCATTAGCTCTTTTAGGAGTAACGCTAATGGGTCTTCTAGTAACCTTAGGATTAGCAGAGTTGGATAAAAGAAATCGTTTCTTTCTAAAATAAAAAATGAATCGATAAATAGAAAAATCGCCCTCAAAAAGTTAGTTTTCGTATAACTTTTCGGGGCGATTTTAAATTGCTTTCCTAGTAAGGCATCTGTAAAATAAAAAAATGCCACATCAAGCGTCTTTTTCTAAACTACCGAAGTAGCCAAAAACGCTTATGTGGCGTGGGTTTGGCACCCAATGGGCCGTGAGGGGCTCGAACCCGCGACCCGCTGATTAAGAGTCAGCTGCTCTACCAACTGAGCTAACGGCCCAAACAAAGTACTTTCATATGTTAGCACTGAGAAAATAAAAAAGCAAGAATAAACTTAAAAAAATTCACCAAAAGCGCTTCAATTATCTAGTTTTTGAAACTATGTTGTATAATTACCATAATTTTGATAAACTACCCTTAAAGGGAGTGTGTTCAATGGAAGATACAAAGCTCAGAACCTGGGCAGAAGGCTTAAAAGATTTACGACTGCCTCGCTGGGAAGAGTTACCCGAACTAGAGCTATACATGGATCAAGTAATCACCCTTGTTGACCGTTATTTATCCCCTTTGATAGAAGATGACAAGCATCAGCTTCTATCCAGTGCTATGGTCAATAATTATGTTAAACATAAATTAGTTCCACCACCTGTGAAGAAGAGATATAACCGTAATCATTTGGCCTATTTGATTGCTATTACGCTGCTGAAGCAAGTTTTTGCGATTCCTGATATCAATGAATTGATTCGGATGCAATTGGCGATCAATGAACCAAAGGACGCGTACAATAGTTTTTGTACCGTGCAAGAAGAAGCACTGCTGCAACTGGCAAAAATAGTTTTAGGTGAAGAAATCGAATTTAACAGCTACAAAAAAGATTTCTACTATTTAGCAATGGAAAGTGCGATAGCTTCTTTTACACAAAAAATGTTAACTGAGAAAATCATTCAATTGGAGAAAGAGAAAGAAGGCGAAACGGATGAGTGAAAAAATAGCAATCCTAGTTGATTCTGGGACAGACGTCCCAAAGGAAGTAGTGGACAGCGGCCCTTTTTTTATGGTGCCATTGCGTATTATTTTTAGTGATAAAGAATATAGAGATGGGATCGATATTAGCTCCGATACCATTTTTCCTTTAATCAAGAAAGAGTTGCCAAGCACTTCTTTACCAGATGGCGAATTGATCCATCAGGTTTTTGATGAGATCAAAGAACAAGGCTATACACATGTGATTATTGTGACGATTTCAAGCGGGTTAAGCGGAACTTACAATGCGCTGCGCGTACTCGGCGAGCATTACGAAGGGTTAACTTTCCAATCGATTGATACGAAAAATGTGGGGATCGGAGCAGGGATTCTAGCTATTTACGCTGGCGACTTGGTGAAACAAGGCAAATCCTTCTCAGAAGTGATTGAAGAAGTAGAAAGCAAAATCCCCTACACAAAAATCTTCTTCAATGTAGACACGTTGGAGTATCTACAAAAAGGCGGACGTATTGGTTTGGTCTCTTCTTTATTGGGGAGTGCCCTGAAGTTAAAACCGATCATCTCTTGTAATTCTGAAGGCATCTACTATACAGTTGCCAAGGTTCGTGGACTAAACAAGAGTATCGATAAGACTTTACAGCTAGTAAAGGACCATGTTGGCAACCACAAGCGTTTTAATTTGGCTGTAACACACGCCGACGCATTGGAAACTGCGGAAAAAATCCGATTACGGCTACAAGAGATGTTTCCGACTGCTGAAAATATCTATTTTGGAAAAGTTTCTCCTGCATTATCCGTTCATACTGGACCAGGTTCCTTAGGCGTGGTTTGTCAAGTATTGGATTAGTGACAAAGTCGCTTTACTGCTTTCGTTTATTTCATTAAAAGCAATAAAAAAATATTTAAAACAGAAGAAATCAAATTACCGAGAAGGAGATGAGCAAATGCTTGTCTCTTTTTTATTATTCAATTAAATTCTTCTATTTTTTCTTAAGTAATCGTTGTAAAAAATCGTCATCTGTTTGAAAAGATGAAACAGTATTGAAATTATTGTATAATGGTAGGGCGTACATACAATCTTATAAAGGTATGAGGTGACTCTTAGTGAAAAAAATTCTAGTAGTTGACGATGAAAAGCCGATTTCGGACATCGTAAAATTCAATTTAACCAAAGAGGGCTATGAAGTCTTCACTGCATATGATGGTGAAGAAGCCTTAGAAAAAGTCGAAGAGGTCAATCCAGATTTGATTTTATTAGATTTAATGTTGCCAAAAAAAGACGGTTTAGAAGTGGCTCGTGAAGTACGCAAGACCCATGAAATGCCGATCATTATGGTTACGGCGAAGGATTCTGAGATCGATAAAGTATTGGGCTTAGAATTAGGAGCGGACGATTATGTGACTAAACCATTTTCTAATCGTGAATTAGTTGCCCGCGTAAAGGCAAATTTACGTCGAGGTGGACAAGCGCCCAAAGAAGAAGAAAATACGACACAAAGTGATTTAACGATCGGAGATTTGACGATTCATCCAGATGCTTACATGGTAACCAAGCACGGAGATACGATCGAACTAACGCATCGTGAGTTTGAATTGCTACACTATTTGGCAAAACATATCGGACAAGTGATGACGCGAGAGCATTTACTGCAAACCGTTTGGGGATACGATTATTTTGGCGATGTGCGAACAGTGGATGTGACTGTCCGTCGTTTACGTGAAAAGATCGAGGATAACCCCAGTCATCCTACCTATTTAGTAACAAGACGTGGCGTAGGGTATTACCTACGTAACCCTGAACAGGAGTAAGTATGGAAAAGAGAATCCGTTTTTACCGATCGGTCAATTTCAAGATTGCGTTTTCGTTTATCTTGATTTTACTGATTTCGATCGAGATCATCGGTGCTTACTTTATTCGGGGACTTGAAAAATCAACAATCGATAGTTTTACCAAGGATATGAATCAGCGGGTCTCTTTGCTAAGTACGACCCTCGGAGCCACCATGTCAGAAGATGCCGGCAATGAGGCAGACCAGCTTCAGCGAATCCTTGAAAATAATGGAACGGCTGACAATATCACTGAGATGTGGGTGGTAGACGATAAAGGGATCGTCATCGCTACAAATGACGTGGGTCAGAAAGATTCGATCATCGGAAAGAAAAATGAATACAGCGACATCGATGATTTTTCAATGAAGCAATATGTAACACTAGATGATAATAATAGACGGGTATATATCAATGTCCAACCCATTCAGTCCCCGACCGGCGATTCGGCTGTGATCGGGGCTCTTTATGTTAAAAGTGACATTGAGCAAAAATATACCGAAATCAGCAACACAGCTTTGATCTTCTTTACTGCCTCCTTGATTGCGGGATTGATCTCGATCATTGTCGCGTTATTGGTGGCACGATCGATCACAAAGCCTATTAAAGAAATGCAAAAGCAAGCCGTTCGTATTGCACAAGGAGACTATTCTGAGAAGGTCGATGTTCAAGGACATGACGAGTTGAGTCAACTTGCAGAAACATTCAATAAATTATCTGACCGTATTGAAGATGCTCAGGATACGATGGAAGCTGAAAGAAATCGTTTGGACAGCGTGTTGACGCACATGACTGACGGGGTTATCGCAACAGACCGCCGAGGAAAAGTCATCACGATCAATGAAATGGCCTTGTCTTTGCTTAATACAACGAATGAACAGGCGATTGGTCAGTCGATTTTGACTCTGCTTGATTTAGAGGAAGAGTACACGCTGCGTAAATTGCTGGAAACGCCAGAAGAGATTTTAATCAATCGTTCAAAATCTGATTCAGAAGAAGATCGTATGACGCTACGATCAGATTTTGCTATGATTCGTCGTGAATCTGGCTTTATCAGTGGATTAGTAGTCGTTATCCATGACGTAACAGAACAAGAAAAGACGGCCGAAGAACGTCGTCAGTTTGTTTCAAATGTGTCACACGAGTTGCGTACGCCGTTGACAAGTGTCCGCAGCTATTTAGAAGCGTTAGAAGAAGGTGCTTGGGAGGACAAAGCAGTAGCGCCAGACTTTATTCACGTGACTTTGGGCGAGACCGATCGAATGATTCGGATGATCAATGATTTATTGAATCTTTCTCGAATGGATTCAGGTGCGCAGCAAATGGACCTTGAACTTGTCAATTTCAATGAATTAGTGGACTATATTTTGGATCGCTTTGACATGATGGTGAACAGCCAAGAAAAAACGTATCGGATCATTCGTGAGTTTACTGAACGGGATTTATGGGTAGAGATCGATACGGATAAAATCATGCAGGTGATTGATAATATCATGAACAATGCCATCAAGTATTCACCTGACGGCGGAAAGATCGAAGTTCACTTGATGGAGACTCATAACAATGTCGTCTTAAGTATCTCTGATGAAGGACTAGGAATTCCTAAGAAGGATCTGGAAAAAGTCTTCGAACGTTTTTATCGCGTCGATAAGGCTCGTGCCCGTCAACAAGGCGGAACAGGACTTGGGTTAGCCATTTCTAAAGAAGTCATGAAGGCGCATCAAGGACAAATCTGGGTTGAGAGTGTCGAAGGAAAAGGCTCGACCTTCTATATTTCTTTACCATATGAACCCTATGAGGAGGATATTTGGGAATGAAATTATCAGAAAAAATCATTCGTGTCGCACTTATGGCTCTGATTTTTCTGAGCCTCATCTTAACCTATGCCATTTGGCTTAGTCCTACCTCAAAGATATCCGATGTCACTACAAGCAAGCAGGCAGTGAAGAGCGATCAGAACTACACAAAGGCAACAGACGCTTTTCTGCCGATTCGCGGGACATGGAATTTGTCGAATGGGAAGTTTCAAACAAGCAGCGAAAATCTGTTGGCTACCACACAGGCGCGCTTAACAGAAAGTACCTATGGTCAGTTGCAAGAAATAGCCCATGGAGAAGACATTGAAAGTTACTACAATTTATCCAACGGGATTGAAATGAATTATGAAGGCGAGTTTTCTTTGGCTGAATATATCAAGGTTTTTGATATGCCGGTCAATTTGAATTCAATGAAAGATTCGGATAAAATCATGTTTTCAAAGATTCAGATTGATTTTTCCAAAAAGAAGATTCGCTTTCTGAACTATAATAAGGACATCGTGTATGAAGCAACGATTTCCGCGGATTTTTCTGGTCTTGAGACCATTTACGAAAAAAATCAAGGACGCTATTTGCCAATGGCTGAGGGAAATCCTTTGGTTCCTCGTCTGTCACGCACAAAAGATCGTGTTCGGCTTAAAAAATACAGTTATATTTTGACGACCCAATCGTATTCACTTTTTCGAAATGCATTTTTCCAAAACCCCGATCAAGCAAAAGGGGAGGAAGAAGAAAGCGGCTCTCGTTCATTTGTCAGCGGCCATGAAGAGCTTATAATGGATGAACAGAAGCGTTTGGTGACCTTTAATGGTGAGCTGCCTTCCGATTTAGCGAAGGAAAGTATGTACAGCCAAAGTTTTAATTACGTAAGTCGGTTGGGAACTTCTGTTGGAAATCTACGGTATTTTGATCATCATGACGGACAAATCAATTATCGAATATTTGTCGAAGGGTACCCGATCTTCAGTCAATCTTCTAAAGGAAAGATGACTGTCAAAATTCAGCACGCGCCTAATACACCCACACCGCAAGTCAAAATCGAGACGAGTATGGACACGGTTCAAGTACCGATCCCTTCTGATGAAGAAGTTGAGCTGCCAAGCACGCTAGAGGTAGAAAACAGTCTAGCTGCGGCAGGAATCGAGCTTGATAAGATCCAAAGTTTTATCATTGGCTATACTTGGCAGGATATTGATGGTGTAAATAAATTAGTTGCCTTAACGCCAGAATGGTTTGTTAAATACGAGGACACTTGGTACTCCGCTAACCAGCTGATGCAAGGAAATCTAGAAACGGAGGCGAGCTAATTGGATTTTAGAAAAATCGAATGGATCTTTTTTCTCGTCTTCATCGGTCTGAATATATTTCTCTTCAGTATTTATTGGAATAATCAGCACGAACAAAGTTTAGTGACTAATTCAAATCAGCGGGAAGATATTGTGCAGCGCCTAGAAAATGATGATATAAAAATCAAAGATGAAGTTACTGACGACCACCAAGAAGGGTATTATTTGAGTGCTGAGCAGGATACGTTCGATTCACTAGTAAACGAAGGAACGAACGCACCAATCAATGGGAATTGGACCATTTCTACCCGAGTACTGACAAGTATCCCAAATGGAGAAATAAAATTTGATCTAAAAAAGGCGACGAGCAGTTTTAATCGTTTGATGAAGGAATCCTCTTTTATTACGAATGGCACAGAATATACGTACCTTCCTGATGTTTCTAAGAAAGATGAAGATTTAGGAAAAGTCGTCGGAGCGCAAACCTATGAAGGGATTCCTTTTATTGATGAAACGTCCCGCGTGACGTTAGACATCATGAAGGAGGATGATCAGGAGCGGGTCTCTAAATATACTCAAACCCGGTTGAAGGACATTGAGCCTTTGCGAGAAAAAATGTCGCTTTATTCCGAAAAAGAAATCTTGAACACGCTATATATCAACAATAATATTCCGAGCAAATCGACGATTACCAACATTTATTTAGGCTATTTCCGCACACTTGAAGTACGTGAGAAAAATGTGTATGTGCCTGTTTGGTTCGTCAAGATACGGACATCAGATAAGACGACACAGATTGAAAAAGTCAACGCCCTGAATAATCAGGTGATCACGAATAATTTAGTTCCAAAGGTGGAAAATCCATAAAAAGGGTTGTATACTGAGGACAGTTTTAAAAGAGAGGACCAATTGCTCATGTTAGAAATGAATAACGCCTTCAATATCAGCATTTTAGCTAGCGGAAGTACAGGAAATTCTTTGTACTTAGAAAGTCCGCAAAAAAGAATTTTGGTCGATGCTGGGTTGAGCGGGAAAAAAATCACTTCGTTATTAGCAGAGGTCGATCGAAAACCTGAAGATTTAGATGCGATCTTAGTGACTCATGAACACCGAGATCATATCCATGGTGTCGGAGTTCTTGCAAGAAAATATAAATTACCTGTTTATGCGAATGAGAAAACGTGGGAAGCGATGTCTCCGCTGATCGGAAAGGTTGATGTTGAACAACAGCATATCTTCGAGATGGGGAAGGTGCTGACTTTCGGTGATTTGGATATCGAAAGTTTCGGTGTTTCTCACGATGCGGCAGCACCTCAATTTTATCGCTTCTATAAAGATGGTCATTCATTTGTCATGTTGACAGATACAGGTTATGCTAGTGAACATGTCCGAGGGACGATTCGCGATGCAGATGCATACTTGGTCGAAAGCAATCATGATTTAGAGATGTTGCGTATGGGTGCCTATCCATGGAGTTTAAAACAACGAATCCTTGGCGATCGCGGCCACCTGTCTAATGATGATGGCGCGCTAGTGATGACCGATATTCTTGGTGATCGTACAAAACGCATCTATTTAGGACATTTAAGTAGAGAGAACAATATGAAGGAACTCGCTCATATGACGATGGAAGAAACCTTGACGCGGTATGATCTAGGTGTAAACCATCAGTTCCAAATCTTTGATACTGATCCAGATAGCGCGACAGAATTATTCGCAATCTAAAAAATGGCAAGCTTGCTTTTTGCAGGCTTGCCATTTTTTGATTAGCTATATACGCTTAAATGTTGGTTCAAGTGTCTTGGTTCGATCACTTCATCGATCAAAGCAATTGCATAATCTGCCATGCTGATCTCACTCTTACCTTGTGAGTTCTTTTTTAGATGATCATCACTGATCTGATACTTTCCAGTCCGTAAACCATCAGGTACAAAATTTGCAGCCGGGCTTATATAGGTCCAGCTTAGCTGTTGGGTTGCTTTTAACTCTAGAAATGCTTGGTACATATTATAAGCAGTGGGATAATACACTGCCTTTGGATCAGAGACATCGATCATGCGTCGTGTTTCATCAATAAATAAGGAAGAGGTTCCCCCTACAACGATCAAGCGTGTATCCGTTCCACGTAAAAGATCACTGAGATGTTTTAAAGATGTTTGATGCATCTCCTCTTGTCCGATCGGCGGGCGAAATGCGTCAATGACTACATCAAAAAATTCGACATCCTTTTTTGTAAGCTCGAAAAGGTCCTTGACCAAAATGGGCACATGTACCTTCAGATTTTCAGGATGACGGACAATGGCTGTAACAGCGAGCCCACGATCAAGCGCTTCTTCTAAAATCATAGAGCCGGCGTGTCCTGTTGCACCAATAATCGCTACCTTCATTAAAAAACCTCCTTAGAGTGATTGTACATTCAGTCTAAGGAGGTTTTTATAAAAAGGCAAAAGATTCGTTTCAGATTTAATTAGCGTGTAGGGCAAGCTGGGTCAAAATAACGAGCAGATTCATCCCAACATGGGTAATCATAGAAGTCCAAATGCGTCCGCTATAGCGATACATTCCACAGAAAAGGAACCCTAAACCTGCATACAGCAGATAATGCCCATCGTTGTGAGCGAAGGCAAAAAGGACAGAGCTGAGAAGTGCCGGCAGGAAAAAGCCGAATCTCTTTTCTAGCGAACCAAAAATCGCACGACGGAAAACAAATTCTTCCATGATTGGGCCGGCGATAGTTGTCGCCAAGATAAAAATCATATTGTTCATGATCAGTTGAACGATATTTTGTGTATTCTGTGAAGCAATCGATTGTCCCAAGAAGCGCTGCTCAATTTGCAAAATGACCATTTGCAGGAGCAGGGAAGCAGGGACACCCAAAATACCAATTAAAATGGAGATCAGTACACTTTTTCGCGTACCTTCTAATCCGAAGATGTTTGATTTAAAACGATAAACAACCATTAAAGCTGCGCCAAGAAAATAAGCGAGCGTTGTTAACTGAATGAGTTGTGAAGAATTTGCTTGGAGTACGCGCTGGAAAATCAAAGGTGAAAACAACACCAAACCATAAGTAAAAATCGTAATGAAACTATATTTTTTTTCGTTCATTGAACTTCCTTTCTAACCATTTATTGTTCCCAAGTATACCATAGTTCTCAAAAAACTTAGTGCAGGAAAAATCAAAAAAAGAAACGAAGGACTTGCAAAAAGAAACAAAAATGGTATGATAAGAATTGTGAGTTAGCACTCTTATCTATCGAGTGCTAACGACTTGAAAATTCATTACTAGTTGGAGGGATTTATCGTGTTAAAACCATTAGGTGATCGTGTCATTCTTGAAGTTACTCAAGAAGAAGAAAAAACAGTTGGAGGCCTAGTCTTAGCTTCTGCAGCAAAAGAAAAACCACAAACTGCTAAAGTCGTAGCTGTCGGTGAAGGCAATGTGCTGGAAAACGGTCAAAAGAGTCCAATGCCAGTAGCTGTTGGTGATATGGTAATGTTTGAAAAATATGCAGGTACAGAAGTAAAATATGACGGCAGTGAATTCTTGATTATCGCTGCAAAAGATATTATGGCAATCGTTGAATAAAAAATAATGAGGTGAAAGAATCATGGCAAAAGATATTAAATTTTCTGAAGATGCACGTGCAGCAATGCTTCGCGGAGTAGACAAATTAGCAGATACAGTAAAAGTAACATTAGGACCAAAAGGACGTAATGTCGTTTTAGAGAAATCTTACGGTTCTCCTTTGATTACAAATGATGGTGTGACTATCGCAAAAGACATCGAATTAGAAGATCATTTTGAAAACATGGGCGCAAAGCTTGTTTCTGAAGTCGCATCTAAAACAAACGACATCGCTGGTGACGGAACTACAACAGCAACAGTCCTTACACAAGCAATCGTTCGTGAAGGATTGAAGAACGTTACTGCAGGCGCAAATCCAATGGGCATTCGTCGCGGAATCGAATTAGCAACAAAAACAGCAGTTGAAGAATTGCACAGTATTTCTAAAGTCGTTGATTCAAAAGATGCAATTGCACAAGTTGCAGCTGTTTCTTCTGGCAGCGAAGAAGTCGGTAAACTAATTGCTGAGGCAATGGAAAAAGTTGGTAACGACGGCGTTATTACGATCGAAGAATCTAAAGGGATCGATACTGAGTTAGATGTCGTTGAAGGAATGCAATTCGATCGCGGCTACTTATCTCAATATATGGTAACAGACAACGATAAAATGGAAGCTTCGTTAGAAAATCCATACATCTTAATTACAGACAAGAAGATCTCTAACATCCAAGACATCTTGCCATTGTTAGAACAAGTCTTGCAACAATCTCGTTCATTATTGATTATTGCTGATGATGTAGACGGAGAAGCATTACCAACATTAGTCTTGAACAAGATTCGTGGAACATTCAATGTTGTAGCAGTAAAAGCTCCTGGTTTTGGCGATCGTCGTAAAGCAATGCTTGAAGATATCGCGATCTTAACGGGCGCTACAGTGATCACAGAAGATCTTGGTCTGGACTTGAAAGAAGCAACGATCGAAAACTTAGGGACTGCTGGTAAAGTCGTTGTCGACAAAGACAATACAACGATCGTTGAAGGTTCAGGCGACAAAGCAGCGTTAACAGATCGTGTTGAAATGATCAAACGTCAAATCGGCGAAACAACGTCTGACTTCGATCGTGAAAAATTGCAAGAACGCTTGGCTAAACTTGCTGGCGGAGTGGCCGTGGTTAAAGTTGGTGCGGCGACTGAAACAGAATTAAAAGAATTGAAATTACGCATCGAAGACGCGCTGAACTCTACTCGTGCGGCTGTTGAAGAAGGAATCGTTTCTGGTGGGGGTACAGCATTAGTGAACGTCATCAAGAAAGTTTCTGATTTAGATGCTGAGGGCGATGTAGCTACAGGGATCAAGATCGTCGTTCGTGCATTGGAAGAGCCTGTTCGTCAAATCGCTGAAAATGCTGGATTCGAAGGCTCAGTCGTTATTGATAAATTAAAAAATGCGGATCAAGGTACAGGATTCAACGCAGCATCTGGTGACTATGTAAATATGATCGATGCTGGTATCGTTGACCCAACAAAAGTAACGCGTTCAGCATTACAAAATGCGGCCTCTGTTTCAGCATTGTTATTAACAACAGAAGCAGTTGTTGCTGATAAACCTGTTGAAGGTGGAGCAGGCGCTGCACCAGCAATGGACCCATCAATGATGGGCGGCATGATGTAAGAAATGCTAAGATAGAAAGCACTCTCAAAGCCATCGGGAATTTTCCCGGTGGCTTTTTTTTGCGTATTCATAAACGAGAATGGGTGTCAAAAAATCAGTAATCCACAAGGAAAGAACTCTGAAATTGCTTCCGGCGGTTGGCTCCTTCTGTCATTAAAAAAGAAGGCACTAATCGGAATAGAAATACATAAACAAAATCTATTGATTATATGTAAATAAACTATTGGAATTTATTGATTAAATTTCTTACAATGAGCGTAAGAAGGAAGTGTACTTCCTTGTTCACAAATTATCAAAAGAATGTTTCAACGTAAATGGAGCAGCAGGCTAATGTATAGAAGAAATGAAAAAAATAATTTGGCACGCGTATGACAATTCATGTGAAGTTTGTTACATATCAAAAGAATTTGATGAATAAAGCGTTTATTTTGAAAGGAGAACCATATGTTAAGAAATTTATTTGATGAGATTCCGTTAGCATCCGGGACAAGTTTTAAGAATCGTTTGTTTATGTCGCCAATGACAACACAGTCCGCTTTTTATGACGGAGAAATCACACAGCAAATTATTGATTATTATGCATTTCGTTCAGGAGATGCGGCTGCAATCATCGTTGAAAGTTGCTTTATTGAAGATAAAGGCCGAGGATTTCCTGGAGCTTTGGGTGTAGATACAGATAAAAAAGTTGCTGGTTTGACTGAATTGGCACAAGCGATCAAGTCAAAAGGCTCGAAAGCGATCATGCAAATTTATCATGCAGGTAGAATGGCGTGGCCTGAAATCAACGGCGGTGCAGTACCGATTTCAGCAAGTCCAGTGGCAGCATTGAGACCTAACGCACCTGTCCCTCGTGAAATGACAGAAGAACAAATTTTAGAAATGATTGCATTTTTCGGTGACGCGACTCGTCGTGCGATTGAAGCAGGCTTTGACGGTGTGGAAATCCACGGTGCGAACACGTTTCTTTTGCAACAGTTTTTCTCTCCGCATTCAAATCGTCGTGAGGACCAATGGGGCGGCAGCCGTGAGAAGCGGGCGAAATTTCCATTAGAAGTGATGAAAGAAGTTCAACGCGTTGCAAAAGAACAAGGCGCGGAAAACTTTATCGTCGGCTATCGTTTTTCTCCTGAAGAATTGGAAGAGCCAGGAATTCATTTTGACGATACGATGTATTTATTGAATACGCTTGCGGAATTACAGCCGGATTATTTCCACTTTTCAATGGGGGCTTATACCCGTCCATCGATTGTTGATTCTGATGATCCAGAACCATTGATCACAAAATACTTAGCACAACGTTCTCCTGTATTGGCTCAAATCCCAATCATGGGTGTAGGATCGATCTTGCAACGTGCAGATGCTGAAGATGCCATGAAACTTGGCTATGATTTGCTGGCAGTTGGTAAAGGATTCTTGATCGAACCAAACTGGGTAAACATGATCAAGGAAGGGCAAGAAGTGATTGATTACGCACATGTGAGTGCGCAACGCAAATTGTTGATCCCAACACCATTGTGGGACTTCATGTCATATATGGTCATTGACCCAGAAGAAGAAAAACGCAAACATGAACGATTGAAAGAACTGCAAAAGGTGAAACTGACATTCAAGCCAGGGACCTATACAGTGGAAGCAAAGGGTCATAACAGCGAGCTTGCAATGAATGTGACATTCTCTGAAGAACGAATCGAAAAAATCGAAGCGGATCAAAGCAATGAGTCAGAAGGATTATCGGATCAAGTATTCATTCGTTTGCCGCAACAAATCATTGATGGTCAAACCCTGAATGTAGACGTGATCTCAGGGGCTTCCGCTTCTAGCCAAGGGCTGATTGACGGAGTTGCTGAAGCTGTCGAGATGGCAGGAGCCAGCTCTGAAGTATTAAAGGCACGTCCAAAACCAACCATTAAATGGTCTAAAGAAGTTGTTGAAGAAGAAGCAGATGTCGTGATCGTTGGGTCAGGAGCTGCAGGGATCTCGGCAGCATTGCGAGCAGATCAAATGGGTCTTAAAACGATTGTAGTAGAAAAATTGAGTTTCGTAGGCGGCGCGATTTCAATCAGCGGCGGAAATCAAGTTGTTATGGGCTCTAAATTACAAGCAGCGGCAGGGGTCAGCGATGACACGGCTGAATGTATGGTGGAAGATTTCCTTGCAAACGGCAGTGGACTGAACGTACCAGAATTATTGACGACATTGGCTGAAAATGTTGGAGAGACGACAGACTGGGTCCATGAATACATGGGCGTTGAATACGATATGAAGAACGGTCTGCATACGCTCGCAGAATATCGGAAAAATCGTGAGTTGGCTTACGAAGATGGCGGTCATGGCTTTGCAGCAAGTGCAAGAAAAGCGTTGGAAAGAAGCAACGTGACGATCTATCTTCAAACAAAGGCTGAAAGCTTATTGACAGATGGAAATGGCAAAGTTACAGGTTTGACAGCGGTAGAGGATACGGGGAAATGCCATAATATTCATGCGCAAGCAGTGATCTTAACAACTGGCGGTTACGGAAACAATCCAAATCTGTTGAGTCAAGAGTTAAACAATATTTTGTTCTACGGAACGAAGTCATCTACGGGTGACGGCATTCTGATGACAACGACTCCAGAGCTAAATGCAGCAACACGTTTAATGGAATATGGGAAAATTTATCCGAATGGTGTAGAGGTTTCTCAAGGCTATGCTAAATCAACGATCGGCGGAAATATCGAAGTCTTGAAGCGTAATGGCCTACTAGTAAATACTTCAGGAAAACGCGTGATCAATGAGCGGGCTAGTAATAAAGAAATTTTGAAAGTACTTCTACAGCAAGAGCCGCAAATGCTGTTCTTACTGATGGATGCCAAACACTTTGAAATCTTTACAGAAGCTGTTGAAGAAGGCGGCATTACACGAGAAGATTTGGCACGCTGGATCGAAAACGAAGCAGAAACACCGCAAATTTTCCAAGCAGCTACCTTAGAAGAATTGGCTGAAAAAGCAAATATGTCTCGTGAAAGTTTGGTCGATACTGTTGCCCGCTATAACGGATGGGTAGAGAAGCAAAAAGACGAAGACTTTGACCGTCAGCTAGAATTCCTGCAAGAAAAAGTTGGTGAAGGTCCTTATTACATGATCGAGCAAAAACCACGTTTTGCTACAACGATGGGTGGTTTGGTGGCAAACAGCGACCTGCAAGTCATGAATCGCAACGATCAAGCGATCGAAGGATTGTATGCAGCTGGAGAAGTAGTCGGTGGTGTAATGGGAAGCGACTCTCCATCAGGTGCGAACAACGCTTGGGCGTTAACTTCAGGAAAATTAGCGGCAGAAACTGTCCAAAAAACAGTTCAAGTAGAATCAATCGTACAATAAAAGTGATCCTGAGGCAGATGCCTCGGGATTTTTTTCTTTTCTAAAAAAATTTTTTTGATTGATTAAAAAACATTTGCTCCATATGTTAAAATAATGAATGAAGAAAAAGAAAACAGTCCAATCGACTAAATGATATAGAAAAGGGGCTTACTGAATGAAATTAATTGAGACACCTTTGAATAGCAATGTTAATTTAGAAACACTCTATCCAAATTTAACGGGTTACCTGTTTGAGCAGCGTCCGGCTATCAAGTTGCTTAAATTGTATGCCTACGACCGAACAAAAATTATTTATGCGGATCGCTTTGATACGATCGATTTATTATTGATCAATCGTCAGCGGAAAATCAGTCATCAAGAAGTCGATACGATCATCCATCGCTTATTGAAAGTTGATCGGAAAGATGTGACTGTCGATGTCGGGTATAAAAAACAAATGATGCAGGCTGGAATCCGACCTAAAGAAGGATACAAAGATATTATTGCTGTGGAATATAAAGTCTCAAAAGAAAAATAATCGTACCACGGGGAAGAGTGTAAAACTTTTCCCCGTGTTCCTTTATAGGCATCGAAATTCAGTTCAATTGTAAGGAGGCTAGAATGCCGCCCCCAGAACTCTTGTGATATAATGAGTGAAATAGTTTAAATTACTAAAAACAAATGAGGAGCATGACTATGAAAAAGTTGTACGAAGATGACAGTTTGACACTTCATACGGACCTTTATCAAATCAATATGATGAAAACTTATTGGGAGACGGGTCGAGCGGATCTTCACGCCGTATTTGAGTGTTATTTCCGTAATATGCCTTTTGATAATGGCTATGTCATCTTTGCTGGTCTAGAACGACTTGTAAAATATTTGGAAGATTTGACGTTTAGTGAAAGTGACTTGGCATATTTAAGTGAAGTGGAACATTACCCGGCAGATTTTATCGATTATTTGCGAGATTTCAAATTTGCTTGTACCGTTCGTTCAGCGGTAGAAGGTGAATTGGTCTTTAATAATGAACCGATCATCCAGGTGGAAGGACCACTGCTGCAATGCCAATTGGTCGAAACGACACTGTTAAATATCGTAAACTTCCAAACCTTGATTGCAACCAAAGCGGCGCGCATCAAATCGGTTATTGGAGATGATCCCTTATTAGAATTTGGGACACGTCGTGCACAGGAATTAGATGCTGCTATATGGGGAACACGAGCGGCTTATATTGGTGGTGCTGATGCAACAAGCAATGTGCGTGCGGGAAAAATTTTTGGTATTCCAGATAGCGGCACGCATGCGCATTCATTGATCCAGTCTTACGGCAACGATTACGAAGGATTTAAAGCTTACGCAGAAACACATCGGGATTGTGTCTTTTTAGTTGATACGTACGATACGATACGATCAGGCGTGCCAAGTGCCATCCGAGTTGCACGAGAAATGGGCGATAAGATCAACTTTTTAGGTGTACGTATCGATAGCGGTGACATGGCCTATATTTCAAAACGTGTCCGCCAACAATTAGATGAAGCAGGATTTCCAGATGCGAAAATCTATGCATCGAATGATTTAGATGAAAGTACCATTCTCAACTTAAAAATGCAGCATGCGAAGATCGATGTATGGGGTGTCGGAACGAAGCTGATCACAGCTTATGATCAACCGGCTCTTGGTGCTGTCTTCAAATTAGTCTCGATTGAGAACAAAGAGGGAGAGATGATGGACACCATCAAACTTTCCAGCAATGCAGAAAAAGTCACGACGCCGGGGAAAAAGCAAGTGTGGCGGATCACGCGTAAATCTGATGGCAAATCAGAAGGGGATTATGTGACTTTATGGGATGAAGACCCGAGAGAAGAAAAGGAAATCTACATGTTCCATCCCGTCTACCCTTATATCAATAAAACAGTTAAAAACTTTGAAGCGCGTCCAGTCTTAAAAGACATTTTCGTAAAAGGAACGCGCGTCTATGAACTGCCTGATTTAGAAATTGTGAAGCAAACGGCTAAAGATAGTTTGGATTCCTTATGGGAAGAGTATAAACGTGACCTTAATCCACAAAAATATCCAGTCGATCTTTCAACAGAGTGCTGGAACCATAAAAACAAAATTATGGACCAAGTGCGTAAATCTATGGTAAAAACGGAAGAAGAAGATTAAAGGAGTGGAGTCGTCATGACGTTGCAAGAAGAGATCATTAAGGAATTAGGAACAAAACCATCGATTGATCCTCAAGAAGAAATTCGGAGAAGTATTGAATTTTTAAAAGCGTATTTGAAAAAGCACCCATTTTTGAAATCTTTTGTATTGGGAATCAGCGGTGGTCAAGATTCTTCATTGGCAGGTCGTTTGGCCCAGCTTGCAATGGAAGAAATGCGTGAAGAAACTGGGGATCAGGCCTACAAATTCTTTGCTGTTCGCTTGCCTTATGGCGCGCAAGCAGACGAAGCAGATGCAAAGAGAGCCTTAGCGTTTATAAAACCAGATGTAAGCTTAAGCGTGAATATCAAAGGAGCGGTAGATGCTGAAGTGGCGGCTTTAGAAGAGGCGGGAGTCGCTATCAGTGACTTCAATAAAGGAAACATCAAAGCACGTCAACGAATGATTACTCAGTATGCGATCGCAGGAGACAATCAAGGTGCCGTAATCGGAACAGATCATGCAGCGGAAAATATCACAGGTTTCTTCACGAAATTTGGCGATGGTGGTGCAGACATCTTGCCGTTGTTCCGTTTGAACAAGCGCCAAGGAAAGATGCTGCTGAAGGAATTGGGCGCAGATGAATCCTTGTACTTGAAGGTTCCAACAGCCGATCTAGAAGATGGCAAACCACTGATTGCAGATGAAGTCGCACTTGGGGTCACTTATGATGACATTGACGATTATTTGGAAGGTCGAGAAATTGAAGCGAGTGCCCAAGCAACGATCGAAAATTGGTGGAACAAAACGCAGCATAAACGTCATTTACCAATTACGGTCTTTGATGATTTCTGGAAATAATCGAAGGAATGATGCAGCCTAGTGGAGAACGTTCTTCACTGGGCTTTTTTTCGTTCCCCTCATTAAAAAAGTGTTCTATGAATTTAGTTTAAGGAAGTTGTCGGCATTCTTTACTTTGTTCCGTTTTCTCGCTAAACTATTTAAGGTATTGGTCGATTTTTATGAATCGCCGCTAATTGTTTTTTGAGAAGAAAAGGGTGCCGCAGAATGGCAGGCATTCTAACTAATTAGATAAAGCAAGGGATGAGATCTCGGAGAACTTTTAAGAAGTAGAGAGAACATCTTTACGAATGTATGAATGGGAGAGAGATATGCAAAAACTTCGAAAGCTTCCTTGGCGTCCAATTCTAGTCGGAATCGGTATCGTCGGGTTAATTATTGTTTCCAATCTTTTT
Organism: Enterococcus sp. AZ048; assembly: GCF_051715125.1. NCBI lineage: Bacteria > Bacillati > Bacillota > Bacilli > Lactobacillales > Enterococcaceae > Enterococcus > Enterococcus sp. AZ048. The sequence continues at coordinate 2,106,643 of NZ_JBIOTD010000001.1, read as the reverse complement.
TTTCAATTGACGCAAAATGATTTTTCCTTTGACTTGGCATTTAAATTTGCTTTTTCTTGGCACACGGAGAAATTCTTTTTAGGATGTTTTGTGCTGCTGGTTTTTTATGGCTGGATCAGTAGTTTGCTAGGGTCATTAAAAATGGGGAGTCTTTTTTATGCTCTGACCGTGATCGGTGTGGGAAGCGCCAATTTTTTAAAAATGAAGTATCGGATGGAACCAATCTATCCCGATGATCTGAAAATGATTACTGAATTTGGAATGATTCGCGATATCGTTGGAATACCGGTGTTTATTCTCTTTTTACTACTTCTGGTGATTGGGTTGCTGCTAATCGTCTTTAGTGTAAAGAAGAGTTTGAAACTAAAGAAAAAGCAGCAATGGATTCGCTTGAGCATTTTTGTTTTGACGAGTGGTCTCTTGATTTATGCAGGCGGCTTTAATCAGCAGGGAAATATCTTGCGAGAAGCTTATAATAAGACGGCGTTGTGGATTCCATACAGTCAGAAAATGAATTATTACAACACAGGATTTATGGGTGGTTTTCTATACAATTTGCCTGTCGATGCGATGGAAGAGCCCGCCAACTATTCTGCTGCTGCAGTCAAAAAAATCACGGAGGAGTATCAGCCGAAAAAGGAGAATGCATCCGAAGAAAAGCCGAATATCGTGTATGTGATGAGTGAAAGCTTCTCCGATCCAAGCCGATTGAAAGGGTTAGAGATCTATGGCGGTGATCCATTGCAGGCGTATCGTGAGGTGGCAGACACGACCTACAGCGGACAAATGCTCTCGCAAAATTACGGCGGCGGTACTGCGAATATCGAATTTGAAGCATTGACTGGATTTTCAATGGAGCTCTTCAATGCACAGATGACAACACCTTATACGATGCTGGTACCAGAATTCAAGTCATTTCCTTCATTAGTAGGGACATTAAAAGAGCGAGGCTATGAAACAACCGCGATCCATCCGTACAATACATCCATGTACAAAAGAAAAGACGTTTATAAAACATTCGGCTTCGATCAATTTCTCGACGAAAGTACGATGACGCATAAAGACAAAATCGAAAACAATCCCTATATTTCCGATAAGGCAGCGTATCAGGAAGTCTTCGATCAATTAGAAAAAAAGAATCAACCGCAATTCTTACACTTGGTGACGATGCAGACGCATATGCCGTATGAAAATAAATACGACGAACTGCCTTATCTTGTCAAAGGAGAAGACAGTATGGCTGTAAGAAGTTATTTGCAAGATGTCGCATACAGCAGTGAAGCATTGAATGATTTTCTGACCAAGCTGGACAAATTGCCTGAACGGACATTGGTCGTCTTCTGGGGCGATCATTTGCCAGGGATTTATTCGGAGGAGATTCAAGAGAAGAATCAAGGAGACCCATTACATGAGACTGAATTTCTCATGTACGACAACCGGCATCAATTGAACAACGAGCGGGTGACAACAAGTCCATTTTATTTTGCGGCAGATCTTTTTCAACAAGGGCGACTGCAAATGACTGGCTTTCAGCAGTTATTAGTAGAACTGCAAAACGAGCTGCCAGCATTTGAAAAAGGAATGTACTATCAAAGTGGACAGTGGTTTAAAGAAGCTCGATTGAACAAGAAGCAAGAAAAATTATATCAGGATTATCAAATGATCCAATATGACATCACATCCGGAAATCAATACAGCTTAAAAGAAGCATTCTTTGAATAAACCAAAGGGAGTAAACTATGGGATTTAAAAAGAAAGACAATCAGAGTTATTACAATCCGGTTCGCCGTGCGATCTTAACGCATGGAATGATCGAACCAGGAGATCGAGTGGCGATCGGTATGAGTGGCGGAAAAGATAGCACGACGTTGCTTTATTTGTTGGATCGGATTCGCCGACAAAGAAGGTTGGGGTTTGATTTTGAGCTAGTACCGATCGCGCTTGATATGGGATTTGAAGGGTGTGACATTACGCCGATGCAGGCTTTCGTTGAACAGTTGGGGTATCCATTAGAAATTGTTCCGACAAACATTGCCAAAGTTGTTTTTGATATTCGGAAAGAAAAATCCCCCTGCTCCTTATGTGCAAAACTACGCCGAGGAATCTTATACAATCGAGCCCATGAATTGGGGTGTCAAAAAGTCGCGTTGGGGCATCATGTAGATGACGCGATCGAGACCTACTTCATGAACTTTTTGTTTCACGGAAGGATGAATAGTTTTGAGCCAAAAAGCTATCTATCGAAAACAAACGTAACGTTAATCCGTCCGATGATCTATTTGGAAGAAAAACAAATCATCCGCCTTGTGAAACGCGAAGAGCTGCCGGTTGTTTTTAATCCTTGTCCTGTGGATAAAAAAACAAAACGGGAAGAGATAAAGAACGTAGTGACCAGAATGGCGAATCACTACCCAGATATTCGAGAAAAGTTTATAATGGGCATGGAACAAGGAACAGCTGAAGATTTTTGGAATAAAAGTCTCTAGTGGAAGCTCTTACAATCGATTATTTTAAAAGTAGTGATTGTATTCCCGCCTTTTCTCATGCTATAATTCGTTTTGTATTCATGAGGGAGTAACTAGCAGCGCAAGCTGTGGCAACGCCACCAGCAAGAAAAAGATATTTTTCTGGTGTTGTCTTAAATAGTGAGACTTATGTATGTGTCTTTCGCATACACAAGTCTATTTTTTTTACTTCCAAAAGGAACACTAATTTAAGGAGGAAAAAAATGTCCGAGGAGAAAAAACAACAACTGATAAACCCTTTTTATTCAGAAGAAAAAGAACAGGTTTTAGCAGAAGTTCAAACGACTGAAGAAGGGCTGACAACTGCGGAAGCAGAAAAACGCCTAAATGAGTATGGTTTGAATGAATTAGAAGAGGGCGAAAAGAAAAGTATGCTTGCTCGCTTCTTAGAACAATTTAAAGATTTGATGATTATCGTCCTATTGTTTGCGGCAGTCATCTCTGCGGTCGTTTCTCATGAAGTAGTGGATTCGATCATTATTTTAGCCGTTGTGATCATCAATGCGGTGATGGGGGTTGTACAAGAATCGAAGGCTGAACAAGCCATTGAGGCCTTGCGTGAAATGTCTACACCAAATGCCAATGTTTTACGTGATGGTCATATCCTTTCTGTGAAATCTACCGATCTTGTTCCCGGCGATATCGTAATGCTGGAGGCCGGTGATGTGGTCCCTGCGGACTTACGTTTGATCGAAGTCGCTTCATTAAAGATTGAAGAAGCTGCTTTAACAGGAGAGTCTGTTCCGGTAGAAAAAGAATTGATCGTTATTGATGCTGGCGAAGTGGGCATCGGCGATCGTGTGAATATGGCGTATTCAAATAGTAACGTCACTTATGGCCGCGGAAAAGGCGTGGTCGTGAATACAGGAATGAATACCGAAGTTGGTAAGATTGCTGGAATGTTAGCACAAGCAGATGAAACAGAGACACCATTGAAAAACAACTTGAACCAATTGGGTAAATTCTTGACACTTGCTATTATTATTATTGCTGTCGTGATGTTTTTCGTAGGAACTGTCTTTAACGATACCTCGTGGGTCGATATGCTCTTGACCTCGATCTCATTAGCAGTTGCGGCTATTCCTGAAGGCTTGCCGGCGATCGTTACGATCATTCTTGCTTTAGGGACCCAAGTGATGGCTAAACGAAATTCTGTGATTCGTAAATTGCCTGCAGTAGAAACTTTAGGTTCAACAGATATTATTGCTTCTGATAAAACAGGGACTTTGACGTTAAATCAGATGACGGTTGAAAAGCTTTACGTCGACAACCATCAATACGATGCGAATGGCGAAGTACCTAGCGATAGTATGGCGATGAAAGTCATGAACTATGCGAACGATACAAAAATCGCGCAAGACGGCAGTTTGATCGGCGATCCAACAGAAACAGCGCTTGTGCAATTTGGATTGAATAATCACTTTGATGTACGTGAAAAAGTTGCTGCAGAACCTCGCGTGGGTGAGCTGCCTTTCGACTCAGACCGTAAGCTGATGAGCACACTGCATGAAGAGCAAGATGGAAAAATCTTAGTAGCTGTCAAAGGCGCTCCAGATGTCTTGCTTGATCGGACGACACATATTTTGTTGAACGATCAAGTGGTTCCTATGACAGAGAAAGAAAAACAAGATATTTTAGCGAATAATAAAGACATGGCGCAGCAAGCGCTGCGTGTATTGGGCATGGCTTACAAATATGTAGACCACGCTCCAGCAGAATTAGAAACGGAAGTCGTTGAAAACGAATTGGTCTTTGCTGGATTAGTCGGCATGATCGATCCAGAACGTGCCGAAGCGGCCGAAGCAGTACGTGTGGCTAAAGAAGCGGGCGTTCGTCCAATTATGATCACTGGTGACCACAAAGATACCGCAGAAGCGATTGCTGCTCGTTTGGGGATCATCGAAAAGGGCGACGATGCGTCTGTTTTAACCGGTGCGCAATTAAATGAACTTTCAGACGAAGAGTTTGCTCAGAAGGTAGAGCATTATTCAGTCTATGCCCGTGTGTCTCCAGAGCATAAAGTTCGGATCGTCAAAGCGTGGCAAAAAGAAGGAAAAGTAGTTGCCATGACAGGAGACGGCGTCAATGATGCGCCTGCCTTGAAGCAAGCGGATATCGGTATTGGTATGGGGATCACAGGGACAGAGGTTTCCAAAGGAGCTTCTGATATGGTTCTTGCGGATGACAACTTCGCGACGATCGTCGTTGCTGTGGAAGAAGGACGTAAAGTCTTCTCCAATATCCAAAAAGCGGTTCAATATTTATTGGCTGCGAACTTAGGAGAAGTATTGACGTTATTCATCGCTACTTTGCTTGCTTGGGATACCTTGCTGCCAATTCACTTATTATGGATCAACTTAGTAACAGATACTTTTCCTGCGATCGCTTTAGGAATGGAGCCTGCGGAAAAAGACTTGATGCAGCATAAACCACGGGGACGCAGTTCAAATCTGTTTTCTGGCGGCGTCTTCTCAAGTATCATTTATCAAGGGATCTTAGAAGCGAGTACCGTGTTGTTTGTCTATTGGTCAGCGATTCAATGGCCGGTTCATTCAAATTATGGAGAGATTCATTCGGACGCCTTGACGATGGCTTTTGCAACGTTAGGCTTAATGCAGCTATTCCACGCATTCAACGTGAAATCTGTGCATCAATCCTTGTTCAAAGTTGGTGCCTTCCGCAACAAGAGCTTTAACTGGGCGATCTTATTATCCTTTGTACTAATGATGGTCATCATCGTTGTGCCAGGGCTGAACGATGTCTTCCGGGTAGCCCATCTTGACTTGTATCAATGGGGGATCGTGATCGGTGCTTCCTTTGCGATTATTCCAATCGTTGAGATCGTGAAATTCTTCCAACGCAAAACGTTAAAAGAAAAATAAACCAAAAAACTTCGCATGGCGATCCTTATCCGATCTCCTGCGAAGTTTTTTTATTTAATCAGTGCATACATGTGCATGTCTTTTACTTCACCGTTTTTCACCGCGTTTTTCCGCAAGGTTCCTTCGAATTGAAACCCGCATTTTTCCAGCAATCGACAAGAGGCTTTGTTGGTGGAAAAGGGTTCTGCAAAAATCCTCAGGATATCGGTTTCTTTGAAAATATACGCCGTAACAGCTGTCACGGCTCGCGTAGCAAAGCCCTTGCCCCAATCATTTTCGGAAAGATAATACCCAATTTCAGCCGTACGCCTATGGATATTTTCCGAGCGAAAAACACCGATACTGCCAATCACTCTATCCCCATCAACAATGGCGAAAGCAAATGTGTTCGACGAATCAGCACGCAACATAGATTCAATGAACGCTTGGGCATCTTTTTTAGTGTATGGAAAAGGCAGACCGTCTCGCAAGTTGTCATGAATGTTTTTATTAGACAAAACTTTTGCCAGCTCTTCGGCATCGTCTCTACGCCATTTTCGGATGATCGTATCCATAGAAAATCCTCCATTCGAAACAATTTCTTTAACCATAGCATCTCTTCCCATAGAAATGAAGCGGCTTTTAATTTTTTCTGAACAGCTTTGCATAATGGCGAAAAATCGGTAAAATGAAGGTATCCAAAAAAGAAAGTGGGAATAAAGGAATGCGACCGAATACAGGATACTATGCAAGAGAGATCAATGAGATCGTTCAAAATACTGAAAAGATGGGTGAACGGTTACACCCAAGCTATGAAGAAATCCGTACTGCTTTAGATGAAAAGACGATCACTGAATTTGATCAAGAACACCTGTCAGAGATCCACGAGCTGTTCAAAGAGGGGACACAGTTCTACGAATTAAATTTAGAAAAAATCAGCATGTTGAAACCACCCGCAAAGGTGATCGGCAATCATAAGAAATTTGAACGCGCATTTATTCAATATGTCGAAGGCTGCCAAGAAATGACAGACAGCTTATTGCCGGAAGTAAATGAGGAAGCCTTCAATGCAGCAGAAAAAAAACAAGATGAAGCAACGGATAAAATTTATAAAACAATCCAAAAAATTACGAACCTGTTATTGAAATAGCGAACAATCCAAAAACATAAGAGAACAAAAGTTTTCTAATTTTATTATAACGTTATTTTAAATACAGATGGGGAAGATTCGGGTATTATTAATTCATAACCAATAACAACCTTTTCTTTTTCATTGCATTTAGGTAATACTCCTTTAGCACCGATTTGCCGATCGGTGCTTTTTTTTTGTCCTTTTTTAGTGTTGGTCAATCCAAATTTTTTATAATAAAAACCGACTGACGTTTAAGTGCACACTTAAGGTCAGCCGGATTGTTTAATTTTCGATATTTCTTACATAATTCTCGAAATAATCATTCAGATCGTTTTTAATTTTTTGATAGTCTTCTTCACTGTAGTCCTTCTCATCAAGACGTCCTTTAAAATTTGGCAAGTCCAAATCCTTTTTAAGTCGTTCGATGACTTCTTCTTTATTCATCAGCAATTCCCTCCACACTAACTGACACTGTCTATGAAATCAAAACACGTGAAACTCGTTTGAACTGAGCTAGGCTTCGAAATAGACACAAACCGCTTCTGGCGCATAGACGTCTTTTTGGATCATTGTCAATAGGCCGCTTTCGGCATCCCGGCGATAAAGCGTCAGGTTGTCGCTGTTCTGATTCGCTGCAACGACATACGCGTTGTCAGGACTTAACGCGAAATCTCGTGGGAAATCGCCTTCTGTTGAGATGCTTTGTACGTTTTCGATATGTTGCCCATTTTCAGTGATCACGAAAACGGCAATTGAATTATGACCGCGATTCGATGCGTACAAATAGCGCCCATCGTTAGAAATGCGAATCGCAGCACCGCCGTTTTCACCGTCAAAATCTGCGGGCAAAGTGGAAACTTTTTGTTTTTGAGTGAAGCTGCCATCTGTCTGATCGTAGCTGAGGACGCTGACGGAACTGTCCAATTCACCAAATAAGTAGGCAGTTGTTTCATTCGGATGAAAAACTAAGTGACGAGGACCCGTCCCAGGTTCAGCGACATAGACCGCTACTTCTTCAACGGCACCGTTGTCAGCAACATCATAGGTGTAGACACGGTCAGTACCAAGGTCACATACGACTAAGCGTTGATCTGGCGCTAGGTCGGTATAATGAGTATGTGCATGGTCTTGATTTTTGTGAGGCCCTGTTGGTTCTTTATGTGCAAGGGATGCAGCCGCTTCAAGCGAGCCGTCTGATTGGATTTTGTACGTGTTCAGTTCCCCTTTATGATAATTTGCTCCGTAAACCAATTGACGCGCTTCATCAACAGCCACATAACATGGCGGAGCGCCTTCTTCTGTCACCGCATTCAAAAAATTGATTTGAGGGTCGTAGCTAGACACTCCGCCTTTTTCCTCACGGCTCGTAACGGCATAAAGAACTTCTTCTTTACTTTTAGTAAGGTATGTTGGGCTTATTTCCGCTGTTACTAATTCTAGATTAGTTAACGTTTCAGTGTCGGTATTCAGATCGATTTGATAGATTCCTTGACTGATGCGTCGGGTGTAAGTGCCTAAAAGTATTTTTTGGATCATGAAAAAACCTCCTTCAGTGTACATCCATTTTAGCAAGTTTATTGTCACTTGGATAGCGCTAACTTTATGATATAATTGAAAAATAAACAAGAAAAGAGCGTGACGTATGACAGTAACTGAAATCACTCAAATTGGAAAAAATGCAGTTAATGATGAAAATATCTTGATTCTTTTCGGACAGACGATTACACCAGATTTAATGGATGTTTCGATCGTTCAGAAGAAAATCAGTGAGACACCCATTGATTTGAAAGAAGGCGGACAACTTATTTTTGGCGAGCAAAGCTACAAAATAAATGGTGTTGGACCGTTAGCCAATGAAAATCTTAATGAGATCGGACATGCGACTGTCTTTTTTCAAGAAGAGGTTGGCATGATCCCAAATGGGATTTATGTTACCCCAGAAAAACTTCCAGATTTGGAAGTAGGAATGAAAATTACATTTCAATAGGAGCGTGAGTGCGTGGATAAAAAGAAATTGACGCAAAAAACGTCTTGGTTTTGGAAATGGTTTTTGAACAGCCAAGTCGTAGTGGCATTGATCATCGTATTGTTGCTGCTGTTGATCACGTTGGTTTTTACAAAAGTATCGTATATTTTTGAGCCTGTCGGACAGTTTTTTGCCATCGTGGGTCTACCTATCGTGATCGCCGGAATTCTCTACTATTTGATGAATCCAGTAGTCAACTTTCTAGAGAAAAAGGGTGTTAAGCGAAGTATTGCGATTATTTTACTCTTTGTAGTTGTTGTGGCATTGATCATCTGGGGAATTGTCGTGATCATTCCGCAAATTCGTGAGCAGCTTAGTTCGATGCTGAAAAGCTTGCCGGGGTATTTCGATACGATCAGTGATAAGGCAAGTGAGATTTTTAAAGATCCATCCTTTGAACCCTTTCAACAGCATATCGACAATAGTTTACAAAAATTACTAGAGTCGTTAACAGAAACAGCACAAAATATTTCTCGTGTGACGTTGCAGGGATTGGGAAGCGTCGTTTCAACCTTAGCGACTGTCGTGATCGCTTTGATCACAGCACCGATCATCTTGTTTTTCCTATTAAAAGACGGTGACCAGTTAGCACCGTATGTCCTCAAATTGTTGCCGACTAAAATGCGCAAACCGTCATTACGCGTGATGACTGAGATGAATTCACAACTGGCTTCGTATATTCGAGGACAGTTGACTGTCGCTTTTGCGGTGGCAGTGATGTTTATTATCGGCTTCTCGCTAGTGGGGATGAACTACGCGATCACCTTAGGAATTCTAGCAGGTGTGTTGAATTTGATCCCCTATTTAGGATCGTTCTTAGCCATGGTCCCGGTAGTTTTCATTGCCTTGGTAACCGGCCCGATCATGCTGGTAAAAGTCATTATTGTCTTTACGATCGAACAGACGATCGAAGGACGGATCGTATCACCATTGGTGCTGGGGAATCAATTAGAGATTCATCCTGTTACGATCATGTTCGTATTGCTGACAGCCGGAAAGATTTTCGGCATTGCGGGCGTCATTCTAGGGATTCCTTTTTACGCCGTCGCAAAAGTTATTGCGATCCATGTATTTGAATGGTACAAAGGTGTCTCAAACCTTTATGAAGAAGATGATACAACAAAAACACCTGTCGATGATTGATCGACAGGTGTTTTTACGTAAAGTATCAATTAAAACTGTGCAGCCAATGATTTGGCTTTTTCTTTTGCCGCATTCATGATCTCAGGTGCTTTTGATGGATCATAATCCGCACCTTCAATGTAAATGGAATCAAAATCAGTGATACCAATAAAATTCATCATTCCCTTAACGTATTGCGCTGAGAAATCTTGACCATTATATGTACCGCCACTTGATTGTATATGAACAGCTTTCTTATCAGTTATCAAACCGGTAGGACCTTCTGCAGTATACTTAAAGGTTTTACCTGCCACGTTGATCGTATCAAACCATGCTTTTAATCGTGTAGGAATATTTAAATTCCACAAAGCGTTGGCGATAACGATTTTTTCACTAGCTAAAAATTGATCAGTAAATTCATTAAAGACACGAACTTTTTCTTGTTGAACATTACTTAACTCTGTAAAATCAGTTCCCTTTTGAAGCGATTTCCAAGCGGATAATAAGTCGCCGTCAATTTCTGGGATATCTGTATAATACAAATCTAACATGGTGAAAACATCTTCTGGATGACTTGCTTGATGTGCCTCGATGAAAGTTTCCAAAACACTTACAGTTTGAGAGTCTTCTGCGGACAACGGATGAGCATTCACTACTAAAACATTTGCCAAAACTAACACTCCTTAAATTTAATTACAAACGAATCGTACACAATATATCGACAGCAGACAATTTTTCTGCTCGAAACGTTCAATAAAGACTTATTTATTAGCTTGCTACATAACGACGATAGGCAGATGTTCCGCCGATCACGTTTGCGACTTGGAATCCTTTGTTTCGTAAAAATTGCGCCATTGTTTTTGAACGGCCTCCGAATTCGGTAAAGAGGTAATACGTTTTACCTTTATCAAGCTGGCTTAAACGGTTGGGCAACTGAGTCAATGGAATACGAGTGACCTTTGAATTTTCAAGTAAATCAAAGGAATCTACAAAATCAGGATCTCTTAAATCTAAAACATCCAAGGGTTCCTTTTCAGCAAGGGCCATAAATTCTTTTGTTGTTACTGAGTTATACATCTTTCTTCGACAACCTTTTCTTTCTTAATATTGATTCCAACTTTAATCTATTTGTTGTCTGATTACAAGTGTTATTGCGGACTTTTTACTCCTTTTTCAGGAAAAATGAAGAAATCAATCAAAATATTTTCATATCCAGAAATTGTTGATAAAAATTTGGGATTTATTCAAAAAAAAGAGGGATTTGAAAAGAATTGGACATTTTTGGTCAAATAACAAAAGAGTCGTCGATTCAAAACAGATATCGCTTGCGTGAATCAGAGTGCATCGTTAAAATAGGAATGACGGAGGGAAGAAAACAATGGGAAATTTTCAATTAGGGAAACTTAATTTAAAAACGATCGCTATTCGTGTACGAGATCGTGATGCCATGATCCATTTTTATCGAGATATTATTGGGCTGCATCTATTGCGTGAAGAAAACGAATTGGCGATTCTTGGATACAAAGATCCAGCAAGTGAACTGTTATGGTTAGAAGAGAGTCCTCGGGCAAATGAACACCGTGGGGAAATTAAAAAAATGCAGCGCGTGTCACTCGTGGTACCAAATATCGAAGAATTGGCGAACGTCTACTATCGAGCAGAAAAAGAGGAATATCCGATCAAATCTGCTTTACAGGCGGATGAAGAAAAAGGGCTGCTGTTTGAAGACCCTGAAGGAAATGAAATTGAGATTTTCTATGCGCCAAGTAAGGAACGTTCGACATCAGAGCCCGTTCAACTAGATTTTAAAAAGCTGCTGAAAAAGGCAACGAAGCGTGAAAAAATTCATGAGGCGTATTTTGACAAAATCCATTTGAATGTCAGCGACCTGAACAAGCAACAAGCTTTTTTAAAAAATATTCTAGGTCTGACTGTATACGATGAGAGCGAAGAAGAATTGCTGTTGAATCGTGGGGAATTTAACGTGGGGCTGACAAATGCGACAGGCGGGACGATCGATCTGCCGACGGATAAAGTCCTTGGACTTGATTTTCTGCAATTCAAAGTTTCCAAAGAGAACTTATTAGAACTTATCCATCATTTAACGGAAGAACAATTAGAATTTTTCATCGACAAAAAAGAGTCCTTGATCACGATCTATGATGCAGCCGGCATCGAGTGGTGGTTCGTATTAAAATAGATATACATAACCGCGAGTAATCGCGGTTTTTTTGTTGTCTTCGATCTCACTCAAACCAGGAATAGCCATTTCTTTTGATTCAACGCGGAGGTGCTGAATGTAGAAACACATTCAAAAGTGCGTGTGTTTTGTTTTATGCTATACTTTTTAGAGAATATTTAAAAGGAGGGTTGCCAATGTATCCTGAGACACGTCATTTAATAGAAGAAAAAAGGCAAGCGGATGTTTTTCCTGGAGCTGTTTTTCAGTTTATCGAAAACGAGCTTGAGGAGTGTCACACACTCGGATCTGCACAGATTGAACCAACGGTGATTCCAATGCAGGAAGAGTTCCTTTTTGATGTGGCTTCGCTGACAAAAGTCGTTTGCACGACCACGGTCATGCTTAGGCTGAAAGAAGCAGGTAAAATTTCTTGGGATCAGCCCCTTCATGAGCTGCTGCCAGAGTTTCAAAATGGGACGATCACATTGAGACACTTGCTCACCCATACATCAGACATCCAAACGTACATTCCAAACCGGGATCAGTTAAACGCTGAGGAACTGCGTGCAGCCTATCTGACGTTGCAGCCGGGAGACAATCTTGGAAAAGCGGTGAAGTATACCGATGCAGGAACGATTTTGCTGGGGTTCTTGATCGAAGCTCTCTATCAAAAAAATGCGATCGAAGTGTTCAAGGAAGAAATTCTACGCCCTTTGAATATGTCGGACAGCTTGTTTTTACCACAGCCACCGTACAATACGATTGTCCCTACACAAAAATTGTCAGACGGGCGTATTTTAAAAGGATCGACCCACGACCCAAAGGCACGTGTTTTGGCAGAACATGCTGGAAACGCAGGGCTATTTACAAATCTGAAAGATTTAAGCAAATTTGCAAAAATGTATTTGAATCTTGGGCGTGTTAGCGATATGATTTATTTGCATGACAAGACAATCCAAGAACTGCTTCATGATCAGACGCCAACAGGAAACGGGGGGCGTTCCATCGGGTGGGACTTGAAACAGGGTTCGTTGGATCAGGCGCCTTTGCTTTTTCATACCGGCTACACCGGAACCTTTCTATTATTGGACGTCACAAAACGATCCGCGTTTCTCTTTCTGTCAAATCGTGTTCATACAGAAGATCATCGCGCCAGCTATGTTGCCCATCGTGATGAGATAATCACCTGTTATTTAAATGAACGAACAAGAGTGTATCAAAAATAAAGCTATAAAAAGGAGCAACTATCATGGAACCACTATTTTTAAAACCAGTTTTTCAAGAAAAAATTTGGGGAGGCGACCAATTACATACGGTCTTTGGGTTTGATATCCCTAACGACAAAATCGGGGAAGACTGGGCGATCAGCGGACATCCGCACGGCGTTAGTGTCGTAGAAAATGGCCCCTATAAAGGATGGAAGGTTAGTGACCTTTGGAGCGAACACCGCGAATTGTTTGGCAACGCAGAAGGCGATGTCTTTCCGCTACTTACAAAAATTTTAGATGCTGAAGATGACTTATCTGTTCAAGTGCATCCTGATGATAGCTATGGGTTGAAGCACGAGGGTGAATTAGGAAAAACAGAATGCTGGTACATTATCAATGCGAAACCAGGCTCAGAAATCGTTTATGGTCATAATGCGAAAACCCGTGAAGAACTTGCAGAAATGATCAAAGAAGAACGTTGGGACGACCTTTTGCGCCGCGTACCAGTGAAACAAGGGGATTTCTTCTACGTACCAAGCGGAACGATCCATGCAATCGGAAAAGGCATCATGATTTTAGAAACACAGCAAAGTTCGGATACGACTTACCGTGTCTATGATTATGATCGTAAGGATGATCAAGGAAAGACTCGTGAATTGCACATCCAGCAATCCATCGACGTAACCACAGTCCCTGCAATCAGTCCAGAATTGGAAATCACTGAAAGCAAAAAGGGACGCTCTTCTGTCATCACGTATTTGAAAACAGAGTTCTTCAATGTCTATGAATGGGATGTTGTTGGTGAGCTGTCACTTAAAAAAGAAGGCGACTACACGTTGGTCACAGTTATTGAAGGATATGGCAATCTGATCGCAGAGGGTCAAAGCTACGAAATGAAGCCGGGCACAAGCTGCATTTTACCAGCACAAATGACTGAATGGAAAGTAGAAGGCGAAATGAAGATCATCGCATCTACGCCTGGAACAAAATAAATAAATCTGCAAAAAAAGACCATCCGCTTCATGAGCGGGTGGTCTTCTTTGACGTTATGGCAATTCCGGCAGGTCTACCTCTTCGCCATATTTATTTTTAAGCGCGGTATGAAGCAGACGCACCGCCAATGTTTTATTTCGAGCTAAGATGGGGCCATGGAAGTAAGAGCCATAAACATTTTTATAGATGACGCCTTCTCCTTGGTCTTCGCCGTTGTTGCCGTTGCCTTTAACGATCGTACCAAGAGGGCGTTCTCCTTCGCCTAAAAATGTTCGGCCATTGTGGTTTTCAAAGCCATAGTAGGTTTCCCCAAATTCTTCATTATGGATCTCAATGTCCCCGATGAAGCGATGATTATCTTGGCTTAGCGTGTAATGGTCCAGCGCACCGATACCATCGATTTTTTCACCATTTGCACCGATATAGTAATGGCCCAACAATTGGTAGCCGCCACAAATAGATAGAATGACACCATCGTTTTCGATATATTTAGTCAAGTCTTCCTTTTTATCTTGGATATCTTTTGAGACGATCACTTGCTCATAATCCTGTCCGCCGCCAATAAAAACGAAATCGTATTTATCGGGATCAAACGCTTGGTAAATACTGACGATCTCTGAATGGATATCAATACCCATCTGTTTGGCGTAATAGTTCAGCGTCAAGAGATTGCCGTTATCGCCGTAAGTGTTTAACAAATTTCCGTATAAATGTGCTAAGTTCAATTCGTAGTTAGCCACGATCCATACCTCCATCAATGTAGCCTCTTTGAGCTAATTCTTTCCGTAACTGTAAAACGGCTGTGTAAGTCGCAAGGATATACACATGCTCCGTCGGCAATAGTTTGATCTTTTCAATGACATCCGTCAAGCTATCTGTCTCGGTTAGCTTCTCATCAGAAATCCCTGCTACACGTAAACGCAGCGCCATATCTTCGTGACGGTCGCCGCCAGCGATGACTGCCGGAATGTCCATTTCAGCAAAAGCCTCGTGGTTGCCGTCCCAGATCCAACTAATGTCGATACCATCTGCATAGTTTGCATTCAATAATGAAACTAGGGAGAAGGGGTAGGGTGCTAGTCCGATCATGTCGATGACTTGGTTCAAGCCGACCGGATTCTTCACTAAGACCAAGGTGCATTTTTTCCCCTCGATCTCAAATTCTTCTTGCCGTCCGAAGACCTTTTCATCGTAGCCTAAGCCACGTTTGATTTTCTCTTTGGAGACGCCATAATATTCTGCTACAGCGGTCGCTGCGAGAGCATTGTACACATTGTACATGCCACCAACTTCAATTTTGTACTCCTGACCGTCGATCACAAATTCTGACGATTGGTTGTCCATTGCCTTCATATCAGTTAATTTGTAATCCAATGCTGGACGGTGGAAGCCGCAGTTTGGACAGTAGTATTTTCCAAGGTTGGCATAAGTGATCATTTTATATTTCAAGATGTGCTGACATTTTGGACAAAGGAGTCCGTCCGTATTGTAGTGCGCTTCCTGATCTTCATCAGGTAAGTGATCGAAGCCGTAATATTTTCTTGGATTCACCGTTTCCAATGAATTGAAGATAGGGGAATCCCCATTGCATAAAATAGGTGCACTCGGTGATTTTGCAGCACCGTCTACAATAAGTTTATAGGTAGTATAAATTTCGCCGTAGCGGTCCATTTGATCGCGGAAGATATTTGTAAATAAGAATAGTTCAGGTTTGATGTATTCCGTAACCTTGCTCAAGCTGGCTTCATCAATTTCTAGAACGGCGATTTTCTTGTCGCCTTTTTTTCCTTTGGCATTTAAAAAGGTCGATACAATTCCTTGAACCATGTTGGCCCCCGTTGGATTCGTCAGCACATAATCAAACTCTTGCTTCAGAATATTAACGGTCAATGCCGTCGTCAACGTTTTCCCATTCGTTCCAGTGACTACGACCACCTTGTAATCCTTCACCAATGTATCTAAAATTTTCGGATCCATCTTTAAAGCCAATTGACCAGGATAACTTGATCCACCTTTAAAGAACGTTTTTAATACCCATTGGGCGGTCTTGCCGGCTGAAATCGCCAGATGACTTCGTAACCCCATTACACATCCTCCATGTCTGTAACAAATTTAATTCATCTTATCATATTTGAAAAAAAAGTTTAAACAGCTTTCCTTTTTCTTAATTTTTACCTATCAACTATTCATTATAAGCAACTGACGACCGTTTGTCTTTTATAAAAAGGAATCAAGCAGGCCGGACGGCTACTCATAAAAAAAGGCAGGAACGATTTTTGTTCCTAGCCAATAATAATCTTTTCTTCTGGAAATTCATAGCCTAAGTCTTGCGTTTCTTTTGGTACAAAAAGCATCAAGGTATAAAGCATACCTACACGACCGATGAACATCAAAATAGCGATCATGATTTTTCCAGTGCTTGAGAGGTCGTCGGTGATGCCTAATGACAAACCAGTTGTTCCAAAAGCAGAAGTCACTTCCACAATGATCGAGATCAGCGAGTGATCCTCTGTCGCAGTCAAAAATAAAATACTGAACAAGCACATGCCCGCTGAAAGCATAAAGACAACGACCGATTTTCGGACGTCTTCTTGCGCGATTTTACGGCCAAAAATATTAATGTCGTTCTCGTTTTTTAAGAAGGAATAGAGATACAATCCAATGATCGCGATCGTCGTCGTCCGTATCCCGCCCCCAACAGAACTGGGCGAACAGCCGATAAACATCAAAAGTGAGAAGATGATCAGCGTAGTATTTTGAAAAATCGTGAGATCATGAATCTGCAAACCCGCATTTCGGGTAGTCATTGAATAAAAGGACGAATTCAGCCATTGATCGAATAGGTTCATGCTTGCAAAACTGTGGTCCTTTTCTAATAACCAAATCGCGATCGTCCCGCCAATAAATAGGACAAAAAAAGCTAACAAGGCGATTTTTGAGAAAAGGCTGAAGCGAAACGGCAGTCGAGATTTGGATTTTTTATGATAGATCCAGCCATGAAAATCCATCAATACAGGAAACCCGATGCCTCCGATAAAAATCAACACCATGATAGTCACGATGAAAAAGACATCGTGTGAAAAAGGAATGATCGAATCTCCAGTGACATCAAAACCAGAGTTGGTTACTGCTGAGATGGCCTGATAGAAACCGAAAAAGATAGCCTTGGAGAACGTACGATAGTACCCCGCCAAGTAAAAATAAATGGAAAAAATTGTTCCAAAAAGAACTTCGATCACGAGCAGCATCGTAAACGTGACACGGATCAAATTTACGATCCCACTGAGCCGGGGTTGATTCATATCGGTCATAATCAATTGGCGCTGCTTCAAGGTGATGCGTCGTTTAGAAACGATAAAAAAGAAGGTCGTGATCATCATGATCCCTAAACCACCGATATGAAAAAGCACCTCCAACATCAGCACGCCGTTGTCGTTGAATACGGAATTTATATTGAATGTCGTTAGACCAGTCACCGAAATCGTTGAGATCGCCATGAAGACCATGTCGAGAAACGGCACATGCGAGCCTGGTTCACGAAAAATCGGCAAATAAAATAAGACCAAAGAAAGAATCGTCATAGCTAAATAATAGAAGACGATGATTTGGATGGAAGAAAACCGATTATTGATTTTTTGCCAGTTTTTTTTGAGAAAATTTACGCGTCGATCGAAACTCATAACTACTCCTTCACTCGTCTAGTTTAAATTTTTAATCGTAGAGATAGTATAGCATGCTTCCAATAAAAAAACTCCCGCCGATTCGGCAGGAGTAAGGAAGCGTATTAAGCATCTTGAGCAGTTGCGGCAATGTCGATTTCTCGAATAGTAACTTCTTGCGGCATGTCGTAAATAAATTTGACGCTTTCGGCCACATGGACAGGATTCAAAGTAATACCGCCCATGCTGTCTTTCCACGCTTCATAGTCTGTCAAGGCACCTTGATCCGTTACGTGTGTTAATAATTCCGTTTCAGCAGCACCAGGGGCAACTAAAGACACGCGGACATTTAAACCAGAAAGTTCTTCACGGATTGTTTCACTCAGTCCATGAACACCAAATTTAGATGCTACATATGCGGCGTGATTGGTAAATGTTTTCTTGCCAGCAAGGGAAGACATGTTGATGACGGTCCCGTGTTTGCGTTCCTTCATTCCTGGAAGAACGATTTGCATACCATTTAATACCCCCATAACATTCGTATTCATCATCGTTTGCCATTCAGCTAGGTCTTGGGTCAAGACATTGCCTAGCAGCATGACGCCGGCATTGTTGACTAATAAGTCTGTTGGACCGTAAACTTCTTCGGCTTTTTTGATACTGGCAGCAAAGGCTTTGTAGTCTGTCACGTCGACCTTTTCGATCATGACATTCTCAAAGTTTAATGGCAATGCCTCGATTTTTTCTACGCGACGTCCTAACAAAAGCAACGGGTGACCTGCTTGATTAAAAAGTTTAGCGATTTCTGCACCAAAGCCTGAGCTTGCTCCTGTAATTACGATTAATGGTTTTTCCATTTAAATTGCCTTCTTTCAAATTTATGATACACTTACTCTACTACCTGGAGTTAACTCCAAGTCAAGAAGGAAGTATGAAAAAATGAAAAAATTTTTGATCGGTGACATTACGCAGATGTATGGCATCTCCCAAGATACATTGAGATATTATGATAAGGCGGGCTTGCTGCCTTTTGTGAAGAAGAATCAGGCTGGCCGAAGAGAATTTACAGAAGATGATCTCGGCTACATCGAGGTGATTGATTGTCTGAAACGTTCCGGCATCCCTGTCAAAGAAATTGCAAAATTTATGGACTGGTGCGTCGAAGGGGATCCGACATTGCCGCAACGCTATACCTTCATGATCGAGCAGGAGGAAGCTCTGGAGAAAAAAATCTCTGATTTGCAGGCACAACTTGATTTTCTACGCTGGAAAAAATGGTATTACCAGACAGCGAATGAAGCAGGAACAGAAAAAATCTTCTTTAAAGAAGGCACGCGTCAAGTCGATGATAAGTGGCATCAAAAATATTTAGAATCCTCAAAAAAACCTGAATCTGTCTAAGATTCAGGTTTTCTCATTATTAGGTTAAATCAATACACCGATTGCCAAGAAGGCGAGGATCAACAAAATAATGATAACAAGCAATTTGGTGACAAATTTGATCCATTTATCAAATCCAACATTTACCACAGAGAGGGAAACTAAGATTAATCCAGTCGGTGCAATTAATCCAATCAAGCCTTGCCCCCAGTTGTAGGCATTGACGATCAACGCACGATCGATCCCTACGACATCCGCCAAAGGGGCCATGATCGGCATGGACAATACTGCTAAGCCGGAAGAGGATTGAATGAAAAATCCTAAGATGACATAAACAAAGAACATAAACCAAATGAAAATAACGTTGTTCATACCGCTGATAGCATTGCTAAAGAAGTTCATAATAGTGTCGCTGATAAAACTGTTTTCCATAACGATCCCAACAGATCTTGCCAAGCCGACAATCAATGCAACTCCCAGAAGATCCGCAGCGCCGCTGACAAAGCTGTTGACAAACTTCTTCTCTCCTAAGCCGGAAACAAAAGCTAAGATATAGGTTACCGCCAAGAAGACGACCGCAATCTCCGTAAAGTACCAGCCCAATTGTTGAACGCCGTAGATCATAACAACGAATCCTAAAGCAAAAACAATCAAAGAGAACTTTTGACGTTTCGTAAAGTCTGTATTTTTGTCTCGTTCTTGATTGCCTAAGAAGCGTGCGCGATCACTTTCTGCTTGGTCAGCCACAAGAGAAGCGGCAGGATTCAACCGAACTTTTTCAGCATAGCGAATCGTGTAAAGAATCGAGATCCCGACCGCCGTGACCCACATCAAGAGCCGTAACGGCATTCCATCAGTAAAACTGATCCCGGCTGCGTTGGATGCAATAACGGTTGAAAAAGGATTGATCGTGGAGCTCATCGTTCCGATAGCGGTCCCCAGATAAATCGAGGCGACTGCTGTCAATGTATCGTAACCAGCCAGTAAGAAAATCGGAATCAAAATAGGATAAAAGGCGATGGTTTCTTCGGCCAATCCAAAGGTTGTACCACCAATCGCGATCAAGGTCGTCACGATGACGATCAGCCATTTTTGTTTGCCTTTTAGTTTTTCTGATAAGCGCATCATTCCCGCATCCATCGCACCAGTCGCGTTTACGATGCCGATAACGCCACCTAAGATCAAAATAAAGATCATGATGTCGACACTTTCCGTGATACCTTGAATCTGAGCTCTCAAAAATTGTGTGATCGTGCCTGTTACGCCACGTGCAGGTTTTTTGATTTGTTCATAAGAATTAGGAATTGCGGCAGGACGATAAATGGTACCATCGCGAAACTTGCTAACATTGATTCGGATGTCGTATTTGTCGAGTGTCTTTTGCGTCGCCGGTTCCATGGTTGTCTTGTCGTGTGCGTCTGTGATGGCAAATTGGTCTTTTCCACTGTCATAACTTAACGTACTGTACTTGCCTGAAGGGATAAAAAAGGTTAATGCTTGGACCATGATTAATACAATGATAATGACTGTGTAGGCAGAAGGGAAACTACGTCGCTTCTTTTCACCTGTTTGTTCCATGAGAAAGCCCCCTAAATAAAATATAAAAAATAAATACCAATAAAAGTATAGCATTCACTTCCTATATCACTAAAAGATAAGCTATGTCCAAAGGAAAAATAATCAAGGAGGGTGTTGTTTCTGAACGGATTTGAAAATTATTACTGTAAATAATCCGCCTTTTCCGCTATAATACGATAGGAACAAAAGGGAAAGGTGACAAAGAAATGGCCCAGCTTTTTTTTAAATACGGTGCGATGAACAGTGGAAAGACAATCGAGATTTTGAAAGTCGCCCATAATTATGAAGAACAAAATAAACCGGTGGTGTTAATGACTAGCGGTCTAGACACACGAGAAGGTGTTGGAAACATCTCCAGTCGGATCGGGTTGAGCCGTCCTGCGGTACCGATTTTTTCTGAGACCAATATTTTTGATTTTATCAAAAGTCTGGATTACAAACCTTATTGTATACTAATTGATGAATCACAATTTCTATCAAAGGAACATGTCGTACAATTGGCACAAGTCGTCGATGAATTAGATATTCCAGTGATGGCGTTCGGATTGAAAAATGATTTCCGAAATGAAATGTTTGAAGGATCAAAGTATCTACTACTTTACGCGGATAAATTAGAGGAATTGAAGACGATTTGTTGGTTCTGTCATAAAAAAGCGACGATGAACCTGCATTATATCGATGGACGCCCTGTCTATGAAGGGGATCAAGTCCAGATCGGTGGCAACGAAGCGTACTATCCCGTTTGCCGTAAACATTATTTACATCCAGAAATTGAACATTCTGCTGAGTAACTTTTGAGTCACTTTGTCGAATACTAACGATAAAATAAATCTATTTATTAAGAAACAGGAGGAATTTAATCCATGTACGATCAACTGCAAGCCATTGAGGATCGTTATGAAGAGCTTGGCGAATTACTGAGTGACCCGGAAGTTATCAGTGATACCCAGCGTTTCATGCAACTGTCAAAAGAAGAAGCCAACACTCGTGATACAGTCGCTACGTACCGCCGTTACAAAAAAGTAGTGGAAGGTATCAGTGATGCGGAAGAATTATTAGGTGAAAATTTAGATGCAGAAATGGCTGAGATGGCCAAAGAAGAATTGTCTGATCTAAAGAATGAAAAAGAAGAATTAGAGGATGAAATCAAGATCCTTCTTTTACCAAAAGACCCGAACGACGATAAAAATATTATTATGGAGATTCGTGGAGCTGCTGGTGGTGACGAAGCGGCGTTGTTTGCGGGGGATCTATTTAATATGTATCAAAAATATGCCGAAAGTCAAGGCTGGAAGACGGAAGTCATGGAAGCTAACGTTACAGGGATCGGCGGATACAAAGAAGTGATCATGATGATCACTGGAGACAGCGTCTTCTCAAAATTAAAATACGAAAGCGGCGCACATCGTGTACAACGTGTACCTTCTACAGAGTCGCAAGGACGCATTCACACGTCGACGGCTACAGTGGTAGTCATGCCTGAAGCAGAAGAAGTAGAGATCGACATTGCGGATAAAGATATCCGAACAGATATCTATCATGCATCTGGTGCCGGTGGACAGCACGTCAATAAAACAGCTTCTGCTGTTCGTTTGACACACATTCCTACTGGGATCGTTGTTGCGATGCAGGATGAGCGCTCGCAAATCAAGAACCGTGAAAAGGCAATGAAAATCTTGCGTGCACGGGTCTATGACAAGATTTCTCAAGAAGCACAAAGCGAATATGATGCGAGCCGTAAATCTGCGGTTGGTACCGGAGATCGTTCAGAACGTATTCGTACGTACAACTTCCCGCAAAATCGCGTAACCGATCATCGTATCGGCTTAACGATCCAAAAGCTGGATCAAATCTTAGCTGGTAAAATGGATGAGATCATTGATGCTTTGATCATGTACGATCAAACCCAGAAACTGGAAGAGATGCAAAATGGTTAAAACGTATGTAGAAGTCCTGTCGGGGGCTTCTTCTTTTTTAGAAGCAGCGGGAAAAGAAGGGTACGCGATCGAATACCTCTTTCTTGCACGCAAAAATTGGGATAAGACACAGTGGCTGCTGCACATGCGAGAAGAAATTTCAGCAGAGGAAGAGTTGCTGATTGAAAAGGACATGGCGGACCTAATGAAGAATATCCCACCGCAATATCTACTGGGGTATGAATACTTCTTCGAGCATCGCTTTAAAGTAACAAAAGACACGTTGATCCCGCGTCCTGAAACGGAAGAACTGGTTGCTTTGTGCTTGTCTATGAATGATCAACAGGGAAAAAAGGTGGTTGATATCGGTACAGGCACCGGTGCCATTGCAGTCAGTTTGAAATTGAATCGTCCAAAATGGCAAGTGACAGCGGTCGATATTTCAAAAGAAGCCTTGATAGTCGCTGAGGAAAATGCGGAAAGCCTTCAAACAGAGATCGTCTTCAAACAAAGCGATGTTTTATCAGCTATTACTGAGAAGCAAGATATCATCATCAGTAATCCTCCATATATCAGTGAAGAGGAATGGGATCTGATGGATGAAAGTGTCCGTACGTATGAACCTAAAACGGCCCTCTTTGCGGAAAATAAAGGGTTGGCGATCTATCAAAAAATTGCTTTAGAGAGTCGCTCACTTTTGACCCCTGAAGGCATGATTTTCTTAGAAATCGGCTTTCAGCAAGGCCATGCTGTACAAAATATTTTTCAACAAGCATTCCCTGATAAAGCCGTGACGATTCATCAAGACATGTCCAAAAATGATCGAATGATCGTTGTCCGTTAAAAATTATTTTTAGCGAGGAAATTAATAAAAGAACACTGTTCTACCAATAATTAATAGTAGTAAAAGTTATCAACATGGTTATACACACTTGACAATTCGGTTTTCCACAAGTCGGGGATAAATCGGACGAAAAAGTTTTTAAAATAGGAAATTCAAAAAAAGGAGCTGTGGAGAAGCTGTGGAAACAAAAATTTTTCAATCAGATCAAATAAGTGAAGCGGCAGAATTATTGCGTCAAGGAGAATTGGTGGCCTTTCCAACGGAAACGGTCTATGGACTAGGAGCTAACGCGCTTTTGCCAGAGTCTGTGAAACAGGTTTTCGCCGTCAAAGGACGACCAAGTGATAACCCGCTAATCGTTCATGTTGCGGACTTTTCTATGACAAAAGAATTTGTGGAAAGCTATCACCCTCTTACTGAAAAAATCATAAAAAATTTTTGGCCAGGCCCATTAACAGTGATCTTTTCTATTAAAAAGGAGCGGTTAAGTCCCGTTGTAACGGGTGGCTTATCCACAGCAGCTTTTAGAATGCCAGATAATAAAAAAACATTATCTTTAATTGAAAAAACAGGTGCGCCTTTAGTTGGACCTAGTGCGAATACTTCCGGTAAGCCAAGCCCAACAACTGCTATGCACGTGTACCATGATCTGAAGGGGAAAATTGCTGGGATCTTAGACGATGGCGCAACACAGATTGGTGTAGAGTCGACAGTTTTAGATTTGAGTGGCGAGGTCCCAACGATTTTACGTCCAGGGGCTGTAACGAAAGAAACGCTTGAAGAAGTTCTAGAAATTGAGGTGCCGCTGGATAAGCATTTAGTCAAAGAGAGCGAAACACCAAAATCACCTGGAATGAAATACAAACACTATTCACCGGATACACAAGTCTTGATGATCCAACCTGGAGACTGGGAAATAGCTCTTGATTGGGCGGATAAGCAGGGGAAAAAAGTTGGACTGCTTGCAACACCGAAAATCGCCGACAGCTATTTATCAGCGGATCGGTTCGTCTACACGGACAATACGATCGAAGCAGCGACACGCGGATTGTTTAGCGGGCTGCGTGCACTGGATGAGGGCAAAAAAGCGGATGTTATATTTGCAGAGGTCTTTCCTGAGGACCACCTAGGTCTGGCGTACATGAATCGATTGAAGAAAGCAGCGGCACAAAATTATTTTATAGAAAAGTAGACAAAAGATTCGATTATCCGCTGAATCTTTCGTATACTTAAAGCAGAAAATTGAAAGGTGGCGTTGGGATGGACTATAAAACACTAGATCCCGAACTATGGGGAGCAATTGAACAAGAAGCGGAGCGTCAAGAACAAAATATCGAGCTGATCGCTTCAGAAAATATCGTGTCAGAAGCAGTACGTTTGGCACAAGGAAGCGTCTTAACGAACAAATATGCGGAAGGGTATCCTGGACGTCGGTATTATGGCGGCTGTGAATTCGTTGATATCGTTGAAAATCTAGCGATCGATCGTGCGAAAGAATTATTCGATGCGAAATTCGCAAACGTGCAGGCACACTCTGGCTCACAAGCCAATCAAGCGGCATATTTCTCGTTGATCCAGCCTGGCGATACCGTTTTAGGGATGGATCTTTCAGCTGGAGGACATTTGACTCATGGTTCTCCTGTGAATGTCAGCGGAAAGTTGTATCATTTTGTCAGCTATGGCGTAGATCCTCATACAGAGACGATCGACTATGAAGTCGTTCGTATTTTAGCGCGGAAACATCAGCCTAAATTAATTGTAGCAGGCGCTAGCGCATACAGTCGGACGATTGACTTTGCCCGCTTCCGTGAAATCGCGGATGAAGTCGGCGCAAAATTAATGGTGGACATGGCACATATTGCGGGTCTAGTAGCAACAGGTCTACATCCTAATCCTGTCCCTTATGCAGATGTCGTTACATCAACAACACATAAAACATTACGTGGTCCTCGTGGTGGACTGATCCTGACCAACGACGCGGACTTAGCGAAGAAAATCAATAGTGCGGTTTTCCCAGGCTTGCAAGGCGGACCATTGGAACACGTGATTGCGGCAAAAGCTGTAGCCTTCAAGGAAGCTTTAGCACCTGAGTTTAAAGGATACAGTGAACAAGTCTTGCAGAATGCACAGGCGATGGTCAAAGTGTTCAATCAAGCTACGGAAACACGGGTCATTTCTGGAGCCAGCGACAATCATCTATTGTTGATCGAAGTGACCGGCTTCGATATTACTGGGCGTGAAGCGGAAGAGTTATTGGACACTGTGCATATCACTGTAAACAAAAACTCGATTCCATTTGAATCAAAGAGCTTTAAAGAAACGAGTGGGATTCGCATTGGAACACCCGCAATCACAAGTCGTGGATTCAAAGAGGACGACGCGAAGAAAGTGGCTGAGTTGATTGTAGAAACATTGCGCTCAAAAGGCGATGAAGAAAAATTGGCCGAGATTCGCAAAGAAGTATTAGAATTAACAGATTCTCATCCAATTCAAGCAGATTAAGACTAGTTTTCTGATGGCAGTTATCTTATAATAGGAGAAATGCAGAATATAAAGGAGCAATTTATTATGGGAAAATTTCAAGTAATTGATCATCCACTGATTCAACACAAATTAACGATCATTCGTGATAAAAATTGTGGAACAAAAGTTTTCCGTGAAGTGGTCAATGAAATCGCAATGTTGATGGCTTATGAAGTCTCTCGCGACATGCCTTTAGAAGATATTGAAATTGAGACACCAATCACGTTATCTACACAAAAAACCTTGTCTGGTAAGAAAGTGGCAATCGTGCCGATCTTACGTGCAGGTATCGGCATGGTAGATGGTATTTTAGAATTGATCCCAGCTGCAAAAGTTGGACATATCGGCATGTTCCGTGACGAAGAAACATTAGAACCACACGAATATTTCTTCAAAATGCCTGAAGACATCGACAGCCGTCAATTATTCATCGTTGACCCAATGCTGGCTACAGGCGGCTCTGCGATCATGTCTATCGATTCATTGAAAAAACGCGGCGCTTCAAATATGAAATTTGTTTGTTTAGTAGCTGCTCCAGAGGGTGTTAAAGCGTTACAAGAAGCACACCCAGATGTTGACATTTATACAGCCGCATTAGACGAACAGTTGAACGAACAAGGCTACATCGTTCCAGGTCTAGGCGATGCTGGCGACCGGTTATTCGGTACAAAATAATAAAAAAAGAAGCGAACCGCTCGAGCGGTTCGCTTTTTGCTTGAAAAACCTAAATTTTTTCCATTTGTTTATAATTGACAACGACGACACCATTCGATTGATTGATTAGTTCCTCATTGCCTTTTTTCTCATCAATCTCAACGACTGCTGCGTTTTTCAATTGTTTAGTGACGATCCCAGTCTGAGACCGACCGCGAATAGTGAACAGGACGTGTGTCTTTACAGGGAATTTTTTCCCCTCTTCGGAAGGATCAACGTGTGCCTCTATTTTGCCAAATGTAGCCATCTGATTCGAACGCCTCCTTTTTCATACTAGGGTGTTCATTGGAACGAACATCCTGTCATGAGCATCTTGAATGATTGTCTAGCGTCCCCGCAGTGTCTAGTTTGATGTTTAACCATTACTGGGGAGTAGAACGACCATCCGTTGTAACACATTTAATTTTAGCATATTTTCAACTTTTTTTCATGTAATCGCTTTTTGAGAAGAATCTTACTTTACTTTTTGGCAGAAGTTTCTTATAATTTCTCTTGTACGAATCGCCAGCTTAGCTCAGTTGGTAGAGCAACGCACTCGTAACGCGTAGGTCGTAGGTTCGAATCCTATAGCTGGCACTACGATGAAAGCCGTCATATCAAGGACTATCCTTCGATGATGACGGCTTTTTCCTATAGTGTGAATGTACTTGTAAGTAAAATATTATTTGAATAAGCATCTATAGAATAGATAGTCCTACTGTTGAGGGAGAAGAATGAAAAAAATCTATGTGTTCCATCTAAGTATTGCCGTGTATATTTTGTTCATGCACTTTACACAAGAAACATTTTCTTTTATGGGCTTGAATGTTTTTCTCGCATGGCTGCCGATCCTTTTTGCGCAGTTCTTTTTAACAATGAAAAACAAGTGGCGCGGTCTTTTTTTACCCTTATGGTTATTGTTTTTTCCGAATGTTCCTTACTTACTGACGGATTTGTTTCACTTTGCCGGACTGGGCATCTATCAGTCAGGTGGACACTTTTTAAATGATACTAGTGGTTGGTGGGCGTATCTTTTATTATTGCTGCCTGCGTTAGTGATGGTTTTTACCGGTATGGCTCAGGTGTTTCACTTATTTGCTGCATTGAAGCTGCAAATGAAACAAAAAATATGTTGTTTGGTTCTGCTGTCCTTTTTATCTAGTATCGCGGTATATATTGGGCGTTTTGAGCGTGTCCACTCGATCGAATTAGTCATGCATCCAGTCACTGTTTTGAAATTGTTGGTTGGAAATTGGGATTCTGGAAAATGCCAATTTGTCTTGATGTTCAGTATTTTACAGTTGGGTGTGTGGGGATTGATCTATTTTCTCCAGAGGGACGCACAAGAAGAATAAAGATTTTACAAAGTCAGCGATGCCCGCTTTTCTTTGGGAAGAGAAGCGTCTATAATAAAGCGAGTATACTGGTGGAAAAGAGATGAACGATGGATAGATTAAGAAAGAATAATGATGACAGTCGGATTGATTACGGCGTCATTTTGCCTGTTTTTATATTATGTTTGATCGGGTTGCTTTCCTTATATGTAGCTTTGACTCATGATCCGAGAAATCCAAATGTTTTTCGCGGGCTTGCCATGCAATCTATTTGGTACGTGGTAGGGGCTCTAGCAATTGTTATTATTATACATTTTGATGCAAAGCTTTTATGGCGCTTGACGCCCTTTTTATATGTGATTGGATTGGCGGTCATGTTGGCACTGTTGAGATTTTATGATCCGACACTTGCGGCTTCGACAGGTTCAAAAAACTGGTTCAAGTTTGGTACGTTGACGTTTCAGCCTTCCGAATTAATGAAGATCGCATATATATTGATGCTGGCACTGATTATTACGAAACACAATGTATCGAACAAAATACATACTTTAAAAACAGATGCATTGTTGATCGTTAAAATGATTTTGGTGACGATCCCAGTCTTTGGCTTAGTATTGGCACAAAAGGATTTCGGTACGATGCTGGTCTTCCTTGCCATTTTTTCAGGTATGTTTTTAATGTCTGGTATCTCATGGTTGATTTTAGTGCCGACGCTTATTTTAGCCGTCGTTTTAGGCGGGACGTTGATCTTTTTTGTTACGACGGATTCAGGTCGTGAATTACTAACTCGTATTGGCTTTAAAAATTACCAATTTGCTCGGATCGATTCTTGGTTGGACCCTTTTCATGATCCGCAAGGAAAAAGTTTCCAACTGGCTCATGCATTAATGGCCATCGGTTCTGGTGGGATTTTCGGAACGGGGTACAATATCAGCAACGTGTATGTGCCTGTGCGTGAATCTGATATGATCTTCACAGTGATCGGAGAGAATTTTGGTTTCATTGGCGGGGCTTTTGTGATTTTAGTGTATTTTGTTTTGATTTATCGTATGATTCGACTATGCTTTGACATGAATAATGAATTCTACGCGTATATTGCGTCAGGAATCGTTATGATGATGCTCTTCCATGTCTTTGAAAATATTGGTGCGAACATTGGTTTGCTGCCATTGACGGGTATCCCGCTTCCTTTTATCAGCCAAGGGGGATCATCTATCTTAGGGAATATGATTGGTATTGGGCTGATTTTATCGATGCGTTATCAAAGCGCGAACAAGCAACCTATGAGGAGGACACGCCGTGCTTAAATTTTATTGGTATCCAAAATGTTCTACCTGTCGTAAAGCGAAAGCTTGGCTAGATCAAGCCGGCGTCGCTTACGAAACGATCGATCTGGTTCAAGACACACCCTCAGCTGCCAGCTTTGAGAAATGGCTGTCCAGCAGCGAATTGCCTATCCGCAGATTCTTTAATACCAGCGGCATGAAATACCGTGAATTGGGGTTAAAGGATAAGGTGGATGAGCTGTCGGTGGAAGAAGCCAGTGAATTACTAGCAAGTGACGGGATGCTGGTGAAGCGCCCATTACTGATCAACAAGGATCAATTTTTGTTGAATGGATTTAAAGAAGCAACTTACGAAAGGACGTTCTAAATAAATGACTTACTTGAAAAAAAATGATGGTTTATGGATCTTGCACAACGACAAAGATTATTGCATGGGTCTAACAGCTGAAATGGCAGAGACATTAGGTGACGTGACATTCATTTCACTGCCGAAAATCGGACAAGCTGTCAAAGCTGGTGAACCGTTAGTTGAGATTGAAGCAGAAAAGGCAGTACAAGAATTCAAAAGCCCATTGACGGGTGTAGTGTCTTCTATCAGTGAAAAAGTGAGCGCTGATCCTGCAGCTTTAAATGGCAAAGAAGAACTGGATGCTTGGATTCTTTCCTTACGGGAAGTTGAAATCAGCGAGTTTGAAAACTTATAAAGAAATTTTTCATTTGATGTTTGACAGGATAAAATCTGCCTGATATAATCCTTTCATACACATGAGAAAGCGATGAAAAGAAAAGTACATCTGATTAAAGTACAAAGAGAGCTCCGGTATGCTGAAAAGGGGTTGCAGTAATGAGATGGAAAATGGTCTTTGAGCAGGATGGACGAAGCGTGTGCCAAGTCTATCACGGGAGTGCCCGTTACAGCACCTCAGTATACGCGTATAGCAAGTACTGGTAGAGGTTGTGATCGCAAGGTCAGAACAAATATTAGGTGGTAACACGGAAGTCAAAGCTTTCGTCCTAAGTGTACATTTGTACATTTTAGGGCGGAAGCTTTTTTGTCTGTTCTGCTTTTCGCAGTTTGCTCAGTATGACGTGAAAAAAATTTTATTAACGACATTATGAGCAAGCTGTTTAGCAGAAAGATATGCGTAGCGAGAATCAGATTCATTTTTCGCGGTTTTCGAAAAATGATTACTATTCATCCGAGATAGCTGTCAAACTGCTTCATCAAAATTGACGCAGATTAGTCCAATGACAAGCGAAATGAAAAATAGTTACATATCTGAACTAGCTGTAAGCTAATCAGTTATCGAGAAAGGAAGTAAGAATCATGGCGTTGATTGAGTTAAATCAAGTAGGAAAAAGTTTTGCCGGTAAAAAAGGACCGATCCACGCAGTCGATGGGATCAATTTAGCGATCGAAGAAAAGGATGTCTATGGTATTGTCGGTTATTCAGGTGCTGGAAAGAGCACATTGGTTCGATTATTAAATGGATTGGAAGCACCAACAGCGGGGCAAGTTTTAGTCAATGGTGAGGATGTCGCAGCATTGCAGGGTTCAGCATTACGAACCTTTCGGAAAAAGGTTGGAATGATCTTTCAGCATTTCAATTTATTGTGGTCGCGGACAGTGATCGAAAATATCCAATTGCCGCTAGAATTGGCGGGTGTTTCAAAAGAGCAGCGTCGTAAAAAGGCGGAAGAGTTACTTAGCCTGGTCGGACTCGACGGCAGAGGAGATGCGTATCCCTCTCAATTATCCGGCGGACAAAAGCAGCGGGTCGGTATCGCCAGAGCCTTAGCAAATGATCCAGATATCCTGCTTTGCGACGAAGCAACCAGCGCACTAGACCCTCAAACGACAGAAGAGGTTTTAGAGCTATTAGCCAATATCAATAAGAAACTAGGGCTGACGATCGTGTTGATCACGCATGAAATGAACGTGATCCGTAAAATCTGCAACAAGGTAGCGGTGATGGAATTAGGAAAAATCGTAGAGGAAGGCTCGGTTCGCGAAGTTTTCCGCCATCCGCAACAGGACGTAACGAAAATTTTCGTTCAGCAGGATCTTGAGCCAAAAGCAGATCCATCGGAGTTATTAAAAGAATTTATCAAGGAAAATCCAACGGGTACTTTGGCAACATTGCATTTCTTAGAAAACAATGCCAATGAGCCTGTGGTGTCTCAAGCCATTCGTAAATTTCCAATTAACATCAGTATAGTTTATGGAAATATCGAACGTGCGACAGGAAGTTCTTTTGGAACACTGACGGTTCAATTTGCGGGTGACGCAGACAGTATCACAGAAGCTATCGCCTTTATTGAAAGTCAGCAAGTTGGAGTGGAGGTGCTGCATCGTGGATAAAAGTTTTTCAGAAACGTATTTAAATTTTCAACAGGTTTCTTGGGATACCTTAAAGGAAGCGATCAATGACACCTTGTTCATGACAGTTATATCCATGTTGATCGTATTTGTTCTAGGTCTGTTATTGGGCTTGCTGCTTTATTCCTTAGGGAGAAAGCATTCTGCGGCTCGCAGTATTTTATATAGTTTGGTCTCGATTCTCAGCAATATTTTCCGGTCAACGCCTTTCATGATTTTGATGGTATTGATCATTCCATTTACGAAAGCGTTAGTGGGCACGATGCTGGGGGCAAAAGCAGCAATTCCGGCACTTGTATTATCCGCAGCACCGTTTTATGCGCGATTGGTCGAAATTGCGTTTCGTGAGGTTGATTCTGGTGTCTTAGAAGCAGCCGATGCAATGGGAGCCAGCTATTTTCAAACGATCTACAAAGTGCTGATCCCTGAAAGCTTGCCTGCATTGATCTCAGGTCTGACAGTGACATCTGTATCGATGATTGGTTTTACAGCGATGGCTGGGGCCATTGGTGCAGGAGGATTAGGTGCGCTGGCATGGCAAGAAGGGTATCAACGAGGCAATTATACCGTGACACTGGTAGCGACAGTGATCATTTTGATCATCGTCTTTATCGTTCAAGGAATCGGTGACTTCTTAACTAAACGGACGGACAAACGTTAACACAGAATAGCTATTATTCTTAAAAATAAAAACAATACTACTTAGGAGGAACTACCAATGAAAAAGAAAATTTTAGGTTTTGCAGCAGTAGGGTTATTAACGATCGGATTAGCAGCTTGTGGAAATAACAACTCTGCTTCTTCTGACAGCAGCAGTAAAGAAAAAAGCGATACATTAGTTGTAGGGGCATCTCCTACACCGCACGCAGAAATTTTAGAACACGTAAAACCATTGCTTGAAAAAGAGGGCATCAAATTAGAAGTCAAAAAATTTGATGACTATGTATTGCCAAACAAAGCATTAGCAGATAAAGACATTGACGCGAACTACTTCCAACATAAGCCATTCTTTGAAAAGGCTGTGAAGGAAAATGATTACAAATTTACCGATGCCGGTGCGATTCACATCGAACCAATGGGCTTGTACTCTAAGAAAATCAAAGACATCAAGGATCTAAAAGAAGGCGCAACGGTTATCACCTCAAGCTCTGAATCAGACTGGGGCCGGATCATTACGATCTTGCAGGATGCTGGTTTAGTGAAAGTGAAGGACGGCGTTGATTTAGAAACAGCAACGTTTGATGATATTGCTGAAAATCCTAAAAAATTGAAATTCGATCATTCAATTGATCCAGCTTTGTTGGCGACGACCTACAGCAATGACGAAGGCGACCTAGTAGCGATCAATGCGAACTTTGCCTACGGTGCTGGCTTGAATCCAGTCAAAGATGCCGTATTGCTTGAAAAAGATACGTCACCTTATGCGAATATCTTAGCAGTGCGCACAGAAGACAAGGACGACCCTCGTATTCAAAAATTAGTCAAAGTCTTACATGAGAAAGACGTGCAAGATTGGATCTTAGAAAAATGGGACGGTTCTGTAAAACCCGTCGATAAATAAGTTTAACGCTCCTTCTTCAAGGACCACGCCGGTCAATCAGGCGTGGTCTTTTTTGTTTGTCTCGAGACCGAGAATACTAGAGGTGAGACGGGCGCGGCGGTCAGAAAAAACTCTGTTTTACAGACTGTGAGCTGTTACACTGAATATAAGAAGATACAGAGAGGACGTGGAGAAAATGAATGCAGCAGGAAGCTGTTTGTGTGGTAAAGTAAACATCGTTATTCCTGAAATAGCAGAAGAAATCACGGTTTGTCATTGTCATATGTGTCAAAAATTTTTTGGAGGCCCGTTTTTGTCGTTGCCGGGAATCTTGCCTGAAGCCTTTGTGATGCAGGGCGAGACAAAGATCCGACGTTTTATGTCTTCAGAGTGGGCGGAACGAGGCTCGTGCAATGTATGCGGAAGCAGCTTGTTCTACCACAGTTTGGCGGATGATACGTATTATTTTCCAGCAGGGCTGTTCGATGCATTGGATCACGCCATGCTGAAGGAAGAAATCTTTTATGATCAGAAGCCGACGTTCTTCCATTATCAAGAGTGGACAGAGAAATTAACAGAAGCAGCCTTTATGGAACGACTTTTTGATGATTTAGAGTAGAAGGAGTCCACGAAGCAATTTTATAATTATTCTAAATAAAGGGTCGTTTTTAGGAAGAAACTTGGTGAATCGGTTTGTATTCCATTCTCATTTAGATTAAAATATGTGAGAACGAGAAAAAAATTTTGGAGGTACTTTCATGTCAGTTTTAGAAATCAAAGACTTGCACGTTGCCATTGAGGATAAAGAAATCTTAAAAGGTGTAAACCTTGTAATGAAAACAGGGGAGATCCACGCGATCATGGGTCCGAATGGGACAGGGAAATCCACGCTGTCAGCAGCGATCATGGGGAACCCAAACTATGAAGTGACGAAGGGCGAGGTCCTTTTCGATGGCAAAAATATCTTGGACTTGGAAGTCGATGAGCGTGCGCGCTTAGGATTGTTCTTAGCGATGCAATACCCAAGTGAAATTCCAGGGATCAGTAATGCCGAATTCATGCGGGCAGCGATGAATGCTCGTCGTGAAGAAGAGGACAAAATCTCTGTGATGCAGTTCTTAAAAAAATTGGATAAAAAAATGGAATTGTTGAACATGCCAGAAGAAATGGCGGAACGCTATTTGAATGAAGGCTTCTCTGGCGGAGAAAAGAAACGCAACGAAATTTTACAATTATTAATGATCGAGCCAACCTTTGCGATTCTAGATGAAATCGACTCAGGGTTAGATATCGATGCCTTGAAAGTGGTTGCTAAAGGGATCAATGAAATGCGCGGAGATACTTTTGGTGCTTTGATCATTACCCATTACCAACGTCTATTGAATTACATCGTACCAGATGTGGTGCATATCATGATGGATGGTCGAGTAGTCTTGACCGGAGATGCAGACTTAGCGAAACGCTTGGAAGCTGAAGGCTACGCAGGGATCTCTGCTGAATTAGGTATTGATTACAAAGAAGAAGTTTAGGAGGGCAAGATAGATGAAAAAATGGACAGAATATCTTGAGGCCGTCAAAGCTTTCTCAGCCGAATGGGCCGAACCTCAATGGATGACTGATTTACGGGTCAATGCGTTAAACAAGATCGACGAATTGCCTTTGCCTGTCATTGAAAAGGTAAAATTCGCTCGTTGGAACCTATACAATGTAAAGCCTGAACATCAAGAAGCAACGGGAACGATCCCAAGCTTTGATCAAATGAAAGACAATCCGATGATCGTACAAGCAGGTGAAACCACTGTCTTCGAACAGATTTCACCAAAATTGGCGGATCAAGGGGTGATCTTCACGGACTTAGTCACTGCGATGCAGGAGCATCCTGAGCTAGTCCAAGAATACTATATGCAAAAGGCTGTACCAGTAGAAGAAAATTCACTGACGGCTCTTCATGCAGCCTTCATGAACAACGGTGTCTTCTTATATGTACCGAAAAATGTCGTGATCGAAGAACCGATCGAAAGTTTATTCTTGCACAACGGAGATGACGATGCTCACTTCTTCAAGCATGTCTTGATCGTGGCTGGAGACAACAGTGAATTCTCTTATTTAGAACGCTTTGAATCTCAAGGCGATGCAGCGAAGAAGCTTTCAGGAAATGTAGTCGTCGAAGTCATTACCAAACCAGGTGCGCGAGTGAAATTCTCAGCAGTGGATTCAATGGGGGCAAATATCGCGACTTACATGAACCGACGCGGCTATCTGATGCGTGATTCGATGATCGACTGGGCAATCGGCATCATGAATGACGGCAATGTGATCGCAGACTTTGACTCAGATTTAGTGGGAGAAGGCTCTCATGCGGAAGTGAAGATCGTTGCGATCAGCGATGGTAAGCAAATCCAAGGAATCGACACGCGTGTAACGAATAAAGCCCCTCATACGATTGGGCACATTTTGCAGCACGGCGTTATCTTAGAAAAATCAACCTTGACCTTTAATGGGATCGGGCATATTTTAAAAGGCGCAAAAGGCGCGGATGCCCAACAAGAAAGTCGTGTATTGATGCTTTCTGAAAAATCACGGGGCGACGCCAATCCTATTTTATTGATCGACGAAAATGAAGTCACTGCCGGACACGCGGCCAGTGTTGGTCGTGTCGACCCAGATGAACTCTTCTATTTAATGAGTCGTGGGCTTGAAAAAGCGGCGGCGGAACGTTTGGTTATCCGTGGATTCTTAGGACCTGTAATCACTGCTATTCCTGTCAAAGCCACTCAAGAGCAATTGATCGCGACGATCGAAGGGAAGTTGAGCAAATAATGAGGGAGTTTTCTACTATTAGAAAAGATTTTCCAATTCTTTTCCAAGAAGTAAATGATGAATCACTTGTTTATTTAGACAACGCGGCCACTACACAAAAGCCGACACAAGTCTTGGATGTGTTACGTCATTATTATGAACATGATAATGCCAATGTTCACCGCGGCGTGCATACGCTAGCCGAGCGGGCGACAAAAGATTATGAAGACAGTCGTGAAAAAGTCCGCGCCTTCATCAATGCCAAGGAAACAGCGGAAGTGCTGTTTACTCGGGGAACGACAACTGGCTTGAACTGGTTGGCCCGCAGCTATGGCGATGCTTTCATTAAAGAAGGCGATGAGATCGTGATTTCTTATATGGAGCATCATTCCAATATCATTCCGTGGCAGCAATTAGCTGAACGCAAGGGAGCGACGTTGCGGTATGTGCCATTAACAGCGGAAGGCTTTCTTGATAGCGCTGCTGTAAAAGAGATCATCAACGAAAAAACGGCGATCGTCTCCTTGACTTACGTGTCAAATGTTCTTGGTGTGATCAATCCAATCAAAGAATTAACGGAGCTGGCTCATGCAAACAACGCGGTAATGATCGTGGATGGTGCACAAGCAGCACCGCATATGACCGTGGATGTCCAAGAGCTGGATGCAGATTTCTTTGCCTTTAGCGGGCATAAGATGTGCGGACCAACCGGAATCGGTGTATTATATGGCAAACGCCAGTGGTTAGAGCAAATGGAACCTGTGGAATTTGGCGGCGAGATGATCGATTTCGTGAACCTTTACGAAAGCACATGGAAGGAATTGCCATGGAAATTTGAAGCAGGGACACCTAATATCGCTGGAGCGATCGCTTTAGGTGCGGCAATCGATTATCTGAACGAGATCGGAATGGAGAATATCCATCACTATGAGCAAGAATTGGTTGCCTACGTGTTGCCGAAGCTTCAGGCAATCGGCGGTGTAACGGTCTATGGGCCGCAAGATCCAGAACAGCATACCGGCGTGATCGCTTTTAATCTGGAGGGGATTCATCCTCATGATGTAGCGACCGCTTTAGATATGGAAGGTGTCGCGGTACGTGCGGGGCACCATTGTGCACAACCTTTAATGAACTATTTGAATCTGCCAGCTACGGCGCGTGCCAGCTTCTATTTCTACAATACGAAAGAAGATGCGGACCGTTTGATCGAAGCAATTCAGGCGACGAAGGAGTTTTTCAAAGATGGCGCTCTCTAAATTAGACAATTTATATCGTCAGGTGATCTTGGACCATTCCTCGCATCCCCATCACCGTGGAAAGTTGAGTGATTCGACGCGAACGATCGAGATGAACAATCCCACCTGCGGAGATGTGATCGAACTTGAATTGATCGTGAAAGACGACGTGATTACCGACATCGCATTTTCCGGCAGCGGCTGTTCGATCTCCACAGCCAGTGCTTCCATGATGACCGATGTTGTGATCGGCAAGCCTGTCTCAGAAGCAGAACATTTGGCCGTGATCTTTGCCCAAATGGTCCAAGGCAATGAGATTCCAGAAAAAGACGAAGAAGAGTTGGGCGATGCAGCGATGCTCAGTGGGGTCGCAAAATTCCCCGCCCGTATCAAATGCTCGACGCTAGCCTGGAAAGCACTAGGCAAGGCGCTGACCAGCGAACAAGGCAAAGCCCGAGAAGGACAATTTCATAAAGATTAATCAAGGAGGATGCCAGTTGCGAGTTCCACTTCGTATTTTAATACGTTAGTGGAATCGTATGCCAACGACAATAAGAAAATTTGCTTCAAATTTTCACCTTTTACATTAGAGATGGCGCCTCTTTTCGCAGTCTATTTTGTAGAATGACTACATTTAAGGTACGTCTAAAACAAGAAAGAAGCTGTATAGAGGAATGACATACGGCATGAGAAACAAACTTATTTTTCTGTAGGAAAAATAAATACATTAAAACGAATAAGGAGCGGGA
The DNA here is from genome assembly GCF_051715125.1 of Enterococcus sp. AZ048. Taxonomy (NCBI): domain Bacteria; kingdom Bacillati; phylum Bacillota; class Bacilli; order Lactobacillales; family Enterococcaceae; genus Enterococcus; species Enterococcus sp. AZ048. Next base: position 2,068,678 of record NZ_JBIOTD010000001.1, on the reverse strand, counting down.
ATACATGAGTGTACCTGAAATGCAAGAGGAATATCAATTTGGCTTCCACGATGACATCGAGCCCGTTTTTACAACAGGTGAAGGTCTCTCCGAAGAAGTTATTCGCGAAATCTCCCGCGCAAAAGGAGAACCAGAATGGATGTTGGATTTCCGTTTGAAATCGCTAGAAACATTCAGAAAATTAGAGATGCCCAATTATGGACCTGATCTGTCCGACTTGGATTACGATAAAATCAATTACTTCATCCGTTCAAGCGACAAACCAGCGCGCGATTGGGACGATGTGCCAGAAGAAATCAAAACCACGTTTGAACGTTTAGGGATTCCTGAAGCAGAACGTGCCTACTTGGCTGGTGCCTCTGCCCAATACGAATCAGAAGTGGTGTACCACAACATGAAAGACGAGTTCACCAAATTAGGGATCGTCTTCACCGATACCGATTCAGCCTTGAAGGAGTATCCTGAATTATTCAAAGAATACTTCGGCACATTGGTGCCACCATCAGACAATAAACTGGCTGCGTTAAACTCAGCTGCTTGGTCTGGCGGTACGTTTATCTATGTACCAAAAGGTGTGAAGACGGATATTCCGATCCAGTCGTACTTCCGAATCAACTCCGCGAATACCGGACAGTTTGAACGGACCTTGATCATCGTGGACGAAGGCGCAAGCATCAACTATGTTGAAGGCTGTACAGCGCCAACCTACTCTTCTGACAGCCTGCATGCCGCAGTCGTCGAAGTGTTCGTTAAAAAAGACGGCTATTGCCGTTACACGACGATCCAAAACTGGTCGAACAATGTCTACAGCTTGGAAACCAAGCGTGGACAGGCCCAAGAAAATGCGACCATGGAATGGGTCGACGGCAACTTAGGCTCAAAAGTAACCATGAAATACCCAAGTGTGTATATGGAAGGCAATGGCGCTCGCGGAACGATGCTGTCGATCGCTGTAGCCGGAAAAAATATCGTGCTGGATAATGGTGCCCGTATGATTCACAACGCACCAAACACGTCAAGTACGATCGTTTCAAAATCCATCGCAAAAGATGGCGGTGCAGTAGACTATCGCGGAACCGTCCGCTTTGGTCGAAACAGTGCCGGCTCATTCAGCCACATCGAATGCGATACGATCATCATGGACGACCGCTCAAGCTCAGATACGATCCCGTACAATGAAATCTTGAATGGAAATGTTTCTTTGGAACACGAAGCGAAGGTATCAAAAATTTCCGAAGAACAATTGTACTATCTGATGAGTCGTGGAATTTCAGAACAAGAAGCGACTGAAATGATCGTTATGGGATTCGTGGAACCATTTACGAAGGAATTACCAATGGAATACGCTGTAGAGTTGAACCGTCTGATTCAGTATGAGATGGAAGGCAGTGTAGGTTAAACCTGTTACAGGAGCTAGAACCCTTGATATATAAGGATTCTAGCTTTTTTGTTTTATCTTCTTAGTAGAAATGACCAGCTTTTGACCAGCTTTCTTACTGATGAGCCATCATATCAGCAAACTCTTGACCAGTTTTCTTAGGTGCGTTGTTTGTAATGTGTGCATAGATGTCTAATGTCACTTTACTATTTTCATGCCCTAATCGTTGTTGAACTACCTTAACAGATTCTCCAGCTTCTAATAGCAAACTAGCATGGGTATGTCTGAACCCATGAGGCGTAATACGAGGTAAGTTATACTTTTTCAAAATATATCTTAACCAATCATTCACAGTGTTTGGAATGTATAGCGTGTTTTTAAGTGTTGTAAAAACATATTGCTCTTCTGAGCTCGTATTATAGCCTAGTTTAAGATATTCAGTTCTTTGTTGCATCTTCCAGTCATTTAGGATTGCTAAAGTCCCTTTATCAAGAGAAATCGTTCTTCTTGAGGCTTTGGTTTTAGGTGTTTGGATTATGATATTCTTATGTTCATCCATCGCAACTGTTTTGTTAACATGCAGTTCCTTATTAAACATATCAATATCTTTCCACTGTAATGCAAGAACTTCACTTTTTCTCATCCCAGTATATGCTAGTAATCTGAAGAAAGCATATTGCTTAGTGTTTCCAAAGTTCTTGAATGCATCTAGCAAGGTATTCAATTCATCCTTAGTATAGAACTTTCGTTTTTCCTCATACTCTTTATGCTTAGGACGCATTGTTTTTCTCATAGGGTTACTATCAATATATTCCATAGAAACGCCATAGGCTAAAATCTGTCCAGTCTGTTTTCGAATAGAATCCCACATCTTATATTTTGCATGCCATTTACTTAAGACTTTCTGGCAGTATGGGACAGAAATATCCGTTAATTTCAACTTACCAAACTCAGGCAGTATTTGATTTTTAGCAAACCTAACAGATATAGCTACTGTCGAAGGTTTAACACTTGATCGTTGATGGGTTATCCATTCTTCATACAAGTCCTCGAAAGTCATATCAGAAGCTTTCTTCTTGACCCCGTACTTTATCTCGTATGCTAGTTCATCAAGTGATTTTTTTGCATCTTGCCTAGTTTTAAAGCCTCTACGTGTGGTATTTACTTTTTCTCCAGTTCGTGGATCAGTGGCTACGTGTCCTTTGAACATCCATGCTACTTGACCGTTATTCTTTTTGTACTTTGATATTTTTGCCATTTTCTTTCCTCCTAGATATCGGTCAATAGATATAGTCTATTGGGAGCAATAGTAGGAGTAAATCTAAATTTTAGTTTCTGTTTATTTTAAGATGTTACGCTTAGTATCGCTCCATCTTATACACCTCCATTATTTTAGCTTACTGTATTGGTTATTAATGATATTTAGTTCATGTCTAAAATGAGTAATGGCATTAGATATTGCAATTAGCCCATCGTCAGAGAATTTATTTGATTCAGAAGAATTATCCTTAACTTGATCTGGTAGCCATTCAGTTTCAATTAAGTCTAAATTTTCTAAAATTGAAAGGGTAAGATAAGAAATATCTCCTTCTGTGTAGTTTGTGACAACATCAGTAAAAATATCGCTAATCTTTCTAGTATCATAGTGTGTTAGCTTTTTTTTACGGCTAATTTCCAGTGTCTTATAAGAGATATCTTTTTTCTTTTCTATATCTAAATTTTTAAATAGACTAGCTGTTACAGGTCTATTTGAAAATTTTAGGTAATCATAGAGTGATAAATCTGTAGAACTAAATTCATTTTGAATTAATGTATCACCATTTAGAATCAATCCTAAAATGTAGCTGTCAAATGATCCAAACAAGAGTTCCTCAATACTAATATTTCCTATTTTGGCTATTTTTTTTAAACTTTCATCATTAGGACAAAATTTACCTATTTCCCAATCGTAAACAGTTTTTCTGTCCATACTCTTATTTTTAGAGACAAGTATACCAAAGTCTACTTGAGTCAATTTTAATTCTTTACGAATTTTTTTAATTCTCTGACCTCGGTGTTTGTCTCTGTCACTAGAAGTTAGAGGAAGTGAGTAAGTCATATTATCATCTCCTTGTAAATAGTATACAACAGAAAAGGGTGTTTGTCAATACCCTGTTTTTGTATTTTTAAAAATAGCACACTGAATACTAGTATTTCAAAATGATTTAATATAAATAGCAATTAATTAAAATAGGGCTTTGACAAACACCCTGTTTTATGGTATAGTAATCATGTAATATATAAAGAAGCTTACAGCACAGACTTTCAATGCTTCTTGTCTAATTAAAGTTTTTTTACTTTATTTTGATGAGAGGGGGAGTCTGTGCTTTTTTAGTGATTTTAAAAAGAGAGATACAGAAAACTAATGAAAGGATGGAATTTATGTTAACAGAAGACATAACAATTGATAGTGTCATTACTAAGACAGTTCAACAAGTGTTGGAAGGGGAGATTGAAAAGTTAAAAGAGGATATCTATTTTTTACTGAACACTAGTAATAAGTATTCTGAATATATGAAGTTGAAGGATGCTTCTAAATACTTAGATGTTTCTTTAAATACATTGAAAAGATATATTTCTGAGTATGATCTAGCTATTACTAAAATTGATGGTGTTCAAAGAATTTCTAAATCTGACCTAGATGCTTTTATGTTAAGTCATAGAAGTTAGCTTGAAGGTACTTTTTAAAAAAGAACACAAGGATAGCTATTCAAGGGGCACGCCCCTTAAAAAAACCTGTAGAAAGCTGAGAAAACCACTCAGCTTTCAATTCTAACTTCTATTTCAGTACCAATTTAAAGAAACACAAAAATAATTAAATATACAAAGAATTTTGATTTAGATTAAAAGGTTAGTAGTTAAGTATACTGAGAAATTTTCATGAAGAGATTAAGATGAAAGAACATTCCGAAAAGTGTTTTACAACTATATAATGCCCAATAAAAATACAAACTTGGACAATTAAGGAGAAGATTATGAATAAAATTGAAAATAATGAGAAATTACTAGATAGAAAAGTATTACCAATGGAAAAACATGTAAGAGATTTACAAATTGTATGGGTTCACTTTTTTAAGTTAATTAAGCCATATATCCAAACTTACGTTTATGAAGTGCATTATTCTACGTCTGTACCTCTTAACATGCCTAAATATAAAGATACATACGATATGTATGTAGCCTCTTTATGGACGGAATATTGTAGAAGAGCGAAGCTACTGGAAAAAGACAATAAAGATATTTGGGAATTTCATCTATTATTACAGGGAGAATCTGAAGAGTCAATGAAGTTGAAATATAATATGTTGCAAAATTCAGAGAGAAATTTAAAAAGAGAACTAATGCTTGGGAATGGATATAGAAGAAAGTCTAGTAAACAGTTAGCCAAAGAAAAAAAGGAGAAGCTTGACTATTATAGAGTGATGAGTCCAACTCACAATGGAATGGGTGTAGACATTTTTTCTCATGAAGATATATTTGCCAATGAATATGAACTTAAATTGAAATTAAGTTCAAGAGATATATTGAGCTTAGAAAATAACTATAATAATGTAACTGATTATATGAAAGAGATAGAAACCGTTGAATTACTAGAAGAGTTGGTAGAATCAGAAATTCTGAAAACAAGGGAAAAGCAGCTTGTACTGGATTTGGTATTACTTGACGAAGACAGTATATGCGAGAAACATAAAATTTCTAAGGAAACCTTCAAAAAAAGAGTATATAGGTTGGAAATCAAAGTAAAAGACATTCTTCAACAAATGAAGGAGAAAAATATATAACTTATTAATTGATTTTTTTGAAAATAACATTGGAGATGATGAGTCCATTTAGCTTTAAAGTCTAAAGATCACCCTTCTTAATTGGCTGGGTGATCTTTAAATTTGTTTCGTTCTATTTCTTGCTTTGTAACAACCTCATGTAGTCTAAGGTTTTAACCTTATCTTCGGGTGATAAAGAGCGATACAAAGCGTTGAACCCCTCATCGGCTAGTGTTTGTTTGTCTATCGATAAAATGGCTTAGAGGGACTCCCTGAGCTTCTCCCAGAGCTTCTAGGAATCTAAATGTTATCGATTTTAGGTACAATTTTTAAGATTAAACCAATGTCATCAATATCTAAAGATTCGGCAATTCTTTCAATATGAGGCAAATATATTCTTTCGTGCTTATTGTTTGCCAGTTTATTAATAATAGAAGGTTCTATATCAGATAGTCTAGCAAGTTCTCGAAGAGATATATTTCTTTCTGCAACAAGTTTTTTTAGTTGAACTTCTACTTTTCTTTCCATAGATGTCACCTCAACACGTTGATATAAAAACAATGCTATAGTATAATTCGTGTATATGTGGTGTTTCTGAAGACACCATCTGTTGGATTTTTTAGACATATTTTTGGTATAGGAGGAATGTAAAGTGATTTTTGTATTAAAATTATTTGGGGCTATTGTCATTATTTTAGGATTGACAAAACTATATGATGGTGTAAAAAATAAGCAAAAGGATAATAAAAGTCTTAAGAAATTTGTCTTGGGTATCGTATTAGTTATAATTGGTATTACAATTTTTCCGAGCTGGTCAAATAGCTCAATTGATGCTGAAAAGTGGGCTCATAGTGAGTTTAGGGAAGTCTATTGGAACTCTGTAAATACTATAAAAGATACCAATTCTCAAATTGATGAGATAGTTTTCTATTTGGAATCAGATTCGCAACAATTAACAAAAAATGCCTTTGATAACTTAGGGATAGAGTATGAAGATAAAAGTCCAGAGGAAATAAAAGAAGTATTAAATAGAGCTGAACGAAAGATTAAAGATGCTAATAAAATGATTAATGATTACAAAGTTCCTTGGTATCTGAGTAACAACATATATAAAGACGGGAATAAGATAATGGCATTGCAATCAAAGCAACTTGATTTGTTACAAGAGAAAGTTCAAGGGTACAAAAAGAAAGGTGGAAAATTTTCTGAGAAAGCTTGGGATATTCGAATTAAGTTAGACAAATTAGAAAAGGAAACCAATGATATTTTAGAGGAAAATAATTTATTATACTATTGATTAGGTTGAGGAGTGAAACCATGAAAAATTTTTTATTAACTAGTTTTTTTTTAGTGAGTATACTATTTATCATTACAGTATGTAATAAAAATAGTTCTACTAATCAATCTAACAATTTAAATGAGAATAAACTAGAATCTAGTAATACATTAATGGACAAAAATAAAGCCCCATCAACTAAAGAAAGTGAGAATTTAAAAGAGATTAGACAAAGCTTGTGGAGTAGTAGCAAAGATAATGAACTCAAGTCATTCATGAATACTTGGGGACAAACCATGAATCAGACGTATAAACAGTACAGTCCGAATAATAATGTTGATTTATACGGTTTACAACTCCCTGACTCGATTCTTAATAACAATAAGTGGCAGGCGGTTATTGGTAACACGCCAATAGTTTTAAACTGGTCAGAAAGTGGTGAGGAAGAATCAGGTTACTCTTTAGTAGCTGTTTATTCGGATGCAGAAACACAAGATTATTTATCGAAGCATGTTTATTTCTTTTCCATTAATTCAGGAGTACCGAAAGTGTTAATAACTAGCCAGAATCAAGGCAATCCGAATAATTACTTATACTTTAACGAAACAGAGAATAAAGAGCTTAGAGATGGCTTTAGTAATATTGTGAATAGTAGTGTAACTTTTGATGATGTTAAATCAAATTTTACCAAAGATGAGCAACTCAGCTACTTTATCAGCAACTATGGTCAATTACCTTATAAAGGTTATCTAACGACTGAAAATGATGGCAATGGTACAAGGATTATTTATTATGTTGATGAGTCTATTCCAAATGATAAGCAAGCTATATCAGAAGCAATTGAACATCTGAAAGCAATTAGTCTATCTGTTCAGCAGAAGGTGGGAGAAGGAGTTACAGTAAGCTTAAAAGAGCCGTTGGAAACGGAGTACACCATTACTCTAATTGATGGACAACCAACTCAAGCTAATCATATCTTCGGTAGAATCATACAAGGAATTGAATAGGATAGAGAACCCCACCCCGTTGTTTTGTGACCGTACTAAGGGTACCCTTTAAATGAGCTACAGTGCTCACTTGGGGTACTCTTTTTTTGACTTTTGCAAAAGGTTAATAAGTTTTGATACATGAAACGAAATGAAATAAAGCTTTATAAACATTGATATACAAGGGTTTCTATGTTTCATATGTAAATGAAACGAAAAATAATTTTTGGCTGAAAATCCTTAAAAAGTACTACATAGTTGTGGGAGTTATTACAGATGAAACAGACCTACAAATATTTCAGTTCTTGTGGATATAAAGTTTATCAATGCTGTATTGTGATATAATATAGAGTAAGCATTTTAATAACTTTACATAAGGAGTATTAGATATGGATGGGAATTTTTTTAAAAAAATTTTAGAGAGCAGTTCAAACTATTCAGAAGAATTTACAAATAAATTGATTTTGATTTGTGAGAAATTAATTCCTGATATTGAAGCTCATTTGAAAACTATTAGTCAGACGTTACCTAATTTTGATGTTCATGATGAATCACATGCTGAAAATGTATTAGAAAATATGTTGACAATTTCAAATTATCACGAAGAAGATTCTCCTAAATTGACCGATATTGAGTATTTTTTAATTATTTTTTCTGCATATGTCCATGACAGTGGTATGGCTTTACCGAAATGGCAGTTGAATATATTTAAAGCAACAGAAGGTGACAAACGTTTTGATTTATATGAAGATATATCTTTAAAGATGAATAATGATGGGAAAAAAAGTTTCACATTTTCAGACGCAAGACAATGGATAATGGATCATAGAGAACTGATCTATAGAGATTATAATACTGTAGAAAAATTTATTTTTAGTGAATTAACCGAGGATAAATTCGTAGATTCTCTTGCAAAAAGTTTGATTAGTTATCAAGAGTTTAGGAATGGTTATACACCAGATTTAAATAGCATTGATAACAAAATGGAATATTTAAAGAAGAGTGAAGAGATTAGATATGAATATATAAGAAGTAATCATCATATTTTTTCAGCAAAAAATTGTGAACTATTAGTAAACAAGCTAGAATCATACTGTGGTAAGTTTAATGCAAATAAATTGTGCGATGATCTTTCTAAAATCGTTATAGGACATGGTTTAGATTTTTCTGAAATCAAAGGATATAGTTTACGCTCAAATTATTCTAAAGGAAATTATGCTAATCAATTTTTTATCACAATGCTTCTTAGATTAGGAGATATTATTCATTTTTCATCAGATAGATCACCTGAATCTCTGCTATCTTCAAAACTCATACAAGACCCTATCAGTCTAATTCATTGGAAAGTTAAGCAAGAGGATATCAATTTCTGGTTAAATAGTTTTAACGAAAAAGGTAGAAGACAAATATCATATAGCGCTTATTTTAAAGAACCTAAGCTATATTATTTTTTCCAAGATTACTTAAATTGGATTGACATGGAAATTTCTAATTATAATATATTTTTAAATATCTTAGAAAAAGATACTAATCTCTCGAAATTTACAATTTTTTATGATCTGAAATTAGCTGATAAGGTTAATAGAAATGAAGTTTTATATGATAAGAATTTGTTTGTTCCAGTAGAGAATCTTAAATTTGTTCTGAATCAAAATAAAATATTGGATCTTTTGATGAGTATAGGGCTTTACAAAGATAAATATCTATGTCTAAGAGAGCTGTATCAAAATTCAATGGATGCGTGTAAGTGTGCTATTGCAGGAAATTTGATAGAAAAAGGAGTCATAGAATTTGGTATTGAGGAAGATAACAGTGGAAGATATCTATATTGTTTAGACAATGGTATGGGGATGACAAAAGAAATAATAGAGAATTATTTTTTGAACATTGGTACGTCATATTATCAATCAAGACAGTTCTATGAATTGAAAGCTAGCTGGGAGAAAGGTGTATCCAATACATCGCAATTTGGTGTGGGTATTCTATCCTGTTTTATGATAGGTAATGAAATAGAAGTGGTCACTAAAAATTTATATGAGAAAAAAGATAATCTGATTTCTTTTAAAATTGATGGCCCACATGAAAACTTTTATTACAAAAAAAGTGAAGAGATGGATAATGAAAAAATTGGGAATAATGGTACTCTAATTAAGGTTTATTTATCTGATCAAGAAATAAATAATGATTATATAGAAGATTTTGATATGCAATTATTTTTTTCAAATAGAAGAAAGAGTATTTCTACAGAAAAATCTTCGGATATCAGTCTAAGAGCCAACATATATTTTATTCTATTCCATTCAATAAACATTATTCCAAGTGAAATGGACGTTTCAGTCAGATTAAATGATGGAACATCTAAGACAGTTGTTGACAATTTTAAACCTCTTAATTTAGAGGACATTTCTCAAGAGAAGATAACGGATAAAACAAATCAAAATTTTAACCACGAATATAGAGATAATTTAATATACCTTAAAGAGAATTGGACAGATTGTAACGTTGAACTGGTAGAAGTTAGATCTGAAAATATCTATCTAGCATCTAATATAGTTTTCTCAAAAAGTGATGATAAAAAATTAATTAAGAAAATTTCTTCATATCCTTTCTTGAAAAGGGGAGGGTTAGTGTCAATAAACGGTGTGATTGTAGAAGATTATAGAAAAGTCAAAGATAAACTTGATCGTATTCTTCAAAGAGATATTAATAATGATCAGCCATTTATCATAAATTTTGATGGTGCAAATAAGCCTAAACTTTCCGTAGATCGTCTCAGTATTACTGAATTTTCTGATGAACTGTCCTTAGAGCTAAAAGAACTAATAGAGCAACTAAAGATTGAAATGTTCGAAAAAATTAACTTTGTTTTAGAAGGTTGTGTAAATAAAGAATTAATGCTAGAAAATATTATTGGGAATACGGAAATTTTTAAACTAGATTGGATAGAGCTTCTTGTAGAGAAAAAAGATAGCACAACTGATAAATTGTTTGAGAAATTGAATGATTACTTGCTTGATATAAATCATATATCTGATTTTTTTAAAGCTGGAAAGAGTAGAGTAAAATTCAATTTGTTATTTAATAACTTGAGTAAACATGAATGGATGGTATATCTAAGTAAATTGTTAGATGCTGAGAAAATAGAGTTATTTGATGATTATTTTGAAATTACTACTATAAACGAGCTAAAGATTAATCAAAATTTACTAGAAAATTATCGTGATGGAAAAATTGTTCCCTTTTTAACTTATGCTGACAATTGGAATAGCTATTTTCCAGAATATGATATGGTTACAGCTGTGTACCCGATAGTATCATCGAGTTTATTTGAATTAGCTGAATCAGAGTACTATAACAATAAAGTTAAAATCAATGATAGGGTAAAATGGCTAGGTTCTACTAGTAATGGTTTGTCAGGAATGGGAAGCCTTCAATCAGTTCAACTAATTCCAGAATTTGGTTTCGGAAGTATTCCAAGAAGACAATGGCTAGAAAAAGAATATCCTTCTAGAATATTAAATTTTGAACGTAGCTTAAATGAATTTTGGTTGTTTGAATTAAATAGCTTTGGACGGACAATTAAAAAAGATCATAAAGATTATGTTTTAAGAGCGTTCATTTCTCCTACTATCTTGTGTGAAGAAGAAGTAGTGAAATTGGATAATATAAAAGAAAAATATCCTATCTATTATGAAGGTGTTTATGAAGGATGGAGTGTTGTTTTTCTCGGGAAAACTGCTGAAATTATTTATCAAAGAGGAAAGCATAAATCTGATGAACTTTTAAAGGATATTCCCAGTTCTTTTTCAAATCCAGAAATGATAAACTATCATCTTGTTAATGGTGAAAGAGTTGATTTGTAATAATGAGATGAATTTGTATTGGATAAAATGATGAATAAGTATAGATTTAATTAGTATAAAAGACAAGCATCTATCAAATTACTTGTCTTTTATATTTGCTCCCAATAACATATCTAAATTGACCAGATTTTGACCATATTAATTTGATAATCATTGATAAATATTGACTCATTGAACTATTATCAATCACGTTAACTGTTTAGTTTGACAACGAATGACAATGGTTGAGAAGTCGTTTCCAATATGGAAGGGTCTGTGGGGTAAAATTTAAGCATATACTCGAAACGTTGATCTAACAGCGTTTCGAGTTTTTTTTGTTATTGAAGAATGGTAATGAAATAAGTTTGATTGAGCAATTAATCTAAAAATGTATCCGATTTCATGTTTTTTTTAATCAAAAATAGTTATTTCTTTGGTACTATGTATATGTTGGGATAATTAGTGTTATATACTTATAAACTATTTTGATTTCGATAATGTAGAGTTAATCACCATTTTAGTGCATTAATTGCTTATAAAAAATTTGAAGGAGTATGGATTATCATGGGATTCGATGATTGTGAATGGTTACCCATTAATGAGTGTTTAGATATGTTGAATGTAGAAAATAAACTTGAAGGTGTGTATATTGTCGGCTTTGAGGATGTCAAAGAAATCGAATTTAATGGAAACAATGATAATAAGAGTTTTGTGTCAGAAACAAAATTAAGAGAGTACTATGATCAAACTGATAAAAGAATATTACTAATAGCTTCGACTAAAGACTTATATAAAAGTATCGAGGTTTTTACAGAGTCTTACGAATCCGATATTTTTCCAAATAAGCTGAATCCTAAAAGTGCTAAAGTGATTTGGCAAATGAAAAACAGACCTGAGCTGAAAGTAAGCTTCTTCATTACAACTGATACCAAAAATATGGAAAATCTTTTTTTACAGGAATATAAATTAAAAAATAAAATAGTGCCTATTGGTAATAAAGTATTTAATAATAATGATGCTATTCCTACATGGAGTGGATTCAATTATCAAGGTAAAGGAATAATCTTGCGCGCACTACAACTAATCAATGAAAACTGGAGTAGTAGCAATAGCGAAGAAGAAAATGAGGAATTAATAAAAAAATATTTCATAGAAATAGAGTTAAGGGAAGATTTTGTTATTTATCATCTTCAAGAACCTATTGAATATGTACAAGTGAAAGCTACTTTAGCTTCAAAGACTTATAGTGGCTATACAAAGGCTATAAAGCAACTACTCGACCATCGTGACGAAGGAACAAATCCCAAAGTTGCTAAATGTGTTCTAATGTCAGCGATACCAATAAAAGGTTGGGTGTGTGATGAACCAGTTTCCTTATATAAATACAATAATGAATGTGTCGGTCTGTTAGAAATTCCAAAATGTATCAAAAGAGAAATATCTATTTTGTTGGGTAAAATGAATCAAACAATTAACGATTTTAAAGTTGAAGTTATTTATGAAAATCTATGCGGGATGTTGGATCAGAAAGTTCGAGAAATTCATAAAAATAACGAATCCTACGAGCTGCAGTTAGAAGAAAATATTTGGGAAAATGTTAAATTGTCAATCTCAAACCAAAAAAGAAATGCATATTTTACTACTTATGAATCAATATATAATTTGGTATCTGAAAATCTAACTTCTGTAGTCGAATCAAGATGTAAAGAATGCAAATTAGGATATAGTGAATACAATTGCAATACATGTACAGTACCATTGATTAGGGATAATTTTATTTCAACCAATTTGATTGATTATGTTCCAGTTCTAAATCCTGATACGATATTTGGGAATACTTATCCCGAAAAAATCGCGGTAATTTCTGAAACATTTTCGAAAAAAAGTATTAATAGATTACTACATCAATTTGAGTTTGCTTATGTTGATAATTATTACTGGTACCCAAGTGCTCATTTACTTGATATGGGGTATGGTAATCAAATAATTCCAACATTATTAGATTTTAGCACTCATACGTTTAAAAAATCTGTATCTACTTCTTTATCGAATATAGTAAACAATTTTGAAATCCATGATGAAATAAATGGAAAGGCCTTAACAGTGGTAAAGCCAGAGTTAGTCTCCACTAATATCATGGAAAAGAATGTAACTAGTTACAAACAAATGGAAAATAAACTCCTATCAGATGATGGTTTCGATGTGGAAAAGAAAAACAGTAATTCATATAAAATTGACGTTACATTAGTTGATAGGACAAGCTTAATTAAAGACTTAAAGGAAAAGAGTGATAAATGTGAATAATGATTTAATGGAAATCATGAATGTTGTTAGACAAATGCCTCTTTTAAAAGGACACTGGCTTGAATTTTACGAGAATGGACAAAAAAGTGATTTTTCATTTTATAAGCTATCTGATGGAAGAAATTATTTGCTTCATTATTTTGATCACACTCTAAATAATGATAGTAGCAGTAGTGAAATTATGGATATCGCTGAAATGGTAATAAGTGAAGCAGAAATATTTTTGGAAAATAATTACAATGAATATGTTCCACAAGATACGTATGTTGTTTTTTTATCTAAGATAAATAGACATTCAGAAGAGATGCAGAAGTTGATTATTCGTATTGAAGAGAATGATTTTTTGTTTAAAAAGTATGTGTGTCTATACACAGAAGAGGAAATTGGAAGTCTAAATCAAGCAATTAAAAAAATAGATAAATCAAAAAAATTCTGGTCAAATAAACAAATAATTAATACGAAAGAAAGTCTAACTTCTCAATTATTATTAAGGTTGAGTATTAAGCTACCAATTATTGTTCTAGACTTCAAAGAAGCTCAGTTTAACTCGGTTCAAAAAAGAGTAGTAAATAGTATTGAAGGAAAAGAACGCTATAACCATTTAAAAATACTTAATGATAGTTTGCAAGAATGGATGGAAATTAATAAACCCGAAAAACATGCAGAATTGCTATTTAAAGAGATAATAGGTGAAGATGATGAACTTTAAAATTAAAAATATAGAAATTTCAAATTTGAGAAACATACCATTCGATTCTCCACTATATTTTGATTTATCAGAACAAATGATTACTATTTTTGATGGACCTAATGGTTATGGAAAAACAACTTTTTTTGATGCAGTAGAATTATTACTAACTGGAAGTATAGGTCATTTTTTTGATGGTCTATATAATAGAGGCAGTGAATCTCACAGTAGTGTTGCTAAAGATAGAGACAAAGATACCATTATCAAAGCAGAAATAGTAACTATGAATAAAGAAGTGTATAAATTAACTCGTACTTTTAACTGGAAGAATTTTGATTCAAGAATCGATTCACAGATTAGTGTAATATCCTCAGATGGAAAAGATTTAGGAATAAATAATCAAAGTACTCTGTTTGACTTTTTTGGAATTACAGAAAGTATTTTTGATATCGGAATGTATATTTCACAAAATGATTCATTACAATTCTTGAAACTGCCGTACAAAAAAAGAAAAGATGCATTTAGTGCAATTATTGGTACTGATGTTGATGACCACAAGAAAGATTATCTGGGGGAATTGAGAAAAGAGTTAGTTGAGAGGAAAAAGAGTCTTATCTCTAAATATGATAAAAAAATTGATAGTCTATCAATGTCAATCGATGAATACGATAAACTATTATCCTTGGAAAAGGAAAATAATCAATTAGTTGAATATACCCCCCTTTTCCCGGATAAAGATTTTGACTTCGATAAAGAGAATGTATCGATTTCAAAAATTGAACACTATTTGGGTATTATAAAACAGATTGAAAATTATATTGAGAATAGAGAGAACTTTCTTATTTTTAAAAGAAATGAAAAATTTGAAGGAATAAAATCCTACTCTAAAAAAGATTTTGCAGCACTCTTTTTCGAAAAAGAAATTACGAAGCTGAAATCCAGACAACAAGATATTCTTTACTTGAACCAATTTGAAGAAATATTTCAAAAATTCATTAAAGATAGCAAGCCTCTTTACAATAATTCTTTATTTGATAATGTGTTCAAAAATTCAATTTTAAAAATAAATGAGTATGCAAATAAAATTGAACAACTAGAACAAAAATTAACAGGGATCAATTTAAAAAAAAATCGGCTAATTGAAGCACGAGGGAATTTAAATGAGATCCATAGTAAAGATCATTATTTAGGTTCAGAAACTTGCCCGTATTGTGGCAAAACTGATGAGAATTTGAATACATTGTATGAGACCTTATCGAACATTATTGGGGAAAATGAATCTGACTTATCTCAAAACATTCAAGTGCTAAGAAAAGAAAAGAAATTGTTCATCAAGGAAGTCTTTAGTAAAGAAGTTAATGAGTATATTGCTAAGTATAAATCTGAAATGGGGCGATTTAACACTCTTAGGAGTTTATTTAACATTGATTCTAAAGAATTACGGAAAAAATTGGAAGTTGAAAATTTAATTGAATCATTTATGAATTATGAAGAGTCATTTGAAAATAACTACAATAAATTAATGAGTGAAATCGAAAATAAGATTACAATGATTCCTTTTAGTTTTGGAAAAGCTGAACAAATAGAATTTCAGAGACTAGCTGAAACTTATTTTGATAATAGAAAACCCAATATTACGTTAAAAGAAATTGAAGAAAAAAAATCTTATCTAGCTTATATTAGGGCTAGTCAAGGAAAACAATTGAAACATACTCAGGAAATGAATATGAGGGAAATTAGAAATAAAAGAACTCGTATTTGCGAACAACTTGATTCCAAAATAACTGAAATTGGAGATTTGCAAGGGATTTATTCAAAATCAATTGAAGAATACCATTCTGATTTTCTTGAGGATATAAAAGTTCCACTGTATATTCTTAGTGGGAGAATCATGCAAACATCACCTATTGGATTGGGGATTGAGGCGAAAATAGATACGAGAAGAATAGAATTTTATTGTGGAACTATGAATCATGATGTTGTCAATATGCTCAGCGCAGGTCAATTAAATGGGTTGATGATTTCAATTATGTTGGCAGTCCAAAAAACGTATCTATCTAATAAAGGGATCAAATTGTTTATGATTGACGATCCACTTCAATCAATTGATGATCTGAGTGCTCATTCGTTTGTTGATTTATTAGCACAAGAGTTTAGTGAGAATCAGATATTTATTTCAACTCATGAATTGGATAAGACTGCAATGTTTTACTATAAATATCTTCAAGCTGAAATACCAATAAATAGAAAGAATCTTCAATACGAATATCTAAAATAATTTTCTTTGTTTTCAGAATATGTTGAAGAGCTAGAAAATCTGTTTTAATTAGAAATAGCTTTTCACTCAAATTGAATTGCATAAATTTATTATTAAGTTTGAACTATGATGATAGTAAGATAAAATTGTTATCTGATTACCGACTTTTCTTATTTTGCGTATGCAGTCTTATTGAGAACGCTTTATATTTTTTCTCGAAGGAGGTTCCTAAAAGTGCAAGAAATACTTAAAAATCTCTATTTAGGTGATCAAATGGATTATGAAACATTAGTTAACGGTCAGAAAGATTGGGCAGTTGTCCAAGCGTGCAAAGAACCATATCATCGAAAGGCTTTGGGATATACTGATAGAGGAGCGCCAAAATCACATCCAGAATATCTGATTGCCAAAAGAGATAATAGACTTATATTGAACTTAGTAGATGTAGATAATCCAAACTGGATTAGTCCAGATATTATTGATAACGCGCTAGTGTTTATCAAGGAAAACTTGATAGATGGTAAAAAAGTCTTAGTCCATTGTAATCAAGGTATGTCTAGATCCGCAGGAATTGGATTACTTTACCTAGTGTCTTCAGGCCAACTAGAAAGTTCTAATTTTGAAGAAGCAGAAACAGCGTTTAGAAAGGTTTATAAACCTTATAATCCTGCTAATGGAATGAGAGAATTCATGCGTAAAAACTGGTCTAAATATTCTTCTTGTCCTATTAAGGACATTGATATTGACTAAAAATTTTTTCTGATTAGTCTGTTTAACAATTCTAAATGGCTTTTTGTAAAAAATATAATCCACTCGTAAAGGGAGCCGCTGATAAAGTTAAATAACAAAAAGTGATTACCTACAAAAGTGGAAATTAGCGACCAATATTTGGTAGTTAATCTCCATTTTGTATAGTTATTTCATCGCTTTTATGGGATTAGTTTCTTTGAATTTCAAAAAACTGGACTTTTTCAGTGGCTCTCTCATAAAACCCAACCATTCTTACAAATGATTGAGCTGTTTTTATCACGACAGAAGGCACTTACGTAACTAAAGGCGTTAAGCCAAGAAACATCATCTGTAAAAAAGGTTGTGAAGGGCTGAGAGAAATTTCTGCATTTGTGTAGTTTAAAAGTAATATGGATTTCATTATTTGCATTTAGAGTGCTTCATTAATGAAAAAGCCTAACATAGATGTCTGAGGTATTGTTTTCTTTTATTAGAACAAGTATTATTTAATTAAGCATAGATATTTAGATTTGTTATTTGAAAGGGTGGTCTTAGAGTGGAGATAACAAGTTTGGACTCATTTGATTATAGAAGTAAAATATACAAAGACATAATCAACGAAATTGAACTAAAAAAATCTTGTATGGAATATTTATCAGGTGCAAATATTAGTTATGTTGAAGAGGATTTTAAGCAATTGAATTCTATACAACAAATTAGTAATTATATGATTCATCAAAAACAAGTTTCGCTATCTAATTTCAACGAGTTGTACCTTGAAGTTTTAACATATTCTTGTAGTAATATTTTTTTAGAAAAAACTTCAACTAAACTCTCAGATGAAGAAATTGAAAAAGGATTCAAAAGAATAATTACCGAAATTAATAAGGAAGTTGTTACAGTTGAACAGTATGAGTTGATGGAAGAACATGGATATAATTTATTGGACTATGTTTCTACAAGAGATGATAATAAATTAGTATTTCCAGTCTTAAAATACGATGCGTCCAAGATTGAACTTTTTTGTATAGTACAATTTACTGATGATACAAAAAGACGTTTCAAAGCATGCACGATTAGAGTCAATAGACGGAACAATAACGTTACTTTTTATATGAATGGAACAATAGGGAAGTTTGTAATTGACAACTATAAGGGGAAAAGCTTCTCAGGTTCAAAAATATATATGCCGTTTTTGAGAGATTTCTTGAAAAAATTTTTGGGTATACATTTTATTTCAGAGAATATAGGATATCAAGAAGACAAGGAAAAGCTTTTTCTTTTTTGTCAAAACATTAGTAATGCTCTGATTAATGATTATGCTGAAGAATTAGAAGCTGAGTTTGAATCGTTTATTGATAGGCAAATTTCAAATGCTTTTGGTAAATTAAAAAGGATAAATACTAATGTAAAAGTAGACAAAAAATCTAGGAAAACGGTTTATGATAAAATTTTCAACACCTATCTTGGATTATATATAACTAATGGATACACTGAAATTGATCTGAAAGAAAAGGCACTAAAAAAGGGGATTCCTTGTTATCCGACAAGTATATTTTTTACTGGACAAGAATTAGCAAAAGGGAAGGCTAAATCGTCAGATAAAAAGGTCCCATTAGCGTTTGAAAATGTTTTTTATAGTTTGAAAACAGATTTTACTAATTCAAAAAAATTAGAAGAAGTCACGATAGCATGGTTCGATAAAAGCTTTTTTAATGGAAAAAATGAAATGAGTGCTAGTCAAACCACTATTAAAATTAAGAAGAAATATTTTTTGATAACAATGAATAACTCAGTAAATAAGAATAAAAGGATGACTCGTTTTGTCGAAAATACTATTAGAGAAATACTTGAATAAGAACCCCAAAATTTTTCTTGCGTTAAATTCAATTGTTATGAATGTTAAGAGGTTTAGTGATAAGGAAGCTAGCATTGAATTGTTGAGAGATTATGTCGATGATGCAGAGAAACTATTTAACGATTTAGTCAAAGATAAATATTTTGATATCTTTCTGAAATATGAATGTGAAGATGAAAATCATTCGGCAATTTTACTAGAAGAAAAGTGTAAATATTGTGATGAAAAAATAGAAGAACATGAGTATTATCTTCTATATAGACCAAATTTTAATGACATACTATTAAAGTACAATGAAGCTTTATTGGAAGAATACTTTGATAAGAAATCATTTCCAGTAATTCGTGATTTGCAAAAAAAGATGGAACGGGTAATACCTTTTGTTGGTGCAGGAATGAGTAAACCATTGGGTTATCCACTTTGGAAAGATTTATTTTTACCAGCAAGAGATGATTTTGAAGAAGGTTTTGAAAATGTTTTTGATCGTAGATATGATAGTGATGATATCGATGCATTAATTGCAGGAATATTTGAGTTTAATGCAATGATTGGTGGTGAGAAAGACTTAAAGATGAGAGTACTGCAACCACAACTTGAAAAAAAATTTAATCATAAAGATATGGAACAATCCTCATTACCAAAACTTTTAGAATTGAAATCAGACTATATAATAACTACGAATTATGATGATTCTTTAAGCCAATGTAATAATTTATATGGTCATAAATACAATGTCACTAAGAATATTTTGAATTTTGAAGGTTTTGAAAATTTGTATCATAAAAACTTTATTTTCCATATACACGGAAATTTTGATCATCTTGAGTCAATGATTGTAACCAACAAAAATTACGATGCTTTGTATTCTGAAGAAAAAAACAAACGAATACTCACTGGATTGATTAGCAAAAAATCATTATTGTTTCTGGGTTTTTCTTTAAACGACAAATATTTTTCTAAAGAGTTTCAAAGTATTTGTGATTCTAATAGTGGTTACTCTACAAATTATATGGTACTGATAAATAGTACTGTTCAAAAAGAAAAAGAAATTTTGGAAAGCAATAATGTAAAATTTATTTGCTTAAAAGCAGAAGAAAATGATCAAGGTGATTATGAGACTAAAGAACAGTATGATTATTTATTTGATATTTTATCTGGAAGTATCTACATTTAGTTGGAGCTAGAATTATTTGGAAATTGTAGTGACCCGAAAAATTGATTTTTTTTGGAGTGGGGAAATTCACTCGATTTTTCTTGGTTTCTATTGCAGATGATTTTTTATGCAGCTAATAATATGAATAAAAATGTGAAATACATTTTTTTGAAAATTAACTAAAACTAGTCTCGCTGAGGTTTCAATCGGTGAGACTTTCTTTTTTGATTTTATCTAATTTCTCAAGGATAACTAAAAATCCTCTTTATCCCAATAATTCTCAGAAAAGCGACATGACTCTATCCTTTTTACCTCTTAAGCAAATGCTAACGTACCAGCAGTTCACCAAAATCCTACAGAGATGTATGAATCTGTGTGAGAAAACTAAGTTATCCTTTTTTTGATAAATCCTAGATAAAATTATCTGTGGTGCTTCATCTACCCACCCTCAACAACCGGCTCAACGACCACTTCTTCAATCCTGCGATTCCTCATCTTCGAAATAGTCATCTTCAAACCATCTAACTGGATCGTTTCACCCTACATGGGGATTCGTTCGATTGAAGCTAAAATATAACCTGCAACGGAGATAGAGTTCGTGGTATTAGTAATATTGAAAAGCTCTTTTAAACAATCGAAGTCTGAACGTCCGTTTACCAGGAAGCTGCCATCTGCCAATTTGTAATAATCCAATTTCTTACTATCATATTCATCCCAGATTTCTCCGACCAATTCTTCAATGATATTTTCTAGTGTAACGAGACCCGCAGTCCCACCGTGTTCATCGATGATGATGGCTATATGGATTTGCTCGGCTTGAAATTTTTTCATCAGTTCTGAAACTTTCATACTTTTCGGGATAAAGCTGATTGGTTTGATAATCTCTTCTAATTTCTTTTCACCTTTTAGTACATGGTAATAAAAGTCCTTTTGATACACCACGCCGGTTATTTCATCAATGTTGTCCTGACAATAGGGCAGACGAGATAAGCCGGAGGATTCAAAGAGTTCCGCTATTTCTTCTGTACTCTTTTTACTGTTAATGGAAGTAATATCCGTACGTGTTAAAAATTTTTCTGTACATCCAAATCGTAAAATGCGACCACACTTTTGATCAGAAGTTCGTCACCCTCATCAATCGAACCCTCTTGAGCTGCTTTTTCCATAAGAATCATCCATTCATCTTCGGTGATGGAAGGTGTCGTTTCTTTGTTTATAAAAGTTTCATCAGTCTAATTTTTAAAACAGAGAAAAAGAGAGTCCACGAATAAAAATCGTCAATAAGGCCTTCAGTGGATGGACAAGCGCTAATGCAGACAGTCGTTCAAATCATTACCAGTCTGATAAGTGAGCGATATAGTTTCCTATAAGGAGTTCTTAGGTATACCAATTTATACAGTTCTCTTTGAATCCGTTTTCCATCTCCCCTCATTTAGTGCTATCATGAAATGAGAACCACAGATATTTCCCCTTAAAAGTAATTCTTACACCAAGACATCTGTCTGCAACTGAACTCCAGTAAATGTTTCTTTATTGAACAAATTCAACTGCCTATTTTCATGTGATGTTTTTTTGCTTTGGAAAAAGGAGGTAGAACGATGTTCCAAGATTACAAAGTTGTGATTACTGGTGCGACTTCTGGTATTGGTCTGGCGACGGCTCGGCTGTTTATCAAGGAGGGCGCGACGGTCATTGGGATTGGACGGAATTTTAGCCGGACGACGGATTTAGGTGACCGGTTTATTCCTTGTACGTGTGATGTACGGGATGCCAATGCGATCGTGAAGACGTGTGAATTCATCGGAGAAACGTTTGGCAATGAGCTGGATGTGTTTGTCAACAATGCGGGGTTTGGTGAGAATACCACGATTCGCGATGTAACGGTCGATCAGTTTGATCGCTGCTTCAGTCTTTTGTTGCGGGCACCGATGTTGTTTGCCAAAGAATTGTATCCTCTGTTATTGAATGCGCCGAAGAACAACGCGAGTATCATCAACACCGCTTCTGCTGCCAGCCGGACAGTCAGCTCTGAAAATCCATTGTATAATTTAGCGAAAAACGCCGTGGTGCTGTATACCAAACAGCAAGCTATGGGGTTTATTGGTGTGCGCTGCAATAGTGTGTCGCCAGGCTTTATCCAAACGCCGATTTTTCAGCGTGAGGGTGTCAATATGGAAGAAAACGACGTGTTGGCAATGTACGACCAGATGGCGAAGGTCACTTGCGGGCGAACAGGAAAACCGGAAGAAGTGGCGGACTTGATCGCGTTTCTAGCCTCGACGGATGCACAGTACATCAATGGCGCCGATGTCTTGATCGACGGCGGCTTGATGACGGTCAGTAATTAGGGGAGGGACTAAACATGTTAAAAAATTATATCGTAATGATTACTGGCGCGACTTCTGGCATTGGCTTGGCGACAACGAAAGAGTTTCTGGATCAGGGGGCGACGGTGATCGGGATCGGACGGAATTTTAGCCGAACGAAGGATTTGGGCGAGCATTTTCTGCCGTTTAAGTGCGACGTGACGGATGAAGAACAGATCAAGGCGGCGGTGGCTTTTGCGAGGGAAAAATTTGGCAGGCTGGATAGTTTGATTTGTAATGCGGGGTCAGCGATCGTAGGCACGGTGGAGGAAGTGGATTCTGGTGAGTTTGAGCGGGCTTTTCAATTGTATGTGCTGCACGCGGCGATGTTTACCAAGTATTGTGTGCCGCTTTTACGTAAATCGGAAAATCCCAGTATCACCCACACGGCATCGGTGGCGTCTTTTATGATTGGGGATTCGGTTCCGTACAATGTGTTGAAGGCGGCCTTATTGAATTACACACGGCAAAGTGCGGTGGCGCTATTAAACAATAATCCAGCGGATATGTTCGGGCGGCCAAAAGCGGTGACGGAAATCGAGGAGGGTGACAATACTTTCATTCGGGTAAATGCCGTTTGTCCTGGATTGATCCGCACGAATTTGATGCCGGATCAAGCCTGGGAAATGCTGGGGACAAAAGCAGCATTGAAGGCGATCCCGAGTCGACGGATCGGAGAGGACTGGGAGCCGGCGAAATTGTTTGCCTTCTTGGCATCAGCGAAAGCCAGCTTCATCACGGGTGCGACGATCACGATCGATGGCGGCTGGTACACGACCCATGCACGGGTTTAAATGATTGAAGGAGGAATCGAAATGAAGGAAAAGTATGCACCATTATTTGAACCGATTGAATTGAAACATGGCGGGCGTTTGGAAAATCGTTTCGCAATGTGCCCGATGGTGGTTTTTGGCGCTGATCCGGCAACGGGGAGGCCAACGGAAGAGGATGTGAAATACTTTGAACGCCGGAGCAATTTTGCCTCACTGCTAGTGACTGGAGCAATCACGGTTCAGGAAAATATCCAAGGTCATCCCAAGCAACTGTCCATTTTTAACGACGAAGCGATCGACGCTTACAGCAAATTGGCGGCAGCGATGAAAAGCAACGGCAGTAAGGCGATCGGTCAGATCCAGCATCCGGGACGCGAGGGTGTCTATGGCTGTAATGTGACAGGCAAAGCGTATGCGCCAAGCGCGATCGACTTTCCATTTTTAAAGTATAAAGTTACCGAATTGACCGAGGATGAAGTCTGGCAAGTGGTGAAGGATTTTGGATTGGCGACGCAGCGGTTGTTAAAGGCAGGTTTTGATGGGGTAGAGATTCATGGCGCGAACCACTATTTGATCCAGCAATTCTTCTCTCGTTACTCGAATCAGCGAGAAGATTATTGGGGCGGCTCTTTTGAGAAACGGATGAATTTTGCGATCGAAGTGACGAAGGAAGTCTTGAAGGTCGCGCGCGCTGAAAATCCAGAGGCGATCGTGGGCTACCGGATCTCACCAGAGGAAATCCACGGGGAGATGGTCGGATATGACTTAGAGGATTCATTGAAATTGATCGATAAGTTACTAGAACAAGACCTTGATTTTCTGGATCTGTCCTCTGCGGCAGGCGGGAATTTTGGCAAGGATGCCTACAAGGCAATGCCGCAAAGGGGGGATTTCACTGATCCAGTCAGCTTAGTGATCAGGAAGGCTGTTGCTGGCAGAGTCCCCGTCGTGATCTCTGGAACGATCCGTTCAGCGGATGAAGCGCTGGATGCTTTGAACTACGGGGATATTGCTTCGATGGGTGTTGGTGCATTGGCTGACCCAGACTTCAAGGAGAAGGTTTTGGCGGATAGGGAAGACACCATCCACATGAATGTCAAAGGACATACAGAGGATCTGGAATTGCCGATTGGGTTGATCGAGGTTTATACAGCAGGGATCGGCTTGCCTCAAGTGGAAGGGTTGATTGAGAAATAGCGTCGGAACACCGTTGTTTGGCTTAGTTAGCAACGGTGTTTTATTTTTATTTATTCATTTTCCAAAGAAAATGTTAACTAATTTTTTATTCAAAATGTTTATGAAGTCTTTATTAAATAATCAATGAATGATATAATAAAAAACGTTATTAAACTGCTGTAATATTTTTTAAGTTACAAAAAAGTCATTTAATTAATTAAATATGTAGAAAATAGTTTTTACCGAAAGAGATCGGTAAATAGGGAGGCGGATAAACTTAATTTTAGGGGTTTGGGAGAAAAAATATAAGGAGAAGCATTCAACCTGAATGTGTGGTGAAAAATGATTACAGAAAAACAAAAAGTAGCGATCGTTTCTTTATCTGTTTTGTTGGTTGGGGAGATTCTTGCGGTGATCAGTATTGGGCTGATCTATTTTAACAGGGAATTTTTCGGGGAACACATCAATATTATTCGAACGTTTATCAATGCGTCGACAGCTTTCTTTGGCTGCTTCTTTTCATTTATAGCAGCACTGCTGATGTTTGAATTTTTGAAGCATCGTGAGAAACAAAAGGAAGCAGCGAAGACGATGCGTTTGTTTACTAAATTAAAAAAGGAATACGAAATCAATTATTCGGTCTTGCTTGAACTGGGGGAAGAAATCGCCAGCGGGTCTTCTGAATTAGCGAAATTGCTGCGGGAAAACCAGCAGGTGCGGGATCTCTTCGTGTTAGCCGTTTATCGGTTGGACTTTGTCATGTATGACACGTATTACCATGAGGTGGATTGGCACTTGATTCGTGAAATGGATAGTCAGAGTGAGAGTTATCTTGAGCTGTTTGAGAAGAGCCATCAGATCGAGTACCTGTGCCAAGCGATCGTAGAGAACAAGATTCATACGGAGGAGAGTCTGAAGCATCTGTTGATGTTGCTGACTCAAAAAATCAGTCTTCTGCAGCAGCGTCAAACGGCGCTTGAGCTGAAACAAAAACCTGCTGAAATGGACAGCCAAAGCGACTATGTGGCTGAACCGGCCGGTGTGGAAATGGTCCAAGAATAAGTCTAAAACCAGAAACCTGTTTCTCAAGGTTACTGGTTTTTTTGTTTTCTAGTGGTGTGGGGATTGACCGGATAGGACGCGCAGCTTACCGGAAAGGAAATAGGGGTATGTTTGCTCGCGTAAATGGCTTACTATAAAGGAACAGAGGGAGGCAGGGTATGGACAAAGGGGTAAAGATTCAACTAGAGATCGGGCGTGAATGGGTGCAGCCTGAAGTTCAGATTCGAGCGGCAGAGGAGCAGATCGGCGCGCGGATCGCCCGTTGCTTTGATACGTATCAAGAGGAGCAATTGGTGATCAAGGTGAAGGAAGCGTCTGTTTTCGTAACAAAAACAGACATTGTGTATATCGAGATATTCAATAAGATCGTCACCTTGTATACGGAAAATGAGGTTTACTCGTTTCGGCGCTCATTGGCAGCGTTAAAGGAAGAATTGCCAAGCGGGCAGTTTTTACAAGTATCAAAATCGGCGCTGGTCAACACGAAGGCGATTCAAAAGCTCGAGGTCGCTTTTTCGGGGAACTTGTATGCGTATCTAAAGAATGGACAAAAAATCACGGTCTCCCGGAGATTTGTCGAGCAATTGAAGCAGCATCTAGGAATGAACGAAAGGAGGCGCTTTTTATGAAAGAATTGTTGAAGGTATTGGGGCGTTCGATTGGAATTGGCAGCACGATCTGCATGGTATTCGCTGTACTTTTTTCTACGAATGAAGTGAGGCGGACCGTGGCGAGTTTTCTTATATTGTCTGTGGTCATCGGTTTACTGGGGTTGGTCTACCAGATGAAAAAAGGGTCGCTGCTGCTGCACACGCTGATCCACATCGGCGGAAGCTTTCTTGCCTTTTTGATCGTGGCTAGGATCAATCACTGGTTTCCCTTCAAATGGCAGATCATTTTCTCGGCTTCACTGTCCTTTTTCGTTGTTTTTTTTGGTATCTGGATGTTTTATTACCTAAAATACAAACAAGAAATCGAGAAAATCAACCAGAAACTATAGAAGAAAAAACAACACGAATAAAAATAACTCATTTGGTTATAAAAACCAACTATTTATAAAAAAATAAAAAAAGGGAACCGTCAACACATCTGCAATCCAGTATACTATCGGTGAGGGATACTAGTTTTTATATAAATTGGTGATAAAACGTGTCGTGAGAGCCACCTGTAGGAAGTTGGTCATTTGTGGAGAGAATTGTCAGAGACTCTTTCAGCAGATGCACAGGTTGAAGGATTTTTAGACAGTTGACAACGTGTTGCAAAGGATTTTTTTAAAACGCTATAAAGAGAACGGCTAGGATCTTCCTCGACAAGATTTCTAGCTGTTTTTTGTTGGAAACAGTCAGAAAAAGAAACCTACTAATGATACTGAAATTGAAGGAACTTTGACGGAACAAGGGGAAGCGGCTATGATAGTTGAAAGGGTGTTAAAAAATAAAGGGGAAACTATGTGGGAACATAGGAAATGGGGGTAGCTATGGAAACAAAGAGTAGGCGCACGAAGGGAAAGAAGTACGAGACCTTTGACGCGATCTGTCAGGAGATGCAGGAAAAGAACTACCATAAACAAGACAAGACGTTTTCAGCTAAGGAAGGGAGCACATTGATGATGCTGCTTCCGGTGCCGTTCATTGTGCTTGTTGTGGTTGGTTATTTTTGGCGCTGGGGAGCGGAGGCATCACCGTTATGGGAAATCAACTTTTCCTTATTCATTCTATGCTTTTTCATTTCGATACCTGTTCATGAGCTGATTCATGGATTGGCTTGGGCAAATTACGCGAAAAAGAAAATGAAAAGCATTACTTTTGGGTTTAACGTCAAGGAATTAATGCCCTATTGCCATTGCAAAGAGGCGTTAGAAATGAAAGCGTATAAGATCGGTGTCTTGGCACCGGTGGTCGTGCTTGGAGGCGGGACATTTTTACTTTCGCTGATTTTTCCAAACACGGAACTGATCCTGCTTTCTGCCTTCAATATCTTCATGGCGGCGGGGGATCTGATGATCTTCTGGCTGGCACGCAAGATCCATGAAGGGGTCGTGATCGATCACCCCGAACTACCAGGATTTGTGGTATTCACAAAGTAAACTAAAAAGACAGGATTCCTTTTTTCGAGGAATCCTGTCTTTTATCTTTTCAAATACATTCCTAAACTTTCTGGTGCAGTCTCAACGAAGCCAAACTGTTTATAGAGGTCATCTGCTGGGCGATCCGCGATCAGATTGATATACGCCTGCGGATCGATCTCATTATGGATATGCGTCATCAACAGCTTCATGATCTCCTTTGCCAGTCCCTGTCCCTGTTCTTTCGGAAGCACGGCGATATCGACGATTTGATAGGTCGTCCCGCCGTCACCGATGATTCGCCCCATTCCCACCAGTTTTTGGTCAGCGCTTCTGCGAATGATGACGGAGTAGATGCTGTTGCTCAACCCGATCTTACTCGCTTCTTTTCCTCTGGCAGACAGGCCGCAAGTTTGACGCAGCGCCAAGTATTCTTCGACTTCTGGAACATCGATTCGGATGGTATAGTTCTCCATTTTAACCCCTCCTTAAGACAATATATAGGCTCATTCTACGCTAGTTTTGCCTAGAAACAAAAAATAAACTATGCAAAATAAAAATATTTTTTGAGTTTAAACGTGAAAATTAAATTTGTTTTTTTTACAGCCCAGTCACAGCACGGCATTCCGCTTGTGAAAACGTGATTTGGCAAATTTGCGGATTGACAAGAGCAAATTATCGGTATTATAGTCATGGCGTGATCACCACTCCGTTAAAAAAGAAAGGGAATTGTACTATGCCAGAAAACCAACTTACACCACAGCAATTATTTTCATTATCCAGAAAAACATTGGAAAAGCGCACCGCCGATTTTTATCAAGAAAGTCGTGATGAGAAAGCAACGATCAAACTATTGATAGCGCTTCAAGTCCGTGACGAATTGGGAGAATCCGATTTTGCCTTCTTTCTGAAGGATTTGGTCCGCCATCTTTTTATGAGAACCAAAACGACACGTGCTTTGCGCCGTTACGCGGTCTATTTCAAAGACTATTTCGAAAAAGAGGAATGGCGGTTATTATCACTACGGCTGCTGGCGATCAAGACGGTTCTTACTGAGAAGCTCCAAGGCTTGTATACCCAAGTTGTCAAAGAACCATTAGCAGGATTCGCCGGCTCTTGAGGCCAGACTATAAAAAGGAAAAGGAGGAAGGTACATGATAAGATTAGCAGCGACATTTGAGAACAGCGAAGGAAAACACCATCGTTTAAGTGTGAAGGACCCAGATACGAACAAATCAGCCGATGAGATCAAAGCCTCTTTGGAAAAATTTGCGGCGCTGGATCTATTCGAGAAAGACGGCGTCGGCTTGTTTAAAAAAGTGGTCGGGGCCAAATTTGTTGAACGAATCGTTACACCGATTTTTGATAGAACGCATGAAGAAACAGAGGAATTGACGGAGACTGCTCTAGATCAAAGAATAGCTCCGGTGAAACGGTCAATTCAGGATATTCGTGACCCGAAGGAATTGATCTTAGAACAACGAATGGTCAAGCCAGGGATTTTGCAGCAGCTCTTCGCGTTTCCAGCGGGAATTGCTCCTGCAGAAGTTTCGGAAGCAGAAGCCATGTCCTTAGTATTAAGGATGCTGCCGCAGGGAGGCGAGCTAGAGGATATCAGCGTCGTTGAAGGGACAGATCCGTTGAGGTTCCGACTGCTCATCAAGCTGAAAGAGGAAGGAAAACCGCTGGGGAAGGAAAGTCCGCCAGATAGGCTACGAAAAAGCCGACACTTGGACCGAGAGAAAAAATAAACAGAAGCAAATCATGAGATTTCCTTCTGTATGGGCGATCAGGAGTCTTTTTTGTAGCTGCTCAAGCGGCCATTGTCGTCCCAAGCGCCGTATCGTTTATTTGCTTTGGTGCTGGTCAGCAATTTCTCCAGCCGCCGTTCAAACAGTTCGTTGTCTGCGGCGTAGCGCTGTATATTGTCGATCTTGATTCGTTGATAGAGTTCTGGGAAGCGTGCAAAATGCTGCTGAATCTCTGAATCTGCTTCAAGGGCCCGAAGTATCCGCGGATCAATCACGAAACGTTCCGGAGAAAGATCAGGCAAGCGCATTTCACCGAGTTCGGTCATTTGATCTAAATAAATCAAACGACGGGCACGTTCCTTGTTCAGCTCCGTCCATTGACTCTTTTTGGATCTAGGCGACAGCCGTTGTGCGACTTCCGTTTCAGAAAGCTTTTTCTTTGTGCTGTCGATCCAGCCGAAACAAATAGCTTCTTCTACGACATCTAAGT
This sequence comes from Enterococcus sp. AZ048, assembly GCF_051715125.1. NCBI lineage: Bacteria > Bacillati > Bacillota > Bacilli > Lactobacillales > Enterococcaceae > Enterococcus > Enterococcus sp. AZ048. The sequence continues at coordinate 2,038,724 of NZ_JBIOTD010000001.1, read as the reverse complement.
AGGTCAGGTTTGCCTGCGCTCGATCGATCACGACCCAACATTCTTTTTCAGAAGCAGCATGGTCTGCTAACCAATCTCTCAGGTCCTGTCGACGCTGAGGTTTATATAAATGATTCATTTCCAAGGATTTCACCTAATTTCTGTCAGCTTTTAATTCAGAGAGCGAATCCGCTCGCCAGCCGCGGGAATTTGCTGATGGACGCTCTCCCAGGAGGTACCGTTGAATTTTTCATAACGCTCGAATACCAAGGGCAGACCATTTGCAGTCTTGATGCTCTCAGAATCCATCAACTGGAAATGCAGATGCGGCTCCGTGGAATTTCCTGAATGCCCGATGTTGCCGAGAAGCGCACCCTGCTGAATCGTCTGTCCTTCCTTAACCGCGATCGAATCCTTTTCCAGATGGCAAAAGGCCGCATAAATCCCTGCGGTTTGTTTGAGGACGACATAATTTCCTGCGATTCGTTCAAAGCTGTCACGCGCTGGATTGAAGAAGAGAGAATGACGAATCGCCGTGGTTTGATCATGGAGCCACGAGGCTTTTTCACCATCCAGAGTATTATTCTTCACGGTGACGACTTCGCCGGCAAACGGCGCATAGACCGGCTGACCAAAACAATAATACTGATCCAGCGGAATACCGCCAAAAAGATAGTTCGCTGAATTTGCAGTATGCGAAGCCTCTTTCTGATCCTTTTGAATGAAATCAAACGCATAACGCAAGCCAAATCGATCTGTCCCGTGACTCGGAACACGATCCGCCGGGCTTGTTTCCGTAAACCATTCTCCCCGTAGAGGAAATTCAATAGTGACTGCTTTCTCCATCACGGAACCTTCTTTCTGTGGCGGCTTATTTTTGCTTGCAAGTGACGAGGGGACTATCCAGAAAATTAGGACACAACCAGGTAAAATAAGGATTCTTTTCATCAGGCATCCCTCAATTATTCCTCATAAAAAACGCTTCGAAGATCTTCCAGATACTGAGTCAGTTTATCGGTGATCGCTTGATAATCGAGCTGATCGTAATCAGTCTTCTTTATTTCCTCCACTATCTCATTTGTAAACCCAATATTTCCCCAAAGTATCAACTGCTTACAACGGACAACATCAAGTCCGGTCCGAAAGCTCGTTTCATCGATAGCATCAAATACATCCTCTGCACAATAGGAGGGCTGTTGTTTGGCCTTGTGTGCTACTTTTTGATTGATCACTGCTGACTTCGTTTCGACTTGTAAATTGGTAAAATCAAAAATCCACGGATGCTTTTTCATCAAGTCGATCTGCAACGTATAAGATTGCAGCAGGCGCTTAAAGATATCCGTTTCCTGCCAATCCAGTTTATCCCAATAGTCATCAGTCATTGTCTTTTGGCAATAATCCAGCAAGAGTAGAAACAATTCCTCTTTGCTTTTTACATAGTGAAACATCAACGCCTTCGAAATTCCAGCAGCCTTAGCAATTCGATTGGTCGAAGCCTCGTCATAGCCTCGCTGTGAAAATTCCCTCAACGCCGCATTCAAAATACGTTGAATCTTTGGTTCATCCGTATTGAGTTCAGTCAAAGTGATCACTCCTTTACCTGTTAGGTCAATTAGAGTGTAACAAGATTTACTTGATAGGTCAAACTGGTTGGCGGACAATGCGCTATTGATTTCTAAAGGGTCGATGTTTCTTTTAACACCATACAAAATAAAAAGCCTCTAAATTTTTCTAGAGACTTTTTCGTAGAAGTATTTGGTTAACACCGTGTCACGTCCTATTTATTCTTCACTCATCCGCTAATCCGACCAGTGTCCAGGGGACGGGTTCCTAGTGATCGCAGCTACGACAATTCCTTCTATTGCCAATTCTGGAAAGACGTTTCAATCCGATGATTCCTTAATCGAATCGGCAACTTGGATCAATCCGTTTCATCTTCTGATTGCTTTCTATCAATCGAGGCAAGCTAAAGACTCTTCTTAATTTCTTCAATCCACTTTTCAATCGCCTCAGCTAAAAGATATTGCTGCTGCATAACGGCTTTCCCGGCGTCATGGATATCAGCAGAATCGTTACTATCAGCGATGTCATCTTTCAACCGCTGCTTCATCTTTTTAACATTGGCTTCGATGATACTGATGCAGGCTTTTTGATCTGCTGAAGACAAACTGTCCAGATTAAGGATGACGGCATTGAAGTCTAGAAAAATAGTCATGGGTCGGGCAGCGATTCCAAGCATTAATTTCTCAAATTCAGTCTTGCCTTTTTTAGTCAGTGAATAGACGGCCTTCTCCGGCATTTTTCCATTCTTCTTCAAGGTACTTTTGACGTACCCTTGCTTTTCCAATTGCAGCATCTTTTTATAGATTGTCGGGGTGCTGACTTTTACCCATTGAGAAATATTCCGATAGTCAATAAGTTTTTGGATATCATAGGCACTCAAAGAGTCTTTTTTTAGAATACCCAAAACAATCAGATCAATCGTCCGCATCACAAAACCCTCTTTCTATGCTGTTTGTTTATAGTATATGTACAAGTATTATCGAGTAGACTACTATAAGTTATAGTATTTTGTTTTGTTGGGTAAGTCAAGCATCTTTGATAGTCTTGGATGCTCTTTTTAGTTGAAAGGGTGTGAGAATGGCGGCAATAAAAATGGAACCCCTCAGCAAGTGTAGAGAGGTTCCTTTTAAGTAGCCAGCTATTTCCCATCTAATTTTTTCTTTAAGCGTCTGTTTCTGCTGTACATGAAGATGACGACAGCGATCAGTATGAGGATCACGGCGATGCCGACCCAGATCCAGGGAGGGGTCGTTTTTTCTTCGATCGAGACATCGCTGTCGTTGTAGTGTTTCGCCTCTTCACGATTAATCGTAAATGTCGGGCTGGCGCGCCATTTCTGATCACCAGCAGTGACAGTCGTTTTGACCGTGTAGGTACCAGGTGTGAATTCTGTATTGTCCATTAAAATTAAGAATGGGAAGCGGCTGCTTGGTGCGATCGAAAGCTGTTCCTTCTTCGCTTTTGTGATCGCTGTGCCATCTTTTTCTACTTCATAATCGATGGCGACATTTTTGACGTAGGTTGCTTTTTCATTGTCGATCGTGACCATCACGGCGTTGCGGTTATTTGCTTGAGTTGCTTCCGCTTTGGTGATGTTCAACTCTGGTTTTACTTCGCTGGTCTTATTTTGTAGCAAGACAGCGATCTCTCGTGAAAACACATTTTTGATATTCCCGTCGACTTTTTTATCAGAAAGCTGTTCTAAATACAGTCCGCCGGCTAAGACACCGTCGAATTCTTGTTTTGGCATGTGGACATCTAAATAAATATCTTTGGATTGATTTCCAGCTAAATCAATCTCTTGGTCGCTAAGCTTGACGTGGTCGGTGATAGAGGGACCAAAAGCACTCTCATCTTTATTCATCCCCGAGTATTCAACGACCCCCAAACTGTTAGTGACCGCACGATTGAAGGCAGCCTTGAGCTTGATGGGCTCCGCCGTTCGATTGGCCAGCGTGACCGTCAAGCGTTCTTCTTCATTTGGCTGGTATTGTAAATCATAATAAAGCTGATTTTTGTCTAGTTGCTGCTCCGAAGGGTGGATCACCGCATCGAAGCTGTCCAATGACTCTCCATGAGCGACAATTGGTAAAAATGAAAAGGCCAGGATGAGGAACACGCCCCGTATAGCTCTGTGTAATTGCTTCTTCAGCATTTTCTCTCTCCTTTACTTCAATTGTATTCTCCGCGTAATGGAAGAGTCTCTCTCAATAATCTTTCCCCTTTTTTTAAATCAAAGAACGAGGTCTCGTATCTGACAGCTGATCGCCACTTTCTCAGTAAGTGCAGCTGCAAACGGGACATCCTTCTGTTTTTTAGCTTGGTGTAGCTGAGAATGTCCAGACTACAGTTGTTTGGTATTGTGCTGCGGTTTTAGCAGTATTCGCTGGCACACCGAGTGTAAACTTCGTGATCGGCAGCGCCGTTTCACCAGCGCCTTGATTAGTTTGAGCGGTGATGACAGAACCTGTCTGTCCTACGAGGAGGTTATAGGTGCTGTCATTAGCGATCCCTTCTCCTGTTGGCAACGAATTTACGTTATTGGTCAGCTCTCCGACGGTAAAGGAAAGAGAAGCCCCGGTGAGTTCTTTTTCACCAGCCTTGAAGGCTTCTGGCTGTGCGACTTTTATCGCCCATCCTGAACTGGATGCCTCTCCACGATTGTCGCTGACGGCGACTTTCCCTGTCGTTATAGGTGACGTTTGGACACCATCTGAGGTGGCTGTCCACGTTTCTGCTGTTTTGGTCTGAATCGGATGTGAACCAAAGTTGAGGCTCGTTGGCAATGAAGCACTTGGATCGTCCGGATCTTGCGGGTCAAAGTTGATATTGCCGGATGTGTAATCCACCGTTCCTGTCGTATCTACTGCATGTGCGCCAGTGGAGAATGCGAATAAGCCGCCGACAAAAAGACCGGCGATGACGAATGCCGCTTGTTTTTTCATTTCATTTTCCTCCTATTTTTAACGAGTCGCCATCCCAAAAAAGCAATGACGAGTATCAATAGTCCAATGATACTTAAAAAAATATTCCGTTGATCATTTGTCTGTAGAAAACGTGTTATTCCAGAACGTGTAACGTTGTTTTTTTGACTGGGTGCGGTCGGCCTGTCTGTCTGGTTCCCATGACTCGTCGTAGAATGGTGGGAATCAGCAGTGGTACTAGACGATGGTTCTGATGTTGAATTAGCCGAACTATTGCTGATTGCGGTACTGCTCTCGTAATAGTATTGGACCTTCCCGTTGGTGACAGTTGCTTCGGCTTCGGTCTGTCGAGAAAGAACAACGAAGAGTGACAAGAAGGCGATGATGACGAGTATCCGTTTCTTCAATTTGCTCCTCCTTTCTCAGTCCAAATGAAAAAATGACCCCTCATTTTCTGCGCAGAAAAGAGTATGAACCTTATGAAGCGATTATAGCGCCTACATCAAAAAAAAGACCACTATAGTACTCACACAATCTTCACAATTAAGCAAAATATTTTTCTTATTTTTAATTTTTTTGTTTTAATAAATGGAGAGAGAGTCGAAAAGAAAGGGTTTACACAACAAAAACAGCTATGGGTATGTGAAAATAGCGTAGTTTTTGAAGCGTAAATATCGTAAAACCGATTATTTTCTTGAAAAAGAAAATTTTGACAGATATAACAGATGTAATAAAAAAGGGGGAATCAACATGAGGCAGAAATGTGCGCGTTTCTTCTATCAACTGTGCCTCGTAGGAAGCGCCATTTTTCTATTTTTGGCGAGTTCAAATCTGATAGTCAGCGCAGTGTCCGTCGATTTATTTGCAACGACACAGGTGAAGAACTCTAGTGGAACGACCGCCGCCGCACCGTATCTGAATGTCAGTCAAAAACCCGTCACTTTTACGATCGACGGGACAACGACTGGCGTAGGACTGATCAAAACGGGTAAAAAGTATGCACTCATCTCTGTGCCATCGCCGTTGTCAGGAAAAGTGACGCCCAATGGGTCTTCAATGGTCACCACGACTGTAACGATTCCGTTGGCGGATTTGCCGGTGGGCAGTCTTTTGGGGTTGTTGTCGACACTGGTTTCTACTATTAATGGCTTATTGTTTTTGAACCCGTCCTTACAGGCACCCTTGAACAGCCTGAACCAAGCGATCAATAACCTAAAAAATGAAAACTATGGAAACCAAAATCTGCCGATCACGACGGAGCAATTATCTGCCACTTTGCTTGGTGTCAATATCAGTCAAGGGCTGCTGCCGATACTAACAGGTACGTTGTCGAATCGGTTGGTCGACTTGAAGAACGTGCTCAATACGCTGCCGCTGGGACTGATAGGGGCGATCCTCACCTCCGTGTTATCCAGCGTTGACGGCTTGATCACTGCATTAGCCAATCCGAACTCAACCACCAGCACCAATCTTGTTTCCGCATCGATCCTAGGCTCAACAACGGTTTCGATCCCAACTTTTGTAACAAGTCCGACAGGGATGACACAAGATTACGCGGCTATCGTTCGCGGAGGGATCGTACAAACAGATGATCTGACGATTCAATTGCTGAGCAATTTTGGCGGGAGCACGAACCTTTATTTTAGTGCAGGCTCAGTAGTCATGAAGAGTGAAGGACTTCCAACCAACTTGAACTTCGGCAGTCACCCCATCCAAACAAAAGTAGATGAAACGTGGAATGCCCACGTTGACGGCAGCAACGCCAATCCGCTTCAAACTGGAAAGATTCGAATAGAGGATACTCGGACCATCGCCAAATCTTGGCAATTAAAAGTCTCACAAGCCACGAACTGGTCGAGCGGACAAAAGAATCTAGCGAATGCGCGTATGAATATGATGGTGGGGGCATGGAACACCAATTTCCAGAATTACACAGGCGTCTCTAATCAAACGGTCCAGCTCGCACCGGGAAATCAGATCACGCTCATGACACTTGGCAGTACGACCGCCCCGGGCTATGTAGAACTGCCGTTGAACCAGTTCCAATTGTTTGTAGCAAAAAATACACCAAAGCAAACGGGAAGTTATCAAACGACACTCAGATGGACCATATCTGCCACCCCTTAAAAAATCCGACACAAGCGCCTAGATTTCTAGGTGCTTTTTTTGTGGGTAAATCATCCCAAATAAGGAGAATTTTTCTAGACTATGTGAAAAATAATTACATTTGTTTTTCGCTATGCTATCATAAATACAAGGATATTCTTACAAAATAATCGATAAAGTTTGTGAATTGTCTTTTTGAAACAAAAAATCGTCCAAAGTATCAAAAAAGAGTATACGCAAGTTTCTCTCGAAAAATAATTCATTTTATCCGATTTTAAGGAGTATTTTGGGTGAAAATCAGTAGAATCGGACTTGAAAAGGCAGCGTTCTAAAATGATACTTAACATAGAACACGAATAGATACAGGGGAGGTTTGTCTATGGAAGCATTAACGAAAGCAATCGCAACATTCAAGGGGGGCGTGAAGGTCCCGCATAATAAACATACAGCTGAATTTGAAAGCGTTTTTATGGTGCCGCCGAAACTCGTTACTTTGCCGATGCAGCAGCACATCGGAGGCCGCTGTACCCCGCTGGTAAAAAAGGGCGATAGCGTCACTGTGGGGCAGAAGATCGCGGATTCTGAGGCCTTTGTCTCCGCACCGATCCATGCATCCGTTTCAGGAAAAGTGAAAGGGATCAAGCCCGTTCTGATGGCAAACGGACAGATGTGCGATGCGATCCATATTGCCAGCGATGGCTTGCCGGTAGTCTTTCCAGACCCTCAGCCAGTCGCGATCGATTCAAAGGAAGCGTTATTGAAGGCTGCGCGAGAGAGCGGAGTCGTCGGGATCGGCGGGGCAGGATTTCCCTTACACGTCAAATTGGCTGTGAAAGACGACACGCCTATTGACACATTGGTCATCAATGGCGCGGAATGCGAACCCTTCATTACCTCCGATTATCGTGAAAGCCTCGAGTATCCGGAGCGGATCATCGCAGGGATGCAGATGGTCATGAAGCATTTGAAGATCACCCGCGGAGTCGTCGGCATTGAAAGCAACAAACCAAAGGGCTTAAAAAGGCTGCGGGATCATTTGAATGAACTGGCGGACCGAGACCCGGCGATCACCGTGATGGAGATCCCGTCACTGTACCCTCAAGGAGCTGAAAAAATGCTCGTTTACGCGACGACAGGACGGAAAATCCCGCCTGGGAAATTGCCTTCAGAGGTCGGGTGCCTGATCCTGAATATCTCGACCATTTCCTTATTGCAGCGATACGTCGAGACCGGCATGCCCTTGACCCATAAGCGAATCACGGTGGATGGAAATGTTCCAGAGCCTAAAAATATCGTTGTTCCTGTGGGGACACCCATGGGCGAGGTGATCGCCTGCTGCGGAGGGCTGATCGATGAGCCCAGCAAAGTGATTTTAGGCGGTCCCATGATGGGGGTAGCTCAGTTTTCAGTAGAACTGCCCATCACCAAGCAAACCAATGCCATCACCATTTTGTCTCAAGCGGAACGTTTACCAGAGGAATCTCCCTGTATACGCTGCGGACGCTGTGTAGAAGCGTGTCCGATGTCTTTATTACCTGTGCAAATCGAACGCTGCACACGAAACAAGGATGTCTCCGGCTTGAAAAAGCTGAAGGTCTCGGCTTGTATGGAATGTGGCTGCTGCGCATTTGTTTGTCCTGCTGGGCGACGGCTCGTACAGACGATGAAGCAGGGGAAACAGTTGGAAAGGGAGGCTGCTAAATGACTAAATTACCAGTTTCTATCTCACCCCATCTTCACTGCGGGCGCAATACCCGTTCGATCATGCTGGATGTGATCATTGCATTGCTCCCAGCGGTCATTGCGGCAACGGTTATTTTTGGATTTCGTGCGCTTCTCTTGGTCGTCGTAACGGTGAGCGCTTGTGTCACCAGTGAATACCTCACACGAAAAATTTTAAAAAAACCAGATACCCTCTCCAATTTGACTGCTGTTGTGACAGGCATCTTGTTAGCATTGAATCTCCCAGTGACATTGCCGTTCTGGATGGCTGTTCTAGGTGGTGTGATCGCGATCGTGATCGTGAAGGAATTTTTCGGCGGCGTTGGACAGAATTTTGTCAATCCGGCGATCACTGCCCGGATCGTTTTGATGATGTCTTTTGCCCCTCAAATGAGTACGTGGCAGCCGCCATTAAACTACTATATGTTCCGACCAGACGTGATCTCGTCAGCCACCTACTTTTCAGCCGCTCAAACAGGGCAAGAGCTGCCATCACTACTTGATATGTTTTTAGGCATTCGCTCAGGAAGTCTGGGGGAAACCTGCGCAGCCGCTTTACTGCTAGGCGGCGGGTATTTAGTCGTTCGGAAAGTGATCTCACCGCTTATTCCACTTTGCTTTATTGGGACTGTCGGTATTTTATCTACGTTATTAGGCGGTCAGCCCCTCTACCAATTGATGTCAGGCGGGTTGCTATTAGGCGCGATTTTCATGGCGACGGACTACACGACCTCGCCAATAACAAAAAAAGGAAAGGTCATTTTTGGGATCGGCTGTGGGATCGTTACGGTGCTGATCCGCTTTTACGCGGCATTGCCGGAAGGTGTTTCCTATGCCATTTTATTAATGAATATCTTGGTTCCCCACATTGAGAATTTGACGATTCCGAAGGTTTTTGGGGAGGAGGCAAAGGTGAAATGAAGCAATCAAAAGCCAAAGTCATTTTTAGTGACGCCTTGTGCTTGTTCATCATTTGTTTAGTGATCACGTTTGCAGTCGCTGGGACACGGGCAGTGTTCAAAGAGCGGATCGCCAAGCAAGAATGGGCGCAGACCCAACAGGTGATGAGCCAGTTGATTGATGCCGAGAGCTTTAAAGAAATCAGCGTACCAAAGGACAATCAGGGCTATAAAGCTTTGGATACAGCAGGAGCGACGGTCGGCTATCTTTTTGTGACAAAAGCGTATGGCTATGGCAGCGATGTGCGTGTCATGAGTGCTGTCAAAGAAGGGAAAGTCACGGCTGTCGACGTTCTGGATGCATCGAATGAAACACCCGGTCTGGGGCAAAACGTTACAAGAAAAGATTTTATTGATCAATTTGACGGCATGGATGACTCGCTTGAAGTAGTAAAGACGGACCCATTAAACAAAAACCAAGTCGAAGCGGTAACTGGAGCCACGAAATCCTCAAACGCCGTAGCTGCATCCGTCAAAGAAGCGCTTGCGTTGTTTGAGCAAGTAGCCCAGTCAGAGAAATAGGGGGAGAAGGAATGGAAAAAGAAAAGGCATCCGCCATTTTTAGCAAAGGATTGATCAGCGAAAATCCCGTTCTGCGGCTGACTTTAGGAACGTGTCCAACATTAGCGATCACCACCTCTGCCATCAACGGTCTGGGAATGGGAGTGGCAGCGACGGTCGTGCTTTTAGGCTCGAACGTCATGATCTCACTGTTGCGGAAGGTGATCCCTGATCGTGTCAGGATTCCAGCATTTATAACCATTATCGCAGGATTTGTCACCGTGGTTCAATTGATCGTAAAAGCATTGGCCCCTGCACTGGATGCGACATTGGGGATCTATCTGCCCTTGATCGTTGTGAACTGTATCATTCTAGGACGTGCAGAAGCCTATGCCAAAGACCACGCGGTTCTTCATTCCGCTTTAGATGGGTTGGGGATGGGCGTCGGCTTCACCATGACCCTTCTTTGTATGGGGGGAATACGTGAATTGCTGGGCAGTGGAACCATTTTAGGTTTTCCGATCACAGCAGGTGTCATACCGCCTATGACGATCATGCTGCTGCCGCCAGGCGGGTTCTTTGTTTTCGGCATGCTGGTCATGGCAGCCAATAAACTAAGCGACCGAAAAGCAAGAGAACTTGATTGTAACGCTTGTCCGATCGCGGAGGCGTGCACCGTCGTGTGTGAAGAAAAGGCGGGTGATGAGTGATGCAGGCGTTTGTGACGATTTTAGTTGCAGGCATTTTGACGGATAATTTTGTGTTGTCTCAATTTTTAGGCATTTGTCCATTTCTCGGCGTGTCCAAAAAGTTGGATACCGCCGTTGGTATGTCGCTGGCGGTGACCTTTGTCATGGTATTGGCGACACTAGTGACCTATCCGATTTACGATGCGTTACTCGTGCCCTTAGGATTGGATTATCTACAAACGATCGTCTTCATTTTGACGATCGCTGCACTGGTTCAGTTAGTGGAGGTCGTGATGAAGCGCTACATGACCCCGTTATACAATGCACTGGGCATCTATTTGCCGCTGATCACAACGAATTGTGCAGTGCTGGGAGTCACCATCTTGAATTTTTCAAAAAACTACACATTTATGCAATCCATGGTCAATTCCTTTGCGGCAGGCATCGGATTTTTGTTAGCAATGGTGATTTTCGCTGGCGTACGCGGCCGTCTCGAAGGCAATGATATTCCAGAAGCCTTGCGAGGACTGCCGATAACATTGGTGGCAGCCGCGATCGTCGCGTTGTCATTTCTAGGATTTGCCGGCTTGGCAGAAGGATTGTTCAAATAGGGGGTGGAAAAATGACAGAAATCATGATACCCATCGGCATTGTCAGCAGTATGGGGTTGATCGCAGGGGTCATTCTTTCGCTTGCGACGATCATCTTTCATAAACCAGCGGATGAGAAAGAAGAGGCTTTACGTGAAGCTTTGCCGGGGATCAATTGCGGCGCTTGCGGTTTTTCCGGCTGTGACGGCTATGCTAAGGCGATGGCTCAAGGCGAAGCCGGGGCGACTAACTGTACACCGGGAGGAACGGTGACTCGCCAGGCGCTGTCGGAGATTCTAGGTGTGGAGGTAGGGGATATAGAGAAAATCGCTGCCTTTGTACGCTGCAATGGGACTTGCGAATATACCAACAGTAAAATGGATTACACGGGTACGCCGACCTGTAGTGGAGCCAATCAGATTTTTGGCGGTCCGCAGGCGTGCCGCTTTGGTTGTATGGGGTTTGGGGATTGCGAAGCAGTGTGTGAATATGATGCTTTACATGTCGTGGATGGGGTCGCCAAGATCGACGCTGAAAAATGTGTCGGCTGTCTAAAATGTATTCAGGCCTGCCCTAAAAACCTTATCGCGATGCTGCCCGCGGAGAATACCGCGATCGTCGCCTGTTCCAATCAAGACAAAGGAGGCGGGGTGCGGAAAATCTGCGATGTGGGCTGCATCACCTGCAACCGCTGTGTGAAAGCCTGCCCGCAAAAGGCAATCAAGATGGAAAACAACGTGGCAGTGATTGATCCAGAGGCCTGTATCAATTGCGGCGACTGTATCGAGGTATGCCCTCAAACCTGCATTTTAAAAATGCCCAGCAAAGAAAAAGTACCAAGTTGAGAAAAAGCCAGAGAAACCTTCAATTTATTGCTGGAGATAAAATAAAAAAGAAACGGACAGGTGTTCAAATGAAGCTATTAATCACTAATAATTATGAAACATTAAGTCAAGTGACCGCGGACCTTGTGTTATTGAAATGGGCAGAAAATCGCCGGGTAAACCTCGCATTGACTGCGGGTTCTTCCCCGAAGCGTGCGTATGAGATTTTAGCAGAGCGTTTAACGCAAGTGACGTTTGATAAGAGCTTGGCCCATTTTTATAATTTTGACGAGGTTTCGTTAAAAGGGCAGGAAGACGGGTTAACGATGCAAGCTTTGAAAGAAGAACTTTTCCATCCGTTAGGGATCGAAGAAGAAAATATCGAAGTGCTCCATGCGGGCAATTATCAGGGGTACGATCATCAGATTGCTGAAGACGGCGGCTTGGATCTTGTTTTGATGGGGATCGGCGGCGACGGACATTTCTGTGGAAATCTTCCCCAATTCACAGCCTTCGATTACGGTGTTTATCGCGTACCGATTGATCCAGACGATGAATTGTACACGTTCATAGATGGCGCCACGCCATACGAGCCGGGGGAAGAAATGATAACCTTTGGACCACAGACGGTTTTAGCAGCCAAAGAGCTGGTGCTGATTGCCAATGGTGAAAAGAAGGCGGAGATCATTAAGCAGGCTTTGGAAGGACCAATCACCGAAGACGTGCCGGCTTCTGTTTTACGCCTGCACCCCAACTTGACCATCATTTTGGATGAAGAGGCCGCAAGTAAATTAAAATAAAAAAAAGAGCGAATCCGCTCTTTTTTTATGCATTTTCTTCTAATTCTTCCTCTTCAACTGTTTCAAAGTACTGAGAATGAACAAAGACGAGGACGATTCCGATAAAGACCATCGCACTAGCAAAGTAGAAGGTATAATTTCCGCCGAATTTCGCACCGATCAAACCAGCAACAAAAGGTGCCAGCGATCCACCGAAGAAGCGGACGAAACTATACGTGGAAGAAGCAATATTGCGTTTGATACCTGGGATCTCCATTGCGATCGTCGTCATCAAGGTATTGATGATTCCTTGGAAGAAACCAGCGACGATCAATGCTGCGGCTACTAATGAAGGGGTATCCGCATTGATTCCCATTAACAATAAACAAATGACAAAACCGATAAAACCGATCATCAAGGTGTAAAAAGTTCCGATCATTTTTTCAAAGCGCGTAGCTAAGAAAATCGAGGAGATCGCCAGCAAAATGCCCCAGCCAAAGAACGTCATGCCGACTTCCATCTCAGAAAAGTTAGGCATTAAAAACGGCGCATACGCCAATAACGTGAAGAACCCGAAGTTGTAAAGCAAGGCAATCAAGCCAACAGAACGCAGTTTGTGGTTTTTCAACGCCTTGACCCCAGCGAAAAAGGCTATTTTTTCTTTGTCGCCCTTGGGTTCTTTGAATAGAATCAGAATTGATAAGAAAGAGACCATCATCAACACAGACACGCCCGCAAAAGGCAAACGCCATGAAATGGACCCCAGCGAACCACCAACTAATGGCCCGATCGACATCCCTAAGCCCATCGCAGCTTCATACAGCATGATGGATTTTTCCGTTTGCCCCACTAAGACACTAACGATCGCAGAGAGGGCCGTTGAAATAAATAGCGCATTTCCTAATCCCCAGCCCGCCCGGAAGTAAATCAAGGCATCGATTGTGTTGGATAATCCCGCAAAAAGTGCAAATAAAATAATAATAAATAGTCCAAGCATCAAGGTCTTCTTTGTGCCGATCCGACTCGAAACAAAACCCGTAAAGAGCATGACGATCCCTGTTACCATCATATAGCTTGTAAACAATAGGGTAGTTTGTGCAGGGGTTGCTTGTAAAGATTTGGCGATCGAGTTCAAAATCGGATCGACCAAGCCGATCCCCATGAAGGCGATCATGCAGGCAAAAGCAACCACGTATGCAGCTCTGCCATTTTCCTTTTCTGTTACTAAATTCTCGTTGTTTTCATTTAAATTTTCCATTAAGTCACCACTTTCCATTCCATAGTGTAATCACAATTGCATTTTATGTCAATATTTACATAAATAAATTTACATATAAATTTTGACTAAAAAAAAGTAGATCTTCAAAAGATCTGCTTTTCCATCTATTTCGCAAAAAAGGCTTCGATTTTCTCCTCTGCCCAGTCACACCATGCAAGTTCTTCTTTACTTAATCGGATTTTCCGTTCTAAGATCAATTCTCGGCCAAAGTTTTTCCGTCGCTCTTCCTCATCTAACTCATCCAAGCTAGCCAAGACTTTAGAGTAATCATTCACTTGTTCATGATAATATTGTTTTCTTTCCATGATCAAAAATTTAGACGTGTCCCGATCCAAAGCTGAGATAGTAAAAACTTTTGCCAAAAATTCATCTTTTTGCGAAGGCGCGTGACTCTTGGTAAAGACCCACTCTTTGACTAATTCTTTTCCGGTAGGGGTAATATCGTAAATTTTCCGTTTCCCGTCTGGAATGTCGATGATCTCAATCAACTCTTGCTTACGCAGCTCCTTCAAAGTTGGATAAATTTGACTGTGGTGCGCTTCCCAAAAGAGATTTAAGAAGCGTTTCAATTCATACCCTGTCAGAGGCGAGCGAATCAGCATCGCCAAAACAACATAACTGATCGTATTCATTGTGTGGTCCCTTCTTTTAAGGATAAGTGCTGCAATTTTTCTTCGTATCTATTGTATCACTGATTGAAAAATATGACTAAAATAGATAGGCAATTTTCAGACTTTCGGCGGATGCACTCTCAGCCACTTTTTTATACACTTAAAACAGAGAGGAAGATCGTCATGAAAGTGTTATTTGTATTTGAGTACCACGAATATTCAAGCTTCTTCGTGTATGATTTGACGAGCGGCGTGAATAGTCTATTGCGTGTTTCACCAGAAATTCGTATTCAAAAGCTGACACTAGGTGAGTTATACACGCAGGTGCCCATCGAGAAATTCATGTCCTATTTTTCAATTGCTTTTTCTATAGAAGTAAAGAAATATTTGATTCTGAAAAAAGAAAACAGCCTATTAGGGGTGAAAGAAGCCGGTCTGGAAGAAGATGGCAGAATGCCTGTTACCATCTATAAAACATTCGTCGCACAAAAAAATGGGCAGCGTTTTACAAAAGGCGAGCATCGTTTGTCATTAGAAGAAATCGATGCCTACATCAGCTATCAAATTGATCAGGACGGACGCATAGACGTATTTGAACGACAAGAAGACATCATTCGCTTGATGAAACGAAAAACGGTTCGTCCGCGTTTGTCATCCATTACGACTAATTACGGAACAGTCAAGGAATACTCCGGCAGCAACCTTAATCTGAAGGACATGCTGAAGCTGGGGACAGGCTATTTAGCAAAAGGCAGTGCTCGGATGAACAAGATCAACGTACCAGAAGCAGGAAGTTTCTCCTTGCTTGGGACATTTCCTTATCAACTTGGGGCAATCGACTGGGAAAAGAACAGTATAAAACTGCGTTCAGACCTGGCTCGCTAAAAAGTTATTCACAGGGAGGTCAGAAAAAGGGGTTTTGCGGCGCTGTTTAGCCGCTTACAATGCCATAAACGTTGTTAAATCAACACTTTTTCGAGTTTCACAACTGAGAAACTTTTTGGAAAAACCGTTTTATTGCTATTGACATTCGTTAGAAGTATTTGGCTATAAAAGGAAAAAGAATGTAAGAAAGACGAAAAAAATGGAGGGATCATTATGATTTGGACATTAATTGTTGGCGCAGTCATTGGCGCGATCGGCGGCAGCCTTTCTGGACGTGGGAAACAGATGGGGTGCTTATTCAATATTATTGCAGGGTTGGCAGGATCATACATCGGTCAAGCAATCTTTGGTCATTGGGGACCGCATTTAGCAGGGATGGCCTTAGTCCCATCGATACTAGGCGCAGTTGTAGTAGTAGCGGTCGTCTCGTTCTTTACAGGACGTCGGTGACGAAGGCTAGAAGTCGATTTTTCGGCTTCTTTTTTTGGTCCTTTTTTGGAAACGTTCATCTTTTGAGCGGTCGTCCTTGTTAGATTTCTCTTTCTAATCGTGTTCGTTCTGTTTTTTGGCACTCTTTGTTATAATAGAAAATGGGTGATTAGAATGATAAAACGAATTGAGAAATTACGTGCATTGATGAAAAATGACGGAATCGATGCCTATTTAGTAACAAGTCCAGCCAATCTTCGCTATCTGACGAATTTTACTGGAACGGCTGGTTTGGTTTTTATTACATTAAAGGAAGCCTTTTTCATTACGGATTTTCGTTACACAGAGCAAGCAAGTGAACAAGTTCAAGGAATGACGATCCTTCAGCATCAAGGCGATATCGTAGGTGAAGTTATCAAGCTGATGGAACGTGAAGGAATCCGTGTTCTTGGTTTTGAGGATGCATTTGTGACCTACGCGGAATATTCTGTTTTTGAAGAGGTGATTGATGCGGAACTGGCGCCTGCCAGCGGTCTGATCGAACGACTCCGAGAGCAAAAAGATGAGGGAGAAATCGCAATCATCGAAAAGGCCTGCGCGATTGCGGACGAAGGCTTTGATCATGTTTTGAAAATGATCCGTCCGGGAATGACCGAGATTGAGTTGGCCAATCAATTGGACTTTTTCATGCGATCACTCGGCGCCAGCGGAACTTCTTTTGAAACGATCGTGGCTAGCGGCTTACGATCCGCTTTGCCCCATGGAGTGGCCAGCGAGAAAGTAATCGAACAAGGGGACATGATCACTCTTGATTTTGGCTGTGTCTATCAGGGGTACGTTTCAGATATTACTCGGACCTTTGCGATCGGTGATCCAGGCCAATCTCTGAAAGATATATATCAAATCGTCTTAAATGCGCAACTGAAGGTCATTGAAGCGGCCCAGCCTGGCGTCACTGGTGCTCAGTTAGATGCTGTAGCCAGAACGTTCATTAGCGAAGCTGGATATGGTGACGCATTTGGACATTCTACAGGTCATGGCATCGGCATGGAAATCCATGAGGGGCCAACTGTTAGTCGCTCAAATGAAGAAGCTTTGGCTGTCGGGAATGTTATTACGGATGAACCAGGCATTTACATACCTGGGCTTGGTGGAGTGCGTATCGAAGACGACCTAGTGATCGTAGCTGATGGAAGTCGCCTATTGACACACTCACCAAAAGAACTTATCATTCTATAACATTTTTACTAAATAAATTAGAGCGGGATCACCATAGGGGAGTCCTTTTCTTCTTTAAACAAGACGTTTTATTAAAAAGAATCAGTGGTCATAGAGTAGTGGTAGCGTTAGTAAACAAGAAATGATAAACTAGAACCAAATCTGTAAAGATGGGGTACTATGCAAGGAATCAATTTCTTTGACAGCTTAATAAAACAGAGATTGATTGCTTTTCATTGAATTAGGAGGAAGTATCATGATTTCAGTAAACGATTTTAAAACTGGCTTGACTATCGAGGTGGACGGCGGCATTTGGCGTGTAGTCGATTTCCAACATGTAAAGCCGGGTAAAGGTGCGGCCTTCGTTCGTTCAAAATTAAAAAATCTTCGCACGGGAGCTGTTCAAGAAAAAACATTCCGCGCGGGTGAAAAAGTAGCGAAAGCACAAATCGATAATAAAAAAATGCAGTATCTCTATGATGATGGAGACAACTACGTATACATGGATATGCAGAGCTACGAACAAATTGAAATGCCTAAGCAGCAAGTGGCAGAAGAGATGCTTTATGTATTAGAGAACACAGAACTAACAGTCATTATGTATGGCAATGAAGTTTTAGGTGTTGATTTACCAAATACAGTAGTATTGCAAGTTGCAGAAACAGAACCAAATATCAAAGGAGACACTTCTTCCGGTGGATCAAAACCAGCTATCATGGAAACCGGTCTGACTGTCAACGTTCCGTTTTTCGTAAACCAAGGGGACAAATTGATCGTCAACACGCAAGACGGCAGTTACGTTTCTCGTGCATAGAAAGCAGTTCTGTTCAATAGAAAATAGATAGTGATACGTATCAAACTTATTTTTCTGAAAGGAAAAATAATTACATTCACAGGAGTAAGGATGTCAGTTCTACTTTTCGCAGAATAAACAAAAGAAAAGTAAATAGGTATCCAAAGAAATTTAAAGAATCGATAAGTATAGTAGAATGATATACGGCACGACAAACAGATTTATTTTTCTGAAAAGAAAAATAAGTACATTCGCAGGAGTAAGGATGTCAGTTCTACTTTTCGCAGAATAAATAAAAGAAAAGTAAAGAGATATCCAAAGAAATTAAAGAATTGATAAGTATAGTAGAATGATATACGGCACGACAAACAGAATTATTTTTCTGAAAGGAAAAATAATTACATTCGCAGGAGTAAGGAGAGAGTAAGATGGCAGATGAAAAGAATTTAGTTTTAGGCGCGAGCCCTGAGCTTGGCGAAATTATTATTGCACCAGAAGTAATCGAAGTAATTATTGGGATCGCGGCTTCAAAAGTCGACGGTGTCTACGGTATGCGCGGCTCTTTAGCAAGCAATGTGAATGAATTGCTTGGAAAAGCGGCTCACGGAAAAGGTGTCTACCTTAAAAATGATGAAGATGGATTGAAAGTTGATATCTATTCTTACTTTGATTACGGGACTTCCGTTCCGAAAGTAGCTATGGCAATGCAAGAACGTGTGAAACAACAAGTCTTGTTTATGACAGATGTGGCATTGAGTGAAGTGAACATCCATGTCGTCGGAGTTGTCGCTGAAAAACTTGAACAACCAACGTTAGAAGAATTATTCAATGATGAAGAGGAAAATAATGAGTAAAGAATTGTCACGTCATGAAATTCGGGAGAAGGCCTTACAAGCGTTATTCCCATTGGATTTCAATCAAGAATTAACAAAAAAAGATGCCATTGATCATGCTTTGAGTATTGACCAACAAGAATTTGTCAGTGAAGACGAAGAAGAATTCGTGCCGGTCTATCTAGATGAACTAGTTGGCGGAGTTGTTGAACACCAAGCAGAGCTAGATACCATTATCCAAAAGCACCTGCGTTCCAATTGGTCGATTCAACGAATTGCGAAGATGGATTTGATCATTCTGCGAATCGGGATCTACGAGATGTTGTACAACACTCAAGTGCCCAATCGTGTCGTCTTAAACGAAGCGATCGAGTTAGCCAAAACTTTCAGTGATGATCAATCTAGAAAGTTCGTTAATGGAATCTTATCTAATGTAATGAAAGAGATCGATGAAGCTGGGGCAAATAGCTAATTTAGCTATTTTTCCCAGCTTCATTTAAACTATAGAAAGAAGCGGGGAATGAACGTGGCACAACTTATTAATGGGAAAGAATTAGCAGAAAAATTGCAACAAGAAACAGCTGAACAAGTAAAAACATTCGCATCAAAAGGAATCCATCCAGGATTAGTCGTGTTATTAATCGGAGAAAACCCCGCAAGTCAAATTTACGTTCGAAACAAGGAACGTGCAGCAAAAAAAATCGGTATCCATTCCGAAGTAAAACGCTACCCTGAGACGATTACTGAAGCAGAACTGATCAAGGAAATCGAAGGATTCAATCAAGCAAAGGAATTCCATGGGATTTTAGTACAATTACCCTTGCCAGAGCATATCAATGAAGAAAAAGTATTGCTAGCCATCGATCCATTAAAGGACGTGGATGGCTTCCACCCAATGAATATGGGGCGGTTATTTGCGGGCATTCCTCATACGATTCCATGTACACCGTATGGCATCATGAAAATGTTTGAGGCGTATGATATTCCATTAGCCGGTAAGCAAGCTGTCGTGATTGGTCGAAGCAATATTGTAGGAAAACCGATGGCGATTTTACTGTTAGGGGCAGACGCAACCGTTACATTGACCCATTCAAAAACAGAAGACCTGGCTAAAGTAGCTAGCAAGGCAGATATCTTGGTTGTTGCCATTGGCAGAGGACATTTTGTAACGAAAGAGTTCATTAAACCAGGTGCTGTTGTGATCGATGTTGGAATGAATCGTAACGAAGATGGAAAACTGATCGGTGACGTGAAATTTGATGAAGTTGAACCAATCGCTAGTTATATTACACCGGTCCCAGGAGGCGTGGGTCCGATGACGATCACCATGCTGATGCAGCAAACAGTCGAGTGCTGCGAGCGACAAGTAGCGGATCATAAATAGCAAAGAGGTGTTTAAATGGCACAAGAGTACTTAACGGTCAGTGCATTAAACAAATATATCAAACGAAAATTCGACGTAGACCCCTATTTAGAGCGGGTCTATTTGACCGGAGAAATTTCTAACTTCCGTATGCGTGCAAATAGTCATCAATATTTCAGTTTAAAAGATGAACGTTCTAAAATTAGTGCGATCATGTTTAAAGGTGCCTTTCAAAAGTTGAAATTCTCTCCCAAAGAGGGGATGAAGGTTATGGTAGTCGGGCGTGTGGCATTGTATGAGGCTAGCGGCAATTATCAAATCTACATTGATCACATGGAACCTGATGGCGTCGGAGCATTGTATCAGGCGTTAGCTGAACTGCGAGAAAAATTAGACAAAGAAGGTTTGTTTTCTCAACCGAAGAAACCATTGCCACGCTACCCAAAACGGATTGCGGTGATTACGAGCCCAAGCGGCGCGGTGATTCGAGATATCATTACAACTGTGAAGCGTCGCTATCCGATCGCTCAGTTGGTCTTATTTCCGACGTTGGTCCAAGGAGACAAAGCAGCAGCGGATATCGTAAAAAATATCAAAAAAGCAGAATCATTGGATTTCGATACGATGATCATTGGTCGAGGCGGGGGCTCTATCGAAGACTTATGGCCCTTTAATGAAGAGAGCGTCGCACGAGCGATCGCGGCTTCTCCGATCCCGATCATCTCTTCAGTGGGCCACGAGACAGATACAACAATTGCAGATCTTGTGGCAGATGTACGTGCTGCAACACCAACGGCAGCAGCGGAATTAGCGGTGCCGGTATTATCTGAAGAAATTTTACGAATCAAAGAAAAACAGGCACGATTGGAGCAAGCGTTTCTACACCAACTGCAACGAAAAAAAGAACGCTTCGATCGGCTGCAGCAATCGTATATTTTTAAACAGCCCAATCGCTTATATGAGGCGCAAAGTATTCAATTGGATCGCTTAACACAGCAGCTCCAGCAAAATATGACAGTCTTAGTAAATCAGCGAGAACGAGAATTGATGCAATACAGCAATCGTTTGGCACAAGCAAATCCTATTAATCGTGTCCATCAAACACAGCAACAGATGATTTATTTGCAAGAGCGACTGCAGCAGCAAATGCAAGGCTATCTGGAAAGTAAGCAACGGCGTGTTCAGCAGGCCATCACGTCTCTTGATTTACTAAGCCCATTAAAAACTATGGGCCGCGGGTTTACCTACACTACGCAGGAAGAGCGTGTGATCCGATCGGTGAAAGCATTAAAAGAAAAAGAGATGACGGTCCACTTTGTTGACGGAACGGTAAAAGCATCTATTCTAGAAATTGAGGAAGGAACAGACTGATGGAAAAAAATACAACCTTTGAAGAATCAATCACGCAATTGGAAACTATCGTGACCCAATTAGAACGTGGAGACGTGCCACTAGAAGAAGCACTCGAAGCCTTCCAAAAAGGCATGGTTTTAAGCAAGCAATGCCAAGACACATTAACGAAAGCAGAAAAAACATTGACTAAGATGATGAGTGATGAGGAAGAAGTCCCTTTTACAGGTGAGGAGGAAGCTTAAATGTTGAAGCAGCTTTCTACTAAAGAATTACCTAAAGTCGAAAAAGAAATCCTTGATTTTATCAACACCTGCACGACGCATGAAGAGTTAAAGCAAAGCATGTGCTATTCAGTAGAAGCAGGCGGCAAACGTATTCGGCCGTTGATCATTTTAGCAACGGTTCAAGCATTTCGAAAGGAATTAACCCTCCCTGTGTATCAAACTGCTGGTGCACTTGAAATGATCCACACATACTCCTTGATCCACGATGATTTGCCAGCGATGGATAATGATGACTTGCGTCGTGGAAAACCGACCAATCACAAAGTTTTCGGAGAAGCGTTGGCTATTTTAGCCGGGGATGCTTTGTTGACCGGTGCTTTTCAATTAGTTAGCGAGACAACATTGAATCCCTCTGAGAGCGTTCTGTTGATTCAGCTTTTAGCGAAAGCAGCTGGCAGCAGCGGGATGGTAGCAGGACAAGCTGGAGATATGGCAGCGGAAAAACACCATGTGCCCCTCGATGAATTAAAAGCGATTCATCGTGGAAAAACCGGTGCATTATTGACCTTTGCCTTTGTTGCGGGAGGAATCTTGGCGGATCAGACCGAATATGTCATTGATCTGCTTGAAAAACTCGGTGAACATATAGGCTTGGCTTTTCAGATCCGCGACGACCTTCTAGATGTGGTTGGGACGACCGAGATGCTAGGCAAGCAAATTGGACAAGATGAAAAATCAGACAAAAGTACTTACCCAGCATTGTTGGGACTCTCTGGAGCAAAGCAAGCTCTAATCGATGAACTAGCGCAAGCAGAGGCGACGGTCCAACAGTTGACAGAAGCAACCGATTTTCAACCGAAATTGTTTGAAGAACTGCTTGCGCTTTTTGAATTGGAAAATGACTAAGCCGAAGAAAAACGAAATCTATTTATGAAGTAGGGGACAAAATGAAAAAAGAACGTGTCGATGTTTTAGCTTTCAATCAAGGACTTTTTGAAACCAGAGAAAAAGCAAAACGCGGTGTAATGGCTGGGCTTGTTTACGATCAAAAAAACGAGCGGTTAGATAAACCTGGCGAGAAAATATCGATTGAGACTATCTTGCAAGTAAAAGGTCAAAGTCTTGCGTATGTTTCTCGTGGAGGACTAAAATTAGAAAAAGCATTGAAAACTTTCGATGTAGATATCGATCAAAAAATCCTACTAGATATTGGTTCTTCGACTGGCGGCTTCACCGATGTAGCATTGCAAAACGGTGCTACGTTGAGCTATGCATTAGATGTCGGCTACAATCAGTTAGCATGGAAGCTGCGCCAAGACGAACGTGTGGTAGTGATGGAACGCACCAATTTCCGTTATTCAAAACGTGAAGATTTTGATCAAGGACAACCAAATTTTGCAACGATCGACGTGTCGTTCATCTCATTAAAATTGATTTTGCCTCCGTTACATGAAATCTTGACAGATGATGGCGATGTCGTCGCATTGATCAAGCCGCAGTTTGAAGCTGGAAAAGAATATGTAGGTAAAAAGGGTATCATCAAAGACCCGAAGACGCATCTAATGGTTTTAGAAGACATTACCTCCTTTGCGGCAGCTCATGGATTTGATGTGCAGGAACTAACATACTCTCCTATTACTGGTGGTGAGGGAAACATCGAATTTTTAGCTCATATGAAAAAGGTCCCTGTTCCCGGAACCCTAAATGCAGCAATCGATTTGGCGAACGTCGTTTCAGAAGCGCATCAAAAGCTAGATAAGTAGTCAGGAGGAAACGGAATGCGGAAACAAGAGCGGCATCGGATTATCACACAATTGTTGAACGAGTACGATGTGAAAAAACAAGAAGATTTTGTAGAAATTCTTTCTCAACAAGGCGTGACAGTCACACAAGCAACGATTTCACGAGACATCAAAGAAATGAAACTGATCAAAGTTCCGGCTCAAAATGGCGGCTATCGCTATAGTGTACCGCGAAAAGAACAAGAAGACGTGAATGGGAAATTAGCAGACCTTTTAAAAGAAGCAGTCGTTTTCGTTGATCAAATGGAAAAATTTATCACAGTAAAAACATTGCCTGGGAATGCTTCGGCCTGTGCAAATTTATTAGAGAAACAATTCACGAAAATCTTATTTACGACTTTGAATGATGATGACAGTATCTTGATGATCGCTAGAACAGAAGAAGATGCCAAGCACATTCAGCAAGATATTGCTCAGAAAAGTCAAAATAAGTAGCATGTCTCATTAAAAGGAGAATCTGAAGAATGTTACAAGAATTGACAATCAAAAATTTTGCCATCATTTCTTCGTTGCACTTGGGTTTTACCGATGGCATGACAGCTTTGACTGGTGAAACGGGTGCCGGAAAATCAATTATTATTGATGCCGTCAGCTTATTAGCGGGTGCCCGTTCATCCATCGAATACATTCGACAAGGCAGCGAGAAATGTTTGATTGAAGGCCTTTTCGATTTACCGAAGCAGAATGAATTTCAGCTTCTCATGGAAGAGTTAGGTATTGAGGTTGACGAAGCGGGGCTCATCGTTCAAAGAGATTTGAATGTTTCTGGGAAAAGCATTTCACGAGTCAATGGCAGGATCGTGACGCTAGCTAACTTACGACGAATTGGACAGTTTTTAGTTGATATTCAGGGGCAAAATGATCATCAGGAGCTTATGCATCCTGAATCCCATTTACGATTGCTGGATAGTTTTGGTGATGCTGCTTTTCAGCAAATTAAACTGACGTATCAAACGGCGTATCGAAGCTATATTACTTTGGTGAACCAAGTCAAAAAGTTTAAGCAAAACGAACAATCCTTTGTCCAACGAATCGATATGTTGACGTTTCAACAAGAAGAGATCGGAAATGCAGAATTGACAGTTGGGGAAGAAGAGAAGCTGCTTGAAGAACGTGAGAAGCTGACGAACTACCAACGAATCGTCGACAGTCTTTCGAACAGTTATCAAGCGATGACGAACGAGGAAACGAGTTCTCTTGATGCGATTGGGTCAGCGAGTCAAGAACTGCAAACAATTGCTTCTCTAGATAAAGAGTACGAAAATATCTCAGACAATGTTCATAGCGCATACTATTTGCTGCAAGACGCTGTTAGTGAGATAGGGCGTCAGTTGGATCTTTTGGAGTTAGATGAAGAGCGACTGGATTTAGTCAATGAGCGTTTAGAATTGATCCATCAATTGAAAAGAAAATATGGCGATTCGATCGAGCATATCTTGAAATACTATGATCAAATCAGTCAAGAATTACTAGACTCTGATTTTTCCGGAGACAAGCTTGAAAAGCTTGAGAAGGAGCTAATCGACAAAGAGGAGCAGCTTCACGAATTAGCGAAGACGCTGCAAACTGCTCGAAAAAATATGGCGGAGAAGTTAGAAGCAGAAATTCAACGAGAGTTGAAAGATCTTTATATGGAAAACGCCCGATTTAAAGTAGTATTTAAGGAAATTCCTTTTGTATCAGATGGGATAGATGAAGTAGAATTCTATATTATGACCAATCCTGGGGAACCCCTGAAGCCTTTAGTTAAGGTAGCATCCGGCGGAGAGATTTCTCGGATCATGTTAGCATTAAAAACCATTTTTTCAAAAACGCAAGAGCTGACGAGTATCGTCTTTGATGAAGTAGACACAGGAGTGAGTGGTCGTGTCGCACAAGCAATTGCAGATAAAATTTATCAAATCGGAAAGAATTCTCAGGCGCTCTGCATCACGCACCTTCCTCAAGTAGCTGCAAAAGCAGATCATCAACTATTTATCCGCAAAGAAATCGTTGGCGGTCGGACAGTGACGAAGGTGGAAGAAATGAAGGAAGCAGATCGGACAGAAGAGATCGCGCGAATGCTTGCTGGAACCGAAATTACCGATCTAACGGTGAAGCATGCCAAAGAATTATTGCAATTAGCAAAAAAATAGCCGGAGCAGCTGCTCCGGCTATTTGCTTACATAATACTAAGTAGACTACTCAAAACTAATGAACCAATTGTTAAAATTAACATGGTCCAAATAACAACCTTGGTAACTTTAGAAAATGTACTAGTGGATTTTTTGTTATTCATGATGTCACCATCCTCAAAAAAATTTCAAATTCATCATACTCTATTTCGTAAAACTCCGCAATCAACTGGAAAAAACTTTTAAAAAATACTAAGAAATCTTTTCGCGACGATATTGCGAATTCAATTGTTAAAACTCTCTAAATCCTTTATATTTTAAATGAATTGAAACACGAATGTAACGATAATGCAGTATAGTGAGGGTAGTAGTTTGAAGAGGAAGGACTGTATTTGTTGGCATCATTTTCACCAATATTATTGTTATGGTACATTTTTCCAATAATCGTCTTTTTAGGGTCTGATTATATCGTAACAACTTTTAAATTAAAACAACGCTTCAATTTGAAAACGCCAGATATTACTGTGCCATTTTTAATTGTTGGAATGCACGAAATTTCAAAAAGTATTAGTTCGTTTTCGATTTTACCATATTTTTTATTAACCATCCTATTATTAGGGATAAGTGTTGTGGTCTTTCAAGCCTATCGCTATCGCGAAATCATGTATGGTCGCTTCTTTAAGATGTTTTGGCGCTTGACGTTCTTATTGTCCGTGCTGGTCTATTTTATACTGATTATCGCTAGTATTATTAATGCCTTATAAACACTAAAAACTTCTAAAAGACTCTAGATTACCCGCCTTCTGCCTGACAAGACAACATGGTTAGAGAAGGTCAAGAAAGTGTTATTTTTGTTTTTTACAAAATGTGGTAGATTGTGGGGGATTGTGGTAGACTAATCTCATGCGGTGGTAAAAAGGGGTGGAGTCTAGATGTTCATGGGTGAATTTCAGCACAATATTGATGCGAAAGGTCGATTGATCGTTCCATCAAAATTACGTGAACAATTAGGCGAAAAATTCGTTGTTACCCGAGGCATGGACGGCTGTCTGTTTGGGTACCCATTAGACGAATGGAGCCAACTAGAAACAAAGTTGAATGAGATGCCGCTTTCTAAGAAGGATGCGCGCGCGTTCGTACGTTTTTTCTATTCAGCAGCCACTGAGTGTGAGATTGATAAGCAAGGTCGAATTAACATCCCAGCATCTTTACGCAGTCACGCTTCAATTGAAAAAGAGTGTGTGATTATTGGGGTCGCTAATCGAATCGAGATTTGGGATCAAACACGTTGGAATGACTTTACAAAAGAAACAGAAGCTAGTTTTGATGACATTGCAGAAACAATGGTCGATTTTGGATTTTAGAGAAGAGGATTATGAATGACAGACTTTCAACATACAACCGTTTTGCTTCATGAAACAGTTGATGGTCTAGCAATCAAACCAGACGGTATTTATGTTGATTGTACATTAGGCGGAGCTGGACATAGTGAATATTTACTGAGTCAGCTAAACACGGACGGACATCTGTATGCTTTTGATCAAGATCAAAAAGCAATTGATAACGCAAAAATTCGCTTAGCTGAGTATGTACAAAAAAATCAAGTGACCTTTGTTAAAGCTAATTTTAGAGAACTTACGGCTGAATTAAATCACTTAGGTGTGACGGAAGTCGATGGGATTTTATATGATCTAGGTGTTTCCTCTCCACAACTGGACGAAGCAGAGCGTGGCTTTAGTTATCATCAAGATGCACCACTGGATATGCGCATGGATCAAGATGCACCTTTGAGTGCGTATCAAGTTGTAAATGATTATTCTTATCATGAATTAGTGAAAATATTTTTCCGTTATGGAGAAGAAAAATTTTCTAAGCAAATCGCTCGTGTGATTGAACGCAAGCGAGAAGAACAACCAATCGAAACGACTGGACAGTTAGTAGATATTATTAAAGAAGTGATACCTGCACCTGCGAGACGTAAAGGCGGACATCCCGCTAAACGCGTTTTCCAAGCAATACGTATTGCAGTAAATGATGAGTTAGGTGCGATCGAGAGTTCTTTAGAGCAGGCGATTGACTTGTTAGCGATTGAAGGAAGAGTCAGCGTGATTACCTTCCATTCATTAGAAGATCGGATCGTCAAAACGATGTTTAAAGAATTCAGTACACCAAAAGACATGCCTCCGGGCTTGCCGATGGTACCGGAAGAATTTCAACCAGTATTAAAACTGGTCAATCGTAAACCAATAGTTGCCTCAGAAGAGGAATTAAATGAAAATAACCGCGCGAGAAGTGCTAAATTGCGAATCGCTGAGAAAGTGAAGAAAGGATAAGGACGATGGCTGAATTAAAAGATAAACAACAGTTTCAATTTGATTCTCAGCAAGAAGAGATTCACCAAACGCCAGATTCTTTTCAAGTCTTCGTTTCTCCTGGAGATCGCTTAAAGAAAATCACACGAGTTGAAAAATTTGCTGTGTTAGCCTTCTTAGTGATGTTGATTGGACTATCTATCGTGATGGTTAATTATCGTAACGAAATCAGTAAAACTCAAAATGAAATTACAAGTATTCAAACGAACATTGACGCAAATGAAAAAACAGCGACCCAACTACAACAAGAAAAGAGCGAATTGTCTCGTTCCGATCGGCTTAAAGAAGTTGCTGAGAAAGCTGGTCTTTCGATCAATGACGCGAATTTAAGGAAAGTGAAGTAAATGAGCTTTAAAAGGCTACGAAGAAAAATCCGAAAAAAGAATTTAACTCCGATGAACAATCGCAAAAAAGTAGGCGTTATTTTGTTTGCTACGAGTATTGGATTGTTCTTTTTGTTTGCCGTTCGCATGATTTATGTTGTAGCGGGCGGACACGTTGCGGGAACCTCCTTGAAGGCTAAAACAGAGGAATTGTACCACGGCGGCGAGGTTGTTAAGGCGAAGCGCGGGACAATCTATGATCGCAATGGAGAAGTCATCGCAGAAGATGCAACCTCTTACTCGATCTATGCGATTCTTTCAGAAAGTTATGTATCAGGGAAAGATAAACTATACGCGCAAGAAAAAAACTTTGACGAGTTAGCTTCTATTTTACATAAGTATTTAGGGATCAAAGAAAAGTCAGCGCTAAAAACCCTGAAAAGCGGTATAAACAGTGATGGTACAAGTAAGTACTATCAGGTTGAATTTGGAAGCAAAGGGAAAAATATCTCTGAAGAAACCAAACAAAACATTGAGGATGCAATGAAAGCTGCGAAAGTTAAAGGCCTGTACTTTAACGAACACACCGATCGGATGTATCCAAATGGAAATTTCGCGTCTCATTTCATCGGCTATGCACAACCAGATAAAAAAGAAGCATTGGTCGGAATGATGGGGCTTGAAGCGGCCTATGATGATGTCTTAAAAGGGAAAGATGGAAAAGTCGTTTACCAGAAAGACGAAAATCAGCGCCCTATTCCAGGTAGTGTTGCCGAAGAAAAAAAGGCAGTCAACGGCGAGGATATTTACACAACCTTAGATGCAGGTCTTCAAAGTTATTTGGAGACATTATTAGACAAAGTTAATGCAGAAGCAAAACCTTCAGAAATGACCGCAACATTAATGCAAGCAAAAACAGGAGATATTCTTGCGATGTCTCAACGTCCGACCTTTAATCCTGAAACGAAAGAAGGATTAGGAGAAGAAGATGCGTGGCGGAATTTCTTGATAGAAGACAGTTATGAACCTGGTTCGACGATGAAGGTCTTTACTACTGCTGCTGCAGTGAATGAAGGCATCTTTAATGAAAACGAAAGTTATATGTCTGGCAAGATTCAAGTAGCAGACGCTACCATTAATGACTGGGATCTGGGTAAAAAAGGAATTTTGACCATGCGTCAAGCGCTGTCTTGGTCTAGTAATGTCGGGATGGTCAAATTAGAGGAACGATTAGGCGATAAATGGCCTGAATACGTAAAGCGTTTTGGATTCGGTCAAAGTACCTACTCTGGTTTACCAGGTGAAACGAAAGGCACGCTGCCAACAAGCAATATCGTTGACCAAGCGATGAGCGCATATGGGCAAGCGATTGGTGTAACAAACTTCCAAATGATGCGCGGGTTCACCGCAGTAGCAAATGATGGAAAAATGTTACAGCCTCATTATATTGAAAAAGTTTCTAACCCTAATACTGGAAAAGAAATTATCACGAAGCCAGAAGTAGTAGGTGAGCCAATTACACCCGAAACTGCGAAAAAGGTCCGTGAATATATGCGAGATACTGTTGAAAGTGAAAACTATGGTTCTGCGTACGATCAATATAAAGTGCCAGGATATAATATTTCAGCAAAGACAGGAACAGCACAGATTGCAGAAAACGGTCGGTATTTGACTGGTGAAACAAACTATATCTATTCAATTGCTTTGATGCTTCCTTCCGAGGACCCAGAGTATATCTTGTACTTAACGATGAAACAGCCGCAAGAGAACAAAGCAGGGATTTTGGGTGATATTGCGAATCCATTACTGAGTCGTGCAATGGATTTCCAAAATAGCGATTCAGATTCTTCGAACGAAGAAAGCAATACAAAAGTCACTGTAGAAGATTATCGCAACCTTTCAACTGCTAAAGCAGCGGCTGATGCTAATAAACGCGGAGTGACTGCGGTAGTTGTTGGAGACGGCGACAAGGTCGTTCAACAATCTGCGAAGCCAGGAGAAAAAGTCATGGCAAATGAACATTTGATTTTGTTGACAGATGGGAAGAAAGAAATGCCCGATGTTCGAGGCTGGTCAAAAGCAGATATCTTAAAATTGACCAATCTATTAGATATTGATGTTAGCTTTAAAGGGGACGGTTATTGTACGAAACAAAGTATTGCTCCTTATACAGAAGTATCTAAAAAGAAATTGAAAATCACGTTAGGTTAGGACTGGAGAGAAAAAAATGCAACCGGCACAACTATTTATTGCTTTTGCCAGTAGTTTCGCAATTACTGTTGCAGGCATGCCTTTTATTATTGGTTACTTTAGAATGAAGAAACAAGGACAAGAAATTCGGGATGAAGGTCCGAAATGGCATAATTCAAAAGCGGGAACTCCCACAATGGGTGGGTTAGGATTTTTAGCTGCCGCAGTGATCACTGCGATTTGGTTTAGCCTTTGGGCTCATCAAATGACAACATCGCTACTAATTTTGGTCTTTGTTTTACTATTGTATGGAATCATCGGATTTTTAGATGATTTCATCAAATTGTCGAAGAAACAAAATGAAGGACTGACTTCTGGGCAAAAATTTATTGCACAAGTTATCGTAGCAATTGTCTTTTACATTGTTTATCGAATGGAAGGCTACCCGAATACCTTGAACTTCTTTGGTATTGATTTACCATTAAATATTATTTACGGCTTGTTTGTGATTATATGGCTGGTTGGCTTTTCTAATGCAGTAAACTTAACTGACGGAATTGATGGATTGGTTTCTGGTCTAGGAACGATTTCCTTTGCAACTTATGGAATCATCGCATGGCATCAGCAACAGTACGAGGTATTGATTGTCTGTCTCGCAGTCATGGGCGGATTAGTCGGATTTTTCCCATACAATAAGAAACCGGCGAAAATTTTCATGGGTGATGTTGGTTCACTCGCTTTGGGTGGATTGTTGGCAGCTGTGTCGATCATTTTGCATCAAGAGTGGACATTGCTACTGGTTGGATTGGTTTACATTTTTGAAACAGCAAGCGTGATTATTCAAGTCACTTCCTTTAAAATGACAGGGAAGCGTGTTTTTAAAATGTCCCCATTGCATCACCATTTTGAAATGTCTGGTTGGTCAGAATGGAAAGTGGATACGGTGTTTTGGGCAATTGGACTTATCGCATCCATTGTTGTTTTATTGATCGTACTGTAGGAGATGACTAGAAAATGAAACAAATCAAACAATATGAGAACGAAAAAGTATTAGTATTAGGATTAGCAAAAAGTGGATTTAGTGCGGCCAAGTTATTAAATGACTTGGGCGCACTTGTTACGGTCAACGATGGAAAGCCGTTTGAAGAAAATCCAGAAGCCCAAGGGTTATTGGAGCAAGGCGTACGAGTGATCACTGGACATCATCCGATCGAATTGTTGGATGAAGATTTCTCTTTGATGGTTAAAAATCCTGGAATTCCGTACGATAATCCTTTAGTAGCAAAAGCAGAAGAACTGCATATCCCAATCTTGACCGAAGTGGAGTTGGCTTATCAAGTCGCAGAATGCCCAATCGTTGGAATCACTGGAACGAATGGCAAGACGACGACAACCACCATGATCGGTCTATTGTTGAATCAAGAAAGAGCGGCAGGAAAAGCTCACTTAGCTGGGAATATTGGTTTTCCGGGTAGTGAAGTTGCTGCAAAGGCAAGTGCAGATGATGACATCGTTATGGAGCTATCGAGCTTTCAACTAATGGGGATCAAAGAATTTAAGCCGCAAATTGCTGTGATTACAAATATCTATGAAGCGCATTTGGATTATCACAAGACTCGAGAAAACTACGTGGCGGCAAAATGGGCGATTCAAGAAAATATGACGGCTACAGATTACTTAGTACTCAATTGGAATTCAAAGGAATTACAGGAAATGAGCAGAGGAACTAAAGCAACTGTTGTTCCTTTCTCAACTAAAGAGGTATTACGAAATGGTTCTTATCTATTAGAGGGTGCATTATATTACCAAGACGAAAAAATCATGGATGCTTCCGAACTAGGAGTACCCGGCGCACATAATATTGAAAATGCTCTAGCCGCAATTGTTGTAGCAAAATTAAAAGGCGTTTCCAATAAAAGCATTCGGGCAGCATTGAGTAATTTCCATGGTGTGCCGCATCGAACACAGTATGTAGACACAATTAATGGACGGAAATTTTACAATGATTCAAAAGCCACGAATAGTTTAGCTACAGAAATGGCATTAAGCGGTTTCGATAATGATCGCCTAATTTTATTAGCGGGTGGTTTGGATCGCGGAAATGGATTTGATGAACTAATACCTTCACTCGAAGGAATCAAAGCAATGATTCTTTTTGGTGAAACAAAAGATAAATTAGCTGATGTTGCGAAACAAGCAGGAGTTGAAACAATCATTAAAACATCAAATGTTGAGACTGCCGTACCATTGGCGTATGAGCAAAGCAAAGAGGGCGACAGTATTTTACTTTCTCCCGCTAATGCAAGTTGGGATCAATACCCCAACTTTGAAATTCGTGGAGACAAATTTATGCAAGCTGTGAAACAGTTAGAAAAGTAGGGAAAATGAAATGAGAATACTTGTGACAGGCGGCGGCACGGGCGGACACATCTATCCAGCCTTAGCATTTATCCGTTACGTACAAAAAATCCAACCGGATTCTGAATTTTTATATGTGGGAACACATCGAGGGTTGGAAAATAAAATCGTGCCTGAGACAGGCATCTCTTTTAAAACAATCAAAATTCAAGGATTCAAACGGAAGCTTTCGTTAGATAATGTAAAGACCGTACAGTTGTTTCTTGAGAGTATTAAGCGTTCGAAAGAAATCTTACGTGAGTTCAAGCCAGATGTTGTTATCGGAACGGGGGGCTATGTCTCTGGATCCGTGGTCTATGCAGCTGCACGAATGAAAATTCCAACGATTGTTCACGAACAAAATAGCGTTCCAGGGATCACAAACAAATTTTTGAGTCGCTTTGCTGACCGAATTGGGATTTGTTTTCCTGATGCAGCGCAATATTTTCCAGAAAATAAAACAGTATTAGTAGGGAATCCGAGAGCTCAAGAAGTTGTTACTAGCGGAAAATCGGAGGTCTTAGAACAGTACGGATTACTTCCCGATATCCCTACAGTTTTAATTTTCGGTGGAAGCCAGGGCGCATTAAAAATAAATCAGGCAGTTATTCAAGCACTGCCTAAATTTTCTCAAAAAGAATACCAAGTACTTTATGCTTCAGGGGATCGTTATTATAACGAAATTTCTGAAAAAATCGATGTAGACAAAATCAGTCACAACCTTTCGCTGCAACCATATATAAAAAATATGACAGACGTTATGGCGAATGTTGATCTGTTGATCGGTCGGGCTGGAGCAACATCAATTGCAGAATTTACGGCCTTGGGATTGCCAGCAATTTTAATTCCGAGTCCTTATGTGACAAACGATCATCAAACAAAAAATGCACAAAGCTTAGTAAATGCTGGGGCTGTCAAGATGATTACTGATGCAGAGTTAACAGGTGAAAATCTAGTAGAAGCTGTAGATGAAATCATGGCGGACTCTGAAAAAAGAGAAAATATGGCGAAAGCCTCTCGACAAGAAGGGATACCCGATGCAGCTGAGCGCCTTTGGGCATTGGTAAACGAGATCGTCAAATAGTTTTTGGAGGTGAGGAACATTAGCCGCGAAGAGTTTCCAGAGGAAAACAAAGAGCAAGAGGAAAAACCAAAACCTAAAAAAGAAAATTTAACACCTTGGCAATTAGCAAATATGGAATATTTGAAGCAGAAAGCACTAGAGAATGGCGAGCCGGAAGTACCACCCAGTATTTCTGAGCACTCGGAGACATCAAGCGCTGATGAACCTGCCGATGAAGAAGACGAAGTACAAGTAGAGCAGAAAACAATCGATGCTGAATTTGAGATAGAAGAGAACACGGAAGAAGAAGAAGAGACTTCGAAAGGACCGAAAAATGGATCTTTCTTAGAACGGCTGCCAAACATCAAGCACGAGCGAAATCGTCGTTTGGTTCGCAGGTCTTCAATTTTGATCGGACTATTTTCAATACCGGCACTATTATTATTATATTATATTTCGCCCTTGGGTAAGCTAGGCGGAGTGAGTGTCCAAGGTAATGAGAGAATTTCAGCAGAGGTAATAAAAAAAGAACTCAATTTTACTGTAGGCGATAATCTTTGGAGTCAGTTTTTTGACCGTCAAGACAATATCAAGAAGTTAAAGAAGCAAGAATTGCAAATTGAAAATGCGGAAGTCCATATTGATGGCTTTAATCATTTCGAAGTGCAAGTAAAAGAATTTCCGGAAGTCGCTTATTTGGAAAGTAATGGGAAATATTCACCTGTTATTTCTAATGGGAAAATCATACCAGTTGAAGTTGAAAAAAGTAATGGCGATTTACCGATCCTGGAAAGCTTTACTGGATCAAAACGCATTTTAAATGTACTGGATGGCTATAAAAAATTAACAGAAGAAGTCAAACAGGGAATTTCTCAGATCAAGTATGCTCCAACTAGTGAGAACAAAGAGTTGCTGGAAATTTTCATGAATGATGGAAATAAAGTTTTGGTAAGTATTAATGAATTAGGCACTAAAATGAATTATTATCCTCAGGTCGCCAAAGAAATGAATGACAAACAAATCAAAGGTGTCGTGGATATGGAAGCAGGGATTTATAGCTATCCCTACGCTGAAAATTCAGCTACTGAAGATTCAGCACAGGACTCAACAGAACAAACCGAAACACCCGCTGGGAATGATTAAATTTATTACAAGAAAATGTTGAATCTTCTTTTTCATTCTAGGCAAAATGTGGTAAAATTGAAGGCAGTGAATTACTTGCAAATAATTATATTTCATGCTTAACAGTAACTTAAAATATTAAATCTGAATAAAGCATTTATTTGAAAATAGGAGGGAATCCCATTCATGGCAAAAGCAGGAATGTATGTAGGCCTTGATATCGGGACAACATCGATAAAAGTTGTTGTTGCCGAGTACATCGATAGCCAAATGAATATCATTGGTGTTGGAAACGCAAAATCAGAAGGAATCAACCGTGGGATTATCGTAGATATTGATAAAACAGTACAAGCGATTCAACGAGCAGTAAAACAGGCCGAGGAAAAAGCCGGGATTCAGATCAAAAGTGTCAGCGTAGGATTACCTGCCAACTTATTAGAAGTTGAGACTTGTCAGGGAATGATCGCTGTTAATAATGAATCGAAAGAAATTATGGATGAAGACGTTCGTAATGTCGCTTCAGCAGCAATGGTTCGTTCAGTTCCTCCTGAAAGACAAATCGTTGCATTATTACCTCAAGAGTTTACTGTTGATGGCTTTGAAGGCATCAAGGATCCACGAGGGATGATCGGTGTTCGACTTGAAATGTTCGGACTGGTCTTTACAGGACCTAAGACGATTATCCACAACATTACAAAATGTGTAGAGAAAGCAGGATTGACTGTTGCTGAAACAGTGATTACTTCTTTAGCATTGACAGAGTCTACTTTATCAGATGGTGAGAAAGATTTTGGTACGATTGTTATCGACATGGGCGGCGGTCAAACAACAACGGCAGTTATGCACGATAAGCAATTAAAATTCACTCACGTGGATCAAGAAGGCGGAGAGTTTGTTACAAAAGATATTTCCATCGTCTTAAATACGTCATTCAACAATGCAGAGGCATTGAAAATCAATTATGGAGATGCCTATCCAAGTCGTACGTCTGCTGACGAAGATTTCCCAGTAGATGTTATTGGGAAAACAGATCCTGTGAAAGTGGACGAACGCTATCTAGCTGAGATTATCGAAGCACGGTTGGAACAAATTTTCCGTAAAGCCAAAGAAGCATTGGATGAAATCGAAGCGTTAGATTTACCTGGCGGTGTTGTGTTGACAGGTGGGGCGGCTAGCTTACCAGGCGTGGTCGATTTAGCAGAAGATATTTTTGGGACAACAGTGAAGCTGCACGTACCAAATCAAATGGGATTGAGAAATCCAGTTTTTACAAATGTCATCAGTATCGTCAATTATTCAGCTGAACTAAGTGATGTGTATCATTTAGCAAAATCTGCTGTTACAGGTGAAAAAGTGTCCTTATCTACTTCACCTCAAACAAATGCTGTTTCAACAGCTCCTGTATATGATGATTACGAAGCAGCAAATGACTATGAAGAAGAAACAAAGCCAAAAAATGAAGAAAAAGTAACTGGGAAGATCAAAGATTTCTTTTCAAATATTTTTGATTAATTTTATAAGAGGATGCTTCTTCTTTACGCTTTAGCGTAATATTAGTAGAATGATAGACGGATGAAAATGAAGGCTTACTTTTTTCCTGAAAAAGTAATTACATTAGTATGAAGTAGGAGGAATAGAAAACATGGAATTCTCAATAGATAACAATATTAACGAAGGTGCAGTTATTAAAGTTATCGGTGTTGGCGGAGGCGGCGGAAACGCCATTAACCGTATGATCGAAGAAAACGTCAAAGGCGTTGAATTCATCGCATCAAACACTGATGTACAAGCCCTTAAAAATTCAAAAGCAGAAACAGTGATTCAATTAGGCCCTAAATATACTCGTGGGTTAGGTGCTGGATCGCAACCTGAAGTTGGCCAAAAGTCAGCAGAAGAAAGCGAACAAGCAATTAGTGATGCACTTGAAGGTGCAGATATGGTCTTTATCACTGCCGGAATGGGCGGCGGTACTGGTACTGGAGCCGCTCCGATCGTTGCGAAAATCGCAAAAGATCTTGGTGCTTTGACAGTCGGTGTCGTAACGCGTCCATTTAGCTTTGAAGGACCAAAACGTGGACGTTTCGCGGCAGAAGGTATTTCCTTACTGAAGGAAAATGTAGATACCTTATTAATTATCTCAAACAACCGTTTGCTTGAAGTTGTTGATAAGAAGACGCCAATGCTTGAAGCATTCCGTGAAGCGGATAATGTGCTACGCCAAGGGGTTCAAGGTATTTCTGACTTGATTACAGCTCCTGGATACGTAAACTTGGACTTTGCCGATGTGAAAACTGTGATGGCAAATCAAGGAACTGCATTGATGGGTATCGGTGTTGCCAGCGGTGAAGATCGCGTAGTCGAAGCAACGAAGAAGGCAATCTCTTCTCCATTATTAGAAACTTCAATCGATGGTGCGGAACAAGTATTATTGAACATTACAGGCGGTTTAGACATGACATTATTCGAAGCACAAGATGCTTCTGATATTGTTGCAAATGCAGCAACCGGTGATGTAAACATTATTTTAGGTACATCGATCAGCGAAGAATTAGGCGATGAAATTCGCGTTACAGTAATTGCGACAGGAATTGATCCAACAAAAAAGGAGCGTAAGGCTACTCGTAACACACAACGTGCTAGCCAAATCCAATCAGTTCCTCAAAAACAAAATTTAGATATTGAACCTTCAAGAAACAATGAAGGTCAGTCGGCTTTCGGAGAATGGGACATTCGCAAAGAAGAAAACATCCGCCCAAAAGTTGAAGAAACACAATTTGAGAATATCGAAAAGAAAGAATTTGAAACGTTCAACCGTGAAGAAGTAAAACCTGAAAAAGACGAAGAACTAGACACACCACCATTCTTTCGCCGTAGAAAATAAGAGGGGGAGAGCACATGATCGCTGAAAACTTGCATAGAATCGAGCAAGAGATTCAGGAGTCGTGTGCTCTTGTTTCACGTAACTTGCAGGATATTACGATGGTTGCGGTGACCAAGAGTGTCGACTCCATAGCAGCAAAAGAACTCGTTGAATTAGGCGTGACAGATTTAGCTGAAAATAGAGTAGACAAATTACTTGAAAAAAAGCAAAGTTTTTCACACGATCAACAGATAAAATGGCATCTTATTGGTAATTTACAGCGTCGCAAGGTAAAATTGATTATAAATGAAATTGATTACTTTCATGCGTTGGATAGTTTACGCTTGGCACAAGAAATTCAAAAGCGTGCAGAGCATCCGATTCATTGTTTTATTGAGGTGAATGTTTCTGGAGAAGAATCGAAGCACGGGCTCAAACCTGAAGAGCTTCATTCTTTTGTTGAAGAATTGGAAAAATTAGACAAGGTCTATGTGGTCGGATTAATGACCATGGCTCCTTATGACGCAAGTCAACAGGAGGTCCGCACTATTTTTTCTACCTTGAAACAGCTTCAAGTGAGTGTGAAAGAAAAAAACTTGCAGTACGCACCATGTACAGAACTGAGCATGGGGATGAGCCAAGACTTCAAAACGGCAATTGAAGAAGGTGCCACTTTTGTTCGAATCGGAACGGCACTATTTAGGAAAGGTTAGGTAAAGTTAATGGGAATTAGTCTAGCAAAGATCACTGATTTTTTTGGTTTAGCGGATGATGATATGTACGAAGAAGCAGCACCTGCACCAAAGAAGCAGGTTAGCCGCCCACAACAACAAAGCGCGCCTAAAAAAGAACGCGTCAGAGCGCCACGTTCTACATATCAAAAGCAAGAGATTGAACGTCCAAAAGAAAGAGTTCAAACGAAGGCTCAGCCAGTTGCTGAACCTCAGACAAATCGTAGAGCTGAAGCTGTAATGAAAAAAGCTGAAAGCGCACCAAAGAAAAACGAAAAAGTCGTATCGATGCCAAACAATAACAGTCGGGCACAACGACTTGCACCAAAAATTGAACAAAAAAGTAAAAATCGTATTTCAGTAGTTGAACCAAGAGCCTATAACGAGGCGATGACTATTGCGAAGCGAGTTGGGCAAGGTGAAGTTGTCTTGATCAACTTCCAGTCCTTAGATGAAATGAAGGCACGTCGCGTCGTTGATTTTCTGACTGGTGCTGTTTTCATGATTGATGGTGATATCAAACGTGTCGGCAATGAAATGTTTTTATGTACACCGACTAGCGTTGAAATTACCAATACTGCTTTGAGTTCAATGGTTGATGATGACATTTATGGTTTAGAAATGTAAAGGAGCCGCTTATTTGGAATTGATTATTACACTTTTTAATATTTTAACTCGACTAGTTTATCTTTATACGACAATCTTGATTGTCTACGCATTGATGTCATGGTTCCCTGGAGCCTATCAATCTAGATTTGGACAACTTTTGAGTCGAATTTGTGAGCCGTTTCTTGATTTGTTTCGCCGATTGCCATTGCAATTTGGTGGAATCGATTTTTCAGTGATGGCAGCGATTTTTGCATTAAATTTTGCGATGAGGATTTTACAAAGAATTCTGATTAATCTGATGTTCTAAGGGGGTGGCGAAATGAATGCGAATGTCTATCAACACTTTAGACCTGAAGAGCATCCATTTGTTGAAAGTGTTGGCGATTGGTTAGAACAAGTCGAAAGCCAATATGCGCCTTACTTAACGAATTTTTTAGACCCTCGACAAGCATATATCTTAGAAACCTTGATTCGCGAAAACAGTGAATTGAAATTTTCTTTTTATGGCGGTTATGAAGATGCTGAGCGTTGTCGCTGCATGATTTATCCTGAGTATTATGAACCGCAGATCGATGATTTTGAACTTGTAATGATCGAGATCAATTATCCTAAGAAGTTTACAGAGCTTTCTCATGGGAAGATTTTAGGAACATTGATGAATGCAGGGATCAAGCGGGATTATTTTGGCGATATTATTTCTGATGGTGATCGCTGGCAAATCTTTTTAGCGAAGGACTCAGCGAGCTATATCGTTAGTCAGGTAACGAAGATCGGTCGTGTATCTGTTCATTTAGAGGAACGACCTTATACGGAGATTATCATACCGAAAGACAGTTGGGCTGAAGAAACGACGACAGCGACTTCGATGCGTTTAGATGCAATCATTTCTACTGTTTACAATATTTCTCGTCAACGGTCGAAGCAATTGGTTGAAGCCGGAAAAGTAAAAGTAAACTGGTCAGTCAATGAACGTCCAGATTATTTACTTGATTTACTAGATGTCGTTTCGGTTCGTGGATTTGGCCGGATTCAGATCCAAGGATTAGAAGGAAAAACAAAGAAAGAAAAATTCCGTTTGCGCTTAGGCGTTTTACGAAAATAAATTTATGAGGTGAACAATAATATGGCATTAACTCCATTAGATATTCAAAACAAAAGTTTCTCCACCAAAATGCGTGGGTATAATCAAGATGAAGTCGATGATTTCTTAGATATGATCGTTCGCGATTATGAAGACAGCATCGCAAAAAATCGTGAATTAGAAAAAGCACTAAAACATTCTGAAGAAAAATTAGAATACTTCAATGAATTGAAGGAAGCGTTGAACCAATCAATCGTTGTGGCACAAGATACAGCGGACAAAGTAAAATCTTCTGCAAGCAAAGAATCTGAAGTCATTGTAACTTCTGCGCAAAACCGTGCGGATGAATTGATCTCAAATGCAATGCAAAAAGCCAACTTGTTAACGACAACGGCTGAAGATAAAGCAAAAGAAATCTTAACGGACGCAACCTCTAAAGCGCGTCAATTGGCTGCTGAAACAAATGATTTGAAGAAGAAAACGCGTGTCTTCCATCAACAATTATTGTTATTATTGGAAACACAAATCGATCAAGCGCGTAGCGGGGACTGGGAAGAAGTATTGAAGCCAATGTCTTCTTATGTCGGTGATGGACATGAAGTTTTGAGAGAAGTTTTGGCGAATGAACTTGACAGTGATACGATTGATGCAGTAGACTCAAATGAACCAATAATTACCGATGTTCCTCAAGACGAGGACATGGGATTAACGATTGATATTCCTGAATTAATTAAATCAGACGAAGAATAAACAATCTAGAACAGAAAAGCTGATTAGATTCTTTTAGCGAGCCGATGATAGTGAAAGTTCGGCAGACCCTCTAATTGGAAAGATCCTCTAGAGCATTTGATTGTGAAGCTTAGTAGCAGTCGACGCGTCATTGCGTTACCGATGATCAGAGGAAACTTTTAGGTTTCAAATTTGGGTGGTACCACGACAAGCTCGTCCCTTTGCGGATGCGCTTGTTTTTTTGTGTTTTACAGCTTCGAAACGAAACTTAGGAGGCTGTATTGTAAGAACTGAGTAAACTGCTTTTTAGGCAGAAACACTATATTTTTAAGGAGACGATGGATCGTGAAGACAAAAGAAACTCTTCAACTTGGAAAAACCGGTTTTCCTATGCGGGGGAACTTACCAAACCGTGAAGGTCAATGGGAAAAAGAATGGGAAGAAAATGGCATTTATGAAAAACGTCAAAAATTGAATGAAGGCAAACCAACATTTGTTTTGCATGATGGTCCTCCCTATGCAAACGGGAATATTCATATTGGTCACGCGTTAAATAAAATCAGTAAGGACATTATTGTGCGCTCAAAATCAATGTCAGGATTTCGTGCACCGTATGTTCCCGGCTGGGATACTCATGGTCTGCCGATTGAACAAGTTCTTGCGAATAAAGGAATTAAACGTAAAGAAATGTCCATGGCCGAATACCGTAAAAAATGTGAAGAGTATGCATTGTCTCAAGTGGACAAACAGCGCGAGGATTTCAAACGTTTAGGGATTGCTGGTGAATGGGACCATCCTTACGTTACCTTGACACCTGATTATGAAGCTGCAGAAATTCGTGTGTTTGGTAAGATGGCTGAAAAAGGCTACATTTATAAAGGCTTGAAGCCTATTTACTGGTCACCATCAAGTGAATCCTCTTTGGCTGAGGCAGAGGTTGAATATAAGGACGTGAAATCTCCTTCAATTTTTGTGGCCTTCAAAGTGAAAGATGGCAAAGGAATCTTAGATGCAGATACGTCCTTCATTATTTGGACAACTACACCTTGGACCTTGCCGGCAAACCAAGGGATCTCTGTAAATCCTGCCTACACATATGTTGTTGTAGAAGAAGCAGGGAAAAAGTATGTCGTTGCGAAGGACTTATTGAATAAAGTTGCTGAGGAATTGGATTGGCTTGATCCGAAGGTTGTCAAAGAAGTTGCTGGGAAAGACCTAGAATATATGACTGCACAGCACCCATTTTATGACAGAGAATCATTGGTTATTTTAGGGGACCATGTCACCTTGGATGCTGGTACTGGTCTGGTTCATACGTCTCCTGGTCACGGGGAAGATGACTACTTTGCTTGGAAAAAATATCGGAATGACATTATTTCTCCAGTGGATAATCGCGGAGTGATGACGGCGGATGCACCTGGTTTTGAAGGTGTTTTCTACGACAAAGTGAACCCAATGGTCACAGAATTATTAGAAAAAAATGGGGCATTGTTGAAGTTAGAATTCTTTACCCACAGCTATCCTCATGACTGGCGGACTAAGAAGCCAATTATTTACCGTGCAACACCACAATGGTTTGCTTCAATTGATAAATTCCGTCAAGATATTTTAGATGAAATTGAGAAAGTGGACTGGATCATTCCGTGGGGCAAAACGCGTCTGTACAACATGATCCGTGACCGCGGCGATTGGGTGATTTCTCGTCAACGGGCGTGGGGTGTTCCATTGCCAATTTTCTATGGAGAAGATGGGGAAGCGATCATTACACCTGAAACGACGGAACATGTGGCGCAATTGTTTGCGGAGTTTGGCTCTAATGTTTGGTTTGAACGGGA
Source organism: Enterococcus sp. AZ048 (assembly GCF_051715125.1). NCBI lineage: Bacteria > Bacillati > Bacillota > Bacilli > Lactobacillales > Enterococcaceae > Enterococcus > Enterococcus sp. AZ048. Next base: position 1,995,872 of record NZ_JBIOTD010000001.1, on the reverse strand, counting down.
AGCAAAAGATTTATTGCCAGAAGGATTTACCCACCCAAGTTCGCCTAATGGTCTCTTTACGAAAGAAACAGACATCATGGATGTATGGTTTGATTCGGGTTCTTCACATGAGGCCGTTTTACGCCAACGGGACAACTTAACATTCCCTGCGGATATGTACTTGGAAGGATCAGATCAATACCGTGGCTGGTTTAACTCAAGTATCACGACAAGTGTAGCAATCAATGGTGTTGCTCCTTATAAATCAGTTCTTTCTCAAGGGTTTACGTTAGACGGTGAAGGCCGTAAGATGAGTAAATCATTGGGCAACACCATCGTTCCGGACAAAGTCATCAAGCAGATGGGTGCCGATATCTTACGCCTTTGGGTGAGCAGTGTCGATTATGAAGCCGATGTGCGTGTGTCTATGGATATCTTGAACCAAGTGTCAGAAGTGTATCGTAAGATTCGTAACACGATGCGTTTCTTATTGGCGAATACCACAGACTTTGAGCCTTCAGAACACACCGTTGCTTATGATGAATTGCGTTCCGTGGATAAATACATGCTAGTTCGCTTGAATGATGTGATCAAAACGATTCGTGAAGAAGGGTATGAAAAATATGATTTCACGCAAATCTATAAAACAGTTGTGAACTTCTTGACTGTTGATTTGTCTTCCTTCTATTTAGACTTCGCGAAAGATGTTGTATACATCCAAGCAGAAAACAGCTACGAACGTCGTTGTATGCAGACTGTTTTCTATCAAGCAGCTGTTGCATTGACCAAATTATTGACACCGATCATTCCTCATACAACAGAAGAAATCTGGACGTACTTGAAGGAAGAAGAAGCGTTTGTTCAATTAGCAGAATTGCCTAGCTATGAAGAATATCCTAACCAAGGCGAATTGTTGGATACGTGGAAAGCCTTCATGGACTTCCGTGACAAAGTCTTAAAAGCCTTAGAAGAAGCACGAAATGAAAAAGTGATCGGTAAATCGTTAGAAGCGAAAGTAACGATCTATCCAAATGAACAAGTGGCTGCTATGCTGACCGCGTTAGACGCAGACCTTGCTCAACTCTTGATCGTATCACCTGATTCATTCAGTATCTCGAAAGAAGAAGCACCTGAAAATGCTGCGGCGTTTGATGATGTCGCTATCTTGGTTGAAAAAGCAGACGGTGAAGTTTGCGATCGCTGCCGCCAAGTTCGTACGACGGTCGGAGAAGATGAAAAGCTGCCAACCTTATGTGCTTCATGTGCGCATATTGTAGAAGAAAACTATCCAGAAGCAGTAGCGGAAGGATTGGAATAAAACGTCTTATAATAGAAGAAACCCGTGTCGAATGGTCGGCGCGGGTTTCTTTTTTTTATTTTTAATGTGCAAGCCATAATGGAACATAAAAAAAGCTGGGAAGCGTGTCCCAGCTTTTGGTTGTTAATCCAATTTTCCGCGTTCACGGTACCATTGATCAGGCTGCCAAGCCCATTCATGACCGTTCTTGGCTAGAAGATCGAAGGCGCATTGTGGTCCCATGGTTCCAGAAGCGTAGTTCGGGAAGCCTGGAGTGGTTTGATCCCAAGTATTGCGGATACGATCCACGATCTCCCAAGAGTTTGCTACTTCGTCCCAATGAGAGAAGTTTGTACCATCGCCATTTAAAGCATCTAATAATAGTTTTTCATAGGCTTCAGGACTGTTTTCTGTTACTTCAGCGCTTTGACGGAAATCTAATTTTACTGGTTCGGTCGTGAAACCTTGGCCGATTCGTTTTCCGTTTAAAGTAAGCGAGAAGCCTTCTGTAGGTTGAATATAAATGGTTAAGATATTTTGCGGCAATTCTTCTTCACTAGAAACATCTTCTTGTTCAGAGCTAAAGACATTAACAGGAACTTGTTTGAAGACGACATTGATACGTGTTCCTTTTTCAGTCATTCGTTTCCCAGTCCGAATATAGAACGGTACCCCTGACCAACGGAAATTATCGATCATAAATTTACCTGCAACAAATGTTTCCATTAAAGAATCTTCAGCGACATTTGGCTCATCGTGGTAAGCAACGAAATCTTTGCCATCTAACGTCCCAGCGTCATATTGTCCACGAACAAAGTTTTGCAGTACTTCTTCGGGATTGTACCGACGAATGGCTTGTAAAACTTTTACTTTTTCCTCACGGATGGACTTGTTCGAGAAAGAAGTAGGAACTTCCATCGCCAACAGCGCAACAACTTGCAAGATATGATTTTGCACCATATCCTTTAACGCGCCGCTGTGTTCATAGTAACCACCGCGATCTTCTACACCTAGTGCTTCAGAAAAAGTAATTTGAACGTTTTCGATGTAACGGTTGTTCCAAAGGGATTCAAAGATGTTGTTTGCAAACCGGATCACGGAAATATTTTGAATCATTTCTTTTCCTAAATAGTGATCGATACGGAAAATGTCTTGCTCTGGGAAAACGTCGCGAATCTCATTATTCAGTTCATTTGCAGAATCATAATCAAATCCGAAAGGTTTTTCGATCACTAAACGGTTATAGCCTGTAGTAGTCAAAATTTCTTGAGATTTCAAATGACTCACGATGGTTCCAAAAAATTGAGGTGCCATGGCTAAGTAATATATGCGATTGCCTTGCAAGTCATACTTTTCATCCAATTCATCAGCCAAATCTTTTAGCTGGTCATAATGTTCAGTGTCATTGACATTGTGTGACAAGTAGTAAAAGTGGTTAGAGAATTCTTGTGCTTCTTCCTCTGTTGGGGCGAGGTCCTGGATCGTCTCACGAACGATCTCACGATAATGATCGTCGCTCCACGGCCGTCTAGCCGTACCGATCACAGCAAAGTGTTTTGTCAGATTGCCTTTTTTATATAGACGAAACAACGACGGATATAATTTCCGTTTTGCTAAATCGCCTGTGCCACCAAAGATGGTGAATAGTGCTGCCTGTTCCATAAGTTTCACTCCTAGCTAATCATAATGAGTTCTTTTCAATCAAAAACGCGTATCTAACATCCCGAAGGATTGTTGATTACAAGGCGTCTACAAAAATCGTTGATGCGGCTTTGTAACTAATTGAAACCTCTTTTTGGTCGTTTTGTAAAGTAATCGGCCCTTCATAGGCAGCAATTTTTGTGATTTCGTATTCTTCATGGATGGCGATGCCAAGATCCATCAAATAGTCGAGCAAGTCTTTTTCGTCTAAAACACGAGCGATCCGAATGGTTGTTCCTTCAGGGTAGCTTGCTAAGGTTTGACGGTCTTTTTCATGAACGGTCTGATCTTGTTGCGGAATCATTCCGCCATGGGGACAAAAAGTTGGATGGTCTAAATAATGATCCAATTTTTGTTCTAATTGTGAGGATGTCACATGCTCTAATACTTCTGCTTCATCATGGACTTCATTCCATGAATAGCCTAAATGATCGACTAAGAAGACTTCCCATAAACGATGTTTACGGACAAGCGTACTCGCCTTTTCCAAACCGAGCGGTGTTAATTGAACGCCTTGATAAGGGGAGTGCTCAACGAGTCCTTCTTTTACTAGTTTATTGATCATCTCGCTGACAGAAGCGCCAGAAATGGACAAACCAGCGACAATTTTTTTATTGCTGACTTTTTCTTTGTCGCCACCTAATTCTAATATTAATTTTAAGTAATCTTCGCGATTTGGTGTCATTGGTGTTCATCCTTTCATAACGAAGCATATCAGATTAAGTTTACCAAATAAATCTTCTTTTTTCCATTTGATTGGACTTTTCTTTTTGGCTTGTTCAGCTAGTGATAACAAAAGTAATTAAAAAAAATTTCTAAGAACACTTGCCTATTTTTTTAAAAAAAGGTAGTATATTAAAAATAAATGAGAATTGTCAAACTATTTAAAGGATTGATGTTGAATGACAAAGCAACAAATGACAGAGGCCCGGACCATGTATGATCCCTCTTTTGAGAAGGATGCATGTGGTATGGGCTTTATTGCTCAAATGAATGGAACAGCTTCGCATCAATTGGTGAAGCATGCATTAACGATGTTGGAACGAATGAATCACCGAGGCGGAACCGGGGCAGAACCTGAAACAGGCGATGGCGCTGGAATCTTGGCGACAATTCCCGACAACTTTTTTCAAAGAGAAGCAAAAGCGGCAGGTGTTGTTTTGCCGGATCGTGGACATTACGCAGTAGGAATGTTCTTTTTGCCAGCGGATGAGAAGCACAAGAGCGGACTGCAACAGGCGCTCGTAAAGGAAATTGAAGCGGCGGGTTATTTGGTCCTTTGGCAGCGGGATGTGCCGTTCCAGTATGAAAACTGTGGACCAGGTGCACAAAAAGTCATGCCTAGCTTTGTGCAACTGTTCATAAAGCGGCCGCTAGAGGTTGAAACAGCGCGTGAATTTGAAGACCGCCTGTATCGTTTGCGCCGTAAGCTGGAGAAGACCTACCATGCTGGGGAAATGGCGATATGCAGTTTATCCAGCCGAACAATTGTTTACAAGGGCATGCTGCATGCATATCAAGTTGGTATTTTTTATGATGATTTGCAGGATGAAGCCTTTGCCGCAAGTATCGCAGTGGTGCATTCGCGCTTTTCGACCAATACTTTTCCTAGCTGGGACCGCGCGCAGCCTTTTCGATTCTTAGCGCATAATGGGGAGATCAATACCTTAAGAGGATCTGAAAATTGGATGAAGAGTCATGGCATCGAAGTATACAACGAAGAAGATTCCGACTCCGCCAAGCTAGAAAATTGTATGGAATATTTGTACCGAAACGGTCGTGATATTCCTCACGCATTAATGATGATGGTACCAGAAGCCTGGTCAGAAGAAGCGGGCTTGGGCGAAGAGCAGACTGCTTTTCAAGAATACAATGCCAGCTTTATGGCTCCGTGGGATGGTCCTGCGGCGCTGTGCTTTACAGATGGTGAAATGGTCGGCGCTACGTTAGATCGAAACGGGCTGCGTCCTTCTCGATATTCGATCACGAAGGATGGTTTTGTTCAAGTGGCCTCTGAGTCTGGCGTCGTTGATTTTGCGCCTTCGAATGTGATTGAAAAGGGTGTTTTAGGACCGGCGAATATGATTTTGGTTGATACGGTGAAGGGAAAGTTCTACCGCAATCAGGAAATCAAAGAAAAATATGCGAAGGCACATGCGTACAATGAGTGGTTGACTGAAAATCGGATTGAGCTGTCGCAGCTTGCGGAGACGGAACGTAAAGACGCCTCGCTGACTGAAAAAGACCTTCAGCGTATGTGGAAATTGAACGGCTATACCGATGAGATCATTCGAGATGAATTGTTGCCGATGGCGGAAAAAGGCGAGGAACCGGTCCTCTCAATGGGCTATGATTCTCCTTTAGCTGTCTTGAGTGACAAGCCGCAATCGCTATTCACGTATTTCAAACAGCAATTTGCCCAGGTCACGAATCCCCCGATCGATGCGATCCGGGAACAACTTGTGATTGGAACAGAGATGTTCTTGGGAAGAGATGGGGACATTCGTGTGGATGATGCCCATAATTGTCAGAAACTGAAAATAAATAGCCCGGTTCTCAGTACGAGTGATTTTCTGAAAATCGCACAATTAAATACAAAGGAACAAAAGGCAGTAACACTCTCGACGCTTTATCCAATCGACGGACAAAACGCATTGGAAGACGGGTTGGAATATATGTTCAAGGAGGCCGAGTCTGCTATTGATGCTGGCGGGACCATCCTTATATTAAGTGATCGAGGCTCAGAAAAAGCGAAAATGGCGATGCCGATTTTGTTGGCAGTGTCTGGGCTTCACAATTATTTGGTGCGAAAAGGAAAGGCCTCATTAGCAAGCTTGGTCGTGGATTCTGCTGAGGTCTGTGAAGTTCATCATTTTGCGACTTTGATTGGCTATGGTGCCAGTGGCATACACCCCTATGGGGCCTATGCGACACTAAAGAATTTCGAGATTGAGAATGGTCTGGAAAATTACCGCAAGGCGGCTGAAAAAGGAATCGTGAAGGTGATGTCGCGGATGGGGATCTCAACGATCGCCGGTTATCACGGTGCACAACTCTTTGAAGTAGTGGGGATTAGCGAACCGGTTACTAACAGGTATTTCACTGGAACGGCTAGCCGTATCGGGGGTCTGTCTCTGCATCAAATCGAAGAAGAATATTTACAGCGGCATCAGTTAGCTTATGGACCGAAGCAAAATGACCTATTAGCCTCTGGGGGAAGCTTCCAGTATAAAGCAGATGGGGAACATCATTTGTTCAATCCGAAGACTATTTACAATTTCCAGCAGGCAGTTCGTGCGGGCGATTATCAATTGTTTAAACATTACGTTAGCCAAATGAATCAAGAGGCGTTGGATGAACCGACCAATTTACGGGCGTTATGGGAGTTCAAGAAAGAACGACCATCGGTAAAACTCTCTGAGGTCGAGCCTGCGAGTAAGATCGTTAAACGCTTCAAAGTCGGGGCGATGTCTTATGGTTCTTTGAGTGAAGAGGCCCACCAGTGCATTGCAGAGGCGATGAACCGGATCGGTGCCAAATCAAATAGCGGTGAAGGCGGAGAAAATCGCAACCGATTTAAGCCTAAAGCAGACGGCAAGAACTTCAATAGCAAAATCAAGCAAGTGGCTTCTGGACGTTTCGGTGTAAATGCGGAATATTTAATGAGTGCCGAAGAATTACAAATCAAAATGGCGCAGGGTGCTAAACCGGGTGAAGGTGGGCAATTGCCAGGAAACAAGGTCTTTCCTTGGGTTGCTGAGATTCGTGGCTCCACACCTGGGGTCCGCTTGATTTCACCACCGCCGCATCATGATATTTATTCGATTGAGGATTTGGCGCAGTTGATCTACGACTTAAAAGCGATCAATCCCTATGCGAAAATCAATGTGAAGCTGGTGTCAAGTACGGGTGTTGGAACGATCGCGACAGGCGTTGTGAAAGCTGGAGCTGACGTGGTCGTTATCTCGGGATACGATGGCGGAACTGGCGCGTCTCCACGAAATTCAATTCGGGATGCTGGATTGCCGTGGGAGATGGGTGTGGCCGAAGCACATCAAACACTGGCGATGAATAACTTGCGTCAACGGATGACGTTAGAAACAGATGGGAAATTAATGACGGGCCGTGACGTGGCGATGGCGATTCTACTGGGTGCGGAGGAATATAGTTTTGCTTCCCTTGCTTTAGTAGCGATCGGTTGTGTCATGATGCGTGTATGTAGTTTGAATACCTGTCCGGTAGGCGTAGCCACGCAAAATCCAGCTTTACGAAAATTTTTCGTGGGCAAACCGGAGCATCTGATTCATATGATGTATTTTATAGCAGAAGATTTGCGGGAAATCATGGCTGATTTAGGCTTTAGAAGCATTGATGAAATGATCGGCCATACAGAAGTGCTAGAGCCGCGCTTTATTGCAAAAGGCAAAGCAAAATCTTTGGATTTCTCACGTATTTTATCTACCAGTATTGGGATCGAACGGAAAACAGAAGATCCATTTAAGGAAAAGAGAGAATGGCCTGAGTTGGATCACTTCGCTGAAGGTGCCATCAAAAATGGAGAACAAGTCAGCATCAGCCATCCAATCAACAACGTGAATCGGACTGTCGGCGCACGAATGGGCGGCTGGATCGCAGAGCGCTTTGGAAACTATGAATTGACGCCAGGTCAGATCAAGTACACCTACACGGGAATCGCCGGACAAAGTTTTGGCTCCTTTATTACCCAAGGGATGGAATTGAAGCTGATTGGTGAAGGCAATGATTATGTGGCTAAAGGATTGAGTGGCGGTCGAGTGATTATTGTACCGCCAAAGGATGCTGCATACGATGTGGAACAATCGCCAATCGTCGGAAACGTGGTATGCTTCGGTGCGAATCGAGGAGAAGGCTATTTTCGTGGAAAAGCCGGCGAACGTTTTTGTGTTCGAAACAGCGGCGCGAATGTCGTCGTTGAAGGCGTCGGGGATCATGGATGTGAATACATGACTGGCGGTGTTGCTGTGATCTTAGGTGAAACAGGGCGGAATTTTGCTGCGGGAATGTCTGGCGGGGTAGCCTATGTTTATGATCCGAAGGGCACATTTGCTGATAAGTGCAACTTAGAGATGGTCGATCTTTTCAAGTTGGGCGAAACAGGAGACGATGCTGTCTTGAAGGAAATGATCGAGAAGCATCTTACGTATACAGATTCATTAAAAGCGGCTGAATTGTTAAATAATTGGGCGTCGGCTCAACAACATTTTGTCAAAGTTTATCCAAGAGAATACCACGAAATGGTTCGTGTGACCGAAGAATTGGCAAAGACTGGTCTATCAGGCGAAGCGCTGATCGAGAAGGCCTTTGTCGAAGTCATCGGAGAGCAAACGGTACCGGCTGGAAAGGGGCGTGGCTAACATGGCAGATCCATTTGGCTTTTTAAAATATCCGCGGAAGGACAATCCTTATCGGCCAGTCGAAGAGCGGGTTCAAGATTGGGAAGAATTGCAAACACCGCTCTCTACAGAAGAACGACAAGAGCAAGCGGCGCGCTGTATGAACTGCGGGATTCCTTTTTGCCATACAGGTATTTTCTATGGCGGCAAGCGCGCAGTCTCAGGCTGTCCCAATGACAATCTGATCCCTGAGTGGAACGACTTTGTGTTTCGTGGTGATTTCAAGAGTGCCTTTGATCGGTTAGCGAAAACCAATCCACTTCCAGAAATGACTGGACGGGTATGTCCTGCGCCTTGTGAAAAGTCTTGTACAGAGGGCTTGAACGGTTCGGGTGTTGCGATCCATGATAATGAACGCTTTATCATTGACCATGCCTTTGAACAGGATTGGGTAAAAAACGACGGGCTTCCCATCGAACGGACCGATTTTAAAGTCGCAGTCATCGGTTCTGGACCAGCGGGCCTTTCTGCTGCATGGCGGTTGAATCAACTGGGGCACCAAGTAACGGTGTACGAACGCAGCGATCGTGCGGGCGGCTTGTTAATGTACGGGATTCCAAATATGAAGCTGGATAAGGAAATCGTTCAGCGACGTATTGATGTGATGGAAGAAGTAGGGATCTCATTTGTATTAAATACCGAAGTGGGAACGGATATTTCCGCAGAGGATTTGCAGGAAAGGTATGATCGTGTCATTATCGCCAGCGGAGCAAGTGTTCCTCGCGATTTGAAAATTAAGGGACGCGAGCTGCATGGCATCCGATTCGCGGTGGATTATCTGACGGATTGTACAAAAGATGTGCTGCAGCATGGTAAAAAAGTGGTCGATCAAAAATTAGCTGGAAAGCATGTAATCGTTGTCGGTGGTGGCGATACAGGAAACGACTGTATCGGCTCAGCTATACGCCAAGGTGCGGCTTCAGTCAAGCAATTGGAGATTACGCCGCAATTGCCGGCAGCTCGTACTGCGAACAATCCGTGGCCGGAGTATTCAATGATCACTCGTGAAGGCTATGGTCAGGAAGAAGGTGCCGTGAACAATGCAGAATTAACTGCATATACGACGTCAACAACCAGCTTCATTGGCGCTGAGAGAGGGCAAGTGATTGCCATCGAGACGACTCAAGTAGACAATCAATTCCAACCTATTCCAGGAACTGAAAAAACATTGAAGGCAGATTTAGTATTACTTGCAATGGGATTCACTGGGGCAGAGAAAAATTTATTGGATGCTTTTGATGTTGAGGAAATCTATGAGGACTATGCAACGAACAATGAAAAAGTATACGTAGCTGGTGATGCCCGGCGTGGACCAAGCTTGGTTATCTGGGGAATTCGTGAAGGACGGAAAGCCGCAGAGCAGGTCGATCAAATGCTGCGGTCGTTGATTCAACAATAAAAAAATCAGATTGCCATCAAGAAATTTGACTGGCGATCTGATTTTTTTGTGAATCAAAGGAAAATCCTGTTCTAAAAAAATGAAGGCCCCTTCACGATTCAAATTGACAGTGAAGAGACCTTTAAGTTTTTCAAGTTTAAAGAATAATACGAAAAAACAGTACAAGTGCATAGCTATTGGTTTTTTACAGGAACGATCGGAAAGGAGACATCGTCCAGTTCATCATAGAGGGTGTCAGGCATCCCGTTTTTAGTTTTGATCAATAAGTGATAGCCATACTGATCTTGGATAGCTAATTTTTGTTCACTTAATTCAATCAACTGGTAGATGATGGCGGTACCATCTAAAATAATCGATAAATCAGGGTAAATCGTAATCGTGTGGTGTTTGTGCTCTTTTGGATGAGTGAACTCCCAAGAACCAACGTACACACTATTCAAATCTTTCGTTTCCCGTTTGCGCACGAATTTAGAGCTAACTGCTGCTACACCGAGTGAGGTCGCACTAAGGAAGACGGGCCATTTCAATCTCATCAAAAAGCTCCTTTCACAAGTTTACGAAGTTAAATTAAAAACTAAAAAGTGTATTTCGGCAAATCACATTTTAAGCAGCTCCTTTTTGAAGGCTGCAAACACTGCAAAAGTGAAGAATAAACTTAAAGTGAACGCCATTCACTCATGCTTTGTTATACTATATAATAAAGTCTGTCATCTTTCCATCCGGCTTAAGGACTATTTAACTTTTTTGAGAAGGATTTTGATAAAAATGAAGTATTCTGCGATTCACTTAGCAACTTTTATTGAAAGAAGCAACCGATTCATCGCTCGCTGTCGTTTGGTGGAGACAGGAGAAGAAATTATTACCCATGTGAAAAATACAGGTCGCAGCAAAGAGCTGCTGCTGCCGGATACGTTAGTGGCTGTGAATCATCAGCCCTCAGAAAAACGAAAAACAGCGTATGATTTAATTGCTGTAAAAAAAGGAGAAATGTGGGTCAATATTGATTCACAAATCCCGAATGCATTAGCTGCTGAAGGAATCCTCACCGGAAAAATCAATCTGCCGGGCTTAAAGGGAGCCATTACGTTGTTAAAGCGAGAGTATACCTTTGAACATTCGAAATTCGATATTTACTTTGAAACGGATCTGGATGAAAAAGGATTCGTGGAAGTAAAGGGAATGACTTTGGAAAACCACGGGATAGGTGCGTTTCCAGATGCTCCCACCCTTAGAGGGTTAAAGCATGTGGAAGAGCTGCGCGTGGCTCAGAAAATGACGTATCAATGTTATGTATTGTTTGTCGTACAATTTCCCACGATTGAAACGGCAACGATCCATCGTGAGATGCAACCGGCGCTCTATCTTGCTGTTGAAAAGGCCCAGGCAGACGGCGTGCAGATTTTAGCGTATAATTGTGAGGTAGATCAGGCGCATATTTCAATCAAAGAGTCTGTTCCTTTTGTGTTGGATCAACCATTTATTGATCCTAATTTATGAAGTGTACCATAGAGAACTTGATGCATTAAGCGGGCTTTTTTAATACACACCCTGAAATGAAAGAGGAGGAAGATTCATGATTAATTTAGGCATTATTGGAACAAATTGGATCACTGATCAATTTGTACAAGGGGCACTTGAGACGGGGGATTATCAATTAACCGCTGTTTATTCGCGAAAATTAGAGACCGCTCAAAAATTTGGTGAAAAATATGGCGACGTTGAATATGCGACGGACCTTAAAACATTTTTCGGAATTGCCCATATGTCGACGGTGTACATTGCTTCACCAAACAGTTTGCATTTCGAACAAGCCAAACAGGCTATCTTGGCAGGAAAAAATGTGATTGTTGAAAAGCCAGCGTTCTCTACACCTGATGAAATGGATGAGATTATCGAGCTGGCGAATCAAAAGAGTGTTTTTTTCTTTGAAGCTGCTCGTAATATTCATGAACAAGCGTTTAAAACGGTCTCTGATTTTCTCCCATTAAAAGATCATGTCATCGGAGCGGATTTTAGTTTCATGAAATACTCCTCACGATACGACCAGGTATTGGATGGAGAGGAACCAAATATTTTTTCACCCCATTTTTCAGGGGGAGCCTTGGCCGATCTAGGTGTCTATCCAATTTACGCAGCGTTGGACTGGTTTGGTATGCCGCAAGACAGCTTTTACTTTGGTCAAAAAATTTCTACTGGAGTAGATGGAATGGGCACAGGCATCTTGCGCTATGAGCATTTTGATGTCACGATTCGAACGGGTAAAATCGGAGACAGCTTCCAACAATCTGAGATTTATTTAACGAATGGGACATTGGTTTTAAATGCTGTCAATTCGATTGATGAAGCGGTCTTTCATGATCGTGGGCATCAGCGAAGAGAAAAATTAACGGTCCATCAATTGGAAAATCCAATGGTGGAAGAAGCGAAAGAATTTGCCCAAGTGATCATGAACCCGACGGATCGTAAGCTAGGGACCGATTATGAAGCGTGGGTGGAATTGTCTCGTAATGTGAACCAAGTGATTTATGATATGCGAAAAAGTGCGGGCATCGTATTTGATGCCGACGAGAAATAGAGGAAAATATGGATAATCAGGAATTTGTACCATTTTTACAAAAAAATTGGGAGGATGCTGGGTTTGAAAAGCCAGCATTGATCCAATCAAGCGTGTTTACACCTATAACAGAAGGTAAAAATCTAGTTGGAATCGCTCCGACTGGCAGTGGGAAAACTCTCGCATATTTACTACCACTGCTGAATAAAATGACGCCAGGAAAGGCCAGTCAGGTCCTAATCTTGACCTCTTCACAAGAGTTAGCGATGCAAGTTGTGGAAGTTGCTCGCAAATGGCTGTCAGGCTCAGGCATGAAGGTCCAGCCGTTGATTGGTGGAGCCAATATTAAACGGCAGCAAGAGGCACTGAAGAAAAAACCGGAGCTCCTAATAGGTACACCGGGTCGTGTCATGGAGTTGATCACAGCAAAAAAAATCAAAACACCGAATATCCAAACGCTGGTATTCGACGAGGTCGATCAATTGGTTCAGGGGCAGAGCCTTCAATTGATTCAAAAAATCCTAAAAGCCAGTGACAACGGCGCACAGCATTTATATTTTTCTGCGACGGCGGATACTGTATTAGAGGAATTGAATACCTTTGAATCCGAGCTGCTTGTAGTAGATGTTTCAGAAGAAGATGACAGCCAGGGAGAAGTCTCACACTTTTACCTAGAAACCAGCGATCGAAAAAAAGTTGAACAACTGCGCCGCTTACTGAATATGCCTACTTTTTGGGGTATGATTTTTTTCAATCAATTAGGAGATATGGGTAGCGCGGAAGAAAAATTACTTTTCCATCAATTGCCCGTAGCCAGCTTAGCATCAGATCAATCAAAATTATCCCGTAAAGGTGCGATCGAGCAATTCAAGAAACACCAAGCGCTAGGGCTTTTGACGACAGATTTGGCTAGCCGAGGATTAGATATTGAATCGCTGCCGTTTGTGATCAACGCAGATGTTCCGTTAAGCGAAGAAAGCTATTTGCATCGTGCAGGACGTGTGGGACGAATGGGAAAAACAGGAGTCGTTATTTCACTTGTCACCCCTCAGGAGAAAGCGGATTTAACTAAAATAGGGAAAAAATTAGCACTGAATCTGGCGCCTATTTACCTATTTGGCGGCGAGCTGCTCACAGAAGAACCTGTAAAACAAAGCGATCCTAAAAAGAAAAAAAATAAGAAGATCAAGGGAAAAAGACGAAAATAAGTCTTTTTTCTTTGCTCTTTTTTGCATTGTCAGACAATCAAGCGGATCAATGGGCTTGTGTAGGAGTAAAAACATCATTTTTTGTGAATTTGTAAGCGGAAGTAGATTAAATTTAAGTTAGTCATCTTGCTAAAATAAGTTAAAATCGCTACAATAGTGGAGGTATGTTCTCGTAGCTCAGTAGGATAGAGCGATCGCCTCCTAAGCGATAGGTCGCTGGTTCGATCCCAGTCGAGAACGTCAAAAAAACCACTTAGAAACCATTCTAAGTGGTTTTTTCTATTTAGGACGCCCAATCGCCATTTCTGAAAATAGGGACTTTTGTGCCATCTTTACGAATGCCATCGATCATCATTTGCGCAGATCCGACCATAAAGTCCACATGCGTTTGGCTACTATTTAATCCAGCAGCAGCTAATTCTGTCTTGGTCATTTCTGTTCCGCCTTCGACACTGAAAGGATAAGCAGCACCAAGAGCTAAATGATTTGATGCGTTCTCATCAAAAAGAGTATTGAAGAACGTGATCCCCGATTGCGAAATCGGCGATGGATCTGGAACTAAAGCGACTTCACCCAGATGTTTTGCACCTTCGTCAATCGCCAATAGTGAGGCCAAGACATCTGAGCCTTCTTTCGCAGAGAATTCCACGACTTTTCCATCTTTAAATGTAAAGCGCATGTCTGTTAATGTTGTCCCTGCATAACTCAACGGTTTTGTGCTGGTAATGTAGCCATCGACACGGTTTCTGTCTGGTGCAGTGAATACCTCTTCTGTAGGCATGTTCGCCATGAACTCATTTCCGTCGGCAGCAAAACTGCCAGCACCTTCCCAAACGTGATTATCTGGAAGGCCAATGACGATATCTGTTCCAGGTGCTGTATAGTGTAGGGCGGAGAATTGTTCCTTATTTAAACGCTCCGCTTGTTCACGCATTGTTGCATCGTGTGCTTCCCAAGCCTTCACGGGATCATCCGTGTAGATGCGCGTAGTTTTAAAAATCTCATCCCAAAGTCTGTCCACTTGCTCTTCGCTTGAAGAAAGATCTGGGAAAACTTTTTGTGCCCAAGCAGGGCTTGAAGCAGCGACCACTGTCCAGCGTAATTTATTGGATTGAGTTGCTTCCATAACCGCTTGAAGAGCCTTTCCACGGGCTGCCTGAAAACTGGCGACACGTGAAGTATCCACCCCTGACAAAGCATCTGGATTTTGAGAAACAATGCTGATGCGTGTAACTCGTTTTTCAGCAAAAGCGTTGGCTTCATCGACTTTATAGGAAGGAACTTCATTCAAGCGATCCTCCGCTGCGTAGGTCAAAAATTCCCGTTGGATCTGATCGTCATTCCACTGTACGATAACTTCCGCCGCCCCTAATTGATAAGCTTCTTTTGTCACAAGACGTGCTAAAGCTGCTTGTTCCACACTAGCATAAACGATAACTGTGTCTTCTTTTTGGATATTTACACCGACTTTCGCAATCAAGTGGGCGTATTTTTCTAAAAGTGTTTCAAAATTAGGTAAAACCATTTGTATCCCTCCATTTCATTGATTCTATCTTAGCATTACTTTGATGCGGGTTCCCGTTTCTAGACTTGAAACATCAAAATAGTTTCCACCATCAATTCAATGCGGAACGAAAATTCAGAAAGCGAGCTGAAAAAACTGCCTAAATGGAAAGCCGAATGCCGATTTACGTTTGATTCTGAAAGTAAATCGACTTTCGGCTTTCTTTATTTTATTCTGCTTTATTTTCAACGATTAAGAAGCAGCGGCGACAATTTTTTTCGCAAAGGCTTCTAAGTTCTCGATATCCTCTTCCTCCGCGGCCATCTCTACCTTCACACTATCAGCACCACGAGCAGCTCCGGTTTTTACGAAAGCTGCATCGAAATCATCCACAGATTTACAGTATTGATCATAAAAAGTATCTCCAGATCCGCATACACCGAAGATTTTTCCGCTTAGATCCAATTCTTGAAGGTCTTCATAAAAATCTACGATCTCATCTGGAAGATCACCTTCACCATAAGTATAGGTAGCTACGACACAGATATCCGCATCTTCAAAATCTTCCGCTTCTACTTGTGTACATTCATCAATTTCTACATCAAGATCTAAATTTTCGAAGGCTTCTGCCACGATATCGGCGATTTCTTCGGTATTTCCAGTCATACTGGCGTAAACAATTTTTGCTAATGTCAAAAGAATTCCTCCTTATTTGTTTGAATGCCATACATTGCTCAACCTTTAAAGGTCACTTTTCTCCATGACGGATCGCGAAAAGCTGAAAGGACATTCTTAGCTTCAAGCTAAATTCATGGTCATTATATCAAAATAGAAATCAAAAAGGAATCACTGGTCTCTAACCATTTGTTCGCTTTATAGGGTTATGTTAAAATAGACAAGATGAAAAAGGAGATTTGTCCAGCTTTTCACGAGTTCTACTTTTTATTTTTTGAGAAGTGCAGTAGAATTTCGACAGTATAGTTAGTAGTGTTTAGCTGTTCCATAGAGTTATTTTCACCACTAACTAGCGAAAAGTTAACTGGAAAATCAGATTTTTATTCTTAATAAAAAAGAGATTTTGACTATTCATAAGGAGACGAGAACATGATTACATTAAAATCACCCCGAGAAATAGAAATGATGAACGAGTCAGGCGAACTTTTGGCTGATGTCCATCGCCATCTACGGGATTTTATAAAACCTGGTGTTACAAGTATGGAAATTGAAAAGTTTGTTAGAGACTTCATCGAGAGTCATGGCGGAATCGCCGCTCAAATCGGCTTTGAAGGCTATGAATATGCGACCTGTTGCAGTATCAATGACGAAATTTGTCACGGCTTTCCAAGAAAGAAACCACTAAAGAATGGTGACTTGATCAAAGTGGATATGTGCGTGGAATACAAGGGCGCAATGTCAGATTCGTGCTGGTCTTACGCAGTAGGAGAAGCCTCACCTGAGATCGAACGTTTAATGGAAGTGACTAAAAAAGCACTGTATTTGGGAATTGAGCAAGCACAAGTCGGCAATCGAATCGGTGACATAGGTCATGCGATCCAAACATATGCTGAAGGAGAAGGATTCTCTGTTGTGCGCGATTTTGTCGGACATGGCATTGGACCAACGATCCACGAAGAACCAGCGATCCCTCATTATGGTATAGCGGGGAAAGGTTTGCGCTTGCGCGAAGGCATGGTGATCACCATCGAACCAATGATCAACACCGGTGTATGGCAAATGAAAATGGACCCAAATGGCTGGACTGCGTATACGCGTGATGGCGGTTGGAGTGCCCAATATGAGCACACTTTAGCAATTACAAAAGAAGGACCAAAAATTTTAACTTCACAAGGTGAAGAAGGAACTTATTAGAACGATGGAGATTTTATGGGACCAATAGATAAAATTAAAGAAAACAAAAAATTAATGGATTTTATCCAATCGATCCAAAAACACTTAGCAGAGACAGAAATAGGCGACCGCTCCGTAGTAGTTGCCTATTATTTGTTGCTGTCTTTTTTTCCAATATTAATCATCGTCGGCAATCTGCTGCCGTACTTTAATATTACTCCCGAAACGGTGCTGCCTTATTTGAGTGAGGCGATTCCTCCAAATGTTTATAGCTTTTTGAAGCCGGCAATCATTGGATTATTGGAAAATACTTCAGGAGGTATGTTGTCTATCTCTGTTTTGGCCGCATTATGGTCCTCCAGCCGAGGGATCAATGCCTTGCAGACCGCGTTGAATCGAGCCTACGGAGTTGAAGACCGGGGGAATTTTGTGATCAGTCGGATCGTCTCGGTCGGGATCGTTGGTATTTTGATGATGGCGATTATAGCAGTCGCGTTGTTTTTCAGTGCAGGTCAAGTTATTTTAGATGCGTTGCAGCAATTATTGCGTTTTTCACCAGATATTATTGAAACATTCTTAGCGCTGCGCTGGCCGGTCACACTCATTGGCTTATTAGTTATTTTGGGCGGGTTATATATTGTTATTCCTAATGCTCATGTGCGAATCAAGTATGCATTGCCCGGCACGATATTTGCAACAGTGGGTTGGATCGTATTGGCGCAAGGATTTAGTATCTATGCTCAGACTTTTGCCCAACGAGTCTCTGGGTATCAGATTATCGGAAGTTTCATCGTTCTGATGTTCTGGTTGAACTTTGCCGCGACCATTATTATTTTGGGCGGCGTACTGAATGTCACGATTGAAGAATATCATACCGGGCAAGAAGTCACGGAAGGGTCTAACCGCGTGAATAAATGGTTCAATCAATTAAAAGATCGTTTTATTAAAAAGAAGAAATAAGTTCAAGAATTTTTGTAAGATTTCAGCAGAACCTTGTAAAGAGGGTTGAATTCTATATAATAATTTTTAGTTAAAGGGCAGGTGGCAATATGTTAGTATCATTCGGGCTGATCATCAAATACTTTCTTACTTTTTTGATGGCATTGATCTTGACCCCGATATTTAAAATAATTTCGGTCCAGACCGGATTGGTAGACAATCCGAATGCACGCCGAATGAACCAAGTGCCTATGCCAAGTGCAGGCGGGTTGCCAATATTTATTACATTCGCTATTTCATCCTTGGTTTTGTTTCGTGATGCCATTCCTTTTGAGTACATCAGCAAAATTTTGCTGGGTGGGCTGATCATCATCATTACAGGATTGTTGGACGACAAGTTTGAATTGACGCCTAGACAAAAGAGTGTCGGTATTTTGCTGGCAGCGTTGGTTATTTATTATTTTGCAGACATTCGGTTCAACTTCTTTACCGCGCCGTTTCTTGGACGGATCAATCTTGAGTGGCTGAGTTTACCTGCTACATTGTTTTGGATTTTTGGGATCACGAACGCGATGAACCTTATTGACGGATTAGACGGTCTGGCTTCAGGGGTATCAATTATCAGTTTGACCACGATCGGTGTGATTGGGTACTTCTTTCTCCACTCATCGACAGTCTATATTTCATTAGCTATTTTTTGTTTAGTTGCTAGTATCATGGGGTTCTTCCCATATAATTTTCATCCTGCAAAAATCTATCTAGGGGATACTGGAGCGCTATTTTTAGGATTTATGATGTCTGTTCTGACTTTGCAAGGGCTAAAAAATGTTACATTCATTTCTTTGATCACACCTTTGATAATCTTGGGAGTCCCTGTAACAGATACTTTTTTTGCAATGGTTCGTCGGAAGGCAAAAAACATGCCGATTTCTGTTGCGGATAAGCAGCATCTGCATCACCGATTATTAAATTTAGGTTTTACACATCGCGGAGCGGTCTTAACAATCTATGCAATCGCCGTATTGTTTTCATTTTCCGCACTGTTGCTAAATTATACGAGTCGAGTAGGAACGATTGTTTTGATCATAGCGATGGTTTTTGCCCTGACCTTCTTATTAGAATTGATCGGATTAATTAGTGAAAAATATAGTTTTATTACAAAAAGTTTTCGTTTCTTCGGGAATAGAGAATATCGAACGCAAGTATTGCATAAATATTTTAAGAAATGAGTGTTGTCGTCCATTATGAATAGATACGAACCGAATGTGACTGTCAGCATCGTGACACATAATAGCGATAAAATTTTTTTGAGCTTGGATTCCTTGATCGAACAATTGAAGGATGAGCAGCAGATTCAATTGAAAATTTTTGACAATGCATCAGAACCAGCGTACCAAGAACGACTAAAAAAATATCTCGCCCATCCTTTTGTATCCATTGAGTTTCATAACGAAAATAAGGGCTTCGGCTTTGGGCATAACACCAATCTCTTAGGGACAACCGGCTACGGCATTATTTTTAATCCTGATATTATTCTTTCCGACAATCATCTGAGAGAGATGGTCAATCATTTAGCAGCCCAGCCAGATTGCGGTCTACTAGCACCAAAAATTTTAAATGAGGATGGAACAATGCAGTATTTGATTCGCAATCATTTAGATGTTTTTGATTACATGCTGCGTTTTATCCCGTTTAGATTCATTAAAAAAATCTTCACGAAACGTCTAGAGAAATTTGAGTGCCGGGATCTTCCTGAGGATCGCGATAGTATTGTCCGTATGATTTCCGGTAGTTTTATGGTTGTGGATTTAGCAAAATTTCAAGAGATACAAGGGTTTGACGAACGGTATTTTATGTATTTTGAAGACAACGATCTTTGTCGTAAAATGGAGCAAGCAGGCTATAAAGCTATTTACAGTCCGCAATTTTCAGTGGTTCATCTGTATGAACGCGGAGCAGTGAAGAACAGAAAGTTATTTTTCATTTTTTTACAGTCCATGCGAAAATATTTTCAAAAGTGGGGCTGGCAATTTTTTTAATTTTGGAGGTAAGGGATGCAAAAGCAGTCCAAGACGCGAATTTCTGTTTGTATGGCAACCTACAACGGACGTCACTTTATTGAAGAACAATTGAACAGCATATTCCCACAACTTTCAGAACAGGACGAGTTGATTATTTCCGACGACCATTCCACCGATGGTACGTGGGAATTTTTATTAGATTTAGCAGAAAGGGATTCCCGCGTCCATTTATTCCAGAATGAGGGAAAAGGATTGATCGCGAATTTTTCAAATGCCATCCAAAGAAGCAACAACGCAATCATTTTTCTTAGCGATCAAGACGATGTTTGGCATCCAGATAAGGTGGGAAAAATGCTGCCGCATTTTGAGAATCCAAAGATAACTGCGGTCGTTTCTGATTTAATTATCGTTGACAATGATTTCGAGGTCTTAGTTCCATCTTATCAAGCGATGCGTCATACACACGCCGGGTTTTGGCATAACCTGGTGAAAAGCAGTTATATTGGTGCAGGAATGGCTTTTCGATCTGAACTGAAATCAATTATTTTACCGATTCCGCCAGATGTTCCTATGCATGATATGTGGATTGGTTTATTAGCCGATTATTATCATGGGGTTCAGTTTATTCCAGATGAATTGGTTTATTATCGTCGTCATGGCTTGAATGCATCTGAGATCAAGACGACTGCTTCACGAGTGCAGCAGTTTAAATGGCGATGGAATGCACTGCAATTAGTTAGAAAAAGGATAAAGGAAATTAAAAAAAATCAGCAAAACGATTTTTCTAATACCTGACATCGGGTATAATGTGTTCGTATGTATAAAAAAGGAGCGTAACTATGAAGGGAATAATCCTAGCAGGGGGAAGCGGTACTCGCTTGTATCCTCTAACCAAAGCAACGTCGAAACAATTGATGCCGGTTTATGATAAACCGATGATCTACTACCCAATGTCTACCTTGATGTTGGCAGGAATCAATGAGATCTTGATTATCTCAACTCCACAAGACACACCGCGTTTTGAAAATCTTTTTGGAGACGGTCATGAGTTGGGAATTCACATTGAATACGCAGTACAAGATAGCCCAGATGGATTGGCTCAAGCGTTCATCATCGGCGAAGAGTTCATTGGTGACGATAGCGTTTGCTTAGTTCTAGGCGACAATATTTATTATGGCGACGGCTTGTCACGGATGCTGCAGCGTGCCGCGAAAAAAACAGAAGGTGCTACTGTGTTTGGGTATCATGTAAATGATCCCGAGCGTTTTGGTGTTGTAGAATTTGACGACGACATGCAGGCAGTTTCTATCGAAGAAAAACCTGAAAAACCAAAATCTCATTATGCAGTGACGGGCTTATACTTTTATGATAATGAGGTTGTGGAGATTGCCAAAAATATTCAACCCTCTGAACGTGGGGAATTAGAAATCACGGATGTCAATAAAGAGTACCTGAAGCGCAATAAATTGTCTGTTGAAGTAATGAGCCGAGGATTTGCTTGGTTAGATACTGGCACACATGAGTCATTATTAGAAGCATCAACTTTTATCTCAACGATCGAAAAACGTCAAAATTTAAAAGTCGCTTGTTTAGAGGAAATCTCATATCGAATGGGTTACATCACAAAAGAACAATTGGTCGAATTGGCACAACCATTGAAGAAAAATCAATATGGGCAATATCTATTACGTTTAGCAGAAGAGGATTAAACATGGGAAAAATTAAAGTAACTGAAACAAACTTAACAGATGTAAAAATTATCGAGCCAGCAGTATTTGGCGATCATCGCGGATTTTTTACAGAGAGTTATTCTGTAGAGGATTTTAAAGCAGCTGGGATCGATTTCGATTTTATTCAAGACAACCATTCCTTGTCGACACAACCAGGTGTACTTCGCGGCTTGCATTTTCAAAAAGGCGCATCGGCACAAACCAAGTTGATTCGTGTCGTAACAGGTGCAGTTCTTGATGTGATCGTGGATATTCGTAAAGGCAGTCCAACCTATGGAAAATGGGAAGGTTATATTCTTTCAGAACACAATCATCGTCAATTGTTGGTTCCTCGTGGGTTTGCTCACGGCTTTGTGACGCTGACTCCAAATGTCAACTTTATGTACAAATGTGACAACTACTACGATGCAGAAGCAGATGGCGGAATCTCATTTGCAGATCCAGATTTAGCGATTGAATGGCCAATTGCCATTGAAAAAGCAATCACCTCGGAAAAAGATGCGAAACAACCGACTTTGAAAGAATTTGAAGCAGAAAATCCTTTCGTATATGGTGAAATTTAAGGAGTAAATATAGATGAAAAATATTATCGTAACAGGCGGAGCGGGCTTTATCGGCTCTAACTTCGTTCATTATGTTGTAAACAATCATCCTGAAGTCCATGTCACAGTGTTAGATAAATTAACTTACGCTGGAAACAAGGAAAACCTTGCTGGACTTCCAGAAGATCGCGTGGAGTTAGTTGTCGGAGATATCGCCGATGCAGAATTAGTCGATCGTTTAGTGCAGAAGGCTGATGCAGTCGTTCATTACGCGGCAGAATCTCACAATGACAATTCATTGAAAGACCCATTTCCATTTGTACAAACAAATATCATTGGAACCTACACTTTAATCGAAGCTTGCCGTAAACAGAATGTGCGTTACCATCATGTTTCAACAGATGAAGTGTATGGAGACCTTCCATTACGAGAGGATCTGCCAGGGCATGGAGAAGGCGAAGGAGAAAAATTCACTTCAGAAACTCCTTACAACCCATCAAGCCCTTATTCATCAACTAAAGCAGGCTCTGATTTGTTAGTTAAGGCATGGGTTCGTTCATTCGGCTTACAGGCGACAATTTCAAACTGCTCAAACAATTATGGCCCTTACCAACATATTGAGAAATTTATCCCACGTCAAATCACCAATATTTTAAGCGGTATTCGTCCAAAATTATATGGCGATGGTAAGAATGTACGCGATTGGATCCATACAAATGATCATTCTTCTGCGGTATGGTTGATTTTAACAAAGGGTAAAATCGGCGAAACCTACTTGATTGGCGCTGATGGTGAAGAAGACAATAAAACGGTCATGGAAATCATTTTGGAAGAAATGGGTCAATCAAAAGACGCTTACGATCACGTAAAAGACCGTGCGGGTCATGATTTACGTTATGCGATCGACTCCACAAAATTACGTGAAGAATTAGGGTGGACACCAGAATTCACTAATTTTCGTGCAGGCATGAAGGATACCATCAAATGGTATACCGAGCATGAAAACTGGTGGCGGGCTGAAAAAGAAGCGGTCGAAAACAACTACGCAAAGAACGGCCAATAATACAAACTGAATGAGGCAGGGTATACCTGCCTTTTTTCGAGTTTTTCTTCTCCTTTTAGATGGAGCAGAAAAACTGTATTTGAAGAGAAGACACACCTAGTAATAAAACTATTGTCAGTTTTATTGGAATGAATCAAAGTGGCTTACAAGATATAGATAGGAGTAGATAGAGATGATCTTAATTACAGGCGGACATGGACAATTAGGAACTGAATTACGTCACTTGCTAGACGAGAAGAAAATCGAATATGTGTCTACGGATGCAGATCAATTAGATATTACAGATAAAGAAGGCACGTATAAATTTATCACTGAAATGAAGCCGGAACTGATTTATCATTGTGCTGCATATACTGCTGTAGATAAGGCAGAGGACGAAGGCAAAGAATTAGATGAATTGATCAATGTGGATGGCACACGCAATGTAGCGGAGGCTGCAAAGGCAGCAGGAGCGACGCTGATCTATATCAGTACAGATTACGTCTTTGATGGAACAAAGAAAGACGGCATGTACCAAGTAGGGGATGCAACAAATCCATTGAGTGAGTATGGTCGTACGAAACTTTTAGGAGAACAAGCCGTTCAAGAAATAATGAAGGATTATTACATCATCCGCACTTCTTGGGTTTTCGGTATTTATGGTCATAACTTTATCTATACAATGCAAAACTTGGCTAAAACTCATGATCGTTTGACTGTTGTAAACGACCAATTTGGACGGCCAACGTGGACACGTACTTTGGCCGAATTTATGACATTTGTAATTGAAACAAACGCGCCATTTGGAGTGTATCATTTATCAAATGAAAACAGCTGTTCTTGGTATGAATTTGCCAAAGAAATTTTAAAGGATACCAAGGTCGAGGTTGCTCCTGTAACTTCTGAAGAGTATCCGCAAAAGGCGACACGTCCACAATACTCAATCATGGACTTAAGCAAAGCAAAAGCACTAGGATTTGAGATTCCAACTTGGCAAGAAGCACTTGCAAGTTTCCTTGAATTAGAAGCTAAACAATAAAGAGTCGGAGGTAAGAAAGATGTTTGAAATCGTGGTCGTTCTTTATCATATGACTGCTTCAGAATCATCAACGATCGAAAGCTTGAATACTCTTCTTACCTCTGAAGCTTTTTCTGAGATTCGCAGTATTTTGATTTTTGATAATAGTGAACAAGCTGCTGAACCGCAGGGATTAGATGCGCGATTCACGTATCATCATAGCCAAACAAATGTTGGCTTGGCACAAGCATATAACACTGCGCTGAATCAGATGAGTGAATCGGCGGTATGGTTGATTACGCTGGATCAAGACACGACGATTTCCTATGAGTATTTAGAAGCGTTAATAAAAAAAGCTACACAATTACCAGAATCAGTCGTAGCCATTGCTCCGATCATCAATGATCAGAAACAGCAAATTTCACCTGTCCGCAGCGACACCTTGCGTCCTTTACATAAAGAACTGCCTCAAGGAAATCAGATGTATTCTAAAGACATAATGGTTATCAATTCAGGAACCGCAGTACGTGCACATTTTTTACGTGAAATTGGCGGCTACAACTTGTCCTTTCCCCTTGATTATTTAGATCATTGGTTGAGCTGGCGTATTTTTTTCGAAAAAAAACAAATGTACATCTTATCAAATGAATTGCAACATCAATTATCTGTCTTAGATTATGCTAAGCGAATGAATTTTTTTCGCTATCAGGCTATTTTATCCGCTGAAAAATGCTATTATTCTTTATATGATAAACAACTGTATTCTCAATATCGTAGACAATTGTTTCTGCGAGGATGCAAACAGCTCTTGAACGGAAAATTCAATTATGGAAAAATGACACTTAAATTTTTATTCTCGGGAGGAAACAATGGAATCAAGAGCACAAAAGCGAACTAAGGAGACCCCCTATAAGAAGATCAATCCGTTTGAATGGGTCATTGATCAGATTATTCGCTTTCGATATATCATTGGCGTTCTTTTTTTAATTTTGATTGTGGCGCTGAACTTAAATGGAAGTTCGATTGGCTCCTGGGATAGAATCGTTTCAGAGCGTAGCGACAATAAGCAATCAGACGTTATTTTTGGACAGAATCGAGAGGTTCGCTCGGATGAGTGGATGGTCCAGACCCCATTTTATTTTTCTCAAGCAGAAAGCGACTATCCAGTAGTTAATAAGCAATATGGCAAAGAGGGTCAAAATATGATCATTGCCTATAATTCACCTGTAAAGGACCTGACAGTGATTGGAAAACCTTTCAACTGGGGATTTTTCTTCTTAGGGAAGGAGAGGGGACTTTCTTTCTATTGGGGCTTTAAAATTATCGCAATGGTTTTACTGAGTTTTGAACTCGTCATGATTTTAACAAAACGTAATAAATATTTGTCTTTGCTAGGCTCGTTTTGGATCACGTTTTCGCCTTCGATCCAATGGTGGTTTATGCAGCATGTGGGGGATTTGATGTTCTTTACGTTAGCCATTATGGTTGCGAGTTATTATTACATCGCGAGGCATGAAAATCGGCTGCTGCGACTATTTATGATGGCGTTGATCGTCATTAACGGGATTGGATTTGTTTTAGTATTGTATCCAGCACATCAAGTACCCTTAGCTTACCTGATTCTATTTTGGCTATTTGGTACATTGATCCATTTCCGAAAAGAATTGGTGTTAGACGTTTGGGATCTGCCAATTATTATTGGAGGGCTTGGAATTATTGGTGTTGTTCTTTTCCATTTTTATAGCACCTCTAAAGATGCAATCGACGCGACCCTCAACACGATCTATCCAGGACATCGAGAAGCGGGTGGCGGAGGAAGACCGCAATCAGACTACTTCTTGTTCCTAACCAATTGGAAGATTCCATTTGAAGATTTCAATTTTCATGGAACCAACAATGGAGAGGTAGCTTCGTATTTCAACTTCTTGCCGTTAACGGTTCTTTTGTCACCCTTCATTTTCTTTTCTAAGCATGGTAAAGATGAGAAATACATGGGTGTGATTTTAGGATTGTTCTGTTGTTTTATGTTTGGTTGGACCTATTTCGGATATAGTCATGGGATAGCTAAAGTATTGATGCTGACATATGTAACAAGTACACGAGGGCTGGTTACATTAGGCTTTGGAGCAGTCTTATTGTCATTATGGATGATCAATTTCTTCTGGGAGTACGTCCGCATAACTTGGTGGGTAAAATTAATTTTTCTAGCTCTTATTATGATAAAAGCAACGCATGCTGTCGTGTCTTCAATTATGGGGCTGTATTTTAACAACTTTGAGATTTTTATGACATTAGTGATATTTGCGCTGATTCTTTTCTGTCTACTGTTTAAGTTAAAAAAAGTGTTCATACTTGCGATGACTATTTTGATTCTAGTATCAGGTTTTTCAGTTAATCCCGTTGTTCATGGCACTGGAGCAATTGATAAGAAAACATTGGCGGAAGAAATAGGTAAAATCAAAAAGGAAGATCCAGAGGCGTTGTGGTTATCAGAAGCAGACCTATACAACTTTACTCCAGCTCTTGGTGTTAAGACGATCAACTCTGTCCGCTTCTATCCAGACATGGCGTTATGGCATAAGATTGATCCGAAACACAAACAAGAAAAAATCTATAATCGTTATGCGCATGTACGTGCGTTTGTGGACAAAGGAGAAACAATTTTCCGCTTGGATCGCCCAGACAACTTCACGGTTACACTTAACTTTACAGACTGTAAGAAGCTTGGATTTAAGTATGTGATTAGTAAACGGCCTTTGGAGGATTATAACGCATTGAATTATGCGCAATTTGACCGGATATATGGTCCTGATAAAGATAAATGGTCGATTTATAAATTGAGTTTTACTTCAGACGAAGATCAAATGCAGCCTGAAGATGCTGTTGATCCAATTGGGGGAACGGAAGATTATCAAGAGATTCCACAACCTGCACCGAATTATGATGAGTATATTAATTAAAGGAAGTTCGGAGGAATAAAATGGGACGAGTAAAGAACAGCACGGCTGATCTATTGAATTTGATCAGTGCGTCTATTCTAATTGGAATGACATTGTTGTGCTTTTTCCTTTGGACCAAAGGAATTGGCACACCTGGGATGTTCTATATATATGCACATATGAGCCGCTACATGCCGATTGGCGCTACTATCGTTTTAGTGTTGAACTGCTATCGGATGAAATGGGATGACTTTGCCTGGGTGGGAATCGCTCTGGTTTCGATTGTTTTCTTCCATCAATTTGATTCTTTGAGACAGGCTGATATTTTTTTAGATGTTACAATTGCCTTGATCATTTTTATAGTCTTAGATTTCAAATTGGTCGAATTCACAAAGGGGATACGATTAGTATTCGCAGGATTGATGTTGCTGGTTTTACTGATCACGGCATTTCGCATATTTACCGAAATCCCAACTCCGCCTTCAGGTATCAGTATCTGGGATAAAAGCAACAAGTTGCAGGAAATCTGGATCAATACCAACACTATCGGGAGTAGTGTCATGTGCTCAAGCTTTTTAGCTGCGACATTATTGCAGTCTCTGGATTTGACGTGGGCTAAAATGCTGAAGTTTGCTGTATATGCGATCGCTCTTGCTTGTACTTGGGTCGTTCAATCACAGGCAGCGTTCATTGCTGTCGCATTTTTTGTTCTTTTTGATTTGTGGCCTAATTTTTTGAAAGAAAAAGTCAAATGGGCCTACGGAATTGTTTATAGTGTGTTTTTGATAGGAATATTTCCTTTGTCCCTCTTTTTAGCAAACTCAAGTAATATCGATTTGTTTACGGGACGTGAAGATATTTGGAAACATTTTTATGATACCTTGTTTAAAGTTAGAAATCAGTTTTGGGTGGGAATGCCGGCATTCACATTTAAACGTGGGCAGCAAGTTTTAGGGAATCACAATAGCTACAATTCTACGTTAGGAGCATTTGGTTTGATTGGCCTTGTTCTGATCAGCCTCTTTATCCTATATAATGTATGGTTGCTTATTCTTAGAGAGGATACCCAAACGATCCAATTCAGTTTTATTATCGCCTTTTTCGGAATTTTATTGCAATCAACTATGGAAGATACGTTGATGGCTCCTTATTGGATACCAATTACTTTCTGTTTATTAGGACTTGCTTGGCAGCGTAATCCAGAACCTGACGAGTATTACGATTATTCGACAAATGTGTTTGATCCGATAGAAGAGGAGTATGACATAGAACCTACGCGAAGAAGTCGTAGAAGATAGTGATTAAAAAGTTTAGGTGCGGTTTTAAGCATCTAAACTTTTTTTGTGTAATTTTAGCAGTTGATTTCTCTATTTTGGCCGTTCAGTTTGAAAAATAGCATGAGAAACAGAACCAATTTTTGTTTTCTTTGAGAGTAAAAAAAAGCATCTGAGTAATTTAAATTAGAAAGATAAGAATAGACACTCTTGATAATACACTAATGGCAAGAGCGTGGAGCATCAGAAAACAGGTTTTCACAGACAAAACTTAATAAAAATTTTAGCTCGTTGAAACAGCGATCTATTTGTCCTACGGCCGTGGGAGGAAATGCATAGTTCGAGGGTGTAAATGAGTTACCTGTACTAACCAACGGGTAAAGGATAGAATAGGGTCTTGAAGGTCCAAGTGAATTCGGGAAGCATATTCTTATTAACCTTGCTTTTACATATATCTTTCTGTAGAATAATAACGTTAATCAACCCTAGAAATAATAAATAATGCGCTAGATGAGAGGGAAAAAAATGTTCAAAGACTTACTTAGTTTTTTTAAAGAAATTATCCAAAATCGCACCCTATTAAAACAGTTTTCTGTCAACGACTTCAAGGCCCGTTACGCGGGATCTGCCTTGGGGATTTTTTGGGCCTTCGCAAATCCATTAGTGATGGTAGTGACTTACTGGTTTGTGTTCGGTGTTGGGTTCAAAGCAGCAATGACCGATGGAAAATACCCATTTATTGTCTTCCTGTTAACAGGTTTAGTTCCATGGATGTATTTTTCAGAAGTATTAGGCTCAGCGACAAACGTTTTCCGTGAATATAGTTATTTAGTTAAAAAAGTTGTTTTCAACATTCGAATTTTGCCGTCTGTTAAATTATTTTCTGCCATGTACATGCATGTATTCTTTATTATTATTGCATTAATCGTAGGGATCTTTAACCATGTAGTACCAGGTCTGCATATTTTACAAATGTTTTATTATCTTTTTGCGATGATGATGTTTTTGACGGGACTGACTTGGATCACATCTTCGATCCAACCGTTCTTCCCAGACATCAATCAATTTATTGGTGTGATTATGCAAGCGTTGATGTGGGGAACCCCGGTTTTATGGAGTATCAACCAATTTGCGGCACATCCAACAATCCAGTTTATTTTGAAATTCAATCCGATGTTCTATGTCGTCCAAGGTTATCGAGACGCGTTCTTTGGCGAGCAATGGTTTTGGGAAAAACCATTATTGACGATTTATTTTTGGGCTGTGACATTGATTTTATTAGTCGTAGGCAGCATCGTCTTCAAACGCTTGAAACCACATTTTTCTGATGTGTTATAAGGAGATAAAGTTAAATGACTGAAACAGTAATTGAAATTAACCACTTAACAAAGAAATACGATATGTATAAGAAACCTTCTGATCGTTTGAAGGAAGCTTTAAGTCCAACAAGAAAAGTGTACCACGATGTCTTTTACGCGTTGAATGACGTTAACGTTGAAGTGAAAAAAGGTGAGATGATTGGTTTCATTGGAGAAAATGGGTCGGGAAAATCGACTATTTTAAAAATCATCACCGGCGTACTGACTCCTTCTGAAGGAGAAGTGAAAATTGAAGGAAACATCGCGGCACTTTTGGAGCTGGGTTCAGGATTCAATCCAGAATACAGCGGGTACGACAATATTTTCCTAAACGGAATGGTATTAGGGTACTCTCGTGAAGAAATGGCTGAGAAGGTCGATGATATCATCAATTTTGCGGATATTGGCGACCACTTGTATCAGCCAGTTAAAACATATTCCAGCGGGATGTTTGTCCGTTTGGCTTTTGCGGTAGCTATCAATGTTGACCCGGACATTCTGATCGTCGATGAAGCGTTGGCCGTAGGGGACTTAGAGTTTCAATTAAAGTGTATGGAAAAATTTACTGAGCTGCGCAATGCGGGGAAAACGATTCTTTTCGTTTCCCACGATGTTAATGCGGTGCGTCGTTTTTGTGACCGGGTTTACTGGTTGAAAAATGGGGTAGTAGAAGCAGAAGGCGAAACGATGGAGATCACGGAAGATTACGAAAACTTCCTGAAGAAGAAATCATTAAAAACCGTCGATCGCGACAATTCAACATCAGAAGAATTTTCTGCTTACGATATTGTGGAAGTAAAATCCGCTGAATTATTGGACGGAGATCTGCAACCATTAGAGATCATCGAACAAGATAGCAAGGTCGTAGTGAAGGTGACCTATAATGTCAAAGACGACTCTATTAAAAAACCAGTTCTAGGTGTCGCGATTCGTACAGTAGATAATAACTATGTTTGCGGCTTGAATACACTGTTAGATGAAGAATCGATTCCTTGGAAAAAGGGAGAGAATGTCTTTTATCTTGAATATGAAAAAATGGCACTTTTAGGCGGCGAATACTATTTTGACGTAGCCCTTTTTGAAGAAAATGCAACGGTGCCGCTAGTTTACAAAACGAGATATATGACTATGTTTATCTCCGGTAAATATGTCGGTGAAGGCATCGTCGTTTTGGATCATAAGTGGAAGGACACGATTAAATAATGAAGTATGATTTTGATTTGTCTTTGGAAGAACACACAAGTGTCGGGAAAATTATCAGTCAGATTACAGAAGGTTCGACTGTCTTAGAATTTGGTCCTGGCAACGGTCGGATGACTCAGTATCTGATCAATGAAAAAAAATGTGAAGTATCGATCGTTGAATTCGATCCGGTCTTATTTAAGCACGTCATGGGCTTCGCCCAGGACGGCTTTTTAGGAAATATTGAAGAATACAAATGGAACGATCATTTTGCGACTAAAACCTTCGATTTCATTATTTTTGCGGACGTGTTAGAGCATTTGACCGATTCAGAGAGAGCACTACAAGAGGCCAGCAAATTTTTGGCGCCTAACGGAGAAATTTTGTTGACGTTCCCGAACTTGGCTCATAATTCTGTTTTGATTGACTTGTTCAATAATAAATTGGATTGGAAGCAATACGGTCTTTTGGATCGCACACACAATAGCTTCTACACACAACAGGGCTTTGAAGAACTGTTTGAGCGAATCGGATTAGCCGTTCGGCGAGAAGACTTTACCTACGCTCAAGTTGGACAAAATGAATTGTCAGCTAGCTATGAAGAACTGCCTGAAATGGTACGCTATGATTTTAAAAATCGTCCTTTTGGGGAAGTTTATCAATACTTTTATGCTTTGCGCAAAGAACCTGTGGAACAGGCAGAACGTGTGGTACCTGTGAACTCCAATTACAACAAGCAAGTACAATTGGCTTATTTAATAGAGGACACATTCGAGATCGAACCGTATATTTTTAATAATCAAACCAATGAAAATAAAACAACGGTTCATCAAGCACCGTCTAACGCAGAAAAACTACGAGTAGTTATCGGTAAAGTGCCTGCAACAATCGAATTATCTATCGTAGTTGAGAACAAACTATTACCGATCGAAGAAACAAATGCTTCTTGGTATCAAGAGGACCTGTTTTTATTCCCTAATATTAAAGAAGAACCGTATGTCATTATCGACGGTACGTTGGTTGCAGGCAAGGAATTTACGGTCTCTGTCAATGTTTTGAATGAAGAAGAATTTATTTCCTCTGAAGTGAAAGTCATGCAGGATGTCGCGAACGAAAAAGAGAAGAATCGTCTTCTTTCACTGAAATTGCACTATTTCGATAAGTACGATTATCAATTGAAGACCATTCCATTTGAGGAAGCAACACCTGAAATGAACGGAATCAAACTAACAATTGAGTCGATTGAAAACAACGAGGCTGAAAATGAAGCTATCATCAAAGGCTGGGGATTTTCAGAAGCACATCATTTGCCACTGGACTATCTACTGGCAGACTCGATGAACGCTGTACAAGTGAATGCTATTTATCGTCCTGATGTGAATGAAGTTTTCGGGATTGATTCGACTGAAAAATTTGGATTTATTTTAACAGTTAAAAATAGGCAGGTAGTGGATGACATTAATCTACTAGTAATTGATGATCACGATCAGATATATCCGATTGTCGCGAAAAATGCAAAACCGAAAAATCCGCCAGTAACCAAAAAAATCCGTCATTTATTGGGATCGATCAAACGAAATGGCTTTGCTGGTGCAGTGAAAAACTATCAACGCTCAAAACTGTTAAGTGCCAACTACGAAGAATGGATGACGAAAGTCGAAGCACCCACACGAAAGCAATTGATCGAAGCATCTAAAGAGTTGCCTTTTCAACCAAAAATTTCTCTAGTCGTGCCGGTTTACAATGTAGATGAAAAATGGCTGCGCGCTTGTGTAAAATCATTAACGGATCAAGTGTACCAAAACTGGGAGCTTTGTTTGGCAGACGATGCCTCTCCTAAAGCGCATATCAAACCACTGCTGCAGGAATTGGCTGCTGCGGATGAACGTGTAAAAATTGTTTTACGCGAAAAAAATGGTCATATCTCTGAAGCAACAAATTCTGCGATTGCTATCGCAACTGGAGAATATATCGGGTTTTTAGACAACGACGATATTTTGGCAGATACAGCATTATTGGCAGTTATCAACGCACTGAATGAAAATCAGAACCGTGAATTCATCTATACAGATGAAGACAAGCTTTCGATGAGTGGCAAACGATTTGATCCATTCTTCAAACCTAATTGGAATGAAACGTTGCTCTTAGGGCACAATTACATCACCCATTTTGTTGTTGTGAAGCGTTCGGTCATTGATGCCGTGGGTGGATTGAGAACGGAATTTAACGGAAGCCAAGACTATGATTTTGTTTTACGTGCTACCGAAGCCGCAAAGGAAATTTACCATATTCCCAATATTCTTTACCATTGGCGAACGATCGAGACTTCTGTAGCGATGGATCCTCAAAGCAAAGAATATGCTTATGTGGCTGGCCAAAATGCTTTGCAGGCAGCGCTGGAGCGTCGAAAGCTTAAGGGTGTTGTAACAATGACAAAAAATTACGGTGCGTATAAAATTGACTTCAGCTATGAAACAGAGCCAAAGGTTTCAATCATTTTAAGCGGCAATGCCAACGAAAAACAACTGGCGGCACTTTTAGCCACTGACTGGACGGATATTGAAATTTTAATGTCACACTCGCCCATTGCTGACGAGCGCATTCGCGTGATTGAAGGAAAAAATGAAAATGAGCTGGCTAAGGAAGCGACAGGAGAGTATCTCGTTTTCTTAGCAGAAGAATTGGTTCCAACCAAAAATACCTGGCTGAAAGAAGCGATGAACTTTGTCCGTCTTCCAGATGTCCATGCGGTAACGGGTAAAGTGATCAGTAAAGATGACGCAATCTTGAATTGCGGGGTACTGCTTGATCCAGAAAATGAGCGGGTCGTATACGAACAGCAAGGCCTATCGAACAAGACTATCGGGACCTATTTCCGTCCCACATTGCCACGTGAAATCTATACGGCAACAGAAGACGTGATGATCCTTACAAAAGCGGATTTCTTAGCTTTAGGAGGCTTCGATTTGTCTTTACCGATGCAAGTTAAGGGAATTGACTTCTCAATTCGATTGTCAAAAGAACACAAACGATTGATTTTCGATCCTTACTTCGAAGTTCGCTATCCTGGTGAAAATCATTTTAGTGTAAAAAGTGATGCCTACGCAACGTTAGCGAAAAAGTATTCTCAAGAATTGAACGATCCATTGATCAATCCAAATCAATTCAGCATAGGAGGGTAATCCAATGGCAAAAAATGAACAAGTTTGCATTGATCAATGCAGGTATCATCCAAAAACAAAACAAATGGAAATAAAAGGATGGGCGCTCGATCTGGATTCAAAAGCAGTACCAACGATCGAAATCCATTCTGAGAATGTAATCACTGATAAAATCGAATGGTATCCTCGTTCGGATGTAGCAGCCGCTCATAAAACGAGTGCCAGTCTTGCTGTGGGGTTTAATATAACGATTGAAGCAGCCAATCCATCTGTGCCTCTTACCCTTGATTTTGTTTTTGGGGACCACATTCAAAGCAAGACTTTTACACCGAATGAAGAAATCATGAAAGAGCCAAAACAACCGTCGCAGATTCATGCAATTTATGGAAAAGCACGTAGAGGTCTGGGCTATCTGAAGCGTAATGGGATCAAGGGGACGCTGAGACGCATCAAGCTAGAACAATCAAAGCAATCTGATGAAACCTATCAAACATGGATCGCTGAAAATGAAAATTGGAACCTTGAATCGATTAAGTCAGAAATTGCAGCCTTTAATTACCAACCCGTGATTTCGATTTTGATGCCGGTATATAATGTAGAAGAAAAATGGCTAGCAAAATGTATCGAATCCGTTCAAAATCAGTTTTATCCAAACTGGGAATTGTGTATGGCGGATGATCACTCTACCGATGCGTCAGTTAGACCGCTATTAGAAAAATACGCCGCTCTAGATTCACGAATCAAGATCGTGTTCCGCTCTGAGAATGGACACATCTCGAAAGCAACTAACTCTGCGTTAGAGATTGCTACAGGTGAATTCGTTGCGTTATTAGATAATGATGATGAATTAGCACCGATCGCGCTGTATGAAGTCGCAAAACGTTTGAATCAAAATTCTGATTTGGATTTGATCTATAGCGATGAAGACAAGATCGATATGGATGGCAAACGTTTTGATCCAGCATTCAAGCCGGATTGGTCACCGGATTTATTGTTAGGGACCAATTATATTTCTCACCTGGGTGTCTATCGTCGCTCAATCATGGAGAAAATCGGCGGCTTCCGAGTCGGCTATGAAGGATCGCAAGACTACGATCTCGTCTTACGCTTTACTGAGCAAATCCCTTCAGAGAGAATCGCTCATATCCCGCAAGTGCTGTATTATTGGCGTATTTTACCAAGTTCAACTGCGGCGGATCAATCAACCAAGAGTTACGCGTTCGATGCTGGCTTAAAAGCTGTTCAAGATGCAATACAACGACGCGGAATTCAAGCGACCGTGAATCATGCTGCTGGAAACGGACTTTACGATGTCGATTATAAAGTGTTGTCCGAGGATTTGGTGAGTATAATTATTCCTACGCGAAATGGTTATGACGATGTAAAACGCTGTATCGATTCAATCATTGAAAAAACAACGTATCCAAATTACGAAATCGTCATGGCCGATAACGGTAGCAATCAGCCTGAGATGCAGGACCTTTATGCAAACTACCAGAAACAATTAGGCGATCGTTTTGTAGTAGAATCAATCGATATTCCTTTCAACTACTCTCGCATCAACAACTTAGCCGCGAAAGTCGCAAAAGGAAAATATCTGCTATTCTTGAATAACGATACCGAAGTCATCACACCAGAATGGATGACCAAGATGGTCTCCTTTGCACAGTTTGACCGTATCGGATGTGTCGGTGCCAAATTATACTACCCCAATAATACGATCCAACATGCTGGAGTCATTCTAGGCTTGGGTGGTGCCGCTGGTCACGGGCATCATACCTTCCCGCGCGGAGACTTTGGTTATTTCGGGAAATTAGAGATCAATGTCGATTACTTAGCAGTTACCGCTGCATGCCTAATGATACGTGCAAAAGACTTTGCTGAGTTGAATGGTTTTGATGAAGAGCTGACAGTCGCCTTTAACGACGTTGATTTATGTTTGCGAGAATACGAAAAAGGACACAATAACGTATGGCTGCATGGTGCTGAATTGTATCACTTCGAATCCCAATCTCGCGGCTACGAAAATACTCCAGAAAAACAAGCTCGATTCGAAAAAGAGACCAAGTACATGGAAGATACGTGGACCAAGTATATCGAAAACGATCCTTATTATAATCCAAACTTGACGAGAGTCGGAGGAGACTTCTCGGTGAGGGTAGGGAAATAAGGATAAGCCAAAGGTCTTTTAGATAAAATGTTTGTAAGATGAATCCATATTTTTTATGAAGAAAACAATAGTATCTGTATCGCATTATTTAAAAATTTAATACAAAGCAATATAACAGTAACAAATGGGTGGGCTAAATCGGACAGAAGAAAATGTGCTGAATAATTAAAAACACGCTAGAAGATTTTATGTAAGATATGAATGAAGAACCCTATTCATATGAAATTAAACATTAAATAGTAGATTTATGCCTCACGTAAAATATAATCACTAAGTTATTTTGGACTATCATTTTGTTAATTTAGATAAATAAATCAAGTAGCTCTACGTGGAGAATGATAAAGTGAAGCCGATATCCGGAAGCGAATATGAACTGGAAAAAGTCGTGTAAGATATTTTTTCATAGTCTAGATAGTTCTTGGCCAATCTCAGATCCAATTAAATCGTCGCAGACTTTTTGCAATGTGAAAAAGTAAATTTTACGATTAACATATACGCTAACTAATTTCAGGGCGTCTTTTCTTTATCTACTTATAATGGAGTTGAGACAGACATCTTGCTGAAATGACCGCACATGCGAGAATTCGATAGAAGTATTTCTTACTCTAACCAAACTTATGTATGTACACATTGATAAAATTGGTACTATATCTGTCTTGATACTACTGAATTTGTTTAACCGAGAAATTTATGATGATATTAGAGATGCAATATCAGTCAAAAAATATGCTCGACTTTACTATTTATTGAATAATATGACACTTTTATACAAATTTGGAGAAAATGATTTAATAGTAAAAATAGGCAACCATTTTTAATACTAATATATTCTTTGCGGAAAAATCATGTTTAATATAAAGTGGTTGTTTAACTTACAAGTCGTTCAAAAATGAAATTTGGTTAAATTAATAACGTTTTAAGTAATTTGAATGCTCATAACTAGAATTTATGTGACTATAAGAATTGGTGTAATTAATTACAGTTACACGTGTGACATTGGGTTACAATACTCTGATTGCACATCATAGGTTGAACGTGAATAATCTCCTTAAAAAAATTTTTTGATTGAGGTATTGGTAGGAGAAGATAGTATACTCTTTCTAGCTAATATCGGAATAAAACTCATTGTCAAAGGCTTTTGGACAGATAGCGTTAATTTCCCATGACAACTTATAATTTTTGTAAAAAAAGTATTGTCATTCCACAAATTAAAATTTAGTATGGTATGATACATTTTGAATTATTTA
Source organism: Enterococcus sp. AZ048 (assembly GCF_051715125.1). Lineage (NCBI taxonomy): Bacteria > Bacillati > Bacillota > Bacilli > Lactobacillales > Enterococcaceae > Enterococcus > Enterococcus sp. AZ048. The sequence continues at coordinate 1,958,327 of NZ_JBIOTD010000001.1, read as the reverse complement.
GTTTAAGAAAGGATCGGATTTGATTGAGGTCTTCAAGAGTAATCAAGTAATCACAGATTCTGGGTGTTAAAATCAAATAGCACCTTAAAAATAATAAAATATATTGGAATGGAATGGTAAAAAAGTGGAATTTTATAGTTTTTTAGATAAGACATTGTTAAATAATTTTTATTTCCGTATGATAAATTTATTTGTTTGTTTAATATATTTCATGCCTTCTACAATGAATACTGCAGATATTCCTTCAAAAATTTGTTTTATATGGGGGGGGATAATTGCAATCAATGAATTATTCGTAAAACGTTCAGTTTTTAAAATGAAATACGGGATTCTTCTTTTTCTAGTATTAATTTCATTTGCTATAACTTCTATTCTAAATCGTGATTTCGGACTAGTACGAAATATTTATAATTTAGGTTATCTGGCTATTTCTTGTTTAGTACTCTTTCCCATAGGAGAAGATTATGAATTAGAAATGAAAAACCTCATTAAACTGAGTAATCTTTTTATATGTGTTATCTTATTGGCTGGATTTATTTCTATTATCCAATTTTGTTTTATTATTTCTTATCACGTTCCCACTGGTATACCAGGACTGTTGGCTCGGCAGGGATTCATGGAGTCGAGACTATTTGGAGTATATACTAGTCCAAATGTAGGTGCATTCTTTGGCTTTGTATCTGTAGTTTGTTCATTATTTATTATTTCAAATGAAAAAGAGCGATCAAGAAAGTACAATGTTTTTCTAATTACGAATGGGATAGTTCAACTTCTTTATTACATTCTTTCCTCTTCCAGAGGAGTGCAAATCACTATTTATGCATTCTTACTTTCATTCTTTTTTTTGATGATTGTTAGCAAAAATTTTCGGAATAGAGTTTTAACCTTTTTAAAGCTATCTTTAAAAAAATTCATTGTTGGAGCGATATTAGTTTTACTTTTCTTTAGTATAGGTGTTGACTTTTCTAAATCTATTTTAGGTTATATTCCATTGGTATTAAATAATAGTAAGTTGACATCAAACGATAGTGGAAATATTAAAAAGTCGGAAGAAAATAGAGAAGATGGTAGTAAAATAACTATTGAGCATTCAGAGTCTAGTGCAGAGGTTTCATCTGGTAGATTTACTATTTGGAAAGCGGGCATTACTGTGTGGAAACATAACCCTATATTTGGTTATGGTGATATAAACTTTTATCATGATTCATCAACAAAAAATGCACTATCCGCATTGCACCTTACTGAATTGGATCGCAAAGAATTAAAACGAGCGCATGGAAATATGCATAATGGGTACCTTCAAGTTCTAATAAGTTCAGGTATAATTGGTTTTATATTGATTTATCTTTTCTATGGTTTATCATTTTTTTATATTTTTAAAAATTTTCTCAATCGAAATGATAATGAAATCCTAATTGCTGGTTTAATGCTATCATTTCTAGTGTCAGTATTTGCAAACGAACTTGTTGAGGCACATATTTTGTTTAATAAGCGTGATGCTGTTTCGCAAATATTTTGGTTCGTTTTTGGATTATTAATAATCCAGACTTCAAAATATTCTAAAATTAGAAAGAGTGAAAGTAAATGATTGCCTTCATTGCTTGGACGCCGCTTCAAATTATAAATATAGTCAACATTAAAAAAAATTTTTTCCCAGAAAAGCCTAGCAATCTCTTTATTTACTCTGAGTTTCAAGATGCTGAAAATATTTATGAGAATCTCAACAAGGAAGATATTTTTACAAATATTTTCCTTGTTGATTTTACTCAAATGGGAAGTAAGATGTTTAAAGTGATCAATCTTTTATTGGGGATTGATAAATTCAATCTTATTAATTGTCAATATTCAGATTTTTTCATTTCTGGTAATAATTATTACGCCAAAATAATTTATGAACATATGAAACGGGATAATAGTGATATCAAACTCCATTATGTCGAGGACGGCTTAGCCGCATATGTTTCTGATAAAGTTTTTAATAATGAGCAGTTAACAAGAAAAGTATATCGGAAGTTTAAACGAAATAGTCTGCTAAATGCAATTTTTTCTGATTATTATGTTTATGAACCAGAACTTTCGTGCTTTAATAGCAACTTAGTCAAAATTCCCAAAATCGATCAACAAGATGGATTTGTAGAATTGCTGAAAAGAATTTTTTCCTATACTAGTAAGTATGAGCTTGAAGACAAACTCATATATATAGATCAGCCACTAAAAAGTGATGGCTATGGTATGGATGAAGTAGAAATATTAAATCATATTAGCAAGTTAACTTCAGAAAAAGAAATAGTGGTAAAATTGCACCCTAGGAGCAAGTCTAGTAAGTATCAAGGAATGTACCCGATTATTAAAGCGGATGTACCATTTGAACTGTGTATGCTTTCTGAGGATTTGAACAATAGTATTACGATTAGTCCACTGTCTACAGTTTCTTTTTCAACGAGTATAATGTTAGAGAAAAAGATTCCAACGATGGTTTTATCAGAGTACTTATTAACTCAACCTGTCAAATTGAATGAAAAATCTCATTTTGTTGCTACACAGATTTCGAATTTGTGGAGAAAGCTAAGTGATGAGCAATCGCTAAAAAATTTGCTAATTATGAATCCAAAAAGCAGTAAAGAAATCAAAAAAAATATTTTTGAGGTTTTAAAATGAGTATACTAACTAGTTTAAAAAAATCAAATCTTGTGAAATCGAGTTTTTGGTATACGATAGGGAATTTTTTTATAAAAGGGATTTCTTTCATCACGATTCCAATTTTTGTTAATATCACCACCCAAGCAGAATACGGGTTAATCAATAATTTCACTTCTTTTGTAACCATTTTTTCATTGTTTATTGGACTAAGCTTAAACTCATCTGTTAACAATGCAAGCTTTGATTTCAGAGACCGAATCAAACCTTATTTGTCGAGCATCCTATTTCTATCAACATTAAGCTTTTTAGTTATGATAATTATAGGAAATGCCATTTTTTTATTTACTCAAGCAGTTTTTGATATGAATCAAATGCTTTTTAATCTTATGTTGGTTCAGAGTTATGCAACTTTCTTAATTTCTTATATACAGGCTTATTTTACGATCCACTTTCAACACTTTCGCTATCTAGCATTATCTTTTATTTCAACATTGCTGAATATTGGATTGTCTGTTCTTTTGATGTTAACGGTCTTCTCTGATAATCGATATGAAGGACGAGCTTTTGGTGGTGCAATAGCACTAGGCGTTGTTGGCTTAACAATTTATATGATGGTTATGACAAAAGGAAAGAAATTAATTGACTTTTCTTTTTGGAATTATGCTTTACGCATATCTGTGCCCTTAATACCACACGCTTTAGCGAATGTCATGTTATCACAATTCGATCGGATTATGATCAATTCAACATTGGGTCCTTCTGAAGCAGGTGTTTATTCTTATATAAGTAATATTGGAATAATACTAAGTGTTATTTGGACCTCAACGAATAATGCCTGGGTTCCGTGGTTTTACAACGAAATGGAACAAAAGAATGATGCGAAAATTTTTCGAGTGTCCCAATATTATATATATGCTTTTACTACAATTGCATTGGGGACGATGACCATATCAATTGATTTGGCTAAGTTTATGGCACCCTCTGATTATTACTCAGGGTTATCTCTCGTTATTCCAATTAGTTTAGGGTATTTTTTTCAGTTTCTTTATAGCTTTCCGGTCAATACGGAATTTTATAAAAAGAAAACAAAGTATATTGCTTTTGGCACAGTTGCAAGTGCGGCAGTAAATATTGTTTTAAATCTTATTTTCATACCTAAATATGGTGTTATTGCAGCAGGGTATACTACAACGATTACTTATTTCTTATTATTTCTTTTCCATTACCCTATGGCTAAAAGATTTGTTAATAAACAGTTGTTTCCTACCAAAACGATTATAACTACAATTTCAATAATGGTAGTTTATTCGATATTTTTGCATGCATTTTTAGGTAATATATTCATTCGATATATCGGCTTATTGTTCATTAGTGTAGGTGCGTTGCTGTATTTTAGAAAAAATAAAGATAAATTCAAAGCCGATTCAAAATTAAAATAGGAGTGTTGAAAATGTTTAAAGGAAAGACAATTTTGGTTACAGGTGGTACTGGTTCAATTGGAAGTGAAATCGTGAGACAGCTATTGAAGCATGATCCTAAAGTAATTAGAATATTTAGTCGTGGAGAAGAAAAACAATTTTATATGCAACAAGAGCTGAAAGACTATAATAATGTTCGTTTCTTAATTGGAGACGTACGTGATTATAAACGCGTTGAATATGCGAGTAAAGATGCAGACATTATTTTTCATGCAGCAGCAATGAAGCATGTGCCTGCAAGTGAGTATAATCCAATGGAAGCTGTCAAGACCAATGTTCTTGGAACGCAAAATGTTATTGAAGCAGCGATTCATAATAATATTGAGAAATTGGTAGCTATTAGTACTGATAAAGTTGTTAGTCCTCAAAATACAATGGGGGCAACAAAACTTTTAAGTGAAAAGCTTGTGGTTGCAGCTAATCAATATAAAGGAAAAACACGGACAGTTTTTTCTTGTGTACGCTTTGGGAATGTCATGGGATCAAGTGGTTCAGTAATTCCACTGTTTTTGGAGCAGTTAAAACACAACATTGATATTACTTTGACAGATAAGAACATGACAAGATTTATGATGTCCATACCTCAAGCGGCGAAACTAGTATTAGCTGCAGCAGCTCATTCGGTATATGGTGAAACTTATGTTCTAAAGATGCCCTCGATAAAAATTAGTACATTAGCAAAATCACTCCAAAATCACTATAACGCTACAAATACTAATCCATATACTGGGAAAATTGTAGAAGTTGGAATTCGTCAGGGTGAGAAACTGTATGAAGAATTAATGACTTATGAGGAGATCCAACGAGCCTATGAAAACGACAATATGTTTATAATTCCCCCGACTGATCATGCAAGTGATCCTATTTATAAAAAGTATGATCATATTTCGATTACAAGTTATTCGTCGGATGATACTGATTTTATGAGCGAAAAAGAATTTGTCGATACTTTGAAAAAAATTAATATTTTAGAAAAGGATGAATAACTAGTATGGTAGGAAAGAAAAAAACATATATAATTGCAGAAATAGGTGTAAATCATAATGGGAGTCTGGCTATTGCTAAAGAAAGCATTTTAGCAGCAAAAACTTCAGGAGCGGATGCTGTAAAATTTCAAACTTTCAAAACAGATAAATTAGTGACAAAACGGGCTGAAATGGCTAGTTACCAAAAAGAAAATACGAGTAGAGTTGAGTCACAATATGATATGTTAAAACGCTTGGAGTTAACTAATAATGATTTTTTAGAGTTACGAATTTTTTGTGATCAACAAAAGATTGACTTTCTCTCATCGCCTTTCGATGAAGAAAGTGCCAGTCTATTAAAAGAGATTGGTGTGAAAGCTTTCAAATTAGGTTCAGGAGAATTGACAAATATTCCATTTTTGAGACAACTCGACTTATACCAACTCCCTGTTTTACTTTCTACTGGAATGGCAGATATGGATGAAGTAAAAGAAGCGGTCTCTTGTTTTAAATACAGTCCTGTTACTATTCTTCACTGTACAAGTAATTATCCTGCAGATTTTTCTGATATCAATTTGCGAGCAATATCTACTTTATCAAATGAATTAGGGTTACCAGTGGGTTATTCGGATCATTCTAATGGCTATGAAGTCGCTATTTGTGCTGTTGCTATGGGGGCAAAGGTAATTGAGAAGCATTTTACCTTGGATAGAAATTTACCAGGGCCAGATCATAAAGCTTCCCTTGATCCCGCACAATTTCAAGAATTTGTAGATAATGTTAGATTAGCAGAGACTTTCTTAGGAGATGGTATCAAAAGATGTATGCCATCTGAGGAGAGTACACGTATGACTTCTAGAAAAAGCGTTGTTTCAAAAGTCGAAATCAAGGCAGGGACTAAGATTACGCAGGACATGGTAACAATAAAACGCCCGGGAACAGGAATCGCCCCTGCAAAAATATATTCATTAATAGGTAGAGAAACATCTGAATTAATTGAAATAGATACTGTTATCACAGAGGATGTGCTTAAATAGTGAAAGAAATTGTAATAGTTACTGGAACTAGAGCAGATTATGGAATTTATCGACCTGTTGCAAAAGAATTAGTTAGAGATGGCTGGAAGGTATCATTTTTAGTATCAGGAATGCATTTAGTTACAAAATATGGATATACAGTGAACTTGATTGAGGAGGATGGTTTTCGTGTTATTCGTAAAGTTGACAGCTTATTTCTTGAGAATACTAGAAAAAATATGGCTCGGACTACCGCAGTTGAACTTAATGAATTCGCTGTTAGCCTTAGCGATGAAATGCCAGACTTTGTCTTATTATTAGGAGACCGTGGAGAAATGCTCGCAGCAGCAGTTGCTTGTCTATATCTAGGTATTAAATGCGCTCATCTTCACGGAGGTGAAGTATCAGGTACAGTTGATGAATCCATCCGCCACGCAGTTTCAAAGCTTTCAAATGTTCATCTTGTAGCTACAGATGGGGCAAGAAAAAGATTGATTAAAATGGGTGAGGATCGATGGCGTGTCAATGTCGTAGGCGCTCCGCGGATTGATTCTATTCTGAATGATGATTTTCCTGATTTTGATCAAGTATCAAAAAAATACAACTTACTGATCAAACCCAAGAAATATGTGCTACAACTATTTCATCCTGTAGTAACAGAATATAATGATATCAAAAGGCAAGTTGATAATTTGATTGATTCAGTAAAGTACCTGGATTATCCGATTGTTTGTGTCTTACCTAATTCAGATGCTGGAGGAGACCTTATACGGAAAGCCTATCAGGCACTGGAGTTAACTAATATTTATTTTATTACCAACTTTGAACCAGATGAATATCTTATAATATTAAAAAATGCTAAGATTCTAATAGGTAACTCTTCATCTGGCATCATTGAAGCCCCATCATATGGGATACCAGTTGTGAACATCGGCTCCAGACAAAATGGAAGGGAACGTTCAAAAAATATCATTGATACTAGAGCAAATACTTCCGAAATAACACTAGCGATTAAAGAGGCAATCACAATTTCAAATTTGACACAATCACGTTCAATAGTTAATGTATACGGAGACGGAAATAGTTCTAAACGAATTATTAAAATTTTAAATGACATTATAAGAGAAGAGAACGATGAAAAATGGTTGAAAAAGCGAATAACGTATTAAACAATCGTGTGATATTGGTTGGTGCTGGAGGACATGCCAAGGTAATATTTGAAATATTGCAGACTTTGCAAGTAAGAGAAGTTGTTTTTTTCGATGACGTTGTACAGACCTTTAAGGATCTGAAATATTTAGGTACTATTTCAGATCTTTTCCGCCAAAAACAATCTTTTTTTTCCAATGTTCAAGTGATTATTGCGATTGGCAATAATTATGTACGTAAAGAGATTGTTGAAAAATTATCCCACTTAGATGTTCAATATATGACAGTCATTTCACCTAATGCATTTATTTCCCCATCTGCATTAATTGATGAAGGAAGTGTAGTGATGCCCAATACTGTGTTGAACCCGGATTGTAGAATTGGGAAACACTGTATTATTAATACTTCTTCGATAATTGAACATGATGATTACATTCAAGATTATGTTCATATATCACCCGGAGTTAAATTGGCAGGAGATGTCAGGGTTTATGAAGGAGCTCATGTAGGAATTGGGGCTTGCTGTATACAGGGAATAACTATTGGTAAGTGGTCTATAATTGGTGCGGGTGCAGCAGTTGTAACAGATATTTCAGAACGAGTTTTAGCTTTGGGCGTTCCAGCAGTAGAAAAGGGAGAGAAATAATAATGAATGATAAAATTTTATTATCTAGTCCACATATGGGCGAAAATGAACAAAATTATGTTAAAAAGGCTTTTGATGATAACTGGATTGCTCCTTTAGGTGAAAATGTTGATAAATTTGAGCAAGCAATCTCTGACTTTGCTGGTTCTAAAGGGGGAGCTTCTGCTACAATTTCAGGAACAGCTGCCATTCATTTAGCATTACGTTTATTAAACGTTGGAAGAGATGATATTGTATTTGCACCATCTTTTACTTTTATAGCAACAATTAATCCTATTTTATATCAAGGAGCTGTCCCAGTATTTATAGATTCAGAGCCAGAAACTTGGAACATGAGCCCAATTGCCCTTGAAAGAGCTATGGTAGAAGCTGAATACAATAATCGACTTCCAAAAGCAATTATTGTTGTTGACTTGTACGGGCAGATGGCCAAATATGATGAAATTTTGACAATTGCGAAACGCTACAATGTTCCTGTGATTGAAGATTCAGCAGAATCGTTAGGCTCCATTTACAAAGGTAAGAAGGCTGGAACCATGGGAGATATTGGTATCTTTTCTTTTAATGGAAATAAGATAATTACTACTTCTGGTGGTGGCGCCCTTATCTCCGAAGATAAACAGTTCGTAAATCATTCACGATTTTTGGCAACACAAGCTAGGGATGCGGCACCGTATTATCAACACACAGAAATCGGTTATAACTACCGTTTGAGTAATGTTTCCGCCGGCATTGGTCGTGGACAAATGGAAGTTTTACCAGATCGAATTTTCCGGCGCAGACAGATTTTTAAGAATTATTTTAATGAATTTGCATCAATTGATTCAATTAGAATGATGCCTGATATAGAAGGATTCGAGCCTAATCGTTGGTTGAGTACATTGACATTAGAAAACAGTGAGGATATAAATGATGTTATTAAGGTCGTACAAAAGATGAATGAGTTAAACATTGAGACACGTACGCTGTGGAAACCGATGCACATACAGCCTTTATTTAAATCTTCTTTATTTTATGAGCATACTGAAAATCAGGTTCCAGTTTCTGAAACTTTATTTAATAAAGGATTATGTTTACCATCAGGTACAAATATGAATGATGAACAGCTTAGTTATGTTATTGAGAAATTTAAAGAGGTAGTTGAGTAATGAGTAAAAGAGTAGTTGCTGTTGTTGGTCTCGGATCAATGGGAAAAAGACGCATTCGGCTAATTAATCAATATGATTCTACTATCTCAATTATTGGAATTGACTCAAATTTGTCCCGAAGAAATGAGATTGAAAATCATTGCAGCATGGAAACCCATGAAACAATCGAAGAAGCTATTTCGAAGCACACAATAACGGCTGTTTTTGTGTGTTCGCCACCTATCAGTCATAAGACTATTATTATGAAGGCTTTATCTTTGGGACTAAATGTTTTTACTGAAATCAATTTGTTGAATGATTATTACGATCAAGCGATTCAATTAGCAAAAGAAAAAGGACTACTTCTGTATCTTTCGTCGACCTTTTTAAAGCGACGCGAAATCCAATATTTAATAAAAGCAATTAGTGAAGATCCAAAAGTTAGTTACCAATATCATGTTGGACAATACTTACCCGATTGGCATCCATGGGAGGATTATCGCGATTTCTTTGTCTCAGACGTACGAACAAACGGTTGTCGAGAAATAATGGCTATTGAATTTCCTTGGTTGATTAAGGCTTTTGGAAATATAATAGAATACACAGTTGAGAAGAATAAGTATAGTAATTTGGAAATAGGATATCCTGATAGTTATTCATTACTATTTCGTCATGATACCGGAATTCAAGGGACGATAAACATCAATATTATATCAAGACAAGCCAAAAGAGATTTAATAGTTATTGGAGAAAAACTGTATATCGAATGGGGGGGAGCTCCAAACTTATTGTATAGATGGAATAATAGAGATAAGTCATTGGACAAAGTCACATTATATGAGGATACTACCATAGATAAAAATGATAGTTATTCAGCTACTATTATTGAAAATGCTTATTTTGAAGAAGTTAAGGAATTTTTTGAGTGTCTTAAGAATGATTATTCACCAACATATTCATTTCAGCAAGATAAAAAAGTAATTGATTTAATCAATAAGATTGAGGGATAAAAATGAAAGTACTTTTTATTGGACTAGGTTCAATTGGAAGCCGACATTTATCAAATTTGATAAATTATTGCGAAAAAAAAGGAATCTCCTTGGATGTTACGGCATATAGAACAACAAATGAAAAACTAGATATGTTCCCTCAGGTGAAGGTTGTAACGGATTATTCCACCTTAAAAACGGATTTTGATGTTGCATTCATTACGAATCCAACGTTTAAGCACGAAGGGTCATTAAATGAAATTATTGATAAAGTCAAGTATATTTTCTTAGAAAAGCCAGTCTTTGAAAGTTCTAAAGATGTTTCAAAGTTTAATATTGATTATGATAGAGTCTATATTGCGTGTCCATTAAGATATAAAAAAGTTTTTGGGAAAGTGAAGCAAATGATAGAGGATGAACAACCTATTTCGACAAGGATTATTTGTTCTACCTTTTTACCTGATTGGCGACAAGGTGATTATACTAAGAACTACTCAGCTAAAAAGGCTATGGGTGGTGGTGTAGAATTGGACTGTATTCATGAATTGGATTATATGTCATATTTGTTTGGATTTCCAAAGAGCCGAAAAGCCTACTTTGCAAAAAAATCAAATTTAGACATTGATTCAAATGATGTTGCTGATTATTTGTTTGAATACGAGCAACAATTAGTAGAAGTACATCTTGATTATTTTGGTCGATTCCCTGAGAGAACATTAACAATATTATTTGATCAAGAAAAAATTGAGATAGATTTATTAAATAATACTATTTACATTTATTCATCGAATAAAACAATACGATACATTGAATCTGTAAACGAAATGTATGAGAAAGAGTTAGCATATTTCATAGAAAAAGTCACTACAGGAATAGAGAACAAAAACAATCTTGAATGGGCGAACAAAGTTTTAAAGATTGCAGAGGAGAATAAATGAATATACTTTTCACAATATGTGGACGGGCTGGTTCAAAGGGACTAAAGAATAAAAACTTAAAGAAACTTTACCATAAACCTCTAGTTGGATATGCACTGTCACTTATAAAATTATTTTCTAAAAAAAATCCTGAGATAGATATTAATGTTGCACTTAACACAGATAGTAAAGAGCTACAAAAACTCGTATCAGAATTAATGCCATCTGTAATAAATGTAGATAGAAAAGAAGAGCTAGCAAACGAAACTGTTGGGAAAGTTATGGTTATTAGAGACACTCTCGTTCAGATGGAATCGATGACTGGAAGTAAATATGACATGGTGATTGATTTAGATATCACATCCCCTTTACGGACAATAAATGATTTGGAAAGCTTATATAAAAAAGGAATCGAATCAGACTTAGATGTTATCTTTTCTGTAGTTTCATCTAGGCGAAATCCTTATTTCAATATGGTTCAAGTAAAAGATGAGGAAGTTTCATTAGTGATTCAATCAGCGTTCACATCAAGACAGCAGGCGCCATTCATTTATGATATGAATGCTTCTATGTATCTATTTAATCCGACTTTTCTTATGAATACAGATTATTTGTTTAACGGTCATTGTGGAATGATCGAGATGAAGGATTATCTAATTTTAGACATCGACAGTGAAGAAGATTTTTTATGGCTTGAACATTTGGTACCGTTCATTTTGGATAATGACAAAGGGATAGAAGAAGTTTATCAGGGTATATAAGGCGAATTTATTCTGGGTGATATTAAAATGAGTCTCTCCCGATTTTGGTATTAAGTTTCAGAGAAGATCATTTTGGCTCCAAGTCAAATAATATTGTTTCATTAAATCAGTTAAAGGAAGTGCTTCGGCGTTTCCTTTTTTTATTTCTTTGTTTTAAATCAAGTCGCAAAGTAAACGCCGAATAACTTAGTTCGAACCTCTTCAAACACCCTACACATATTCTTAAGCTATCAAGTAAAATGAAGATTCTTCTTCGAGAGACATAAGCGTTGTCGTCCTAAGACTTTCAATCCTAATTTTTTTTAAGGAACCTCAATTAGCTTGTCAAAATATTTTTAATCTTTCTAAGAAGTGTTCTTGTCTATTTGCAGATAAAGACACTGAAAAACTAGCATTTTTATCATTTTTCTTTTTGAAAACTAAGTCTTCATCAGCATATTTTTTGCAGTTCGCCAGTCAACAAATAACTTTCTTGCGGTATAATTAATGTATTTGGAATTTTTGATAGTACTTATTAATGTTTGCTGAATAATGCAAAATATTTACACTGCGAATATTTTGTGAAATCCAATCTTCATTTTCCAAGGAGTCTTAACCATACCCAAAAAGTGCGTAAAGGGACCAACGTCAAAGTCGACAGAGTCTTCAATCTTTAATATGAATCGGCTTCACTAGACTAGAAAGAAAAAATAAGGAGTGTAGAATAGTAAAAAAACTCACTTGAGGATTTTTCATGTCAAGACGTTAACGTAGAACCTATTTAAAAGAGTTTAAGTAACAAATTGTCGATCTCTACCTTGTAGGAAAGGCGTGAGTGAGCCGAAATCATTCGAGAGTATAAGCTGACCACTTCTACCTTTGATAAATTGGTACAGGGTAAAACCACGGGTTCGTTTAATGAAAAAGACAATTTCACTCTTGAACAGGCAGAGCCGATCGCTTTGTGAAAGAAAACAAACAGCTTGAGATGGAGAACGGTATTTTAAAGAAAGCAAAGTCGAGCTAGAAAAAATCATTCTTGAAGAGTTTATCCTCAATCGAAAAGCCTCCGGCCCAAGAAAGTTGAAGGACTGCTTAGCCAAGGTTGGGCTCCAAGTTAGCCGACGTAGAATAGGGGCATCATGAGACAGAGAGAACTACAATCAACGTATACACTCGCTCACTTCAAGCTCATTCTTCTAAGATTAATGAAGACAAAACGGTGATCGAACGTTTACTCAAGAAACGCGACTATAAGCCATCGTTACCGATCTCACGTATGTCACGAGTTAGAAAAAAAGGCAGTGCGGCTGCCCTATCCTTTGACGAATGTTCGGCTTCTCCACACGGATATCGGATAAGAATTCGCCAACCTAACAATTGATGAGATTTTGAAATCTTATGACATCACGCGCCCCTTAAGTAAAAAAAGAAGTCCGTATGATAATTCAGTTGCGGAGTCTATCTAAAAATCAATCAAAGTGAAATATGTTCATCAATACCCATTCGAGAGACTGAGCCATTTGTGTGACTAGAGTTATTTGATTGTATGCACTGGTAGAACAATTTGTGCTTGCATTGAACACTAGGATATGAGATACCGATCGCATATCGTCATAAGAGATTAACGAAGTGAACCCTTGATGATGAGCTCCCGATGTGCTACCGCTGGAGAGGTAGCTTGATCATTTTTAGTGAGCTTCTGCTGAAGAGCATCAGATCCGAGGCGGCTCATTGTCAAGAGCAATCAGAGTAATAACACAAAGAATTCAAGGGATCTTATAATTTTTGTCAAAAAAGGTGTTGCCATTCCAACATAATAATCAATTCAATTGCTGTAAATACAGCGTCTGATCTTTTTGTCTAATCAAAAAGTACCTTTCAAATGGCTGAATCCATTTCTAACTTCCACTCAATCAGAGTTATCTCGATATTATCCCTGGTTTCTCCATTTAGGGTTCTTCATATGATAATCCAAGTACCAGGATTATCATTTTTACAGTACTGGAGGTTCTTTCTATTGCGATAGATTTTTATCCGCCAAGATTTATTCAGGGTAACGGCCGTTTCGATCATGACAGTGGTAAGCAACTAAAAGCAATACCCCTCACTAGTTGTGACCTTTTTAAGACTACATAAGTCTTGTCGATGCTCATCATACCAAATTTTTGCACCTAACTCCACGTATAACTTGGGTTGCTTAGAATAATTTTTACGAGTACAAAGACTAATAAATACTGCCAATTAGATTTGGGAAGCCCTTGGTCTATAATATGGTAGTTCTGAGTCAAAAAAGTAGCGATATGATTGATATCCTGCTTTAAGAAGACCAAAAGTTTATGTATCTGTGGACGTAGCCACTCTTTACTGTTCATTTCTAACTTGACGGTGTTCAAATAAATCCTACACGTAAATTCTTTGATGAGCTCATGAATCTGGCGACTGATTCTTTTCATAAATCTCACCTATGATGGTTTCGGTGTATTTGCAGCATTCGTTAAGCGTTTCTTACTCATCGGGTATTTGTTCCTTTACTAGGCACACTTGGCATTGATAACCATTGTCTCCGAGTTTAAATCATCATCAGTTGAAAGTTAGACATTGACTTTTGATATGTACATTAGAGCCCTCAAGAAATAATGAAAAGTCCATATTTTCCGGGATCTCACTAACAAGGAAACTTGCGTTTATTATGCCAACATCTATTGTGATTTTTTTAAGAACTCCCTCATTCATTAATAATTAAGTAACTATTTAGTAGCCATTATTTAGCGAGAAACGGTAGATATGCATTACTTTTTTTTTTTTTACTTTTTTCATGAAAGCTACTCTTTTTTTTGCCTATATGGTAAGATGTGTAATGAATTATGTCTTGGAGGGGTGTCTGTATGAACAAAAGTGATGAATGGAGTGTCGCTCGTCGTGTTTTAATTATCTTAGTTGACGTGCTTGTCTATAATTTTTCCATCTACTTGAGCTTTTTGATAAAATTTGACGGAGTTACTCCTGTTCGAAACTTTCAAACTTTTGAAAACTCTGCATTGTTTATTTCGCTTTTCTTTATTATTTTAAATATTCTTTTAGGAACTTATGTTTTTTATAATCGGATTGTAAGTGATATTGTTTTTGTTACAGTTATTGGTCAAGTTTTAATATCTTTAGGTATCATGATTATTACTTTTGCTGGAAGATGGTTTGCTTTCCCTCGAATGGTTATTCTAATTTCATTTCTAGTTGGAACTGTTCTATTAATTATTTATCGATCAATTGTTTATAAAGCTTATATGAAGTTAAGTGCGGATAAAAAAGTTACGATTCTTGGTTTTGAAAAGGAAGTTGCACCAGCTGTTCAAAATTTTAGTTCTCAAAAAAATAATAAACATAAAGTGCATTCAGTAATTTTGGACCATTTTTATGATAATTTAGCTAAAATTATTGATGATGTTGATATTGTATATTTAGCCTCAGAAATAAATGAATCTGAAAAAATAAAAGTTTATCAATTAGTTATTAGAGAAGAAAAAAAACTATTTTTAAATACTACGTTTGATAATTTGATTACAATTAATCCTAACATTATGAATTTTGAGGATGAGAGTATTATTGAATCTTCAGGGTTCATGATACCCTCAGAAGATGCAATGTTTAAGCGTCTATTTGATATTGTGGTTTCATTAATTTTATTAGTGATCGCTTCGCCTTTCATGTTGATTACAGCGATTTTAGTGAAAGCAACTTCACCGGGACCGATTATTTACAAGCAAATCCGAATTACACAAGGACAAAGAGAGTTTCCAATCTATAAATTCCGTTCTATGAGCATAACAGCTGAGTCTAAATCAGGCCCTGTTCTCGCAAAGAATAATGACGCTCGCGTGACGCCAGTAGGGAAATTTATTCGTGCCGTTCGTTTTGATGAACTGCCCCAACTGATCAATGTACTTAATGGTGATATGTCGATCATTGGTCCCCGTCCGGAACGTCCATTTTTTGTTGAGCAATTTAATAAGGAGAATACTTATTACTATTTGCGCCACAATGTACGTGCGGGAATTACTGGCTATGCGCAAGTTTATGGAAAATATGCCTCAGATTACAATAGCAAGCTGAAATTTGATTTGCTATATATAAAGAAATACTCATTTATGTTAGATTTAAAAATCTTACTTCAAACAATCAAGATTCTCTTTGATAAGGTCTCTTCTCAAGGTTTAGAGGAAGGTGAAGTGTGTACATCTTTAGATAAAATAGATTTTCCTAAAGATAAAATTTTTGAGTAATTTGAGGTGAAAGTATGTCTAATTTGAAATTTAGTATAATCATTCCTGTCTATAATGCTGAAAAAACAATTGTTAAAACTATTAAAGAAATTAGAGATATCTCCAATTCAGACTTTGAGGTTTTACTTGTAAATGACGGCTCTACTGATGATACTGAAACTGTTATTAGGAAGAACATAAAGAATGATACAAGGTTTTTATTATTGAATAAAAAGAATGAAGGTCCCGGCTTAGCTAGAAATTATGGAATAGATTATGCACAAGGGGATTATTTACTTTTCTTTGATGCAGATGACTATCCGAAAAAATCGATACTGAGTGATTATGCGGCAATTATTTCCTCTTATCCAGATTTAGACCTTATTATTAGCTCATTTTGTTTTAAAACAATGGATAATGGTAAAGTTGTGGACGAGAAAAATTATCTAGTAAATGAACATATTTATCATAGTAATGAAGAATTTTTGTTTGATATGTATGAATTGATGAATAGACAGTTAATGTATGTTGTATGGAATAAGTGCTATCGAAGAGATATTATAATAGTTAATGATATACATTTTAAAAATTATCGTAGTTGTGAAGATAGAATTTTTAATCTGGACTATTATAAGTATTCTACTAAAGTTGTCATGAATTCAAAAGTAGAATACATTTACGATTTTGAGGGCGGTCAAGGGATTACGAATCAATACAATAGCCATAAGTTTAAAACATTTAAAGAATTTTATGAACGAAGTAATATTCTTACGAATAGTGAAAATAAGAATGGTATGGCAGCCTTATTACTTAAGGGAACAACCTCTGTCATTTTTTCGATCTTAAAAACTGATAAAATAAATAAAAAACAGAAAAAGTTAGAGATTAGTTCAATTTTGAAGGATTCTTCTATAAAAGAAGCTAAGAAAATTGCTGCGACAGACACTGCTGCAAAAAAAATTATTAAACTACTTTTTAATATGCCAAGATTTCTACTTATATTTTTGTTTGGTTCAGGAGCACTAGTAGAAACGAAAATGCCTGGTTTGATGGCAACAATAAAGAGAAAGTATTAGAAGGGAAAGATAATGAAAAGAGTACTTCATTTTCAGGGAAGAATGGGATTAGGCGGCGCAGAATCTTTTATGATGAACCTTTATAGACGAATTGACCGTGATAAGTTTCAATTTGATTTCTTAATATATGATGATTTTGAAGAAGTTCAGAACTACCATGATGAAATTAAACAATTAGGTGGAAGAATTTTTGTAGTTACTAATCCGAAAAGAAATATTATAAAATACCTAATACAAGTGAATCGACTGCTAAAAAAAGAGAATTTTGATATTGCTCATAATGAGGTTTTTTTTGGTGGCGGAATTAATCTCTGGTTAGCAAAAAAAAATATTATTAAACAAAGAATTGCCCATAGCCATGCTACAGAAGATGGGAAATCGCAAAATTTTCTTATGAATATTTTGCGGCGATTTCTCAGTTATTTACTTTTATCTAATGCGACTGATTTTCTTGCAGTCAGTAAAGAGGCGGGAGAAAGCTTATTCAAAAGACATCCTTTTGAACTAATTCATAATGGGATTGATTTGAATATTTATGAAAATGATAGTTCAAAAAGAGAAGAAAAACGAAGTGATTTGGGAATAAGTTTGAATTCCTTTGTGATTGGAAATATAGGTAGATTGGAAAGACAGAAGAACCAAGAATATTTACTTGATATTTTTTCATTAATCTTGAAAAGATATCCAGATTCATATTTGCTGATTATTGGAGAAGGATCTTTAAGACGAGAATTAGAAAAAAAGATTTATGCCATGAAAATTGAAAATAGGGTGAAATTATTAGGAGAGAGAAAAGACATTCCAGATTTATTGAAAACGATGGATGTTTTTGTGATGACCTCATTATATGAAGGATTGCCCATGGTCGGCCTAGAAGCTCAAGCTGCAGGATTAAAACTTGTTTTGGCTGACACTATTTCTAAAGATACGAAGGTAACAAAAAATGTGTGTTTTGTTTCCTTGGAAAAGAATATTGAACAATGGGTTGATAATATAATAGAGCCACCATTCATGAATGAAATGACAGTCGAGTTACAGAACTACGACGTTTCATATACCACAAAACAAATGGAAAAAATATATAATCGCGAATATGAGGAGTAACAAGATTACTAAGAAGGTATTGAGCTAGATGAGATCAATACTGGAATAGAACTCTTGCAATACTATTGATAGAGTTCTACAGTACAAAAATTAAAAGGGATTTGAGGACCACAAAATGAATAATTACCTAATCACAGGCGGTGCCGGATTCATCGGCTCCACATTAGCGAATCATTTATCGAAAGAAAATTCAGTTACTGTAGTTGATGATTTATCTATGGGAAAAGAGGAGAACCTAATTAAAGGGGAAAACCTTACATTCATTAATGGATCTGTGACAGATGGCGAATTAATGGCAGATATCCTCTCAAATGATACGTTTGATTACATCTTTCATTTAGCGGCGATTGCTAGCGTTGCAGATTCAGTTGAGCGCCCAGTAGAAACACACCAGATTAACTTTGAAAGTGTTCTAATGTTGTTGGAATTCGTTCGAAAATATCAAAAAAATTTGAAGCGATTGGTTTTTAGTTCTTCAGCTGCAGTATATGGCGATGAACCAACGCTGCCAAAAAAAGAAGAATCGGTCATTCGTCCCTTAACACCGTATGCAGTCGATAAGTTCGCTGCGGAGCAGTATGTTTTGGATTATTATCGTCTATATGGCATTAATACTAGTGCAGTGCGTTTCTTTAATGTTTACGGGCCCAATCAGAATCCCGAATCTCCTTATAGCGGTGTAATCTCAATTTTGGTTGATCGCTATAAGAAAATGCAACTTGGAGAGAATGCGCCGTTTACATTATTTGGTGACGGTTCTCAATCTCGTGACTTTGTATTTGTTGAAGATGTTGTCCAAGCGCTATTACTTGTCGCAAATAAAGAGGAAGCTCTAGGCAAGCAGTTTAATGTTGGGACAGGTGACGCGATTACTTTGAATGACTTGATTGCAGTCATTGATGAGGCATTAGGAATTGAGTTGACTGTAAAACATGAAGCTGAGAGGGATGGCGACATCAGAGACTCTGTTGCTGATATTTCTAGATTGAACGGATTAGGATACAAACCGTGCTTCAGTGTAAAAGAAGGCATGAAAAAATATTTAGTATCAGAAAAATTGGTTTAAAAAATCGGAGCATATCCGATTTTTTTTTGGTATTATTGTAGATAGTTGTGAAGTTAGGAGAATATACATGAACAATGAAAAAATAGCTATCCTTATCCCTTGTTATAACGAATCACTTACAATAAAAAAAGTAATCAATGATTTCCAGAGGGAATTACCAGAGGCGGATATCTATGTCTATGATAACAATTCAACGGATAATACGTATGAGATCGCACGGAATGAAGGTGCACTTGTCAAAAAAGAGCCGAGACAAGGAAAAGGAAATGTCATTCGGCAAATGTTTTTTGACATTGAAGCTGATTTCTATTTGATGGTGGATGGCGATGACACATATCCAGCAGAGTATTCTCATCAAATGATTCAGTCATTGCGAGAGGGCAGTGCGGATATGGTTATTGGGGATCGACTGTCTAATGGAACGTATTTTAACGAAAATAAACGGGCGTTCCATGACTTTGGCAATAATTTAGTTAAGAACTCCATTAATCGGTTGTATCAAGCGAGCATCAAAGACGTAATGACAGGATATCGCGGGTTCAATCGGATGTTTGTTAAGAGCTTTCCTGTGATGAGTTCAGGATTTCAAATTGAAACAGAATTTACTATTCACGCGTTAGACAAGCGTTTTAAGCTAGTGGAGGTACCTATTGATTACCGTGATCGTCCTGAAGGCAGCGAGTCAAAATTAGACACGTATTCTGATGGGATCAAAGTTTTACTAACGATTTTGAAGATGTTCAAAGATTATAAGCCGATGTTGTTTTTCTCAATTTTCAGTTTTATTTTCTTTTTGTTCGGGCTTATTTCAGGCATCCCGGTGATCAATGAATTCGTCCGCACTGGGTTTATCACGAAAATCCCGTCTTCGATTTTGGCTACAGGATTGATGGTTTTTGCATTATTACTTTTGATAACAGGTTTGATTTTAGATACTGTTGTGACCAATTCGAAAAAAGAATATGAATTGAATCTTTATCGGCTGTATGAAAAGGAAGATCAAAAGAAAAATATAATTTCCTTAACTAAATAAATTTTACATTTCACTCCTCTTTTATTTCATGTATAATGGTTTAAGTTATGACATGAAGTAAGGAGGAGTTGTTTTTTGTCTGAGGATCAAAACCAACACTCAGAAGAAGGATCTTTTAAAGAGCAGATTATGCGGGCTTTAGAAGAGGGCAGAAAAAATCGTGAGACAGCGTCTCCACCAAAAAAAAGCACGAGACCTGAAGCTTCGAAAGCAAAAAAAGATACTCACGATGATGATGATTTGGCTTCATCCTATGAGCGCTTATTTGGCAATAGACAAAATAAGAAAGATACATCTCCCTCTACGCAGAAGTCTGAACCGACTGAGAAAGAAATTAAAAAAGAAGAAACGAAAAATAAAGCAGAAAAAGCTGAAACGACCCCATCGAATAGTGAAAAAAAATCAGGGGTACGTAAAGCAAGCACCGCTTCATCTCAAAGCATAGTTGATGAAGAAAAAGCGATTGAAAAGAAAGATCAAAAGACAGACCCTTCAAAAAAGGACACAATAACAGCTTCAACGAAACATCCAAACTCTAAAAAGAGTTCGACGAAAGTAATTTCATCTATAACGGATAACCCGAAAGTTGAAAAAGAGTCAACACAGGATAAAGAGGTTGAAGAAGAACCGTCGATTTTCCATCGAATCGGTGAGAAATTTGATGAACTTCGTCATATGGACGAAGAATTTGAAGGGGACCTAAGTGAGGAGAGCAACTTGAAACGAGCAGAACGTCGCAAAGAGGATCGAGTCGTCCGTAAAATTGTTTATATATTGACGATCGGTATTTTGATCGTTGCCGGGATTTTAGCCATCTCAGGATATAATTACGTGAGCGCTGGCTTAAAACCTTTGGATAGAAATGACAAGAAACTAGTACAGGTTGAAGTGCCAAGCGGCTCATCAAATCGCCAAATTGGAGATATCTTAGAAGATGGAGATGTTATCCGAGATGGTATGGTCTTTAACTTCTATACAAAATTTAAGAATTTGACGAATTTCCAAGCGGGCTATTACCAATTTTCACCAAACATGACTTTGGACCAAATTAGTAAAGAGTTGCAGCAAGGCGGAAGCGCAGAACCATTGGATGATGCATCGAAATTGACGGTTCCAGAAGGTTACGATGTTGATAAAATTGCTAGTCTGATAGCTAAGAAGACGGACTTCAAGAAGGAAGACTTCATCAAAGTAATGAAAGATGAGAAATTCTTTGACCAATTGAAGAATCAGTACCCAGAGCTGTTAACAGACGCAGGAAACGCCAAGGATGTACGCTATCGATTAGAGGGATACTTGTTCCCAGCAACCTATAATGTTCACAAAAATAGAAGTCTGGAAGATTTAGTTACTCAAATGGTGGATACAACGAACCAAGTATTGACGCCTTACTATAGTAAGATCAAAGAAAAAGGATTGAATGTACAAGAAGTAATGACGCTGGCTTCCTTAGTTGAAAAAGAAGGGGTTACACAATCCGACCGCAAGAAAATTGCGCAAGTCTTCTTTAACCGGATCGATCAACAGATGCCATTGCAATCGGATATCTCAATTCTTTATGCATTAGGTGAACACAAAGAAGTAGTAACGATCAAAGATACACAGGTGGATTCACCGTATAACCTATACACGAACGCTGGTTATGGTCCTGGTCCATTTGATAATCCGAGTCAAGAAGCGATCCTTGCTGTTCTTGATCCAACGGAGAATGATTACATTTATTTTGTTGCAGATATTTCGACTGGAAAAGTGTATTATGCGAAAACGTACGAAGAGCATATGGAGCTGGTCGAAAAATATGTGAATAAAGAGAAATAAACAATTTACATTATAGTCATTACGTGGTAATCTTTTGTGGATTAAATCTATAAAAGATTACCTTTCGTAATTTTGTTGATTGAAGGAGAAGAAAAATGGTAGAAAAGACTTATCCGATGACTCTAGAAGGAAAAGAAAAACTAGAGCAGGAATTAGAACAATTGAAAACAGTAAAACGTGGCGAAATCATTGAAAGAATTAAAATCGCTCGAAGCTTTGGCGACTTATCTGAAAACTCTGAGTATGAATCTGCGAAGGATGAACAAGCCTTTGTGGAAGGTCGTATCAATACATTAGAAAATATGATTCGCTTCGCTCAAATCATTGACAATGAAAATGTTGATTCTGATGAAATCTCAATCGGGAAAACGGTGACATTCGTTGAATTGCCGGATGACGAAGAAGAGGAATACACGATTGTTGGGAAAGCGGAAGCTGATCCTTTAACTGGGAAGATCTCAAATGATTCCCCCATTGCTCAAGCGTTAATTGGGAAAGTCGTTGGAGATGTCGTAACGATTGCGACGCCTGGCGGCAATATGCAAGTTAAAATTGTGAATGTAAAACAGAACTAAAAACACGAAAGAGGCGCTGGTCGCCTCTTTTCTTTTACGTTCGGAAGAAAAAAGGTTGCGACCTTAGACCGATAGTATTCAGCGTATAAAAAAAGTAGAATAAGGTATAAATTAAAAATAAGTTGGGAGGAAAGATAAATGAAAAGTCCATGGCGCTTTTTCATTGTCATTGAAGCCTTACTTGCAATTTTCTTATTGTGGCAACTATCTTCAAATCCAGCGATGCTGATCATGTTGCTTTTTGGGGTATTAAATATCTATTGGGCGATGCATAAGCACCGGCGCGGAAAATTTCAGTTGATTTTAGGTTCTGTCATCTTGATCATTTGTCTGGTGAATAGTCCTGCAACGTGGCTGATGTTGATTTTTGCTGTGATCTTTCTTGGCCTTAAGGGCTTTGAGATTGCTGGTATTTCTATACCGAATCATTCCCTAAAGAATAAGAAAAGCATAGTAATGGTAGAAACGACAGATCCAACGAGCCACAATGGTGAGCGAAAAAAACAGAACTGGATCGGCAATGATCGAATTGGAACACAGGTTTTTGAATGGGACGATATCAATGTAGCGATTTTAGCTGGCGATACGATTGTTGATTTAGGCAATACATTGTTACCAAAAGAAGACAGCGTCGTAATCGTTCGTAAAGGATTTGGCCGTACGCGAATTTTAGTTCCCTATGGGATCGGAATTCTTTTTGAGCATGCGACATTATACGGAAAAGTGGATTTTGATGAAGATACTCAAGTTCTTCGGAATGAAACGATTAAGATCTATAGTGAGGATTATGATGAAAGCCCCCGAAGATTGAAGATAGTGACCAATACATTGGTTGGGGACGTCGAGGTGATTCGTGTATGATGGGAAAATATTCTCGGTTACAAATATCCCTTTATTCAGGACTCATCTCTTTTTTATTGATTCTTACAACACTGTTCTTATACATGTACGCGATCGGGAAAAAGCAAATGTTTGCGCAATTATTTGTCGCACGAATTTTTTATATTCC
Source organism: Enterococcus sp. AZ048 (assembly GCF_051715125.1). Lineage (NCBI taxonomy): Bacteria > Bacillati > Bacillota > Bacilli > Lactobacillales > Enterococcaceae > Enterococcus > Enterococcus sp. AZ048. The sequence goes on along the minus strand of NZ_JBIOTD010000001.1, from coordinate 1,934,720 downwards.
ATTGTTCTTTCATATACTTGTGATTTCTCTGACAGTAAGTGCAGTGGTTTATTTTTTGGTGACTATTTTAGAAAAGCGCCAATTAGGAAAGATTGAAGGGAAATTACAAAGTCTGGCTTCTGGAAACTATGATCAGCCATCTTTGGATGTGGCGATCTCACAAAATAAGGAAATGCTTTTAGTGGATCATGACATCAGACGGATCAAAGAAAAGCTGGTGAGTATGTCACGAGAGCTGCAGCAGCTAAGCAGTCTGCCGCAGATGGTCGATGGCACTGCTAAGGAGAAAATACTAGAAGAAGAGCGGCATCGTCTTGCAAGGGAACTTCATGATTCGGTCTCTCAACAGCTTTTTGCGGCGATGATGATGATGTCTGCGTTAAATGAGCAATCTCAACATTCAGAAGAGCTAGAGCCTTATAAGAAGCAGTTAGCCATGGTGGCAGATATCATCAATGCGGCACAATCAGAAATGCGGGCGTTGCTGCTTCATCTGCGACCAATCAGTTTGGAAGGCAAGAGCCTGCGTCAAGGAATCGAGCAATTATTAAAAGAGCTGCAAACAAAAATTCAGATTCAATTGAAATGGGATGTGCAAGACATTCAAGTTTCCCCTAGTATTGAAGATCAATTATTTAGAGTAGTTCAAGAGCTGTTATCAAATACATTGCGGCATGCCAAAGCGAATGAACTAGAAGTGTATTTAAAGATTGTTGGACAGAATATTCTGTTGCGCGTGATCGATGACGGTGTTGGGTTTGAGGAAAAGGATGAACATGCAGGAAGCTACGGATTACGTAACATTCGTGAGCGGATTGCTGGAGTTGGCGGCTCCACTAAGATTATTAGCTTTAAGGGCCAAGGAACCAGCATTGAGATAAAAGTTCCAGTTGTAAAGGAAACGTCGCCAGCAGTAGAATGATAAAGTAAAGGCAAGGGCCAGTTTGAAGTGTTTGATGTTATTAAAAAGGTGCTGTAAATGCCGATCATATTAAAATAGAAGCTAGGAGGCAGAAGATGATACGAGTGTTATTAGTTGATGATCATGAAATGGTTCGTTTGGGTGTTTCTTCCTACCTATCCATTCAATCAGATGTAGAAGTAGTAGGGGAGGCTGAGAATGGTGAGGAGGGCTATGAGAAGGCGATGGCGCTTCGACCAGACGTGATCTTGATGGATTTAGTCATGGAGGTCATGGATGGAATTGAATCAACGAAGAAGATTTTGAAGGAATGGCCTGAGGCACGAATTTTGATTGTGACTAGCTTTATAGATGATGAAAAAGTGTATCCTGCCATTGAAGCGGGGGCATCGGGGTATTTATTAAAAACCTCTACCGCGCATGAAATTGCTAATGCCATTCGCAAAACCTACAATGGGGAGCGTGTGCTGGAACCTGAAGTGACGACAAAAATGATGGAGCAATTATCGAATCGAAACCGACATGTTCTTCATGAGGAATTGACGAATCGTGAACAGGAAATCTTATTGTTGATCGCTCAGGGAATGAGCAATCAAGAAATCGCAGATGAACTTTTCATTACATTGAAGACAGTGAAGACGCATGTGTCAAATATTTTAGCGAAATTGGAAGTCGAAGATCGTACACAAGCTGCTATATATGCCTTTAAACACGGGTTGATAAAATAGAGAGTCATTCTCTGTTTTATTAACCCGCTCTTTGTTATACTGAGAATGGGAGTTTTAATAACAACATCAAGGTTTTTTATAAGAAATTACACTAGCAATACATGAGGAGAGACTATGAAACAAAGTTTTGTCATTATTGGTTTAGGGAGATTCGGCGGAAGTATTTGCCGCACATTAGTTGAATCAGGGCAGGAAGTCTTAGCGATCGATAGTAGTGAAGACCGTGTAAATGAGTACATGAACATTGCGACTCATGCGGTGGTCGCTAATGCACAGGACGAGATGACGTTGCGTTCTTTAGGCATCCGGAATTTTGACCATGTGATTGTCGCAATTGGTGAGGATATCCAAGCGAGTATCTTAGTTACTCTCATGGTGAAGGAGATGGGTGTTCCAAACATTCTAGCAAAGGCCCAAAATGAATACCATGCTCGCGTGCTGGATAAAATCGGTGCGGACCGCGTGGTTCACCCTGAGCGTGATATGGGTCAACGGATCGCCCATAATCTCGTGTCTAAAAATATTTTGGATTACCTTGAGCTTTCTGATGAGTTCTCTCTGGCGGAAGTCAATGTGACCAATCGAAAGTTTTACGGGAAGACATTGGAGGAACTAGATTTTCGCCAGCGCTTTGGCTTGAACGTTGTAGCGATCCGGCGGGATAAACAAGACCCAATCGTGACACCTTCGGCAGAAGAAGTCGTACAAAAAGATGATCATTTAGTAGTGATTGGCCGCGATGAAGATGTCGATTACCTCGATGAGAAAATGAATGGATAGGAGACATTTAGATGAAATTAACGATAACACCCAAAGCACAAGAATGGTTCAAAAAGGAACTGAAATTAGCAGATGGTCAAGGAATCAAATTTTATGGAAAAGTATACGGGAAAACACAAGTCCATGATGGCTTTTCAGTAGGAATGTCTGTTGATACACCAGAAAGTCCACTTGTGAAAACAAAAGGAGAGGATCAGCTCTTTTATATTGAAGAATCCGACGAATGGTTTTTCAAAGGTTATGATCTGGTGGTTGATTACGATACTGAACTGGACGAACCAAAGTATGATTTTAAGTAAGTTTAGGAGTGGATCGAATGATATCAGTGATTGTTCCTTGTTTTAACGAAGAGGAAGCGATTCCTCTTTTTTTTGTAGAAATGGAAGAAGTGAAAAAGAAAGTTTCTTATGATTTCGAATATATATTTATTAATGACGGTTCTGAGGACCGAACGTTGAACGTATTACGAAAGTTAGCTAGAGAATATAGTTTTGTACGATACCTTTCTTTCTCTAGAAATTTTGGCAAGGAGGCAGCTCTATATGCTGGTTTACAGGCTGCTAAAGGAAAACTTGTGGCTGTAATGGACGTGGATCTGCAAGACCCGCCGGAATTGTTGCCGCAGATGATCGAAATGATTGAAACCACAGATGTTGACTGTGTAGGGACTCGTCGTGCCGATCGTAAAGGAGAACCAGCAATTCGTAGTTTCTTCGCGAAGAAATTCTATCAGTTGATAAATCGCATCAGTGAGACAGAGATGGTGGATGGTGCCCGTGATTATCGCTTAATGACGAGACAAATGGTGGATGCCGTATTGGAACTGACGGAGCATAATCGTTTTTCTAAGGGATTATTCAGCTGGGTTGGTTTTAAGACGGAGTATATCTCGTTTGAAAATCAGGAGCGTGTGGCTGGAGAAACATCGTGGTCTTTTTGGAATTTATTCAATTATTCAATTGATGGTATTGTCAATTTTTCGGATGCTCCGTTGAATATTGCTTCATTTGTCGGCGCATTTTCATGTGTAGTATCGGGAATTGCAATGCTGTTCATCATTGTGAGGGCCTTATTGTTTGGTGATCCTACTGCTGGCTGGCCTTCCTTGGTAACGATTATTCTTTTTATCGGTGGGGTACAATTGCTCTGCATCGGAATAATTGGTAAATATATTGGTAAAATTTTTATGGAAACAAAAAAGCGTCCCGTTTATATAATCAAAGAGACAGAAAAAAAGCTGGAGCAATAAGCTCCAGTCAAACTGTAGACAAAAGACGTCCCAAACTCGCAAGTTGAGTTTGGGACGTTTTTTTATCAATACCCGCGATCTAATTCTACTTGATTTACAGAGAGCTCTTTAGAGGCCACGTAACTTTTTAAATTTGCTAAAAAGATGTCCATAAATTTGCGTTGAAAGTCTACGGTCATTCCTGAAATATGAGGCGTGATCAAGACGTTTTCCATTTTCCATAAGGGATTATCGGTTGGTAAGGGTTCTTCCTCAAAAACATCGAGGGCAGCAAAAGCGAAGTCTTTATTCTCGAGTGCTTGAGTCAATTCTTTGGTATGGACAGTGTCTCCGCGACCGACATTGATAAAAACAGCGGTTTTTTTCATGTTTTCAAAAATATCGTTGTTAAAAATGTGATAGGTCTCATGGGTGCCTGGCAAGATACCCACGACGATGTCCATTTCATGAACGATTTTGGCTAAGTTTTTGATCGAATAGGTTTCGACAAATCCGTTTGCAGGATGGCCAGTAGTATTAATGCCGTAGACATTTACGCCGAGACTGCGAATGGATTTAGAAAGCTGCTGTCCAATGTGACCAGTGCCCACGACCAACAGATTTTTACCGGAGAGTTGATCATAGTGAATCGATTCTTGCCCCCAGATTTTCTTTTCTTGGTTTTTGACAGATTGGTTTAACCCGCGGTAATAGCCGAGCAAGACGCCAATAATATGTTCACTGATTGAAATGGCGTGGATGCCGCTGCCATTCGATAATAAAATATTTTGATTGGAGAAATCCTTTAATGGAAGATAATCGACACCTGCTGAGATCGACTGCACCCATTTTAATTGACTAGAAGAACATAAGGACTCAGCCAGTTCTTTCGACCAGCCTACGGAGACTTCGACAGAGGATACCTCTTCATCTGTCAATTCTGTTTTGACTTGGTAATCTGGAGCAATCGCTTGAATGTTGTCGATGAATTCATCGCGAAAGGTTCGTTGTAAAAAGATAATTGGTTTTGTCATAAGAATCTCCTCTTTTCGATTTTTTCTAGGAATCTTCGCTTCATTCTAACAAAAATAGCAGAAAAAAACTGCTTACAGACTCGTAAGCAGTTACTTAGTAGGCAACTCGATTTTAGGAAAATATTGAGTAATACGTAAAAAGATGAATAAGCTGATAAAAGTAATCAAGATACTTGAATCAAAATTTGGCTGGAAGGGCAATATAAGGGTAGCCAATATTGTAGGGATCGTGGCGCAAAAGATCATTGTTTTGAAGCATTCAAAAAATGTGATTCGTCGTAAGCGTAATTTAGCGACGATCATCCCTGCGATAGCTGCGAAGAGCAGGGTAACAAATAAATTGATAAAGGATGGGTATACACCGGCTAAGAGCATAACGAGCGGCGTCCAAACAGGCATCTTCAAATCTTTTAGGCCGGTCCGTAATTTGTCACCAGTCAGTCCTTTTAGCGGTTCCTGTTTATAGGAGAATTTCAAAACATTATCACCAAACATAGCGGAGCTGACACCGCCGTAGTCAGGTAAGACGACTAAAGCCTTATCTTTTAGCATTCCGATACTGAAATAATTTCCAACGAGGTCCTTCTCGACGTCTTGCTGGGTGCGTTTGCCTTCAGGATCGAAAGTCAAAATGATAGAGTTTGTTTGATAAATGAATCCTTTTTCTGGTTTCGTTGTTTTGATCTCGCCATCTTCCACCTTAAAATCTGGAATTTTGTCTACGATTTTCAAACTGTCTGTTTTAATTTGATTCATTACTTGCAATGCTTGATAGACAGTCGGAATTGCTAGAAGGAGACTTAACCCGATGAGGTAGACGATAGACTTCCAAAAGGGGGTAGTTCTGGCATTTTTTAGATCCTCGAAACGAAAAAGTGATCCTTTGATTAATTGACGAAAAGTCATGTGATCGCTCCAATCTTTATATACAAGAGCCATTGTAGCGAAGTAAGCTTGAAATAACAAGATGAACTCTAAAAATGTAGAAAGAAAAAAAGAAAGAATTGACTATTAATAGCAGCTTCGCTATCTTACAATAGGTAGAGAAGAATAAGAAAGTGAGTCCTCATGAAAATTTATCGGATATTTAGAAATTATTTAGAACAAAAAAACCTTTGGGAAGTATTCATTTACTTGTTTTTCGGCGGATTAGCAACGATTGTAAACATCGTCAGCTTCACATTGGCTTATCAAGCATTTCATCTGAGCTGGCCGATCTCAAATGCGATTTCTTGGATATGTTCGGTTCTTTTTGCTTTTGTAACAAATAAAATCTGGGTCTTTCATTCAAAAACAGAAGGCATTTTAGCCTTGAGCTGGGAATTTGGGAAATTCTTTTTGGCACGGGTGGTTTCTTTTGGAATGGATATGGCTTGCATGTATCTGTTTATCGACATGCTGCATACAGGCAATTTGGTCGCTAAAATCATTACGCAAGTGGTCGTCGTGATCGCCAATTACATTTTCAGCAAGGTGTTCATCTTCAAAAAGGTTGAAATTATTGAAGATGAGGAAACGAATTCTTCGTCACACTAGGCATATGTTTTGAAGAACCGTGCATTGTTTGTTACTATTTTTATGTAAGAAAATTTAAGGAGGAATTTGAATTATGGCTTATACTTTACCAGATTTACCTTATGGCTACGACGCGTTGGAGCCTTATATTGATGTTGAAACGATGCACTTGCATCATGACAAGCACCATAACACCTACGTAACCAACTTAAACGCTGCAATTGAGAAATATCCTGAATTAGCAGAACAATCAGTGGAAGAGTTAGTATCTAACTTGAATGAACTTCCTGAAGACATTCGTACGGCTGTTCGTAATAACGGTGGAGGACATGCCAACCACAGTTTCTTCTGGAAAATTATGGCACCTAATGCAGGTGGCGAACCTACTGGCGCAATCAAAGAAGCAATCGACGACGCTTTCGGCAGCTTTGAAAAAATGAAAGAAGAATTCAAAACAGCAGCTACTGGTCGTTTTGGTTCTGGCTGGGCTTGGCTAGTGATGGCAAATGGCAAATTGGAAATCACTTCAACACCTAACCAAGATAGCCCATTAACAGACGGTAAAACACCGATTATCGGTTTAGACGTTTGGGAGCATGCATATTACTTAAAATACAAAAATGTTCGTCCTGACTACATCGCAGCTTTCTGGGATGTTGTAAACTGGGATCAAGCAAACGAAAATTTAGCAGCTGCTAAATAAACTAGCGAAGCAATGAAACGGGAAAAACTGGTTTAATCAGTTTTTCTCGTTTTTTTGATTTGTTAAATTCCTTCTCTCCTTCTGAAAAAATTCATAATTTTGTGATATAAATCAGGAAGTATGGGACAATTGGAATTATTATTTTTTTAAGTTTCTATTATATGAAATTAATTATTTTTGTGAGTGGTTGAACCCACGGCGAAACTATGAGAAAATGGAAAAACGTAAAAAACGTTGATAGAGGTGTGCTATGAGTCGGGGAAAGAAAATTTTCATAGGGTTATTGGTTTTGCTGAACTTGTTTATTGGCGGAATCACTTATTACGCTGTTCAAGTGACCAATGATGCCAGTAAAATGGTTGACAATATCCGTCAAACCGTGAAGCGAACAAGCTTGAAGAGAAAAGACGGAGAGCAGCCCAATATCGATAACGCAGAGCCTTTCTCCATTTTGCTCGCCGGAGTTGACACTGGTGACCTTGGTCGTTCAGATCAAGGCCGTTCAGATAGTATGATGGTGGTTACCATCAATCCGAAACAAAAGAAATCAACAATCGTCAGTTTGGACCGGGATATTTTAGCAAATATCGTCGGATATGGCACGGATGATAAGCTAAATCACGCATATGCCTTCGGTGGTGTTAAGATGTCGATGGATACGATCGAGACATTGCTAGACATTCCGATCGATCATTATGTCTCCATTAATATGCGCGGCTTGAAAGATCTGATCGATGCCGTTGGCGGAGTTGAAGTGAATAATAAAATTGATTTTACCTTGGACGGGATTCATGTTCCTAAGGGAAAACAAAAGTTGAATGGTGAAACGGGATTAGCCTATGCGCGTATGCGCTACGAAGATCCAGAAGGAGACGTAGGCAGACAGCGTCGTCAACGAGAAGTAGTCACAAAGATTTTACGCAAGGCGATGTCTATCAACGGTGTCGGGAATTATAAGAAAATCCTCAAAGCCGTTGAAAAGAACATGAAGACGGATCTAAGCTGGGATGACATGATGGATATCGGAACCAATTACTTGCCGGCTTTTGACACCATCAAGCAGAAACAACTGGTTGGTAAGAGTCAAATGATCGATGAAATCTATTATCAAATTCTAGGGACCCGCGAATTATTGGATATTCAAAATGTGTTGAAGAAACAGTTGGGCAAACCAACTGCGGAAACATTGCCGAACCTAAAAGAACAAAATGCCGACAGCTTGTTCTACGATGATTCTGATGGAAAAGCCAGTGAGGACACGAGCCAATTCGCACCAGGATATGACAACCCGAACAACTATGATACGAGCGGTGTATACGGAGATTCCTCAAATACTGGAAATGGCTATCCGCAGCAAAATGACGGATCGATTCAAAACAATCCAGGCAACACCGATCAAAATCAAAATGATCAAGGCTATATAGATCCAAATCAAGGGTATGGCGGAGCGACGGACCCGAATGCAGCACAGCAAAGTGATGCGTACGGACAGCCGGCAGCAGGATATTAATGCAATCAAAAGGCGTGACCATTTTCGGTCACGCCTTTTTCTTATTTTTTCGATAGTTTTACGACCACTTCACAGCGAGCTGTTTGCGGGAACATGTCCACCGATTGTAAATAGTCGACCCGGTATATTTTCGCCAGACTGACAAGGTCTCGTGCCAGTGTCGATACATTGCACGAAATATAAACCATTTGCGGGCTAGGGGCCATTTGAATTGCTTTTAACAAGTGATCATCCAAGCCTGTGCGAGGTGGATCAACGATGATCGCATCTGGCGCAAAGCCTTCCTTCAACCACTTGGGTAATAAGCTTTCTGCCGTACCCACTTCATAGCGAGTATTTGTGAGCGCCATTGCTTCAGCGTTCTTCTTCGCGTCCTCAATGGCTTGCGGAATGATGTCCATTCCGCGAACCTCTTTTGCTTGTTTCGCTAAAGAAAGTCCGATCGTTCCCACACCACAATAGGCGTCTACGATCGTTTTTGGTGTGGATAAATCCAATGCATCAATGGCTTCTTGATACAGTATTTTTGTTTGCTGAGGATTCAACTGGAAGAAGGCACGAGGAGAAAGCTCAAAGCTCACCTCATTTATTTTTTCAGTGATGACTTCTTTTCCCCAAAGATGTGTTGTCTCATCTCCCATGATTACCGATGTTTTCTTGTCTTGGACATTTTGCATGATTGATACGACTTCTGGCAAGCGACTGGTGATCTCGCGGATCAATGCATTTCCTTGCGGCAATTTTTTTGTTTTTGTGATCAAGACCAATTGAACCTCCCCAGTTTCAATGCCGATCCGTACCATCAATGTGCGGAGGATGCCTGAGTTGGTACGTTCATCATAGATCGGCATATCGTATTTGGTTAATAGGTTCGTGACAGTGTTGATCACTTTTTGAGTCGTCGGTTCTTGGACTAAGCACTCTTTAATAGGAACAAGCTGATGCGATTCTGCTTGATAAAGGCCAGCCTCAACTTGATTTGTTTTTCTGTTTTTACGCAATTGGAATTGTGCCTTGTTGCGGTAATGCCAAGGATCATCCATCCCGATCGTTTCTCTCAAGTCAAAGTGTTGATAGCCCTCAGGCTTGTATTTTTCTAGTGATTGCCGCAATAAATCTTTTTTAAAGTCTAATTGTTTACTATAGACAAGGTGTTGCAGCTGGCAGCCGCCGCATTCTTCGTACACTGGGCAAGGAGGGGTCATGCGGTCAGGACTTTTTTTCGTAATTTTTACTAATCGTGCTTCAGCAAAACGAGGAGTGGCCTTCGTGATTTGCGCGACAACAGTTTCGCCAGGTAGCGCACCTGTAACGAAAATAATCAAGCGTTTATAATAAGCAATTCCTTCGCCATTAATGCCAAGGCGTTTAATTTTTAACGTTAAAGTTTGTTTGGGTGTAAGTTGAACAGCCATAATGAGCCTCTTTCTTAAATTAGTATTTTCGGCGCAATTCATTTTAGCATATTTTTATCGGTAGGTTGATTATCTATGATAGAATTAATTTTTGTGAAGGCAGTTTGAGCGTTGAGAATACTATACATACATGAATCGTAGCGAGATAAGGGGGAGTTCGTATGCTGACGGTAGTGAAGATCAGTCAGGGCCGCGGCCCATTTTATAAAGTAGAGTTTTCTAATGGGGAAAAATTACGCTTATCTGAAGATACAGTCGTTCGTCACCGGCTGCTGAAGGGGCAGGAACTAGAAGAGAAAACGTTAAACGAGATCAAACAAGAAGGCAAAGAAGATCTTGGGTTTCAGATGGCGTTAAATTATTTGAGTTATCAATTGCGCACAGAAAAGGAAATCCGTACTTATTTAAAGGACAATGAGATTGAAATCGAGGACCGGCATAAAATCGTCGCGCGACTGAAGGAATTGAATTTGGTGGATGATCTTGTTTACAGTGAAAGTTACATTCGTACACAGATGCGTCTAGGGGACAAAGGTCCGCGTATTTTACAGCAAAAGTTAAAGCAAAAAGGTGTGAAAGAGCCCGAGATTGAACAAGCATTGTATCTCTATGAATCCAATGATCAGTTTCAGGTAGCCCTGCATACAGCTCAAAAGGCTTTAAGAAAATACCATCACAGTAGTCAGCGGGAAGTTCGGCAGAAAATCCAGCAATTACTAATGACTAAAGGCTTCAACAGTGACATTAGCAAAGGGGTGTTGGCTGAACTGGATTTTTCGGACATCCAAGAGCAAGAAACAGATGCGTTAACGATGCAAGGAAATAAATTATGGCGAAAGAATCAGCGGTTTGAACCAGCAAAGCGTCGGCAAAAGGTCAAACAAAGCCTCTATCAGAAAGGGTTTCAATTAGATCAGATAGATGCCTTTATCCAAGGGAAAGAGGATGAACATGAGTAAGCGTTGGGAACAATGGTCCGATTCAGAGATCAATCAATTCCAAGAAGATTTTCTTACTTGGTATCAACAGGAAAAACGAAATCTTCCTTGGCGGTATAATCAAGATCCTTACCGTATTTGGATTTCGGAAATCATGCTGCAGCAAACACGAGTGGATACAGTGATTGATTACTTTTATCGGTTTATGGATCAGTTTCCGACGATCCAAGATCTAGCGAATGCACCGGAGGATAAGCTTCTGAAAGTATGGGAAGGGTTAGGCTACTATTCCCGTGCGCGGAATCTGCAAGCTGCCGCAAAACAAATCATGGAAGAATTTAACGGAAAATTTCCGACAACGGTGGAAGACATCCGTACATTGAAGGGTGTAGGGCCTTATACTGCTGGGGCCATCAGCAGTATCGCTTTTGAGATTCCTGAACCAGCGATTGATGGGAATGTGATGCGGGTAGTCAGTCGTTTGTTTTGTATTGAAGCGGATATCGCCAAAGCCAGCAGTCGCAATACGTTTGATGAGGCAATGCGAAAAATCATCAGTCACGATCATCCTGGAGATTTCAATCAAGCAATGATGGATCTTGGCTCCAGTATCTGTACGCCAACCAGTCCACAATGTGAAATTTGCCCGATTCAACAATACTGTCAGGCATATAGTGAGAATCGACAGACAGATTTTCCAGTGAAATCAAAGAAGCAAAAACCTAAAGATGTGTATTACGTGGCAGGGATCATTGAAAATAACCAACAAGAGATCTTTCTTCAGCAACGCCCAAAAACAGGTTTGTTAGCTAGTATGTGGTTATTTCCATTAGAGGAGATCAGTGCTGCGAGATTCAAAGAGCTTCAGGAGCAATACGATGCGAGCCATTGGGATCTATTTTCAAGTTCACTGGTCGCTGAAGACAGTCCCGATTTTTTCTCGGGACAAGAGGTTGTGTGGCAGAAAAAAGTAGTTGGGCAAGTGAAACATGTATTCAGCCATTTGCGTTGGCATATTCTAGTCTTTTATGGAAGGAACACGTCTCAGCTGACATTAGAGGGACAGTGGGTAAATCCGAAAGAATTTCCAAACTATGTTTTTCCAAAACCACAGCAAAAAATGTTGGAAGTTTTTGAAAATAATGTATCTGACGACAAAGATTAGTAGGCAATCTTTCATTTTATTGCTATAATAATTCTGATGTCGGTGTGATAACACCCAAACAAATGCGAAATTAGTTTCGCTGAGGGAAGGGTAGCTATGGGAGTTCCAAAAGAAGGAGAGTTTGTGACGATCAAAAGTTACAAACACGACGGCAGTTTGCATCGAACGTGGCGCGATACCATGGTATTAAAAACAAGCGAGTGTTCACTGATCGGCTTGAATGACCACACATTGGTCACAGAATCAGATGGCAGAAGATGGGTCACTCGTGAACCAGCGATCGTTTATTTCCATCAGAAATACTGGTTCAACATAATAGCAATGATTCGAGAGAAGGGAGTTTCTTATTATTGTAATCTAGCATCACCTTATGTATTAGATGACGAGGCACTAAAGTACATTGATTATGATTTAGATGTCAAAGTTTTTCCGGACGGCGAGAAACGTCTATTGGACGTGGATGAATATGAAGCCCATAGTCAGCAAATGCATTACTCAAAAGAAATTGATTATATTCTTAAGGAAAATGTCAAAATCTTAGTGGACTGGATCAACAATGAAAAGGGGCCTTTTTCTCAAGGCTATATTGATATTTGGTATGATCGTTACAAGCAATTGTCGCGGAAGTAGAAAGAAAAGGCTATACCAAACGCTTGGTATAGCCTTTTTTGCATGAATAGCAGTCGTCAGCTTTGATGCACAGGTATGTCTCAAAGAACCTTTTTCATATGTACATGATCGATGCCTGCGTCTTGGAAAATTTCTCCGTAGGCCTGATAGCCTAACTTTTGATAAAAAGCCTCAGCGGTTAATTGCGCACCTAGCTCGATTGTTGTAAATCCTTGCTGTTTCGCAAATACTTCAGCTTCAGCAACGATTGCAGCTCCAAGATTCTTCCCTCGATAGTCTTTCAAAACAGCCATGCGTTGTAATTTAAAAGTGTGACGATCTAATGGCAGCAAACGTACCGTGGCGGCAGCTTTTTCTTCTTCCGTATAAAGGACAAAGTGAACGGCGTAGGCTTCGTTTTCATCTATTTCTAGATTTGCGGGAACGCCTTGCTCTTGGACAAATATTTTTTGGCGGATGCGGACCGCATCGAGATAAATGTCGCTCATAGTATCCTTAGTAATTAAAATTTTCATAATGGCACCTTCCTCAAGGGGATTTTTCTCCACATGATGTATACTATAAACTAAATCTAGAAAAAGGAGTAGATGAATGTTTGAGAAAATTAAAAATTCAAAATTAATGTTCTGGTCAGTGGAACTGTTGGTCATAGCGACCTTGATCCTGGTGTCATCACAGATTGATTTTGTTTTTCAACCGATCGGTACGTTTTTTACAACACTTTTTGCACCGATTCTCATTGCCGGCTTTTTGTATTATTTATTAAATCCATTAGTAAACTTGCTAGTGAAGATGGGTGTAAAACGATTGATCGCGATCGCGTTAATCTTTCTATTATTGATCGGCATTATCGTGTTGATCTTCATGAGCGTCATTCCGAATTTGGTGGAACAGTTGATCTCGCTGGCAAAAAATATCCCCAACTTTGTCGACAACATGCAGCACTGGCTGCAAGATGCAGCGAATAATGCGACACGATTCCCGCTGTTCAGAGAATTAGATGTAGATAAATACATCAGCAATCTGGATGTTTCAGCCGGGACCATTATTCAGCAAACCTTGACGGGTGTGACGAATAGCTTAGCATCAATCATTGGAAAAATTACCACGGTCGTTTTATTACTGATCACCGTACCATTTATTTTGTTTTACATGTTGAAGGATGGAGAAAAACTTGTTCCGAATATCGAACGGGTCTTCCCAGAAAAACAGCGGGACAATATCAAGGGGTTGCTGGAACAACTAAATAAGACCTTGTCTGATTACATCAGTGGACAAGCAATCGAATGTTTGTTTGTCGGCACATTCACCTTCTTAGGGTATTTGCTGATTGGCGTGGATTATGCGTTCTTGTTTGGCGTGATTGCCGGCTTGACGAATTTGATTCCTTATTTAGGTCCCTATCTAGGGCTTGCGCCTGCATTGATCTACACCTTCTTTAATTCACCAACCCAAGCGTTGCTTTGTATCGTTGTTGTACTGATCGTTCAACAAGTCGACGGAAATGTCATTTACCCAAATGTTATCGGAAAATCTTTGAACATCCATCCATTGACGATCATCTTGATTTTATTAGTAGCAGGGAATTTGGCCGGTATTTTAGGTGTATTCCTGGGCGTGCCTGTCTATGCGATTTTACGGACACTGGTTGTGTTTGTAGTGAAAATAGTAAAACAAGGCAAGCAAGAAGAACGAGAAAAAGAGTTTCTAAATTAACTTACCGTGTTGTTTGTTTGATAAATATTGCATTAAAACAAGCGATGTGATACGATTTTAACGTGGCCTTTGTGCCACTTTTTTTACACTTTAAATTAAGGAGCGAATGCAATTATGAATGCTGACCCCGATAGTCAGTCGTTAATTTTACAGTTAGGTTTATTAGTAATTTTAACGTTAATCAACGGATTTTTAGCTGCGGCTGAAATTGCGGTGGTGTCGGTCAATAAAAACCGAGTAGAACAAAAGGCAGAAGAAGGAAACCTAAAATCAAAAAAATTATTAGAGGTCATCCATAGCCCAAATAATTTTTTATCAACGATTCAGGTGGGAATTACATTAGTAAACATCTTGTCAGGGGCCTCTTTAGCTGATAGTTTATCTGCTCGATTAGCACCTTTTATAGGCGGCGGTGCGGCTGCACGTACAATTGCTGCGGTAATCGTTATGCTGTTATTGACCTATGTTTCAATTGTATTTGGTGAATTATATCCGAAACGAATTGCTATGACGAAGACGGAAGAGGTTGCACAATTCACCTCTGGCGTTGTTCGAAAATTAGGCGTCATTACAAAACCCTTCGTTTGGTTATTAACGGCTTCGACCAATTTATTGGCCAAAATAACGCCGATGACATTTGATGACGAAGATACGAAAATGACCCGCGATGAAATGCGCTATATGTTGGAAAACGAAGGTGTACTGGACAATGATGAAATCGAGATGCTTCAAGGTGTCTTCTCACTGGATACAAAAGTTGCTCGTGAAGTAATGGTTCCCAGAACGGATTCCTTCATGATCGATATCAATGATCCGGTACTTGAGAACATTGATGAGATTTTAAATGAGAGCTATTCTAGAATTCCGGTTTACGATGAAGACAAAGACAAAGTAGTCGGAATCCTGCATACCAAAACATTATTAAAAGCGGCACGTCAATTTGGCTTTGAAAATGTCAATCTTCAAAAAATCCTCCAAGAACCATTATTCGTTCCTGAGACGATTTTTATTGATGACCTTCTTTATGAATTGAAGAAAACGCAAAATCAAATGTCTATCCTTCTTGACGAATATGGCGGAATGGTCGGCTTAGTGACTTTAGAAGACCTATTAGAGGAAATCGTCGGAGAAATCGATGATGAGTCTGACGAGGTTGAAAAACTCTATGAAAAAGTCGGCGACAATGAATATTTGATCAATGGGAAGATGTTGATCGATGAGTTCAATGAAGAGTTTGATTTGAACTTGCATATGAGTGATGTCGATACAATGGCGGGCTATTTGATCACAGCATTAGGAACGATTCCTGACGAAGGAGAGAAGCTTTCTTTCGATGTAGACGATCTGACGCTGATTTCTGAAGAAATGGAAGGATCAAGAGTCTTGACACTGCGTGCGATTTTCCATCCTGATGAACATGAAAATGTTGAACCAGAAGAGGAACGTCGTCTGTTTACTAAAGACTTCGAAGACGATGAGCCTCGACGTTAATAAGCAAAGCTTTTAGAAAACATTCTGCCGTGCAGAGTGTTTTCTTTTTGCAGTTTAAGTGAATCCGCTGGTCAAAAAAGGACAGCCTGCGATTGCCTTTATAAAAGCAGTCAGTCCGCCAGCTAGAAAAGTAAATCAACTTTCCATCAGAGTAAATTCCATGCTATACTGATTGGGTTGAAATTTGAATGATAATTCGAAAAATGAATGGAGCAATAGAATGAATAACCCTAATTTAAAACAACAAGTAGATAGTCGTCGAACCTTTGCGATCATTTCCCATCCGGATGCTGGGAAAACGACGATCACTGAACAACTACTTTTATTTGGCGGTGCGATTCGTCAAGCAGGAACGGTAAAAGGAAAGAAAACCGGGAACTTCGCAAAATCAGACTGGATGGACATTGAAAAGCAGCGTGGAATCTCTGTAACTAGTTCAGTTATGCAATTTGATTTTGATGGAAAACGCGTAAATATATTGGACACACCCGGTCACGAAGACTTTTCAGAAGACACGTATCGTACACTGATGGCGGTAGACAGTGCCGTAATGGTCATTGATAGTGCCAAAGGGATCGAGGCTCAGACAAAGAAACTCTTCCAAGTTGTCAAACGTCGGGGAATTCCGATTTTTACCTTTATTAACAAATTGGATCGTGACGGACGCGAGCCGCTAGAATTGTTAGAGGAATTGGAAGAATTGTTGGAGATCGAATCGTATCCAATGAATTGGCCGATTGGTATGGGAAAAGGCTTAGAAGGAATCTACGACATACACAATGAGCGCATCGAGTTCTACCGTCCAGAACAATACGAAGGGGAACGCTACGTTAAATTAACCAATGGTGAGATTGCGGGAGGTCATCCGTTAAAAGAAAAATCTATTTATGAAGATGTATTAGGCGAAGTCGAGCTTGTTCGCGAAGCCGGGGACCAATTTAATCTTGAGAAAATTCAGCAAGGGAATCAAACACCTGTCTTCTTTGGTTCAGCTTTGACGAACTTCGGAGTCGAAACATTCCTTGAAACCTTTGTTGATCTGGCACCTAAACCTCACGCCCACAAAACTGAAGAAGGCGAACCTATCTCTCCGTATGAAGAAGAGTTCTCTGGTTTTGTCTTTAAGATCCAAGCAAATATGAATCCGAATCATCGAGATCGAATCGCGTTTGTACGGGTATGTTCAGGAACTTTTGAGCGCGGAATGGATGTCACTCTTGGACGTACAAGCAAGAAAATGAAACTAAGCAACGTGACACAATTTATGGCTGACGCTCGCGAAAATGTGGAAGAAGCTGTCGCTGGGGACATCATCGGAGTCTATGATACTGGAAACTACCAAATCGGAGACACGATCTATGAAGGAAAATTGAAAGTAGCCTATGAAGAACTGCCTTCCTTCACGCCGGAACTATTCATGAAGGTGACTGCAAAAAATGTCATGAAGCAAAAATCCTTCCATAAAGGGATCTACCAACTGGTACAAGAAGGTGCGATTCAATTATACAAAACGTATTTGACAGACGAATACATCATCGGTGCGGTTGGACAACTGCAATTTGAAGTCTTCCAACACCGTATGCTGAATGAATACAATGCGGAAGTTGTTATGACGCCAATGGGGAATAAAATTGCTCGTTGGATCGATCCAGAACAATTAGACGAACGCATGAGCTCAAGCCGTAATATTTTGGCGAAAGACCGCTTTGACCAACCGCTCTTCTTGTTTGAAAATCAATTTGCGATGCGCTGGTTCGCGGATAAATACCCAGAAGTAGAATTGAAGAGCTTGATGTAAAATGCGAGAAGAAAGGGACCTTGATGCAGAAGTTTAAAAGCGACACAGCGATTTATTTAAAGCGGCTCAAACAACAAAGCACTATGATCCTGCTAGTCGTATTGATCGGGATGACCGTGTTTCGTTTCGTTTTGAGTGCCAAGGCCCCTTACTTTATTAATCTGTATGCCGGCTATGACGATCAGTTATTTATTCGGTATGGTCAAGAGCTGCTAAAGGGAAATTGGCTAGGAGAGTATTCGACGAAGACGTTATCCAAAGGGATTTCCTACTCTCTTTTTATCGTCTTGGGCAACAAGCTACATTTATCTTACGGTGCTTTCCTTGGTCTTTTCAATGTACTGGCAAGTAGTGTAGCTGCTGTAGCCCTACGCCCTTTGATACGCAATCGCTGGATTTTGACGGGTATTTATACCTTCTTTTTATATTCTCCAATTTCACTTACGAGTGAATACAGTACGCGGATCTATCGGAATACACTTGTTGTTCCGGCAGTTTTGTTAGTCATTGGATGTTTGGTGGGATTGTATTTTAGAAGAAATGGACAAGTGCGTTCCTTCGCCAGTTGGGGAGTAGGATTGGCCCTGATTTTTACTTTTTACTGGTACATTCGTGAAGACTCCTTATGGCTGTTGCCAATCGTGACAGTAGGGATGATCGTTATTGCAGGTTCCGTTATTTTTGAAAATGATCCGAATTTCAAGCTAAAAACTCTTCGCAGTTCCATTAAGAAGTTTTATTTTACGAAAAAGCAATTAGTAAAATTAATCCTTTGTTTACTGCCTTTTGTCACTCTTTTTTCAGTGACAAGCGGGCTAAAATATATGAATAAAGAAAATTACGGGATTGCTGCGGTCAATGATCGGACAGGTGGTGCTTTCGGTCTTGTATCAAAGCAGCTCATTCGAATGGATGACGGAACTGACCTGAATCAAACGAATAGCAAAGTTTGGGTGTCGAGAAAGGCGCTTGAGAAGGCAGAATCCGTTTCACCTGGACTTCAGTCCATTAAGAAAAATATTGATTGGATTTATAACGGGAGCCCGTGGAGTGGTGGAGAAGATATCTCAGGAGACATTATCTTTTGGGCGCTGCGTGACGCGGCGAATCAAGCCGGCTACTATAAAGATGGAAAGAAAACAGAAGCGTTTTGGGAAAAAGTAGCTTCTGAATTATCAACTGCCTATGAAAAGGGCACGCTAAAAGAAAAAAGGGAGATCTATCTAACCGGTACGGGAGATGGAAAACTACTAAAGGATTTGCCGCTTGTCGGTGAATTTATGAAGAGTGGATTTGAGTACAATGTCTTTTATAAGGATTATGGACAGGGATCAGATGGAACGCTCGGACCTAAAGAAGATGTCTCAGAGGCAGAAAAGTTATTGAGACTTTCATTCTCAGAGAACTGGCAGGACATAAATGTGCCGCGAACTGAGCCAATAACGCTTACCGCAACTGCCAAATTCTCAAACCGAATCATTCAAGTTTATAGAGACCTTACACCGTTGTGGTTATTGTTCTGCTTCGCGGGATTTTTAATTATTTGTGTGGGCAGTCTTTTTTCTAAAGCACAGTTAAAAACATTCAGAGGAATGCTGCTGATTCTTTTGGGACTGGCACTTTCTTATTTGATTTTTCTGATCGGTGTATCCTGGTTTTGTTCATGGGCGCCAGAGCGGAAAGAGATGTTTATGATGATCTATACAGGGGCAGGGGTTCCAGTCATCCAATGGATCGAGGTTTTGGCTTTTGTAGGGATTTTTCAATTGCCAATCATCGCTAATAAAGTAAATAAAAAATAGTTGAAGCATTTTCGCTTCAACTATTTTTTTGTTATTGACATTTCGATTAGGCCGGGAGATTCAAGATAGGAAATATTTGCAAAATCATAGGTTCCTTCATCCAATTTTCGCTTAAAATAATTATGTACGAAGTCTACTTCCGATGGCAAAATATTGCGATTGTCGTTTTTTAAAACAATCTCAGCATGCTTATAAGCATCGGTATAAATGACGGTAGTATTTCCTATAGTATAAATTTTTATCATATTCGCATCAGTGTTCTCCAGCTGATTATACACGAGTTGTGAATGACTATTCGTCACATTGATAAGTTTCATCCCGAAACACCTTCTTCCTAAAACCTTACTTCATAGTGTAATTATATAAGAAAGATTAAGAAAAAAGAAGGATGTTGCTCATTTTAATTAGAAGATTTAGAAAATTTGCATAAAAGAATAGGACCCTCGTGTCTGACGAGGGTCCTAAAGTGTTATTTTTTATCTTCTTTTGCTAAACGTTCAGGTTTAGAAGTGATGACGATATGATCTTCCTTATCAAGTTTCGCTTTTAGCTCTGTAATGGTTGGATGATCTAAATAGAATTCGGCGATCCCATCTTCGATATTTTCTTGGATCGTACGACGAAGTGGGCGAGCACCCATTGCAGGATCGTAGCCAAGATCAACCAATTTCTCTTTCACATTATTCGGCACTTCAATGTGCAATTTTTGTGAAGCTAAAAGTTCATTTACATCATCTAACATCAATGAAACGATCTTCATAAGATTTTCTTTTGACAGCGAACTGAATTCGATGATCCCATCAAAACGGTTCAAGAATTCTGGGGCAAAGAAATCTTTCAATTGTCCCAATACAGAACGAGTAACGCCGTCACGAGCGGCACCAAAACCGACATTTGCTTCGATTTTACCAGTACCAGCATTACTTGTCATAATAATGATCGTATCCTTGAAGCTGACAGTCCGACCTTGTGAGTCCGTTAAACGGCCGTCATCAAGAATTTGTAAGAACATATGAAGAACATCTGGATGTGCCTTTTCAACTTCATCCAATAAAATCAAACTGTATGGATGACGTCGAACTTGCTCCGTTAATTGACCAGCTTCTTCATACCCAACATAGCCAGGAGGTGAACCAATCAATTTAGACACACTGTGTTTTTCCATATACTCACTCATGTCAAAACGAATCATAGAGTCGCTTGATCCAAAAAGCTCTTCTGCTAACTGACGAGCCAATTCTGTTTTACCGACACCTGTTGGTCCAACGAATAAGAAGGAACCAATCGGGCGATTTTTTTTGTTTAGACCAACACGATTACGGCGAATGGCTTTCGCAACTTTTTCTACCGCTTCATCTTGTCCAATGACGTGTTGTTTCAAATCACTTGCAAGGTTTTTCAATTGTGTTTGTTCTTTTTCTTTTAATTCACCGACAGGGATGCCTGTACGTTTCTCAACGATTTTCTCCATGTCCTTTTCAGTGATAACCGGTGTTTCTTCATCTGTTATCTGACGGTCTTTCATTTTTTGCAATTTGTTGATTTGGTCGCGGTAGTAAGCAGCTTTTTCGAAGTCTTCTTCTTGAGAAGCTTGTGATTTTTGTTGCTCTGCTTCGGCCAATTTTTTATCGATCATTTTTGGATCAACAATTTGAATCGTTAAGTTTTTCTTCGACCCTGTTTCATCCAGCAAATCAATTGCTTTGTCAGGTAAAAAGCGGTCTTGGATGTAACGATTTGATAACTCAGCCGCAGCTTTGATGGCATCATCCGTATATTTTACATGATGATAATCTTCGTAACGTGGTTGCAGACCTTTGAGGATCTCAACGGTTTCTTGAACAGAAGGCTCTTCCACGCGAACGGGTTGCATACGACGTTCCAATGCAGCATCTTTTTCAATGATGCGGTATTCATTTAATGTGGTTGCACCGACCATTTGTAATTCGCCGCGAGCTAAAGCAGGCTTCAAAATATTCCCAGCATCCATATTGCCGTCTCCAGCAGCGCCGGCACCGACGATCTCATGAACTTCATCAATAAATAGAATGATGTTTTCAGCTTGACGAATCTCTTCGATCAATTTTTGCATCCGTTCTTCGAATTGTCCCCGAATACCTGTACCTTGCACAAGAGAAGCGACATCTAAACGAATGACTTCTTTGTCCATTAATTTTTGCGGAACATCGCCATCGACGATTTTTTGTGCCAATCCTTCAACGACCGCTGTTTTACCAACACCGGGTTCGCCAATTAATACGGGATTGTTTTTTGTCCGACGATTCAAGATTTCAATGACTCGTTGGATCTCGTCATCACGACCGACTACGGGATCAATGTTTCCTTCACGTGCTTGTCCAGTAATATTGATACCATATTCATCCAATAGACCGCCGCCGCCATTTCCGCGAGGGGGTTGATTATTCATCCCATTTCCACCGCCGAATTGGGTTGGTGGTGTTTGATCCGCAGCTCCTTGTCGTTGTTGCATTTGTTGGGACATGGAACGGAACAAATCGTCTAAACTTCCAAAACCAAAAGGATCATTTCCTGCCATCTGTGGCGCACCTCCAGCTTGATTCTTTAATTTTTGATAACAACTCTGGCAATAATCTAGTTGCTTTCGTTGACCATTGACATTTGCATATAAATGAATCGTTGCTTCATTTTCATGACAATTTTGGCAAAGCATCTTTTTCACCCTTTCAATAGTTGATATTTCTTCCATTGTACATCGAGTAAGCGAATCTCGTAAAAAGATACGCTGGTCAATTGTTTGACTATCACTGACCTTAGACATAATTATAACGAGATTTTTGATAAAAGCAAACAGTTTGTTTTTATTTTTAGCATTCGAACGCATCGAGTGCTAAAAAAATCGGTGCTGGTCTTTTTTAGGACGCTCCTTTGTTATGTAAAAAAAATGAAAACGGAAGAAATGGGGAAGTTGGACGGGTATAGCACATATTTTAAGAAAGGGCATACATTTTGCTTGAATAAATCGACTAAAATTGTTGTATCCACTGCAAAAAAATGGTAATCTAAGAAAATGAAGGGCCCAAAATGATGGACGTTATCATTAAAGCCCTAACATAAAAAAACATTTTTTTTTATAAAGGAGAACGGTCAATATGGAAAAAAAAGATTTTCACGTAGTAGCAGAAACAGGGATTCATGCACGTCCCGCAACTTTATTAGTGCAAGCTGCAAGCAAATTTAACTCTGATATTAACTTAGAGTATAAAGGAAAATCAGTTAACCTTAAATCAATCATGGGCGTTATGTCTCTAGGTGTTGGCCAAGGTTCTGACGTGACTATCTCTGCTGAAGGTGCTGACGAAAAAGAAGCAATGGAAGCAATCGTAGAAACAATGAAGAAAGAAGGATTATCTGAATAATGGTTGAATTACTAAAAGGTATTGCCGCTAGTGACGGAGTAGCCGTTGCAAAAGCTTATCTGCTAGTACAACCGGATTTATCTTTCAAACAAAATAATGTAGAAGACACTGCTGCCGAAGAAAAGCGTTTAGACGACGCTTTGGCGGCTTCTTCTGCTGAATTAGAAAAAATTCGGGATAAAGCAGCAAAAAGCTTAGGTGAAGAAGAAGCACAAGTTTTTGATGCTCATTTGATGGTTCTTTCAGACCCAGAAATGATTGGTCAAATCAAACAACATATACAAGATAATAAAGTGAACGCTGAAAGTTCACTTAAAGAAGTAACCGATATGTATATCGGCATGTTCGAGGCGATGGATGATAACGCTTATATGCAAGAACGTGCGGCAGATATCCGTGACGTTACGAAACGTGTAATGGCACATCTTTTGGGTGTGACTTTACCAGATCCATCAATGATCGATGAAGAAGTTGTCGTTGTTGCGCATGACTTGACGCCAAGTGATACTGCACAATTGGATAAAAACTTTGTAAAAGCCTTTGTTACTGATATCGGTGGACGTACGTCTCACTCAGCAATCATGGCTCGTTCATTAGAAATTCCAGCAATTGTTGGAACAAAAGAAATCACTGCCAAAGCAAAAGAGGGTGTTTTACTTGCGGTCAATGGGATCACAGGTGAAACAATCATTAATCCAACTGAAGAAGAAGCGGCTGAATACCAAAAAGCTGGCGAAGCTTATGCAACGCAAAAAGCTGAATGGGAAAAATTAAAAGACGCTGAAACAGTGACTGCTGATGGTAAGCATTTTGAATTAGCTGCGAATATCGGAACACCTAAAGACCTAGAGGGTGTTCACAATAATGGCGCTGAAGCGATTGGGCTGTACCGTACAGAGTTCTTATACATGGACTCATCTGATTTCCCAACAGAAGACGATCAATTTGAAGCTTATAAAGCCGTTTTAGAAGGCATGGGCGACAAACCAGTGGTTGTTCGTACAATGGATATCGGTGGGGACAAAGAACTTCCTTACTTGACGTTGCCTCATGAAATGAACCCATTCTTGGGCTACCGCGCATTGCGCATCAGTTTATCTGAATTAGGCGATGACATGTTCCGTACACAGTTACGTGCATTGTTACGTGCGTCTGTTCATGGCAACTTGCGTATTATGTTCCCAATGGTTGCAACATTGAAAGAGTTCCGTGCAGCGAAGAAAATGTTCAACGAAGAAAAAGAAAAACTTGTTAATGAAGGCGTGAAGGTTTCTGACACGATCCAAGTCGGAATCATGATCGAAATTCCTGCAGCGGCTGTTTTAGCTGACAAGTTTGCCAAAGAAGTTGATTTCTTCAGTATTGGTACGAACGACTTGATTCAATACACAATGGCGGCTGATCGTATGAACGAACGCGTTTCTTACTTATATCAACCATATAACCCATCAATCCTACGTTTGATCAAAAATGTGATCGATGCAGCGCATGCTGAAGGTAAATGGGCTGGTATGTGTGGCGAAATGGCCGGCGATCAAACAGCAGTTCCATTATTAATGGGTATGGGATTAGATGAGTTCTCTATGAGTGCGACATCTATTCTTAGAACACGCAGCTTAATGAAACGTTTAACAACGGATAAAATGGCTGAACTATCTGAAAAAGCATTAAAAGAATGCGATACAATGGAAGAAGTTCAAGCATTAGTTGAAGAATACGTAAAATAAAGCAAAATTCAAAACCGTCGTCCACTTGGACGGCGGTTTTTTTATGCGTAACAGCTAAAAATAATTCATACTTTCTGTGTGGACTTTCTGCATATTCCTTAAAATCAGACCATAGGTTGAGAAAAAGGTCAGACGCTTATGATATAATTGATTTGTTTTTGAGGAGGCGGGTTATGAAAGTATTACTTTATTTTGAAGGACAAAATGTTATTGGAAAATCCGGAATCGGCAGAGCCTTAAGTCATCAAAGAAGAGCACTGGATGCGGTGGGGATCGAGTACACATTAGATCCAAATTCGACCGATTATGATTTATTACATGTAAATACATATGGACCTAAAAGTCTCTATTTAGTTAAAAAAGCGAAAAAAATGGGCAAGAAAGTAATTTATCATGCGCATTCTACGGAAGAGGATTTCCGAAATTCGTTTATCGGCTCAAATCAGTTGGCACCTTTCGTAAAAAAATGGTTAGTGGCTTTGTATGAGCAGTCCGATCACCTGATTACACCGACACCTTATTCAAAAAAGCTGTTGCAACAATATGGTTTGACCCAGCCGATCGCTGCCATTTCAAATGGAATCGATCTAAAACGGTATTATCCAGATGAATACAAAGAAGCGGCTTTTCGCCGACATTTTCATTTATCGGAAACACAAAAAGTAGTGATTTGTGTGGGGTTGTTTTTCGAGCGTAAGGGAATCATTGATTTTGTGGAGATTGCTAAAAAAATGCCCGAATACACATTTATCTGGTTTGGCAGTGTTCCGATGCTTTCTATACCAAGAGAAATTCGCAAAATCGTCAAAAAAGATCATCCTGAAAATGTTCTTTTTCCTGGTTATATCAATGGCGATCTGATTGAGGGAGCTTACTCAGGGGCGGATTTGTTTTTCTTTCCTTCTTACGAAGAAACAGAAGGGATCGTTGTTTTAGAGGCGTTAGCCAGTCAACAGCAGATCTTATTAAGGGATATCCCTGTCTATGAAGGCTGGATGGAGAATCGTGTAAACTGTTATATGGGAACTACGAATCAGGAATTTGAGGGATTGATCCGACAATTGGTCAATCATCAATTGCCAAATCTTGCACTGACAGGATTTAAAACTGCGCAGGAAAAAAGTATTACGCAGATCGGGAAAGAACTAAAAGCGGTGTATCAAAAAGTTTTAGGTGTTCCCTATGATCATCAAGTCTATGGAAGAATCGCAAAGTAGTTTGGAGGAATTGACGTGCGAATTGGTTTTTTTACAGACACCTATTTTCCCCAAGTAAGCGGGGTTGCAACATCTATTAGAACGTTGAAAGATCAGCTTGAGGAACAGGGCCATGAAGTATTTATATTTACGACAACTGATCCTGACGCCGATGAGTTTGAAAAAGATATCGTCCGAATGCCGAGTGTGCCCTTTGTATCCTTTACGGATCGACGGATCGTTGTACGGGGCATTTGGTTTGCGTATCAAATCGCGAAAGAATTGAACTTGGATATCATCCATACCCATACAGAATTTGGTGCGGGCTTCTTAGGCAAATTGGTGGCGAACCGGTTGCGAATCCCAGTGGTTCATACGTACCACACGATGTATGAGGACTATCTTCATTATATTGCCAATGGAAAAGTGGTTCGGCCGACACATGTGAAGCACTTTATAAAAATGTTTGTTAATCATTCTACAGGAGTCGTTTGCCCAAGTAAGCGGGTGGTGGATACTCTGCAGCGTTATGAGGTGGAGATCCCTATGCGGATTATTCCGACGGGGATCGACGTGAAGCATTTTGTTCGGCCGGATATTACCAAAGAGCAAACGGATCAATTGCGGCAGAACTTAGGAATTCAAGAGAACGAGCTGATGATTTTATCTCTCAGCCGTATTTCCTATGAAAAAAATATCCATGTCATCGTGCAGCAATTTACTGAGATTCTTATGAGTTTTCCGAAGGCGCGTCTTGTTATTGTTGGTAAGGGCCCTTATCGTGAAGATCTAGAAGAATTGGCGAGTGAACTCGGTATTGAGGAGTATGTTCAGTTTACCGGAGAAGTTCCTCATGAGGAAGTAGCGTATTATTACCACGCAGCGGATTACTTTGTCAGCGCGTCGACCTCAGAAACACAAGGGCTGACCTACGCTGAGGCGATTGCTTCCGGTACGCAATGTATCGTGGAAGGAAACGATTATTTAGAGCAATTATTGGACCATGAATCTTTAGGGATCACGTTTGAACGAGACAACGACTTTAGTGATTGCTTTGTTCGTTACGCGCAGCAACAGATCCCGGTAGATCCGGAAGTACAAAAAAATAAACTGATTGAGATCTCTGCCGAACGCTTTGGAAGTGAGATTCTTAAATTCTATCAAGAAATGATTCTTTATTATGAACAAAATCATGTGGAAGTAAGGTCTCCCGCGCATACAGTTCAAAAAATGCGTGTCCGGATCAACTCCCTCAGAAATAGCGAAGATAAATAAAGCTGAAATCCATCTCTTCATGTATACTGGAGATGGATTATTTTTTATTTTGGAGGTAAAGCAGATGAAAATAGGATTTATCGGTACTGGCGTGATGGGAAAATCGATTGTAAAGCATTTTTTAGCAGCAGGACACGAGGTCGCTGTATACAATCGTACAAAAAGTAAAACGGATGAATTAGTTGCACACGGTGCAATTTGGCAAGATACGCCAGCAGAGGTGACGAATGCCAGCGAGATTATTTTTTCTATGGTAGGCTATCCTAGCGATGTTGAAGAAATCTATTATGGAGCGAAGGGTATTTTTTCAGCAGAGGTGGCTGAAAAGATCTTGATTGATTTGACGACGTCGACACCGACCTTGGCAGAAAAAATTTATCAAACAGCTAAAGAAAAAGATGCATCTTCATTAGATGCTCCTGTTTCGGGCGGTGATTTAGGTGCCCAGAACGGAACGTTGACAATCATGGTCGGCGGCGATCGCGGGGTGTATGACCGGGCGATACCTTTATTTGAAATAATGGGAAAAAGTTATTCTCTTCAAGGTGAAGCTGGTGCGGGACAACATACGAAAATGGCGAACCAAATCATGATTGCCGGAACAATGACCGGCATGACAGAAATGCTTGTCTATGCGAAAGCAGCCAATTTAGACGTTTCGAAAGTGTTAGAAACCTTAGGCGGCGGTGCTGCTCAAAACTGGTCCATGTCGAATTACGCACCACGTATTTTGAAATCGGACTATTCGCCAGGCTTCTTTGTAAAGCACTTTATCAAAGACTTGAAAATCGCCTTAGACGAGGCTGAGAAAATGAACCTTGATTTACCAGCAACTAAATTAGCCACAGAGCTATATGAACGCTTGGCAGACCAAGGATTCGAAAATGATGGGACGCAAGCCTTGATTAAATTGTGGTGGTCTGAATCTTAAGTTAGATTTAGTAAAAAAATCATAAATTTATTGATGAAAATCAATGCAAGATACGGTTGGATTTGATACAATAAGACAGAATTGAGAAGAAGGGGGGCATCTAGATGAAACATTCACAATTAGTTGCCATTATTAAACGCTTGGAAGCAATGACTGAATCAACGGATAATGAAGTACAATTGCGTCGTTTTGAAAAAGAAGGCGTAGAAAAATGTACTGTAACTTATGATAATACAACAGAAACATTTGAGCTGACTGAAAGCGACAGCAAACAATCTTATCAATTTGATAACATCGACATTGTTGCGATGGAAATTTATGATTTGATTCAATAAAACGGGGAAACCCGTTTTTTTTTTTGCGCTTTTTTTAGGAGCTGCACCAAACATTCAATGACAATTTTATGAGAAAATCCTATTTTTTGTCCAAACTCAGATCATATCTTTTGAACTAATGAACGTTTAGGAAGAATATATTGTGAGGGAGGCATGATTATGTTAGACAAAGAAGTATACAATCAATTATTTAAACCATCTTTTTCTAAAAAAACAGAAGTTACTTTTTGGGATGGTTCAGTGAAGGAATACGGAAATCCCGAGGAGGATACCGTCTTCAAGATTCTTTTCAACGAGAAAATTCCGGTGAAGGAATTAATGAACAATGCATCTCTCGCGTTAGGCGAAGCATACATGGAAAAGAAAATCGAAATTGAAGGCGATCTTCAGGCCTTGATCTACGATGTTTACAATCAATCAAATGGCTTTTTCCATAACACTAATTTCAAAAAGTGGATGCCAAAGGAAAAGCATACAAAAAAACAATCGGCACATGATATCCATAGCCATTATGATTTAGGAAATGAATTTTATGAATTGTGGTTAGATCGCACCTTGACCTATTCGTGCGCTTTTTTTGAAACGCCGGAAGATTCTTTGGAGCAAGCGCAAATCAATAAAGTGCATCATATTTTAGATAAATTATTTATTCAGCCGGGTGAAACGTTGTTAGATATTGGTTGCGGCTGGGGAACGTTGATCTTAACCGCGGCTAAAGAGTACAAAGTGAAGGCTAAGGGGATCACGCTTAGTGAAGAACAGTACCAACACATTCAAGAAATCATTAAAGAGGAACATTTGGAAGAGAGCGTTTCTGTTGAATTGATGGACTATCGTGACTTGAAAGGGACCTTTGATCACATCACGAGTGTAGGAATGTTCGAGCACGTGGGTGCGGAAAATCTGCAAGAGTATTTTAAAGTCGTTGAAGGTCACCTAGCACCGAATGGGACAGCATTGATTCATGGAATCAGCCGTCAACAAGGCGGGGCAAAAAATGCGTGGATCAATCAATACATCTTCCCAGGCGGATATATTCCAGGCGTTACTGAATTGGTAGGACACATTACTGAAAATGACCTGCAGCTAATTGACCTTGAAAGCTTGCGTCGGGATTATCAATTAACATTAGAGCACTGGACTAAAAACTTCCATGAAGTAGCAGATAAAGTGATCGAGCAAAAAGATGAAGCCTTTTATCGAATGTGGGATCTTTATTTGCAAGCCTGTGCAGCGTCATTTCAAGCGAGCAATATTGATGTCATTCAATATTTGCTGGTTCATCCAAATAATAATGCAATTCCTATGCATAGAAATGTTTAATAAGCGGGCTTCCCGCTTATTTTTTTTGTATGTTTTGAAAACCACTTGCTCTGCGAGTGGTTCCGGAGAGCTTCCAGCGTGGTATTAAAAAGACCTCCCAAAATTGATAAACTGATGTTGGTTTCCCGACCGCATCACAATCAAATTTAGGAGGACCCTTTATGAAAAAGGATACTGAAAGTTTAGCACATACAAAATGGAGATGTAAGTATCACATCGTGTTTGCACCGAAATATCGAAGACAAATAATCTATGGAAAATATAAACAAAGTATTGGAGAGATTCTACGAGAATTATGTGACAGAAAAAAAGTAGAAATCTTGGAAGCGAATGCGTGCAAAGATCACATTCATCTGTTAGTTAGTATTCCACCAAAATTAAGCGTGGCACAATTTATCGGGTATTTGAAAGGAAAAAACAGCTTGATGATTTTTGATCGGCATGCAGAACTGAAATATCGGTATGGAAACCGAAAATTTTGGTGTAAGGGATATTTCGTGGATACGGTTGGAAGAAATAAGGCGCAGATAACAGAATATATTCGTAATCAAATACAGGAAGATTATGTAGCAGATCAACTCACATTGTTTGAAGAATATGATCCGTTCACAGGAAAGAAAAACAAAAAGAAGTAACGAGAGATTCTATTAGAATCAGCGAGTAAAAGTGGTGCGAGAGGGAAAGCTTTCAGAAAGCCTTTTAGGCTATGGCAGGTAATAGAGGCTTTCAGCCGCAGAGCAAACCACCCGTTCACACGGGTGGTTTTGATTATTTCGACCAACAAAAAGCATTTTACGAGTGGATGAAGTCTGTAAATTTCGAAGAAGGGGACAATCGGCAAGTGTCGTGTCATTATTTTCGAGCAAAAGAAAATTTTTGAGCAGCCACAGTTAAATGATTGGGCTGATAACAACATTTCTTGGAAAAGGAAAATTGATTAAGGACCTTTTTTTGAAAATATGATTTGATTATCAAAGTATTTCTGTTATTATTCAAGAATCGAAGCCCCCTAGTGATAATCATTAATTTTTGATTAACTGAAAAAATGTAGTTGCATTCAGAAAAAAAATAAGATATAGTTTGAACATCAAATGATTTGATAATCAAACTAATTAGGTGAGGACATGGAAAAAAACTGGGAAGAATTAAATACCTATTTAGTTTCTATTTTCAACGACGTTTTGTCGATTGAAGAAAACGAACTAAAAAAATCAAAATTCAGCGATTTGACGATTACAGAGATGCACACCATCGATGCGATCGGGATGTACAAAAAAAAGACGACGACGGAAGTTGCTAGAGAACTGTTAGTTACCGTTGGAACGTTAACGACATCCATCAATCGTTTAGTGAAAAAGGGCTATGTAGAACGGATTCGGAGCGAGGATGATCGTCGAGTCGTTAAACTGGGTTTGACGAAAACGGGACGCTTAGTCTTTCGAGTTCATCAACACTTTCACTTGGAGATGGTGAAAAGTGCCATCAAAGACTTGAATACAGAAGAGCAAGAAGTTTTTCGAAAAGCTCTAGCGAATCTATATAGTTATTTAGAGGAGATCAAATGAGTATGAGCTTCGGAAAGATCATTGCAACAGCACGCTACTTACCTGAAAGAGTCGTTACCAATGATGACTTAGCTGAATGGATGGAAACGTCTGATGAATGGATTCAATCGAGAACGGGAATCAAACAACGGCATATAGCGGAAGTAGAAAATACTTCTGATATGTGCGCGCAAGTTGCGAAGAAACTGATCAGCAAGACAACGATCGATCCAATGAGTTTGGATTTCATTATTGTTGCGACGATGTCTCCTGACTATACTTCGCCCTCGGTCGCTTGTCAGGTCCAAGGACAGATCGGGGCAAAGCAGGCGATGGCGTTTGATGTAACTGCTGCCTGTGCAGGTTTTGTATACGCGGTAGCAACTGCCGAAAATTTTATTCGCGGTGGGATGAAGCGGGGAATCGTTATTGGCGGAGAAAAGATTTCTAAGCTGTTAGATTGGCAAGATCGTTCATCCGCTGTTCTTTTCGGTGATGGCGCTGCCGGTATTTTACTTGAGGCAAATGAAGAACCTTCTATTATAAAGCAGATGCTGCGGTCAGATGGTGAACGTGCCAGTTCTTTGACTTCAGGCTTCCGTAAAAACAGTAATATTTTCCATGAAGAACCAGAAACGAATACGGCCTTGGCAATGGACGGCCGCGGTATCTGGAATTTCGCACTAAACGACGTCACCAAAAGTTTGAAAGAATTTATCGGTGACGAGTCAGTTGATTATTATTTGCTGCATCAAGCAAACAAACGAATCATTGAGAAAATCGCTCGTAAAATGAACGCGCCGATTGAAAAGTTCCCTATGAATTTAATGAATTATGGGAATACTTCAGCGGCGAGCATCCCAATTTTATTGGATGAACTCGTTGAAGCAAATGTATTATCTTTAAACAGCAATCAAAAAGTGGTATTGACAGGCTACGGCGGCGGATTATCGTGGGGCAACCTGCTTATCCAGCTATAAGCTTGTTAAAAATATAAAAATCAAAACTTAAAATTATCGGAGGAAACAACTTATGACATTCGAAAAAATTCAAGACATCATCGTAGAAGAGCTAGGAGTAGAAAAAGAAGCAGTTAAAATGGAAACAAACATCCAAGAAGATCTTGAAGCGGACAGCTTGGACCTATTCCAAATTATCAATGAAATCGAAGACGAATTTGATGTGAAGATCGAAACAGAAGATGGCATCACAACTGTTAAAGATTTAGTTGAATACGTTGAAAAACAACAAAACGCTTAATAAATAAAATTCTGGGAAAAGGCTAGGCGTGAGGCCTGGCCTTTCCTGTTATTAGGAGACGATCATGAAAACAGCATTCTTGTTCAGCGGGCAGGGCGCTCAATATGTCGGAATGGGCAAAGAGTTGTACCAGCAAGAAAAAGTCGTAAAAGAAACATTTGAAGAAGCCAGTGATTTACTTGGTTTTTCGATGGAGGAGCTATGCTTCGAAGATAACGACCAGATCAATGAAACAAAATTTACTCAGCCAGCTATACTGACTGTCAGTACAGCTTTTTTACGAGTGTTGACTGAGAAAGGGTTTCAAGCAGATGTAGTCGCAGGATTGAGTTTAGGTGAATATACAGCGTTGGTCGCCTCGGGTGCTTTGACATTTGAAGATGCGGTACAACTGGTTCACAAACGCGGACAATTCATGAGTGAGGCTGCGCCAACAGGCAGCGGGAAAATGGTAGCAGTAATGAATACTGCGTCAGAAGTAATTGAAGAGTGCTGTAGAGAAGCTTCTTCTATCGGAATTGTTTCACCAGCAAACTATAATACTCCGCAACAAATCGTAATTGGCGGTGAAGTCGCCGCAGTTGAAAAAGCGGAAGAATTATTGCAAGCGGCTGGAACAAAACGCATGATCCCACTAAACGTTAGCGGCCCGTTTCACACAGCCTTGTTAGAGCCAGCGAGTAAGAGACTAAACGAGGTATTGCAAACGATCGTCTTCGGGGAAATGCACCTGCCAGTGATCTCGAATACCACTGCAAAAATAATGCCGCAAGAAGACATTGTCTCTTTGTTGACGAGACAAGTGATGTCTCCTGTCCGTTTTAGCGACAGCGTTGTAACGATGAAGGAGCTAGGTATCTCAAGAGCGGTGGAGATTGGGCCAGGAAAAACATTGTCTGGATTCATTAAAAAAATCGATCGTTCATTGGCAACTAGTCGGGTAGAAGACGAGAAAACCTTACAGGCTACGATCGACTTCTTAGGACAATAGCGCCACTTCATTCTTTGGCGAAGGCAATAGAAGCGACAGAAATTTAAACATCCAGATACGAATAAATTTCTAACTACGACATGGGAGGTTCGAATGGAACTTACGAATAAAACAGTGTTTATCACCGGCAGTAGCCGGGGGATCGGCTGGGGAATTGCGAAAGCATTTGCTCAAGCAGGCGCAAATATCGTATTGAATGGACGAAAAGAGATCCCTGCGGAAAAAATCGCGGAGATCGAAGCCTTCAACGTGAAATGTATCAGTATTTGCGGAGATATCAGCTCCTTTGAGGATGCTGGTCACATGATCAAGGAATGCGAAGAAACGCTAGGTACGATCGATATTTTGATCAATAATGCGGGCATCACAAAGGACCAATTGCTTTTACGTATGAAGCCTGAGGATTTTGATGCCGTTATGGATATTAATCTGAAGGGGACCTTCAACATGACGCAGCAAGTATTGAAAAAAATGATGAAGAAACGTGCAGGCGCGATCATCAATCTTTCAAGTGTCGTTGGCTTGATCGGGAATGTTGGACAATGCAATTACGCGGCGAGTAAAGCAGGTGTTCTCGGCTTCACGAAAGCTGTAGCCAGAGAAGTCGCGCCTCGCGGCATTACCTGTAATGCTATTGCTCCTGGATTTATCAAAACAGATATGACAAATGAATTGAACGATAAAGTAAAAGAACAAATGGAAGGACAAATTCCGCTAAAAAGCTTCGGGACGGTAGAAGATGTTGCCAATGCAGCCCTATTTCTAGCTCAAAGCGAATACATCACGGGACAGGTATTGAACGTTGATGGCGGAATGGTCATGTAAAGAAAGGACGGATGAAAATGAATCGTGTCGTAATTACAGGCTTTGGTGTTGCTTCACCAATCGGGAACGATGAAGAAACATTTTTAACTAATCTAAAAGAAGGAAATCATGGGTTTGGCCCAATCACCCGTTTTGATGCAAGTGAAACAGGGATTACAGTCGCCGCAGAAGTAAAAGAGTTTCCTTTAGAAAAATATTTTGTCAAAAAAGATACAAAGAGAATGGAAACTTATTCCTTATATGCTATTTATTCTGCGCTGGAAGCATTGAAGATGAGCGGTATCAACACGGACGAAGAGGATATGGAGCGCTTTGGCGTAATGATCGGATCAGGTGTTGGCGGTCTCGGATCAATCCAGGATCAAGTACTCAAAATGGATGCTAAAGGTCCCGGACGTGTATCGCCAATGTTCGTACCGTTAGCTATTGTAAATATGGCAGCCGGAAATGTTGCTTTACGGATCGGGGCAAAAGGTATTTGT
Source organism: Enterococcus sp. AZ048 (assembly GCF_051715125.1). NCBI lineage: Bacteria > Bacillati > Bacillota > Bacilli > Lactobacillales > Enterococcaceae > Enterococcus > Enterococcus sp. AZ048. The sequence goes on along the minus strand of NZ_JBIOTD010000001.1, from coordinate 1,900,058 downwards.
ACCAGTACTGTGACAGCCTGCGCAAGCGGCACGCATTCGATCGGGGAAGCCTTCCGAAATATCAAGCACGGATATTCTGATGTGATCATTGCTGGTGGTGCGGAATCTTGTATCAATAAAATTGGTATTTCTGGGTTTGCTTCATTAACTGCCTTGAGTACCTCCGAAGATCCAGCACGAGCATCGATCCCATTCGATAAAGACCGCAATGGATTTGTTATGGGTGAGGGAGCCGGTGTCCTAGTTTTAGAATCCTTGGAGCACGCTCAAAATCGCGGTGCTGAAATTCTTGGAGAAGTCGTTGGATACGGCGCAACCTGTGACGCGTACCATATGACTGCACCTTCTCCAGATGGCGAAGGCGCGGCACGAGCAATCAAAGAAGCAATCAAAGAAGCAGGAATTACTCCTGATGAAGTCAACTATGTAAATGCGCATGGCACTAGTACACAAGCAAATGACAAAGCGGAAAGCAAAGCGATCGAATCGGCATTGACTGAGAATGCATTTGTCAGCAGTACGAAGTCATTGACCGGGCACTTACTTGGTGGAGCCGGCGGTGTAGAAGCTGTCGCGTCATTAATGGCTATTCAGCACCAATTTATTCCGCCAACCGCGAATATCCAAGAAGTAGATCCAGAAATCAAAGCAAATGTTGTTGTGAATGAAGCAAAAGAGACAGCAGTCAATTACGCTGTAAGTAACTCTCTCGGTTTCGGCGGTCACAATGCTGTGATTTGCTTGAAGCGCTGGGAGGATTAAGAATGGAAATCAAAGAAGTCAAAGAACTAATGAGTCAATTCAACGATTCGAGCCTCACTGAATTCGATTTACGTGAAGGCAGTTTTGAATTGTATATGAATAAAAATCAAACAAGTCGCCAAGTTTCAGCGCCTGTACAAAAAGAAGAGCAGCCAGCAGAGACCGTCGCTGCCCCTTCTAACCAGACAACAGCTGAACCTACAGCATCAGAAAGTGCCGCAACTGCTGAAAGTAAAAGCAGCGGACAAGTTATCACTTCCCCCATTGTAGGGATCGTTTACTTGCAGCCTTCGCCAGAACAAGAAGCATTTAAATCTGTTGGAGAATCGGTAAGTCAAGGGGACACTGTCTGCATCATTGAAGCGATGAAGCTGTTGAATGAGATCACCAGTGAATTCGATGGGACGATCACCGAGATCTTGGTGGAAAATGAAGACGTTGTTGAATATGGACAGCCTTTGTTCCGCATCGGCTAAAAAAGGTAAAACGACAAGTATGAAGAAACGAGGAGGAACGACATGTTAACAGTTGAAGAAATCAAAGAGATTATTCCGCATCGTTACCCGATGCTATTGATCGATCGTGTAGAGGAATTAGAAGCAGGGAAAAGCATCAAAGCGAAGAAAAACGTTTCTGTGAACGAACCCTTTTTCCAAGGACACTTTCCTCATGAACCTGTGATGCCCGGTGTTCTAATCGTGGAAGCGATGGCTCAAGCAGGTGCAGTTGCTTTATTGTCAATGGATGAATTTAAAGGGAAAACGGCTTATTTTGGCGGAATTGATAAAGCAAAATTCCGTAAGAAAGTGGTCCCAGGAGATACCTTGGTTTTAGAAGTAGAATTAACAAAAGTACGTTCGGCAGCAGGCTGCGGAAAAGGCATCGCATATGTCGATGGCAAAAAAGTAGCCGAGGCAGAGCTAACGTTTATGATTGGATAGAGGCCTATGTTTTCAAAAATTTTAATCGCTAATCGAGGCGAAATCGCTGTACGGATCATTCGTGCCTGTCGTGAATTAGGAATCCAGACAGTCGCTGTATACTCCGAGGCGGATAAAGAAGCGTTACACACAGAAATGGCCGATGAAGCGATTTGTATCGGACCTGCTCGTTCAAGTGAATCCTACTTAAATATGCAAGGCATCCTAAGTGCTGCGATCGTGACAAATGCAGAGGCGATCCATCCGGGTTTCGGCTTTTTATCTGAAAATAGTTTGTTTGCGACAATGTGTGAAGAATGCAACATCAAATTTATTGGTCCTAGTGAAAAAACAATTGATGCGATGGGAAACAAGATCCACGCACGTCAATTGATGCAAAAAGCAGGTGTTCCTGTTATTCCAGGCAGCGACGGCTCGATCGATAGTTTGGAAGAAGCCGAAAAACTAGCTGAAGAAATTGGCTACCCGGTGATGCTGAAGGCAGCGGCTGGCGGCGGCGGAAAAGGGATTCGTAAAGTTCCGACAAAGAGTGAATTAGAAAAGCACTTTTTATCAGCCAAGTCAGAAGCAAAAGCGGCTTTTGGTGATGATTCGATGTACATGGAAAAAATCATTTATCCAGCACGTCATATTGAAGTACAGATTTTAGGGGATCAGCAAGGCAATGTCATTCATTTAGGAGAACGAGACTGTTCCTTGCAGCGAAACAATCAAAAGGTTTTGGAAGAGGCGCCTTCAGTCGTTATCGGTGAGGAAAATCGGAAGATGCTCGGAGATATCGCTGTCAAAGCCGGAAAAGCGGTTAACTATGAAAGTGCAGGGACGATTGAATTTCTTCGAGACGAAGAGGGTCATTTCTACTTTATGGAGATGAACACGCGGATTCAAGTTGAGCATCCGATCACTGAAATGGTAACGGGCATTGATATTGTAAAAAAACAAATCAAAATTGCAGCAGGGGAACCGTTAGGACTAGAACAATCGGATGTTACCTTCCATGGACATTCAATCGAATGCCGAATCAACGCAGAAAATCCGGCGTTTAACTTTGCTCCTTCGCCCGGTAAAATCAAAACGCTGTTATTGCCTAGTGGTGGTTTAGGGTTGAGAGTAGATAGCGCGATGTATAGCGGTGTATCCATTCCGCCATACTACGATTCCATGATCGCGAAAATCATCGTGCACGGCGACGATCGCTTTGATGCCTTGATGAAGATGCAACGCGCACTAGGAGAATTCGTGTCAGATGGCGTTATCACGAATGTGGAGTTCCAAATGGATCTGATCAGCCATCCAAGTGTACTTTTTGGCGATTATGATACCAGCTTTTTACAAAAAACATTTTTACCTGAGTGGCAACAAAGCGAGTAGGAGGAATTTAAGTGGGACTTTTTAATAAGAAAAAAAACTACATTCGGATCAATCCTAACCGCGACACTATGCCAGCAACGAAACCTGCTGTACCAGACGATATGTGGGCGAAATGTCCAAATTGTAAACGTACATTGTATAAAAAAGAAATCGGTGCTGAAAAAGTTTGTCCTCATTGCGGTTACAGCTTTCGCATAAGCGCATGGGAACGATTAGCATTGACGATCGATGAAAAGAGCTTTGTTGATTGGGACAATCAATTGGAACAAAAAAATCCGATTGATTTTCCTGATTATTTGACCAAAATCGACAATATGAAAGAAAAGACCGGCCTTGATGAAGCGGTCTTAACTGGAAAAGCGACGATCAATGGTCAAGAAGTGGCGATCGGTGTCATGGATGCAAATTTCATCATGGGCAGTATGGGAACAGTGGTTGGCGAAAAAATCACTCGCCTTTTTGAAAAGGCAGTTGTTGAAAAATTGCCCGTCGTCCTTTTTACTGCTTCGGGAGGCGCTCGAATGCAAGAGGGGATCTTCTCACTGATGCAAATGGCAAAAATCTCGGCGGCAGTGAAGCGTCACAGTAATGCCGGATTGCTCTACATTACGGTATTGACAGATCCGACGACTGGCGGTGTTACTGCCAGCTTTGCGATGGAAGGCGACATTATTTTAGCTGAACCGCAAACGTTGGTAGGATTCGCTGGTAGACGAGTAATCGAACAGACGATTCGTCAACAATTGCCAGAGGATTTTCAAAAAGCAGAATTTCTTTTGCAACATGGATTTATAGATCAAATCATTCCGAGAATGATGCTGAAAGATCGTTTGTCGGAATTCGTCGCATTTCATCAAGAGAAAGGCTGGTGTGACTAATGGGTCTTACTGCTGGAGAGATTGTTAAACTGGCGAGGCACCAAGATCGGTTGACCAGTCTGGATTATTTTGAGAAAATTTTTACCGACTTTCAAGAACTGCACGGCGATCGTCTCTTTGGTGATGATCCTGCCATCATTGGAGGAATTGCCAAACTTGCAGGCAAGCCGGTAACCGTCATTGGTATTCAAAAGGGAAATGATTTGAAAGAAAATATGGCGCGTAATTTTGGTCAACCTAATCCTGAGGGCTATCGCAAGGCACTGCGGTTAATGAAGCAAGCGGAGAAATTCAAACGTCCCGTGATTTGTTTCGTAAATACACCGGGGGCATTCTGCGGCGTGGAAGCTGAAGAACGTGGAGAAGGCGAGGCCATCGCCCGAAACCTGATGGAAATGTCCGATTTAAAGGTTCCGATCATTTCGATCGTCACCGGAGAAGGTGGCAGCGGCGGCGCATTAGCGTTGGCGTTAGCGGATGAGGTTTGGATGATGGAATATAGTATCTACGCGATTCTTTCGCCAGAGGGCTTTGCTTCGATTCTTTGGAAAGATGGCAAGCGCGCAGATGAAGCGGCGGAACTAATGAAGATAACCGCCGCTGAATTATTGGACCTGGCTGTCATTGACCGCGTGATTCCTGAAACGTTGAAAGGAAACAAACTCAGCGAAGAAAAAATCATCCGTATGATGAAGAAGTCATTGATTGAAAAAATCACAGAGCTTTCGAGCTATACGACAGAAGAATTAATTGAAAAACGATACCAGCGTTTCCGTAAATTTTAAGGTGTGCGCAGAAATAAAAAGTCAGAAATTTGATCCCCGTGATCAGATTTTCTGGCTTTTTATTGTTCAAAGTCAGTGACAGAGAAGTGTCTGCTGGAAATATTTATTCATGCTATCGTGAATATATACATAAAAAAGGACCTTATTCAAAGATAATTTAATATTTATACAATAAAATGCTTGTTTTATGAAAATTTCATGCTATAATAAATTCATTGAAAAAACCATTCAAAAAATAGGAGGAATTAGGATGAAAAAGATTACCGGCTTAGTAATGGCATTATCAGCACTATTTATTTTTGCAGCATGCGGCGGAGGTGGCAATAACACTTCAGACTCGTCTAATGCGAAATCAGAGGATCAGTTAGCAGCAATCAAAAAAGCAGGCGTGCTAAAAGTTGCGACGTCAGCAGACTACGCGCCTTTTGAATTCCATACAATGGTAGATGGAAAAGATAAGATCGTCGGTGCAGATATCGATTTGGTCAATGAAGTAGCTAAAGAATTAGGCGTTAAAGCGGAAGTTTCAGATATGAGCTTTAATACAGTTTTAGCATCCTTGAAAGAAGGCAAATCAGACATCGCGATTTCCGCGATTTCTGCGACAGAAGAACGGAAAAAACAATTCGACTTCACAGATAACTATTACAATCCACCACAAGTTGTGATTATCAATAAAAAGAATCAAGATAAATTGACAAGCTTAGATGCATTGAAAGACAAAAATGTCGGTGCACAAAAAGGGTCGATTCAAGAAGATGTTGTAAAAACACAAATCAAAGACGCAAAATTGGTCTCAATCGAAAAAGTTCCAAACATGGTTATTGAAGTAAACAGCGGATCATTAGATGCGATGGTCGTTGAAAAAACGATTGCTGAATCGTATGTACAGCAAAATCCTGATTTAATGATTGCGAATATTGATTTGAAGGCCAATGAAGATGAAGCCTTCGCGATCGCTTTGCCAAAAGGCAGTGACGAATTGCAAACCGAAATCAATAAGATCATTAAAAAATTAAATGACGAAGGCAAAATTGATGAGTATGTGAAACAAAATCATGAATTAGCCGAAAAATCAGCAGAAGAATAGAGGGAACATGTTTTGGACTTTTCTTTCTTGAGTAAATATTTATCGTACTTTGTTTCAGGAGCGAGCATCACGGTTATTATCTCACTGGCGACTGTCTGTCTGGGTACACTGATCGGACTGGCAATGGCTTTGCTGAAGCTTTCTAAACACAAACCATTGAATTGGTTTGCGAACATTTACATTGAAGTGCTTCGCGGCACACCTATGTTGTTGCAGATTACGATCGGATTTTTGATTTTACAAGGCTTTTTCCCATCGAATGATTTAAATGTTGGGGTCTTGTCTGTCAGCATCAATCGTTTGTTCCCGGGAATGATCGTACTTTCCTTGAACTCTGGGGCTTACGTTGCAGAGATTATCCGTGGGGGGATCACAGCAGTGAACTTTGGGCAAACAGAAGCTGCTCATTCACTAGGGTTACGCCCTGCGCAAACCATGCGGTATGTGATTTTACCGCAAGCTTTGAGAAACATTTTGCCGCCTTTAGGCAACGAATTTATCACGTTGATCAAGGATTCTTCTTTGCTTGCCACGATCGGGATCAACGAATTGATGGGTTCTGCGCAAATCGTGGTATCAAATTCCTATATTCCTTTAGAACCGCTGATCGTCGCAGCCGCATTGTATTTCGTGATGACCTTCATCACGTCTCGACTGCTTAATCTGTGGGAAAGAAAACTTGGAAAAGGTTATCAACGATAAGGAGTAGGGGTGAAAATAATGGCAGAAGCATTGATTCAAATTGAACATTTAAATAAGAAATTTGGCGATAACGAGGTATTGAAAGACATTTCCGCAGAGATTACGCCCGGAGAAGTCGTTGTCATCATTGGACCATCTGGTTCAGGAAAAAGTACGTTTTTACGTTGCGTCAATTTATTAGAAGTTCCTACATCCGGTACGATTCGGTTTGAAGGAACGGATATTACAGATAAGAAAAATGATATTTTCAAAACACGTGAAAAAATGGGAATGGTGTTCCAGCAATTTAACCTTTTTCCCAATATGACGGTCTTGGACAATATCACATTGTCGCCGATCAAGGTAAAGGGCTTGGCAAAAGCGGAAGCGGAAAAAATCGCAAAGGAATTGCTTGAAAAGGTCGGTTTGTCTGAAAAGGCGGATGCATACCCTCATTCTTTATCAGGGGGGCAGCAGCAGCGGATCGCTATCGCAAGAGCTTTGGCGATGCAACCGGACGTGATGCTGTTTGATGAACCAACATCAGCACTTGATCCTGAAATGGTCGGGGATGTTTTAGAAGTGATGCAGCAATTGGCAAAAGAAGGCATGACCATGATGATCGTGACACACGAGATGGGGTTCGCTAAAGAAGTTGGCGACCGCGTGATCTTTATGGATGGCGGAGTGATCGTTGAGGAAGGCACGCCAGAAGAAGTGTTTGACCATACTCAAAATTCTCGCACCATCGACTTTTTATCAAAAGTATTATAAAATTCTTGAGACTAGGCGGAGAAAGCCTAGTCTTTTTTTAAACCTTTGTACCCAAATGTAGAGTTTTCAACGTATTTGCGTTATAATCAGGTTTTGTAGATGTATAAAACAAAGATATGCAAAATAAGGATATAGGAGTTGCCATGTTAGACAAATACAAACCTACGTGGATGGTCGAAGCCATTTATCAAATAACCCCAGAACAATTAAAGGCACATGGATTCAAAGCCGTACTGACAGATCTAGATAACACGTTGATCGCTTGGAACAACCCTAATGGAACAAAAGAGTTGATTGATTGGTTAAAGATGATGGACGAGGCGGGCATCCCTGTCGTTGTTGTTTCAAATAACAAGGCTAGTCGTGTAGCAAAAGCTCTTGAAAGCTTTAAATTGGACTTTGTCTCTCGAGCAATGAAGCCTTTTTCGTTAGGAATTATCAATGCGCAGAAACAATTAGGCGTTTCAAAAGAGGAGATCGTCATGATCGGTGATCAAGTGATGACCGATATTCGCGGAGCAAGTGCAGCGGGTATTCGGAGTATTCTTGTGCGTCCGATCCTCGATACGGATGGCTGGAATACCCGGATCAATCGCTTTTTTGAACGTCGTGTGATGCACATTTTATTACGCAAAGATCCTGAGATGAAATGGAAGAGTGAACTATAAATGGAAGAAGAATTATTTTGTATCGGCTGCGGCGCGAAGATTCAGACAGAACACCCAAATGAATTGGGCTATACACCGCAATCGGCTTTAGAAAAAGGATTGGAAAACGGCGAAGTATACTGCCAACGTTGTTTCCGTCTTCGTCATTACAATGAGATCCAAGATGTTTCGTTAACAGACGATGATTTCTTGCGCTTATTGAATGAACTTGGCAAAGCAGATGCTTTGATTGTTAATGTGGTGGATATTTTTGATTTCAATGGTTCGTTGATACCTGGTCTACATCGATTTGTTGGAGACAATCCTGTCTTATTAGTAGGGAACAAGGTCGATTTGCTGCCTAAATCATTGAAACGCGGAAAATTAACCCAATGGATGCGTGAACGTGCACATGAAGAAGGACTACGCCCTGTCGATATCTTATTGACCAGTGCACGGAAACCAAATGAAATGACGGAGTTGTTAGAGAAAATCGAAGAATACCGCGACGGACGCGATGTGTATGTTGTTGGTGTCACCAATGTTGGAAAGTCTACATTGATCAACCAAATCATCAAGCAAACGGCGGGTGTTCAAGACTTGATCACCACCTCGCAATTTCCGGGTACAACATTGGATAAGATCGAGATTCCGTTGGATGATGGTCAATTTATGTTTGATACACCAGGGATCATCCACCGTCATCAAATGGCCCATTATCTTGGAAAGAAAGACTTGAAGATCATTGCACCCCACAAAGAAATCAAGCCAAAGGTCTATCAGTTGAATGCTGGTCAGACACTGTTTTTAGGTGGTTTGGCTCGTTTTGATTTCATTCAGGGGGATCGTGCGTCTTTCATTACGTATGTTTCCAATGACATTGAACCGCATCGGACAAAGCTGGAGAAGGCTGATGCTTTTTATGAGAAGCATGTAGGCGGCTTGCTGCAACCACCACGTCCTGATGAAGTAGAGGATTTCCCAGCGCTTGTTCGTTTTGAGTTCTCGATCAAAGAAAAAACAGACATTGTTTTTGCTGGGCTAGGCTGGGTCACTGTATCAAAACCAGCAGTAGTTGCCGGCTGGGCGCCAAAAGGGGTCGATGTGCTGACCCGAAAAGCGCTGATTTAAAAAATTATTATCCAATTAAGGGGAGTATCAATGGAATTAAGAGGAAAACAAAAACGGTTTTTACGTAGTCAGGCCCATCACCTACAACCGATTTTCCAAATCGGTAAAAACGGGATCAATGAGGCCGTGATCGTTCAAATCAATGAAGCTTTGGAAAAAAGAGAATTGATCAAAATCAATTTATTGCAAAATACCGATGAGATCGCAGAAGATGTGGCACATGTATTGGAAGAAAAAATCCATTGTGACATCGTTCAGATCATTGGTCGTGTATTGGTTTTATACAAAGCGTCAAGCAAAGAAAAATATCAAAAAATATCAAAAGAGGTTAAAAGTATTTAAGCTTCTTTTTCAGAAAACAAGGGGGAATAACGGGTGTACCAAGATGTCTTAACAATTCCAAAAGTTGAACCAATGACGGATACTACTATGCCGAAAAAGCAGGTAGGACTGTTGGGTGGGAATTTTAATCCGATTCATCACGCGCACTTAATGATCGCGGAGCAGGTCGGGCAAAAGTTGGGATTCGATGAAGTGCATCTGCTACCAAGTTACCTGCCTCCACACGTGGATGAAAAGAAAACGATCGATAGCAAACATCGGTTGGCCATGGTCCAACGTGCGATCGAAGACAATGCTTTTTTGTCGGTTGATACAAGGGAATTGGCACGAAAGGGTAAAAGCTATACGATCGATACAATGCTGGAATTGACAACAGAAAATCCTGACACAGAGTATTATTTTATTATCGGCGGCGATGAGGTAGCGTATTTACCAAAATGGCATCGAATCGAGGAATTGGTGCGGCTTGTGAACTTTGTTGGCGTGAAGCGTGCAGGGTTTGCGTTAGAAAGTCCCTATCCGATTATTTGGGTGGACGTTCCTGAGATTCAGTTGTCGTCGTCGTATATCCGAAAACAAGTAAAACAGGGATGTTCGATTCGTTATCTTGTGCCTGACCGGGTTCGGGAATATATATCGGAAGAAGGATTGTATCTGGATGAAATATAGTAGAACCTATACAGCCATGGAACGGGAAGCATTGATGCAGGCCGTTCAGATGCGAATGAGTGAGCGTCGTTTCCAACATGTATTAGGTGTGGAGGAGACAGCGATTGCTTTAGCAGAGCGTTTCGGAGCTTCACTAGAAAAAGCGAGCATTGCTGCGTTGACCCATGACTATGCAAAAGAACGCTCGGATGAAGAATTTGAATTGGCAATTGATCAAGGAGACTATGAAGAGAAGGCGGAGCTGTTAAAATACGGCAATGCGATCTGGCATGGGCTTGTTGGAGCGGATTTTGTTCGTCAGGAGTTAAAGATCTCCGATGACGAAATTCTGACTGCGATTCGTCTTCATACGACGGGAGCGGCAGAAATGTCTTTGCTGGATAAGATCATCTATGTGGCAGATTATATTGAACCGGGCAGAAATTTTCCCGGGTTCGAAGATGCACGCGTGATCGCATTTAGCGACTTGGATCAAGCTGTTGCATTTGAGACAAAGCACACGTTGGCTCATTTAATTGAGTCAGAAACACCAGTTTATCCCAAAACGATTGAAACCTACAATCGCTGGGTCGCTGGTATACACTAAGTAATTAATGGTTTCGTTTGAATTATAAGGAGGAGAATTATCATAGATAGTAAGAATATGTTAGAAATCGCCGTGAAGGCAGCCGATGCAAAACGTGCGGTTGATATCGTGGCATTGGATGTTTCTCAAGTTTCATTGTTGGCGGATTATTTCTTGATTTGTTCCGCAAATTCTGATCGTCAAATCAATGCGATCGTTGATGAAGTTGTAGACAAGGAAGAAGAAGCGCACGTTGAAGTGAAGCGTGTAGAAGGAAAAGATGGCGGAAAATGGGTCTTGATCGACTTAGGCGATGTGATCGTCCATGTGTTTAGTACGTCAGAGCGTGAATTTTATAATTTAGAAAAATTATGGTCGGATGCACCACTTGAAAACATCGAGGCGTGGTTGGATTAATGGCGTATGAAACCTTTGCTTTTGTTTATGATGAGGTAATGGATGATTCTTTGTATCAGCAATGGTTGGATTTTTCATTGCGCCATTTCCCCGTCGCGACGAATCAAATTTTGGAGCTGGCGTGCGGAACAGGTGCGTTAGCTGTGGAATTTGCTCAAAAGGGTTTTGATGTGACTGGGTTAGACCTATCAGAGGAAATGCTGACATTGGCTAGTGACCGTGGGCTTCAAGCGGGTGTCTCAGTTAATTGGATTGCTGGAGACATGCTAGATCTAACGGATATTGGCGAATATCAAGCAGTCACTTGTTTTTCTGATTCGCTGTGCTACATGCCAGATGCCGTACAGGTCAAGCAGGTATTTGAAGGGGTCTATCAGTTATTGAAAGATTCAGGAACATTTATTTTTGATGTTCATTCTACCCATCAAGTGGATGACGTATTTCCTGAGTATAGCTTTCATGATCAGACAGAGGAATTTGCTTTTCTTTGGGATAGCTATCCGGGGGATTCGAGCCACAGTATTGAGCACTTTTTGACATTCTTTGTAAAAAGAGACGGTGAACTTTTTGAGCGTTTCGATGAATTGCACAAGGAGCGGACGTATCCGCTAGAAACGTACAAAAAAATGTTGACTGAAGTTGGGTTTAAAACAGAAGTCTTTGCAGATTTTACAGATGAAGAACCAAACGAAACAAGCAAACGCTGGTTTTTTGTATGTCAGAAATAACCGAGAGAGATCTCGGTTTTTTTTGACAATTCATTTGATAAAAGGCTGGATCAAAATACGGCTATAGTAAATGAAAGGGGGATGGAGATGCGGAGTTGTGGAATCGTGGTGGAATACAATCCATTTCATAATGGGCATCGGTATCATGCGGAAAAGGCGCGTGAATTGAGCGGAGCAGATGTCGTTGTCGCGGTGATGAGCGGCAATTTTTTGCAGCGGGGCGAACCAGCGATCATGGACAAATGGGCGCGGGCCCAAGCAGCATTGGAAAATGGGGTTGATCTCGTGGTTGAATTGCCGTTTTCTTGGGCGGTTCAGTCTGCGGATTATTTCGCAAAAGGAAGCATCAAGCTATTGCATGCTTTGAAGTGTGATGCATTATGCTTCGGCACAGACAGCGAGTCTGATTTTGATTATGCGGATTATGGTCGGTTCTTTATTGAGGAGAAAGCAAGCATCGATCGATTGTTCCATGAATTGCCGATTGGCTGGAGCTATCCGGAAAAAATGGCGGAAGTCGTTTCGCAGCTGTATCCGAAGGCCAAGAATTTTCCACCTAATCATATCCTCGGATTAAGTTACGCGAAGGAAAATGCGCAATACCCGCAGCCGATGGCGATTTTCCCCTTGGCAAGAAAAGATCAAGGCTACCATGAGGAGACGTTGGTTGAGAACACCTTCGCTAGTGCTACGGGCATTCGACAGGCGGTTTTGGCGGATGAGGACGTCTCTTCCTTTGTCCCCGCGGCCACTTTAGAAGAATTAAAAAAAACACGTATTTCCTGGTCCGATTTTTGGCCGTACTTAGAGTATCAATTGCGGGCCGATTCTTTAGACAGCCTTCGTGGAATCTATCAAATGCGTGAAGGGCTAGAGCATCGTTTAGTTGAGCAAAAAGTAAAAGATTTTTCGGAATACTTGCAGGCCATCAGCACGAAGCGTTACACGCAACCGCGTCTGCAACGCCTATTGACCTACGTTCTGCTGCAAGTCAAAGAAGAAGAAATCCGAGCCGAGCAGGAACGATCCATGCTGCATATCTTGGGCTTTACTGAAAAAGGGCAGGCGTATTTGAATAAAAGAAAAAAAGAATTTTCCTTGCCAGTAGCGGCCAAGATCGGACAGAAAGAGAAAGAGCAGCATTTTTTGACGTATCGAGCGGATCAAGTGTATCAACTGATTCACCCAATGGAACAGACGATCGGGCGATTTCCGATTCGCCTCTAAAAAAAACTTTTCAAAGTGCAGGTGAGTCGTTATAATGAGAAAGTATGAAATTAACGAAAGAGAAGTGAAAACATGGGACGTAAATGGGCGAATATCGTAGCAAAGAAAACTGCGAAGGATGCAAACAACAGTAAAATTTACGCTAAATTTGGAATCGAGATCTACGCGGCAGCAAAATCAGGTGAGCCTGATCCTCACGCCAATCAAAAATTGCGTTTCGTTATTGAACGGGCGAAAACGTACAATGTACCAAAACATATTATTGATCGAGCTATTGAAAAAGCGAAAGGTTCTGGCGATGAAACATTCCAAGAACTCCGTTATGAAGGCTTTGGTCCAAATGGATCAATGGTTATCGTAGATGCGTTGACGAACAACGTGAATCGGACAGCTTCAGATGTACGTGCTGCTTTTGGTAAAAATGGCGGAAACATGGGTGTGTCTGGTGCGGTCGCGTATATGTTCGACAACACGGCTTTGTTTGGTTTTGCCGGCGAAGATGCAGATGAAGTGTTGGAATACTTGATGGACAAAGAAATCGACGTTCGCGATGTTGTAGATGAAGAAGGACAAATCATCGTTTACGGCGAACCTGAAGACTTCAATGCGATTCAAGAAGCGTTAAAGGAAAAAGGCATTTCAGAATTCTCTGTTGCGGAAATGCAAATGATCCCGCAAAGTGAAGTCACCTTGACGGGAGACGACCTAGAGAAATTTGAAAAAATGATCGATGTGTTGGATGAATTGGAAGATGTTCAACAAATTTATCATAACGTTGAATTAGAAGACTAACAAATAGCCGCTTAAATCTTTTTAGATTTAAGCGGCTGTTTTTTTGTTTAGTCTAAAGCTTCTTGTCGATAGAGTGTTTCGGGAATCATTTCTAGTAATGGGCTTCTTTGACCGATAACGAGCAGGTTCAATTCGTGCATGGCCCGCGTGCAGACTGTATATAGGATCAATTTGTCCTGTTCTGTATGGTAATTTTCAGGAGAAATATTCCAAGCAAATACACGGTCAAATTCTAACCCTTTCGCCAAATACGTCGGAATGATGATCAAACTCTTCTTCATGAAGTCTTCCTCATCCGTTAGCAATTGAACCTGTGATTGCTGTTCAGGAGACAACTGATTATACAGATCCTGACATTCCTCCACCGTTTTTGCGATGATGGCGGTTCGCCAATATTTTGCCATCTCTGCGGTTTCCTCGATTTGACGGATCAGGCTATCGACCATTTGTCGGGTTTCATTCGCATAATAAATTTTTGGCAGATCACCGACACGAGCAGTCAATTCCACCCGATTTTCCTGCGTTAAGAACTGATTGGCAAAATGAGTGATTTCTTCAGTGGATCGATAGCTGGTCGTCAATTCAAAATGGGTCAACGCTTGATCTGGGAAAATCTGTCCCAGCGAATGGACCATACTTTCATTTCCGAAAACCTTTTGATTCAAATCCCCACACAAGGTATAGGTTGCTTTTGGATACAGGTGACGCAGTAAGGCGACTTGAGCAGGTGAAAAATCCTGCATCTCATCAATAAAAATAAATCGCGCTTTTTGTTTCACCTCTAAAGGATGGATCGACTTCATCAACAGGAACATTAAGGTGCCGTCTTCCAGGCTAATATCTTTTTTCTTGAAATCTCCCAGTAGTTCCTCGAGCATGGCTGTCCAATTCTCGTGAGTCAACTCGTATTTTTCCAGCAAGTGTTTAGGTACACTTTGTAAAAAATGCAGGTATTGCTTGGCGTAATTCACGAAACCATAACGCGTGATCTGTCTGCGGATCGGACGCATTTTTTTGCGCACGACTTTTTGTGCCATCTGACGGCGCAGGCGGCGCTCGGCTTTTTCAGAATCTTCCATATCAGGATTGTTGACGAACAACGCATCGACTAATTCATCGGCCTCTTTTTTGACCCAGTCTTTTTTCATTTCGTCTTTTTCTAAGCCGCCGATTTTTTTCAAAAGTTTGGTTTGCAAAAGCTGCATCCGTTGATACATCGGCAACTCTGGATTGGCTTCTTGGTACCAGTTGCGAATTTGTTTTTTAGAGATCAAAACCTCTTGTTTTAGTTTGAGATCACGAAATAGCGGACCGAATTCTGTGATTCGTTCGACGTAACGATAAAGTTCCTGAACGACGGCAAAACTGCTTTTTGCGCGGAGAACCCGATCATCCTGACCAGAAAGAAAGACTTCTTCATGACTTTCTTCAGTGTGGATTTGATAGGTAGGAAGCAACGCACTTAAAAAGGTTTTGAAGGTTTCGGTTGGAATCCCGCTTTCACCAAGAGAAGGTAAGACGGTCGAAATATAGTCAGAAAAAATATGGTTTGGAGAAAACAACAGGACTTGTTCGTTGTCTAACCATTTCCGGTTATGGTAAAGCAGGTAAGCGACACGTTGAAGCAGCGCAGATGTTTTTCCGCTGCCGGCGATCCCTTCAACAACTAATACTTTGCTTCTGGTGTCACGAATGATCTCGTTTTGCGAGCGTTGGATCGTCGCTACGATGTTCTTCATATGATTCGAAGAAGCCTCATCTAAAATTTCTAACAGAAAGTCATCATTGATGGCTTCGGAGGTATCGACCATGGAAAGGATTTGCCCTTCCCGAATTTTAAATTGTCGTTTCAATAGTAATTCTATAGGGATAATGGCAACGTGGGCTTCATATTCAGTCTGTCCCAGAGTTCCTTCATAATAAAGGTTGGCAATAGGTGCCCGCCAGTCGATGACCACTGTTTCTTCTTTCGTGTCTCGTAAAGAAGCAATTCCTAAATAAAGTGTTTCTTGTTCCTGATCTTCTTTGAAATCGATTCGCGCGAAGTAGGGATTGTTTCCCATTAATTTCAAAACTTTTTGGCGCTTTTCTTGTGAAGCAAATGTTTGATAGCGAACAAGTAATTCCGCTTCATGCTGTCTTGTTTCGGCCATTGTATCGGCTAATGCTTCGAAAGAGCCGCCTTGAATTCTTTGACCCGCATTTTCTAACATGTCAGAATCAAATTTTGATTTCGTCTCTTTCTTTTGGTTGTCCAAAAAAGCAATTTCTTGTTGGATCAAAGCGCTTGTTTGATGGACGTGCTCTTGTTCATATTCTCTTGCAGTCATTGAGCATCCCCCTTTGTTTTTCCCTCAACTGTTTATAACAGCATAATAGTATAGCACATAAGGGTAAAGAGACGCAAAAGGCTGATTTCACTAGAAATGAAATCAGCCTTTAATTTGAAACACGCCCCACGCTTCTTTGGAAAATCAAAGAGGATATTCAATGGATCAAAGCGTTCCGTCGTGTGCACGCTTGATTTGAGCAAGATCAATCTTTTTCATTTTATACATTTCTTGTGTCGCTCGCCGCGCCTTTTCTGGATCGGGGTCATTGGTCCAGTCAAGCAAGTCTTGATTGACCGTTTGCCAATAAATCCCATAGCGGTCTTCCATCCAGCCGCATGCCCACTCGTTTCCTTCTGGAGTGATCGCGTCCCAGGCGTGGTCGATGTCGGATTGGTCTTTAAAATAGAAGTAAAAGGAATTGCCCATCGTAAAATCAAAGTCCTGTTCATCGGGGCTATCCATTATGATCAAGTCTTGCCCGCGAAGTTGAAAGCCAGAGGCCCGCAACCGTTCTTCTTTTCCCTTGATGACAAACGTTTGTTTTCCTCCGAAGGCGGCGATCCATTCATCGATCGCCGCCTGTGCCAAGCCATAATTGTCGTTGCCGAACAAGATGCAGGGAACGATCGTCTGTAAATTTTCCCCTAAACGAACTTGCCAAGAGAAGCCATACCGGTCCGTCGTCCAGCCAAACATACCTAGCTCGGGATAGTCTGTCAGCGGCATCAATGTTTTTCCATCATGATTCAACTGCTGCCATACCGTCGTGAGCTGTTCTTCGTTTTCACAGTTGACGACATAAGAGATTGCTGGCGTCGGCTTGAATGTATCGCCGCCGTTCAGTAATAGAAATTCGCAACCGGCCAATTCTACTGTCGCGGTCAATAAATCCCCGATCGTCCCATGTTCATCGGTGATGAAGTGCGTTTCGTTGAGGAGGGTGCTATCCTCAAAAATGCCTGTATAAAACAGTGCCGCTTCATGGATATGTCCATCAAACCACAAACAACACCCAAATTGCTGTTCCATGTGTAAGCCCTCCTTTCTTTAGCTATAAAGATTTATATGCCAATTGATGCCGTAGGAATCTTTGACCATCCCGTAAAGCTCTGCCCAAAATGTTTTTTCAAGAGGCAATAAAATAGCGCCATTTTCAGAGAGCTTCATAAAAATCTCCGAGGCTTCTTCCGCGGTCTCTGCATCATAAACCAAGGCTACGTTATTTCCGACGGCGATCGGAGGCGCCATCCCTTTAGGACTGTCAGAGATCATGACGTTCGTACCGTTGATTTTCAAGTTCGCGTTGAGGACCAACTCTTTGACGGCTTCATCAACGGGATGTTCTTCATCATGGGGCATTTGACCAAATGTCATAATATTTGCAGGTTCCGTGTGAAAGACTTCTTCATAAAAGGCAATGGCATCAGCTGCTTGATCGTCAAAATGTAAGTAGATATCCATGTTCGTTCCTCCATTCTTATGCTCTCACTTTACCACGAAGAAAGGGCTATCAATAACATTTTGTCTTGTAAAAAGGGAACACTTTATCGTTTTTATAAAAATGAGTTATACTCGGCTTGTTTTAAAATTGGAGCAGGGGATTCATCTAGTGATATCTGGGGAATCTTTAAAAATTAAAGATTGCTTTAAACGTCCATTCATTGGGAGTTGTGATAAAATAAGTCGGAAGAAATAAAAAATAAAGGAGCGGTTTGCAATGCCATTCGTACACATCGAGCTAAAAGAAGGACGATCTGAAGAGCAATTGACTAAAATGGTGGAGGAAGTTACTGAAGCAGTTTCAAGAACTGCCGGCGCACCAAAAGAGAATATCCATGTGATCATCAATGAAATGCAAAAAGACAGATATGCCCAAGGCGGCAAATGGAAATAATAACAAAGATAATGCTTGCAATTCAAATCAATACGTGTTTATAATTACCTTGTAATTGATTGATGAAGAAAGACTTCTGAACTTGAAAGCTGTTTATCAGAGAGGAAAAGCATGGCTGAGACTTTTCCATACAAGCGCAAGGAATGACCACTTTCTGAGACTTCTGCACAAATGCAGAGGCGGACAGCGCCGTTATCGCTTGTGAGGAGCAGAAAACTCTGCTCAAAGATTAGGTGGAACCACGTTTATTCGTCCTAGTACCGTTACGGTACTAGGGCTTTTTTTTATCAATCAAAACAAATAAGGGGGACCTATAGGATGGTAAAAATTTCATTTCCAGATGGATCATCAAAAGAGTTTGACAAAGGCATTACCGGTTTAGAAATTGCAAAAAGTATTTCTAGTTCATTAGCTAAAAAAGCGTTGGCTGTTGTAGTAAACGGCGAACTTGAAGATTTAAATCGACCAATTGAAGAGGATGCAACGTTAAAAATCGTGACAGAAAGTGACGAAGAAGCATTAGCGTTGGTTCGTCATTCAAGTGCGCATCTAATGGCGCAAGCGATCCGTCGTTTATTCCCGAATATGCATTTCGGCGTAGGTCCAGCGATCGAGTCTGGATTCTATTACGACACAGACAATGGAGATGGCGATCAACTCAGCGAAGAAGATTTTCCAGCGATTGAAAAAGAAATGAAGAAGATCATCAAAGAAAACTTACCGATCGAACGCAAAGTCATGAGTCGTCAAGAGGCCTTAGATTTCTTCAGCTACGACCCTTATAAGGTAGAATTAATTTCTGATCTTCCAGAAGACGAAGTGATCACGGCGTATACACAAGGCGAATTTACAGACCTATGCCGCGGACCGCACGTACCATCAACAGGAAAAATCAAAATCGTGAAACTACTTTCAGTGGCAGGTGCTTACTGGCGCGGAAATTCTGATAACAAAATGATGCAACGTATTTACGGAACTGCTTTCTTCAAACAAGACGAATTGGATCATTTCTTGAAAATGCGTGAAGAGGCAAAAGAACGTGACCACCGTAAACTAGGAAAAGAATTAGACCTGTTTATGATCTCGCAAGAAGTAGGTTCAGGACTGCCTTTCTGGTTGCCAAAAGGTGCAACGATTCGCCGTATCATCGAACGTTACATCGTAGACAAAGAAATCTCGATGGGGTATGAGCACGTCTATACACCTGTTTTAGCAGATACTGGTTTGTACAAGACATCTGGTCACTGGGATCATTATAAAGATGACATGTTCCCGATCATGGACATGGGTGAGGGCGAAGAATCCTTAGTCTTACGTCCAATGAACTGCCCACACCACATGATGATCTACAAAAACCATATTCATTCTTACCGTGAATTGCCTATTCGTTTAGCAGAACTTGGCATGGACCATCGTTATGAAAAATCAGGTGCATTGTCAGGCTTGCAGCGTGTTCGTGAAATGACGATGAACGACGCACATATCTTTGTTCGTCCAGATCAAATCAAAGAAGAATTCCGTCGTACGTTAGACTTGATTTTAGAAGTTTACAAAGACTTCGGGTTCGAAGATTACCGTTTCCGTTTAAGCTACCGTGACCCTGAAAACACAGAAAAATACTTTGATGACGATGAAATGTGGGAAACTTCTCAAGGCTTGTTAAAAGAAGTAATGGATGAATCAGGCTTTGATTATTTTGAAGCGGATGGCGAAGCAGCGTTCTACGGTCCTAAACTAGATGTTCAAGTATTGACAGCTATTGGAACAGAAGAAACACTTTCAACGATCCAATTCGACTTCTTATTACCTGAACGCTTTGACTTAACTTACATTGGCGAAGATGGCAAAGAACATCGCCCAGTCGTTGTTCACCGCAGTGTCGTTTCAACAATGGAACGCTTCACAGCTTACTTGATCGAACAATACAAAGGAGCATTCCCAACATGGTTGGCTCCAGAGCAAGTCGCGATCTTACCAGTTTCTCCTGAACACCATGGCGACTACGCGTATGAAGTAAAAGATCGCTTGATTCGCGAAGGGGTTCGTGTGGAAGTAGATGACCGCAACGAAAAACTTGGCTACAAGATCCGTCAGGCGCAAACACAAAAAATTCCTTACCTATTAGTAATTGGGGACAAGGAAGTCAATGATGCAACGGTCAACGTTCGTCGCTACGGAAGCGAAGAACAAGAAGTGCAAGACTTGAATGTCTTTGTCGATGCTATTAAGGACGATATTGATAATTTGAGCCGCAGCTAAAAAAACAGAAAAAGTTCAAAAGATGTGACCTGTCTTTTGAACTTTTTTTTTGTGGAATAAACGCTGGAGACAGTTATTTATTTAAAGAGCAGCGCAGTAAATATTTTAATCGCTTAAAAAAACAAAAAAAGAAGGGTAGATATTTTTAAAAACCCATAGATTTTTGCTTTCTTGAGAGGTATTTTGGAAGAGAGGAAACAAAAAAGCATAACAAAATGAAAGCGCATTTTTATAATGGATAGAATGGAGTGGGTGAACAAATGGAATCAAAGCGATTAGGAACGCGGCAATTGCTAAATATGAAACGAGGGACTTTAGAAAAACGAGTAGTCAAAAACTATGAAGAAACGAAGGATCAGGCTTCTTTAGTCGAATATGCAGTGGCGATCATGATTCGAAACGCGTTGATCCTGGAGGACTTCTCTTGTTTGTTTCACGAGCTGCTGCGAGAGGTATTCTTGACCTCTGTCCCTTGTGAGACGATGCGTCGATTTTTACCACTTTTTGAAGCACTTTTTAGCCAAAGTGACTGGCAGCAGGTGATTCAACGATTGTTTGCTACAGAAAAGGATTATTATGAGACCACCAAAGAGGCTCGTTTATATAAAGATTGCTTGAAAGACAAAGACCCCACTCGAAGAGATGCATTGGCGAGTCATTCATTTGTGCTCCATATGTTTTTTAAAGATGAACGTGGAAAAAAGCATGCCTGGATTTTGAAAAATGCGCATCCAACGAGGGATATGGAGGACATCCGAGGGGCGCTCCAATTGCTGACCATGTTGACGATCTTTGAGACCAACGGCATCCGAAAATTCACAGAGGTCTTGGATTTTGATCGGCATGGTCAAGTGGTCGACTTACAGTATCGAGCTTCTGAAGAGGACACTTCTCCAGAGGAGCCTGAGAAGAAAAAAATAGAGGAGGCAAAGGATACTGCGAAAAGTCGCACAGTTCCTACTTTGGGGCAAGTAGGGAAAAGCAGCCTCCCTGTCGATAAACAGGTCGAGCTAAAGCAAAAGAGTGAGAAAAGCAATCCGGTGAATAACCAAAGCAAGACGTCTGATCAGTTTTTGATTATTCAACGAACGCATCATCCCGATACCTACATCCCTATTCCGAATGGGAAGAAACGAAACCAGTTGACCTATGACGAGATACAACGTATCAGGGACGAGTATTTTGCAAACGTGGAAGAGAAGAAGCGTGAGAAGGTCGCGATAGGAACGGCTAGTGCTGAAGAACTTGAGAAATGGACGAAAGGTGCAGAGAAGAAAACAAGACGATCGTTGTTCGAACGTTTTTTTAACTGAAGCGCTGCGTAACTAACCGCTTTTTTTAGTCAATTTTTAGGTTTCTTGAGAGGGACTCGATTCATTTGTGGAAAACTTTTTAAAGAAACTGCGTAATAGTCACTGTTTAATTCGCCATAGTTTTCCACAGGCAGGCAGATAAAAGAATGTTTCACAGAAAATGAGGGTTCTATTATTTTAAAAACCATTTCCTAAGCTGATAATTTTGCTTGCTTAAAATTTCTTCATGCGTCCGTGAAACACTGAGTCACATTTGGGAAGGAAAGTTTAAAGTTTTTAAACTATCGTAAAGGTCATAGGAATAATCCTTTTGAAAAAGTCCTTTTTCGGCTACAATAAGACAAGTAACTGTCAAAGTGGAAGGAAAAGATGAATGAAATTTACGAATCCATTTAAAAAACTATTTGAAAAATTAAAGCTTGCGGATGAAAAAGGACGCAATCAAAACAAAAGTCATATTCCTTTTCGTTTGAATTTCCTATTTTTTGTCATTTTCGGATTGTTTGTTATTTTAGTGACAAGATTAGGCTACCTTCAGATCGTTGAAGGCGACAAAATGAAGGCTGAAATGAAAGCCTCAACGACCATTACTGTAAAAGAGAATGCTCCTCGTGGTGTAATATACGATGCCAAGGGAACGGCATTAGTCAATAATGTTCCAAATCCAGCGATCACGTTTACCCGTGGGAATAGTATGAAGGCGTCGGATATTCTGAAGCTGGCAACCGAACTCAATAAATTGATTGATGTAACAGCGGATGAAAATCTGACTGAGCGAGATAAAAAAGATTATTGGTTAGCAGATGAGGATCATTTGAAAGAAGCCGAAGAACGGTTATCCTTTAAAGAGAAAAACCTTGATACTACCAATGAGTATCAAAAATTGGTTGATAAAGTTACGGACAGCGAGATTCAATTAAATGAAGAGCAGCTAAAAGTTGCGACGATTTTTAAACGAATGAATAGCGCCTCTGAACTCAGCACGGTTTTTGTCAAGAATGAAGGAGTATCCGATGAAGAATTGGCTGTCGTTGCCGAACACGCCTCAGATTTGCCTGGGGTGTCTACAGGGACAGACTGGGATCGTTCGTATAACGATGCGTTGGACGGCTCTTTGAGAAGTATTTTAGGAACTATTACTACTGAAAAAGAAGGCTTGCCTGCGGAAGTGGCGGATGAATATTTGAAAAAGGGCTACGCGCGGAACGATCGTGTCGGAAAGAGCTATTTAGAAAAAGAATATGAATCTGATCTGCAAGGGAAAAAGGGCGAGTACAAAGTTACATTAAATCAACAAGGAAACATTGAGAAGCAACAGGAAATCAAAAAAGGCGAAAAGGGATCAAACATTGTCTTGACTATCAATTCCGATTTCCAGAAAAAAGTCGATGATATTTTACGGAAGCATTACCAAGGATTAGTAGATAGCGGAGTCGCCAAGTATTCACCGGGTGCTTATGCCGTCGCTATGAATCCAAATACCGGCGAAATTTATGCCATGTCAGGATTGTCTCATGACACCAACAGCAAAACGCTGCAAGAAAACACGCTAGGGACGATCACCAATGCCTTTGTTCCCGGGTCTGTCGTGAAGGGCGGAACGGTTACGGCGGGCTATGAAACCGGCGTGATCAGCGGAAACGATACGTTGATCGACCAGCCGATCAAATTGTCCGGCACGTCATTAAAAGGCTCTATTTACAATAAAGCAATAGGGAATCAGATACCTTTAAACACAGTGAAGGCACTGGAATGGTCCTCAAATGCATACATGATGCAGCTTGTCCTGCGAATGTTAGGTGTGCAGTACCAGCAAAACATGACCTTGCCAGAAATTGCTTCGACAAAAGAATCGTATAACAAACTGAGAAATGCATTTGCTGAATATGGGATGGGTGTGAAAACACAAATCGATTTACCAAATGAGGCGACGGGGGTCGTGAATACTGAGTTTGGGAAAGAGAATGGCCCTGGAGGCGGGAATCTATTGGACCTTTCCTTTGGACAATACGATACGTATACGCCGATCCAGTTGGCGCAATATGCTGCGACTGTCGCAAATGGTGGGACGCGTATCTCTCCTCACGTTGTCAAAGGCATCTATGGGAATACCGATAGCGGTGGTTTAGGGGAACTTCAAAAAGAAATCACTGGTAAAAAATTGAACCAAGTGAATATTTCCACTGATCAAATGGGGATCATCCGCGAAGGATTTTACCAAGCTGTTCATGGCAATGACCCTTACACAACGGCACGTGATCTAGCTTCTGCTAAGATCGACCCTGCTGCAAAAACGGGGACCGCAGAAACGGTACCTGAAGGGAATCCAAATGTAAGTACGATCAACAGCAATATCGTGGCATATGCACCCTACGACAAACCGCAGATCGCCATCAGTGTGATGTTGCCGAATTTAGATGAAGAACATGACGATACGAATAAGGCCATCGCAAAAGACATAATAAATGCATTTGCGGACACATATGGCGTACAATAAAGCGAGGGGACATTTGTCCCTTGGCTTTTTTTGTTCGGCTGCTTTATTGAGGCTATTTTTTTACTATGGCCATTTTAGTTTAACGAGCAAATGAATGGTTTCGCAAAAACTCGAGTAGTAAGTAAAAAATAAATAGATATTTTTATAAATAGGAGTGAAAATTATGACAGTTTATAATTTCGAAGTAAAACAGACAGACGGAACAGAGAAATCTTTAGCAGATTACAAAGGCGACGTGTTATTGATCGTCAATACGGCAACGGGCTGCGGCTTTACACCACAATACGAAGGTCTGCAAAACTTATACGACCGCTACAAGGACAACGGATTTGAAATATTAGATTTTCCCTGCAACCAATTTGGCAATCAAGCGCCAGGGACAGATGTGGAAGTAGCTGAATTTTGTCAGTTAAATTATCAGACCACGTTCCAAACATTCGGCAAGATCGATGTCAACGGTGAGAAGGAAGATCCTTTGTACAGCTATTTGAAGAGTGCGCAAGGTGGTTTACTTAACAAAGCCATCAAATGGAATTTCACAAAATTTCTTGTTGATCGTGAAGGAAACGTGATTAAACGCTACGCGTCCCAAACAAAGCCGGAGGATATTGCGAAGGACATTGAAGCCCAATTATAAAATCGTCAAGTAGAACTACTTAACAAAATTCGCAAAAAGACTAGTCAAAAAAATAAAAAGATGGTATGATATCAAAGTCTGAGAAATATCTTGGAAAACTGACTGCAACGAGGGAGGGAAAATCATGCGCGTAAATATCACTTTAGAATGTACTTCTTGTAAAGAACGTAACTACCTAACAAACAAAAACAAACGTAACAACCCTGATCGTTTGGAAAAAATGAAATATTGCCCACGCGAACGTAAAGTTACTTTGCATAAAGAAGTAAAATAATTACACTGATGAGTCAGCAATCTACAATGATTGCTGACTTTTTTTATATAATCCTCGCCTCTTTTTACAAATCTACATAAAATCTTCATAGATTCCTAAACAAAAGCTAACCTTCCAGTGATAAAACTAGTTATTAAGTAAAGCAATGAGAAAGGAAGGATCAGATGCGCAACGTGCCACCGATTTTAAAGCCAATTGCCCTTTTGACGTTGTCAATTTTGATTGCAACGACTACAGGAATCTTAAATAATTCTAGTTATCGTCAAGTGAAGTCACCGACACCGACCACTGAAACGACTTCGCAGACCAGTGATTCTTCTCGAGAATCCAACAGTGTTCCGAATGAATCCAGCACGGTCACTACCGAAGGCTCATCAAGTCAGGCAGTCCCTGAAACCAACAGCTCGGGTCAAGAAAGCTCTGCTGCGACGAATCAAAGGGAGTTCAACGGGGATTCAAAAGAGGAGACCCCTGTCGCTCCGCAGCCTTCTTCAACGGAAGAGTCGCAAACGACACCAACACAACAGCAGCCAGCGGCGAATCAACAACCGGCGGGTTCAGAAGCAGGTGAAAATCAATGACCATTTTGTTAGATATTATTAACGGGTTGAATAAATTTCTTGGGTTTTTAGATATTAGCCCCAAATATTCAAACCGTGCCTATACCTTATTAAGCATCATACCCACGGTTTATATTTTAAGAATCGTGTATGGGCTTTGGTTGAATCAGAATTATTTACAATTAGTGATCTATGGATTGGTTTTCCTTGGATTGGTCTATTTCTTTGTTTTAAATTTCTTTTACTACTTTTTAGATAAAAACGTAAAAGGAGATATCACGCAGCTATTTGTTAAATACTTGCCGGATGATGCCTTTAATATTCAAAACGAACAGCCGAAGAAAACGAAAAAGGCATTTGAACACGCGAAGGAATTGCCTGTGGATTTTGAGGAAGACTACCAATTAAAGCTAGTCGAAAATATTCAATCGTTAATTGATGAAAAAGAGATCAAGACAAGAGACCTGACTAAAGAAGAGGGATTCTTGATCGATGAAAATACGCTTTATCCCTACTATTATGTCAAGCAGATCAATGGGGATACCTATCAATTACAGATCGGCAGAAATTACCGCGAGCTGGAAGCGATCGGAACGATCCGCCAAGCGGAACCATTGAATCCCATAGGGTTGTTTATCGTAGGCGGGGATTTTGTCAAAGGCGGGGTCCGTTACCATGAACCGTATCGCTTGAAATTTCTAATTAAAACACAAGCGTCGACACCTTCAAATACACGAACACGTCGAAGCAAAAAATAAATGCCGTCTGGTCTAAGAGTCTTCTAACAGGAAAGCTCTTAGCCAGATCGGCATTTTTTATTTTAAGGTATCACGAATGTTTTCAACCATTTTGGTATAGGCGATAGGCCCGTTGTATAACCAGCTGGAATTGCCATCAAATTCAAATAGCTGCTTGTTTTTGACAGCCGGAATGTTTTCCCACAGAGGGTCTTTGAACATAGCTGCACCGGAATCGCTGTTGACTAAGAAGAGATAGTCGGCATCTAGTTGCGAGAGGCTTTCTAAGGAAACTTGCGAAAAGTCAGCGGTGGCTTTTTCACTTACGTCTTTTGTCAGCTTGGGCACCTCAAAGCCTAATTCCTTGTAAAGCAGCTGCCCGCTTGAACGTGTATCAGCCACCATGAATGCGGAGTTGTTGGTCACCCATAAAACTGCCGCCGATTTGCCTTCGATCTTATCCTTCAGCTCGTCTTTGGTTTTAGTGACAAGGGCATCGTAGTTTTTCTCTACTTCTTTCGCTTGGTCCTTTTTATCTAAAACGTTCCCGATGTCTTCCAATTGGTCACGCCAAGTCACGTTGTCGCCATTTTTTACGACATAGGTTGGGGCGATTTTGGCGTATTCTTTGTATTTTCCGCCTTCAAGAGACCCATTGGAACCAATCAACAATAGATCAGGTTCAAATTTTAAAACATCTTCATAGGGCAGGTCATAGTTGATAGTGGGAATGCCTTTCAGGTCATCCTGTAGATAGTGCTGAATCCGTCCTTCGCCAACGGTCCATTGAGCCACCGGCTTTTCATCCAGCGCCACAAGATAATCCTCGAGGTACGAAGCGATGATTTTTTTTGGTTTCTTGGGAATTTCTACCTTATGATCTTGCGCATCGGTCAGGGTCCGAACGTCAGTTGTGCTATCTTTACTGTCGCTGCTTTGCCCACAAGCAGCTAAACTGAATAGTGCGAGAAGCGAAACAGTTCCTAAAACGATTTTTTTATACATTTGAAAACTCCTTCAAATTTAATTGAGAAATATTCTCAATTAACATTATTACCGAAAGCACAAAGGGTGTCAACACTCATTTTTCTTTAATAGACAGTTGACGATGGTGGAAAATAGCGTCATAATTGAGAACGATTATCAGAGAAATGAGGAAGATCTATGACAAACTTACAGACAACTGATCTTTCAATCGGCTACGACAAAAAAATTGTTGTGAACGATATCACAGTGGAAATACCGAAAGGGCAGATCACCAGTCTTATTGGCCCGAATGGAAGTGGAAAATCAACTTTCTTGAAAGCGTTGGCGCGAATTCTCGAACCAGCGAAGGGAGAGGTGTTTATTGATGGGGAGAACGTTCAACGATTGGATACCAAAACGGTTGCTCAAAAAATAGCATCCTTGTCACAAAGTACCAATCAAATCAGCGGATTGACTGTCGAGGAGATCGTCGCTTATGGCAGGTTTCCTTATCAAAAGGGCTTCTCAGGCTTAAAGGAACAGGACCATCAATTGATTGCTTGGGCGTTGAAGGCGACTAATTTAATGGATCTAAAAGACCGGACGCTGACCACCTTGTCCGGCGGGCAGCAGCAGCGCGTCTGGATCGCGATGGCGCTGGCTCAAGACACAGATATCTTGATTTTGGATGAGCCGATCACCTTTTTAGATCCGGCGCATCAATTAGAGATTTTAGAATTGCTGCAGGAAATCAATCGTCAAGGAAAAACGATCTTGATGACGATCCATGATTTAAATCATGCTTCGCGTTTTTCTGATTATTTATTAGGAATGAAGAAGGGGGAGCTGGTCTTTCAAGGAACCCCAAAAGAGATGTTCACGGCGGACACATTGCTCAATCTTTTTGATATCCAAGCGACCTTCGCGACGCTGCCCAATAGTGATAAACCGTTAGTGATCGCTTATGATCTAGTAAAGGAGCATTGAGGGATGACTAAACGACAGTATTTTTTTCCAATTGTAGTGATCGTGCTTCTCGCCGCGATGTTTTTGTCTTTACGGTATGGCGCAGTCACCAGCAAATGGTCAGATGTCACACAGGCGTTGTTTCAATTTGATCCGAGTAACCAAGGAGAACAGCTGGTTCGTTATCTGCGTTTGCCGCGAATGATCGGAGCGGTGCTGGTTGGAGCGGCCTTTGCGATCTCAGGCGCGTTGATCCAGGGGATCACCTCCAACCCGATTGCGGATTCAGGCTTGCTGGGGATCAATTCAGGTGCAGGCTTGGGGCTGGCATTGGTCTTTGCGATCACTGGCAATCCTTCTCCTGCTGCTGGCGTGATCGGTTCCTTTATTGGTGCCTCTGTTTCGATCGTGCTGATCTATCTTGTTTCTTCCAGAGTCTCCTTCGGGTTGTCGCCGATCAAGATCGTGTTGCTGGGAGCCGCACTGAGTTCTTTCTTTGCGGCGATCAGTCAAAGCATCAGCTTGTTGTTTGATTTGAATCAGGATATGACCTTTTGGTTTATCGGAGGGACCGCCAATCTTACATGGCCGCAGCTGCAGACGATTTTTCCATTGATTTTGATCGGGATTCTCGGAGCTTTTGCCATCAGTCCTCAAGTTACCTTGTTGAGTATGGGGGATGAAACGGCGATCTCCTTGGGAAAAAAACCAAGTCGTATCCGTCAGTTGAGCATGCTGCTGGTTCTATTGTTGGCAGGAAGCTCGGTGGCGTTAGTCGGAACGATCAGTTTTATCGGGTTGATCGTTCCTCATGTTGTCCGTTATTTTGTCGGACACGATTATCGGTACGTCATTCCAGCTTCGGGGTTGTTCGGCGCACTCTTTTTTGTAGTCGCGGACAGCTTTTCTCGATTGATCGCTCCTCCTTTGGAAACGCCAACGGGTGTGATCATTACGATCATCGGCGTGCCGTTTTTACTTTTACAAATTAGAAGGGGAAGCTTATGAGGAAAAGAATAGGATGGCTAAGCTTGTTTCTTCTGCTTGTTACGGGGATTGTTTTAAGTCTTGTGGTGGGAACGATTCCTCTGACGGTGACGGATCTCTTGCAGGCGTTTCAAGGGACGGCTTCGCCAAGTCGGCAGCTGATTATTTTTGATTTTCGTTTTCCTCGACTGCTGGTTTCGATCTTAGCGGGTATGGGGCTGGCTGTGTCGGGATACATCTTTCAGACCATCACCCACAACGAGTTGGCAGACCCGGGGATTTTAGGGATCAATGCCGGAGCGGGGTTGACGGTTTTGATTTATCTAGGCTTTTTTGCGACTGGAGAAAGTCGCTGGTACCTGCCAGTGATTGCCTGTGGAGGAAGCTTTCTCGCGACTGCGCTGGTGTATTATTTCGGCAGACAGTCGGAAAGAGTCACACCGAATCGGCTGCTGCTGTCAGGGGTGGCTGTCAATGCTGGGATCTCGGCATTGACGGTGATCGGAACGATCCGTGTCTCGAAGGACAATTATCAATTTGTAACGGCGTGGCTTGCGGGGACGATCTGGGGAACCACCTGGCATCATGTGTTTTTATTGCTCCCGTGGCTAATCATTTTGATTCCTTTGATCCTGTTAAAAGGGCGTTCGTTGGAGGTTTTGGAGCTGGGGGATGACATCGCTGTCGGATTAGGCGTCAAATTAAAACGGACCCAATTGTTCTTTTTAGTCTGTGGGGTTTGTTTGGCAGCGGTAAGTGTCTCTGTTGCTGGAAGTATCAGCTTTATCGGATTGATCGCGCCTCACATCGCCCGTCAGTTGACGGGAAGGAAAAACAATCA
This sequence comes from Enterococcus sp. AZ048, assembly GCF_051715125.1. NCBI lineage: Bacteria > Bacillati > Bacillota > Bacilli > Lactobacillales > Enterococcaceae > Enterococcus > Enterococcus sp. AZ048. The sequence goes on along the minus strand of NZ_JBIOTD010000001.1, from coordinate 1,869,994 downwards.
AACCTTGATGATGGCCGCTTTGATCGGCGGGATTTTATTGCTGTTCAGTGATGTCTTAGCACGAGTCCTGCTATCCAATGGCGAGATGGCCGCAGGGATCATCGTTTCATTGATCGGTGCGCCGTATTTTATTATACAATTGCTGAAAAAGAGCAAGTAAGGAGAATTCAGATGAATTGGACGACGATATGGAGTCATGCACATCGCGGGATTGCCGGACACAGCCCATCAGAAAGAGCGGTTCGTTTAACGTTGCGGCAAGTTGCTCCAGTAAAGAGCCTTCGTTTTGTGTTTGCGAATACCTATGGCAGTCATACCCAGCAGATTCAAGAGCTGACGGTGATCACCAATGAGCAGCAGCGTATTCCTGATTTTTCTCTTTCCCCTGGTGAAGTAGTGACGACAGCGCCCGTGACGATCGACTCTTCAGCAAGAAAATGGCAGCTTCATTATCGAACGAACAGGAGTGAGAGCGGCTTTCCGGCAATCGACGCGGACTTTTTAGCAAGTCCTGAGACAGCCGATTTTTGTTCAGGACTCGCGGCAATCGAAGCAGTGGTCGAAGGCACCTGTGTCCTTGCCTTGGGGGATTCCTTGACCGAGGGGGCAACTTGGACGACGCCCTTGCAGCGCACGTTGCGAAAGCAGAATATTTTTCTCGTCAATCAAGGAATCAACGGCAGTCGCTTGCTGGAGGCGGCCAGCGATCAGCCCACAACGGAAACGCAGCGGCTGTTTTACGGGTTCGCCGCGATGCAGCGGTTGCGTGCTAGTTTGGCGAGTCATCGGAATGTAAGTAAAGTGATTTTGTCCATAGGGATAAACGACTTGATCAATGGCGCGCTCACGCTGGCTTCCTTCCAAAAAGGGATCGGTGATTTGATTCAGCTTTGTCAGGAGCAAAATTGCGCGTATCAGCTATGCACCTTGATGCCCTGCTTAGGGTATCCTGGAATGGATCAAAGAAAAGAAGCGGTGCGCCAAGAGATCAATCGCTGGTTGTTGGCAAATTATACCGATGTGTGGGATTATTCAAGCATGGTTGAAAACGGTCAAGGCCAGCTAAATCCAATGTTTGACAGCGGGGATCATTTGCATGTGAATGCGATCGCCGGCTTGACGATCGCACGGCAAATTTCTAGTGATTTTGTTAAAGGGGTGTAATCCCCTTTTTATTTTGTGCTGAGTTTGTTAGTATTTCTAGATAAGAAGGTGAATGAATGGAAAAAGAAAAACTTCGGCAGCGTGCTATCACACGTTTGCAGGTCCTTGCGACGAAGGAAGAAAGACAGGCGCAAATCGAGCGGATCTACGAGCAGTTTTTCCGCAGCGACAGTTGGAAAACGGCCAACAGTATCGGGGTCACGATGGCGACACCCTTTGAGTTTCCTACCGCGCTAGTGATCCAACGGGCGCTTGAAGCGGGGAAACGAGTCGCTGTTCCAAAGTCTTTGCCTAAAGGTGAAATGGTCTTTCACTGGATTACGTCAGATTCGTCCTTTTACACGACCAATTTCGGTGTTGATGAACCCGCGCACGACGCGGTCGCGGAATCTCATGAGCTGGATCTATTGATCGTTCCCGGGCTAGTATTCAATCGGGAGGGGTATCGAATTGGCTTCGGCGGCGGGTACTATGATCGGTATTTGGCGGAGTATACAGGAAAGACGTGCAGCTTCGTCTTTGCGGAGCAATTGATGGAAGAGTGGCAGACCGAGTCCTTCGATCAGCCCATTCAGCAATTATTTCTTGCCTAGTTCGTTCCATTGAGAATCACAAAATGAGAGAGGTTGGTATATGAAAAGAGAGAAACCTTATGTAATGTATACCCTTTTTGCAATCAATACGGTTGTTTTTTTAATGCAATACCTGCTGCCTGGATTAGCGATCGAAAATCAATTGGGGATGTTTTCCCCGTCCATCGTTTTCCAGCATCAATATTGGCGGTTTGTGACCCCGATGTTCATCCATTTCGGCTTGACGCATTTTGCTTTGAATGGGGTCGTCCTCTATTATATGGGTCAGCAATGTGAAGCGATTTTTGGTCATGTCCGTTTCGCGATCGTTTACCTGTTGAGCGGCGTGATGGGGAACTTTGCAAGCTTCGCCTTCAATCAGCCGACCACCTTGTCAGGCGGCGCGAGCACGGCGATCTTTGGTTTGTTTGGTGCTTTTTTGGTTATCGGAATGCACTATCGCGACAACGGAGCCGTTCAAGCACTAACACGGCAATTTGCTTTGTTTATTTTGATGAACCTCGTCTTCGGGTTATTTGATTCAACGATCGATATTTGGGGACATCTAGGAGGAATCATCGGAGGGGCGCTGACAGGCTGGGCTGTTGCTGTGCCACACGCCCAAGACCGTTTTTCTACTCGAGCACGGGTGACGTCCGGGATGTTCTTCATTTTTGCGATCGTCCTGTTTGTCTTTTTCGGGCTAAGAAAATTTAATCTATTTCTATGAGGACTGGCGGGCAGAAATGTCCGCTTTTTTTATGAAAGAAGGCGTAGTGTATGAGATATCTAGCATTGTTTCGCGGAATCAACGTAGGCGGGAAAAATAGTGTCAAGATGCAGGAACTGAGAGAACTGTTCTTAGAGCTGGGCTTCAAAGACGTTCGCAGCTATATCCAAAGCGGGAATATCGTCTTTTCCAGTGACAGTGAATTGGAAAAAATTTCAGAGGACGTGAGCGAAGGCTTTTTAGAACGGTTCGGTTTTTCTGTACCTGTCATTTATCGCAGAGCGGAAGAAATGTCTTCGCTGGTACAAAAGCTCCCCTTTACAAAAAAAGAGATCGCGGCAGCGGAAAGTACAGATCCAAAGGTAGCCCATCTCTATGTTTATTTTTCCGGGTCAGACATGGGAAATCAAACGCTGACAGACGTGGGGGAAACTGTGGTGATTGCAGCGAAGGATGGCTATTATTTAACAGAAAAGAGTATTCGTTTTTCAAAATTGGTGTCAAGATTGCATCGTCTATCGAACGATCTGACCGCACGAAATTGGAGGACGATCGTCAAATTGGCAGCGATGCTGGAGGAATGAGCAGGCTTCGATTTGCGAGGGAGGACACAATGCTATAAAATGGAACAGGAATTGTCCTTTAAGAAGAAAGAAACAAGGAAAATAAAAATCGGACTATAAAAAAGGAAGATTTTTCTGTATAATATTAGGGATGTGGTTTGATGGAAAGTTTATACGATGTGCAGCAGCTGCTAAAACAATTCGGGATCTATGTTTACGTAGGCAAGCGGATCTACGATATTGAATTGATGCAGATCGAATTAAAAAATTTATATGAAAGTCGCGTGATTGATCGTGACACGTATTTACGAGGTTGGGCCATTTTAAAACGAGAACATCACATTGAAGAAAGTCGAGAAGGTGACTAGAGTGGATAAAAAATTATTAGGTATTGACCTAGGCGGGACAACCGTAAAATTCGCTATCTTAACAGAAGCTGGCGAAATTCAGCAAAAATGGAGTATTGAGACAAACATTTTAGATGACGGTTCGCATATCGTGCCGAACATCATTGATTCAATCAACCATCATTTGTCTTTATATGGAATGACACCAGAGCAATTTGAAGGGATCGGCATGGGCACACCCGGCAGCGTCGATATCGAGGCGGGAACAGTCATCGGTGCCTATAATTTGAACTGGACCACCTTGCAGCAAGTGAAACGTGAAATCGAAAAAGGAACAAAGATCAAATTCAGTATCGACAATGACGCCAATGTGGCAGCATTGGGCGAACGCTGGAAAGGCGCTGGCGACAACGAACCTGACGTAATCTTCATCACATTAGGAACAGGTGTTGGCGGCGGGATCGTTATGAACGGTCAATTGCTTCACGGAATCGCTGGCTGTGCCGGTGAGATCGGACACGTCACAGTGGACCCTAACGGTTTTGAGTGTACGTGTGGCAAGCGCGGCTGTCTGGAAACTGTAGCAAGCGCAACCGGCGTGGTACGTGTAGCACGTCAATTGGCGGAGGAATACGCAGGCGGCTCACAATTAAAAGCGCGTCTAGACAATGGGGAAGACATTACAAGTAAAGATGTTTTCGAGTTGGCTGAAAAAGAGGGCGATGACCTTGCATTAATGGTCGTTGATAAAGTGACATTTTATCTAGGTCTGGCTTGTGGGAATCTTGGAAATACACTGAACCCATCAACGATCGTTATCGGCGGCGGCGTTTCTGCGGCAGGCGAATTCTTGCGCAGCCGCGTAGAGAACTATTTCAAAGAGTTCACGTTCCCGCAGGTTCGTGAAAGCACGAAAATCAAGTTAGCAGAATTGGGCAATGAAGCCGGAGTTATCGGCGCTGCTTCATTAGCTAAATAGATAAAAGGGTAGAGGGGAATCAAGTTATGTCAATTTGGTGGAAAATCAATATCGTATTAATCGCGGTACTTGTTTTATTTGGTCTGTATGAGCTGGTCGTTCGAATCATGATGCGACGTTCCGCAAAAATCATCACGCAAGAAGAATTTCAAGCAGGAATGCGTAAAGCGCAAATCATTGATGTCCGTGAACGAGATGAATTCAACGCAAAGCATATTTTAGGCGCGCGCAGCTTCCCATTCAGTATGTTTAAAGAAACGTATGCCTCTTTGCGAAAGGATCAACCGATCTATATTTATGATCAAAACAAAGCAGTCAGTGCCCGTGCGGCAAATCTGCTTCGCAAAAAAGGATACACAGATCTGTACATTCTTAAAGGCGGTATTCAAGAGTGGACTGGGAAAGTGAAACAGAAAAAAGTGGATTAACAACAAACGGCTGACCAAGTGTCCAGCCGTTTTTTCACGTTTATCAGTGGTAGAGGATACGGCTGATTCAATTGACGAGGCATTGTTTTATGCTTATTATGGAAGTTGAGAAACTTCTCATGTAAGTATCTTGAAAAGTTTGCTGTATAGAAACATCAAATAAATGTCTGTAAAAAGCACTGCGGACAATTTATTAACAGGTTAGGAGAGAATTATGAGTATAAAATTGGTTGCGATAGATTTAGACGGAACATTGCTGAATGACCACCACGAGATCAATCAGCCTGTAGTGGCGAGCATCAAGGCAGCTCGAGAAGCAGGGATTTATGTCGTTCTTTCAACCGGCCGCCCGTTATCCGGTACAAGAGCGCAACTCGAAGTTCTAGGACTAAATCAGCTGGATGATTACATCATTACCTATAATGGTGCGCTAGTATTGAACACCAATACTTGGGATGTGGTAGCTGAACACAATTTAACGCGAGAAGATTATTTGGAAATTGACTGCCTGGCACGGTCACTCGATGTGCATTTGCATCTTGCAGATAAAGAGTCGATGTACACAGCCAACCGCGACATCAGTCCTTACACGATTTTAGAGTCGTATTTAGTAAATATGCCGCTTCATTATCGGACACCTGAAGAAATCGCGAAGAACGTGCTGGCCGTAAAAATGATGATGATCGATGATCCAGAGATTTTAGGCGAGGCCTTCAAAAAAATTCCAAAAGAATTATTTGAAAAATATACGATCGTTCGAAGCACGCCGTATTTCATTGAAGTATTGAATGCAAATGCCAGCAAAGGCATGGCATTGAAAGAGTTGAGTGAACATTTAGGCCTTGAGCCTTCAGAAGTGATGGCCATCGGGGATGCAGAGAATGATCTATCCATGATCGAATTCGCCGGCACGGGCGTGGCGATGGGAAATGCCAGTGAGACGGTGAAGGCCGCTGCGGATTACACAGTAGCAACGAATTTGGAAGACGGCGTGAAAGAAGCATTTGAGCGCTGGGTATTAAAATAAGTCATGCAGCTTCTGATGATTCCGTCATCAGAAGCTTTTTTAATTTGCTTATTTCCCCATTTTTCACTACTCTAAAAGAAAGGAATCTATCGAAAAATGAGGAATGTGTATGAAAAGAATCGCAATTATCGGGGCAGGCCCTTACGGCTTGATCGTTTTGGACCGTCTGATCAAGCAAGCACCCAAAGAAGAAAAAGTAGAACTGCTGCTATTTGATCCTGATGGCCCCGGAGGAAATATCTGGCGCAAAAATCAAAGTGATCAAGTAATCATGAATACCGTCATGCAGCATGTCACCTTGTTTTCTGAAGACGAAGGCCCAAATTTAGCAGAGTGGAACAAGACAGAAGCGCCGGAGTATCTCTCTTCTTTTGATCAAGAGGACTCTTTTTCAGCAGAGAGGGCACTTGGAAAGAATGACTATTGCCAACGGCGGTACTATGGTGTCTACCAAAGCTGGTTTTTCGACCAGCAACAGAAGCATTTACCAGAAAATGTTACGGTTACTTTGATCAAAGAGCGGGTGCTTGATCTGACTGAGGAGGAGACGGGGATTTCGTTGACAGCAGATCGCGTCTATCACGTCTCGGATGTGGTCCTGGCAACGGGACATTCCGCAAATTCTCTCAATGAGGAGGAGGCGGAAAATAAAACCTACGCGCAAGCACACGGACTCTTTTACCAAGAACCGGGGAATCCCTCCGACACCCCGCTTGAAGAGCTTCCCACAAGTGATTGTGTGATCCTTCGAGGGTTAGGATTAAGCTTTTTTGATTATATTGCTTTATTTGTTGCTAAATGGGGCGGCCGCTTCATTGAAGAAGAAACGGGATTGAACTATGAACCTACGGGAAAAGAGCAGCAGCTGATCGTTGGTTCAGGCAGAGGGTTGCCTTACCATGCGCGTCCCGATAATCAAAAGGAGCCTGGCGAAGATGCGCAGCCGCAGCTATTGACTCAACCGTTCATGGAAGACTTTGACGGCGGCGTGGAGGCTCTGGTTGATTTATTACGAAAAGAAGCCGAATTGGCGTATTATGAAATAAAATTAACCGACACGGCAATCGATGAAACAACCTTTTTACGGGAATACCGCAAAGGCGATCGGGAAGCGGTTTTAACGAAGTATCAAATTCCTGATGCGCTTCGATTGGACTGGTCCTCGCTTTTTGATCCGGCAAAAGAAGTCTCAGCGACAGAATTTCCAGCGTATATCCAAACCTATTTAAAAAAAGACATTGAAGAAGCGGAGTTGGGCAATGAAACAGGCGCCATCGCCAAGGCGATAGATACGTACAAAGAAGTGCAGGAGCCCTTCAACGATATGCTGGATCAAGAAAGATTTTCACCAAAGGACTACTATGAAGAATTTTTCGGCCGCTTCAATCGGAACTACAGTTTCTTGACGATCGGTGCGCCCGTGATTCGCCAAAAGCAGTTATTGGCATTGGTGGAAGCAGGCGTGGTGACATTTTTAGCGCCTGAGATGGTCGTGGAAAGAAAGAACAAAAAATTTATTACCTACAGTAAGAAAGACCCTGAGCGGACGTTTGTCGGAAGCAGCTTGATCGAGGCGCGGTTGCCTGCAACGAGCTTCACACGCACGAAAAATCCGCTGCTGATCCAAATGCGTGAAAAAGGCTATTCGGCGCCACATCAAATAAGCTTTGACGGGAAAGACCATCCGACCGGAGCGATCAAGGTTCAACGCCAGACACATCAACTCATCACTCAAAGCGGGCGGGTCATGCCTTGTATTTATTGCTACGGCATCCCGTTGGAAGGCTTGGACTGGCTGAATGCGACCTCGCCGCGTCCTAAAAGCGACGACCGCATTTTCAAATTAGCGAATCGCATCACACGATCAATCTATAAATAGAAAAAAGAAAGCCGATTTGGCTTTCTTTTTTTTAACGAGCGATCCGTTTTCTACGTGCTTTTTTACGATTTTCATCGATTTTTGTTTCTTTTTCTTCGATCGGGTCGATCACTTTCTTTTTCACACCCATCACCACGCCTGCAACTACTGCCGCCGCAGCAAAAGTACCAGTAACGAATCCTGAAGCAAATTTACGCATCGTTTCATCACTCCTTTCTCAGTTATAAGGAATGTACTTCCCACAGAGAAATACATTTGCTTTTCACATTAGACGTTCATAAACTGTCGTTTTCGATCAGGTTCTTTTACCGAGAAAAATCTCTAAAGAAGCCTCTAAAGAATCAAAAAAGCCAGCGCTCTTTTAACAAAAGAGAACGTCTTCTTCCATACCTCCATTATGAAGCAAAATCAAAAAAATAGAAAGTTTAATGAATGGGAGATTCACTTGCATTTATTTAGTAAACAAACTATAATTTGTTTACTAAATAAAAATGACAGGAGACGATCAAATGGCAATTTTAGTTTTAGGCGGTGCAGGATACATCGGTTCTCATACAGTGGATAAGCTGGTTTCTCAAAATTATGAGGTTGTCGTAGTAGATAATTTATTAACGGGGCATCGCAAGGCAGTCCATCCAAAAGCAACATTCTATGAAGGTGATTGTCGCGACAAGACGTTTATGCGAGACGTTTTTACGAAAGAATCGATCGAAGGGGTCGTTCATTTTGCCGCAAGCTCGTTAGTTGGCGAGTCAGTGGAAAAGCCATTGAAATATTTTAACAACAATGTGGTGGGCATGGAAAGCTTATTGGAAGTGATGGAAGAATTCGAAGTGAAAAACATCGTCTTTTCTTCTACAGCAGCGACCTATGGTGAACCCGGTGTCTCACCGATCACAGAAGAAGTAGCCACAAATCCAACCAACCCTTATGGCGAAAGCAAGCTGATGATGGAAAAAATGATGAAATGGTGCGACAACGCCTATGGGATGCGGTATGTGGCATTACGCTATTTCAACGTCGCTGGCGCAAAAGCCGATGCAAGCATTGGTGAAGACCATGACCCGGAAACGCATTTAGTACCGATCATTTTACAGGTGGCATTGGGCCAGAGAGACCATTTGACGATCTTTGGCGAGGATTATGATACGCCGGACGGTACGTGTATCCGTGACTATGTGCAAGTAGAAGATTTAGCGGCTGCTCATATTTTAGCGTTAGAATACTTAAACGCTGGAAATCCAAGTAATTTCTTCAACCTCGGTTCAAACAATGGCTATTCTGTCAAAGAAATGTTGGATGCCGCTCGCGAAGTGACCGGAAAAGAAATTGCCGCGGAGGTTGGTCCACGTCGAGCAGGAGATCCAAGTCGTTTGGTGGCTTCAAGCGAGAAAGTCAAAGAAACATTGGGCTGGAATCCAGAATATACAGATATCAAAGCGATCATTGAGACAGCGTGGAACTGGCATGTCAGTCATCCACATGGCTATGAAGACTAGGAGGAAGTCACGTGTCGATCAGTCAAACAATTAGAGATTTTACCACATTAGCTATTCAGTCAGGCGGATGGATGGAGATGGATCGTTACTATTTAGAAAACCGTGTCATCGCCATGATCGGTGAGGAGTCCCTTGCCAAAGCGGAACTTCGCAGTGTTTCAACAAGCGCTGTTGCGCTAGTCGATCGCCTGCTGATCCAAGCAGAGAACAATCAAGTAATCACAGACCATCAGGCGGAGCGAGATATGCTAGAGGCACAATTGATGGACCTGATGACACCGCCGCCGTCTGTCGTGAATGCGTATTTTGCTCAGTATTATTCGAAAGATCCTGTCCAAGCGACAGATTATTTCTTTAAACTCAGCAAAGACAACGACTACATCAAAACGCGGGAGATCGCGCGGAACATCATTTTTCCTGCGAAAACGGAATATGGCGAGCTAGAGATCACGATCAATTTGTCAAAACCAGAAAAAGACCCAAAATGGATCGCCGCGGAACGGAAGCTGAAGAAAGTCGGGTATCCGGAATGCATGCTGTGTATGGAAAATGAAGGCTACAAGGGCCGATTGAACTACCCGGCACGAACCAATCACCGGATCATTCGAATGAATCTCGATGGCGAAAGCTGGGGATTCCAATATTCGCCGTACGCTTATTATGACGAACACTGCATCATTTTGTCAGAAGAACACCGCCCGATGAAAATCACAAAGGCGACCTTCCAGCGATTGTTAAAAATTACAGAAGTCCTGCCTCATTATTTTGTGGGATCAAATGCCGACCTGCCAATCGTTGGAGGATCGATCCTCTCTCATGACCATTACCAAGGCGGACGTCACACATTCCCTATGGCGGTGGCTGAGATGGAACGGACGATTGAATTGTCAGCTTTTCCAACTGTTACGGCAGGGATCGTCAAGTGGCCAATGTCTGTGATCCGTTTGCAAGGGAAGAGCCAGCGTGACTTAGTTGAAGCCGCTCAAATGATTTTTGAGAAGTGGCAAGCGTATTCGGATGATGCCTTGCAGATTACAGCAGCATCAGAAGATGGCACGCCGCATCATACGATTACTCCGATCGCGCGCCGAAAAGAGGGGCTTTTTGAAATCGATTTGGTTTTGCGGGACAACAATGTTTCTGAGGAATATCCAGAGGGGATTTTCCACCCGCATCCTGATGTACAGCACATCAAGAAGGAAAACGTCGGATTGATTGAAGTGATGGGTCTTGCTGTGTTGCCGCCACGTCTGGAACCAGAGCTTAAAGAAGTAGAAAAGTATTTATTAAATGAGGCGAATGAAATCGCCGAGTATCACGTGGCGTGGGCGGATGAATTAAAACGCGTCAATACGATCACCCAAGAAAATGTTACAGAAGTCGTTCAAAAAGCAGTTGGCGCTGCGTTCGCCCGTGTATTAGAAGATGCGGGTGTCTTTAAACGAGACGTTGAAGGACAAGAAGGATTTACCCGCTTTATCAATACGTTGTAGAAGGGAGCCGCGATGGCAACTATTCGAGATATTGCAAAGCTGGCTGGTGTGTCACCGGCCACCGTTTCCCGTGTATTAAATTACGATCAAGAATTATCCGTCGCTCACGAAACGAAGCAGCGTATCTTTGAGGTGGCGGAGGAATTGAACTATACCAAGCACAAACGCGCCAACAAAATAAGCAAATCGGTGATTCGGCTGGTCCAGTGGTACGATGAGGCCGAAGAGCTTGCGGATCTTTATTATTTATCCATTCGATTAGGCATCGAAAAAAAAGCCGAAGAATTAAACATTCAGATTCGGCGAGAGGCGCTGACAGAATTATCAGATGCTCAGGTTACGGGAACGATCGCTCTGGGAAAGTTTGATGCAGAGCAGATACGACAGTTGAAGAATTTAGATGAGAATTTATTGTTTGTGGATTTCGATGGAATGAGTCAAGGACTCAATTCGCTCGTCGTCGATTTTGATCAAAGCGTGGATCTGGTGATTGATTCATTTGTCCAACGCGGGCATCAGAAAATCGGTATTCTTTCTGGCGAAGAGCAGACCAAGCATCATTTTCAGCCGATCGAGGACCCGCGGCTGCGTGCATTTAAAACAAAGATGCAGCAAATCAATTTGTACAAGCCGGAATTTACGATGACGGCCGCCTTTTCAATGGAAGCTGGAAAAGCCGCGATGACGACTTTTTTAGCTGACAACCAAGAGTTTCCAAATGCCTTGTTTGCTTCAAGTGACGCTCTGGCTGTAGGGGCGATGCAAGCGATCCAAGAATTTGGACTGCGGGTCCCAGAGGACATCTCGGTGATCGGGTTCAACGATGTCAGTGTTGCAAAGTATGTTTCTCCCGCGTTGTCGACGGTGAAGGTAGAGACAGAGTGGATGGGGGAATTGGCGGTAATGACCGTCTTGGAGTTAGCTAGAGAGGGTGCGCCTGTCCCAAGAAAGATCATGCTGGGGACAAAGCTGATTCAACGAGATTCGACCAACTAGCGTTTCATCAAATTTGCTTCAACGAAATGGCTATTACAAATGGAAAGTCAAACGCCTTTTTACTATCTTTTTAGAAAGTAAAATAGCTGTTTGGCTTTTCATTTGTAAAGTTTTTTATTAAAAGACTTTTCAAATGTTTTTTGCTGTTTAAAAATCTAAGGAAAGCAAATCGGGTTTGTGTTAAAATATGGCTATCTTAAATGCGAGGAAATGAACTTTTATGAAATTACTAGCGATGGATACATCGAATCAAACATTAGCCGTAGCGGTCTTAGAGGACGAGAAAGTACTGGCACACTTTCAATTGAACCGAAAAATGAATCACAGCTTGACTTTGATGCCAGCGATCGAATCGGTCATGCAGGCAAGTGGACTGACGCCCGCTGATTTGGATCGAATCGTTGTAGCAAAGGGACCAGGTTCTTACACAGGTATCCGAATCGCGGTAACGACTGCGAAAACACTGGCAGAAACATTGAAAATCCAGTTGACGACTGTGTCGAGTCTGTCAGTTATCGCAGGAAATGTTCAAACTGAAAAAGTGATCATTCCTCTGATCGACGCCCGCCGGAACAACGTGTACGCAGGCGCCTATCGCTGGGAACAAGGAAAATTAGTCTCTGTTATGGCGGATCAGCATATGTCATTGACGGAATTATTACAGAAGATTCAGGAACCGGCATTTTTTGTCGGTGAGACAGCTAAGTTTAAACAAGAAATTAACGCCGCATGGCCGACTGCGGAGGTTTCTGAAGCAGACGAGCAAAATCTTCCAAGCGGGATCGTACTTGGAAAATTAGGCTTTCTCGCAAAACCCGTTGACGATATTCATGGATTGGTACCAGAATATCTGAAGCGCGTGGAGGCGGAAGAAAAATGGCTAGAGACACATCAACCTGAGGATGAGGACTATGTTGAAAAAATTTAGCGGGTTCGTTAAGACGATTTTGTACGGGAAACAATATCCTTTTACTTCAAAGTACGTGAAGTTGAAGGAGGAGGAATACCTGCTGCGAAAAATTAACGACCAGGACATCAAAGAGCTGATTGCCTTGGAGCGAGATGTTTATTTTGGCGAGACGCCATGGACGAAAAGTGCATTTCTGTCAGAGATACACTCACCGATCCCACATCTATATATTTGTATTGTAACGAAGAAAGAGGAGCTTGCCGGCTTTATCGGCAGCCGATTGATCGGAAATGATACGCATATTACAAACATCGCAGTTGGAACATCTTTTCAAAATCGCGGGATCGGAATGCTGTTGATTGACGAAGTAGAAAAATTCGCTATAATGAACGATTGTGAAACACTCTCGCTGGAGGTGCGTTTAAGCAATACAGATGCGCAGCGATTGTATCGTCGGTTGGGTTTTTCTGCCCGGAACATTCGCAGAAACTATTACACCGAGAATAATGAAGATGCGCTGGATATGATCAAGCGGTTGGAAGTGGGATAAAGATGAACGAGTTAGCAAACGTATATTGGGAAATCAGCCAGGCGGCCTATACATTTGATTCGCCGTGGTCAGCAGACCAATTTGTCAGTGATATGATGCAACCTCATAGCCATTATTTTACTGAAGGAACGGAAGTCCTCGCATTCTTGGGCTTTCACCAGGTGTGTGATGAAATCGAGATTACCAATATTGCTGCGAAAGTAAAAGGTCAAGGTCTCGGACGTCGCTTGATGACACGCCTGATCACCCACGCAGCAGCAGAAAATATAGCGAGTATTTTTTTAGAGGTGCGTGCTTCGAACCAAGAGGCGCGTCTTTTTTATGAAACATTTGGCTTTCAAGAAATAGGAAAGCGCAAAAATTATTATCAGCACCCCCAAGAGGATGCGGTGCTGATGGCTTTGAAAGTAGGAAATGCAGATGAATGAAACGGAATTGATTCTAGCGATCGAGAGCAGCTGTGACGAAACCAGTGTCGCAGTGATTGAAAATGGCGAAACCATTCTATCAAATATTGTGGCTTCGCAAATAAAAAGTCACAAACGTTTTGGCGGTGTCGTGCCTGAAGTTGCCAGCCGGCATCACGTGGAGCAGATTACGATTTGTATCGAAGAAGCGCTGAGTGAAGCAGGCGTTGAAGCGAGCGACCTTCGAGCCGTAGCGGTTACTTATGGACCAGGGCTAGTCGGCGCGCTGTTGATCGGATTAAGTGCAGCGAAAGCTTTTGCTTGGGCAAATGGCTTGCCTTTGCTGCCGATCAATCACATGGCGGGACACATTTATGCTGCCCGTTTGGTCGAACCACTGGTGTTTCCTTTGATGGCTTTGCTTGTTAGCGGAGGACATACCGAGCTTGTCTATATGAAGGAAGACGGGTCTTTTGAGATCATTGGTGAAACACGCGATGATGCTGCTGGGGAAGCCTACGATAAAGTAGGGCGTGTACTAGGATTAAGTTATCCGAGCGGAAAAGAAATAGATGAATTGGCGCATCAAGGAGAAGACACCTATGACTTCCCCCGTGCAATGCTGAAGGAAGATAATTTTGATTTCAGCTTTAGCGGGTTGAAAAGTGCATTTATCAATTTGACTCACAATGCAGAACAACGCGGCGAAGTGCTGGATCATCAAAATCTAGCAGCAAGCTTTCAAGCAAGTGTGGTGGAGGTGCTTGTTTCAAAAACGATCAGAGCCTGCAAAACGTACCCAGTCAAGCAATTGATTGTAGCTGGTGGCGTTGCGGCGAATAAAGGCCTTCGCGAGCAGATGGCTGCGGCGATTGAGAAAGAGCTGCCCGATGTGAAATTGATCGTGCCGCCGCTGCGCTTATGTGGTGACAACGCCGCGATGATTGGTGCCGCAGCACATGTGGAATTACAAAAACATCACTTTGCTGGGATGAGCTTGAATGCCAATCCAAGTTTGGCTTTTCAGCATATCTAGATTTTCTAAGTCAAGCTTTTCCATAGAAAAGGATTTGGATCAAGGAGCAGGCAGTCCCTCTAGTCTTTCAATAGAGAAAAAATCAGTCAGTGAAGTTCAAATGAAAAGTCTTTTTAAAAAATACTTTACAAATGTAAAGCCAAACCGTTTTTTACTTTCGATTTGAAAAGTAAAAACAGGTTTGGCTTTTTTTATAGATAGAGGAGTGGCTGATTCGCTTAAAATGAAAGCCATTTGCTTATTTTCAAAAAGCTAATTTTTTTTCGGACGAAAATTTCTCTTTCACAAACAACCGCATTTTTATAAGCGAATGATTGAACTGACTTTTTCATTAGTAGAAAGCCATTTCCACTATAAGAAGTTCGGTTATGAATAATCTGAAAAGCTGAAAATTCTTTTTTTCTATAGTTTCAACGTCGAAAAAAAGGTGTGCATTTTTATGAAAATTCTTTTATCTTAATTGTGGAACAGTTGTTATGAATTTATACTGTTTTTTGCAAATGAGACGATTCGGAATGGAGGAGAAACTATGAATTTACGACGACTATGAATTTGATTCGCTCAAAAGCTCAGAGTTCTCCTGGATGTAAAGAATTATTTACGAATTTCATTCGCTATTAATGTGAAAATAATCACTTAATAAATGAAATCGCTTAATTTTCTCTCCATCGTACGGGAACTCAACCAAAAGATCGGTGATCTTTCTCAAAACAATTGAAATGGAGTGATTAGGTGTTACTAACAGTATCTTTTCTTATCGTGTTTGCTTCGTTATACGGGTTGATCTATTTAAAAAATTAAAATGGTCATTTTCAAAGCGTGTAGTTCTCGCTTTAGCTATCGGAATTATTTTAGGGTTGGTCTTCAATCAGCTCTTGTCAAAAGCAGAGGGGATAATTTTCTCCGACTGGATTGGAATTATCGGCAGTGTCTATGTAAAACTGCTGCAAATGATCGCAGTGCCCCTAATTTTTGTCTGTGTACTTTTGGCATTTACGAAAATTGAAATCAAAACGAATGTCTTAAAAGTCGGACTATCAATTATTGGCACTTTGATCGTGACTGCGGGAATTGCCGGAATGGTCGGGATTGCAACGGGCTATTTTTCAGGGATCGATGGCAATTCCTTCAATATTTCTCAAACAGCGTTGCATTCAGCGAACGAGCTCCAAAAAAGTTATGTGTCTGGTGGGGATCAGACATTGACGATGCCTCAAAAAATTATCGCTATTTTTCCGTCGAACCCGTTCTTTGATTTGACAGGACAACGTGCGAGTGCGACCTTGGGCGTTGTGATATTCGCGTTCTTCTTAGGAATTGCCTATTTGAAGATCAAAGATAAAAAGGTTAAGGAAGCACAATTATTCAAAGACATTCTGGATAGTGCCTATGAGATCATCATGTCTGTCGTACGCTTGTTTATTTCCTACGCACCTTATGCCGTTCTAACGATCATGACCGCAACGATCGTTAATAACGATGTTTCGGCGGTGTTAAAGTTGGCGAAATTTTTCGCGGTTTCGTATATCGGAATGCTGGTCATCTTCTTGATTCAATTAGTCATTTTAACGATTTGCGGATTGCCGCCGGTCCGTTATTTGACCAAAGCATTTCCAGTGCTTTCTTTTGCTTTTATTACCGCTTCGAGTGCAGGGTCCATGCCCATGAATATCGAAATGCAGGACGAATTGCACATTCCGCGGGGCGTCTCTAGTTTAGCTGCCTCTTTTGCGACATCAATGGGGATGAACGGATGTGCGGGGGTATACCCTGGGATCATTATCGCGATCGTCGCTATGACCCAAGGAATCAACCCATTATCACCGCAATTCTTACTTTACGCGGGTTTTATTATCGCTATGACCTCTTTTGGGATAGCAGGAACTGGGGGCGGCGGGACAGTCGCGACCATCATCTCTTTGTCTGCGCTGGGACTGCCAGTTGGTCTGGTAGGCGTCTTTATTGCGGTAGAACCGCTGATTGACATGGGACGCACCGCAATTAATTTGAATGGCGGCGTTGTTGCAAGTGCAGTGACCTGTAAATTAAATCGAATCAAACTGTCACAAGTGAAATAGAAGTAAGGCTTCCTCAAAAATGCTTGAGGAGGCTTTTTTTATGGAAGATGCTCAGAATGTGGTTGTAATTTCATATTTATTCAGTTATCATGAATAAAAATAATATTTATCAGATGATATCGAATGAATATTCAAAAATGGAGGAGTTAAGATGGAAAATATTTTTCAAGGGAAAAGCTTTTTGAAAGAGATTGATTTTACTAAAGATGAATTGCTCTACTTGATTGATTTCGCCGCACATTTAAAAGAATTGAAGCAAAAGAATTTGCCGCACACTTATTTAGCGGGAAAGAACATTGCCTTATTGTTTGAAAAAACATCCACACGAACACGTGCCGCCTTCACAACAGCTGCTATCGACTTAGGCGCGCATCCTGAATATTTAGGGAAAAATGATATCCAATTAGGGAAGAAAGAGTCCGTCGAAGATACGGCGAAGGTTTTAGGAAGTATGTTTGATGGGATCGAGTACCGCGGCTTCTCTCAGGAGGCGGTGGAAGCATTAGCCGAACATTCAGGCGTCCCGGTATGGAATGGATTGACGGACGAGTGGCACCCGACGCAAATGCTGGCTGACTTCTTAACGATAAAAGAACATTTTGGCACATTAGAAGGATTGACGCTGGCTTATGTAGGCGATGGGCGCAACAATGTCGCAAATTCACTGCTGATCACCAGTGCGATCTTAGGGGTGAATATCTCGATCGTCACACCAGAGAAGCTATTTCCTGAACAACAATTGATTCATCTTGCTGAGCAGTATGCCGAAGCATCGGGAGCGAAAGTTCTTGTCACGGCTGATACAGATCAGGGCGTGGCACAAGCAGATATTATTTACACGGATGTTTGGGTATCCATGGGTGAGGAAGAGGCCTTTGAGGAGCGTATTGAGTTATTGCTGCCGTATCAAGTCAATCAAGAACTGATGGAAAAAACACAAAAAGCAGAAACGATTTTTCTGCATTGTTTGCCAGCGTTTCATGATATAGAAACCGAAGTAGCAAAAGAAATCAAAGAAAACTACGGGTTGGCTGAAATGGAAGTGACGGACGAAGTCTTTCGCGGAAAGAAGGCCTACCAATTTCAACAAGCTGAAAATCGAATGCATACCATCAAAGCGGTGATGGCTGCCACTTTAGGAAATCTATTTATTCCTAAAGCATAAAATCTCCCTCTCGACTAGTCAGATGACGATTTTTCTGTTAATATGAATGCCAGATAAATCATTCATCAATGAAAAAAGAGAAGTCTATGGTCTGTTTTTCAGCGAGTTCGGGTAGGTGGGAGCCGAATAGACAAAAATAGAGGGCGCACTTTTGAGATGAAACGGCAGCTACCGTTATAGCCTAAGCTGGTCGCATGCGACAATAAGAGTGGTACCGCGGGAATTCTCGTCTCTGATGTATTTTATACATCAGGGACTTTTTTTGTGAGCATCACTTTGAATGGTTAACGAATACGATGTCTTAATGATCGATCCAGACTTATTTTTGTGAATAAATCCAAGCATACAGAATATATTAGGGGGAATTTTGGATGAATAATAAAGAAATCGTCGCACAAGCTGTTTTTGAAGTAGTGAAAGAAAATCTCACGTTGCCGGAAGTAGAACGTTTATTGGAAAATCCTAAATCAGTTGACCACGGAGATGTGGCATTTCCAACATTTGCCTTGGCAAAAGCATTTCGTAAAGCGCCGCAGCAAATTGCGGCAGAGCTAGCTGAGCAAATCAATCCTGATGCTTTTGAAAAAATTGAGGTCGTAGGTCCGTATCTAAACTTCTTTATGAAAAAGGAAGTTATTTCAAGCATGGTCTTGAAACAAATCGCAAAAGAAGCACATCATTTTGGGGACAGCAATATTGGAAATGAAGGCAACGTAACGATCGATATGTCTTCTCCAAATATCGCTAAACCTATTTCAATGGGACACTTGCGCTCCACTGTGATCGGAAATTCCATCAGTTTGATCTTGGGCAAGATCGGGTATAACCCAATCAAAATCAATCACCTTGGTGACTGGGGCACACAATTCGGTAAATTGATCGTAGCCTATAAAAAATGGGGTTCTGAGGAGAAAGTGAAAGCTGAACCGATCAATGAATTGCTGCGTCTATATGTAGAATTCCACGAAAAAGCAGAAGAAGAGCCCGAACTAAACGATGAAGCTCGCGCTTGGTTCAAAAAATTAGAAGAAAACGACGAAGAAGCATTAGATTTATGGACATGGTTCCGCAGCGAGTCGCTAAAGGAATTTAATAAGATCTACGGAATGCTGGAAGTTGATTTTGATTCTTACAATGGAGAAGCTTTCTACAACGATAAGATGGATGAAGTTGTAACGATGCTGGAAGAAAAGCACCTGCTGCAAACCAATGAAGGGGCAGAAATCGTAGACCTTGAAAAATATGACTTGAATCCAGCCTTGATCAAAAAATCAGATGGCGCGACGTTGTACATTACGCGTGACTTGGCAGCTGCTCTTTACCGTAAACGTGAATACAATTTTGTTAAGTCCCTCTATGTAGTGGGAAATGAACAAAGTGGTCATTTTAAACAATTAAAGGCTGTTTTAAAAGAAATGGATTTTGATTGGTCAGATGAAATGATCCATGTACCATTTGGTTTGATCACTAAGGATGGCAAAAAATTATCTACCCGTAAAGGCAAGATCGTTCTATTAGAAGAAGTGCTGAATGAAGCAAATAGTCTTGCTTTGAACCAAATTCAAGAAAAAAATCCGGATCTTCCAAATAAAGAGGAAGTGGCACACCAAGTGGGCGTTGGTGCTGTGATTTTCCACGACTTAAAGAATGACCGCTTGAACAACTTCGACTTCAGTTTGGAAGAAGTGGTTCGTTTTGAAGGGGAAACAGGCCCATACGTACAATACACACATGCGCGTGCAATGACTGTTTTGGAAAAAGGAAACTTCGCCATTGATACGGAGGCTGTTTATGCCTTGAATGATAAAGATAGCTGGGAAATCATCAAGCTGCTGCAAAGCTATCCAGAAGTAGTCATGCAAGCGGCGGACCAATACGAACCATCCGTGATCGCAAAGCACTCGATTCGATTGGCTCAAGCATTTAATAAATACTACGCTCACACAAAAATTCTAGTAGAAGACGATCAAAGAGAGGCACGGCTTGCATTGGTACACGCGGTGACTGTCATTTTGAAAGAAGACCTTCGTCTATTAGGTGTCCATGCCCCAAATAAAATGTAATTTTTTCTCTCTCCAGATGAGATAGTATCGTTAAAATGAATGATGAACGAATAAAAAAGCCAAACACTCTTTTTCTTTCTAACTTGAAAGTAAAAAGTCGTTTGGCTTTTTTTGTCACGTAGTTGTCTAAAATAATGGTCCATTTGATTTAACTAAAAATGGAGGTGTTTGTCGGATCTTGTAAAAAAGCAGTGACTTGTTGAGCGTCTTCAGCGGTTCTAGAAATAATAATGATCGTGTCGAAGCTGGCCATCGTTGCGACGATCAACTCACTAGAAAGGTCGTCTAATACGGAAGCTAACAAGTGCGCATTGTCTGGCAATGTGCTGACGATCGTCATGAATTGAACCGTATCGACTTTGACGATGACTTCTGTGGTCATCCGAATCAACCGTTTGATGTCGTCATCATCCGTAGAAACCTGTTGTTCTTGAAACAATTCAAAACGCGGCTTTCCAGATTCATCAATGGTCTTTACGATTTTTAGATCGCGGATATCACGCGAAATAGTCGCTTGAGTCGCTGAAACCTGGTGGTGCTGCAGGTGATCCATCAATTCATTTTGATTGCGAATAGGATTTTCTGTAATGATTTTTTTAATTAATTCATGTCGGTCTTTTTTGCGCATAAAAAAACTCCTTAGTTATATGTAATGAAGGAACGTTTCTAAAGCTTTCCAGCTCCAGCAGCCTATAAGCCGCAAGAAGAGGGATGTTCAGAAAAAAACTTTAGAAAAGAGCATCGATAAAATGATAATTATGCACTCAGTATAGCAGAAAAAGCTTTTTTAAGCAGTATTCCTTTATAAATATTAATTCATGGAGTACTAAATAAAAAAGATTGATTTATCAAAAAGAGTCTTGTATAATTACTAATTGTGTGTGGGCGACTATGCACATAAAATCCACATTCTGACTTGATTTGTAAGGCGGTGCTGCTTTGTCAGTTCCTTATAAAGAAGAGAGCAGGAGAGGAAAACAAAAAACCAATTGGAGGAAACACAAATGTCAGTATTGTCTATGAAACAATTACTAGAAGCCGGCGTACACTTTGGTCACCAAACACGTCGCTGGAACCCAAAAATGAAGAAATATATCTTCACAGAAAGAAACGGAATCTACATCATTGACTTGCAAAAAACAGTCAAATTAGTAGATGCAGCTTACGACTACATGAAAGATGTTGCTGAAGACGGCGGCGTTGCATTGTTCGTAGGTACAAAAAAACAAGCTCAAGAAGCAATCAAAGAAGAAGCTGTCCGCGCTGGTCAATACTATGTAAACCACCGTTGGTTAGGCGGAACTTTAACTAACTGGGACACTATCCAAAAACGTATTGCTCGTTTGAAACAAATCAATGCAATGGAACAAGACGGTACTTTTGAAGTATTGCCTAAAAAAGAAGTTGTTGGTTTGAATAAAGAACGTGAACGTTTAGAAAAATTCTTAGGCGGTATCGCTGATATGCCTCGCATCCCTGATGTTATGTATATCGTTGATCCTCGTAAAGAACGTATCGCTGTTCAAGAAGCACACAAATTAAACATTCCAATCGTTGCTATGGTTGATACAAACTGCGACCCAGATGAAATCGACGTAGTAATCCCTTCAAACGATGATGCGATTCGTGCCGTGAAATTGATCACTGCTAAAATGGCTGATGCGTTCATCGAAGGTAACCAAGGTGAAGATCAAGTAGCTGAAGAAGACTTCGTAGCTGAAGATGGCGGACAAGCCACTTCAATCGAAGAAATCGTTGATGTAGTGGAAGGCGACAACGCTTCTACTGAATCAGCTGAATAATTTCGTAGCATATGCTGCTTCAAAGTAAATATATTCCTTTGAAGCAGCTTTTTTAGAAAAACTAAGGAGGCCCTTAAAATGGCAGACGTAACAGCTAAAATGGTAAAAGAACTACGCGACATGACCGGCGTAGGTATGATGGATGCAAAACGTGCATTAGTAGAAGTAGAAGGCGACATTGAAAAAGCTGTTGATCTTTTACGTGAAAAAGGTATGGCTAAAGCAGCGAAGAAAAATGACCGTATTGCCGCTGAAGGTTTGGCTTCAGTTGCGATCCACGGAAATACTGCTGCAATCGTAGAAGTGAACTCTGAAACAGACTTCGTTTCTAAAAATGAAATGTTCCAAGACCTAGTAAAAGAAATCGCAGCATTAGTTGCTGAACACAAACCAGCTGACATGGATGCAGCAATGAAATTAACAAACGCTAAAGGCGAAACGTTAGAAGCTGCTCTAATCGAAGCAACACAAGTAATCGGTGAAAGAATCAACTTCCGTCGTTTTGAAGTTGTTGAAAAAGACGATAACGCAGCATTTGGCGGCTATTTACACATGGGCGGACGTATTGCTGTATTAGCTCTATTAAACGGTACAACTGACGAATCTGTTGCAAAAGACGTTGCGATGCACGTTGCTGCAATCAACCCTCGTTACGTAAATGAAAGCCAAATCCCTGATTCAGAATTAGAACACGAAAAAGCTGTTTTAACTGAACAAGCATTGAATGAAGGCAAACCAGCAAACATCGTTGAAAAAATGGTGATTGGCCGTTTGAACAAATTCAAAGCAGAAATCGCTTTGGTTGACCAACCATTCGTTAAGGATCCTGACATGACTGTTGAAAAATATGTATCTTCTAAAGATGCGACAGTTGAAAGCTTCGTTCGTTTCGAAGTTGGCGAAGGTATCGAAAAGCGCGAAGATAACTTTGTTGAAGAAGTTATGAACCAAATCAAAAAATAATTCTGTTTTTAAAACAGTCGGGAACGCACGAACGATGTGCGCTCCCTTTTTTTAAGCAAATTCAAATTTGGCTCGCTTCAAAGACAGAGTATGCTAAAATATCATTAGAGTGACAGTGGAGGTATTGAGATGAATGAACCAAAGTATAAACGTGTAGTATTGAAACTAAGTGGAGAAGCCCTAGCAGGGGATGAAAAATTTGGGATCAATCCACCCGTGATCAAGGAAATCGTTGAAGAAATCAAAGAAGTTCATGATCTAGGAATCGAGATGGCCATCATCGTCGGCGGCGGAAACATTTGGCGTGGACAGATTGGTGCCCAAATGGGAATGGAACGTGCACAAGCAGATTATATGGGAATGTTAGCGACTGTAATGAATGCATTAGCGTTGCAGGATGCATTGGAAAATATTGATGTACCGACTCGTGTTCAAACATCGATTGAAATGCGTCAGATCGCAGAACCATATATTCGTCGTAAAGCAGAACGCCACCTTGAAAAAGGCCGGATCGTGATCTTTGCAGGTGGAACGGGGAATCCTTACTTCTCAACGGATACAACTGCGGCATTGAGAGCAGCAGAAGTCAATGCTGACGTCATCTTGATGGCAAAAAATAATGTCGATGGTGTTTATTCAGCTGATCCAAAACTTGATGAAAATGCAGTGAAATTTGAAGAATTGACGCATTTGGATGTCATTTCTAAAGGCTTGCAAGTGATGGACTCAACTGCTAGCTCGTTAAGCATGGACAATGATATTCCGCTTGTTGTCTTTAATTTGAATGAACCAGGAAATATTAAACGTGTTGTACTCGGTGAAAACATCGGTACGACTGTGAGGGGGAAATAGCATGGCAGATGAAGTAATGAACGCAGCAAAAGACAAAATGAAAAAGGCACAAGAAGCCTTGCAACGTCAATTAGGTCAAATCCGTGCAGGACGCGCGAACGCAAGCCTACTTGATCGCATCACTGTTGATTATTATGGTGTGCCGACACCTGTGAACCAAATGGCTTCCATCACGATTCCAGAAGCCCGCGTCTTAATGGTGACACCATTTGACAAAAATATGATCACTGACGTGGAAAAAGCGATCATGGCGAGCGATATTGGCTTAAATCCAGCGAATGACGGAAATGTCATTCGTCTAGTGATTCCACAATTAACGGAAGAACGTCGTAAAGAATTAGCAAAAGAAGTAAAGAAAGAGTCTGAAGGTGCGAAAGTCGCTGTTCGTAACATTCGTCGTGATGCGATGGATGAGTACAAAAAGCAACAAAAAAATGGCGATTTGACAGAAGACGATTTGCGTAGTGTTGAAAAAGACATCCAAGCGTTGACGGATGACAACATCAAAGCGATCGATTCGATCGTGGCTGAAAAAGAAAAAGAATTGTTAGAAGTTTAATTCTCAAAAACCTGAAGAGTCTTTCTTCAGGTTTTTTGTTGTGTACATAGAAAGAGTACTAGCTGGAAATTCATTGAAAAACCCTAAAGGTATTTAATTTTCATAGGAATACCCGCATTTTATTGTTATAATGGCAGATGACTTTTCAAAAGTATTTCTAATTTGTTAACTCAATAAAGGAGGAAAAAAACATGGTGTTACGATTTTTTCCACAAAAGCAAAAATACACACCAGAGGAATCGTCCTTCGTTTTCGATCCAGAAGGAGCTGTCCCAAAACACATCGCGGTTATCATGGACGGCAATGGCCGATGGGCGCAAAACCGCCGTTTGCCGCGGATCGCTGGTCATAAAGAGGGTATGGAAACAGTAAAAAAAATTACAAAGCATGCCAATCGGTTGGGTGTAAAGGTTTTGACACTCTATGCTTTTTCAACGGAAAATTGGAAACGTCCTGAAGAAGAAGTGAGCTTTTTGATGCAGCTGCCGGTAGATTTTTTTGATACATTTGTGCCAGAATTAATCGAAGAAAATGTCCAAGTCCACGTAATGGGCTACGAAGAATACTTGCCTTCACATACGCAAGACGCAGTGAAGCGTGCCATCGAACAAACTGCGCAAAACGACGGGCTTGTTTTAAATTTTGCCTTGAATTATGGGAGCCGCGCGGAGATCATTACGGCAATTAAACAGATGGCAAATGAGGTCAAAGAGGATGAATTGGACATCGAAACCATTGATGATGATGTCGTAGGCGAACATCTAATGACCGGTTTTCTGCCAAAAGAATTAAGAGATCCCGAGCTGGTTGTTCGAACAAGCGGTGAAGAGCGGATCAGCAACTTTTTATTGTGGCAGTTGGCGTATAGCGAATTGTACTTCACAAAAGCACTATGGCCAGATTTTGATGGCGACCATTTAGAGGCAGCGATCGCTTCCTTTCAGCAAAGAAATCGTCGTTTTGGCGGATTGAATAAGGATATTCGTACCACGTGATCATTCGGCTCTTTAGCTGAAGAAGGTACCGTGGTAAACAAATTATTATTTTAATAGAAACAAGGGGGATGAACAATGAGACAGCGAGTCATTACAGCGGTCGTCGCATTAGCGATCTTTATACCGATCTTGTACGTTGGCGGGATCGCCGTAGAATTAGCGGCAGCAGTACTAGCTGGGGTAGGTGTCTATGAGCTATTTCGAATGAAGGGTCTTGCGATCCTAAGTTTTGAAGGAGTACTTTCTATTTTAGGCGCAGTCTTTTTAGTTTTACCAGCGGAACGCTGGATGCCATTTTTAAGTGGTTCTAACAGCAACTTTTTATTATTTTATTTAACAGTGATGATTATCCTAGGATTTTCTGTTGTGTCTAAAAATACCTACACGATCGATGAAGCGGGTTTTCCGGTCATCGCTAGTTTATATGTAGGTGTTGGGTTTCAGAATCTAGTCACGGCTCGTGCGGACGGTCTGCCTATTCTGCTTTTCGCATTCTTTGTTGTTTGGGCAACAGATATAGGGGCATATATGGTAGGACGCCAAATAGGAAAGCATAAACTTTGGCCGGATATTTCACCAAACAAGACGATTGAAGGCGCGCTTGGAGGGATTGCCAGCGCAGTGGTCGTCGCTGTTGTTTTCTTTTTAGTCCAACCAAATATATTCCAGCACAATTTAGTGACGATGATCCTCTTTACAATTGTATTCTCAGTTGTGGGGCAATTTGGCGATCTTGTCGAATCAGCGATCAAACGTCATTACGGAGTAAAAGACTCAGGAAACATCTTGCCAGGACACGGTGGGATTTTAGACCGGTTCGACAGCATGTTGTTTGTTTTTCCGATGATGCACTTATTAGGGGTATTTTAAAAAGAGCGGAGACGCTCTTTTTTTCGTGCTTGAATATATGAAACGATTCAAAGAAGCTCAGTTGTTAATAACTCTGCAAGGCAAAAAATAAAAAGCTGTAAATGATTTGATAAGCAAGCCTTGAGTTATTCACGGACTTTTTTTAAATTTTCTATGAAATGATCGGGAAAGGAATATCTTTTTGACAGACTATGATAAACTATTTCTAAGAAACTAGTGAAGGTAGGAAAATTATGCGTACGATTATTACATTTTTAATCGTTTTTGGTGTCCTGGTGATCGTTCACGAATTTGGACATTTTTTCTTTGCGAAACGTTCAGGTATTTTAGTTCGAGAATTTTCGATCGGTATGGGACCAAAACTGATTGCTCATATGGGAAAAGACGGGACCACTTATACATTGCGTTTATTGCCAATTGGCGGATACGTACGAATGGCTGGACTGGAAGACGAAGAGACCGAATTAAGTCCGGGTATGCCGTTATCAGTTGAGCTGACACCGAAAAACGAAGTAAAACGAATCAACGTCAGCAAAAAGATCCAATTGCCTAACAGCATCCCGATGGAGCTTATTTCAGCCGATTTGGTGGATGATTTGACGATCAAAGGCTACATCAATGGTGATGAAAGCCGAGAGACTACGTACCAGGTGCAACATGATGCGACAGTCATTGAAGAAAATGGGACAGAAGTTCGGATTGCTCCGAGAGATGTTCAATTTCAATCAGCGAAATTAGGCTCGCGTATTTTGACCAATTTTGCAGGACCAATGAATAATTTCATTTTGACGATCCTGCTGTTTATTGTACTGGCCTTTTTACAAGGCGGGGTGGCTGACTATAGCACTAACCAAATCGGGAGGGTTCAGGCAGACAGCCCCGCAGCTGTTGCCGGGGTTAAAGATCACGATGCGATCGTATCTGTGGACGGCAAAAAGATTTCTTCTTGGGATGATCTGACGGACACTGTCACGAAAAAACCAGGAAAAGAGTTAGCTGTTGTCATTGAACAAGACGGCAAAGAAAAAACCGTGCAAATGACACCGAAAAGTGTAGAGAGTAATGGACAAAAGGTCGGTCAGATCGGTGTGAGCCCCTTCATGAAGACTGGGGTTGGCGATAAGATCGTTGGCGGATTCACTCAATCTTGGGATTTAATGAAACGTATTTTTGGCGCTCTAGGCTCACTTTTTACTGGCTTTAGTCTGGATAAGCTTGGCGGACCTGTGATGATGTATCAAATGTCAGCAGAAGCGTCACGTGCCGGAGTTAAAACAGTCATTTACTTAATGGCGCTGCTTTCAGTCAATTTGGGTATCGTCAACTTGCTGCCGATCCCAGCTTTCGATGGCGGGAAGATCCTCCTGAATATCATTGAGGGACTTCGAGGGAAACCACTCGATCCAGACAAAGAAGGACTGATCACCATGATCGGTTTTGGGTTTATCATGCTTTTGATGATTTTGGTCACATGGAATGACATTCAACGTTTCTTTTTTTAAATGAAAGGATCGAAATTTTTTCGATCCTTTTTCTAATGCAATCATAAAAAAAAACAGGTATACTGAAACATACTTGAAAAAGTGAAGGAGATGTCCTTTTGTCTAAAAATCGTGAATTATTTGAAAATTTATTACGACAAATTGAATTGGCAGAGTCGGATCAGCAACACCCAATGATCCAAGCGTCAGAGATCAAGGAAGTGATCGTTCACGAAAAGTCTCGTGTGTGGGAGTTTTTCATCCAGACACCGCAAATTCTACCAGCAAAGTTATTTTATACGTTCTATCAAAAGCTGCAACTTGCCTTTCAATCTATAGCGAAAGTGAAAGTACATATTGTTCCGGAAGAGAATCAGTTTGAAGAGGAACTGTTGCAGAATTATTGGCAATTGGCCTTAGGAGAACAGGATTGCGATACCCCGCTAGTGAAGCAGGTATTGAGCAAGCCCTTGCCGTTGATCCAAGGAAAACGGATCGTTTTATTGATAGATAACGAAACCGTTATTCCATTTTTGAGACAGCAATATCTGCCATTGATTGAAGAAAATCTAGTCTCTTATGGATTCCCACATCTGCGGGTAGATCCAGAAGTAGATAAAGAACAGGCAGATAAGAAGTTACAGGAATTTGAAGTACGAAAACAAGAGCAGGCCCAAGCCATGCAAGAACAAGCGGCAGCCAGCTTAGCGCAATATGAATCAAAGAAAAAAGAACAGAAGGAACAAGCCGCTCATTTTGACGGTCCGATCCAAATGGGGCGCAACATCCCCTCAGACGAAGCAATTACACCAATGGGCAATATTATTGAAGAAGAACGCCGCATTACTATTGAAGGGTTTATTTTCGATAAAGAAGTTCGCGAATTACGCTCAAAACGTAAAATCTTGATTTTGAAAATGACAGACTACACCTCTTCTTTTGTGGTGAAAAAATTCTCTAATGGTGAGAAAGACGAGGCGATCTTTGAGGCAATCGCTAATAAGAGCTGGATTCGTGTTCGAGGAAGTGTGCAAGAGGACACGTTTATGCGTGACCTTGTTATGAATGCGCAGGATATCCAAGAAGTGAAGCATCCGGAACGTCAAGATACGGCAACTGAAAAACGATCAGAATTGCATTTGCATACCAATATGAGCACCATGGATGCCATCAACAGCGCCAGCGATTTAGTCGCTCAAGCAGGAAAATGGGGACATCGAGCAATCGCAATCACCGATCATGGCGGCGCGCAGTCGTTCCCAGATGCCCATGCGGCAGGGAAAAAAGCAGGCGTAAAGATTCTTTACGGCGTGGAAGCTAATGTCGTATCTGACGGTGTTCCGATTGCTTATAATGATGCACATGAATCATTAACGGATGCTACCTATGTCGTATTCGACGTAGAAACCACCGGGTTATCTGCCGTCTACGATACGATCATCGAGTTAGCCGCAGTCAAAATGCACAAAGGGAATGTCGTTGAGACCTTTGAGGAATTCATTGATCCAGGACATCCATTGTCAGAAACGACCATCAACTTGACAGGGATCACGGACGAAATGGTTCGAGGATCTAAGCCAGAAAAAGAAGTCATGGAATTGTTTGAAAAATTCTGTGAGGGTGCGATTTTAGTCGCCCATAACGCAACCTTCGATATCGGCTTTATCAACACGACGTATGTTCGTCATGATATGCCGGAAACACCAAATCCAGTTATTGACACTTTAGAGCTGGCACGTTTCTTATATCCTGAATTTAAGCGTTTCGGTTTAGGGGTTCTAACAAAGAAATTTGGTGTGAATCTGGAGCAACATCACCGAGCAGTGTATGATGCGGAGGCGACAGGGCATTTAGCATGGATCTTTGTCAAAGAAGCAATTGAGAAGCATGAGATGACTTATCATGATCAGTTGAACGACCATGTTGGTGAAGGCGATTCTTACAAACGCGCCCGTCCTTTCCATGCGACGATTTTGGCAAAAAATCAAGCAGGATTGAAAGACCTATTCAAATTGATCTCTATGTCCAACATTGAATATTTTGAACGGGTACCGAGAATTCCACGCTCCCAATTAAATAAATTACGAGAAAATTTATTGATAGGGTCTGCTTGTTCGCAAGGTGAGATCTTTGAAGCAATGATGCAAAAGGGAGTCGAAGAGGCGAAAAATCGCGCGGCGTTCTACGATTATATCGAAGTTATGCCCAAAGCAGTTTATGCACCGTTGATTGAACAGGAACTGGTGAAAAATGAAGCGGACTTAGAAGATATCTTGCGGAATTTGATCCAGATCGGAAAAGATCTTAATAAAACGGTCGTGGCAACAGGGGATGTCCATTACTTGAATAAAGAAGATGCGATCTATCGGAAAATCTTGATTAGTTCGATGGGGGGCGCAAACCCGCTGAATCGTCATAGCTTACCGGATGTCCATTTCCGAACGACGGATGAAATGCTGCAGGCGTTTAGTTTCTTAGGTCCTCAATTAGCCAAAGAAATAGTCGTTGATGGACCCAACGCCATCGTAGACACCTGCGAAGAGATTGTTCCAGTTAAGGACGATCTATATACACCGAAGATCCCTGGTTCAGAAGAAGAAATCAAAAAATTAAGTTATGACCGTGCGCGGGAATTGTACGGTGATCCGTTGCCAGAGATCATTGAAAAGCGGTTGGAAAAAGAATTGACTTCGATCATTGGGAACGGGTTCTCTGTTATCTATTTGATCGCTCAAAAATTGGTTCATAAGAGTAATGCAGATGGGTACTTAGTTGGTTCTCGTGGTTCCGTGGGCTCTAGTTTTGTGGCGACCATGACAGGGATCACTGAGGTGAATCCTTTGCCGCCTCATTATTATTGCCCTGAATGCCAATACTCTGAATTCTTTGAGGATGGTTCTTACGGGTCCGGCTTCGATATGCCTGAAAAGGCGTGTCCGAAGTGTGGTGCGCGCTTGAATAAGGATGGCCACGATATTCCTTTTGAAACATTTTTAGGTTTCCATGGAGATAAAGTTCCCGATATTGATTTGAACTTCTCTGGTGATTATCAACCTGAGGCCCATAACTACACGAAAGTTCTGTTTGGGGAAGAGTATGTGTATCGTGCAGGTACGATCGGTACGGTCGCTGATAAAACAGCCTTTGGATTTGTTAAAGGGTATGAACGAGATCACAATTTGCATTTTCGGAATGCCGAGGTTGATCGGTTGGCAAAAGGTGCTACAGGCGTCAAACGTACGACAGGTCAGCATCCGGGCGGCATCATCGTAATTCCGGATTATATGGATGTGTATGATTTTACACCGATCCAATACCCGGCGGATGATCGGAATTCAGAATGGAAGACGACACACTTTGACTTCCACTCGATCCATGACAATGTATTGAAGCTTGATATCCTGGGCCACGATGACCCAACGGTTATTCGGATGCTGCAAGAATTATCAGGTATTGATCCGAAAACGATCCCGACAGACGATCCTGAAGTAATGAAGATTTTTGCTGGCCCGCAAGTCTTGGGTGTTGAATCTGATCAGATTTACTCTAAAACCGGGACACTAGGTATTCCTGAGTTTGGAACACGTTTCGTTCGGGGAATGTTAGAAGAAACGGGACCAACGACGTTTGCTGAGTTATTGCAGATTTCTGGGTTGTCTCATGGTACGGACGTTTGGTTAGGAAACGCTGAAGAATTGATCAGCCGCGGCGAAGCCAACTTGGCAGAAGTTATCGGCTGTCGTGACGATATCATGGTTTATTTAATCCATGCAGGACTTGATAGCGGAATGGCCTTCAAGATCATGGAAACAGTACGTAAAGGGCAATGGAATAAAATTGACGACGAACTTCGTGAGACCTATCTGACAGCGATGAAAGAGAACAATGTGCCGGACTGGTACATTGATTCCTGTTCGAAGATCAAGTATATGTTCCCGAAAGCCCATGCGGCCGCCTATGTACTGATGGCGCTGCGGGTGGCTTATTTCAAAGTCTATTATCCGATCCTTTATTATTGTGCATATTTTTCTGTTCGTGCGGACGATTTCGATCTCGTTGCGATGGCAAAAGGGAAAGATGCAGTCAAAGCGGCGATGAAAGCTATCACTGACAAAGGAATGGATGCGTCAACGAAAGAAAAGAACCAATTGACTGTCTTGGAATTATGCAACGAGATGCTGGAGCGGGACTTCCACTTTGGCATGATTGACCTGTATAAATCAGACGCTCAAGATTTTGTCATTGACGGGGATACCTTGATCGCACCGTTCCGTGCTGTGCCTGGTCTTGGTCTGAACGTGGCAAAACAAATCGTTGAAGCTCGTAAGGATGGCATTTTCCTCTCTAAAGAAGATTTAGCCTCGCGCGGGAAGGTATCGAAAACATTGATCGAATATATGGATACTCATGGTGTATTGAAAGATTTGCCTGATGAGAATCAGCTTTCATTGTTCGATATGTAAAGAAAAAGATAAATTCAACCTTTAAATGAAAGAAAATTCCAGCGTGAAAATGATGCGGTTGAATTTTCAGTAGATTTATGCTACTATAACAATGTAATCATAGACTGATGGTGAGTGAGCGGATTTTTCGCTCACTCTTTTTAATGGATTAAAGGAGGCTGACAGTTTGAGCAGTGTAGTCGAAACAGTGACTGACTTAGTAACACCAATTTTGGATGAACAAAACTTCGAACTAGTCGAAGTGGAGTTTATTAAAGAAGGAAAAAGCTGGTTTTTAAGAGTATTTATTGATAAAGAGGGCGGTATTGACATTGAAGAATGTGCCTTCGTCAGTGAAAAACTCAGCGATAAATTAGATTCGATCGATCCTGATCCAATCCCTCAAGCTTATTTTTTAGAGGTTTCTTCGCCAGGGGCCGAACGTCCATTGAAAAAAGAAGAAGATTACCAAAACGCGATGGGACAATACATCAATGTTTCCCTTTATCAAAACATTGATGGAGAAAAGCAGTATCAAGGCTTTTTAAAGGAATTGACTGAAGATGAATTGACATTGACAGTGAAAATTAAAACGCGCACCAAAGACATGGTCTTTGAGCGGAAAAATATCGCGAAAGCCCGTTTTGCGATCGAATTTTAATTAATAAAATGGTATGCGTACGAGATTCTCTGGAATTTTTACGTTAGAAAAATCCATACGTTATTAACGAGCTAGCCTTTATATTTAGTAAGCGAACTAAATAATATGTATAGCGAATTTTAAGAATAGATATATTAGTAGGAGGAAAGTTAAAATGAGTAAAGAAATGCTGAATGCGTTGGATACTCTAGAAGCAGAAAAAGGTGTTTCGAAGGAAATCGTGATCGACGCGTTGGAAGCAGCATTAGTATCTGCTTACAAACGTCATTATGGTCAATCTCAAAACGTTGAAGTGGAATTCAACGAAAAAAAGGGAGACATTCATGTTTATGCCGTGAAAGAAGTTACGGAAGAAGTAATGGATTCACAATTGGAAGTTTCACTGAAAGATGCGATGGAAATCAACCCAGCGTATGAAATCGGTGATACGATCCGTTTTGAAGTAACACCCAAAGACTTCGGTCGAATCGCTGCTCAAACAGCCAAACAAGTAATCTTGCAACGTGTTCGTGAAGCAGAACGCAGCATTATCTATAACGAGTACAGCGCCTATGAAAAAGATATCATGCAAGGTGTAGTAGAACGTCAAGACAATCGTTACATCTATGTGAATTTAGGGAAGATCGAAGCTGTTCTTTCAAAGCAAGATCAAATGCCGAATGAACATTACAAACCACATGACCGTATCAAAGTGTATGTTTCTCGTGTAGAAAATACATCAAAAGGACCGCAAGTTTTTGTAAGCCGTAGTCATCCAGATTTACTGCGTCGTTTATTTGAACAAGAGATCCCTGAAGTTTATGATGGAATCGTGGAGATCGTCAGCATCGCACGCGAAGCTGGAGATCGTGCAAAAGTGGCTGTTCGTTCTACGGACCCTAACATTGATCCAGTCGGAACCTGTGTTGGGCCAAAAGGACAACGTGTTCAAGCTATTGTAAATGAATTAAAAGGCGAGAATATGGATATTGTTGAATGGAATGAAGACCCAGCGGTATTTATCGCAAACTCTTTAAATCCAGCGCAAGTTGAAGATGTCATCTTTGATATCGACAATCCAAAAGTTTGTACCGTCGTAGTTCCGGATTACCAATTGTCATTGGCTATCGGTAAGCGCGGTCAGAATGCGCGTCTTGCTGCTAAGTTGACCGCTCATAAGATTGATATCAAATCTGAATCGGACATGGAAGAATTTTATGCAAACTATGACGAAACAGAAGTAGAAGAAATCGTAACTGAGGTAGAAGAAATCACTTCTGAAGTGGAAGCAATCGAAACGGAAGTAGAAGACATCGAATCAGAAGCGGAAGTTACAGTCGATGAGATGATCGAAGACGAAGAAAATATCCCTTCCGATCAAACGGACCAATAATTCATTAGGAGGACAGCAAATGAAAAAAAGAAAAGTTCCTTTGCGAAAATCGGTTGTATCCGGTGAAATGTTCCCCAAAAAAGAATTGATTCGTATCGCCAAGTCCAAAGAAGGAGAAGTTTCGATTGATCCTTCCGGCAAAAAACCGGGACGAGGTGCCTACGTTGCGTTAGAACCGGCGGAAGTCGAGGAAGCGTGGAAAAAGCACATCTTAGATCGGACATTGGGAACCGAATTGAGTGATGATTTTTATCAAGAATTGCTTGATTATGTGAAACACCAAAAAGCCAGAAAAGAGCTCTTCGGCAATGAATAAACAGAAGGCCTTGAACATGTTAGGCCTTGCAATGCGTGCAGGCAAACTGATCACAGGAGAAGAAATGACAATCAATGAGATCCGGAAACACAAAGTGGCTCTCGTGATTGTTACCACTGATGCGAGTGAAAATACTCAAAAGAAAGTATCAGATAAAAGTAAGTACTATCAAGCGGCATATGTTGTCGAATTTACGCAAGGAGAGATTTTAGGTGCGATTGGCAAACCTCGCAAAGTTATCGGGGTTTTAGACCAAGGGTTCGCCAACAAAATTATGACGTTAATAACAGGTTAGGAAGGTGATTGCATGGGAAAAAAGAGAGTATACGAATTTGCCAAAGAAGTGAATCAATCGAGTAAGGATGTTGTAGAAAAGGCACAAACTTTAGGGATTGATGTGAATAATCATATGGGTTCATTATCCGGGGATGATGAATCAAAATTGAAACAAGCTTTTTCTAGCAAGCCGAAACCAACTACTCAAGCAAAACCATCAGCTAACCAGCACGAAAAACCAAAATTCCATGGAAAGAGCTCGAAGAACAACCCAAATTTCCAGAATAGAAAAGGGAATAAAGACTTGACACAAAATAATAGACAGAACAACTCAGCGAACGTAAACCGTTCAAACCAAGGACAACAACGTCCAACTCAAAGCAATACAAACAATGCGCAGCGTCAAAACCAAGGACAACAACGTCCAGCGCAAGGCAGTGCGAACAACAACTCACAACGCCAAAACCAAGGGCAACGCCCAGCACAAGGCGGAGCAAACAATGCACAACGCCAAAACCAAGGCCAACGCCCAGCACAAGGCGGAGCAAACAATGCACAACGCCAAAATCAAGGCCAACGTCCGGCGCAAGGCGGAGCAAACAACGCACAACGCCAAAATCAAGGCCAACGTCCAGCACAAGGCGGAGCAAACAACGCACAACGCCAAAACCAAGGTCAACGTCCGGCACAAGGCAGTGCAAACAATGCACAACGCCAAAATCAAGGCCAACGTCCGGCACAAGGCAGTGCAAATAATGCGCAACGTCAAAATCAAGGCCAACGTCCGGCACAAGGCAGCAATCAAGGCCAAGGACAAGCGCAACGTTCGAACCAAGGCGTATCAGGATCAACTCAAAGCAACAACCAAAACCGCAATAAAAATAACTATGGCAACCAAAACCGCAACAACAGTTTTGGCGGCAATCAAAACCGTAATAAAAACAGATTCAACAAAAAAGGCAAAAAAGGCAAACAGCAACAAAGCAACAAACCTGCTGTACCGCCACGTAAATTCCGTGAATTGCCAGAAGTATTGGAATATACAGAAGGCATGAACGTAGCGGATATCGCTAAAAAAATCTATCGCGAACCAGCTGAGATCATCAAGAAATTATTCATGATGGGTGTGATGGTCAACCAAAACCAACCATTGGATAAAGATACGATCGAACTGTTAGCTACTGATTACGGGATTGAACCCCAAGAAAAAATCACGATTGATATTGCGGATATTGACCGTTTCTTTGATGTGGAAGACGCAAACGAAGAAAATCTAGTCTCTCGTCCACCAGTAGTTACGATCATGGGGCACGTTGACCATGGTAAAACGACGTTGCTTGATACATTACGTCATTCACGCGTAACAAGCGGCGAAGCAGGTGGTATCACGCAGCATATCGGAGCGTACCAAATCGATATTAACGGAAAACCGATCACATTCTTGGATACACCAGGACATGCGGCGTTTACAAGTATGCGTGCTCGTGGAGCGAGTATCACCGATATCACGATCTTAGTCGTTGCGGCTGATGATGGTGTGATGCCGCAAACGATCGAAGCGATCAACCACGCGAAAGCGGCGAAAGTGCCGATCATCGTAGCGGTGAACAAGATCGATAAACCAGGTGCGAACCCACAACACGTGATGCAAGAATTAAGCGAATATGAATTGATTCCTGAAGCATGGGGCGGCGATACGATCTTTGTTGAGATCTCAGCGAAGTTCAACCAAAACATCGATGAACTATTAGAAATGATTCTGTTAGTTGCTGAAGTGGAAGATTTGAAAGCTGATCCGACACAACACGGAATCGGAACAGTTATCGAAGCTCGTCTAGATAAAGGTAAAGGACCCGTTGCAACGCTATTGGTTCAACAAGGGACGATGAACGTCGGAGACCCAATCGTTGTCGGGAACACGTATGGTCGTGTTCGTGTGATGACAAATGATATTGGTCGTCGTGAAAAATCTGCAGGACCTGCGACACCAGTGGAAATCACTGGGTTGAACGATGTTCCGCAGGCAGGCGATCGTTTTGCGATCTTCGATGACGAAAAAACAGCTCGTGCTGCAGGGGAAGAGCGTGCGAAACGTGCATTGCTTGAACATCGCAGTGCCAGTGCCCGCGTCACCTTAGACAACTTGTTCGAATCCCTTAAAGAAGGCGAATTGAAAGAAGTTAACGTCATCATCAAAGCAGACGTTCAAGGTTCGGCTGAAGCATTAGCAGCATCATTGAACAAAATCGATGTTGAAGGCGTACGTGTGAAGATCGTCCATTCTGCTGTTGGTGCCATTAACGAAAGTGATGTTACCTTAGCTGCAGCAAGTAACGCGATCATCATTGGATTTAACGTTCGTCCGACACCGCAAGCAAAACAACAAGCAACTGCTGAAGAAGTAGATATTCGTTTACACCGGATCATTTATAAAGCAATCGAAGAAATCGAAACAGCGATGAAAGGGATGCTTGATCCTGAATACGAAGAAAAAATCACTGGTCAAATGACCGTTCGTGAAACGTACAAAGTTTCTAAAGTTGGAACCATTGCTGGTTGTTACGTTACTGAAGGCTCGATCCAACGGGACAGCGGCGTCCGTATCATCCGTGACGGTATCGTTATCCTTGAAGGCAAGCTTGCAAGTCTGAAACGTTTCAAAGATGACGTGAAGGAAGTCAAGATGGGCTTTGAATGTGGTGCGATGATCGAAAACTTCAACGACGTCAAAGTGGACGATGTTATTGAAGGCTTTGTAATGGAAGAAATCAAACCAAAATAATCTCTGTTTTCTGCTAGCGTGCGTTACCTGGCAGAGCGGAAAAACTAATAAAACGAACAAAGGAGCAATCGATATGCCAAATTATCGCGATCGTCGTCTCGCTCAAGAAATTCTGAAAGAAGTCAATGACGTCTTACGGAAGAAAGTTCGTGATCCGCGGGTCCAAGACGTGAACATCACCGATGTTCACGTCACTGGAGACTTGCAGCAAGCGACGATTTATTACAGTTTATTGTCTGATAAAGCTTCAGATAAAGAAAAAGCGCAAGAAGGATTGACGAAAGCAAGCGGCTTGTTCCGTCGTGAATTGGGCCATGCTTTGTCTATCTATAAGACACCGGAATTGTTTTTTGAATTGGACGAATCCGTTGAATACGGTTCTAAAATTGATCAAATGATCCGCAACTTAAATAAAGAATAAATTTGTTAGAACCTGGAAAATTTTTTCGGGTTCTTTTTTGCAATATTGAGTAAATCCTGTTACAGTGTATGATGTTTGTTAGTAATCCTTTTGCTGGATATTGTCAAGGAGGCAAAGTCTAAAATGACTACAGAGTTTGAAGAACGGATGAAGGCTCTTCATAAGGAGTTTGAAAATTTAAGTCCGGAAGAGCGTAAAGCCGTGAAACAAAAAATTAAACGAATCAGTGTTTTGACTTCACGCAAGTTGGAACGAATGAAGCATGAATTGTTACGTATGGAAACGAAACGGGCCCAGCTTTCATTAGATGGTGAATCGAAAGAATTAACGGAGCTTGAGGACCGTATTATCAAGAAAAAAAGAGAGTTTTTAAAATTATTATTCAAGGCAAAAGAGAATTGTTCCAAGAGGTGAGTGAATGGGCTTAATTGAGATCATCATCATTTTAGCCATTGCCATAACCTTATCGAATGTTTTAGCAAAAGTTTTTCCGTCTTTTCCTATGTTTATGATTCAGATCATTGTTGGGATCATTCTTGGCTTCACCGAAGTCGGCAATTCCATCAACTTTGAACCAGAAGTATTTTTAGTAATGATCATCGCGCCGCTGTTGTTTCGTGAAGGCGAGACGGCAGATATCCCATCGATCTTGAAGCATTTCAAATTGATCTTGGTTCTTGCATTTGGCGGCGTGATTTTCACGTTGTTTGGTCTAGGCTATGTGTTGCACGGGATTATTCCTACGATCCCTCTCGCCGCCTGTTTAGCGTTTGGGGCGTCGCTAGGACCAACAGATGCTGTTGCAGTCAATTCGCTGGCTAAGCGTCTAAACATCCCTGAATCCGTCATGCACGTCTTGGAGGGCGAGGGGCTGATCAATGATGCGACGGGTGTAACCGCCTTTCAGTTTGCCGTGGCGGCGTTGCTGACGGGCCAGTTTTCTGCCGCGGATGCGTCGATTTCCTTATTGGAATCGAGTATTGTCGGCGTGCTGGTTGGATTAATGATTATTTGGATCAAAAATGAAATCATCAAGATCATTGAACGAATTTCGGCACAGGATGTCTCGGCGTATTTATTGATCGAATTGATTTTGCCCTTTGCGGCGTATTTCATTGCAGAGCTGTTTCACGCTTCAGGGATCATCGCAGCGGTCGTGACAGGCGTACTGCAGGCCACGGGATTCCGTCGAGTCAATTTATTCGAAGCGCAATTGTCCAATGTAACAGAAATTTCATGGAACACCATCAGCTTCATGCTGAATGCATTAGTATTTATCTTTTTAGGAATTGAGCTGTCACAAGTATTTTCACCTGTGTGGAATAGCAGAAATTATTCAAATTTCCATCTTTTGGAAATCGTATTGATGCTGACAGTACTTCTCTTTGTTCTTCGTTTTTTATTTGTCAGCAGTTTTTATTTCTTTACACAAGGCTGGAAGAAAAGTCATGAGCAGTTAAGAGATCGATTATTACTGACTTTTGGCGGAGTAAAAGGGACCGTCAGCATTGCGACGATTTTTATTTTACCAACGTCTATCAACGGCATGGATTTTCCTGAACGTTCATTGCTGCTATTCATTACGGCAAGTGTGACGTTTTTGACCTTGATCATCGGGATGATCTTGTTGCCGATCCTCTCTGAAGGGGAGGTCGTTCCTCCTACCGATCCAAAATTAATGTTGATTCTTCGAGAAGTCACCAGTGAGCTATATGGCGACTTAGATACGAAAAAGCTCAGTGAGAAAGAACGCTTTGCTTTGCTGGCCGTTATTGCGAATTATCAAGGACGGATTCAACAAGTCTTCAATAATTCAATGCCCGAAAGTGCGCAGCAAGAATTTCAGGAGATTCAAGCGTTGATCATTTCCGTCGAACGGGATGGGTTGGATGAAAGCTTTAGAAGGCATCAAATCGATTCGGGTGCCTATCGTCTTTATTCTCGTTTTATCTCGAATGTTTCGGAATCTGTGACCACTCAAATGCTGTCTCTGCTTAGTTTTTGGTTGATTTTTGTGCGGCGGATCATCCGCGTGATCATGCATCCGAAAATGTTTTGGGAACGGCGTCAAAAGCGGAAAGAAACCGTGGACAATCAGGATATTTCCTCGTTGAGAAAAATATTTATTCGCAACAGTGAAGCAATATTAGACAGCTTGGAAAACTTGAGAGATGTGTACGACGAAGAATTGATTGATTTCTTCGTTGATGAGCGAAAAAATTTGATGCATCAGGTCAGCGGACATGGGTTGTTCGGAACGTATTTGATCCAACAGGACCCGTTGTACGCGAAGGAACTGATCCGCGGGTTTTACTTGGAAAGAAAGATCATTGATGAATTCGAGGCGGAGGATGAGATCACCAATATCGCGGCGAATAATTACCGCCATCAAGTGAATCAGTTGGAGTCTTATGCGATGCAGCAGCCCTCAGAACCAAGTATTACCTTTGCAATCAACCGTCGACGACAAAAGAAAAAAGCAAAAGAGAAGCATTATTAAGCTCAACCGTCATTTAGCGATGACGGTTTTTTTTGCGTTTCAAATGAAAAGCAAATCCTGTTTTTCCTTTTCAAATGTAAAGTTATCGGGTCAAATACCTTTCATTTGGAAAGGAGTTAGAGAAAATCCTTTTCATTTGTAAAAGCAGATAAGCTGTTCCAAAGTCTTTGTGAAGTGTTTTTCCCGCTGCTGGTCTTTATGGGTGGAAAACCTGTTTGCTGCGGTCACGACTTGCCAATTCTGAGATCAGCTATGCTATAATGGGAACGTTGATTATAGAAGGAAATGAGGAAACAGCGATGGACGGTATTTTACCGTTATGGAAAGAGCGCGGTATGACGAGTCATGACTGTGTCTTTAAATTAAGAAAAATCTTACAAACAAAAAAAGTCGGTCATGGAGGAACATTAGATCCTGACGTGGATGGTGTCCTGCCGATCTGTATTGGAAAAGGAACGAAGGTAATCGAATACCTGCAAGACAGCGGAAAGATTTATGAGGGAGAAATTACTCTAGGCTTTTCCACTACTACGGAGGATCGCAGTGGCGAAATCGTAGAGAAAAAAGCGGTAGAGGCTCCGTTGACCGCTGAGGAAATCGATCAAATGATG
Source organism: Enterococcus sp. AZ048 (assembly GCF_051715125.1). Lineage (NCBI taxonomy): Bacteria > Bacillati > Bacillota > Bacilli > Lactobacillales > Enterococcaceae > Enterococcus > Enterococcus sp. AZ048. The sequence continues at coordinate 1,829,205 of NZ_JBIOTD010000001.1, read as the reverse complement.
GCGACTTTTATCGGTACCATCACACAAATACCGCCAATGTATTCTGCCGTCAAAGTCAATGGGAAACGCTTGTACGAGTATGCTCGCGCAGGCGAAGCTGTAGAGCGTCCAACACGTGAAGCGGTCATCGACCAGTTTCAGCGAACGACCACGCCAGTATACGATGCCGAGAACCACACGCAAAGCTGGCGCTTCCAAGTGACCTGCGGGAAAGGGACCTACGTGCGGACTCTGGCTGTCGATCTTGGTTCAAATCTTGGATACCCGGCACATATGTCTGACCTGACTCGGCTAGCGAGCGGCGGATTTTCAGCAGGACAGGCAGTCACATTGGCAAAAGTCAGTGAACTGATGGAAGAGGGACGCATTGATCAGGCCTTGCAGCCGATCGAAGAGGCGATGAAAGACTTTCCTCGAATTGACTTGAGCGACGAGGCGTGGCAAAAAGTGAAAAACGGGCAGGTCTTGCCTTTAAAAGCATTCGGCTTAAAAAGCATGCCCGATGAGCTGATCGCTTTTTTCTATCGAAATCAATTAGTTAGTTTATATAAACAGCATCCAGAAAAAGCAGGGCTTTTAAAGCCAAGTAAAGTGATTCGAAATGAGGTATAGCACATGGAAATCGTAAAGCTGCGTCATCCGTATAAACCAGAAGAAATTCCCGCGGGAGACTGCGTATTGGTACTGGGTTTTTTTGATGGCGTGCATAAAGGACATCAAGAAGTCATCAATAGAGGAAAACAAATCGCGCAGGAAAGACAATTGAAGCTTGCTGTAATGACCTTCAATCAGCATCCTGCGGTCGTATTCCAACAGGTTCAAAGCAAGCCGATCCAATACCTTTCTACATTGAAGCAAAAGGAAAAGCGGATGGCGAAATTAGGCGTGGACGTATTGTATGAGGTAGCCTTCACCTCGTCATTTGCAGCTTTGAAGCCGCAAGCATTTGTGGATCAATACATTGTAGGGCTCCACGCGAAAGTAGCTGTTTCAGGCTTTGATTATAATTTTGGGAAAGATCAAACAGCGGATGCCAAAAACTTGCCTAAATATGCGAAGGATCGGTTTGATTCTATTATTGTGGCTAAAAAAACCGAAGAAAATGAATCAGAAAAAATCAGCTCTTCGCGGATTCGACGCTTGCTTTCTGAAGGGCGTCTAGATGAAGCGAATCATTTATTGGGCTACGTGTATGAAACGACAGGAACGGTGATACACGGAGAAGCACGCGGCAGAACGTTAGGCTATCCTACAGCGAATATCCAGGTTCCAGAGGATATGAAGCTGCCAAAGGAAGGTGTCTATGTGAACCAGATCAAAGTCGGCGAACAGTGGTATCCGGCAATGGGGTCTATCGGACACAACGATACCTTCGGGACCAACCGGATGCTGACAGTTGAGATCAATATTTTGGATTTTAACGAAGATATTTACGGGGAAAAGGTCGTTGTTCGCTGGTACCATATGCTGCGGGGACAAGTGGCCTTTGAATCAGCAGAAGGTCTGATTCGTCAGTTGGAGCAAGATGAACAAGCGACCAGAGACTATTTTGAACATTGAACAGGGGGTCAACTGTAAAGTATTTTTGACTAACACTTACTATATGTAAAGCCAAACACCTTTTTACTTTTCAAATGGAAAGTAAAAGGGCGTTTGGCTTTTTACTTGGAAAATCAGATACTTTTGACTTCGGGGTATCCTGAAGACGAGAGAATTTGATATCATAAAATAAAAAGGAGTGTTTCGATGGAAAATCGGTGGTATATCCGCGCGTATCAGAAAGCGGATGAGGAGGCGCTTTTCTCAATGATGAAAAGAGAGGCCGATTGGGAGGCGTATTGCTTTGGCGAGGGAAGAAAAAAGTATACACGGGCGTTGCAGACTTCTTTGACCTATCTTCTTTTTGAGGAAGAAAAACTTTGCGGCTATGCACGGTGTCGGGAGGATGATGGGTTTGGCGTGTATGTTTATGATCTGCTGGTTGACGCCTCCTGCCGAGGGAAAAACTTTGGGCGCTATTTAATGGAGCAAGTGTGCAAAGAGTATCCAGAGCAAACGGTCTATGTCATGAGCGATGTCGATCCGTATTATGAAAAGCAAGGCTATCAAAAAGAAGGAACGATCTTTATAGTTACACCCCGTGAATAATTTTTTTACGCCTCTTGACCCTCCCTTAACAGGAGACATTATGCTGTTAAGGAAGGGGGAGATCACAATGGAAAATGTTATTGTCGCAGAAGGATTAACAAAAGAAATCAAAGGAAAGACACTTATTGATCACCTGTCATTTGCCGTCAAACAAGGAGAGGTTTTTGGTCTATTGGGACCAAACGGAGCGGGGAAGACGACGACTATCGAAACGCTGTTAGGAATAAAGCGGCCAGATCAAGGGTCCGCTAATATTTTAGGCTTGGACCCGCGAAGCCGCCGTCGTCAAGTATTCGAAAAGGTCGGTGTGCAATTGCAATCTTCAAGCTATCAAACGTCTATTCGGGTCGGTGAATTGTGCCAAGAGCTTGCGAGTTTGTATCAGCAGCCCCGGGACTATCGCGCATTGCTTCGGCTATTCAAATTAGAATCCTTTGAAACGCAATTTGTCGAGAAATTATCTGGCGGGGAAAAGCAAAAGCTCTCCATCTTGTTGGCGCTGATTCCTGATCCAGAGATTATTTTTTTAGATGAACTGACGACAGGACTAGATACTGAAGCCCGCAGAAATGTTTGGCAAACACTATTGGCACTTAAAGAAACAAAGTTGACGATTTTTTTGACGACCCATTATATGGAGGAGGCCGAGATTCTTTGCGATCGTATCTACATGATCAAGGGAGGCCGTCTTGTGGTGGAGGGAACTGTCCCAGAGCTGCTGACAGAGAGTTCACAGAACAATTTAGAGGATGCGTATCTTTGGTATGTGGGGGAGGAAAACAATGAATAAGATCATTCGTTTGACCAAAATCGAAGGACGGTTAGCGATTCGTTCGATCGATGGCGTGCTTTTCGGGATCGTGATGCCTTTGGGTGTATTGTTGTTAACAACGATGATCGCTGGAAACCAACAGGCGGGAGATACCGCGTATACGTTTTTAGACAGCAGCTTCAGCTCCCTTCTGGTCGTAGGTATCTGCGCCACCGCCTTCATGGGAATCCCCTTAACGATCTGTGATTATCGGGACAAAAAAATCCTCAAGCATTTCTTTGTGACCCCTGCATCGCCCGGACATTTGATTGCCGCGCAGGTACTTGTAGCGATGTTGACTGCGCTGGTGTCTGCGGGATTGCTGATCTTTGTTGCGACGTTTTTTCTCGACTATCGCATGCAGGGGAGCTGGGGATGGTTGATCGCCAGTTATTTTCTGGTGATGCTGTCGATGTATAGTTTGGGATTACTGATTGCCAGCTTATGTAAGAATTTGAAAATCGCCAATCTGGTTTGTAGTCTAGTATATTTTCCCATGCTGTTTTTATCTGGGGCGGTGATTCCCTTTGAACTGTTTCCTAAAGGAATGCAACGGGCGGCGAATGTTCTGCCTCTGACGCAAGGCGTCCAATTATTGAAAAGTGTGAGCTTGAATCAGCCGATAGGAAATCCGAGAGTTGTCCTGATCCTTCTGGTGGTCATTACAATAGTAGGGTTTGGTTTCGCTGTAAAACTATTTCGTTGGGAGTAAAGGAGGTCGTTATGGAAAAAGTATGTGAAAAAATAGAAGAAAGACTTTATCGAATCGGTTTATTTTCTAAAATGAACCAAGTCACGATCAAAACGCTGCGCTATTATGATGAGGTGGGGGTATTACATCCTTGCTTCATTGATCCAGACAATGGGTATCGCTACTATCGCTCTAGCCAAATAGAACCGCTGCATCGGCTGCTGGCACTCCGAAGAATCGGCTATAGCATCGAAGAAATCAAGCGTGCTCAAGATGGGGAAAGCGAACAGCAGATCCTGCAACGTAAAAAGCAGCAACTACTGCAAGAAATCGCGGAACGAATGTCGATGCTCTCTCAAATCGAGGGGTATTTGCAGCAGACAGAAGAGAGCTACCACATGGTGATCAAAAAAATACCCGCAGTGATCGTCGCTTCGATGCGAAAAGTCGTTCCTAACTTTGATGTTCTTTTCGGGATGATCCCTGAAATGGGTGTCGAGATGGAGAAGGCAGGATGTGTCTGCGCACTCCCCGAATACTGCTTCAATATTTACCATGACAATGAATATAAGGAAGAAACTATCGATGTCGAAATTTGCGAAGCAGTAACTGAAATGAAAGAAACACGAGGCGATCTTCACTTCAAGCAGATCGAAGAAGTACCTGAGGCTGTCTGCACGATGCATAAGGGCAGCTACGCCTCTATCCCTAAAGCTTATGCCGCAACAATAAAATTCATTGAAGCAAACGGGTATGAGATCGCAGGTCCTGTTCGAGAAAATTATATTGATGGCATTTGGAACAAAGACAGTGAGTCTGAATGGCTGACGGAAGTTCAGATTCCTGTAAAGAAAATCGACTAAATAAATCACTTTTTTCACTATCTTTACAAATGCGATGGCGATGAACAATTGTTTGTCGCCATTTTTCATGGTAATCTGGCCTTGTTTATAACGTTTTATAACACAAAAGGAGGAGTAAGAAATGGCAAAGGATCGTTTTGTAAAGGTTTATTCTCAAGGGAAATTGGATGCACTCACAATTTTTGTTGATCGGGAGACAGGTGTGAATTACCTATTCAATAAGGTAGGGTACGCTGGTGGTTTAACGCCCTTGCTAGATCAAGAGGGCAAGCCAGTAATCACTGCAATCAATGAAGTAGAAAAGCAATAGAGAGCACTGGGGAACAAGCCCGGGCGTCATTCTTATGCTAGACTTTTAATAGAAAGATAAAACGGTCCGTCATGACAAGGAACCTGAATAAGAATGTCTCTTCAAGGTTTCCTGATTGTATGGAAACAAGATCGCTTAAAAGTTTGAGTCATTTTTTGATAGGAAGAGAGTCATTGGATATGTGCCGGTACTTGAAATCTTTTTATGACAAGGAGGAATGAAGATGCACGCTTGGGAAGCTATTCAAAAATCAGTGGATCATATTGAAGACCATATCAAAGAAGACGTAACGATCGAAGAATTGGCACAAGTGTCTTATTTATCGATGTATTATTTTCAAAAATTGTTTAACCGCTTAGTCGGAAAAACGGTACATGAATACATCAAGGCACGAAGAGTCGCAAAGGCAAAACCGCTCTTAAAGGAAACGAATAGGCGAATTGCTGATATTGCTCTTGAGTATGGGTTCAATAGTCACGAGACATTTACACGAGCCTTCAAAGAGCTGTACGGGGTAACACCTGAAGCCTATCGTAAGAACAAATTGTTACTAACGGACTTTTTGAAGCCGGATCTCTCGATTCATTATACAGTGGTCGATGAACATGTTCCGCTGATGGTGGATGACATGGTATTGGAAATCACGCAACGGCAGATCGATGAACAGGAATACTACACAGGGGTATCGAAGCAGGTCGATTCGAAAGAGATGACTCAGGTGGGTGTCAATACGCTGATCGAATTATGGGATGCCTTTCACGAGAAGAAGGCATCAATCCCCAACTTAGTTTCAGAGGGCGTAGAGATTGATTATTTTACCTCCGATACTACACCCGGGAAGGTTCGGTATTTTGTGGGCGGCAGATCGGATAGTAGCAGGATCGATGCCTTCCATTTACTTAGTATAGAGCCGGGCACTTATTATGTATGTGTTTTCGAAGCCGAAAACTTTAAATATTTAGTAGAAGATGCGCTGTATAAGGCAAACCGATATTTCTTTGATACATGGCTCAAAAAACAGGGGATCGAGATGGAGGACATGGAGCCTTTCTTGATTCAAAAATATATAAATGTGACGGATGAACCAAAAATCGAAATCTGGATCAAACCGACAAAAACATCAGCAAAGGACTAACAAAAACCTTCGGATCTTTTTAATGATCCGAAGGTTTTATTGTCTTTTTTCTTTGCTTAATGAGACGGATTGTTCCTTTTGAAGGATATAACCCCAGAAGATCCCCGTCAATTGCGTGATCAAAAAAAGAGCGATCAGCGGGATTGCGGTGGTGAAGGGCGATGAGGAATGGTAAAGGCTGATTAGCGGACTCTTAAAAAGAATCAAGCCGCAGCTCAATAGAATATTGATGATATTGCCGAAAATCAATAGCGTAAGCTGCTGTGTTAGTTTTGCATAAAAGCCAACCGCTACTGTGAGCAATAGGAACAAAAAGATTCCTACGATTGAGTCAAATAAATAATCTATAGCCAATGACAAATGGGTGTAAGGAATCAGGTAAAACAAAAAGGGTAGGCGCATAACGAGTTTCTTCTGCATCACATCCAGCCTCCATAAAACTCTTAATATGGTTATTTTATGACTGATAAATGGTCAATTCAATGAAGATTTGGAAATTAGCATAAATTATGAAAGTTATTTTATGTGGCTATCAATAAACCGTTACCTATTTAGAAGAGAACTCTCGCCTTTATTAAATGAATCGTTTTCTTCGCAGACAGAATAAAGAATCCTTCCCGCTTACAGATCGCAAATAGAACAAACGATTAGAGTTGAAAAGAGCTTCCCCTTTGGCAGTACGGGAAAAGAGTTAAGAAATATTTTTTCTTTACTATCTGAGTGATTGTGATAATATGATTAGAAATGGAGGGGTTATATGAATAAATTGCAAGATCGATTTAACAAAAATGTGTATGAAATTGCCGTCTCTTTGATTCGTCAATTTGATGAGAAAGTGTCGGGAATTCCGAATATGCTGAAGCTCACACTGGGAGAACCGGATTTCAACACCCCTGAGCATGTAAAAAAAGCAGGGCAGCAAGCGATTAAAGACAATTTCAGTCATTATACCGGGATGTCCGGGTTGATCGATGTTCGGGAAGCAGCGAGCCGCTTCATGTCTGAAAAATACACGGTCCATTACGAACCAACAACAGAAGTTCTAGTAACGGTGGGAGCGACAGAAGCATTATCCGCTAGTCTGCTGTCGATCTTAGAAGCCGGCGACAAAGTATTGCTGCCTGCACCCACTTACCCTGGCTACGAGCCGCTGATTCTATTAGCAGGGGCAGAACCTGTCTATATTGACACGCGGGAAACCGGATTTGTTCTCACACCGGAGCAGATCGATCGGGCGATGGAGGAGCACGGCGACAAAGTCAAGGCCATCATCATTACGTCACCATCCAATCCAACGGGGGTTGCGTACAATGAAGCAGAAGTATCGGCACTGAGCGAAACATTGAAAAAATATCCGATTTTTGTCATCAGTGATGAAATCTATAGTGAATTGAATTACGAAGCAGCACACGTTTCATTTGGGAAATACTTGCGGGACCAAACGATTTTGATCAATGGTCTTTCAAAATCACACGCCATGACTGGCTGGAGAATTGGTTTTATCTTCGCTCCGGCAGAGCTGGTTGAGCAGATCATCAAAGTTCATCAATATTTAGTTACGGCCGCTTCGACGATCTCGCAAAAAGCAGCCGTCCGAGCCCTAGTTCAGGGGATCTCAGATGCTGAAGTGATGAGAGAAGAGTACCGTGAACGCCGTGATTTTGTTTATCAAGCTATGACGAAATTAGGCTTTGAGGTCGCTCGTCCTTCAGGTGCCTTCTATATCTTTGCCAAGATTCCTGCGGGACAGCAACAGGATTCCATGGCGTTTTGCGTAGAACTAGCAGAAAAAAATCAACTTGCGATCATTCCAGGGATTGCTTTTGGACCAGAGGGCGAGGGCTATGTCCGAATCAGTTATGCCGCTTCAATGGAAACCTTGGTGGAGGCCATGAATCGCTTAGCTGCCTATATCGAAAAATAAAAAGAACGATCAAATCTGAAAAAGATTTGATCGTTTCTTTTTATTTGTTCAAGTAATTGAATAATCCGCTGATCGTTTTGTCTTCTAAGCTGATTTCTTTTCCATCGACTGTTGCTTCCACAACATGATAATAGTCAGGAAGATCAGGCACTTCTTTTAATTGAGCAGCCACAAAATCATTGGCACTGGCATAGGTTTTTTCTTTTTTTGCATCGTTCATTTCATAAGTAATCACTAACATTGTTTTCGCTTCTCTCATGTGTAATTTTCATTGCAAAGTTATTGTACACCAAAGCTAATATAAAGTAAGTTATTTTGTCTTTACCTAATATTTACAGTTCTTTACGGATCATTTACATCTCTTCAACAAGATATTTACGTTCCATTGGTAAAGTAATCATGTACTAAAGATAAGGAATACGACGCAGTCAAACCGGTCGGTTTCTTAAAAAGGAATGCAGTATCTATTATAAGGAGTGTACAGGATGAAAAAAATTATTTTGGCATTGGCTTTTTCAGGAATTCTATTAGCTGGGTGTGGAACCAGCAATGCAACGAAGGATTCTAGTTCAACAAAAGAGGAGACAGCGAAAATTACCGCGGTGGGCTCGACGGCATTACAACCGTTAGTCGACGCGGCTCAAGAAAGCTATACTCAAAATCACCCCAATGTTCAAATTTCTGTTCAAGGCGGCGGCAGCGGGACTGGATTGAGCCAAGTTGAAAGCGGCTCAGTAGAAATCGGAAATTCAGACGTGTTCGCTGAAGAAAAAGACGGTGTCGATGCAAGCAAACTTGTCGACCACAAAGTAGCGGTCGTTGGTTTTGTGCCAGTCGTTAACAAAGATGTAGGCGTGAAAAACGTGACGAAGCAGCAATTGATCGATATCTTCACAGGAAAAATAAAAAATTGGAACGAACTTGGCGGAAAAGATGAAACCATCCAAGTAGTGAACCGTGCATCAGGCAGTGGTACTCGTGCCACTTTTGAAAAATGGGGCTTAGACGGAAAAGAACCGATTCAGTCACAAGAACAGGATTCATCGGGAACGGTGAAAAAAATCGTGGCGCAAACACCCGGTTCAATCAGTTATCTTGCCTTATCATACGTAGATGACAGCTTACAAGCGTTAGAATTAGACGGTGTCACAGCGAATGAGAAAAACATCACCACGAACAAATGGCCAATCTGGTCTTACGAACACATGTATACAAAAGGAAAACCTGAAAAAGCATTAGCAGATTTCTTGAAATACATGACTAGCGATGAGGTTCAATCAGGTCCAGTCAAAGAATTAGGTTACCTGCCAATTACTTCAATGAAGGTAGAACGTACTTCAGACGGCACAGTCAAATAATTCTCTTTCTAAGAGTGAGAGAGCAAGCAGTACCCCTTCCCCTAAATAATTGCTATGAAAAGAAAAACGCCTATTTACTTTCTTTATTGAAAGTAAATGGGCGTTTCGCTTTTCATTTGTAAAGTGAGCAGCAATAATTCTTTTCACGTGTTACTTATTAGGAAGCGTAATCGTGAAGGTCGAGCCAAGTTTCGGGTGGCTTTCTACGGCGACTGTGCCACCAAGGATCTCGCTGTACTCTTTGACGATGGCTAACCCTAATCCAGTGCCGCCGGAGTTTCTGGCGCGCGCCTTATCTACCCGATAAAAGCGTTCGAAAATACGTTTTTGATCGTCTTTTGACATGCCGATGCCGTGGTCAGTGACCGTTAGGACCAACTCATCTGCTAGACGATAGCTTAGCGTGATGTCACTATTTTCTGGTGAATACTGCACCGCATTTTCTAACAGATTTTTGATGATCGGTTGGAAGAAGGTCAAGCGTGTCTGGTAGAAGCAATTCTCCGCGCCGTCAATCGTTACGGTGATCTGTTTGTTCTTCAAAAGATGCTGATACAACCCAATTTGCTGTTGTAAGAAATAATGAAGCTCGATCGTTTGGCGATCCTCTGACAAGTCTTCGCTGTCCTTAGATAATTCAATAATGTCTTGGATCAATCGCTGCAAACGTTTCGCATCATTTTGCATGATGGTTAAAAATTCTTCGGTTAATTCAGGGTCGTCCTTCGCCCCATCCAATAATGTTTCCGTAAAACCTAATAAAGAAGTTACAGGTGTTTTTAACTCATGAGAAACATTTCCGACAAAATCGCGTTGAATTTTTTCCAAACGTCGAACATGGGTCAAATCATAGACGGTTCCCATGATTTGGTCGCCTTTGATCTCATTTTCAATGTAGCGCAAGCGGATATCCAAGTTCATCGAGGTAGGCAGCTTTGCGGAAATTTCTTGATGTACCTGGTTTTTATCCACCAACACCTGTTGGATCAATTGGATAAAGCGATTGTCTTCAATGACTTGCCAATAATAATGGTGGGCAGCACCGCCAATCTGCAATAATTCCTCCATCGCCGGATTCACCATGACAAAACGGCCGTCCATATCAATAATAAAGACACCGATCGTCAACTCATGGAAGAGGGTAGAAAATTGCTCCTCTGTAGAGGTATAAGCTGCATAGGTTTCATTCAATTGTTCACTGATCTGATTGACTGTCACATAAAGTTCTTGCCATTGTGTCGAATTCTGCATCACGTAGTTGCTCTTTTCAGGCTCCTTCAGCATACGTTGTAAAACAGGCAGCACCGTTTCGATCGGACGGTTGCGTTGATAGATCAGGTAGCAAATGATCAAATAAATAAAAACATAAAATAAAAGCAAGATAATAAAAATCGTACGCTGAAAATTGCGTGTTTTCGGTTGAAAAGCGGAGGTTCGTTTTGCGACCCGTAGGATTCCGACGGTTTGATTTTCCGAACGAATTGGCTGTGCAGTATAAAGCAATTCTGTTTTTAACGTCGTACTGTAGCGAACGGAAGAACCGACAGCGTTGCTGTTTAAAACAATTTTTACCTCTGGACGATTCTCACGGCTTCCTGAAAGAGTAGGTTCCGTACTGTCAAAAAGGATTTTTCCTTGCGCATCGAGTAAGGTAATTCGATCGTGGGCTTCCTTAGAGAATGTTTCAATGGCTGCCCGATTTGTCTCAGAATCCAGCTGATTCAAATCCAACCGATGGATGATCAATTCACCATTGCTCGTCAGAAATTCTTCCTGCTGCTCCAGCAATTCCTTGGTGTAAAAATGATTGGCTAATTTCCAACTGCCGAAAAAGAGCAGGCACAGAAGGACTAACGGGACAAAATAGTCAAGGTATTTCCGCTTCATTGGACGGGCACCTGGAACTTGTACCCGAACCCACGAACCGTTTGCAAGTATTGAGGATGCTTCGGATCGACCTCGATTTTTTCTCGCAGATGCGACACATGGACATCGACGATTCGGCTTTGACCAGAAAAATCATATTGCCAAATTCTGTCCAACAGTGTGTCACGGTCAATGACCCGCTCCTTGCGCTTCATAAAATAGACCAGCAGTTCAAATTCCTTAGGCGTCAATTCGATTTTCGTACCTCGTACAGTGACTTGATAATTTGAAAGATCGGCCTTGATTTCACCAGCGGTCAAAAATTCGTGTTCCTCCTTTTCTTGACGCGGTTCGACGCGGCGAAAGATCGCCTTCATGCGAGCCAATACTTCACGTGGAGAAAAGGGTTTGGTCAAATAATCATCTGCGCCGATCTCTAATCCAAGAATTCGATCAATAGCGTCATCTTTGGCAGTCAGCATCAAAATGGGGGTGTCGATCTTTTCCTGCCGTAATTTTTTGGCGATTTCCAACCCATCCATTGAGGGGAGCATCACGTCCAAAATAATAAAATCAAATTTTTCATTCAAGGCCAGCTCATAACCGTCTTTTCCATCCTCAGCGGTGGTTACCCCATAGCCTTCTTTTTCCAGATTGAAGCTCAATAACTTTACGATTGAAGGTTCATCGTCTACGACTAGTACACGTTTCATAAGTGTCTCCTTTTTTTAAAAACTTTTCATTTGTGAAAGACTATTTCCACACCTGAATAAATGGTATAATGGGAAGGCAGTTTTGTCACCTATTATCTATTAATTTGATGGGAGAATCAATGATGTTAGGTATAAGCGCTTGTTTAGGCGGCGTAGCTTGTCGTTATGACGGCGGATCGAATGAGATCACGGCGTTAAAAAACTTTGTTGAAACAGGGCAAGCAGTCCTGATTTGTCCAGAAGTTCTAGGTGGTTTGCCTACACCCCGTTGTCCGGCTGAGATACAAGGCGGCGATGGCTTTGCTGTGTGGCAAGGGCAGGCGAAAGTTTACGATACTGAGGGGACCGACCTGACGGAAGCCTTTAAACAAGGAGCCATCACCGCTTTTGAAGAACTAAAGAAGTTGCAAATCACGGCATTGGTGCTAAAAGAAAGAAGTCCTTCTTGCGGCAGTCGTTTGATCTACGATGGCAGTTTTTCCGGCAATCGGATCGAGGGTGTCGGTGTGGCAACAGCGTATTTTATCCAACAAGGATTACCCGTTTATTCTGAAGAAAATTGGCAAGAAATGAGGATGACGTAATGGAGATCGAAAAAACGAATCGCATGAACGCGTTATTTGAATTCTACGCGACGCTTTTGACTGAAAAGCAGATGAATTATATGGAATTGTATTACGCCGACGATTTTTCACTAGGTGAGATCGCCGAGGAATATCAGGTGAGTCGACAGGCGGTTTATGATAATATCAAAAGAACAGAAAAAATCTTGGAAGATTACGAGCGTAAATTGCATTTGTTTTCTGATTATATCGTCAGAGAAGAGCAGTTAGACAAATTGGAAGTGTATGTGACGGAGCATTATCCAAAGGATGAGTTTTTAGCCGAAGCAATCACAGGCTTGCAAGATTTAGATGAATAGAAGTGTCTCTCGTTTTTAGGTTGGAGCACTGATCGAATGAGTTATCCGAATAAAAAGATGAGCAGAAGACGCAGACAAGAAATTTCTTGAGGGAAATGTGTATTTTAAGAGGAGAAAGGAAAATCATTAATGGCATTTGAAAGTTTAACGCAGCGCTTGCAAGCTGCGATGGGAAAACTACGTAAAAAAGGAAAAATCACAGAAGCTGACGTAACCGAAATGATGCGTGAGATTCGTTTGGCGTTATTAGAAGCCGACGTTAACTTGCAAGTAGTGAAGCAGTTTACGAAAGAAGTGCGGACGCGTGCGTTAGGAGCGGAAGTATTAGACAGCTTATCGCCCGCGCAGCAAATCGTCAAAATCGTGGACGAAGAATTAACGAAGACTTTAGGATCAGAAGCCGTTGGTATTGAAAAATCACCGAAGATCCCAACTGTGATCATGATGGCCGGTCTGCAAGGGGCAGGGAAAACGACCTTTGCCGGAAAACTAGCCAATCAACTGATCAAAAATGAAAAAGCGCGTCCGTTGATGATCGCAGGAGATATCTATCGACCAGCCGCGATCGACCAATTAAAAGTATTGGGTCAACAATTAAATGTTCCAGTCTTTGATATGGGGACGGATGTGAGCCCTGTCGAGATCGTACGCCAAGGGATGGAACAAGCCCGTGAAAACAAAAACGATTATGTGTTGATCGATACGGCCGGTCGTCTGCATATTGATGAAGCACTGATGGATGAATTAAAACAAATCAAAGAAATCGCGCAGCCGAATGAAATTCTTTTAGTTGTCGATGCCATGACCGGACAAGATGCGGTTAACGTGGCCCAAAGCTTTAACGAACAACTAGGAATCACCGGGGTCGTTATTACGAAGTTGGACGGCGATACTCGTGGTGGTGCGGCGCTATCGATTCGTGCAGTCACAGGCGCACCGATCAAATTCATCGGGTCTGGTGAAAAGCTGACGGATCTAGAAGTCTTCCATCCAGATCGGATGTCTAGTCGAATCTTGGGTATGGGGGATATGCTGACTCTGATCGAGAAGGCCCAACAAGATTACGATGAGAAAAAAGCCGAAGAATTGGCTCGGAAGATGAAGGAAAATACCTTCGACTTCAATGACTTTATTGAACAATTGGATCAAGTAATGGGTATGGGACCTATTGAAGACTTGTTGAAGATGATCCCCGGCATGAGTCAAATGCCCGGTATCGAAAACATCAAAGTAGACCCGAAGGATGTAGAGCGTAAAAAGGCAATGGTATATTCAATGACCCTTGCTGAACGAGAAAATCCTGATTTGTTGAACCCAAGCCGCCGTCGCAGAATCGCTGCTGGTTCAGGAAACTCCGTTGTGGAAGTCAACCGGATGATCAAGCAATTTAAAGAATCGCGGAAAATGATGCAGCAAATGAGTAAAGGCAGTATGCCAGCCGGAATGGATCAAATGTTCGGCTCCGGGATCAAAGGCAAGATGGGTAAAATGGCGATGAATCGCATGGTCAAGAAAAACAAAAAGAAAAAGAAAAAACGTAAATAATAAAAATAGCGTCTGTCTCAAAAAATGAGGCAGACGCTATTTTTATAAGAAGAAACGCCAATGATAAAGGAAGAATACGCCAGCAAGACTAAGAAGTACATAGATCAATGGTTCTTGTCGTGGGAACGAATGGATTTCCTTCGGCATTTTTTTGACCAGAAGCTGGTAAATTTTCCAGAGTAGGAAGCCCAGCAAAGCTCCTAGCGTATTCATTAATAAATCATCAATATCGGTTGCTCGTCGATTAAACAATTGAAGAAACTCGATCAACAACGAAAACTCAAAACCTAAAAGAACAGTGCCCGATAGCTTACGAGACTGTTTCCAAATTAGAGGCACTAAAAACCCAAAAGGCATGAACATGACGATATTCAAGATGTTCTGTATGCCGAATCCAGATGAGAAAGGAAGGACGTTTATTTCTCCTGGTCGGATCACTTCCGGGTAGCTAAGGAGATCTTCGAGTGTACCGATGCCTGTAACGGATACGACTAAATAGAGATAGAAGATAAATGTCCAACGCCAAATCATAGATGTTAGTAGAATGCTTTCTTGCTTCCGCCTCAAAATAAAATATTGATAGATCAGACAGGGAAGGAAGACACAGGCAATTTGATACATAGGAAATAGGATAGCCAAGTCACTCACCCCTTTCGATGAGCGACTTTTTCAAGAGTCTTCACTGAACGACTCGTCACTTCTTGGAAAAAGACGACCAATGCACAAATACAGCCGACGATAAGAAAGACTAGGATGTTTGACACGATTGGAAGCATGATTGAATTTTCAATATGATTGATTCGATTGTTCAAATAGATGATCCAGGGATTAAAGACATTGAGACTAAGAATGAAAGAGGTAAATAGTGTCATTATTGCCCAAATCGGCCAGCGAGATTCCTTGTGAAGCAAGTAAGCATTGTCGTTTTCCAAAGATAAGGTCTGATATTTTCGATAAGCCCAAAGCAGCAAAAGAAATCCAAGAGCGATCATCATCAGATTTACCAACAGATCACCGCCAGTTTTTCCAACAGAATCGACAAAAAGAGTTCTTGGAAGCGGATCGTCAAAGGTGCCCCGCCAAAGTGTTAGGATGTCACCAAAAGAGTAAATGGCATTTGGCAACCAGCTTCTTAAAAATAGAAAGACAACAAATGTCAATGGCCCGAAAAACGCATTCCCCACCATTGAGCCGATAAAGGCACTCGCACAAAACAAAAAGAATAGTAAAGAAAAATTGCTAAGGACGGATGTAAATAATTGTCCCAGCGTGGCATTCATATAAGGCGCTGGAATCAATGTATGGATCAGTAGCGCGTATAGAAACTGACCAACCAGTGTGGCTAGCAGAAAAGGCGCGGCGACAAACTGTATTTTTTTTCGGAATAAGTCCTTGCGGGACGTTCCTAATGAAAAAAGAAATTGGTTGAAGTCGGTTTTTTGATCGACAAAGAAAAGCAAGAAGCCCATCAATGGAACGATCAGCAACAGAGCGCTATTGAAATAGGTGGCAAAGTTTGATTGATAGGGAACGATCTTAGAATAGTCGGAAGCGGTGACTATTTTCGGATACGATTCATACGACCGATAAAAAATCAGTTGCGCATTTTGATATTCCTTATAAGAAGAAAAAGGAACGTTGTCCTCCTTCTCATCGTCCCAATAGGTGATCTCATGACGATGCTTCTCAAAATTTTCTTTTCCGTGGGGATCATTGTAGACACTTTTCCACTGATTGTTTTCAATCACTACGTTAAAAACGCCAACGCCGATCACTAGCAAACACGCAGCAAGCAATACTTTTTTATAGCGCTCCGCAAAAATAGAACGAATCATTTCAATAGCCCCTTTCTACGTGGTTTTAAATTTGCTTCGAAAAGATCTTCCAAGGTCAAAGGCAGCTCCTCGTATACAAGAGGGTCCTGTTCCTTGATTGCCTCTTCAAGTTCTATTGAAAAGTCCTCAAAGACGACAGTGACGACGCGTCCTTGAAAATCGATCAGCTTAGAATGCTCCTTTACTATAGAAGGAACTTTTTTTGTTCTGAACACTAGCTGAAGCTTCTTGGCTTTTTGCCGCATGTCTTCTAAACGATAATCTTTAATGATCGAATGCTCTTTTAAAAGGAGGACACGATCGATCAAGCTTTCCAACTCTAATAAATTATGAGAAGAAATCAACGCGGTGCGGGAATGCTCACTTAAATGTTCCATCAGCAAACCGATGATTTCTTTTTTTACAATAATATCCAAGCCATCAAAGGGTTCATCTAGTAATAAATAGTGTGCATTTGAACTCACAGCTAAAATGATCTGATACAAGGCTTGCTGCCCTTTAGAAAGCTGCCGATAGTTTTTGGATAAGACAAAGGTGTGCTTGTTCACCAGCTCTGTAAATAATGCTGTATCAAAGTTCGGATATGCCAATTGATAAAAGGTTAAAATTTTTCTAAGAGAATACGTACGTAGAAAATTTTCTTTTTCATCAATGAAAAAAAGTTCTTGCTTCATTTCTGGATGTTCAAAAATGGAGCGCTGGTCAATGGTAATATCGCCGGCATCTGGAAGATAGTGCCCAGCCATCACACGTAAAAGGGTCGTCTTTCCAGAGCCGTTGCGACCAACAAGTCCTACGATTTCATGTTTAGCTAATTCAAGCGTAATATTTTTTAAAACCACACGCTGATCCATTTCTTTATTTATATTCTCGATTATCAAGATGACGAACCTCCTAAGCTTTCTTCTGATTCTTTGACCCAGTGTATTAACTCTTCTTGCGAGATCTGTAAATGACGGGCTTCGATGATGAGTTCATTCAGTGTCTGCTTCAGCTCTTGGACACGAAGCTCATCACGGGGACTTTCTTCGATGGCACGAACAAATGTCCCTTTGCCTTTGACTGTGACAAGGACGCGTTCATTTTCTAAGACTTTATAGGCTTTACTAATGGTATTTGGATTCATCAATAGCTGCTTCGCCATTTCTCGAACAGAAGGAATTTTGTCTCCGGGCTGTAAGATTCCGTGTAAAATATCTTCCTTGATCCCTAAAACCAGCTGCTCATAGTAAGCGCGGCTGCTATTCTTATCAATACGCACCATTTTATCACCACTTTCATATAGGGCGTCTTCGTGTGTACTAGTATACATAGTACACTAATAATAAGCAATGACTTTTTTTGAGTTTCTGCTATACTAAAGGGGAGCGTATGTTCGCGTTAAAATAAAAAGTAGGAGTGAGGACGATGTATCGATGTCAATGGTCTGGAAATAATGAAAATATGCAGGTGTATCACGACACAGTGTGGGGTGTGCCAGAATATGAGGATCAGCGCCTTTTTCGCAAATTGATTTTAGACATGAATCAAGCAGGATTGAGTTGGCAAACGATTTTGAACAAAATGGAAAATTTTGATCAAGCCTATGATCAGTTCGATATTGAAAAAGTAGCACGTTATGATGAAGAAAAAGTGGCATCACTGATGCAAGATGCAGGAATCATTCGCAATCGTCGGAAAATAGAAGCGGCGATCATCAATGCACAGAAAGTATTGGAGATGCAGGCAGAAGGCCTGAGCTTTTCTGATTATTTGTGGGGCTTCGTCGATCACCAAGTCGTTGATAATAAAATCAGCGTAGTGTCAGAAATACCTGCTAAAACCGAATTGTCCGATACGATCGCAAAGGACTTGAAAAAAAGAGGGTTCAAATTCGTCGGAAGTACGACGATCTATGCCTTTTTGCAAGCAGTGGGAATCGTTAATGACCATGAAACGGCTTGTTTCCGCTATCAGGAGCTAAGCAAGAAAGTGTAACTACGCGACGCTGATTGGTACAATGAGGAGACAAAAGAGAAGAGGTGCAGTCGTGGCAAGAGTAGTATTTTACGGAGCGATCAGTTTAGATGGCTACCTAGCAGATAAGGAAGATAGACTCGAATGGTTGTACCACCAAGAAGGCGGGGAACACATTCCCTATGATTCCTTCTATCAGACGGTGGACTATACGATGATGGGCCGCCGAACCTATGACGTGGTAAAGCGCGATGCCGAAATGGAAACCATTTACCCGGAGAAAGAGAATTATATTTTTAGTCATTCAAAAATCAGCGTGGACGATAACATGCAGGTAGTCGATGAAGATCCTGTAGCCTTTATCCAAAATCTCCCAGCAGATAAAACCGTTTGGGTCGTTGGCGGCGGTGCGTTGTTGCAGCCGGTGATCGAAGCAGGTCTCATTGATGAATGGTGGATTCAGATCGTACCGATTCTACTTGGTGAAGGCATTCCGTTGTTTTTACCGCAAACGAATCAGCAAAAACTGCGTCTGATTGAAACAGAGCAGTTTGGTCAATTTGCGCAATTGCACTTAAAGAAATAAGAAATGGTCGGTAGACAATTACCGCCAAGAAAAAAAGCCGAACGATTCTCTACTATCCTTTTGCATAGTAAGAGGTCGCTTCGGCTTTTTTCTAACGGAAAATTTCTCAATAGACTTTTTCGTCACGCTCATTTACAGCAGCTTCAAATGCTGCTTGGTGAGGGAGAACCCGTTTTTCTTTTTCAGGGAATGTTTGATCGTAGGCTGCTAGGCCATCCGGATCAGGATACATTCCTTCTGAGAAAATTATGGTGCCATGCACGTGATCAAGTGCGCCTTCTTTTAAAGGAAGAGCCATAATCCCGGTGTAAAACTGTCCATCGGGCATAGAAATGTTGTATTTCTTTGATCCAACAAAACCATAGGGGTGGTAGTGGTAAGGAAAGCCGGCAATAACGATTGCCTCATACCCAAGATTTTTTGCCTCAGCGATGGCGTGCTCAATCAGCATACGACCATAGCCTTGCCGATGATACTCAGGTGCGATACTGACTGGACCAAAGGAAATCACCGGATAGTTTGTACCAGTCTCATCAACGACTTTTGCCTTGCTGAAAAAAATGCTGCCAATGATTTTTTCATCTATCTCAATGACAAAGGTCAGTTCTGGAATAAAATCCGAGTGCTTGCGGAGCATGTGAGCAATGTAGTGTTCCTCAGCGCCGGGGACATATAAGTTCCAAAAAGCCTCCCGTGTGATTTCTTCTACGATTCGATAATCCTTTTCTTCCTCTAATCGGATAGTGACAGTCAAAATATTTCCTCCAATCTCTTTTCTAACTTTAGTATAGCATGGCAGACGTCCTATAAAGAGTAAAAAAACGACTGCAACATTCATTCAATAATGAAAGCTGCAGTCGTTGTTGTTACGAATTCTATTTAACCAACTTGTTAAAGAATTCGATGTATTTATCTGTAATTGTCTTGAAGAATTCTACCGTTCCATCAGCGATATGACCATCGTTATCAACTAAGTTCATAATGCCGCCAATGTAGGCTTCAGGTTGCTGCAACGTTGGAACATCCAAGAAAACTAATGATTGACGTAAGGCATGGTTTGCACCGAATCCACCAGGGCCGCCAGGAGATACTGTTACTACTAGACCAGGCTTGCCGCCCCAAACACTGCTGCCCATTGGACGAGAGCCAACATCTAGCGCATTTTTCAATGCTGCTGGAACTGAACGGTTGTATTCAGGTGTGACAAAGAATAATCCATCGACTTCGCCAACTTCTTTACGGAAACGATCCCAGGCTTCAGGAACCGCCCCTTCAACTTCAAGATCTTCATTGTAGAAAGGCAGGTCATCGATCTTAATGAAGGTTGATTCAAACCCTTCAGGTAATAATTCTGCAAATTTTTTCGCAACCATTTTGTTGTAAGAATCTTTACGCAGGCTGCCGACTAAAATACCAATTTTTTTTGTCATGATAATTCCTCCTCATTCGATATAGCATTACATTTGTTATCGTATGAACCTATCTTACAAAAAATAAGTAAAAGGTGCAAAAGATATGCTTTGAAAGAAAAATTAGACTGTAAAGAAAAAACTCTTTACAGCTACTCAAAAGCGTGTTAGACTACATCTTGTGATTAATTATATGGAGGTGTAGTTATACAATGGCAGTTAAAATTCGCTTGAAACGTATGGGTTCTAAAAAGAAACCTTTCTACCGTATCGTTGTTGCTGATTCTCGTTCTCCTCGTGATGGACGTTTTATCGAAACTGTGGGTACTTACAATCCTTTGAAAAACCCAGCAGAAGTCGTATTAAAAGAAGAAGATGTTTTAAACTGGTTACAAAAAGGTGCACAACCTTCTGATACAGTTCGTAACATTCTTTCTAAAGAAGGCATCATGCAAAAACACCACGACGCTAAATTCGCTAAGAAGTAAGGAGGGTCAATCATGCAAGATTTAACGAACCTTGTGTTGACCATTGTTCACCCTTTGGTGACAAAACCTGATGAAGTGAAGTTAGAGATCGAGGAGTCTAAAGATTTCTTGGAGTACAACTTAACAGTTGCACCTGAGGACATTGGCAGAATCATCGGAAAACAAGGCCGAGTAGCCAAAGCGATCCGCACGATCGTGTACAGCGTTCGGACGAATGGCCCGAAAAAAGTTCGTCTCAACATCGTGGATGGTAAATAAAGTTAGAACACTCGAGTCAGTTTGATTCGAGTGTTTTTTTGTTAAAAGTACGGTAAAATTAGGGTGGAGGTGTTTCATGATGAAAAAATTTTTGTTCTTGTTTAGCGCGCTATTTGTTTTAGCAGCCTGTAATTCAGGAAATAATGATTCAAACGATAGCACCACGAAATCGACTGCCACAGCAACTACAAAAAGCAGCACATCACATTCGACAGCAAGTAGCTCAAGTACGAGTAACCAGTCGTCGGCCAATTCAACGACAAAGACACAAGCTAGTTCAACAAAAACGGATTCGTCTCACAGCGATCATGCGATGTCTGCACTAGATGAATTGAAGGCCAATTATCCTAACGATCGTTTTCCTGATCCTGCCTCTTTTAGTGGAGAGAAGCCCGTCGGTATTATGGCTTCTGAGGAGCAAGGGACTTTGAAGGTGACGTATTATGCCGTTGCTGAGGAGACGCCTTTTAATGATCCCGCTTTAAGTGGACAAACGCCCATCGCACAATTCCAACGCCATACGTTTGATTCAAAAGAAACGGCACAAAATGAAGTTGGTCAGACCTATGACCCGAACGGACAGCAAGTCGATCTTGGTCATAGCATCACAGGATACCAAAGTGCCGGTGCTGGTTCTGTCTATTTAGGCTGGAAGGAAGGCAACTGGAGCCTGACTGTACGCGGAAATAATTTGGAACAAGAAGATCCTGTTCCATTGGCAAAACAAACAGTGGACTATTTAGAAGGGGCATTCTTACCGGTCCCTCATGACGCAGGGCAAATCACCTTAAGAGTATCACCCGGGGAGTTTCAAACAAATACAGTCGTTTGGCAGAATAACCAGACTGTCTATACGATCATGAACGGTGATGCAATGACTAGTTTGAAAATGGCTGTATCAATGGCAAAATAGATAAAACAGAAAGAGGAAACTACGTGACTAATTATTATAAAGTTGGAAAAATCGTCAATACACATGGCATCCGCGGAGAAGTCCGGGTCATTTCTACGACAGACTTTACGGAAGAACGGTATCAAGTCGGAGAAACGCTTTACTTGTTCCGTGACGGCCAAGATGTTCTGACCCTGACGATCGCCAGCTATCGCAGACACAAGAATTTTGATTTATTGAGCTTTGAAGGGTACCCAAATATCAATGATGTCGAAGCTTTTCGTGACGGTATTTTAAAAATCTCTGAGAAACAGCTAGGGGCACTCAACGAACACGAATATTATTATCATGAGATCATCGGATTAACGGTCGTAGATGATGAAGAGAATGAAATTGGTAAAATCACCGAGATTTTATCTCCTGGCGCAAACGACGTATGGGTAGTCAAACGCAAAGGGCAAAAAGATGCGTTGATTCCCTACATTGAATCCGTGGTAAAAGACATTGATCTCACTGAAGGTGTCGTGCACGTCGAGATCCCAGAAGGGTTGTTGGACGATGCGAATTGATGTCTTAACACTTTTTCCAAAAATGATCGAAGAACCTTTAGGTGAATCAATCATTGGGAAAGCTGTTGAAAAAGAGTTATTAGAGATCAATGTTCATGATTTTCGCCAATACTCAGATAATAAACACAAACAAGTGGATGATTATCCTTATGGTGGCGGAGCAGGAATGCTTTTGAAAGTCCAACCGATTTACGAGAATCTAAAAGCGATCGAGGAAGAGTCAGGAAATCAAAAGAAACGCGTGATTTTACTTGATCCAGCGGGAAAACCCTTCAATCAAAAAATGGCAGAGGAATTTTCTCAGGAAGAGCAGCTCGTGTTTATTTGTGGACACTATGAAGGCTATGATGAACGGATTCGGTCACTGGTGACAGATGAAGTCTCACTAGGAGATTATGTTCTGACTGGCGGTGAACTTGGGGCAATGGTCATGATCGATGCCACGGTACGCCTCTTGCCAGATGTCTTAGGAAATCAAACATCTGCAAAAACAGATTCGCATTCGACTGGACTGTTGGAGCATCCGCAATACACACGTCCCGCGGAATTTGAGGGGATGGGCGTGCCAGAGGTTCTGATGAATGGCAACCATCGTTTGATCGAGGAATGGCAATTGAAGGAGTCTTTACGACGGACGTATTTGCGCCGACCAGATATGCTGGAAAAAGTAACTCTGACACCAGAAATGGAAACATTTTTAGCAGAAATTAAACAAGAAGAATAATTTCTGGGGAAGCCTTTTAGAAATAAGAGGCTTCCTTTTTTGACCTATAGCACTAAGAATGAGAAGCGCGGGAAGTTCCTCGTTTCTATGCCATCGAATCATGTAGCCATGTATACTGCTCAAAATTAAAGTTCCTCTGACAAGAATTTTGTCTTTACAGATAGAACTTCCTCTGTTAGAATATTTAGGTGAGTGTAAAACTCATCTATTATACGATGTTCCGCTGGGGCTTCTGTCCTAAGAATGTTTGGAATAAGGAGAATGATAAATATGAATCCATTGATTCAAGAACTAACTCAAGAACAATTACGTACTGATATCCCAGCATTCCGTCCTGGGGACACTGTTCGTGTTCACGCGAAAGTTGTCGAAGGAACTCGCGAACGTATCCAGTTATTCGAAGGCGTTGTAATCAAACGTCGTGGAGCTGGCATCAGCGAAACTTACACTGTACGTAAAATCTCTAACGGTGTTGGTGTGGAACGTACGTACCCACTACACACACCACGTGTTGCGAAAATCGAAGTTGTTCGTTACGGTAAAGTGCGTCGTGCAAAACTTTACTACCTACGTGCATTACACGGAAAAGCAGCTCGTATCAAAGAAATCCGTCGTTAATAATTTGTTATTCGACAACCTTAAGTCCCTGTTATCAGGGGCTTTTTTATTTTTATATAGTTATATAAAAGAGCAATTAGAAAGGCTTCTTTTAGTGGAAAATTGATAAAAGGGGCAGAAAAGGGGCAAGCTATTATAGAAGTTCCAAGTCGCTTTGCAGTTTTTCTCGCATTCCCTGTGTTACGTGTAGATAAATTTGTTGTGTAATTTTGCTATCTTCGTGTCCAACTCTATCTTGAATTACATACATTGGTGTTCCGATTTCTGCTAATTTTGAAATATGAGTATGTCTAAAAATATGTGAACTGAGATTTTTTTCTTCTGGTATATCCATCTGATTTCGATGTGCTTTTAAATATGAGTTTAGAGCGGTAATCAATATTGGGGTGCCTTTTGATGTCTGGAAAAGAAAGTCGCCAGTCGGATTTAATTCTAAAAGCCTCAAATATATTTCAATTGTTTTTGATGATAGATCGATAGTTCTCATCCCTGCTGCCGTCTTGGTTCTATTAGACTTAATCACTTCAGTTATTTTGCGTTCCCTATAAAGTAAAGTACCATTTATTTTCGCAGTTTTTTCTTCTAAATCAATATCATCTTTCATCAAAGCGGTCGCTTCTCCTGGTCGCATACCAGTCAAATACAGCCATTGGAAAAGTAGACAATATCGCTCATTGTGAGTCAATGTAAAGTTGACAATTGATTCGTATTCATTATCCTCTAAATACTTATCCTTGATTTTCGCTGTCTTAAATTCCTTCTTATAGTCAATTTGTACTTTATCCATAGGATTGACAGTAATGTAGCTTTTTCTGACAGCATATTTCAAAACTAGATTAATCTTAGTTTTTATAATTGCGACATACTTGTTAGACAAGTTTTTATCATAAAGATAGCTATCAAGTATTTCATTAATTAATGTGCTATCAATCTTCGAAACTAGAGTATCATCACCTATATCATGCTTCACTGCGTTCATAAGGTTATTTGTAGACATGTACGTACTTTCAGCCACTTGCTTTTTATAGCGATTGAACCATTCATCATATAGATCAATGAATTTAATTTCTTTTGATTTCGATTTTATTTCTCTTATTTTAGTGGCAATCTTGTTATTGAGAATATAACTTGCTTCTTTTTGTGTTTGTCTTGTTTTGTTTGGTTTAATGACAGATACACGCTTTAATTTCCCTGTAAGAGGGTCTTCGTATCGTTCAATATATTTGTATTTTCCTTTTGGTGTTTTTTCTATCCACATGTTTATTCAACTCCTATTTTTTGATATAATAGGCACAGTTAAATAAGCCTATGCCTATAGGTGATTTGTTTAATCACATCCACTCAATCTTTGGTCGGGGAGAGTGGGTGTGATTTTTGTTTTACAAAATACTTAAAATAAATAATATACAAAGAATACCGATAGGGATCAGAAATAAAAAACAACCAAATTGTTGGATAATACCTCCGGCGTTTTCCATAGCTTCCCCTGATTTTTCCATTTTCTTTCCAAATTGATAGGCCTTCGAATTAGCCAAGTTTGATTCGTAATTATAAAAGGTTTGATGAACAACATCAGGATCGAAATCAATACCACATTTTGGGCATCTTATAGTATTGAAAGTGAGAATGAAATCATTTTTGCAGTTCGGGCATTTCATATTCAATTGTTTTTTTTCAATATCCATATTTACCTCTTTCTTTGATATAATAATCATATGATTGATCTCAGAAATGAGGTTCTTAGTCCGTGTTCACTGCACGGGCTTTTTTTCTATCCATATTTTCTCATTTTTTCTCGTACGCAACTTTCTAAACTCCAGGGAATTTTATAGTATTCCATGAATTTAACGGCATTTAATTGTTCTTTGTCAAAATCGTATTCATTCGACCATATAAAAAGTAGTATTTCGATGGCTATTCTGTTTGCTTCGAATTCTAATTTGCGTCTGCTATAGTCATTTGCATTGTAGTAAGCAGAAAGTTTTTCATGCTTTTCGATGCAATGGCCGAGCTCGTGGGATATTTCAAAATCTGAATTTTCATCCAACAGATTATTGCTTAAAAAAATTGTTTTTTCCTCAGCAAAATAGATTCCGCTTCTTTCCATATTCACAAAACACAATTCTAAACCGAGATCGGTTACCAATTTGAGTAGATGACTATTGACTTCATGCATATCTTTTTCACTTCGCTTTATTTGCTCTCTGCAGCCCTTTTAGCTGCCAACACAGATTTTAAAAATTCTACTTCTTCATCTGTTACAGGGTCGCCATCAAAAGCAAATACCCCGTATTTTTCTGCTAATGTGTTTTTCTCTTCTCGACCTAGAAGATAGTCGACTGATACACCAAAGTAATCAGCAACTTTTTGTAAAGTATCAGCTTTTGGACTACTTGTTTTCCATTGATAGATAGCATTTCTGCTCAGTCCTAATTCTTCTGCAACTTCTTTAAGACTTTTGTCGCGTTTTTTTGCTAATTTAGAAATCCTTTCAAATAGTGTCATAAAAAACATTCCCTTCGCACAAGAATGTTATATTATTAAAAGTTGTGCACAAAATAGTTTACACGCACAAAGTTTTATACTATAATTCTTCTTGTAAGTTAATTCGATAGAAAAAAGCAAAACAAAAACACACCTTATTGAGCGTAAGTTTGGCGACCCATCGCAAATAAAAGGTAAAATTGTAGGCTTATTTCTTCATGTCTACATAGTACGAAACTTTGTGCATTGTGTCAATAACTTTGCGTGATTCTGTCGAATTTTCTTACAAAATAACTTAACAAAGGAGTAATTATCATGCCGGACACAGCAATAAGTCGTAAAAAAATTCGTGATTATTTTGAAAAGAAAGGTATTTCATTAATCAGTGTGGCAACTTACTTTAATCTTCCTAGACAAGATTTGAATGATTATTTATCTGGTAAGAATCAAAGTAGGAAAGCTCATGAAACGCTGTTAGCTATCATCGACTATTACAAAATCAGATAGGAGGATAAAAAAATGGAAGGAACTCTTACGAAAAAAGAATTCATGAAAGCAAAAGGATATTCTGAATCAACTTATCATCGAAGAATGAAATTATTTAGAAACTCTAAATATAGAGAAGGCTTTATAGCGCCGACAAAAAATGAAGTTTATATAGACACTGAATTGTACGATCAGTTTTTGAAAGAAGAATCAGAGAAAAGATTTGAATATCAAATAATTTAAAGGTAAGGGGGTAAGAAAATGAATCAGTTAACACAAACATTAACAAGTAATGAAGTAGCGGAAATGATCGGTACGACAAATGGCGAATTGATGAAATCTATACGAACTTACATTGGCTATTTAGCCGAAGGGGAAATTCCCTCGGGCGATTTCTTCATTGATTCAACATACAAAGATTCAAATAATCAAGAACGACCAAACTACCTATTAACTAAACAAGGTTGTGAAATGGTCTCAAACAAACTGACAGGCCCTAAAGGCGTTCAGTTCACAGCTAAGTATGTCAGTCGCTTCAACCAAATGGAAGAACACATCAAACAGCAACCTAAAATAGCTACTACTCAGCGAGAACAAGTAATTTTAGCTTTACAAGCTAATGAGGAAACGAATCAGCGTGTTGATGAATTGGATACGCGAGTAGCAGATTTAGAAGAGAACACTGTTTTAAGCGCTGGCGATTATGGGTATATCAGTCGTCGTATTAACCAACGTGTTGCTGAAGTTGCTCGAGGATTCGGTAGGATTACTCAAGAGCAACGGGGGAAGTTTTATAAAGACATCAATTCAGGCGTTAAAACAGTAACAGGCGTATCTACACGAACACAACTACGAAATAGACACTATGAAACGGTCTTAGACTTCATTAACGATTGGGAACCGTCCACAGCTACAAAGATGCAAGTACGTCAAATGAGCTTGGATTTTGAAATAGCATAGGAGGCAACAGCATGAAACGACTAAATTTTCAAACGATCCTACTTTCGATGATCGCAATTCCAGTTTTCACGTTAGTCAATATTTGGCTGGCCTACGGCTACATCCTACTTTTCTTTTTAGTGATCGGATGGGAAAAGAAAAAGCCAACCGAGGGGGCTGACTAATGGTGAATAAAATGTCTACGATAAGTGAAAATGAATTAATAGAAAAATATAAGTCTTTGATTAAAGAGTATCATAAGAAAACTGGCGAATTTCCTAGTCAAATTCATCTAATTGCGGAGGGGTGTAGTCAGTATCAAGCTGTGATATTTGAGTTGCGGAAACAAATCTATTAGTTTTTGATATCCCTCTACTAGTGTGTGTATTAAGAGTTAAGTTTTTGTTCAACAAAGAATCATCATACCTAAAAATTAAAGTAGTAATTTTTGACTCATATGGCGGAATTGTAATGGGCAAAGGTAATGGTGGAAACTTTGAAAGATTTGCTACTTTTTTAAAAGAATTTCCCGAGTATGCTCGACCACCATTTGGCATTTTAGTATACGGGGATTTTATTGTAACAGTGTAATCGTTACCAATCATTGTGAATACATTTATATCCTCTTTTATTTCTAATATAGAAAATTTGGTTACAGTAACTGGCAAAGAACTATTATTTGTCAATAAAACAGAGTCTATAATTCTGTATTTATACTGATGATAAACGTCTGGTTCATCATTATTCTCTCTATCTATTAACCATTCCTCACACGGTGAAAAAAAGTCTACTTTTATGTTGAATCTTTTAGTCTTTCTATCACTGTATGAATTGTAAAAGGCAAAGGAAGAAAATACTAATGAAGTAACAGGCAAGATAAAGTTCTTTATGGGTTGTATGAAGATATCCCAATCTAAATGTGAAAGACACTGAAAAATATTCAAAAAAGCCACCATCCAGTTTTTAAACCATTATATCAAATTGAAAGGGGTGAGGAGAGCATGAGTAGAAAAGAAAGGCTACAAATTGGAAAAACGATCGCTGATCGGTGGTATCAACGAAACGAATCAACAATTTTAGCAAAACAGAATATCGAGCGCAGGAAAACGTGGGAACAAAAAAAGCTCACTACGCCGGCAAGCAATTAGTGAGCAAACAAAGAAATATTTGTCTTGATTATAGCACAGGAGGAAAAAGATGTCAGATAAAGTAGAAACAGCTTCAAAAAACTTGATGCAAAAACTTGTCGAAATAATGAACACTGTAGATCGAGTTCCAAAAAACGGGCACAACGATCGCCAAAATTATTCTTACGCTCAAGAGAGTGACATCAAAGAAGTGGTTCGGAAGGAATTAGCAGATCGGAACGTGATAATGATTCCGAATGAGCTAGATAAAACAACAAAAGAGATACCAACAAGAAACGGCTCTCAGCAATTAGTGACTCTCAAAATTGAATATACCTTAATTGATGCTGATAGCGGTGAATCAGTCAAAATGATTGGTTATGGAGACGGTCAGGATTCAGGTGATAAAGCGGTATATAAAGCAAAGACTGGGGCTCTGAAATATGCATTAACCAGTTTGTTCATGATACCTACTGGTGACGACCCCGAACGCCCGTTACAACCTTCCAAAAATATTGATAAACAGCAATTAGATTCTCTAGATGCGCTAATAACAAAGGTTGCGGAGATGTCAGGTTCAGTTTATGCGAATGTCTTACGCACTCTAAAAGTTGAAATGGGTTATACAAATGAGATTAAAGAAATGACAGAAGACCAATTCGGCGTTGCGTTGCAAAAGCTACGTGATTGGGAAAAGTCAGCCTATGAACGACAACAAAACAATGATCAACAGCAAAATCAAAATAATAGAACACAGAACGAAGAAAACATTAATTGGGGGCAAAGATAATGACATCAAATGAATTAGCGGTAACGGATATACAGTTTGCAGTAAACTATACACCATCAAAAATTACTATCGAAAACGAGGATCAATTGGAAGCATTAATCAATCAAGTTACCGAACATTACGGGGTGCAAGTCTTTTCGGATAGTAATATCCCAGAGGCCAAAGAAGCTCGAGCTCAGTTGAATAAATACGTGAAAGCGATGGAAGATCGACGTAAAGAAATTAAACGAGAGTTTACTCAGCCTCTAACTCAGTTTGAAAGTGTAATGAAAGGTTATGTCGAAAAAATTACGACAATCTCTGATGATATCGGTGAAGGAATCAAAAAGTATGAAGAAGAACAAAGGGCTATTCGTTTAGAAAAGATTCAAGCTGAAATGTTGAAATTATCTGAGTTGTTCAATGTAGAACCAGATGTGATTGAGGTCCATTCAAATTGGCTAGCAAAATCTGCATTTACTACAAAAGATGAAGTTCGGCCGAAAATCATTGACGAAATCAAAGATAAAATGAAAATTGTCGCAATGGAGCGAGATCGAGTAGCTGCCGACAAAGCTACTATAACAGACTATGCAGAAATCGCGGGACTAGATCCATATGCGTGGGCAAATATGATTGATCAGGGCTGGAACGTCGCTGATGTTCGAGAAAAGATTAAACAAGCTGTGGAAAATAAACGACTTCGTGAAGAGCAGGCTGAGCAACGACGGATTGCTCAAGAAGAACACGATGCGGCACTTGCAAAATTAGCTGAAGAGCAAGCTTTGCAACAAGCTCAACAATCAGATTCTGGAAATATGTATGATCGTGAAACTGGTGAATTGATTCAGTCCCAGGAACAAGTTGTATCTTTAAAACAGATGACAGTTACCTTGAAATTATCTGGGTCATTGGAACAAATGAATGCTTTAAACCAGTACTTAGTTGATAACGGTATTGAAGTGGTGCCTGTGAAATGATTGGAAAGATAACCTCCATGAAGGGGCGTCGCATGGAGGTTGAACTTGACGAAGCGTTTAACCAAGAGTATTTACGATTGTTAGCTAATGGAGAAGAGAACTTTATCGAAGTTACCGCTTTAGATAATCGTGGAATATCTCCTCAACAGAATGCTTTGTCTCACGCTTTGATAGGGGACATAGCTAGTTGGCAAGGAGAGATGTATCCAGAGTTTACTAAAGAACAATTGAAGTTCTATTATCAAGGTTTAAGAGGAACAAAGTTTGATCATCACACTGCGACGAAGTCAACTGCAAAAGAGTGGATCGGATTTTTGATTGAGTTTGTTTTAGACAACAAAGTTCCGATTCCTAAAATATATAACTATCTTCTAAAACAGAATGCATGGTTTTACTATTGCTTGAAATATAGACAATGTTGTATTTGTCTCGAGCCTGCGGATGTTGCTCATTTAGAAACAGTCGGCATCGGACGGAATAGACGTAAAATAAATCATTCTGATTATAGATTTATGGCTTTGTGTCGACATCATCATAGCGAGCAACACACTATAGGATTAACTGAGTTTTTAAACAAATACGTGATTATTCCCTTAAAGCTTAACGATAAAGACCGAAAAAAATTAAGAATAGGAGGGTAGGTTTTGGCTGAAATAAGTTGGATCAAACTAAAAACCACAATGTTTGATGATGAAAAAATACGGCTGATCCAAGCTGTTCCTGAATCAGATGCTATTTTAGTCATTTGGATTCGCTTGCTAGTTTTAGCGGGGAAAACCAACGACGACGGATTGATATATATACAGCGTAACATGCCCTACACAGAAGAAATGTTAGCAACGCTGTTTGATAAGCCCGTAAATACAGTTCGATTAGCATTACAAACACTGGCTAGCTTCAACATGATTGATTTAAATAGCGACGGTGTTATAGCAATTGCTAACTGGGGGAAACATCAAAATGTTGAAGGGTTAGAAAAGATACGAGAACAGAATAGACTTCGAGCAAAGAGGCATTATGACAAAAAAAAGGATTCTAACGTTAGTCTAACGTTAGATGTAACGCAACCTAACGCAACAGATATAGATATAGAAATAGATAAAGAGAAAGATATAAAAGAAGATAGTCGCAAATCTCGCAAGCGAATTTACGATGACGACTCCCCTTATCTACAACTTGCAAGACATCTCTATGAAAATATCAATAACAATGGGCCTATAAAAGAACCTAATTTGCAAAATTGGGCGGATGATATCAGAAAAATGATTGAGCTCGATGAAAGAGATATAGGTAAAGTGAGGCGAATGATTGGATGGTGTCAAAAAGATTCGTTCTGGAGTAGCAATATTCTTTCAGCTAAGAAGTTACGCGAAAAGTATGACGTGATGGCTCGACAAGCTAATAGAAAGCCAGAACGAGGCTATAACAAGCCTAAAGGTAGAGTTGAAAAGCTCCCTGACTATATCGCGAATCCACCAGCACCGCCGAAAATCAGTCCAGAAAGAGAAGCCGAAGTGAAAAGAAAAATGGCAGAGTTTATTAAACGACAGGAGGAAAACGAATGATTAACAATGTAGTTTTGGTCGGACGATTAACAAAAGCTCCTGACCTACGATATACAGCGAATGGAACAGGTGTAGCCACCTTTACATTAGCCGTGAACAGAAACTTTACGAATCAAGACGGAAACCGAGAGGCAGACTTCATCAATTGTGTGATTTGGCGTAAATCCGCCGAAACCCTTGCGAACTACGCACACAAAGGGACGTTGCTTGGGGTGACTGGACGTATTCAAACACGTAGCTATGAGAATCAGCAAGGGCAACGAGTATACGTTACTGAGGTAGTTGCCGAGAACTTTCAATTACTGGAATCACGCAGTACGAATGACCAGCGACAACAAAACAATGGTGATGCGAATGGTCGATCCCAGAACAGGTCTAATAACTCAAGCAGTAACTTTAATAATCAATCAAATCAAAAAAGTGGTCCTGATTTCAATCGAGACTCTGATCCGTTCAGCGGTTCATCAATAAACATCAGCGATGACGATCTACCGTTCTGACATGGATAAAAAGAAAAGACTAGCTGAGCTGTTAAGCCGGACAGATTATTGGACGAACGAAAGAGTCTTTAACGAAGCTGAAAAAATCTATAAAAGCATGGTGGTGAAGAAAATGCAAAATAAGAAAAGAGATCGGACAGGCGAAAAGTATGGGGAATTCACTATTATTCGACCAGGAGAAATCGACAAAGAATGGGTAGCTAGATGTGCCTGCGGTAAGGAGCGATTAGTGAAGAATCAGAACATGTCGAAACTTACGCATTGCAAAAGCTGCGCGGCAAAATTAAGAATGGCCAGACGAGCTAACGAACCTAGAAAACCTAAAAAAGATAAATTCACCGACAGGCAGGACTGGGTCGTGACTAAAAAACCGAAGCTTTTACCAGAACAACGGTACCAATTAGATTATTCAAAATGTTCTTATCCTTGTGTAGGTAAGCTGATAAAAGAATACGGGAAGTCAGCTAGTTTCGAGGTGTTGGAGTACGACGATCATGATGGGGATATTCTTAGAAATCTTGGATACCGCATTTCTTTAGGAAAAGAACGTGTGGTGCCGTTATGAAAGATTTGAAAGAAGTATTCTGGTCCAACGTCAACTGGCATCGTGTGAACAAAGCCTTAAGTTGGACGGAATTAGTCGGAGGGCAAACAACAGGAGCAGTGAATAAAACCGGCAATATCACATTGGAGACGGTACAACAAATCGCGAAAAAGTTAGATATTACCGACTATGCAATTCTTTTTGAAAGTTGGGAAGAGTAATTCTTATAATGCTTAAGAAAGGGTAATAAACGTGAAAATGAAAGAGAGTTTTATAAATTCTGTTATTCGTAACATGGAGCCTGAACTTGAAGTTAATCAACTTAAAATATTAAAAGAGGATTACTAATTAATTTACGAAAATAAGAAGTAGCAATTAGTCGCCACTTCCCATTTGTAATTATTAATCATTGAAAGGGTATTTTAATTATTTTTTTTGAACATGTTTCACAAATAATTGGCGCATTTTCAAATTCAAGTTCTTTTCTTGCTTTCAACTGAGATGAACTTGATTTTGCAGGGAATCTCCATTTTGTCCAAACTAATTCATCGGTCAAAATTAATTTTCCACAATTGTTACAGTGAAAAGTTTTTTCTTTACTATTGAACATGATATCACCTCTTTCAATATGTCTATAAAAAAGTTTTGTAAACCGGGCTACCACTGAAAAAAATTAAATTCTTCTATTTTTTTGTACGGATTTTCTTAACAAAATAAAAACCTAACCCAATTCCAATTATTGCTATGGAAAAAGTATATAAAACAAACAGCGACAAAATATCACCTCCATTAAAAGTTTAATTTAAAAAAATAAATATTTAATAATTGTACTATCAAGCAGGAAAATTGATAGTACAGTCTTTAAGACTATTAGCTACAGTTATTAGCCAAATAATTATCGATATAAATCTTAATTTTTTCAAAATCCTTTTTCCAAAAAAAATTAGCTGGGACCTCAATTATTGGAAGGTGATTTTTATTACAAAAACTAGGTAATGGCTTTGGGACTATCAAATAATCAACAAGATCTTCATCTCTAAGGTAATTTGTTGAAACATCGTAATAATTAGAAAAATAATTTTTAAGACTATCGTTATTTTTGTACGTTGGTCCGGCAAACATTGAAGCATAGTTTAACCCGGAGCAAAAGTTTAATACAAAGCATATTTTTTTCATTATTAATTCCCCCATTAATGCTAATAATAAACCTAGCAAATTACTTTGTAAATGTAAGCTTTGGTTAATGGGGCAATCAAGGAGGAAAAGTAACTGGATAAAATTTTTGAGAACGTTTGGAATCGGAGAGACGAAGCTTTAGCTTGGTACACGAATGTAGAGAAAGATTTTAAGCGAGAGCAAGGCATTGATCCAAAAAAACTTGCAAAGATTTGTAAAGAAGAAGCAACAACGATAGATGAATTTCTCCCCTACGCACAAGAGCTAGCAAAGGTAGAAAATGTACAGTAATGGAGAAAAGAAAGGAAGAATGTAGATGTATAGAGTAGGACAAAAAGTATTAGTGAAAGAAAACTTAGAAGATGAAAAACGTTATGGTGGCGTAATGTTTTATCATGGAATGTCATTTTATAAAGGAAAAGAAGTCACTATTAGTAGCGTTCGTAGCCTTTCAGAAGCGACACCTATTGAAAGAATTGCTAATCAGGGTGTAGAGACAATTCTTGATATTGAAGAGAACCATGAAGGATATATTTGGTCTCAGGAAATGATCGAGTCAATATAGCAACGGAGGATATTACTTCTTTTTAAACTGCAAAAGCAAAAATATAAAGATAAAGAAAAATAGAGATTCCCACAGAGTAGTCGTCCAACTGAAAGTTTCACTAACTCCGAAGAACAAATTACCAAGGTTGGAGACAAGCAGATAGATTAATGTTACCCAAATTGATGTAAGTATTCTTTTTAACACGGAATCACTCCCTTTTAAATAAGGTTATACAAATTAGGATAAAAAGTCTAGTAATGACGGGTATAACGGAAATAGGCAGCGGACCGCGCGCTGCCATGAATAAAACTTGTTTTCCGTTAAGAGGTGCCATGAGAGAAATTTCTTTGCGGTCTTGATGGCACGAGAAAAAAGTATCATCAAGATTTGAATACGTAAAGAATATTCTCTTAAGAAGAGAATAAAAATATCATGTAACCACGCCTATCAAGCAAAAAATCTGGAAAAAAAAAGCTCTCTTACACTAAGAGAGCTTGTAAATAAAAGCAAAATGAAACTTGAACATTTTTACCTTGAAATCGTTGTTTTCCTCGTTCCAACGGACAACGTGGATTTTTAATTTTGAATAATCGTTGGCATTTCCGGATTCCTCATAAAAGCGTTTATATACATTTTGGATGAGATCGCTTTTGAGTTCTTCTTTTGTGAAGATAATTGTTTCTTCCTTTTCAAGCGGGAAAGAAAGTTCTGACTCATTGAATTGTTCTTTGGGCCAAAAGACATCTAGTACACCGTGTTCATGATATAGATGGTACGTGATGTCAGAGAGAACAAAGTCGTCAGATATTGGAAGTTTTTCCAGCCGAGTCATCTTAGCTAAAGGAATCCGGAGAAGATAATCGTTTAAAACTGTTTTTAAGTTGTTCATTTGCAGTCACTCCTCTGTTTTTATAGAAAAACTATACCATATATAAAAATTATCTAACAGGCGGGTTAAATATGAAAATACTAGAATTATTTGCGGGCACTCGATCAATCGGGAAAGCATTTGAAGCTGCCGGCCATGAAGTCTACTCAATTGAGTGGGACAAGAAACACGACAACATCAATTGGTACGCCGATATTTCGAAAATACAAGCACACGATATTTTAATGAGGTTAGGAAGGCCTGACGTGATCTGGGCAAGCCCTGATTGCACATCGTATAGCATTGCAGCAATCAGTCATCATAGAACAAAGGAACCAGACGGAAATCTCTTAGCCAAGTCTGAATATGCTTCGCTCTGCGATTTGACGAATCAGCACGTTTTGAAACTGATAAAAGACTTGAATCCAAAGATTTACTTCATTGAGAATCCGCGTGGCGGACTGAGGAAAATGAGGTTCATGCAGCAACCGCCGCGATATACAGTGACCTATTGCCAATATGGCGATACCAGGATGAAGCCAACCGATATTTGGACCAATCATCCTGACCCGAGATTCAAACCAATGTGTAAGAACGGAGCGCCCTGTCATGTGGCTGCGCCTCGAGGAAGCCAGACTGGAACACAAGGTATCAAAGGAAGCGTAGACCGTTCCCGAATACCTAAAGAGTTATGCGAGCATATTGTGAATATCAGCGAAGAGTACGTGGCGAGTGGAGCACTGAAAAAAGTGAACTAACTCAGCCATTGACAGAAAGACCCCATGTTAATCATAGGGTCACTCAAATATTAAATTATGTGGTTTTTCTCTTTTATAACTAAGTCGACCATTTTTTCAACTACTGATTTCATTGAAGCTTTAGCTAGAGACTTAAATCGTTCACTTGAAACGTATTCAGCAATTTGATCAACAATTATTGCACCCACAGTCAACAAAGCTTTAGCTAAATATTTCATTAATGGATTAGACATTTTTAGTCTCCTTTTTTAATTCTTTAAATATTTTTTTTAGAAGCTTATTTTTAGTGTGTTCTTCTAAGAAGTCATATGCAGATACTAACAACTCTTTCTTAGAAATATTTTTATCTAATTCGACATCACTTTTTAAAGAATAGTATAAAGCAGCAGGTTTAATGTCCAGTTCTTTGCTAAAGGTGGAAAGTTTCTTATCTATTTCCTTTTGAACCTTTATTTCAAACTCGGTATTGTCGACTTTCTCTGGGATTTTTTCTTTATATTCAGCAAGCTTATTATCAATACTATGGCGAGCATCTTTGACGCTTTTCTGTTTGAAAACTTCAACTTCATAAATAATGTCTTGTAGTTTTTCATTGGTCATTTAAAATCCACCACCCTTTATTTTTATCACTATAGGACATGTATTTTTTACGAATACTCAGTCCAACTAATATAATCAAGGTTTATTATATTATAATTTCTTTGAATAATAAATGTAAAATCCCAAATTGAATTAACAAGGAGTAAGCTAAATCAGACGGCAGCAGAATAAAAAAGACTGACTATTACTAGTCTCAAATATTACCTTTCGACCGTTTTGTAGCGAGTACTAAATTTAAAATAAAATTCAGAAAAAATAATAAACTGGTAATTTTCAGTACAGTGCTTACGCCTTTTGAGAATAATAAAAGTAGACAACAAACAAAATTTACTATAGCAATAAAGAAATAAAAATTTAGTATAGACTTTTTTTTCAAAGTGAGCACTCCTTTATAATTAAATACTTTTTTGAGTTTATCATGAATAATTGATAAGTGGAAAGTTAAATCAGTTATCATTATTGTTTAATCAACTAACCGACCCAACTGCATAGAAAAAGACTGCTGGGGTATGATCCGGCAGTCAAGAGTTTGGTAATGGGGAAGCTAATTTGTCAGTATCTTACCAACTCGCGTACAAATTGACTAGTTTCCGCTAGACAAGACTATTTTATCAAGTATCCGTTTTCAAATGCAACCGGGTTCGGTATCAAGAGAATCGTAAATGGTGATAAGGAAGAATATTTTTAAAGGATAACTTGCGTCGCTTATTAAGAAATAAAACCGAGTAAATACAATATATGGTTTCATCAATTTAAGAAACACAATATATTGTGGATAAAGCTGTTAATATGTGCATAAGTAAAAATTGAAGATAGCTGGGGGAAGAATGATTGAGTAGAAATGATTATCTCATAAACGAATTAGACAGGAAGTTTGCGAATTACCCGAATTACAATAGAGAAATCGCGATTCGAAAAGAAGAACTAAAAATGAAAGAGGCTGATGAGAACATCGGTGGCGGTAAAGGGAACATTCGTAGCAATCCTGTTGAACAGCAAGTAATTAAAGAGTTATCTGATCCATATATTGTCAATCGGCAGCTTTGGAAGAAATGTGTCAAAGAGACGCTGTTTGAACAGGATGAAGATGTTCGTAATCTTATGGAACTGAAGTATTGGGGTGCGGATAGTTGGATGGATTGGGCATCGTTTGGTAAGAAACATGGGTATAGTAAGCCTACAATATACCGAATTAGACAAAAGGTTTTATTCTCATTTGCACGTAAAATAGGCGAAATAAATTAATTTGAGACAAAAACGTATAGTTGTCTCATGTCAATAGGGTCTAAAATGATAGAGT
The DNA here is from genome assembly GCF_051715125.1 of Enterococcus sp. AZ048. Classification (NCBI taxonomy): domain Bacteria; kingdom Bacillati; phylum Bacillota; class Bacilli; order Lactobacillales; family Enterococcaceae; genus Enterococcus; species Enterococcus sp. AZ048. Next base: position 1,790,941 of record NZ_JBIOTD010000001.1, on the reverse strand, counting down.
AGATAATCCATCAAGCAGACGACTCAAATTAACTTTATTGGCATGAAGTTTCTCCTTATACCTCTTAACATAAAAACGTCTAGCTTGGTGGATTATTCTCTTTTTGACTACACTGCCACTTTGCGGAAACAGAGTAGGCAAACAATTGGCGGCATGAAATAATGATTTCTACATTGAGCGTGCCGTCTTTATGTCACTGTGGCGGAAGTAGAAGACGTGATGCATGCGTGCGAGGTTAATGCTTAGGCAACCATGAGTGGGGCGGTGCCACTCCAGTGACTTAGGGAGGACTCTACTGCTACTGCATGGAGTATCTGACCCAAAAGAGATTGAGCAATAAGCATGAGGCAATCAGACTTCTGAATTATCCCAGGGCTTTTGCTTGGATAAACAATCTCATAATAGCAACCGAGGTTAGGTGGATTTGGGGAGAGTATAACTCGTGTAGGTTGCTTAATACATAATCAAGATCGCTTCGGCGGTCTTTTTATTTTGGATACAAAAAAGACCACTGCTCGGCAAAGCAATGGTCTAACGCAGGATAAAAATTGGTTACAACTAAAGTTTACGACTTTAGAACCTTTATGGCAACAAAATAGACCGCTGTTTCCGCAGCGGCCAAGTGAAAAAACAAATTTTTAAAAAGGATGATACATAGAAATTATATCATTGTAACGCTTACAGGACAATATAAGGAGTGAGTAAAATGTATCGTCCACAATATCTCGAACAACGATATGAAGAAACTTATATTTATGCTGGTTCAGATTTAGAACCTTACCTAATAATTCGAAAACCAATAAAGAGCAATACATATAAACGTAAAGAAAACAACGAAGTCACTAGGCGATACGGAAGAAAGATACATCGAAGAAAGGACTGATCCAATTGAGAAACCACTGGTACATTTCATTGGCGGGTATTTATCCGCAGCGCGCAATGTCTGCGCAGATAGCAAAGCGTTATACCATTGTTGAACTGACGGACGAAGCGACGCCGAATGAGATTGATCAGTACAAGTTAGTTCTCATTGGTATTGGTTGGTTTAAGGATGAACATATACAGGCAAACATAAAGAGGTGGTTGAGGTGACATACTTTGAATACTTGCAGCAGTGTTTCAACCATGCACGAGATAAGTTACCAGACACATACACCGTAGATGATGTTGCTATACATGTATTGAAGACTGAGAGCCATAGCAGTCCTGAGGGAAGCAGTAAGGAGCAGACGCTCGCGTGGTTCAAGTTCTTTAAGTGGATGAAGGAGGAAGAGTAATGAAGTTATTGGATTTGTTTCTAAAAAATAAAACTCAAGAGGTAAAGGATTATGAAACTCTATTAGCTTTGAGTGAGAATCCGGACATTCCTTTAGAACTAATTAATTCTCTGCGAATACAACAAGGGTTGCCAGTCTTAGTTGACAGAGACTGGCTTCCTAATGGGACAAGAATACTGAGTAAGCATGAGACTAATAAACTATTTTCAAATGAACCTAACCTATTAGAAATCAAACTGAAGGATACTGATTCGGTTCCTGAAGTGTATTACAAAGGTGAGAGGCTAGACGAGTCACCTAAAGGTCTAGTAGACATCTCTTATCATTGGAAGGTCGATGACTTTAGCAGTAATGATTGTGGTGCTAATGACATCAACATAGAATACTACTCAACATCGAATGATAAGTACCTCGATAAGAAGATCATTGGACACAAGCGGGACATGTAGATGATTGAAGTAACAACTAAAGCAGATAGAGCTAAGTTCTATTCATCAAGCGAGTGGAAGCGACTAAGGCAAGAAGTACTGGAACGTGATCACTACGAGTGTCTGTGGTGTAAAGAAGAGGGCAAGGTTACAACTGTTAACGATTCTATCTTGGAAGTGGATCACATTAAAGAACTTGAATATCATCCAGAATTTGCTACTGATATAGATAATCTAAGAACATTATGCAAAGAATGCCACAATAAACGGCATAGTCGTATGAATTATCGCGGAGCAGAACGTAAGAAAAAATTTGATGATGAATGGTGGTAGAAAATCATACCCCCGGTCGAAATATTTTGGCTAAAAATAAAAATTTTGGAAACCGGTGGATGGGTCAACTCCACAGATCTATTGATGATACGCGTATAACCCCCCTCCCCAGAAGAAAGGAAGTGATTGGATGGCGGATTTAAAAATCAGAAACGAAAAGGTAGCAGCTGAGGAAAAACGATTAAATGACTTATTTTACGATCTTGCAGATGACAAGAAAAAAGTCGTTTCTGGATTAGTAACTCAAGCAGCTAGATTAAAAATTTTGTTAGATGAAATGTGGATTGATATTTCTGAAAAAGGAGATTATGAATTATTCTCACAGTCAGAAAATCAGATTCCTTACGAAAGGGAGCGGCCAGTTGCTAAACAATATAATGCACGAGACCAATCGTATCAGCGGATTATCAAGCAGTTAACTGACTATTTGCCAGAAGAAAAACGAGAAGCAGCTACCACTGCAGCTTTGGATGGTAGTGATCTCTTATGACGTTGCTTCAACCATATTTTTTTGACGAATACGTGGACTTGTACGAGCGAGGTGCTATCCCATTTAACAAGGAACGCATTCAACTAGTCGAGTATTTAAAAAAAGAAGTTCTGGTCCGAGATGATTTATATTTCGATAATGAAATGATTCAAAAATTTATTTTATATGCTGAGAAAAATTTTTTTCCTTTAGCAAAGTATCAAAAATTCATGACACCTTTCATTTTTCTTTACAAAAAAGAAGATGATGAGGTGTTTTTTAATGAAATTTTGAACTCGATAGCACGCGGTGGTGGTAAAAATGGTTTTATGTCAGCTAGAGACTCGTTTTTTATTTCCCCACTTTACGGAGTTCGAAACTACGATGTGACGATTACAGCCAATTCCGAAAAACAAGGGAAAGTGAGTTTTAAAGAAGTTTACGAAACCGTTCAAGCAAAACGTTTAGAACAGCAATTTTACTTGACAAAAATGGCAATCACGAACCGAGTTACGAATTCTATCTTTAGTTATCGGACAAATAATCCTAAAACCATGGATAGTGCCCGTGATGGTTGTCTTGAATTTGATGAAATCCATATGTTTGAAAACTCGGATATTGTTGATATCCAGCGAAGTGGATTAGGGAAAATCAAACATCCACGCACATTTTACAACGGTACAAACGGGCATGTTCGAGAAGGTTTTTATGACCGAACATTAGAACGAGCACAAAAAATTTTTACTGGTGAAAACAAGAATGATCGTTTATTCCCGTTCATATGCAAACTGGACACGATTGAAGAAATGGACAAGCCAGAATTGTGGTCGAAAGCGAATCCGATGTTTGAAGAAGAATCATCCTACGCAAAACGCCTGTATTCAACGGTTATGGATGAATACTTGAAATTAGAAGAAGAACCCTCTGGTCGCCGTGAATTCGTTGTAAAACGGATGAATTTTACAGAAGGCGACATGGAAACGGATATCACTACACATGATAAATTAATGGCTACCGATCAACCTATTGGTGATTTGAAAGGAAAATCATGTGTGGCTGGTTTTGACTATGCCGAAATTCGGGATTTCGCAAGCGTTGGGCTGTTGTTTAAACGTGAAGAGAAGTTAATTTGGATGCAGCATAGTTTTGCACGGAAAGAGTTCTTAGATACATTCAAAATTAAAGCACCGATAAAAGAATGGGCGGAAAAAGGTATATTCACAATTGTGGACGCGCCGTCTATTTCTCCTCAACTACTGATTGATTGGTTGAACGAAAAGCGTGAACTGTATCAAATTGAAATGGTGTGCGCAGATGGTTATCGAATGGATTTACTGCAACCGTTACTTGAAAAAGAAGGGTATAACTATGAATTTATTCGAAATATTCGTGGCGTGCAATCGAAAGTGGCGCCAATTATTGAAGATGGTTTTGCGAACGAAAAATTTATTTTTGGCGATGATCCATCGATGCGATGGTACACAAATAACAGCTATGCAAAAGTAGATAAATCAGGAAATAAAACATTCTTGAAAAAAGAACCAGTCCGTAGAAAGACAGATGGTTTTCATGCCTTCTTAGCGGCTTTATATAAACGAGAAGAAATTCAAGATGTTGATTTAGAAGGCTTTTTTGACATGATGGAAAATTGGGACTTTTAAAGCAGTGAAGGGGGGTGTGTAAATGGGAGTATTTCAATCGTTTTTTGATATTTTCAAAAAAAATTCAGAGATTGAATCAAGCTATGATTTTGATGCGTTAATCGATGAATACCATACACTTTACTTGAAACACCTAGCCATCGATACGTGTGCTGAGTTTTTAGCTCGGTCTTTTGGCCGTTCAGAATTTAGGATTCGAAAAAATGGGCAACCGCTTAAAAATGAATGGACGTATTTGTTGAACGTCCGTCCGAATTTAGACCAATCTGCATCATCATTTTGGCAACAAGTCGTTTATAAATTGATCACGCAAAATGAGGTTTTAATTGTTTTGTCTGATGATGACCAATTATTAATCGCAGAAAGTTATGTCAGAAAAGAATATGCATTGTACGAAGATTATTTCGAAAACGTGTGGTTGAAAGGGTATGAGTTCAAACGAAAGTTTCCAATGAGTGAAGTAATTTTTCTCCAGTATAACAACAATGATTTGAGTCGATATGTACGTGGCCTGTATGAAGACTATGCCTCTCTCTACAATCGTATGGTTGAAGTGGCAATGCGCAACCATCAGATTAGAGCAACTGTTACTGGTAAAGAAGGTCGCGGGTTTGATGACAAATTACAAAAGAGAGCACAATCGTATATTGATAAAGTTTATGCGAAATTCAGCAAAGAATCTATTGCAATTGTCCCTGTGCAAGCCGGACTCGAGTACAACGAACTAACAAATACAGTTGGAGAAACAGATCAGTCGATTGATGAACTGAAAAAGCTAAAACGACAGTTCGTGGATGAAGTCGCTGATATTTTAGGGATCCCTTCTACAATCTTGCATGGTGAATTAGCAGATTTAGAAAGTGCGCAAACAGTACTGAATAAATATTGTTTGAAGTCATTGAATAAAAAAATTGAAGATGAGTTAAACGCAAAAATCATTGATAAAACCGAATTTGTTAATGGGACGGAAATCAAAGTTGTAGGCGTGGATAAAAAAGATATTTTCGATCTGGCTGATGCGGTAGATAAATTAATTTCAAGTGGCGGATTCAATCGAAATGAGATTCGAAAAGAAGTCGATTATGAAAGTATTGATGGTGGTGACGAGTTTTACATCACCAAAAACTATGAGAAGGCAGCGAAAGGAGGGGAGGAAGTAGATGACGAAACTGGAAATTAAAGGAACGATTATTTCGAACAATCAAAAATGGATCTACGATTTGTTCGAAATGGATAGCACAGCACCGCGTGACATTGTTTTACCCGAAACCAATGAACCATTAGAAATTGTGATTAATTCGGGTGGAGGAGATGTCTATGCTGGAAGTGAGATATACACGGCTTTGCGTGCATATCAAGGTGAAGTGACAGTGAAAATTGTAGGGATTGCAGCTAGTGCGGCAAGCGTTATTGCGATGGCTGGTAGTTCAATTGAAATTAGTCCAACCGCCCAAATTATGATTCACAATGTTTCTAGTGGTGCAAGCGGTGATCACAGAGCGTTGGCTCATGAAGCAGAAGTCTTAAAGAACTATAATTTGTCGATCGCGAATGCTTATATCGGTAAAACGGGTCTTGAAAAAGAAAACTTGCTTGAACTAATGAATCATGAAACCTGGTTGACAGCAGAACAAGCAGTAGAGAAAGGATTTGCGGACAAAGTAATGTTTCAAAATGAAGAAGCACCTTTACTAGTCGCAAGTGTTTCGCCGGTTATTCCGCCAGACGCGATTTCAAAATTGGCAGAAAAGTTAAAACCGCAGTTTGATTTAGATGAACTGGCAAATAAAGTAGCAGAAAAACTAAATACTAAAAAACAAGAATCGATTGAACCAGAAAATGCTGGTTTGAAACGGTTCTTTTTTTAATACAAAAAATAAGGAGGTCATACTGAATGACTATGAAACTATCAAACGAATTCAAAACAATTCGTGACAACTTTTTAGCTGCTGTTAATAATAACGAGCCAGCTGAAAAACAAAATGAACTTTACGGTGCAATGCTCGATGAATTGCTGAACGAAGCAAAAAAACAAGCGCGTGCTGAGGCAGAAGGATTAATTGCTGAAAATCCGGCAGATGCGAAATTATCTGCTCGTGAGCGTAAATTTTTTAATGCTATCAGCACGGACGTCGGTTATAAAGAAGAAAAATTGTTGCCGCAAGAAACCATTGATCGAATCTTTGAGAACTTAACTACTGCCCATCCACTATTAGCTGAAATCGGTTTAGTAAACGCAGGGCTACGATTGAAATTCTTGAAATCTGAAACAAGTGGTGTTGCTGTATGGGGAAAAATATTCGGCGAGATCAAAGGTCAGTTAGATGCAGCGTTCAGTGAAGAAGAAGCAATTCAAAGCAAATTGACGGCGTTTGTAGTTGTTCCTAAGGATTTGAAAGACTTCGGACCAGCTTGGATTGAATCATTTGTGGCTACTCAAATTGATGAAGCTTTTGCAGTGGCTTTAGAGGCTGCTTTTTTATCAGGAGATGGAAATGACAAGCCGATTGGTTTAAATCGTCAAGTTCAAGAAGGTGTAGCCATTACTGGTGGTGTTTATCCAGAAAAAACTTCAATGGGCGATTTAACATTTGCTGATTCAGCAACGACTGTTAAAGAACTAACGAATGTTTATAAACATCATTCAACTGACGAAAAAGGTCACGCAGTTGCTGTAGATGGAAAAGTTGTCATGGTAGTTAATCCTAGTGATGCTTGGGATGTCAAACGTCAATATACTTCATTAAATGCGCAAGGAGTATATGTAACTGCGTTACCTTACAATTTGAAAATTGTTGAATCATTAGCACAAGCAACTGAAAAAGTTTTAACGTTCGTAAACGGCCGATACGATGCATATATTGGCGGGGGCATTACTTTACGTAAATACGATCAAACATTAGCGATTGAAGACATGGATTTATACACTGCTAAACAGTTTGCTTATGGGAAAGCTAAAGATGATAAGGCTGCTGCAGTTTGGGGATTAAAAGTATCCGAGGGAAAATAGAGTCCCCCGCAGTTATTAATGTTGAACCGACAAGTGACGGAGCAACAATTGCACTGCGATAGAAAGGGGCGTTTCTATTGGATGAGAAATTGCTAAAAGATTTCAAATCGCGGATGAGAATTTTTCATACTGCTGACGATGACAACTTAGAAAATATTTTGGAAAGTTCAAAAGTAGCTGTTAAGCGATGGTGTGGGACTGATAATGTTTCAAATCCTGAAATTCGCGAACTCGTGATTGAACGCAGCCGATATGTCTACAATGATTCGTTAGAATTTTTCAATGATAACTTTCAATCGGAATTAATGGCTGTCTCTTTAGCAAATTATGAAGAGGGAGCTGATGGCGAAGATGAAGTACCAGAAACCCAAAGTAAATAACGGCGCTATGAGAACACCTGTTGAATTTTTTCAATATCGACCTCATAAAGGTCCTGAGCCAGGCGAGCAAGAGAAGCAGACCATTTTTAATTGTTTCGCTGAGATTTATAACCCCTCAATGAAAGACTTGGAAATTTTGAACTCAAAGACGACTAAACAAGCAGTAACTCTCACGATTAGAGATCCGCAAACTGACTACATTGTTTCAAACAAGCATTATGTAGAGGTTATGGATAGGAGATATTCAGGTATTCGTTGGAACATCGTTGACGTTCGAAATGATTTCACTGACAACCGATTTATCACGATTTTATTAGCGGTGTATAGCGATGAATAATGGTGATTTTAAAGGCGTCAATGAGACCTTACGAGCGATGGAAAATCGTCTTGGTGATAAGAAAGTCAGGTCAATAGCTCGAAAAGCTATCAATTCCGGTGCAGAAATAGTTGAGAAGAAACTTCAAACAGACATGCTAGTCTTTAAAGATAAAGGATACACGATTGATGAAGTCGTGCGTAAAAACGCAACGTACAAAAACTACAAAACTGAGGCTGAGATAGGGTGGAATGGACCCCATCAGCGTTACAGGATTATTCATTTGAATGAATGGGGATATACGAGAAACGGTCGTCAAATAAAACCGCGTGGATTTGGCGTTATTACAAAATCGTTAAAGAATTCTGAACCCTTGTACTTCGAGACAGTAGCATCGGAGGTAAAGAGAAACCTATGAAAGATATGCTTGGTAATATCTATGAATTGCTGTGTAACAATGAATACATCAAAAACATGACGTTCAATGATGAAACAGAAGAATATCGCATCAAGTATTACGAACAACCAGAAACGGCGGATAAAACTGGACCGTTCATTACAATTAGACCTGTGGACGTCCCAAACGAAGCCTATCACGGAAGCGATAAAGAACTTTCTATTGAACATCTAATACAAATTGATGTTGAGTCTAAATACAGAGCAACATGCAAACAAATGCAATATGAAATTAAAAAAGAGATGAAGAAGATTGGTTTTGGGCAAGTAAATGGTCAAGGTTTAGACGAATATTTCTCGGAGACTAGACGTTATGTAGACGCTCGACGATATGACGGGAATACACGAATTTACGATACACAATATTAAAACAGAATAACAGGAATTAAGACACGAAAACTCGTGTCTTTTTTTGTTGTCAAAATTAGGAGGAAATAAATTATGACTTTAGTCGGATTTAAAAAAATGACAATCGGAATTTTTGATAAGGACGGTAAAATTCCAACAGCTAATCAATTTGTTATTGAAGGTAAACAAGATAAAGGGGCCACTGTATCCGCTGAAATTAGCGGCCTATCAAAAGAAGCTACAAAGGTATATGGCTCAAATATTGCTTACTATATTTCGCAAAAAGGAACAGGGGACATTTCTGCTACGTTTGGATTGTTAGATTTACCAGAAGATTTAAATGACAAGATTCTTGGTTACAAAACTGATGCAAACAAGATCAGCTTTCTTGGCGAAGACACGGAGCCGCCATATTGCGCATTGCTTATGGAGTCAGAAGATCTCGGTGGGGATACAGCTATGCTGACAATCTTTAAAGGTAAGTTTAGTCGTGAAGCTATCAATTTGAATACTACAACAAATGAAGCCTTTGAACCCGAAGCAGAGGAGTATGTATTTTCTGCAATTGCCAATGATGCTGATGGCGATGCAAAGGGGCAATCGGTTGCTAAATATGTTGGAGATGAAGAGGCGTCAATTACAGCAATGCGCACAATGGCTTTTCCAGCGGGGGAGTAACAAGCCCAGTCGTTGGGACAGTTACCCCGACGACAACAGGGGCAACAATCGCATTAAGTTAGGAGAATGAGTGTGGTAGATACATTTAGAATTTATAAAAAAGATGGAACAAAAGTAGTGGAGGGCATAAGCCCTCTTTCTATCACTGGTATTGCAGCAAATACACAAGTAGCAAAGGGAGACTATCAAGCAACTCGGTTGGTTAATGATGATGAATCAATGAAAGTTGATATCCCGGCATTTAAGACATTGGCTGAGCAAGAACCGGAAACATCCGGATTTGATCCTGAAGGAGATGTAAAGCCAACAAATGCGAATACCGTTGAAGAAATAAAAGCATGGTTGACAGCACATGGTATTGATTACACCGGAAAGACGCTTAAATCAGATTTGCTTGCATTAGTACCAGCATAGGTTTTTAGAGGACTGTAGTAGTCCTCTTTTTTATTTGAAAATATTAGGAGGAAATTATAGATGGCAGAAGTAGAAAAAACAAGTTTAGCGTTAAAAGGAAAAGATGGAAAGAAAACCCTATATGAAAAGAAGTCATTAACAGCTGGCGATGTAATGAAAGCTTTAGAGTGTCAAGAAAAGATGTATGCAAAAGACATGACAATTAGAAAGCAGTTGGAAGAACTGATTAGTTTTAATGTCGAACTTTTTGATACTAAAGAAGTTACTAGAGATAGTATTTTAGCGGGACTATCTAACTTGGAAGTTTTTCCGTCTCTTAACGCTACAGTAATGGATGTTTTAGGATATGACGAAACTGCAGAAACAGATGAAAAAAAGTAACGCCGACTGAAGCGAAAGAAAACCTTCTAAGTTTGTATCGATCGCTCGTGGAAGCAGGATGGACAGTTCAAGATATTGAAAATACGAGCTACAAAAGACTCATACAAGTGGTTTGCACTAAAGAAGTAAGTAAAGAGACTAAAGAAGTCGACCTAAAAGACTTCGTCAAATCTATTTAGGAAAGGAGGAAAATTATGGCAAACGGAAAACCGTTAGGCAATATGAAGGTTATCTTAGACCTAGACAGTTCTGCCTTTTCAAAAGGACTCGATGGAGCAAAAAAAAGTGTTGCGTACAATATGAAAGCCATGCAATCACAGATGAAAGTAATGAATTCATCGGGTGATAAATTGGGCGCTTTGCAAACAAAATACGACGGACTTAGCAAGACGCTTAGTTCCAATGAAAAATACATGGGCAAGCTAAAGGAACAGTATGATAAAAGCTTCGATGCAAATGGAAAGGCAACTACTGCTACTGCAAAATATGCTAGTGAATTGAATCAAGCGATAGCTAAATCAGCTAGTTTTGAAGCGCAAATGAAAACGACAGTAGGTCAAATGGCGCGTGTTAAAGTTGAGACAGAGGGAATAACAGGGAAGCTAAAAACACAATCTGAGCAGTGGATTAAATCGGGTAAGAAAATTGAATCATTTGGTCAAAAAGTATCAGGTGTAGGGACTGCTATGACGGTTGGAGTTACGGCGCCTTTACTTGCTGGATCAGCAGCGGTTACAAAAGCAGCTATTTCATGGGAAAGTGATTTTGCCGGTGTCAAAAAGACCAATGACGAAGTTGTTGACTCGAATGGAAACGTGACATATTCCTACGCGGACTTAGAGTCAGGCCTTCGAGATTTAGCAAAACAGTTACCTTCAAGCCATTCGGAAATTGCTAAAGTAGCAGAAGCAGCCGGGCAATTAGGAATCAAAACTCAGAATGTAAAATCATTTACTAAAACGATGATCGATTTAGGCGAGTCAACGAATATGTCTGCTGAAACGGCAGCAACTTCGTTGGCTCGTTTTGCGAATATTACACAAATGAGTCAGAAAGACTTTGATAAACTCGGTTCAGCAATTGTAGACTTAGGAAACAATTATGCCACTACGGAATCAGAGATAACAGAGATGGCTCTGAGAATCGCTGGTGCCGGTAAACAGGTAGGAATGAGTCAAGGTGATATCCTTGGTTTTGCTACAGCATTGAGTTCTGTTGGTGTTGAAGCTGAAGCTGGTGGTTCAGCGATATCAAAAGTAATGGTTCAAATGCAATTAGCCGTTGAAAAGGGCGGAAATGCTTTTGATGAGTTAAAGGGTCATGCACAAGATCAAGGTGTAGCATGGGAAACCGTTGTTCATGCTGTACGAGATGGCGGTAAAAGTCTAAAAACGGTCGCTGGGCAGATGGGATTCACCTCTTCCGAACTTAAGAAGATGTATAAGGAAGCAAACAAATCTGCTGGATCATTAGATAACTTTGCAAATGTTGCTGGGGTAACTAGTACGCAATTTGAAAAAATGTTCAAAAAAGATCCTTCGAAAGCAATCATGAAATTCATACAAGGCTTGGCTGGAGCTGAAAAGCAAGGAACATCTGCAATTAGAATGTTAGATGACATGGACATCAAAGAAGTTCGTCTACGAGATAGCTTGTTACGTGCTGCAAATGCCAGTGGTGTCTTCGACAACGCAATTAAGCAAGGTAATAAGGCTTGGAAAGAGAACTCAGCATTAACAGCGGAAGCTAACAAACGGTATGAAACTACTGAATCAAAACTCAAGATGTTGAAAAATGAAGCAATTGATGCAGCGATTGATCTTGGCGGTCCATTTGTGGATGCCTTAAGAGACGGTTTAAAAGCTGCTAAACCTTTAGTAAAAGGATTAGGAGATTTGGCAAAAGGCTTCTCAGGGTTAAGCAAAGAGCAACAAACGAGTATTTTGAAGTGGGGCGGTGTAGCTGTTGCTGCTGGTCCAACATTAAAACTACTTGGTACTGGGGCTACATTAATAGGTAAGACTCAAACTGCTGTCGGCAAATTGACTGGCGGAATTGTAGACTTAGCCGCTAAAGCAGCTGAGAAAAAGGCGCTGGCTAGTTTTTCTAGTGGACTTTTATTAGCTGGTGAATCTGCTGGCAAAATTGGTCCACAAATGGCAACTGCTGGAACTCAAATTTCAAAATTTGGAACTGCTGCTACTAATGCGGCAGGAATCAGTGGAATTGGTGCTTTCACCGGCGCACTAGGAGCGTTATCTCCTGTTCTTATTGGAGTTGCGGGTGTTGGAGGAACTTTAGCGCTTGGATATGGAGCATGGAAGTTATTCGGCGAAGAGGCATGGAATTCTGCGCAACGTGTAGGTCAGTGGGGAACAGACGTAGGAAAAACAACAGATACGGTTTTAGATAAAGTACAGACCAACACACAAACTGCCAGTGGTCAGTTCGGATTAATGCAACAAGGATTTGCGACAGATTCTGGTCAAATGATTAAAAACTTTGAAACCATTGGACAAACCATAGAACAGAGTTTGATTAATAAAATTGATGGATTAGATAAGTTAATAAAAGAGTTACCTGGATCAGTTGATATAGCTACCAAAGAAATGGTTGAAGATGAAAAAGAAAAAGCTGAAACTGCATTAAAAACGATTCAAGAGAATACTGCAAGAATATCTGAGATTAAAAAGAATGCTGCTAATAACGACCGTGAACTTAGTGTAAATGAAGCGAAAATAATTAAAGACTTAGCTGAAAACACGACTCGAGCATACGTTGATACTCTTGATGTTTCTGCAAAAGAAAAGAAAAAGATACTCGCTGCAATGAACGGTGATGTTTCGAAAGCGTCCGAAGGAGAAGCCAAGCTTTGGTTGCAATCCTTAGGAAAACAGAGGCAAGCGGCTCAGGAGCATGCTCAAAAAGGCCGAGAAGAGAAAGAAAAGTACCTGAAGGACTTAGGTTACAATCTCGATGGGGAATTTGCTCAAAAATTTCTTGCTGCTTGGGATGAAATTAATCAAACTACTACAGATGGATTCGATGCACAAATAGCAACGATTGCAAAAAAATATCCAGAATTATCTAAAGAAGTTTACTTCGCAAACGGACAACTAATTAGTAGCATGGGTGAAGCTGGAACTGAAGCTATAAAAATGAATGATGAAATTCTTCGGAACTCGACAAGCATGGCTAATCAAATAGCTGAAAATGCTAAGAAGAATGCAGACAAGTTGTCATGGACTGCGAATGAATCTAGTGAGCAAGGGAAAAAGGCTTCTCAATTGTGGAATTCTTTAGTTTTTGATGAAAAAACGGGAGAAGTAAAAACTAATGCTAAAGATGAAGTAATCGAGGCCACAAAAGATAGTGCTAAATGGGATGATTTGCGTTTTGTTATTCATGATGCAAAGCTAAACTCTAATGCGAAATTAATTGTTGGAGAGGCAGCTATTGCAAATAACTGGTGGGATGGAATGTCTTGGGAAGATAAAAAAGCTATTTTACAAGATAAGTTTTCCCAAACTATGTACAAAGCATTAGAAGACTCTGGAAAATGGAACGAACTTAGTCTAGAACAAAAAAATGCATTCTTATATTCTAATACTCCAGAAACCATGGCTGAGACAATGCTTAACTTAGGGTTATGGGATGAATACAAGCCACAAATAAAAGATCTAAAAGCGGATAACATTTCTTTTTTAGAAACCCTTAAAGGTTCAGAAGAAAAAATGAATCAATGGAACTCTCTTCCTGTTGATATAAAAAAACTGCTCGGCGATAATTACGATATTTTAGAAAAAATCTATAGTTCTGATCAATCATTTGCTCGTTGGAATTCCCTTCCAGATTCAGAGAAAAAAATATTAGCTGATAATGTTGATTTCTTGGGCAAATTGATGACTTCCGAAACAAGTATGAATCGATGGAATCAATTACCCGAACAAGAAAAAAAGATTTTAGGAAATAATTCCGACTTGCTAGATAAAGTGTTTGGTTCCGAAAAAACTTACGCTGCATGGCAATCAATTCCAGACAACATTAAAAAAATGTTAGCTGATAATATTGATTTAAAACAAAAAGTAAAAGACGGGTCTATTACTTTAGACGAATACAAAAAGATAGAACCTAATTTAAAAACACTCAAAGCCGATGATCAAGCATCTGACAAGATTGGAAAAGTTAGTAAAGATTTTGATGAATTCAATGAAAAGCCATCAGTGATTACAAAGACATTAAAATTCGTCGGAGATTTTGGTAAAGGTGTCAAAGAAGCGCTTGGATTTGAAAAAGGTACAAACTATCATTTAGGCGGTCCCGCAATTGTTAATGATCAACGAGGATCGCTATATAAAGAGTTAGTCATTCCGAAAGGTGGAACACCTTTTGTTCCACAGGGTAGAAACATTTTATTACCAGATTTGCCAAAAGGTTCAAAGGTTTTGAATGCTTCTAAAACAAAACAACTCATACCTCGCTATGCCGACGGTATAGGCGAAGTGATCACTTCTGGCTCTGAAATTACCGAACTTATCAGGGCAATAAATGAATTAATTCTGATGTTCAAAACCATGCAGCCTCAATCTATCGATTCAAACACAGTTGGAACGATGACTGAGAAATCAGTTATCCCCACTACACAAAGCTCCATAGCTTTAAAAACACTGACTATAGATCAATTGTTAGATCAAGGCGAACAATATACGATGATCGGCACAATGTGGATGACGAATCTTATGAATGGCTGGAATACAATTGTTCCGTCTTACATGAAGAGTGAGTCCGTATTTATTTCTAACTACTTAACCCAATTGAAAAATCAAAACAATCCGAATTATTTGCAAGGTGTTACGTGGAATAGAAACTTGATGAATGGTTGGAACAGTTTAACAGGAACATTTATCAATCTAATCAAGACCTTCTGTAATCAAGCGATGACGACTCTTCGGAGTTACAATACCCCTATGTACAACAATGGCCGTACTTGGCAACAGAATAATTTAAACGGTTGGAACTCGTTGTATGGATCATTTATAGTTAGAGTTAACCAATTGGGAAATGATTCGATTAGTAATTTACGATCGAAGAATGGTGGATTTTATAGCGCTGGTAGTTACTTGATGCAATCGTTAATCAACGGGTTAAACTCAATGGGTGGTTCGTTATCATCAACGATGAACGGTGTAGCGAACAAGATGGTTGGTGGAATCGGTAAAGGTGTCAATGGGGTAATCGGCGGTGTTAACTATGTTCTAAAAGAGGTTGAATCCGACAAGAAATTAGGAAACTGGACTGTTCCACAATATGCCAAAGGGACTGACGGACACCCTGGCGGATTGGCGATGATCAACGATCAAAAAGGTCCTGTTCATGAAGAGTATGTTCAGATGCCGGATGGCCAAGGCTTCATTGCCAAAGGAAAGGACCTATTGGTCAACCTTCCTAAAGGGACGCAAGTACTGAATGCAAGTCTTACTAAGAAATTAAAGAAAGGTTTCGATATTCCGCATTATGCCAATGGAACGGATGACTTTGATATCTTTGATTTGATTGATGATGAGGGAGCGTTTAGGAAAGTTGTAGACCAAAGAATTGACTACAATAGTATCGCGGAACCTTGGAAGAGAATGACAAAAGATGGCGTTAAGTTAATGACAAGCGCGGCCTATCCTTTTGCACAAAAGCAAGTCGAAGATTCGTTTGGTGGTGGCAGTTTTGATGGAGCTATGAATGCCAATAATGTATACCAATACTTAGTGGATATTGCACAAAAAGTTATGTCAAAATTTGGAGGACTAACTATCACTTCTGGTTATAGACCGGGAGATCCTTATTGGCATGGTAAGCATCAAGCATTAGATATCTCTGGGTATCCTTACGGAAGTCCTAGATACACGGAAGCTGCAAATTGGGCCTTCGAGAAATTCCCTAAACAGATTGCTTATGTGATTACGAATGGTAGAGTACGTGACCGTGTGGGAATGTCAGGCCAAGCTGCAACAGGACAATGGGTCCCTTGGCCAGATGGCGATCATTATGATCATATTCATTTGAACGGTTCTTTGGGATCAGGAAACATTTTTAAAGCTGGAACGGATGTGGCAGGAGGACTTCCTACACCAAGTGGGGCTTCTGTTGAACGTTGGCGTCCTTCTATTAAGAAAGCACTTAAAATGAATGGACTGCCTACTTCTCAAGCATATGTGAATGCCTGGATGTCTCAGATTCAGACCGAATCAGGAGGAAATCCTTCAGCAATTGGAGGTAATGATGGTCTGGCTGACGGAAACGCAACTGGATTATTACAGACTAAACCAGGAACTTTTGCTGCAAATGCTTTTCCAGGACACGGTAATATTATGAACGGTTTTGATAACATGTTGGCAGCAATCCGTTATGCTAAAAATCGATACGGAGCGAATATGCTAGGTGTGATCGGCCGAGGACATGGTTACGAAAATGGGGGCTTAATCAATAAAGATGGTCTTTATAGAGCAGGTGAAGGAAACAAACCGGAAATGGTGATTCCCTTAACTCGCAAAACGAGAGCGATAGAACTAATGGGACAAGCTTTAGCATTTCTGGCTGGGGATAATAAAAATAGTTCGAAACAGTCCGCTGGCGTTGATAATACAGCAGAGTTGGTAACACTGATTAAGCAACAACAAAAGCAACATAGTGATCTGATGCGAATTTTGAGAGCGATATTGAGCAAGGAAAGTGGAATAACCAGTGAAGCGGTTGGAAATGCTGCAAATGATTTGATGGGGAGCGATTTGAATAAATTAGGCTATACGATAGGAGGTGGCTTCTAATTGTTCTACAAGTTATTGATTAATCAGAGTGGAAATCTGTTTGATCCACAAGTTAAAGATAAAATAGTCTGTAAAGAAATAAAGAGACAGGCTCCTATATACGAAGTTAAGTATGAAGAGTTTGAAGGGACGAATGGAAGCAGAGAATCAAATGCCTCCTTTCGTCCTTTCGAGTTAGTTCTTACTTTTGACATATTCTATAAAAATGAATATGACAAAGAACTGATTGTATCAGAACTGCATCAAATTTTTATTCCTGGTTTTCAGTATTATGTGACACATGAACTGAGTCCAGGAAAAAGATTTAGAGTGAATCCAGTTAATTTTGAACTTACTGAAGAAGAAAATGATTACTCGACTATAGAAATCACCTTCGATGTTCCTAGTGCTTGTTCTGAATCTCTCTCAACCACACTGTCAGAATTTAGCTTATCGAACGAGTGGCAGTTCTCACAAAATCTTGAAGCTGCGGATTATAAGTACAGTTTTGATGTAAGCCGTTTCCAAGTATTTAATGCTGGAGATTTTGCGATTGATCCAAGAGAACATGCTTTGAAAATCACTCTTCAAGGTGAGTCGCTGGGTAATGCTACAATTTTCAACCGAACGACTGGCGATCGATTTATTTACTATCCTGAATTTTCAACAAATTTAGGACAGACTGTCACGCTAGACCGTGTGTACCCTAAACTAAATGGTATTAATCGCGGTATTGACACAAACTTAAGTCTGATCACTTTAGTTCCTGGGATTAACGAAATAGAAATTCAAAATGTTGCAAACGTGAAATCAACTTGGGATTTCCGTTACTTGTATAAGTAGGTGATAAAGTGACAAATATCATCATTCAGAATTACGAAAAGACAAAAAAGGAGATCCTTGTTGATTATAACAAGGACTCTTTTTTTGAGAATTGGCAACAGAATGAAACATGGGAAGTTAGCTTAGATGTGACTAAGACAGAAGTAAACAGCCATGTTTTCGACCTTATTGATTATGAAAATTCTGTTTTATTCAATGGTCAAGAGTTCATTATCAAATCTATGACGACCTCTGGCGAAGGGGCACAAGTAACTAAGAGTATTACTGCTACGCATGTTTACTACACGATCCAAGATGGAAGGCAATACAATACTCTGCAGCCGAACGGAGCGAAAAGTATACAACAACTACTTTCTCATATCTTCAGCGCAGGAAATCGAGGATTCACTTGGGAAGTTGTGGATGCAAATAAAAAGTTTCTAACTGTAGAACAAGAAAACTTTGGCAATGCGAATTACTTAAAGTTGATTGAAGAAATATTGAGTGATTATGATGCGGTGGTAATCCCTGATAATAAACATTTAACATTCTATCCACGCTCAGAGTTCGGGGATAAAGTTCAGGAGCAGATTCGATACAAATACAACACAGATTCAGTGAAGTTCGATATAGACACCTATTCGTTGAAAACGCAGATTAAAGGCTTTGGTAAGAAAAAGGAAGATGATACGTATTATTTCTCTCCAATTACTTACACTTCTCCCGAATCGGAGAAATGGGGAATACGGATACAAGACCCGGTAGAAGATGAGCGATATACAGTCTCGGGGAACATGTCGGAACGACTAAAAAAAGATTTACAAGACTATCCTTCAATCAGTGGTTCAGTAACCTTAAAATGGCGGATTACTCCACAAAAAGGTGACTATGTACCTTTTATTTACGAACCGTTAAATATAAAAACGTACATTCAAATTGTGGGAATTAAGACGTACCCTGCATTGCCTAATAAACCGCCTGAAATCACGTTATCAAATACGAAGAAAACAATGACATCAATACTAGCAAACTTAGCTAGGAAAGGAGTGATTTAGTGGAACTACTAAAACTCATTAAAAATCGGATTTCAACAGAATGGAAAAAAACGTTCAACGATAATGTGGATATTTTGAACGGTATTACAAGTGACCAAAATCAAAAAATTGACGTCGTTGACAAGAGAATTGATAATCTAGTCTTGCATAGCGGCGGAGATTCACCTAATGAAGTGGTAGATGCTCGTGTTAATAATGAGGGTAAAACCTACGAAACCCTTGAATCCAGATTGCTTGCTGCAGAAAACAAAAATGATGAAAATGTATCTGATTTATGTTTGGCACAAAGCAATCAGAAAAAACAAATAGCTCAACTAAACGAAGTGATTCGCTTGTTGTATAATTCCAACGGATCTAGCATCTCTCTCTATGTGTCTGATGAAACCGGAAGTGACGAAACAGGAGATGGAACAGAAGCAAAGCCGTTTAAAACAATCCAAACCGCTGTCAATCAAATTCCTTTTATCAATAGTTCAAGTACTACTATTTTTATCGATGCAGGAGTGTATTTAGAAGACGTAAAAATTTCGAATGTCATTGCACCTAAAATCAGTTTTCGATCAATTCAGCAGCCGATAAGTAGTACAGAAGGTATAGGGGATAGTGAATTGCCTGTTAAGGTACGTTCCATTTGGGCCTCCAATTGTACATCTCAATTTTGGTTATACGGCATTCAATTTGTTGATCAAATTAAAACTGCCAGCATCAAATACAAGTATGCTGTAGCTATTACTGATTCTGGATCTATGACAGTTGAAAAGTGCGCATTTAGAGAAAATACGAAAAGTTTAACTGATCATAGAACGGTTCAAACTTCTGGAAATTCAAATTTGCACTTTATGAAGAGCGATATTAGAAATCAAAATATAGCTTTTTATGCGGATACTGGTTCAGAATTACGAGTTGGAGGTAATAACTCTGGAGCGGCCAACAATGTTGTCGCTTGCGCTGAAAATTCGACACTCAGAACTAATAATAACGTGGCTGGAACTACTCTTAACCAAACAATAGGATCAGGACTGATAATCGCCAAAGGGACGGTGTTATAATTGTTTAAAACACGCGAAGAGCTCGTTGTAATTCAAGCTGAAGCAACCACTCCTATACCTACTGGTGTGGTTTTTTGGTCCCACGACAAAGGGACTGCTAAACTGATCATTCAGTTGAAAAAAGATCATATAAATCAGACCTTACCTCAAGGAACAACCGTTCCGATCCTTTTAGAGTTCAATTCAGACACAGCAGCTAAGGGAAAAGGACGTCACATTTACCATGCCGTAATTGAGAATGCTTTAGAAGGGATAGTTTCTATTGTTTTAGAAGACAATATTTTGGGTTATGTTGGCCGTGTAGATGGCTCGGTTTATATTGAATTACCTGATTCGCGATCACTTGATACTGCCGGCCGGTTCTCTTTTGACGTTAAACGAAGCCCGATCGATGATGATGTTCCTGAATTGGAAGATTATTATTGGCAAGGATTCAGTGAGATTAACAAAGAATTTGTCGACATGAAGAAGAAGCTGGACAAGGCTATCATTGATTTTGGAGGAGAAAAGAATGAAATCGTTAAAGAATTTCATAGAAAATTTACTGAAGTGAACACAGCTTTATCCACTGCTTTAACTGAATTTGAAAAGGGAAACTTTTACCCTAAACCTGAAGCAGATGACCTTTTTTTTAGTAGCGAAGATTTGGCGACTGAAAAAGAAGCAGAAGCTGGTGAAGATAATACTAAACCGATGACGCCACTTAGAGTATCCCAAGCTATAAGCAAATGGGTAGCGAACAAGTTTATTAGCTTATCTGGGAACGATACAATTTCGGGTACTAAAGACTTCGTTGGAAACCTCCTAGTGAATAAAAAAAGAGTACTAACAGTAGACGATTTACCATCCGATAGTGTTAATTTGTCCGTCGTTAATGGAAATTCTGGAAATGCTAGATTATACTGGCAAGGAAAGTCTGTCACCATCTATTTTACGGCACTAAATGGAAAAAGTGGTGGCGGAAATGATTCAACGATTTTAACTATTCCGGAAGGTTGTAGACCACCGACTGGTTTTGAAAAGCTAATTGGATCTATTGACCGTTCGGCACTGAATTCAGCCCAAATATCAATTGGTGCAGACGGCGTTGTGAGATGGCGACGTAATTCTAATTACGCATCAGATTATACATTTGAAGTTACTTTCGTCAGGGCTTAAAGGAGGAGTATTTATGAAAATCGCATATAAACCGTTGGAACCTTTTGGCTTTGAACAGATCATTGTTGAAGATTCAGAAAAAATTCCAGTTGGCTGTACTGAAATTGAACCTCCAGTTCCGAGCTGGAAACCAAAATTTGATTTTAAAAATAATAGATGGATTGAAATGGCAACAGATGAAGAGAAGAAAGGTAGCGCTGTTGATGACGTCACCGAACTAGAGAAACTGAAAAGAGAAAACGAAGAGTTAAAAAAGGCGGCTGAAGAACAAGCAATTCAAATGACGGATACGCAACTAGCGATAGCCGAGGTTTATGAGATGTTGGTTCCTGCAAGCAAGGAGGCTAAATAAATGGCGAATATCTATGTCAGTTTGATCCAGAAAGGTCTGAGAACTATTGAAGAAGTACCTAAAACAATCAGAAAAGAAGTTCAAGCAATCTTGGACGCAGAAATTGCGGCTTAGGATTGCTTTTTATTTGCTCAGAAAAGAGGTGAATACAATGGCAGTAGTCTACGCGACGTTGATTATCAAAGGTAAGAAGACGATCGAACAAGTACCTGGTCTGATCCGAGAACAAGTGAGAGAAATCTTACTGGATATGGATTTACCAGAATTAGCAGAGTAGCACACTTTCGAGTGTGCTTTTTATTTTTAGAAAAGTTGGTGAGTTATGAAAGAGGATGCCTTACAGGATGTCGTAGAACGATTGGTTCGTATTGAAACAAAATTGGATAACTACGAAATATTGAGAGAAAAAGCAGACAGCGCAAAAGATGTTGCCGACAAAGCGCATGCCTTAGCAATTAACAATGCGGAAGACATAAAGGAAATGAAGGCAAACAATAAATGGTCATGGGGGTACATGATCGGTTTAGGTATTACTATATTAGGCTATTTCTTAACTAAGTTATAGGAGGTGAATCGCATGCAAAATAGGACATTTGAAATTCTTAAATGGATTGCATTAATTGTTATACCTGCATTGGCCACTTTTGTTGGCTTAGTAGGAAAGGCAGTCAACTGGGAATATACCGATGTTGTAGTAATTATCATTACTGGATTAGGCGCTTTTCTGGGAACAGTTTTAGGGGTGTCCAACCGGACATACAAGATGTTTCCCGATGATGAAAAAGAATAGTAGGAGGACTAGAATGAAAAAGAAAATTACTTTATTGAGCCTTTTAATGGCTCTTTTTTTATTGCCGATTCATGGGCTTGCGTACACGGTTAACAACGAATTTAATTTAGGACCTGGTGAAGGGAGTTCAATTCGAGCAAATCCAAATTATATTGTGGCGCATGATACTGCAAATCCAAATGCAACAGGTCGTAACGAAGCGACGTTCATGAAACGGAATTGGGCAAATGCCTATACTGCTTATATCGTTGGGGATGGAATTGTTTACCAAGTAGGTGAACCAGGATATGTGCAGTACGGAGGTGGTTCGTATGCGAATTCCAATTCTCCCGTACAAATTGAGTTACAAGCCACACCCAACCCAGCGCTCTTTAAACAGAACTATAAAGTTTACATTGAATTAATTCGTGACAGTGCGAAACGGTTTAATATTCCTCTTACTGTAGACAGTCCAGTAGGCGGCAAAGGGGTCATCAGTCACCAATACATTTCTACGAATTGGTGGGGCGATCATACGGACCCGTATGGCTATTTAGCAAGTCAGGGTGTCTCCCAAGCGCAATTTGCGCATGATGTGAAGTATGGTTTTGAATCAAATCAAAACAAACCTGCGCCGACACCAAGCAAACCTGTAGATCCAACTACCGCAGGCTCAGGATATTCTGTACTGAACGATGGCAAAGGCAACCATGCTCATGTTGATCAATGGGGGAGAATCGGAAACACCTTGAAGGCTCGTGGTTGGCATATCGCTAATTACAAGTATCAATATGTATTTATTATTGATCGGACCACTGGCAAAGAATTGGCACGACAAAAAGCACCTGGAGTAGCGAGACCAGATGTGAACGTAGCCTATCGTACAACGGGAAGTGTTGGCTACGATGTGAACTTCAATGCGAAACAATTTAGTGGCAAGTCAGTAATTGTTATGACTCGTGCAACAAATGATGCTACTGGTAATGTCAGTGGTGGTCATCAAGATTTCTATGAGACTCGCTGGTATCACGATATTAAGTAAAGGAAAATACCCTCTGCAGCCTTAGTTGGTTGTAGAGGGTATATGTTAGTCTAATTACTTTTGTAGATTCAATTATTTGTCTAATTTTTTCTTAACGTCATCCGTAATATCTTCAACTTTTTCTTTTGCGTCTGCCGCTACTTCTTTTACTTTACCAACAGCTTGATCAAGTAGGCCTTCCGCTTTCTTTTTGTTATCACCAGTTACTTTTCCAGTGGTTTCTTTCGCTTTACCCTTAGCTTTGTCCGTAAAACCTTTGTCTGTCATAATAAAGCCCTCCTTTTATTTCTAAGCATATTATAGTAGTAGTTCAAAAGTTAAAGCAAATCATATACATTTAAGGTTAAAAATAATAAATATCCAAGCAAGCAAGGGCCTTTATTTTTATATCAATAAGTTAGAAAATAAGAAGAGACCGCTTGCAAAAAGGAAGTTATAAAGGTATAAATATAGGTGAGGTTTTCGTGAAACCTTACTTCTTTCATAACTAAGTTTCATTCTGATAGCAACCAGTCATGTGCAGGCTGGTTGTTTTTTAGTGTATCTTACATTTCCATGAGTGTATCATTTGCAAAGAAAACGATTTCTATGTAAATTTAAGGTCATGGGAAATAAATGCCCATAAGAAAAGAACGTCAGATGCAGCTACTAGAGTAAGTAGACTGTGGGGAAGATCTGACGTTCTATTTCTTTATTTTAACATGAAGAAAAAATAATCATAGTTATTTTAAAAGTATCCCTAGTTCAATTTGGTAGAATACCCCGGTTCATATCGGAAGATGCGGGTTCGAGGCCTGCGGGGTACGTAAAAGATTGTTTATGAAAAATAATATTACGTTTTCATTACAGTTGCGTGCTGAATTGTTTACATAATCGATGTTTATTGATAGTATGAGAATGAAAAGGGAGTGAAAACAATGTGTACTGTACAGCATGTAGCTAGATACATCATAGAGAATGTTGGCTCTATGACTACAATGAAACTACAGAAGCTGACCTACTATTGTCAAGCTTGGTCGTTGGCTTGGGACGAAGAGCCTCTTTTTGATGAGGATTTTCAAGCGTGGGCCAACGGTCCGGTGTGTCCAGAACTTTTTAATAAACATCGTGGCATTTATAGAGTTGATGAAGAATTTCTAAGTGAATACTCTGATCATAATTTTACAGATGAACAATTGGAAACAATGGATACTGTCTTAGATTTTTATAAAGAACATGGCTCGCACTATTTGAGTGAATTAACCCATAAAGAACGCCCTTGGAAAGAAACTAGGGGAGACTTACCTAGCGGCGAATCGAGCAATGATGTAATTGAAAAAGACCTGATGATGGAGTATTACGCTAGTTTGTAATGGGAAATAAGAGAGTAAAACAGAGGGAAAAACCTTCAAAGAAAAAAGTAATACAAGCAGAAGAAATATCTCCTAAAGAAGCAAAAAGTGTAGTCGATGCACGGGCCTATCTAAATAGTAAGCCAGTTTGGAAGTTCAAGAGAATTGATCACACCCATGAAAAATGGAATTTTAATAACTGTTCCGATATGGGGTCAACATTAAAAAAGTTAGCAGATTTTGAAAGTATGACTTGGAATGATATTCAAGTTAATGCAAAAAAAAATAATCATTTTATTAATGTGTCTGATATGATTAAGGAAGCTGGCCAAAGGTTGGATTATTTAGGTATTGTCGAAGATCAATTATTTTCTCTCAGAATAACTGGGAAAATGAGAATTTTTGGTATTCTTCGAACAGGAGAATTCGAAGTGTTATGGCTCGATTGTGACCATGAAATTTGCCCTTCAAAAAAGAAGCATACTTAAGACCCTAGCAAGAGCTAAGACCTTTTTTCTATTGAACATGTAAGCGTTACATTGTATAATAGCATCAATCCAAGAAAATCTTTATTTTCTACAAGGAGCATTCGAGTAATCGGGTGCTCTTTTTGTGTTAAGATAGTATAATTCTTGTTGCTGAAAACGTTTTATGCTAAACTAACAATCAGAAACTATCCATTTCTACTCCCTTTTAGGGAGGGCAGGCACCCTGGCGATAGGTGCCTGTTTTTTTTATTGCACTGAAACCTAAAAGTGATAAACTACTAAATAGAGAGTAGTCCACTCTCGCTTTCTTTTGCCCACTCTTTATCCTACTAGAGAGTGGGTATTTATATTCTCATCATTTCAAACTCCATCATAATCTTCGTCTTGCCAATGACCGCATATTTTTTCACCACAAACTGTTTCCTACTATTGTACTCCCCAGCAACAGCGATCCGCATTCCATCCTCTACATCTGCAAGAAAATTCAACGAGTGACCAGCAATCAAGCAGCTAGTATCATCAAGCTTAAAATAGATGAGGGGACGCTCCGAATACTTTAGAATCTTTACGCTACTCACAATACCATTCATGCTTAGCATTTAAACCACTCCCATATTTTAGTATGTAGTAATCAAAATTATGAAGACCGTTAGCTTTGCAACAATAAAACTCAAAACACTTTTCTCCAACTTCATATATTTGATTCGGTCCAAAATCCCATAGAATTAGTTGTAGTTTGGAGAAGGGAATATATCCTTGTTCATATTGAAAGATTGAATTCATGACTAAAACTCCTACTTTATCATTCCACGTTTTTCCAGATCGATTCCTTTGTAAGAATAAACTTTAATCCGTGAGTTTTCGCTGATAGCTCGAACCTCAAAATAAAAGATATGATCTTGACCATCAACACATTTATAACCCGGAACTCGAAAATTAGTTAGATTTCGTTTGTGCATTAAATATAATAATTCGTCTTGTAAAGCGAAAAGGGGGACATCTGTGATCACATAGTTCATAAAATCTTTAGTAAATCGCTCGCTATTTTCAGTGTGATAGTCAAACCCAAGATCATCTGTATTAAGCATTAGGAAATACAACTCCATTTCATGCAATCGGCGATTTGAATATTATTGATAGAATCAATCGCAACGAGTTGCACTCCAAAATCAACGTCAGATACATAAAGTGTATTTCCATCATGACCTTCGACAACGCCTATTATATCTTCAAAAGCAGTGCCTTCATCATTTAATTCGGCAGTTTGGATTATCACTTGACTATGTGTTTTAAATGCAACATCAAGGACTTCACCAATTTCATAATCACTCATGGGTTCCTTTCGAAGCCACACTTTTGTTCTTACTGTATTATCTTTTTCCATCTCTGATGTATGCTCACTTAAATAGAATCCCATCCATTTCGCCATGCCTCTGTCGTCGTATCCTCTAACATAAGGGTCAGGATGATACGCCATAAATGCTTCGCCCATTTAAATCATCCTCTCAATTCAATTTTATAAACCGTCCAAACCACCAGCACCGCCAGCATGACCACCAACCAAACCAGCTCGCTTTATACTTCGTCCATTTTCTAATGTGGAACTTGCTTTTACAATACTGACAAATCCATATTTTTCACGTACTAAATCCATTGCTTTGTCAATTTTGATTCGTTTTTCTTGATCAGACGGATCTTCGAATAAGTCAAGTTGGGAACCACCATCATAAACAAGATTGGAGTAAGTTACACCAATGTTTCTAATGAACGAACGTCCATCATAAAACTTATTGAATAAGACCATCAAGTTATCTGTAAGTTCTTTGGTATCGTTAGTTGCTAATATTTTTGTCTGACGGCTAAAGCCTTTTGATGCCTCATCTCGACTATATCCGATGAACAGGTGAACTGTTGTCGCTTTGGCATCACGTCGTCTCAATCTGATAGCAACTTGTTCCGCCATTTCTCTTACTAAGAGTGGCATTTCGTACCCAGCGTAATCACGAGGTAGAACTTGACTATTACCAATATTTTTACTTTTTGGTATGTACGGCTTTTGTAGTCTTGATCGATCAATCCCGTTTACATGGTGATACAACTGGAGACCCATGATCCCAAATTTTCGATGCAACCTTTCAGGCGATGCATGTGCCAGTTCATTTATCGTCTTGATATTCATATTTTCTAGGTTACGTTTCATCCGCCCACCGATACCCCAAAAATCATCTAACTTTGGAATCGCCCATACTTTGGAAGGTACGTCTGAATAGTTCCACAATGCTCTCATGTTGTGGTTGTGTTTTGCTTCGTTATCGAGCGCCAACTTTGCGAGTAGGGGATTGCTATTTGACATCCCCACAGTGGAAAATATTCCGGTAGCTCGCAAAATATCTTGCTGAATACGCTGCGACACAATATCCAGTTTTTGAGAGCGACTTAAAGTTTCGTCAGGTACAAAATAGTTTAAAGATGCTGTTAAATCAACAACACCTTCGTCGATGGAATACCACATGATATCCTCATCAGCGGCATATTTGCGGACAACATTTTGTATTTTCAAGTTTTCAGCGATGTAGTATCGCATACGTGGTGGTGCCACGATCAAATCCTTTACACGAGGATTATCGATTTCTGTTGGCAAGTCCCATCGGCGCGCAACGTTTGTAATCCCTAATTCTTTTTTTGCAGCAGGAGAGCTCGCAAGAATCAAGCCTGACGTATTGTCTGCGGTGCTCATTACGATGAGCAATTCTTTTAAGGGATGTAATCCGCGAGAGACCAATTCACACGAGGCATAGAATGATTTCATATCAATAAAAGCATAATCTCGATGTGGTTCTAGCTCATACCTGAAATTAATATCAACCATAATAATTCTCCTCTCATGCACATTATACGAACATATGTTCTAAAATGTAAAGCGAACAGATTCTTAAGAATGAAAAAAGGGGCAAAAAAGGGGCAAAAAATGACTAATGGTTGATATAACATGACATCCTTTGGATAGTCATGGTTGCTAATTAACCCC
Organism: Enterococcus sp. AZ048; assembly: GCF_051715125.1. NCBI lineage: Bacteria > Bacillati > Bacillota > Bacilli > Lactobacillales > Enterococcaceae > Enterococcus > Enterococcus sp. AZ048. The sequence goes on along the minus strand of NZ_JBIOTD010000001.1, from coordinate 1,762,899 downwards.
TATATGACAGTGATTTATACTCGTTTAATACCTATTGAATAACGCGCCTATGACTACGTGCATTACACGGAAAAGCAGCTCGTATCAAAGAAATCCGTCGTTAATTCGAAAGATGTCTTTCGAACCCTTGAGAAATCAAGGGTTTTTTTTTATACCAAAAGAGCGGCCTAATTCTATAGGACCGCTCTCTTTTTAGTTATTTATCTGGCTGTTGCCCCTCATGAGCAGGCCATTGACAGTCCGTTAGCTGCATTTTTGTAAAAACCGCTTTAAATGAAGAGTCTTCGGGGGAGCAAGCATAGATGCCAAAGCGCACTTTACCATTTCCATTGATCAGATGGCAGATACGCATCTGCTGAAAATTTTCCCCATCCACAGAGCATTCAATGCGATAATCATCTTCTCGTCGGCTCAATCGGTACCACATGGAGTGGATAGAGGCCTCTATTTCCGTTGTCGCCCAATCGGAATACCCGTTATTCGTCACGACGCTTCCTAAATGCTGATAGGAGTCGTTCTCATATTCGATAGAGCCCTTTAACCAATTTTCGCTGTCTAAATACAGAACGATCCCGCATTGATCAAAGCGATGGTGACTTTCTGAAAACTCTGTTTTTACAATAAAACTGAAGTATTTTTCTTCGGTTTCCATTTGGAAAACGGGGGCATTGTCGTTTTGAAAATGATAATAGGTATTTTGCCAAAGGTCTGTGTGAGGCCTTGTGACGACCTCAATCCCCTCTGTTAACAAGGTGAAGCTTTCTGGGAAACGCGTCCAGGTAAAATTTTTTAAATCCATCAAATCGAAGCCCTCCTTACAGTTGTCTTATTAAAAGGGTAGCAAAAATCGACGCGATTCGCTAAGAAAAAGTTTATGCAAAGTAAGAGAAATCAACCACATCGAGACAAAACTTTGCAAACAATCCGCTAAATGCTATTCTAAGTAAATGGAGAACGGTTATTGGGAAGGGTGGAATGTATGAAGAAAACACGTGTACTCTATTTAGAAGTTGCGGAGAAAATAAAAGAGGATATTTTTTCTGGAACGTATCCAGTTGGAACGATGCTGCCGACCGAAACGGAGCTGGAGCAGCTTTTTAATGTAAGTAAGATCACCGTGAGAAAAGCGATTGAGCTACTGGCAGCAGATGAATACGTAGAGAAGAAAAGTGGAAAAGGGACGACTGTTTTGAGTGAGCGTCCTTATAATAAATTATCGAAAGCGATCAGCTTTACTCAGATTTTGGAAAATTCGAACTTAGCAGTCAAAAAGGTGATTTTGGATGTAAAGAAAGTAGCGTTGACGGATAAGGACAACGCGTTTAAGTATTTCGGCTCAGAGGCGATTTGCTTTCAACGGATGTATTCGCTAGATGGGAAACCGTACATTTATTTTACGCATTATTTGCCTACGGGATTGAAAAGGGTTACTAAAGAAGCGCTCGAGCAGGAATCACTGTATAGAATCCTTTATCAAAATGAATTGGATATTGAACGGTTTATGGATGATTTTGTGGCGATTGCCTTGACGCCAGAAGAGCAGACGCTTCTTCAAACAGAGGAACAGCTTGCGTTGAAAAGAATTCGGAAATCCTACGATTACAATGGAAAAGTGATTGAGTATTCAGAGGGGCTTTATAATACCTCTGATCATGCATACCAAATTGAATACGAGACATAAAACTGTGATGATTGTTCATCACAGTTTTTTTAATCGGATTAAAATCGCGAATATTCTTGTTAAAATGAAGGGCTAAGCGCGGTTGTTTTAGTTATATTCATTCAATATTTATAGAAATAAAATAAAAAATAAACTTGAAAAGCGTTTACAGCAAAAACTGAATATGGTACTATTCGTTTGTAAACATTATAACGTTATAAACGGAGGTTAAAAAATGGACAGATTAGTAAATTCGATTGAACAGAAATTGATGCCCTTTGCGAACAAGATTGGAACGCAGCGACACATGATGGCGATCAGGAAAGGAATCGTCGCGACGATGCCGTTGACGATCGTCGGATCATTCTTCACGATCTTTTTAAACTTCCCAATTCCTTCAGTTGCTGCAATGATTGAACCGTATTTAGCAATTTTAGACATTCCTTTTCGTTATACAGTAGGTATTTTGGCACTTTACGCAACATTTGGGATCGCATCTCAATTGGCGAAGAGCTATAAGGTCGATTCTCTGACAGCGGGCATTTTGTCTGTGATGGCTTTTCTCGTAACAGCGGCTCCGCCGATTCGAGTATTTGACAATGTGGAGGGTGTCATTGATGCAGGACGGTACTTGAACATTGCCAATCTTGGCGCGGCTTCATTGTTTGGGGCAATTGTGACAGCACTCATTTCTGTTGAAATCTATCGTATTTTTATCGAAAAGAACATCACGATCAAAATGCCGGATGGGGTTCCGCCAGAGGTAACGAACTCATTTATGGCATTGATTCCTGGGGGCGCGATCTTAGTTCTATTTTGGGTGATTCGACACATGATCGGATTTGATATCAATGGGTTCTTGAGTAATTTATTAATGCCGTTTAAAGATGTGTTAGCTGGGAATAGTTTGTTTGGTGGTTTGTTGACTGTATTCTTGATTTGTTTCTTCTGGGTGTTAGGGATTCATGGACCAGCGATCATGGGACCGGTTATTCGTCCATTCTGGGAATTATCGATTGCTGAAAATATGGAAGCTTTTGCGGATGGTGCAAGTGCAACTGCAATGCCAAATATCTTTACGGAACAATTCTTACAATGGTTTATCTGGATTGGTGGCGCGGGGACGACCTTGGCATTAGTCGTATTCTTTATGTTCTCAAAATCGAAATACTTAAAGAGTTTAGGACGTCTATCTTTCTTGCCGGGCTTATTCAATATTAATGAACCGATGATTTTTGGGGCGCCGATCGTCATGAACCCGTTATTGGGAATTCCATTTATCGTAGCACCGTTAGTGACAACAACCCTTTCTTACTTCTTAACCATTTCAGGGGTGATCCCAATGATGGTCGCTCGTTATGGCTTTACCATTCCAGCACCGATCGCCGCTTGGATGAGTACGGATTGGAGTATTGCCGCAGCAATTCTGGTCATTGTGAACTTCCTGATCTCCATGGCTATCTATTATCCGTTCTTCAAAGTGTTTGAAAAGCAGCAATTGGCACGTGAAGCGGCAGAATTGGAAGCGGAAGAGAAAGCGAAAAAAGAAAAAGCTGCAAACTTACAAGGTGCAACTTCGAATTAGAAAAGAATTATTCAATCGTAGAAAGGAGAGAGGATGGTCAAAGGACTATCCTCTTCGGTGATACTATGAACTTTATTTATTTGATCCTTCTTTTTCTAGCGAGTCATATTTATCTGGAAAAGGGAAAACTACCAGCAAAACTTGAACAGATGAAACTTCGCTACATTTTACTTGGTTCATTGGCAACTATCCTGTTTGCCGTAGTACTAGGTGTAGCGCTGAATATTGCGTCTTTCTTAGTAATGACAGTCACTATTTGTACTGCGTCATTGATTGCGTACAAATACCGGTCAAAAATCGATGAGATGGAAAGAGGAAAAAGTGTATGAAACGTGTATTAGGAATTTCGGTTTATCCGGATCATAGTGATATCAACCAGGATAAAGCGTACATTGAATTGGCCCATAAGTATGGCTTTGGTCGTATTTTTATGAGTATGCTGGAAGTCACTGAAGGCAAAGAGGTCGTTAAAAAGAAGTTTAAAGAACTGATTTTCTTTGCGAAGGACTTAGGCTATGAAACGATCTTAGATGTTGCACCGAATATTTTTGAAGAACTGGGAATCTCTTATGATGACATGAGTTTCTTCCATGAATTAGGAGCAGACGGGATTCGTTTAGACTTGGGATTTGATGGAAACAAAGAGGCGATGCTCACGTACAATCCCTTTGGTGTAGCAATCGAATTGAATATGAGTAATGATGTGGCCTATTTAGATAACATCCTGACCTATGAAGCCAATACGCCTTATTTGTATGGGTGCCATAATTTTTACCCTCAAGAGGGAACTGCACTGCCCTTTGATTTCTTTGTAAAATGCAGTGAGCGTTTCAAAGCTAAGGGTATACGAACGGCAGCCTTTGTGACTTCACAAGTAGGAACGATCGGACCATGGGACATCAATGATGGGTTGCCAACTCTAGAGATGCACCGTCATTTACCAGTGGAAGTTGCGACAAAACACTTATTTGCGACAAAATTGATTGACGATGTGATCATCGGAAATGCCTATGCCTCCGAAGAAGAGTTGAAGGCAATGGGCGACGTCGATCGTTACCAAACAGAATTTTCTGTCGAATTTGTTGCAGGAATCAATGATGTAGAAAAGCAGATCGTATTGAATGAACAACATTACCGTCGTGGGGATATCACGGATCAAATGGTTCGCTCAACATTCGTTCGTAAAAAATATGGTCAAGAAGCAAATGCTCCCCATGACAATGAGATCGAATTTCAACCGGGGGACATCGTGATTGGAAACGATGACTTTGGCAAATACAAGAATGAGCTGCAAGTGGTGCTAAGCGCCCATAAAGATTCACGCAAAAATAAAGTCGGACAGATTGTTGCAGATGAGCAACTCTTATTACCGTTTATTCATCCTTGGTCAAAATTCAAATTTACAGAAAAGTAGGAACGCGAAATGTTGGATTTAGTTGTACGAAATGGCAAAACGATTGACGGAAAGAAAATGGAAATTGGTATTTCTGATGGCAAAATAGTCGCAGTAACAGAAAAAATTGATCAAGAGACCCGCAAAGAAATTGTTTTGACAGACGATCAATATATTTCTGCCGGATGGATCGATGATCATGTTCATTGCTACGAAAAAATGACACTGTATTATGATTATCCAGACGAAGTTGGCGTCAAACGAGGCGTAACGACAGTGATCGACGCTGGAACGACAGGCGCTGAAAACATTGGTGACTTTTGTGAGTTAGCAAAAAAATCTAAAACCAATGTTTATGCATTGCTGAATATCTCGAAATGGGGGATCGTTGAGCAGGATGAATTAGCCGACTTAACGAAAGTCCAACGGGATGCAGTAAGGACAGCGATAGAAAAATTCCCCGAATTTATCGTTGGGTTAAAAGCTCGCATGAGTAAAACGGTGATTGGTTCAAGCGGCATCGAGCCTCTTCGGTTAGCAAAGCAATTTCAACATGAATACGGCGAGTTGCCGCTGATGGTACATGTCGGCTCCGCACCACCTGAATTGTCCGAAATTCTGGATCTGATGGAAAAAGGTGATGTGCTGACCCACTGCTTTAATGGAAAAGAAAATGGTATTTTTGATCGAGAGAAACAGCAAATCAAGGATTTTGTATGGGATGCATATACGAAAGGCATTGTTTTTGATATAGGTCATGGGACAGACAGCTTTAATTTTGACGTGGCGAAACAAGCGTTGCGTGAAGGAATGAAGAGCACATCTATTAGTTCAGATATTTATGTTCGAAATAGGGAGAATGGGCCGGTTTACGATTTAGCAACGACGATGGAAAAACTTTTCGTAGTAGGGTATTCTTGGGAAGAGATCCTTACGCAAGTGACAGAAAGACCTGCTGAAAATTTCCATTTGACTACTAAAGGGAAATTAGCTGTGGGCTATGATGCAGATATGACGATCTTTACGATCAAACATTCAGAAAAAGAACTGATCGATTCCAATGGAAACACGCGTAAGGCGAGTCAGGAGATTCTTCCTATGGAAACGATCATTGGAGGTCAGGTCTATGACAATTAATTTCGACAAACTTGGATTAAAAGAAGTCATCAATGCTTCTGGGCGCATGACGATTTTAGGCGTTTCAAAGGTATCTGAGTCCGTAATGGCTGCTCAGCGGTTTGGCGGCGAGCATTTTTTTGAAATGGCGGATCTAAGCGAAAAAACCGGCGCGTATATCGCAAACCTTTTGGATGTGGAGGATGCACAGATCGTTTCTTCTGCTTCAGCGGGAATTGCTCAGAGTATTGCGGCGATGATCGGTCAAGGAGCGGTCTATCATGCCTACCATCCTTACACGAAAAAAATCACGAAGCGGGAAGTCATCTTGCCTAAAGGACACAATGTGGATTACGGGACGCCTGTTGAAATCATGGTAGAACAAGGCGGCGGAAAAGTTGTCGAAGCTGGTTATGCCAACATGTGTTCAGCCGAGCATCTGGAAATGATGATCAGCGAAAACACCGCGGCTATTCTCTATATAAAAAGCCATCACACGGTTCAAAAAAGTATGCTGAGTGTGGAAGAGGCGGCGGAAGTTGCGAAGAGAAATCATGTGCCATTGATCGTGGATGCGGCTGCTGAGGAAGATTTATTCTTCTATTATAAAGCAGGTGCTGACCTAGTTATTTATTCTGGAGCAAAAGCGATCGAAGGACCGAGTGCCGGCTTAGTGATCGGAAAGAAAGCACTAATTGAATGGGTTCGCCTTCAGGGTAAGGGAATCGGCAGAGCGATGAAGATCGGCAAGGACAATATCCTTGGCTTTACGCAGGCGATCGAAGACTATTTAACAAACGGCAACGAATCGGGTAAATCAATGCAGGAACGATTAGAACCATTTACGAAAGCAATCAATCAAATCAATCATCTAACCGCTACGGTCGTTCAAGATAGTGCCGGACGGGATATTTATCGAGCAAGTGTTCACGTATCGGGAGAGCATTCAGCGAAGGATGTCATCGCAGCGTTGAAAAAGGAATCACCAGCGGTCTACACGAGAGAATATCAAGCCAACAATGGCATCATTGAATTTGATATTCGCTCGGTGGACGAAGAAGAAATGAATAAAATCGTGTCGCGTTTGCACGATATTATGGAATAAGAGGGGATCAGGAAATGTCAGTAGAACCAAATTATTTAGAGGATCGAATTTGTTTAAATGTTTTGGCGAATTCTGTTGAGAATGCCAAAGCTTGCTATGAAGCGGCGGAAGGAAACGTGGTTTTAGGCGTACTGTCGAAAAATTACGAGAGTGATGAAGCAGCCATCAAAGATATGAAAAAATATCAGGAGGCAACGAACAATGCCCTGTCTGTTGGTCTAGGTGCTGGGGACCCGAATCAGAGTCGAATGGTCTCGCGTATTTCTGGTGAGCTTCAGCCGCAACACGTGAATCAGGTATTTACTGGCGTGGGGACCTCAAGAGCGCTGTTGGGTCAAGAAGAAACGATCATCAACGGATTGGTTTCGCCAACAGGAAAAGTCGGCTATGTCAATATCGCGACAGGGCCTTTAAGTTCAAAAGGGCCAGAAGGCGTCGTGCCGATCGAAACAGCGATCACGTTGCTTCAAGATATGGGTGGTAGTTCAATCAAATACTTCCCAATGAAAGGATTGGCCCATAAAGAAGAATTTAAAGCAGTTGCGGAGGCGTGCGCCAAACATGATTTCTATTTGGAGCCTACTGGCGGTATTGATTTAGAAAATTTTGAAGAAATCCTTCAAATCGCTGTTGATGCAGGTGTTAAGAAAATTATTCCGCATGTCTACAGTTCGATCATTGATTCTGAAACAGAAGACACACGTCCTGAAGACGTAAAACGATTGCTTGAAATGTGTAAAAAAACATTGGCTTAAAGAAGGAGCAAAAACGATGAAATTTGCGGCTTTTGGTGAAGTGATGCTGCGATTGTCACCACCGGAGTATTTATTGTTAGATCAGACGAATGAATTGCGGATGGATTATACTGGGACGGGTGTCAATATTATGGCTAATTTGGCGCAATTTGGCTACGATTCTTCGTTAGTGACCGTGCTTCCTGAGAACCGTCTGGGACAGGTCGCTAAATCAGCGTTGGCAAAGTATGGAATCAAAACAGAGCTGTTGTCATTCGCCCATCATCATATCGGCAGCTATTTTGCTGAAAATGGGTATGGACAACGTCCAACACACGTTACGTATCAAAATCGTCACCATAGTTCCTTTGGTGTCAGTGATCACACAGCCTATAACTTTGAGAAGGTGGCGGCTGAAAATGATCTGATCCATATTTGTGGAATTTCTTTGAGCTTGACCGATGCTACTCGGGATGCCGCACATACATTAGCACAAGAGGCTGCTAAGGCAGGAAAAAAAGTCTGCTTTGACTTTAATTTCCGTCCCAGTCTGAACACAGAACCGAATAAATTGGCTTTTATGAAAGAACAGTACGAGAAAATCTTGCCTTATTGCGCTATTGTTTTTGGCAGTACGAGAGATTTGCTGGACCTGTTACAAGTCCCAAAAACAGGATCAGAGGATGAGATGATTTGGCAATTTATGGAAAAATACGCGATTGATTGGTTTGCCGGGACACGAAGAACGACTGCGGACAGTCGCAAACAAATGCAAGGATTTTTATATACTCGTAAAGAGCGTGCAGTCAGTGCTGTGAGAGACCTGGTTGCTTTGGATCGGATTGGCGCTGGCGATGCTTATGCAGCAGGAATCTTAACGGGATATGCTGAAAACTGGCCCTTAGTCGAGACAGTTGAGTTTGCAACAATGAACGCGGTGTTGGCGCATACGATCCATGGTGATGTGCCGTTGACAACAAAAGAACAGGTTTTCACAGTATTAAAAAATCCTGAAATCGATTTGATCCGATAAACACGAAGTGAATCTTCGGGAAAAGAATGAGTGGCATTTTGCCAGTCATTCTTTTTTTGCTTATTAGAAGGATAAAAAAGAAATTTTAGGCTTTTCTAAGGATATTACAGTTTTTTTCCGTAATGATGCGGAAGTTTTAATGTTGAACCGTAACCGTTTACATTCTATTCTTGGAGTGTACTAAGAACGAGAGACAACAAAAATAGGAGCGTGGGTAAGATGAAAAAAGCATTGATTATTTGTGCAGCAGGAATGTCTTCTTCAATGATGGCAACCAAAACAACGGATTACTTTAAACAGAATGGAAAGGACATTTTTGTGGATGCCGTTTCAGCAACAGAAGGCGACAATATGATAAAAACGAGTAATTTTGATTTATTCCTGATCAGTCCTCAAACAACCATGTTTTTGGATAAATTTGTTAAGCTAGGAGATACCGTCGGTAAGCCTGTAGTAAGCATCCCATTTCAAGCGTATGTCCCGATTCCTACTGGGATACAGAAAATGGCTGAGGTTATCGAGGAAAATATTTAGCTGGGAGAGAGTAAGATGAAACAGAAGGAAAAAGCTTTGTTGAATCGTTTGATCGATCATAAGAATGAATTTGTGACCAGCAAAGACTTAGCTTCTGAATTGTCGCTATCCGATCGTACGGTTAGAAATTATTTGCAAGATTTAAAAGTGCTGGTGGAAAAAAACGGAGGAGAAATTCTAGCAAAGCAGGGACAAGGCTATCAATTGAGAATTGTTCATAAAATGGTTTTCGATTTATTTTTGAGTCACGAGAACTTAGTAGATCCCTTTTATAGAAATGCGAGTGAATTTTCCGAAGTGGAGGATCGGCAAAAATATATTTTGAATAAGCTATTACTTGAGGATCGAGTAATTGTTATAGATGATCTAGCGGAAGAACTTTTTATTAGTCGGTCGAGTTTAGCGAAAGATATCCAAGAAATAAAAGAGAAATTACAAGAATATTCTCTCGTGATTGTGTCAAAACACGGCAAAGGTTTCTGGGTAGAAGGTGAAGAAAGAAACAAACGACACTTTATCATGGATACACTTTTCGGCAAAACGTATGCCAACTCAATGAAGGAATATTTAGGAAACAGTCATTTTTTTAATGAAATTACGTTTGAAGAATTGACGATCATTATTTTAGATGAGACGCGAGAGGCAAAGCTAAAAGTTTCTGATGTGGTGATCCAAAATTTGGTCTTGCATCTTTCTTTAGGAATCAAACGTATGCGCGAAGGCTTTGAGATCAAAGATTTAGGACTGCAGCAAGATTTATTAGGACGAATAGAATACCAAGTGGCAGAAAAAATCGTTGAACGAATTGAAACGGTCACCAATGTGGTTTTTCCGATCGAAGAGGTGTCTTATCTAACGATCCATCTGATGGCAAAATCCAACCACGAGGCAACAACAGAGAACCAAGAACTTTCTTATGAATTAGACAACGTCATCCAAAGTATTTCTCAAGTGATCGGCTATCCGCTGATGGAAGACTATCAGTTAAAAAGCGGGTTGCTGGGGCATTTAGGTCCTTTGCTGATTCGATTAAATCGCGGAATCACCTTAGACAATCCTTTAACGACAGAAATCAAAGAAGGCAATCCAGAAGCATTTGAATTAACGAAGCATTATTTTGCTGAAATGCCGATGCTGAAAAAATTTGTTATTAGTGAGGACGAATGGGCCTATCTTGCGCTCCATTTGCTGGCAGCTTTAGAAAAGGTCAAAGACACACATAAAGTGCGGGCGTTGATCATCTGTGCAACAGGGTACGGCAGCGCACAATTGTTGAAGAACCGAGTCTCGAATGAGTTTGGCAAACATATAACGGTCGTCAATGTGAAGGGCTACTATGAAATCAACGAAGCGACGTTGAAGGGCATCGATTTGATCATCTCTTCTGTGGATCTATCAACCATGGTCTTTAAAGTTCCTGTGTTGCATGTCAGTGTCTTTCTAAATGATGAAGATGTCCATAAAATACGTAAATTATTGGATCGTCTGATTTCACGCCCTACAAGGATCGAAGAAACCCATCGTTTGCCGCTTAATGAGCGGAAACGCTATTTTGAAACGCAATTATCAGAACAATTTTTCAAAAGATACGAAACAGCGCCCACGAAGGAAAGTGTCGTGGATGATTTATTAAATGTGTTAAGTGTGAATGAAGAAGCAAACTATCCAATAAAAATGAAGCAGCAGATTTCGCAACGGGAGATGATGGGACAGATCGTGTTTAGTGACACCGTGGTCGTTCCCCATCCAGCGATTCCAGTAGGAGTGTCGACGAAGATTGCTGTTGCCTTGATTCCTGAAGGGATGACGTGGGATGAGAAGGAAACGGTGAATTTTGTCTTTCTGATCTCGCCTTCATATATTGAAAATGAGGGGATCACGGTTGTGACAAAAGCAATTGTTCAGTTGGTCGATCGGCTGGATATACAGCAGGCAATTTTAGCTGAACCAACATTTGAAAACTTTAGTAATGAACTTATAAAGATTATTTGATAAGGAGGGAGCCATGTGGCTGAACAAATGAATAGTGAAGAATTACAGGTAGCCGCTTTTGAAATTATTCTTCACAGCGGAAATGCACGAACGGTCATTCATGACGCATTCGCTTCGATGCGCAAAAAAGAAGATGAGAAAGCGAAGGAACAATTGGAGGAAGCCAACGAGCAGCTTTTGAAGGCGCATAAAGCTCAGACACAGCTTCTGAAAGATTATGCCGGCGGGAAAAAAATTGAAATGGAAATAATCATGGTCCATGCACAAGATCACCTGATGACGACAATGACGTTGTTGGAAGTCGCCAATGAGATGCGCTATTTGTATCAGCAGCGCACGGAATGAACGGAGGGACACTATGAATGAGGATAAGAAAAAATTGCACATGGAAAAGCAGCAATTTAGTTTAAAAAATATGTACTTTAACCGTTATTTGATCGTGCGGTATTTGACAGCACTGTTCTTTTTTATCAATCTTTACTGGCTGATCTGTCTGTCATTGTCAAAAAGTATCTGGCTCTGGCTCCCGTTAGCGTTGATCGTCGGAGTGATCCCAGTAGCTGCGGAACAGTTTCAATTGTATCGCAAGCATCAAAATAATGTGCCGAATACAGATCGCTACTTCCTCATTCAAGGAATACTCAACCTCGTTTTGATGTTCGTAACCGTAACGCCGTTGTTTTCTGGATTCTTTCCTTTTATGAATGATGATGGGCAAGGACGTGTGTTTATTTCTGTATTAATGGCTAGCGGATTACTCCTGTGTGTGTTTGTTCGGAGACGCTTAAAAAGAATTCGTACCAATCGTGACAAGCATTATGATCGCATTCAGCAATACGAAAAAGCAGTACAATAAAGAGAGGAGCACAATGAATGTTTAATTTCTTGCAGAAGTATTTAATGGGACCGATGGGTAAAATTGCCCAGTTAAAAATTGTCCGTGCCGTTATGGCGGCTGGGATGGCATCGATTCCCTTCACGATCGTAGGGTCCATGTTTTTAGTTTTAAATGTTTTGCCCGTATCTTTTCCATTTTTAGAGGGATTTTTTAACGCGACATTTTTTAAAATAAGTGATCTCTATATGATCGCCAACACAATGACTATGGGAATTCTTTCCGTTTATTTTGCAATCGTTTTCGCGTATGAGTTAACCTCTATTGAAAGAGATGAACAAAACATCAATGTCAATCCATTGATGGGCGCGTTATTATCAGTATTTGCCTTCTTTATGTGTATACCAGAATTAATTCTCGACGGAGGGAAAATTAGCTTAGTTTCTTCAATGACAGATACAGAAACAATCGTCAGCGGGATTCGTATGGGAGCCTTTGTGGATAGACTGGGGACTTCCGGTATCTTTACGGGAATCATCATGTCGATCATCGCTGTTGAATTGTACTGCATGTGTGTAAAGAGAAATTGGATCATTAAAATGCCGGACGTAGTGCCGCCAGGTGTGTCACGTTCCTTTACAGCATTGATCCCAACCTTCGTCATTGCGTTTGTCGTAATGATCATCAATGGCGGTTTAGTTGCTCTTGGAACAGATATCTTCAAAATGATCGCGATCCCATTCAGCTTCGTAACCAATTTGACAAATACATGGCTTGGAATCATGGTCATTTATTTCTTGATCCATGCACTTTGGATCGTTGGGATTCACGGGGCAAACATCATTACGTCTTTCTTAACACCGATCGTGCTGGCAAATATGGCAGCAAATGCAAACGGTGCCAACTTCCCGCTCGCTGGTGAATTTAACAATTCGTATGTTACTGTTGGGGGATCTGGAGCAACACTAGGGTTGATTATCTTTATCGCCTTTATGGCTAAATCGGACCAATTGAAAGTTTTAGGAAAAGCATCGTTGGTTCCAGGGATTTTCAACATCAACGAACCGATCATTTTCGGGATGCCGATCGTCTACAATCCTTATCTTGCGATCCCATTCTTTTTAGCACCTATGGCCTCAGCGTCACTTGCGTATTTCGCAATCAAATTAGAGATCGTTCGACCAATGCTGGCCCAAATGCCATGGCCGTCACCAGTAGGACTCGGTGCCTTTGTTGGTAGCGGGGGCGACTGGAAAGCAGCGGTATTGGCAGTGTTATGTGCGGTATTGGCCTTTGCGATCTGGTTCCCATTCATCAAGTTTTATGACAACAGATTACTTGAAGAAGAAAAAGTAAAAGCAGCAGAACTTGCCGCAAATCAAGCATAATCACTTGTTGCAGAAGCAGCGTTTAAAGATCCTTGGTGAACCAAGGGTCTTTTTTTTATTTCAATTTTTAGTACAGAATTTTTAAAACTGGTGCGCGTCTGCCCCATACTTCTGATACAATAATTATAGACAGACGAAAGCGCTATTTTTAGTGAGAGTTAGATTAGGAAATTGACTATGAAAAGGAAGGAAGTGAAAGGATAACTATTTGTGAAATAAACTACAAATAGAATTTCCGAAAGTATGAATCGTAAAGCATTATGGGTTTCGCAAACGGGGGTATTATTAGCATTATTGATCGTTGTCCAGGCGGTGACATCGGGATTAGGCAACACGTTGGTAACAGGTTCTCTCGTAAATTTGATTTTGATTGTTTCTGTCACAACAGGAGGCTTGGCGAGCGGCTTGACCATCGCTTTATTGTCACCGATCTTCGCGTTTATCTTTGGCATCGGTCCAGCATTTCCACAAATCGTTTTCTGTATCGCTATTGGGAATGCGGTCTTAGTGACGATCTGGCATGTCCTCGCAGGCTTCAATACCAAGCAGGCAATCACGAATTTTGTCCTGGCGACGGCTGTCGGCGCGGTCGCAAAGTTTGGTGTATTGTATCTGACGATCGTACAATTTGTCGTTCCTGTTTTGCTTAAAATGCCGGCTCCTAAAGCCGCAATGGTATCAGGAGCATTTTCAGTTCCGCAATTGATCACAGCGTTGATTGGCGGCGGGTTGTCCATTTTAGTCGTTCCAGTCCTTTCGAAGGCGTTGCATCGTCAAAGAGTTCGGTAGAAGAAAAGAAGCCTTGATCGATAACTTATCGATCAAAGCTTCTTTTTTTTATGCATTCACGTCCATGCGGTCGCGATAGCTTGTGTGGAGAATGTGGTGTGCTTTTAAGCTTCCCGGTTTTTCTAAAAACTCTTGATAGATTTTTTGGACGATCGGGCTTTCGTTTGATTTGCGTAAGCCTTTGTCTTTGTCTTCTGAGTATAACGCAGCGGCACGTTTTGTTTTTAAATCAACAAAGTTGCGTACAGAGGCTGGCTGGACAGGTTGGCCACCGCCATTGATACAGCCGCCAGGACAGCCCATGATCTCGACAAAGTGATAGAATTTTTCGCCAGATTCGATTCGTTCTAACAATTTCTTCGCGTTCCCGATGCCAGAGGCGACCGCAACATTGATGGTTGCGCCGCTCATTTCATAAGTCGCTTCTTTGATCCCCTTCATGCCGCGCACTTCTGTGAATTCTACTTGTTCCAAGGAATGACCGGCCAATGTTTCAGCGGCTGTTCTTAATGCCGCCTCCATCACTCCGCCTGTCGCGCCGAAGATATAGCCTGCACCGGTCGCTTCACCTAATGGATTGTCAAAAGCTTCGTCTTCTAATTCTACGAAACGGACACCGGCTTTATCGATCATACGTGCCAGTTCACGGGTCGTTAATGCGACATCACAATCCGAGTAACCAGCGGCATCTTCGTCCTCCCGTGTGACTTCAAATTTCTTCGCGGTACAAGGCATGATTCCTACCACAAAGATATCCTTTGGATCAATGCCTTCTTTTTCGGCGTACCAAGTTTTCGCCAACGCGCCAAACATCTGCTGCGGCGATTTACAGGTCGACAGGTTCGGGATCAATTCTGGATGATACGATTCACAGTATTTGACCCACCCTGGTGAACAAGAGGTAAACATTGGGAAGGGGCCATTGTTTCCAACACGTTCTAGGAACTCATTGGCTTCCTCCATGATCGTAAAGTCCGCCGCAACGTTGGTATCAAAGACGCGATCAAACCCGATTCGCCGCAAGGCTGCCACCATTTTGCCTTCGACATTCGTACCGATCGGCATGTTGAAGGCTTCGCCTAATGTGACTCGAATCGAAGGGGCAGTCTGTACGATCACGTGTTTAGTGGGATCTTCTAATGCATCCCAAACTTCTTGGGTCTGATCTTTTTCGTGGATCGCACCTGTCGGACAAACGACGATGCACTGACCACAGGAAATACAAGGAACGTCCCCGAGATTTTGCTCGTAGGCACTTCCAATATGGGTGTTGAAGCCGCGATCATTTGGCCCGATCACACCGACAGCCTGCCATTTTGAGCACGCGGCGACGCAACGGCGGCAAAGAATACATTTATTGTTGTTTCGGACCATATGCACGGCACTGTCATCAAATTCGTATTCGCAGTTTTCGCCGTTGAAGTAGTCTTCATCCGCGACGTTGAATTCTTTACATAGCTTTTGCAGCTCGCAATTGCCGCTGCGGATACAGGAAAGACATTTCCGTTCGTGGGTCGATAAAATCAATTCCAAGGTAACTCTGCGAGAATCAAAGACTTTCTTGGAATTGGTCGTGATTTCCATCCCTTCAGTGACTGGGTACACACAAGCCGTTACAAGGCTGCGGGCACCTTTCACTTCAACGACGCACATACGACAGGCGCCGATTTCGTTGATTTCTTTTAGAAAGCAGAGGGTAGGGATCTCAATATTGTTGATTCGTGCTGCTTCGAGAATGGTCGATCCTTCTGGAGCAGTACAGATTTTTCCGTTAATAGTAATCATAACTTCTTTCACTTGCTCCACCTCCTATATGACTGTGATTGCATCATAGCGACAAGTATCAATACACAAGCCGCATTTCGTACAGATCGACTGATCGATTTCATGCACTTGTTTCACTTCGCCGCTGATGGCACTGACTGGGCATCCTTTGGCACAGGCACGGCAGCCGGTACATTTATCCGGTACGATCCGGTACTGAATCAAGTTTTTACAGACACCAGAAGGACAGCGTCGTTCTTCGACATGTGCTAAGTATTCCTCTTTGAAATAACGGAAGGTGGAGAGTACGGGATTCGGAGCTGTTTGCCCAAGCCCGCAGAGTGAGTTTTCTTGAATATGGTGGCAAAGCTCTTCCATCCGATCTAAATCATCCAGCGTTGCTTTTCCCATTGTGATTTTATCAAGGATTTCCAATAGCCGTTTTGTTCCGACGCGACAAGGCACGCATTTTCCGCAGCTTTCTTCTACTGTAAATTCTAAGAAGAACTTTGCGATGTCCACCATGCAGTTGTCTTCGTCCATCACGATCAAGCCGCCAGAACCCATCATTGAACCGATCTTTTTCAGATTTTCATAATCGATCGGCACATCATAATGCTCTTGTGGAATACAGCCGCCAGAAGGGCCGCCTGTCTGAGCAGCTTTGAATTTCTTCCCGTTAGGAATACCGCCGCCGATGTCTTCTACGATCTCTTTAAGTGTGGTTCCCATCGGAATCTCAACAAGACCGGTGTTTTGGATTTTGCCGCCAAGGGCAAAGACCTTGGTTCCTCTTGATTGTTCTGTTCCGAAACCGGCAAACCATTCTGGTCCTTTAAGGATGATTTGAGGAATGTTCGCCAATGTCTCCACATTATTAACGATTGTTGGTTTTCCGAATAAGCCTTTGACTGCTGGAAATGGCGGTCGTGGACGCGGTTCTCCACGGTGGCCTTCGATACTTTCTAATAAGGCCGTTTCTTCGCCGCAGACGAAAGCACCTGCACCTAAACGCAGATCCAAATCAAATGAAAAATCACTGCCGAAGATGTGCTGCCCTAGAACGCCTTCCTTCCGAGCTTGATCGATTGCGATTCGTAAACGATTCACAGCGATCGGGTATTCTGCGCGCACGTAGATATAGCCTTGGTTGGCGCCAATCGTGTAACCTGCGATCGCCATCGCTTCAATGACCGCATGAGGATCTCCCTCTAAGACGGATCGGTCCATGAATGCTCCCGGGTCGCCTTCATCGGCATTACAAATCACATATTTTTGATCTGATTGACTGGCCTTGGCAAAGGACCATTTCATGAATGTTGGGAAGCCGGCGCCGCCGCGTCCCCGCAGTCCAGAGGTTTCCAATGTTTGCAGCACCTCGTCGCGGGAATACGTATTTACCACGGCAGCCAAGGCTTGGTACCCGTCAAATGCAATGTATTCTTCAATTTTCTCTGGATCGATCCGACCGCAATTTCTTAAAGCAACACGCTTTTGCTTGTGGTAGAAGGGCGTATCCATTAGTTTATTGATGATTTCCTTAGTATCCGCATCATGATAAAGCAATTTCTCGACCAAGTTGCCTTTGATCAAATGCTCCGAAACGATTTTCTTCGCGTGCTTTGGCTGAACTTGATGGTAGAAGACCGCTTCTGGATAGATGATCACGATCGGTCCTTGGGCGCATAAGCCGAAGCAGCCGGTTTTTACGATATTTACTTTCTCCGTTAATTGGTTTTTCGCCAATTCTTCTTTTAGTGCATCGACAAAATCGCCGCTTTTAGAGGAGATACAGCCGGTACCCGCGCAGATGAGGATTTCTTTCTCATACTCATTTTCTGAGACCGCATCTTCATCTAACCGTATCATGACCGCGTGACGATACGTGTCTCGAAGTTCTTTTAACGCATTCCAATCTCTCATATTTTTACTCCTGACTCTTGAGGCTTCGTCTGACAACAACAAAATTCCAAAATTCTTTTTAACATCAATAGGAAGGGAATCTTTGGAAAAGGCGGTTCATGATCATTCTTTCTTTTGATACGTAACCAAGACTTTATCGGCTTTTTTCTTTGTCAAACGACCATAGACTTCTTCATTCACCGTCAATACAGGTGCGAGTCCGCAGGCGCCGATACACCGGCAAGATTCTAAAGTAAACTTGCGATCGGCAGTTGTTTCCCCGGGATCAATAGCCAGATCCGTCGCATAAGAATCTAAAATGTCGCCGGCACCTTTAACGTAGCAGGCGGTTCCCATACAGACACTGATGGTATAGTCGCCTTTAGGCACAAAGGTAAACTGTGCGTAGAAGGTCGCTGTGCTATAAAGTTCTTCCATAGGAATAGCTAATTCTGTAGAAAGCCTTTTCATTATTTCGATAGGCAAGTACCCATAAATTCGTTGTGCCTCTTGCAGGGCGGGCATCTGGGCACCGCGTTGTCCTTTTAAGTTCTCGATGCTGGATTGAAATTCTTGGTGTTGACTTTCTGTTTCAATAAATTCAAACACTGCTTCAGTATTCATCTGTTTTTATGTCCTCCTTTCTTGCCTCAATTATTCTAAATAATTACAAAGTAACTCCAAAAAAATTATTCTATTTAAAATAAGTATATCAAAAAAAGGTACAAGTTTGTGATTAATTATACAAATGAGAATGAGAACTGTTCTCGAAGTAGAATAGTTAGATGGAAAATAATGAGAAAAGTGTCCCATTCGATTTCTGGCGTCGAATGGTTGTTTCCATAACGTTATAAAAAAAGACAAGGATACGCTAGAACGTTAATTTTAAGCTATTCGTTAAAGATGACGGGTGTTTAGTTGGTTATTTTAATTTTTATGCGTAGAAGGTTCTAATCAAAGAACGTGCAATGAATGCTTTAGGACACACATTCTAAGATAAGAATAGCTGTTGCTGTGGCGAGAAAACGGGGGATGCTCGTCAGTCTCCGTAAAAAAGCGGCAAAAAATAGTTGACATGGGACGCGTCCCATCGTTTATAGTGAGTACAGGATCTATAAGGAGGGGAGTTCATTGGTAACTATCCGAGATATCGCTAAGGTGGCAGACGTTTCGAAGACCACCGTCTCACGAGTGATCAATAACCATCAATATGTTTCAGAAGAGATTCGGGAAAAGGTCCAACGTGTGATTGAAGAGACGGGGTATGTGGTCAACGGCAACGCGATCAAGCTAAGCAACGGCAAAAATTATACCTTGGGTGTGACGCTGCCCTATAATAGCTCCTGTTATGATCGTCTCGTGAACAGCTTGTTGTTTCATGCTAGAGAAAAAGGCTACCAGGTGCTTCTATTGCCCACCTACTATGATGAGCAAACAGAGAATGATTACTATGCTTTACTGGAAAAGCGAATGATCGACGGCTTGATTTTGGTTTCGCGGGCGAAAGATCTAGGAAACTGGAAAAAGCTCAAGTCTAGAGGCAGGATCATTTCTACAGAAAAAGTAGCTGAACCAAAAATACCGATGATCTATCCCAATCGAAAAAGTGCCTATGAACAGGTGTTTAAGGAACTTTCGCAAGAAGGCGTCTCTAAAGTCAGCTTTACGAATAAGCGGCCTTTATCGCAAAGTACCAGTGCTCGCGACAAGGCGGAATGTTATGAACGCTACTTTGGCGAGGTCAGTGAAGGAACCAATTTTTTTACTGGTATAGAGGGCTATGAGGAAGGGTATCATTGGGCAAAAGAAACGTATAAAAAGTTGCCGCTTCCTGAAGTGATCTATGCGAACGCCGATGATACCGCGGCTGGGATCATTCATGGGCTGCAAGAGCTAGGCTTCACTCACAAAAAGGAGTTCCGGCTTATTGGGGAAGGAAATTTACCCTATAGTCAGCTTCTGGAATTCACAACGATTGATTTTTTACCTGATGAGATTGGCCCGAAAGTCATTGATTACCTCTTATCGGATCAAGAAACAATAGATCTAGCGCTGGAACCGCGGATCATAAGAAGATAGACGAAGGTTTGAAAAAAGAAAGGATTGTTTAAATATGCATATTGAACATGTAGCAATTTGGACCAAGGATTTAGAAAAAATGAAAACATTTTACGAAACGTATTTTCAAGTCAGCAGTACAGAACGTTATCATAATAAGAAGACCGGGTTTATGTCGTATTTTCTCAGCTTCGATTCTGGCAGCCGGTTGGAATTAACCTCCAAGCAGCATCTATCGAATCGTGTGTCTGATAGCTTGGGCTATACTCATTTGGCGATCTCTGTTGGAGGAAAAGAAGATGTCGACCGGTTTGTTGAACAATTTCTTGCGGACGGCTTCCCATTATTGAACGGTCCAAGAACTACAGGCGACGGGTATTATGAAGCAGTCATTCAAGATCCAGAGGGAAACTTGATTGAATTAACAACGGATTAAAGGATAGGGGAGTGTCTCGTATTTTTCGAGAGACTTTCTGTTTGGAAAGTAAATGCCGTTTTTTCTTTTGATTTGAAAAGAAAATCCTTTAAAAACTTTACAAATGAAACGTTTGAATAGATCTTAGACAGAGAAGGCAGCGTCCAATAGGCACGCTGTTTTTTTTTGCTTGCGTAGATTTTCTAAAAAATAAGTCATTTAGGATTGACTCACACGCTACGTGGGACTCTATACTATAGGTAAGCTAGCAAAACAAGAAGGAGAGCAGACAGATGTTTAAAATTGGAGAATTCTCAAAACTATCAAATACGACCGTTCGGACACTGGATCATTATGCCGCGTTGGGCTTACTGACGCCGGAAAAAATTGATGAGCAAACCAACTATCGCTATTATTCCGCAGGTCAGTTGTCCCGCTTGAATCAAATCAAACTGCTGCAGCAAACAGGATTGCCTTTAAAAACGATCAAAGAGATTATTGAAATGAATGATTTAGAGTTTTTAGAACAACATTACAAGCTGCAGGAAGTGCGGGTGCAGGAAGAGTTATCAGAGCTTGTGAAGAAACAGCGCATGATCGCACTTCTCCAGCAGCAAATGAAAGAAGGAAAAAAAATGTTAAACTACCCTGTCGTAGTAAAAGAAATCCCAGAACGAACGATCTTAAGTGTGCGGGAAGTCATCGCTGATTATTCGCTGGAGGGTGACCTGTGGCAAAAGCTGCAGCACAAGATGGAAGCCGCCAAAGCAAAAATGACGCAGCCGCCAATGAATATGACTGTCTTTCATGATGTGGAATACGTTGAGAAAAATGCGGATGTAGAGGTTCAAACAACGGTTGTGGATGAAGCTGGAAACGCTGGGCGTGTTGACTATAAGAAGGAGCCAGCTTTTACGCTGGCATCTGTAACTTTCAGCGGCAGCTTTGATCAAATGCCAAAGGTCACACAAACCATTGGGGAATGGCTGGAGGCGAATGGGTATTCGATCGTCGGACCAATGATCAATATCAGCCATGTCTCTCCGGCAGAAGATCCAAATCCAGACAATTGGGTCACCGAATCTGGCTTTGTCGTAGCTAAGGATTAAACAGGCGCGCACGGCGGATTTAAGCAACGCTCAAAAGAACAAGTAAGAAAAAAAGGAAGTTCGGAATGGTCCATTATCCGCTCTTCCTTTTACTTATTCATTTAAGTAAGCCAATTGTTTGATCAAGGTATTCATCCTGTATTCTTCGATCTTTTTGCCTAACGCAGTTAAATTTTTAACAGAAGGAACATCTTCTACAACAAAAAGCCGTTCCTTGGGTATCGCTGGGGTTGAAAAATTCGTGACGTAAAGATCGGAGCGTAACGATTCCGGTGACTCATTGGAATAAATTTTTTCAGGACGTATATCCAGAGCGACTTTCTCTTGGTAATGCTTCTTTAAATAGTAGGCCAAGAGCTGGGCATGCTTTGCGCCCAAATCGCTGCAAATCTCTGTCGTGACGGGTTTTCTAATGGCGTCTAATTGTTCGGGCAAATCTTCCCAGTAGATGAATAATCTGAATAAGATCAGATGATAAAACATAGAGTACCAAGGAAACTGAGTCTTTGCTTCTTGATCTCGCAGTGTTTTTTCTAGGACTCTGCTAAAAACAGAGAAATCTCTTTGAACATTCAAACTATTGTAAAGGTCTCGGTTGTAGGCAATGTATTTCTCATAAGAATAAGCTTTGTAAGACGCGTAAACAGATTTTAGCAATTGCAGGCAGTTCTCTCGACTTGTGTTAGATATGCCTACGTTTAACGCGTCGATAATAAGATCGAGAATATGATTGCACAGCCGTTCGATGCGCAGCGTCTCCTCAGCATTGTCCCAAGCGAAATCATACCAAAAAATGGTTTGGCACAGATCATCCCGTTCCTTTTCTGTCAACGGGTCTCGAAATTGAGCGACTAATTCATTGAGCGGCTGTTCAAACGCTTCGAAGTGGGCGATCGACAGTTCGTTTTGTCTAAGATGATTGAAAAATCCTTGTTCTTGCCGAATCAGTGAAACCGCCAATAAAAAGGCACATTCAGTCTTTTGATAAAAATTCAAACTTAAACCAAATTGGTCGTCCAGTTGATCAACGGCTTTAAGAATCCTCTGCTGATCCATTTCAAACGGCCATTCATAGCAATCATAGACCTCCATAAAATAACCCGCCATGAAAAAGCGAACTTGTCCCTCATCCTCCCCAACAAGCTCCAAATGGTTTCGATCGATCTCCAATCCGCGCATTTGCAGCCCTTCATTTAATTTCACGATCCGTCTGTATAAACTTGAAGAACTAAGAAATAATTCTTTTTCAAGATCGGTACGCAATTTCCCCGGCTGAAAAAAAAGCACTTCTAAAAGTTGAAAGGAGGGGGATTCCTTTAGAATATCTGAAAAAATCTCGTGTACAGTGTGGTTGTCTTTTTCGGTGAGATGGAACTCA
Source organism: Enterococcus sp. AZ048 (assembly GCF_051715125.1). Lineage (NCBI taxonomy): Bacteria > Bacillati > Bacillota > Bacilli > Lactobacillales > Enterococcaceae > Enterococcus > Enterococcus sp. AZ048. Next base: position 1,740,109 of record NZ_JBIOTD010000001.1, on the reverse strand, counting down.
CCAGAACTGTTTTTTTCGATTTGAACAATGTCGCTCCATTGGTCTTCAATTTCTTGACAATCATTGATGATCGTTTTAGGAACGGCGTCTACTCGTGCAGCCAATTTTTTCACAGATACATAATTATTTGCAATTCGCAGCAGTTCAATTAATTCAATTTGACGATTTTTAGTAGAAGATAATGCATGTCTCATGGGAAACCTTCTTTCAATCAATTGATAATATTAGTATAAATCAAAAAAAGTTCACTGAAAATAATAAACATAAAATTATAAGCAAACTATTTTTTAATAAATAGAGATAGTATTGTGAAATCATCTGTGTCATGCTTGTAGTATCAAGGAATGGACGAGGAGAAAGCTATGACTAAAACAGTTGGAGCCTTTTTAGCAACTAGCTACCGCTTTAGGAGTGTTTTTGGTGATCCCTCTGCTTGTCAGTTATAATGGAAAAAGAGGCTACTCCCCCAATTGGGTCAAGTGGGGATTCTATTTGTTTTATCCCAGCCATTTACTGATTTTGTCCTTGATCAAAATTTGGAGCTAGAAAGTAGGAGGAAAAAATGGATTTTTCGATTCGTGAAATGCGCGCAGAGGAATATCCTCTATTGAAGGAATTCTTGTATCAAGCAATTTTCCAACGGGATGAGAATGCGTTGATTCCCAGATCCGTACTCAATGACCCTTTGATTGCTGTTTATATCCACGATTTTGGTAAGGAAGAGGACGACCTGTGCTTATGTGCGGAGGTTGAGATGAATGTTATCGGTGCTGTTTGGGTAAGAAACATCGAAGGCTTTGGTTCGATCGATGCCCGTACGCCTGAATTTGCGATTTCTCTTTATCCGACATATCGAGGATATGGTATCGGAACAGCATTGATGCGGAGAATGCTGGAAAAATTAGAAAAAGCGGGATACAAACAAGCATCATTGGCTGTTCAAAAAGAGAACGCCGCGAAGAACATGTATCGGCGCCTCGGGTTTGAAATTTGTGATGAGAATGAAGAAGAATTTATTATGGTCTATAGGTTTGGGTGATTGACTTTCTGAAGTGATTCAGAACGTGTAAAAAGAGGATGCCAGTCAAAAAGGGAGAGAATAGCAATGACAAAAAAGCTTATGTTAAGTGTGTTTTTAACGATGGTCGTCGGGTTAGCAGGGTGTTCTGCCCAGCCAAATGAGACTAGTGAGTCGACCACAGCCTCACAGGAAACGAAGCAAACGAAAGATCACCAATCAAATAGTGAAGCGGGTGGTGATCCCAATGTAAAGGTGAGCGTCGAGGAGGCGATCGGTGCTTATCAGGAGACGTATCCAGACAGTGACATCACATCGATCGAATTGGACACGTCTTTTGGAACGTATCTCTATAAGATCGAAGGCGTCGGCGATAAAAGAGAGTATGAGCTGCACGTAGACGCGGAGACCAAAAAAGTTTCCAAGGAACACGAAGAAACGCTGGATAGAGACGAGCAAGAGGGCGTAAAAAGAAACGAAGACAAAGTAGATGTAACGAATCTCTTGAGCATTAAAAAAGTTTCTGAGATTGCCGCTGATCATGTGGGAAAAGGGAAGGCGGCTGAGTGGACGTTAGAGCAGGAACTTGGCACGACGTATTGGGAAGTCAAGGTAGTCGATGGACAGACTGAAACAGAGGTCAAGATAGATGCGCACTCTGGCAAAATTTTAGAGACAGAATCAGGCGATTAAGTAGAAGAAGGTCACTTTAAAAGATCCGAAGAACAGCAGTATCGTTCTTCGGATCTTTTTCTGGTTTGGAGGATAGCTGCTGAGGAATACGCTCTCTTAAAAAGCAATAGTAAAGCAAATAGTAAAAATACATTTCAAATGTAAAGTATTTTTCGCATTTACTTTCTATATGAAAAGTTTTTTGCTCATTTACTTTCCATTCACAGGAGAACTGTGAAGTTATCCGTTGGCTTCTTCCTTCAGGCTATCTAGGGTGATTAAGGTGTGTGTTTCACCAACGCCTCGAACCTGCTTTACTTTCGTCGATAAAAAAGTTTCCAATCCAGGAATATCCGCCGCCTCAATCTTCAGTAAATAATCATAGGCACCTGTTACTTTGTGGCATTCCAAAACAGAAGGATATTTAGTGAGGGTATTCTTGAAATTACTGGTGTTTCCCGTACGGTCTATTTTTACTAAGGTAAAAGCAAGGATCGAGCGTCCGCAGCTTCTTCGGTCCTTTTTGATCGTGTATTGCTGGATCGTCCCGTTGCTTTCCAATTTCCGTATTCGCTCCGTTACGGCGGGTGCGGTCAAGCCCGCCAATTCACTGATCTGTCGGGCAGACATCCGACTATCTTTTTTTAAAATATCAAGTATTTCCAAATCATGCTTATCCATCTGATTGCTCCTTTTTGTTCGTTTTGTTCACTTACTATGCTATCAAACAAAGGAGCAAAGTACGAATTCAATTTAATAGAGATATTTAAAAAATAAGCGAACCTTTTTTAGAAAAAATACAAATGGACAGTCGTCATCGCTACGGAAAAATAGGATGGGCAGAAACTTTAATAGTAGGTTAATGTTTCTTATACATTCGGGAAACCCTCCTTCTTTATAGTTGAGATAGAAAGAATGGAAGCGGGTAGGAGTGAGCGGAGATGTTTGGAAAAATCATAAAAAATGATGTACGGGAAAGTAAGCTGATCACGGCTGTGCTGACGATTTTCATTACGGCAGCCGCACTGTTTGTTGCGTTGGCGTCGATATTAAGTGTGAATTTGGCCGGGTCGATTGATACATTGATGGAAAAATCGCAATCTCCTCATTATATGCAGATGCATACAGGAGAGATAGATAGCGAGCGCTTGGCAAGCTTTGTAAAAACACAGGGGAATGTAGAAAACTATGAGGTCACTGAATTTCTAAATCTAAACGGTTCGGACATTGAACTGGGCGGGCACAGTTTCGCGGACAGTGTGGAAGACAATGGACTCGCTGTCCAAAGTACAAAGCTCGATTATTTATTGGATATGAACAATCAGCCAATTCAGCCAAAGCCCGGAGAATTGTATGTTCCGGTAGCCTTCAAAAAGCAAGGAATCGTCAAACTTGGAGATTCTGCGACGATTGCCGGAGAAGCCTTTACCGTCAGTGGTTTTCTTCGGGATGGGATCATGAATTCTCAAATGGCTGGGTCGAAGCGTCTACTGGTTCATCAAAAGGAATACGACGCGCTGTTTTCTAAAGGAAAGCTAGAGTACATCCTCCAATTCCGTTTAAAGGACCCTAGTAAGCTGAATCAGTTTGAGGCGGATTATAAAAAAGCGGGACTAGAGGTCAATGGGCCAAGCGGCAGCCATCGCTTATTTAAATTAGGCAACGCGATGTCTGATGGCGTGATGATCGGCATCCTTTTAGTGATCAGCTTATTGATCGTTTTGATGACGTTTATGTGTATGCGATTCACACTATTAGCAAAGATCGAAGAGGATTACAGGGAAATTGGTGTAATGAAAGCCATCGGATTGACCGTCACAGATATCAAGAGAATCTATTTAGCGAAATATGCAGCAATCTCAGTGATCGGCAGCGTATTTGGTTACCTGCTTTCCATTCCGGCCAGCTATCTTCTATTGAAAAATATCAAACTTTTTATGGGAGAGAGCAGCAACGAAGGGTTGAGTTGGATAATGGCGGTCGTTGGAGCAGGTGTGGTGATGGCATCAATGATTCTTTATGTATCTGTTCTCTTGAATCGCTTTAAAAAAGTGTCCGCAGTAGAGGCACTGCGCTTCAGCGGGGGAAATGAGAAGATCCATACCAAAACACAGGGAAGCCTGCAAAAATTTTTATTTTTATCTCCCAATGTTCGAATCGGACTTATTGACAGTTTGAATCGAAAAGCGCTCTATGGGACGATGCTGCTTGTTTTTATCCTAGCGACCTTCATAATGATCGTTCCGGCGTTGGTGTATCATACGACGGCCTCTGAAGCATTCGTTGAAAGTATCGGTTTTGGGCGAGGCATTGATATCAGTACCAGCTTGTATCAATCAACGAATACAGACGAAAATCAGAAAAAAATCGAGACCTATCTGGCGCAGGATACCGATGTAGCAGGCTTCAGTAAACTTGTTACGAAAAACTTTCAGGTCAAAGAAAAAAATAAAGCAGACAGTGTTCTCGCTGTTGAGTTAGGCGAACATCAAAAATTTCCAGTGGACTATCTGAAGGGAAGAGCACCTAGAACGAAAAAGGAGATTGCCTTATCGACCATCAATGCCGACGAGTACAACAAGAAAACAGGAGATTCGATGGTTTTGGTGGTCGATGGGAAAGAAGAGACGGTCACCGTGTGCGGCATCTACGCCAATCTTTTCAATGGAGGAAAGACGGCGAAGGCTACGTTTGACGATACGACAGCACCTACTATTTGGACGGACATCTCCATCAAATTGAAACACCCAGAAACAGTCCCCAAAAAGCTGGAGCAATACAAACGAGATCTGCCTTTCGCTAAAATGAACAATGCAGAAAAATTTCGTGACCAAACCTTCGGCGCGACGATCCAATCGCTGTTTTTCGTTTCGATCGGGGCCTTGGCTGTCGCACTACTCGTCACCTCATTGATTACAGCGCTATTCATAAAGCTTTTATTAGCGAAAGATAAAAGGGAGATCGCGATTTTGAAGGCTACGGGTTTCACCAACCAAGCGATCGGAAAACAATACCTTTCCCGCAGTCTGATCACACTTTTTTGCGGAGTAGGACTTGGCACGCTCTTCGCGATGACGGCAGGCACGGCGATGTCCGGTTTTGTTTCCGCCTTGCTGGGTGGTGTCACTATCCAACTTACGGGGAGCGGATTGATCTACCTAGGTTGTCCGTTACTGATGCTGATGGTCACAACGGTCACAACAAAAATAGTCACGGCACACGCAGGAAAAATCAGCCTTGCTGAGAATCTTAAAAACTAAAAAAGGATGTGGAGAAGCATGGCTATGCTTATTGAAGGAACAGCGATCACGAAACATTTTGGCGGTGAGGATCAAGCCGCTGTCTTGAATAGACTTACGATCAACATACCTAAAGGCCATTTTATTTCAATCATGGGTCCTTCCGGTTCTGGAAAATCCACGCTGCTGTATGCACTCAGTGGGATGGATACGATTGATTCAGGTACGGTGCGTTTTGAGCAGCAGCGACTCGATCAATTAAAAGAGGAACAGCTTGCGGAGGTGCGCAGAAAACAAATGGGGTTTGTCTTTCAGCAGCCAACGTTCCTGAAGCATCTTTCGTTGATCGACAACATTATTTTACCTAGCCTCAGTAAAAAGAAGCCGATGAAGGCGCTAGTCGATCAAGCAGAACGGTTAATGGAACGTGTGGGAATTCTTGAATTGAAGGATCGAAAAATCACACAAGTGTCTGGCGGACAACTGCAACGAGCGGGAATTTGTCGTGCCTTGATGCATGCCCCCAGAGTTGTCTTTGGTGATGAACCGACGGGCGCGCTGAATTCAACAGCCGCACAGGAAATCATGGATATTTTGCTTCACATCAACGAACAAGGCACGACCGTCGTGCTCGTTACTCATGATGTGAAGGTCGCGGCTCAGAGCGAACAAGTGTTCTTCATGGAAGATGGTCAGATCAATGAGGAAGTGTATTTAGGGAAATACATTGGACAAAACCTAGAGAAACGAATGGAAATAATCAATTCGTATATGTTGGCAGCCGAGGTGGGAGAATCGCCGACTGTTCTTCAGAAGGGGTATGGTAAAATTAATAGAAAGGATGAAGAAGTCTAAGGGGGCGCATTCGACAGATGGCATACAATATTTTACATGTGGATGATGAAAAGGAAATCATCAAATTACTGAAAATGTACTTAAAAAGTGAAGACATGGTTCATTTTGAGGCAGCCAATGGACGTGAAGCGCTGGCTATTTTAGCTACGACTGACATGGATTTGGTGATTGTGGATATCATGATGCCGGAAATAGATGGGTTTGAATTGATTCGCACACTTAGAAAGAGCAGCAATATCCCTATCCTAGTCCTTTCCGCACGAATCGAGGCTTCCGATCGCATCTTTGGTTTGGAGCTCGGTGCCGATGATTATTTGACCAAACCCTTTGATCCTCACGAAGCGATCGCTCGAGTGAAGGCGCTTTTAAGAAGATACCATGACTTAGGTGTTTCAAGCCACGCTCAAAATATGCGTTTAACAGTGGGCACTCTCGAATTGGACACAAATGCTTGTATTGGGTACGCCGAAGGACAACGCATCGAGCTGACAGCCGTAGAATTCCGCGTGCTGAAACTGTTGATGGAACAGCCTGGGCGCGTATTCACCAAGGAACAGCTTTATGAACAAGGGTGGCAAGACCCTTTGACCGGGGACAATAATGTTCGCGTAATGATGAGTAAGCTTCGAGATAAAATCGGCACTGAGCGCATCAAAACGATACGAGGATTGGGGTATCGATTGGAGGCCGTTCATGAAACAACTTAGAAATGCTATCATGCGTGCCTTCATTTTGTACTTTTTGGGACTGTCGATCGTCGGAGATATAACGAACGAGTTGATCACAGAACTGGATAGCTGGGTCTTTGGTGCCGAGTATCAAGTGATTACACCAATGATCGCTGGAATGCTGCAAATTCTGATGGTGCTCTTGTTTTCTTTTTTATTTTACCGTAGCTTGAACAAGAAAATCGAGAAAGAGAGTCAACGGCTGGCAAAAAAGCAAAGCACTTTATTTGCCAATATTGCCCACGATTTGAAGACGCCCTTGACCAGCATCACAGGGTTTTCCAAAGCGCTGAATGAGGATATCGTAGAACCAGAGGAAATCAAAGAGGTCACAAGCATTATTCATCAAAAATCGGTCACGGCGAATGAACTCTTAGACCTGATGTTTCAATACACCAAATTAAACTCGGCTGACTTTCACTTAAACAAGCAATCCTGCGCAGTGAATTTGTTATTGAAAGAAACCGTAGCCGCGTATTATGATGTGATCGAAAAGCACCAGATCGACTTCACCTTTGACATCCCAGAGGAGCCGGTCATACGAGAAATAGATCAGCTTGAGATGCGAAGGGTGTTCTCCAATCTTTTGATCAACGCGTGCAAGCACAACCCAATAAAAACAACGTTAGCGATAACGATGGTAAATAAAGGAAACAAAGCGGAGATCATCTTTGCGGACAACGGAACTGAGATCCCTCAAAAGGATCGAGCGCAGCTCTTTCACCCATTCGTCAGCGAAAATGAAGCGGAACGATCGTTTCAAGGCAGCGGATTGGGGCTGGCAATTGTCAAAACGATCATTGACAAGCATGGATTTACGATCGACCTGCTTGATGACGATGAATACACCAAGAAATTTGTGCTTACGGTCTGATTAAATAAGAATAAGCTGAAACTTAAAAATGAGATAGGAGATCAAGATGAAACAGTACATTGCCTTATTGCGAGGAATCAATATCAGCGGCAAAAATAAAATTTCTATGCCGTTGTTAAAGGAAGCTTTTGAAAAGAAGGGCTTCTCCGAGGTAAAGACATACATCAATAGCGGAAACGTTCTTTTTTCAAGTGACGATCGGGATCAAGAACGATTGATCCGTGCCTGTGAAGCCTTGATTGTCGAGGCATTTGATTTAGTTATTCCAGTTGTAGTAGTCGAGGTCGAGGAGTTGCGCCGTTTGCTGGAAGAAGCGCCTGAATGGTGGAATCAAGAGAAGGAAACGATCCACTATGTTATTTTTATGATCCCTCCCATGACGGTATCGCAGGTTTTTGAAGCAGTAGGAGAAATAAAGCCTGAGTATGAAAAAATCGCTCATTCTGACAACGTGATTTTCTGGTCGGCACCGCGGAAAACATTTAATAAAGCACGCTGGTCAAAAATCGCTAGTTCCTCAGTGAATCCCCACGTGACGATCCGCAATGCAAATACGGTCAATAAGCTGCTGCATCTAAGTACAATAAAATAGCCTTTTCGCGCAATCAACTAAAAAGCCAAACGCTTGTATACTTTTCATTTGTAAAGTATAAAGACGTTTGGCTTTTCGTTTGTAAAGTATTTAGTGGAAATGCTTTACATTTAGTCGATGGGGTTAAATGAGGGGAAGAACCTCATTTTGGATAAAATCAATTCGATCAAAGACGTTTTCTTTGAAGAGTGCGGTGATCGCAACGACAAGCTGCTTCTCATGATCGATGTACAACACGTTTCCGCCGTCTCCCATAGCTGCCACAATTGGTTTAGAGGAATCCAAGACCCACCATAGATAACCGTAATCCAACTGTTCTTGCTCCCAATGGCTGTGAGGCTGCTGCATCTGCTTTAACCAATGGTGAGGAACGATCTGCTGCTTGTTCCAGCTTCCTTTGTTTAAAATCAATTGCCCAAGGGTAATCAAATCTCGCGTGGATAATGTTAGCCCCCAGCCTGCGGCATTGAGCCCCGTGTGATCAGCGACCCAACCGTTTGATGTTAGTGATTGATTAAAGAGCGTTTGTTCCTTCGCGGTTTTTAACTGAATCGAAGGACCAACCGTTATTCCTAACGGGTCGAACAATTCTTTCTGCGCAAACGTTAGGACACTTTGATGTGTCCTGCGAGTCAGCAGGGCCGACAAGAGATCAGGACCAATCAACGGTGTATAGTAAAACTGTCCCAAAGGCTGTTTGCCGCCTAGTTGTTTTAGGGTGAATGTGGTCCAATCCTTGCTCATAAAATACTTGATATAGGCAAGAGGACCAGGACGGTACGCATAAGGGACCGTCATCGTCAGTAAATTTTCCAGTGTGATTTTTTTGATAGACTCATTTTTCGTTGTGAATTCTGGAAAATAATCCAAGAGCGGTTCTTCAAGCGTATCGATAAATCCCTGTTCCTGAGCGATACCCAGCAGCAAAGAAAGAATACTCTTCGTTATGGAATAAATATGGATATTGCTGGTTTCTGTGCAGCCGTTGAAATAGTCCTCGTATAGCCGCTGTTTATTTTTTTGCACAATGATCCCTGTGATGTTGGTATGTTCATGGTTGATTTTTTGCTGGATTGCTTCAAATTTTTCTTCATTCATTGGTTTCCTCCATTTCCGAAGGCGCCTTCTATCTCTAGAGTAAGGGGATTTAAAATCATAATCAAGTGTTATTTTAAAAAACAATATAATCGCTATTCTTCTCTTTGAAAAGCTGTTGATTTTTAAATGCTCTCTAAAAACTTGGCGTTCAATGGAAATTATCATACAATTAGCGAAAAAAATTCAATTTATTATTGGTTTCATTTTTTAGAGAGAAAATCAACTGTTAAGCCTTTTAATAAAAAACCGTGCATTTGAAAAGTAAAAAAAGAATTTACTTTACAAATGGAAAGTTATTTGTTGTTGGACTTTTCATTTGTAAAGTATCTTTTTGAACACGAAGCAGTAAGCCAGTCAAAAAACACACTAATCTGCACAAAAAACCAGCCAACGGAATCGTTGGCTGGTTTAATGATTAACGTTTTATGAAATGATGCGGGATGCAGCGTTTCTCATGCTTGTTGAAATAGAAAGCTTCAAAGGCTTTCTTTCCACATTCCGCTAAATGATGATCAATGGTGGAAAAGCCCATTACTTCACTAATCAATTGTTTTTCTCGCCCAATGACCAATGGCTTCTTCCCGTCATAATTCTGCAAGATCGTGGCTGCGATATCGTCGCCAAAGGTCAAGATCCCGTCTACCTTTTGTTTCTCAAAAAAGCGCGCACCTTGAACCCCATCCTCCGCCATGATGCAATCCCAAAAAATATTGGCTTCGTCAAAATCAGGGTAACTCTCCTTCGCTATCCGAATAGAGAGCTTTGAGTTGTGGCTGATATTTTTACTGCGCCCCAAAGTCATTCCTGGTCGTTTGATCCCCTGTTCCTTCATATAGGAAAAAGCTTCCTTCAATGAATTTTTCAAGTTGATATAGACAGTGCTGACATCCGCATCTGGAACCTCTTCACAGAAAATAATCGGACCGTATTGAAAATAGTCAAAAAAGGCCTCGATCGGGTTTGACTTGGTCGTGACGATCAAGCCATCGAATGAACGCGTGGCAAACTCAGCCAAATAAGTCTTCTCCAACTCTTGATTGTAATTTGTGGGCAGCAAACTGATTTGATAGCCATGATCAAAGGCGGCCTGCATGATGCCGCTAAGCATCTGATCGTAGTATTCATGATTGACAAAGGGCAAGATCACGCCAATATTTTTGGTTTTTCCATAACTTAAATTTTGAGCAGAGCGGTTAGGGACATAGTTCAACTCCTGCATGACCGCCAATACGCGAGCACGTTTTTCGTCATCGACGTAGGGATGATTATTGATGACGCGTGAGATCGTAGAGACAGAGTAACCAGTGATTTTTGCAATATCGCGGATATTTGCCATGGGGGACACACCTCTTCACGTTTGATTAAGCGACTAAATGCTCTTTTAAATATTCAATAACAGCAGGGCCAAATTGATAAAATGTATAGCGGCGATCCCGATAAAAGAAGCTGACGATCGGGCTGCCCATTAATTCGTTGATATATAAATGCTTGATTTCTGTTAGTTGAAGGTTTTGGATCGTCGGACGTCTAAACCCTCGGCTTCTGAAAAGTCTTAGCTGGTCTTCAGAAAAATGCAGGGAAACTTGAAAATGTTCTTGTGTATTTTCTTGCTGAACGGTCACATACGTATTCATAAAAAATTCCTCCTTTTTCTTTACAAGGGAAGTATAAGTTATGAAACGAGTTTCAGAGCAAGCGTTTTAGTTCATTTTTTTTAAAATAATGATAGCTGCTCTCGTTTGTCTTCAAATTCGTGTAAATACTGAAACACGTCATCTGTCCTCCAAAGGATAGCATGTTTTTCGCATGTTTCAATAAAAAGTTTCATGAGCTGTTCATGATTCGGACTATTACAGACATAACTATCACCAAAAGCATACTGGTATTTTTTCTTCATTCCGGGAAAATGCTTGTCTAATTGCTGATAGAAATAATCACGATTCCCCGCCCGCATCGTCACGCCAAATCCGAAACACAGAATCCCCTTGACGCCTGCTTGGATACAATAGTCTAAAAGCCCGCGTAAATTCTCTTCGGTATCATTGATGAAGGGTAAGATAGGGGATAACCAGACGACTGTGGGGACACCGACTTCTTTAAAGGTCATCAATGTTTCAACACGTTCTTTCGTTGTAGAAACATATGGTTCCAAAATTTTACAAACTGTCTCATCGTAAGTCGTCAAAGTCATTTCGACTACCGCTTTCGTTTTTTTATTGATGGAAGACAATAAGTCCAGATCACGTAAAATTCGATTGGACTTCGTCTGGATGGCCACACCGAATTCATAGGTATCGATCAATTCTAATGCGCCTCGAGTGATGTTTAGTCGGGACTCCAACTGGATATACGGGTCTGTCATCGCGCCAGTTCCGATCATGCACGGTTTTCGGCGCCGTTGTAGCTCCTGTTCTAAAATTTCTAAAGCATGGGCCTTTACCTCGATATCCTCAAAAGGATGATTGATCTGATAGCAATCGCTGCGACTGTCGCAATAGATACAGCCATGCGTGCAGCCGCGAAAAAGGTTCAAGCCGTTCTTCGTGGACAAGATCGATTTATATTCTTTATAATGCATCGTGGACCTCCCAAAAATCAGAATTAAGAACAAATGTTCGTATGTCTATTATCCCATATTTTTTAGCTGTTAACAATCAAAAGTATCGGTATAATAAGGAATGGAGGTGTTTTTATTGCTGAAAATCGGTGAGTTTTCTCGCTTAGGACAAGTATCGATTCGCACGCTGCGTCATTATGATGAAATCGGATTGCTCCACCCCCAGTTAGTCGAAGAGGACTCTGGGTATCGTTATTATTCAGTAAAGCAGCTAGAGCGGCTCGCACAGATCGTTTTATTACGAGAATTGACCTTCTCATTAAAAGAAATCCAGCAGCTGCTTCAGGAGGACGCGACGAAATTTACTGCGGCGCTGGAAAAAAAGGAGCAGGAAATCGAACAGGAGATTCAACGGGATCGTTTTCGCCAGCAGCAGATCCATCAAATGATGCAGCGGATGCAGCATACCGAGGAATACCCAGTAACACTTAAAAAAATTCCTGCCTGTTCTATCGTCAGCCTAAGAAGGACAGTCAAAAGTTTCTACCATGAAGGATTACTTTGGGAAGAGTTTCTGACGTTGTTAACTAGTCAAAGTGTTACTTTACCGACAGCAGCGGATCAGTTTTTGACGATTTTCCATGACGAGGAATATTTGGAAGAGTGGGTAGAAATAGAAGTCGCCATTGTTTCCGATCACCCTGTTCAGCCGCCGTTGCAAAAAAGACAGCTTTCCGAATTAAATCCTGCCGCGATTATAATGGTTGAGGGAAACTATCATCAATTGCCAGAGGCGTATCGCTCCTTTGCTGGATGGCTGGAGGAGCATCTTGAATATGAACTGCTGAAAGCGCCTCGGCAAATTTGTCATGTGGGTCCTGAACACACGGCTAATCCTGAAGACTATCTAACAGAACTACAATTGCCATTGATTCCTCTTGACTCTCACCTAACGTGAGGCTGTATCTTCATATCAGAGGTCGCGACTCTAAAAAGTCTAGGAGGAGTCATCATGAAAATTAACGAGATCGGTAAAGTAAAGCAAACAGGATCAGGTGTCTATTTGGAGCTGTCTCCTGAATATCAGGAAGGGCTGATCGGACTGTCTGACTTTAGTCATTTGTATGTTCTGTATTGGTTTCATCACCTTGATATTCCTGAATTACGGGGAACAACGGTTGGCAAGCCGTATGTTCACGGACCAGAAAAATTAGGAACCTTTGCGACTAGGGGACCAGTCAGACCGAATCCTATCGCTTTATCAGCCGCAAAAATCATAAAAATAGAAGAGAACCTTGTTTATCTTGAGTATCTTGATGCGGAAAATGATAGTCCGATTCTGGATATCAAGCCTTATACGGCCAGTTCAGATGTAATTGAAAATTTTGAAGGGCCTGCTTGGTGCAGTCATTGGCCGCAAAGCTATGAACGTTCAGGTGAGTTTGATTGGTCAGCGGAATTCAATTTTACAGAATAATGCGAGAAGTCTCAGAAATGAGGCTTCTATTTTTGGATTTTGATAAAACAATTATTCGTGATGTTTCATCGTTGATAAATTAATAAATTGATGCTATATTAACGAATGTAAGTGATACAGATTTTAAGGAGATGTAATACAGTGAGTAAAAAAGGTGCAGAAATCATTGTTAATAGTTTAGAAAACCATAACGTGCCATTTATCTTCGGAATTCCCGGTGCCAAGATCGACGGCGTATTTGATACATTAGAGGATCATGGGCCACAATTGATCCTAGCTCGTCATGAACAAAACGCGGCGTTTATGGCACAAGGCATTGGGCGTTTGACTGGAGAACCGGGTGTAGTGATCGCCACGAGCGGCCCTGGCGCAAGTAATTTAGCGACTGGACTAGTGACGGCTACAGCAGAAGGAGACCCTGTTCTTGCATTAGCAGGACAAGTAAAACGTTCAGATCTTTCTAAGCTGACTCATCAAAGCATGAAAAATACAGAATTATTCGCACCTATTACAAAATATAGTTCAGAGATTCAAGATCCTGAAATGCTATCGGAAAATATCGCGAACGCCTACCGTATCGCTAAGACTGCCAAAAAAGGTGCAAGCTTCTTATCCATTCCTCAAGATGTGACGGATGGCGAAGTGAAGGGTGAAGCAATCAAACCAATGTCAGCCCCAATTTTAGGGTCTGCCTCTGATGAGGATATCGATGATTTGGTGAAACGAATCCATGAGGCAAAGCTGCCCGCTTTGTTAGTCGGAATGCGCGCTTCAGGTGAAAAGGAAACAGCAGCGATTCGCAAACTTGTTGAAAAAACAGGGCTGCCAGTTGTTGAGACCTTCCAAGGAGCGGGAATTATTTCTCGGGAACTAGAAGATCATTTCTTCGGCCGTGTCGGACTTTTCCGCAATCAGCCGGGAGACATGCTGTTAAAACGCAGCGACTTAGTTTTAGCGATCGGCTATGACCCAATCGAGTACGAAGCGCGAAACTGGAATGCTGAAAAAGATGCGCGTATTGTGGTAATAGATGAAGTACCGATGGAAATTGACCAATACATGCAGCCAGAAGTAGAATTGGTCGGCAGTATTGCCAAAACGATCGATCGATTAGGAGATGCCATTTCAACGTATCAATTATCAGACGATGCACAACACTATCTTTCAACGCTGCAAGAAAAATTAACGAATGGCAGACAAAAGAGTGAAACGGCGGAGAGGCGTGTGCACCCGCTAGAAGTCATTGATACGCTGCAAAAAAATGTCACCGATGAGATGACGGTCACAGTGGATGTCGGTAGTCATTACATTTGGATGGCTCGTCATTTCCGCAGCTATGAACCACGCCATTTGTTATTCAGTAATGGGATGCAAACGCTGGGTGTAGCCTTACCATGGGCGATTTCCTCCGCATTGGTTCGTCCGAATACACAAATTTTCTCTGTTTCTGGAGACGGCGGATTCTTATTCTCCGCTCAAGAGTTTGAAACAGCGGTGCGTTTGAAACAAAAAATCATCCACTTGATCTGGAACGATGGCAGCTACAATATGGTAGAGTTCCAAGAAGAAATGAAATACGATCGTTCTGCGGGTGTCCACTTTGGACCTGTTGATTTTGTAAAATATGCCGAAGCCTTTGGCGCAAAAGGATTACGGGCGACATCACAAGCCGAATTAGAAGCAGCGATCCAAGAAGGCTTGGCAACAGACGGTCCCGTGATCATCGATATCCCGATTGATTATTCAGATAATAAGGAATTAGGAAAAACCATTTTACCCGATCAATTTTATTAAGAAATCCGTAGATACGCGACAGTCAGAAGAGAGATAGAAGGGGATTGTACATGACAGTGAAGACAAAAAGTTATATCTACCAACACGGTACACTCGGTGGATTGATGCAAGATTTGATGGATGGTACTGAAAAAATCGGCGCCTTGTCCAACTATGGCGATTTTGGCTTAGGCACACTTGAAGGATCGAATGGAGAAGTGCTTTTTCTAGACGGTGTGATCTATCATACAGATGAAACAGGGAAGGTAAGACGACTGACCGGCGACGAATGGACACCTTATGCAGCAGTGACTCGTTTTGATTCAGATCAAGAATTTTCACTTGAAGCAGTGTCTGATGAGCAAGTGAAAGCAGAAGTCCTAAAAAAAATCAGCCACAATTTATTTGCGGCTGTTAAAATAGAGGGAACGTTCAAGCACATGCATGTGCGAGTTGCTCCGAAACAAGAGAAACCGTATCCGAGATTCGTAGAGATCGCTCGCAACCAGCCTGAATTTGAAGCAGATAACCTGCGGGGTACCATTGTCGGGTTCTTTACACCAGAGCTGTTCCACGGTGCGGCCTCTGGGGGGTTCCATTTACATTTTATTAGTGACGATGAAACCTTCGGCGGCCATGTATTGGATTTTGAATTAGCTGATGGACGCATTGAATTAATGGAATTAGCGGAATTCCGTCAACATTTCCCAACAGAAAATGCAGATTACTTAAACAATGAAATCAAACTAGATGAAATCGCAAAAGACATTTCAGAAGCAGAATAAAAAAAGTACAGAACAAGAATCAGAATTTCTCTGACCATTGTTCTGTACTTTTTTGTTTTGTTTAAACGCCTAATAGTGGAGCAGGATTAACAAATCCAGACCACAATGCAGTGGAGACACCAAAGTGTAAATGCACACCCGTAGAATTACCAGTTGTTCCCATGCCGCCTAATACTTGTCCAGCGCTAACCTCTGAGCCTACGCCGACACTTGGGGCTGAAACCATATGCATATAGTATGAATAGTACCCATCCGCATGCTGGATCACTACGTGGTTCCCAGCGGACCAATGAAATCCTGACTCAACCACTTTTCCACCTTTAGAAGCCATGATCGGTGTTCCCGCGGCACCGGCAAAATCGACGCCATCATGTTGAGAACCAGATGCACCTGTTGGATCTTGGCGCTGACCAAATGGGCTTGTTACTACTAAGCCGATGGATAGAGGAGAAGCCCAACCGCTGCTTGTTGCAGCAGGAGCTGCTGGTTTTTCTTCACTAGCGCTTGGTGTTGCTGCTGGTGCTACCGGGTTTGTAGTAACCTGAGTAGCACTCGTATCAGTAACAGTTTGAGCTTGTTCTTCTTGTTGTTTTGCTTGTTCTTCTTGCTTCTGAGCTTCCAATTGCGCGATCTCAGCTTCTTGCTTTTGTTTAGCCGTCTCTGCAGCAGCTGCTTGCTTTTCAGCTTCTTCCGCCGCTTTTTGCGCTTCTTCTGCCGCTTTCTTCGCTTGTTTTTCAGCTTCCGCTTGCGCTTTTTCACGGGCTTCCGCTTCTTTTTTACGTTGTTCTTCTAATGCTTTCAACGCTGCTTGTCGTTTCTTTTCAGCGTCTTCTTTTTGCTTTTCAAATTTCTCTTTTTCGCCCTTTTCTGTAGCGATACTTGCTTGGATATCATTGATTTTTACTTGCTGATCTAACTTGGCTTTTACAAGCTGTTCTTGCTTGCCTTTTAGTTCAGCAGTTTTTTTATTGATTACTTGCAGGCGCTGCTCTGCTTCTTTTTCAAGCTTTTGAAGCTCTGCCTTGTCTTTGGTTTGCTGTTCCATGATATTTTTACTAGCCGTTAAAATGGTTGAAACAGCCATGGTTTTCTTCACAGCATCGCCAACAGATTTCGCATTGATCACGACGTCAACGATTGATGCAGAATCGTGTTTTGTCTGCACGTCACGCGCTTGGTTTCTGATTTGTTCGTCACGTTTTTGGATTTTTTCTTGAAGAATAGCGATTTTAGCAGTTAAGTCGCTTAATTTCTTTTCTTCAGTCGTCTTTTCTTTTAAGACTGCGTTGACTTCTTTTTCTATTGCGGCAACTTCTTGCTCTAACGCCGCTTTTTGATCCTCTACAGATTGTTCAGTTTGTTGCAGTTCAGAGATTTTTTTATCCTGATCAGCAATTTTTTGATCGTATTCATCTGCTAAGACGCTTATTGGAGCAGTAGTCAATGTCAAGGCACACAAAGTCAGTGCCGTATATTTTTTCAACTTAATCAATGGTTTCCCTCACTTTTTTCATCTTTCGGATTCAATTATATAAGAAGATATGAGTAAAAAGTTTAAAGTAGTTGATTCTTCATGCAACCGTATATTTTGTAATACGAATGAAATATTAATTAGAAGAATTAAGGCTTTATACTCTTGACAAATCGTAAATAAGACGAATGAAATCGTTCTAATGGCTTAAATAAAGGCTATTTTTAAAAATAGCGTTCTTGCTGTGGTTAGGGTAGAATAAACCAAAAGTTCCTTATTTTCTAATGTTACTCGATGAATAAGGAATTATTATTGGAGGAAAAGACTATGAGTTGGAAAAATCAAGAAGCAAAAGAAGAGGCGTATAAATTATTATTGATGCAGCAAAAAGCATTACTGGAAGGGGAAACAGATTTGATTGCGAATCTGGCAAACTCATCAGCTTTATTGAACCAGACATTGCAGGAAACAGTTTTCGCTGGGTACTATTTGTTTAAAGAAGGCGAATTGATTCTGGGACCTTTTCAAGGAAATGTCTCATGTGTGCATATTGCAATGGGAAAAGGGGTTTGCGGAGAGTCTGCTGAAAAGAATCAAACACTGATCGTCGAAAATGTAATGACGCATAAAAACTACATTGCTTGTGATTCTGCGGCGCGATCAGAAATTGTTGTTCCTATGAAGAAAGGGGACCAGTTGATTGGTGTACTGGATTTGGATAGCTCTGAAGTAGGAATGTATGATCAAATCGATCAATTTTATTTAGAACAATATGTGGCGTTATTGTTAGAAAACGTGGAATAAAATTACGTTTGTTGCTTTAAAAAGAGGCTTATTTAATAAATAACACCTTTAAAATGGTTTTTTACTCCACTTAATGCTACTATATAAGTGTAGTATAAAACATGAATGAGGTGGTTGAATGAATAAAGAAGCGATTATTGTTGGAGAAAGCTATGAATGCCGTAAAACGGATTTTGCTCGGCCGATCATTGGGGAAGTAATACGTAAAGAAAAAAATGGCTGCATTGTAAATGTAGAACGTTTTTACGGGTTAGATGCAGATAGGATTGACCAAGTAAATGGTCAAGTATTAATTAAATATGCGGAAGTAGCAGGTATCGTTTCTAAAGAATGTTTCTTTAGTTAAATCGACCGTCCTTTTACAAAGCTCACCTAAAAGACCGATTATCGGCTTTTGGGTGACTTTTTTTGTCTTGATTTGAATATACATAAAAGGACGGATAATTAAATAACGCAGCTTTTTTTCTTATGAAAGCTAAAGAAAATGGGTTCTAGTTCAAGAAATATAAAGTAAAAATCCCTGATGGAATAAGCTCGATCGGCTTTTCATCAGGGATTTTTTTAAATAGTTTGAATCAGATACTCTGCGAATTCCGAAGTTGAAAGCGCGTCAATTGCTAACATCTGTGCGAAATCATGTGTCATCTGTTTATTTTGAAGTGCCTCTTCAATGGCTTTTGGAATTTTTTTACCCGCTTCAGACCAGCCGAGATACTCGAGCATCATTGCGGCTGAAAGGAGCAGGGAGCAAGGATTCGCCCAACCTTTTCCTGCAATGTCCGGCGCTGTTCCATGTGTTGCTTCAAAAATTGCGTGTCCAGTGCGGTAATTGATGTTTGCGCCTGGTGAAATCCCGATACCTCCAACTTGTGCAGCTAATGCATCTGAAATATAGTCGCCGTTCAGATTCGTTGTAGCCACTACTTGGTACTTCTCAGGATAAAGCAAGATTTGCTGTAAAAAATTATCCGCGATGACGTCATCAACAATGATTTTTCCATCTGCTTTGGCTTCTTTCAATGCGTTCTCTGCTTTTTCAGGCCCTATTTCAGCGGCGATCTTTTTATAGTTATTCATAGTGAAGGCCTGAGGATAATTCTTTTCAATAAAATCGTAGCCCCAATTTTTGAATCCGCCTTCGGTAAATTTCATGATATTGCCTTTGTGGACCAACGTTACTCGTGTTTGCCCTTGATCTACCGCGTAATCCAAAGCCGCAGCAATCAGGCGTTCGCTGCCTTCTTGCGAGATCGGTTTGATCCCAAGCGCGCTTGTTGCAGGGAAACGTACTTTCGTGACAGAGAGTGCGTCTGTCAAAAAGCCCAAAAGCTGTGCGACTTCTTTAGAGTCTTTTGCAAATTCGATCCCCGCGTATACATCTTCAGTGTTTTCTCTAAAGATAGTCATATTTGTTTTTTCTGGTTCCCTCAACGGAGAAGGGACCCCTTTAAAATAACGAACAGGACGAACGCAAGCATAAAGGTCCAGCTCTTGTCGCAGGGTGACATTTAATGAACGGAAGCCTTCTCCAATAGGTGTGGTCAGAGGCCCTTTGATAGCAACCTTGTGCTCCTTGATGGCAGCTAATGTTTCTTCTGGAAGCCAAGTGCCGGTTTGGTTGAAGGCTTTTTCTCCAGCGAGAATCTCGAGCCAGTGAATCTTTCGACCATCTTCATACGTGGAAGCGACCGCTGCATCAACGACTTTTTGTGTTGCTTGCCATATTTCTGGACCAATACCATCGCCTTGGATATAAGGAATGGTCGGATTTAAAGTAGTTGTCATTAGGCCTGCTCCTTTTGCATTTTTTTATTTATGACTAAAGGCAGAATGCCCTTGTTTTTCCAGTAAGCAATATCTGCCTCCGAATCAAAGCGCAGTTTTACTTGGAAATGCTGCTCGTTTTCACCCTTAGCAGTCACAGCGATCAGCTGATTGATCACAGGTTCTGTTGGAAAATCAAAGGTATAAGTTTCCAATCCAGTCAGGCCTAAAGATTCGGCAGATTCACCTGGAAGGTATTCGAAAGGAATCACACCCATCATTACTAAATTGCTGCGGTGAATACGTTCATAACTTTCTGCTAAAACGGCTTTGACCCCCAATAAATTTGTTCCTTTGGCAGCCCAATCGCGAGAAGAGCCCATGCCATAATCTTTGCCAGCAAGAATAACTGTACCGATTTGGTCCTTTTGGTACTGCATAGCGGCATCATAGATAGACAATTCTTCACCATTTGTGGCTAGCTTCGTGTACCCGCCAGTCGTTTCAGGAGTTAATTGGTTTTGAATTCGGATATTTCCAAAGGTCCCTCGCATCATTACCTCATGATTGCCTCGACGAGAACCGAATGAATTGAAGTCCTTATAAGCCAAACCATGTTCTTTTAAATAACGGCCTGCAGGCGATTGCATCCCGATGTTTCCAGCAGGTGAGATATGATCCGTAGTTACAGTGTCACCAAATTTAGCTAGAACGCGCAAGTCAGCCAACGGATTTTCTGTGTTTTCTGTTTGGTCAAGATCCGTAAAGAAAGGAGGATTTGCTATATAGGTTGACGCATCATCCCATTCGTAGCATTCTCCTTTTGAAGTCTCAATTTGATTCCAGCGTTCATTCGATTGATAGATATTTTCATAGGCGGCACGAAAGTCTTGAGGATTTAAAAAGTCATTGATATAGGTGTTGACCTCTTCTTGAGAAGGCCATAAATCTGCTAAATAAATATCCTTTCCCTCGATCGTCGCAAGGGCTTCTTTCGTCAAATCTTTTTTAATCGTACCAGCCAAAGCATAGGCGATCACAAGCGGCGGAGATGCCAAATAATTCGCTTTGATCAAAGGGTGGATTCGCCCTTCAAAATTTCTGTTTCCTGAAAGGACAGCGGACACAACCAAATCGCTCTCTTTTAAAGTTGCTTCTATTTCTTCTTCCAAAGGACCGGAGTTTCCGATACAGGTCGTACAACCGTAGCCAACGATGTCAAACCCTAATTCGGCAAGTGGTTCCAGCAGGTTGCCTTTTTCTAAATATTGAGTGACGATTTTTGAGCCGGGGGCAAGGGAGGTTTTAATTGTCGAAGGCACCTCAAGTCCCAATTCAACGGCTTTTTTAGCCAACAGCCCCGCGGCCACCATTACAGAAGGGTTGCTGGTATTTGTACAACTAGTAATTGCCGCTAATGCAAGGTCGCCGGTTTCAATGACTTGATCGGTTCCTTTTGTGGTTTCTTTCCGATTCAGCTCATCAGGAGACAATCCGAATCCCTTTGGTCCGCTTGGGTTTGTTAGCGATGTTTGGAAATTTTCAGCAACTTCGGCTAACGGCACCCTATCTTGAGGACGTTTTGGCCCAGCAACAGACGAATGGACCGTCGATAGATCTAATTGGATCACTCGTGTGTAGAGAGGTGTCTCTGAGCCATCATAAAAGAGATGATTCTGCTTTGCATAGGCCTCAACTAGTTTGACTTGCTCTTCCTGACGACCTGTCAAACGAAGGTAATTCAAGGTTTCTTCATCAATTGGGCAAAAGCCGCATGTCGCGCCGTATTCAGGCGCCATATTAGCGATCGTTGCACGATCAGAAAGGCTCAGGCTCTTATAGCCTGTTCCGAAATACTCAACGAATTTTCCAACAACTTTTTCATTGCGCAAAAGCTCAGTGAGGTAGAGAGCCAGGTCAGTGGCAGTTGCTCCAGGGCTCAAGCTTCCAGTCAGCTCTACACCGATGACTTCGGGAGTCGGAAAATAGGAAGCTTCTCCTAAAATCGCTGCTTCTGCTTCAATACCGCCGACACCCCAACCGAGTACGCCTAGTCCATTGATCATCGTTGTATGAGAATCTGTCCCTTCTAGGGAATCAGGGAATAGTAAATTGTCGTCATTTTTTAAAATGACATCTGATAAATATTCCAGATTGACCTGGTGGATGATTCCTGTTTCAGGGGGAACGACTTCAAAATTATCAAAGGCTTGTTGTGCCCATTTAAGAAATTGATAGCGTTCATGATTGCGCTCAAATTCTTTTTCCGTATTGAAGGACAGGCTTTCCTTTGTTCCCGCGGAGTCTACTTGAACAGAATGGTCAACTACTAAAGTGACGGGAATTTCCGGATTGATTACTTTAGGGTCTCCCCCTAACTTAACGACTGCATCTCGCATCGCTGCCAAATCCACGACTGCTGGAACGCCAGTAAAGTCTTGTAAGACAACCCGTGAAGGGCGGAAAGGAACAACGCCTGCAGGTTTTTTTGCATCGAATGCTATCAAGTTCTCCAAATCTGCGTGCTCTTGATGGCGTGCCAAGCTTTCTAATAATACGCGAATGCTGTATGGATAATCAGTAATATTTTTTTTATACGTATCGACAATCGATGAAAGATCAAAGTATGTATAATGTTCGTCATTGACGGCAAGCTCTTTTTTCCAGTTCATTCCAAAATCCCTCCTGAATACGTTATCGTTTAAAATCAGATGGGTTTATTATACGAATAAAAAAAAAGAAAGTAAATGAAATTATTAAAAGTATTTCATTTTACGCCAATGGTGTTATAATGTTTCTTGACTCGATTGTTAAACAAATGATGGTTAGGAGGACACAATGATGTTAGATTTGAACCAAATGGCTGAGATATGCCGAAAAGAGGACTATTTAGACGCTTCTTCATATAGGAAACATAATGTTAAAAAAGGACTGCGAGATCTTGATGGTAAAGGCGTTTTAGCTGGTTTGACCAATATCTCCACGATTCATCCGCAAATTATGGATGGAGACAAAGTCATCTCTAAATATGGAGAATTGCGGTATCGCGGTATTGATATCAATGAGCTGGTGAACGGGTTTGTATCCGAAGGGCGTTTAGGGTTCGAAGAAATCAGTTATTTGTTATTATTTGGCTCGCTTCCGACCCAAGAGGAGTTAGTGGAATTCAACACTTTAGTAGGTAAAAGACGAACACTCCCAACCAACTTTGTACGTGATGTTATCATGAAAGCACCTTCGCATAATATTATGAATATGATGTCTCGAAGCGTTCTTACATTAGGATGTTATGATAAGAAAACGGATGACGTCAGCATTGAGAACGTATTAGATCAATCATTGTCGTTGATCGCTACATTTCCGATGATCGCGGTCTATTCCTATCATGCTTATAATCATTACACTAAAGGGGAGAGCATGTACATTCATCGTCCAGATGAGAGCTTGAGTACAGCAGAAGCCATTCTAACTATGCTGCGTCCTGATAAAAAATACACATTTCAAGAAGCACAAACGTTGGATATGGCATTGGTCTTACATATGGAACATGGCGGGGGAAATAATTCGACGTTTACGACTCGTGTAGTTACTTCTAGTGGTACAGATACCTATTCAACCATCGCAGCGGCATTAGGGTCTTTAAAAGGACCAAAGCACGGTGGCGCAAACATCAAAGTGACCCGTATGATGGAAGATTTAAAAGCGACTATCAATGATTGTGAAGACGAGAACGAGATACGCGACTACTTAGAAAGAATCTTAAATAAAGAAGCCTTTGACAAACAGGGATTGATTTACGGAATGGGCCATGCTATTTACGCGGAATCCGATCCGCGGGCAGAAATATTCAAACGCTATGTGGAAAAATTAGCAGCTGAGAAAGGATCAGAAGCTTCAGCTGAGTTTAATTTGTACCGCAAAGTAGAACGGTTAGCTCCTGAGATCATTTCTGAAAAGCGTAAAGTTTATAAGGGCGTTAGTGCCAATATCGATTTCTTCAGCGGTTTTGTTTATCATATGTTAGATTTGCCGCCAGAATTGTATACACCTATGTTTGCGATTGCTCGAATCGTAGGGTGGTCGGCGCACCGCATTGAAGAATTGGTCAACGTGCAGAAAATTATACGTCCGGCATATATGGAAGTCTCCACTGATCAGAATTATCAAACAATCAACGAACGTTAAAAAAATTCCGCCAAGAGTTATTTTGGCGGAATTTTTTTATTCGGTGATCAATCCTAACTCAACACAGGCATTCCAGATGCCATTGTCTGATACGGAAGAGGTGATATGGGCAGCTTTTTCCTTTAGTGCTGGCGCTGCGTTTCCCATAGCAACAGGAAACCCGACTGCTTCAAACATAGTGAAGTCATTTTCTTCGTCTCCAAATGCCAAAGCTTGTTCAGCTGTGATCCGCATGGACGCGCATATTTTGTGGATACCTTCTGCCTTCGTGCCGGTTTTCAGATGAATATTGGCTGCGACAGGCGCTACCTTTTCAGCAATTAACGGGGAATGTGGATCTAGTTTAAAGTCTATTTCTTCTGTCCAAGGAACAATCAATTGAAGAACGTTCTCAGGTAAAGGATCATTTTCCTTTAGAAAAGTTTTTTCTGCGGGATGGTCTCCATGATATTTATTACTTTCATAGCAATAGATGCCACCAGAAGTCTCAATTAAAAATTCGATGTCTTGCTCTCGAAGATGGTCGACGAGCTGGGTCAGTAACGTTGGCGGGATACTATTTTCATGGATCATTTGGCCACGATAATGGACGCAATTGCCATTCGAGGAAATAATGCTGTCTACACCAAGTATTTCTGCTAATTGAGTGATCGTCTGATAATGACGGCCGGAAGCGATGACCGGTTCAATATTCTTTTCTTTTAATTTTTTCAAAGCAAGTTTTGCTGAATCGGGGACGCGCTCAGCGAAAGGCAAGTGATGGGGCAGATGATTATCTGCTAAAGTACCATCAATATCAAAAAAAGCAACACGATAAGTTTCCATTTCAACACTCCTAAATGAATTCGATTACACTAAGTATAAAAGAAATCGATGAAAACATCATTACAATTTTGAAGGAAAGTGCGTGTGGTTTCATTGTAAGATAAACTCTCAAGACCAAAACGAACGATCAAGAATGCGCCTTTATTTTCTAGTATATGAAAGAATAGCTGCCAGCGGCGGTGTTTTTAGAGTAGTTCCTTTCCATTCGGTACGAAATTCGCTAAAATGAGTAAAAAGACAGTTGGAGAAGCACGGATGAAAAAAATCACGATTAAAGAGGTTGCCGAAGAAGCTGGTGTCTCAAAAACAACAATCTCTCGATATTTAAATAATAACTTTGGAAATATGTCAAAAGAGACAAAAGAAAAAATCGCTGAGGTCATTCAACGGCTGAATTATCGGCCCAGTCGACAAGCACAGGCGTTGAAATCAAAGCACAGCTATTTAATTGGTGTAGTCGTAGCCGATATTTCTAATATGTATTCGTCATTGCTCCTAAAAGGCATCGGTGAAGTATTGGAACGAAGTGGTTACCAAATGATCATTATGGATGCCGCAAATTCAGTAGAACAGGAAAAGCATCTTTTAGAAAAACTAGTGGATCAGAGTGTTGAAGGGATTATTTTGCAGCCTTCCTCTCGCCAGTCCGCCAACTATGCGTATATCTCGGAGCGGAACATTCCTCTTTTATTAGTCGATCGGCAAACAGAGCCGGAACAATGGTCATCCGTTTTAACGAACAATCGCGCTGCGACCAAAGAGATTTTAGAAAGAGCATTGGCGCAGGGCTACGAAAAAGTGGTCGTTGTGAGTGAGCCAATCAAAGATGTCAGCACGCGGGAATTGCGTTACGAGACAGTAAACAAGGTCGTAAAAGCTGCTGGAAAAGAGTGCCGATTGCTAGAAATCCAGCATGAAGATCAATTAAGCCGCGACTTATCAGAGATTCTGAGCAATGATCAGACACGAACACTGCTCTTTGCATCAAACGGACGTACACTAATGGATGTCCTATCTTGGTTGATCCATCAAGGAATAAACATTCCTGAACAAGTAGGCGTGACAGGATTCGATGACTGGAATTTGACTGAACTTGTTGGGCCGGGGATCACGAGTGTAGAGCAGCCATCCAGAAAAATCGGAGAAGCGGCAGCGGAACACCTGCTGGAAAAACTCGCACAACCTTCAATGGAAACGGAAGAGGTCATCGTTCCGTCAACTATACGTTGGAGAAAGTCTGTTTAGAACGTTATTAAATGAAACGAACAAAACAAAAATAAGCGCCACGTGGAAACCGGTTTCCATGTGGCGCTTATTTTTTTATAGCTCGGCAATGTTTTTTAATCATGAAACCGTTGACAATTCATGGAAACCGGTTTACTATTTGTTTATAGAAACCGGTTAACTAATTGAAGGGACGGGTATTATGAGTGATGATAAATTAGTGCTTAATTTTTTAGTTTTTTCCGATAAAGTAGAAAGCGGAGTGCTTCAAAGCGACTTGTTGCAGGAATCAGCAGATTTAGGATTTCAACAAGTAGAGGTTCGACGTGAGTATTTTAAAGATCTTGAGAATGAGATTCCTGTTATTCAATCTGAAGCACAGCGATTAGGGCTGACGTTGTTTTACAGTGTCCCTGATGACATTTATGTAAATGGAGCCCTGAATCCTAAATTAATGGCTTATTTAAAAGAAGCAAAACAAATGGGAGTGAAGCATATTAAATGGAACATCGGAGACTTTGATGGAGAGCTTCATGAACAAGAATTGAAAGCGCTTGTTGACGAGGGAATAGAAATATCTATCGAAAATGATCAAACGCAGACCTCCGGCACGATAAAGGCGATCGATGCTTACATGAAGGCTGTGACAAATGCTGGAATAGCGATCGGTTATGTGTACGACTTAGGGAACTGGCGCTTTGTTGGTGAGAATGAAGTACGTGCTGCCGAAACATTGAGAAACTATGTTCATTATATTCATGTAAAGGATGTTCGATACAAAGGGCATCAGCCGCAAGCTGTTGGTTTAGATCATGGTGAGATTGACTGGCGAAATGTGCTAAAACAACTGCCGCAGAATGTTCCAGTTGCCATTGAATATCCAACGACCGAAAATGCGGAAATAGTAGAAGCAAAAGAATTATTGGAGGGTGAATTTTAATGACAGATCAACAAACAAAAATCGATCCTGAAACATTTGCGTATCATTTTATGGAAACGATTCAACGACCTGAGATCGATAAGGAAAATATGGAAACTGCTGCGAAGGAAGCATTAGCAGCGTATTTAACTGGGTATTACCTCATTCAAAAATTTAACCACATGGAAAATGATTTCTTTGTGGAGGACCATGCAAAACCAGTGTCAAAATATCAACGTATTTTAAGCGAGTTGAATAAATACTAGGAGGTGAACAAGCATGGGTAGTGCGATAACAGGGATTTTACTAGCAGTAACCTTTATCATTTTTGTTTTATACGCGATGAAAGGCGGAAACTTAACCGTTGGCTTCTTCGTAATGGCAATTTTGTGGACGATCATCGGAATGGTACCCTTTAACACCGCTGTAAAGGAAATATTTACCGAACCGGTTCTGAATTATGGGAAGACAGCTGCCTATATTATCTTTGGTTCTTGGTTTGGCCGAGTCCTAGTAGATACTGGAATTGCAGGAAGTATCAGTCGGAGAACAGAAAAGGTTGGGAAAAAGAGTCCCGTATTGGCAACAATTCTAATCGCTCTTGTAATCGCTTTAATTTTTACGAGTTCTTACGGTGTTGGGTCAGCCATCGCTGTTGGGGTGATCTTATTTCCGATCATGTTCTCGATCGGCGTACCAAAGAATATTGCCGTTTCGATTTTTACGCTTGCCATCGGTGCTGCAATGTACGTAAACAATGTACTGTTTGTCCAATTTCAGGTGTTCTTTCCTAAAGTAGAATGGGGACCTCATTATCAGCGCTTCGGCTTCGTTGCAATGGGTGTCCAGATGGTCATCTTGATCTTGTTCATTTTATTTAATGCGAAGAAAATTCGTAACGGGAAACCTGAGATCGTAGAAAGTGATACGGAAGAAGAAATTGTAGATGTTCCAATGTGGACCTACATTTTGCCAGTAATGCCTGTAGCGTTAAGTATTTTTGCCAAATGGGATGCCGTACCGGCCCTTCTTCTTTCAACGATTATCGCATTTGCAGCGACTGGAAATATGAAACGCTACAGCAAATTTGTCACGATGATGAATGAAACCGCTAAACATGCGATTAGTGATATTGCAGGATTATTGATCATGTTGTTCGTCTTAACGATGTTCCAATCTGCAGCGGTACATGCGATGTCTGGATTTACCAGCGTTTTCCAAGCAATCATACCTGATAGCAAACTTGTGATGATCATTATTATCGCCATCATCGCTCCGCTATCTTACTTCCGTGGTCCGTTGATGCTTTATGGAGCAGGGGCTGCCACCGCAGCGATCTTAGTTGGAACAGGGATGTTTGACCAATATTTCTTGTATGGATTACTAGTTGTTCCATCCATGATGGGTGTGTCTGCGTGTATCACGCAATCTTGGAATTTATGGTCTGTACAATACGCGGGATTGGATACAAAAACATTTTTACTCACTGGCTTGCCATGGGCGTGGGCCGCAACGGTATTGAATTTGATTGCTGCGTATATCTTACTTTAACGAAAAAATACATTAAATTGAAAAAGGAGTAGTGAACATGAGTGAATTTTTAACGATTGGTGAACCGATTGCTTTGTTTGGATCAGAGGAAGTAGACAAGTCTTTGAAAGATGCGTGTCATTTTCAAAAATTTTTAGCTGGAGCGGAGGTTAATGTGGCTGTTGGGGTTTCTCGTTTAGGACATAGCAGTGAATACATTACACAAGTGGGAAAAGATCCCTTTGGTGAATTTATCATTGACCGTTTGCACGAAAATGAGATCGGTACTGATTATATCTCAGAAAGTGCTGATTTTTGGACAGCTTTCCAATTGAAGGATCGTGTCAGCGAAGGCGATCCAAGTATTTTCTATTTCCGCAAGGGTTCAGCAGCGGCACATTTCGACCAATCCGTATTAGACACGATTGATTTTTCGGATGTTAAGATGGCCCACTTGTCGGGGATTTTCCCGGCGATCTCGAAAGAAGCCCGTGAAGCTTTCCGTTATTTAATCCGTTTATTGGAAAAAAATCACATCCGCACAACTTTTGATCCGAACTTACGCCCTCAACTGTGGGCAAGTACGGAGGAAATGGTAGAAACAATCAATGAACTGGCTGCTCATGCGGAAATTGTTTTGCCTGGCATCAATGAAGGTGAAATTCTGATGGGCAGTCGTGATCCAGAAGTCATTGCAGATTTCTATTTAAACAATGGCGAAGCGACGCAAACTGTGATTGTTAAATTAGGAACGGAAGGCGCCTATGTTAAGCAGAAAGACGGCACACAATTCACAGTTCCAGGTTTTAAGGTTGCTAAGGTAGTAGACACAGTCGGTGCAGGAGATGGGTTCGCTGTCGGATTGATTACTGCTTTAATAGAAGAAAAAACGTTGAAGGAAGCAGTAGTGCGAGCAAACGCGATCGGAGCGATGGCAGTCCAATCACCCGGCGATAACGATGGCTACCCAACACAGCAAGAGCTGGAAGCTTTTTTACAACAACAGGAAGTGAACGCATGAAATTACAAGCAGCAATCGACCGTGTTCCGCTAGATGACGCAATTGCATTAGCGAAACAATTAAATGGAAAGACAGATATTTTAGAGATGGGAACATCACTCGTCAAAGATTATGGGAATTTGGCGATCGAGAAATTGAGTGCGGTCTTAACAGAATCGCTTCTATTGGTAGATAGCAAAACTATTGATGAAGGTGCTTATGAGTTTCGTCAGGCTTTTCGTTATGGTGGAGAGATCGTCACTGTGATGGGAGCGGCATCTGTAGATACCTTAAAGGCCTGTTATGACGTAACTCAAAAAGAAAACAAAACAATGATGATCGATTTACTTGAAGTGACCGATGAGAAAATTGAACAGATCAAAGACTTTCCAGAAGCGATCTATGCATTGCATCATTCGGTTGACCGAAAAGATCAGTTTGATGCGGCGGCAAGCGTAGAAGCCTTTCGCCAAAAGTATCCGAGTATCAAGCGATTGGCGATCGCTGGCGGAATTGACCTGAAACAGGCTGAAGCTTTGGCTGAGCAAGGGATCATAGAAGTCATTATCGTTGGATCAAAAATAACAAAAGCGGAAGATCCGCTCAAAGCAGTAAATGAATTTATGGGAGCTGTTCACAAATGAAAACAATCAAAACGATTATGGAAGAAATCAACCAAGTAATGGCGTTAGTAAATGAAACGGAATTGGAGGAAGCATTACCGCTGTTTCAGAAAGACAAACGAATCTTCGTCATAGGTGCTGGCCGCAGCGGATTTCAAGCGAAGGGATTTGCGATGCGCTTGATGCATATTGGCTATACGGATTACGTAATGGGGGAAACCATCACTCCTTCTATTCAAAAAGGGGACACGTGGGTTGCGATCTCCGGCTCGGGTACGACAAAGGGAATTGTCGCAGATACAGAAATAGCGAAGAAATTAGGTCTGGATATTGTTGCATTGACTAGCGATAAGAATTCCCCATTAGCCAAGCTTGCAGATCAAGTGATCGTGGTTCCGGGTGCTACAAAAACGGGTGCTGGAATCAGCTCCGTCCAATTATTGTCGAGCCTATTTGATCAGACTGTGCACATTACGTTGGATGCCTTGACCTTAAAACTCGCGCAGCGAGACCAAACATCAAATGAAGATGCCCTTCATGAACATGTCAATGTCGAGTAGGTCGATCAAATGAAAAAGGTAAATGTATTAAACCGGATAGAAAAAGCAGGAATCGTTGCAGTGGTTAGAGAAGCATCGAAGGAACAGGCTCTTCAAGCGGCGGAAGCTGTCATTAAAGGCGGGATCAAAGGAATCGAGGTCACATTTTCTGTCCCTCATGCGGATCAAGTGATTGCAGAACTGAAAAAGAATCATGAAGCGGACGCTGCTGTAATTATCGGTGCTGGAACGGTTCTTGAGGCAGTCACAGCGCGCTTAGCGATCTTGGCTGGAGCGGAGTTTATTGTCAGCCCCTGTTTTGATCAAGAGACAGCGGAATTGTGTAATTTGTACCAAATTCCTTACATGCCAGGCTGCATGACAATTACGGAGATGCGACAAGCAATGAGAAGCGGAGCTGAGATCGTCAAATTGTTCCCAGCAACTAGCTTCACGCCACAAATGATTCAATCAGCGAAGGCCCCGTTGCCCCAAGTGACCATTATGCCGACTGGCGGAATCAATTTGGATAATTTGTCAGAGTGGAAGCAAGCAGGAGCACTCGTTGTGGGTGTGGGCGGCAATTTATTTAAAGGTGTAGCAGCCAATGATTTTAACTTGGTGACAAAAACTGCGGAAGAATATATGAAAAGATGGGACGAACAATAATCCTCGCTTGAAAATAGTTTTCCTGGGTCCTTCTGGAGACCAGGAAAACTATTTTTTTGTTATATGAATAGGTGTCTTGACTATTTAATAAAAATTCGCTGTATCTTTATCTAGCAACGAAGAAATTTCTAAAAAATTCCTATCTATTTATTTTGTAAATAAAAATTAATAATTCTGTTTTTTTATTTTTTAGAAACCCTGTAGCGATGAGGTGAAATGTGCTATTATTTATTCAACAAATCATTTTATTCTTTAGGGGAGGAAAATATGAAGAATTTTGCAGAAAATTTGTTAAGGGCAATTGAATCAAAAAAGGAGCGCATGATTGAGATCCGACGTTATTTACATGCGCACCCGGAGTTATCTTTTAAGGAACAGAAGACGGCTGCATACATCACGGATTTTTATCAAGACTTGGAATGTACAGTGAAAAAGAATGTTGGCGGTTACGGGGTGGTCGTGGAGATCGACAGCGGCAAACCGGGGAAAAATCTTGCTTTGCGCGCGGATTTTGACGCATTGCCGATCCAAGAGGAAACGGGGCTCCCGTTTTCATCTGAAAATCCTGGAGTCATGCACGCTTGTGGTCACGATGCTCACACTGCTTATATGCTGATTTTGGCAGAAAGCTTGATTGAGCTGAAGGATCAATTGACAGGAAAAGTAACGATTCTGCATCAACCTGCGGAAGAAACACCACCAGGGGGAGCGATTCAAATGATCAAAGATGGCTGCCTTGAAGGGGTAGATCATGTGATTGGGTGTCATGTGATGTCAGGCTTTGATCTCGGTACGGTCTATTATCATGCCGGTCCTACTCAAACGGGGCGTGCGACCTTCAAATTGAAAGTGCAAGGAAAAGGAAGTCACGGCTCTATGCCTAACGCCGGGATCGATGCGGTTTTAGTCGGCAGCCAAATTGTCGTAAACTTGCAAAGCATCGTAAGTCGTCGCGTGAACCCATTCGATATGACGACATTGACAGTGGGATCTTTTGATGGAAAGGGATCTGCCAATGTCTTAAAGGATGCCGTGTACTTAGAAGGGGACATTCGCATGATGAACGAAGCCAGTCGTCCTATTATCAAAGAGGCTTTCGAGAGTGTCGTCAAAGGGGTTTGCGAAGCTTATGGCGCGACTTTTGATTTGAATTATGCAGATGATTATCCTGTTTTAATGAATGATCAAAAACTGACTGAATTTGTTGCGAATAGTTTACAAGAGCACTCATTTTATGAATTAAAAGCAGTTGTTGACAGCGGCCCGATCGCTCCATCAGAGGATTTTGCCTATTACTGCCAAGAACGGCCAAGCTGCTTCTTTTATATTGGTGCCACTGGAGAAGGACAAGTTTCTTATCCCCATCACCATCCGAAATTTGATATTGATGAAGACTCTATGCTGATTGCTGCGAAGTCGATGGGAACGATCGTGTCAAATTATTTTGGTCAGGAGAGCTAATATGAAAGAAAAGAAGCTGTTTTATGGATGGAAGGTCGTTTTTGGGTGTGTTTGTATTACCGCGACGATTGTTCCGATGGTTATGTCTTTAGCCAATGTCTACTTATTGTCAGTGACCGACGATTTAGGGATTTCCCGTAGTGCATTTACCCTGGTCAACACGATCACGCAATCAATGGGGATCATTTTTTCGCCTTTTGTAGCGAAAAAATTAGCGACAGGAAATTTGAAGAAAATACAAACGATCGCCTTGCTGTTTTTCATTGCGGCGTATTTCAGTTTTTCTTTTGCTACTGCGGCATGGCAATTGTACTTGCTGGCGATTGTGTTAGGAATTGCGTATACGAGCAGTACCTTGATTCCAGTCAGTATGATCATCACCAACTGGTTTGAAGAAAAGCGCGGCTTAGCGATGAGTATCGCTATGGCGGGGATTGGTCTGGGCGGATTTATTTTCAGCCCGGTACTAAGCTATTTATTAGCAAACTTTGGCTGGCGGGCATCTTATCGAATGATCGCGTTCCTTTTGCTGATCATCACGCTTCCAATTTCATTATTTGTTTTGAAGAAGAGTCCTGCCGAGATGGGCTTAAAGGCTTATGGTGCAAGCAACCTAGCTAGTCCGACAGAAAAAACGGAACAAAAGACGTCATTGAACATCCAACAGTTAATCAAACAACCGATCTTTTTGATGTTGGTTATTGGAATTTTTTGTAACGGGCTGTTGAATTCCGGTTCATTAGGACAATTTCCTCCTGCTTTAGAAGAAATGCACGGAGTCGTGGTGAAATCTTCCATCATTTCCTTGTATTCGTTGGTAGGGATTTTTGGTAAATTGATTTTAGGCTGGATCGATGATCACTTTGGTACGGTGAAAAGTACCATTTTCGGTTGTGGGTTCATGACGCTGGCATTTATTTTATTATTAAATGGCCATCAACTGGTGATGATTTATCTAATGGCTTTCTGTTTTGGATTGGGGACTCCGATTGGGACAGTTTCGCCTCCTTTGATCACTGCGCGTATTTACGGAAGAGAGCACTACGCAGAAGTCTATGGGATCATTAGCAGTATTACCCAAGTTGGATTGACACTCGGCTCATTGATGATCGCCACTATTTATGATCAGACCGGTTCTTATCAACTAGGATGGCAGCTCTTGATTGCGTTGACAGTCATCACAATGGTGACGTGGATTTTCTCTATGAAAATGGCGAGAGGAAAGAGCGGCGTTTTAGAAACAAAATAATTCTTATAGAATGAAGCAACCCTCGAACACAGTCCTTACGTGTTCGAGGGTTTTTTGTTAATCAATTTGAATGACCTTTACGCCCGCATTCCTAATTTCATTTACTATATTTTGCGAAGAAAATTTGTCCGTAATCAAGTAATCAAAAACTGAGATATCAGCGATTTTAAATTTTGAGGTCAATCCGATTTTTCGATGATCCGCAACTAAAATTTTACATTTGATGGTTTTATTGATCATCATTTCATTGATGGTAGATTCGTTTAAGATCTTTGTAGTCACGCCATTTTCTAAACTGACACCGCTGCAGCCGATCACACAGACATCCGCATTCATCGAAGAAATGGTGTGCAGAGCAATATCTCCAACGAGTGCTTCTTTTGGAAAACGCATTTCCCCACCTGTCAATATGTAGTTGCAGTTGTCTTTATGGGGAGAGTAATTAACTTTTACATTATTTGTCACGACGGTTAAATGATTCGAATGGATAAAATCGAGTGTTTTTAGTGCAGTCGAGCTTGAGTTGATAAACAGAGTGTCGTAATCACTCACGTATTTACTAGCTTCTCTGGCGATCGCCTGCTTGATACGCTCTGGGCCAGACTGATCAAAGTCCGTTTTGTTCTCATAATTATAGGAACAGTAACCATAGTTTCGAATAATATCATTTTTTTCTTCCAATAAATTTAAATCTCTTCGAACCGTACTGATGGATACGTCTAAGGCTTTTGCCAATTCATCAGTCGTCATTTGTTCGGTCAATTGCAGTAGTTCCAAAATATTCTTTTGACGTTTATTGATATTGATGAGCGAGTTCTTCATTATTTGACCTCCTAAAGGAATGTTCCGTTGAATAAATGATTGTGTTTAGCGAGAAGTTCATTTAAAATTCTTTAACCGCTTACATTATACTAAGAAAATCATTAAAAATGGATAGAAAATCATATAAACTGTAGAAAGTCATATAAAAGGGTTTTCATAACGTCGAATACGCTTTAAGATTTAATTGTAAGTCATATCAAATTTATGTGAGGAGCAATTATAATGGGCAAAACAGTCAATGACGTAACGAAAGAAAGCTGGGTATTAGATACTTTTCCTGAGTGGGGTACCTATTTAAATGAAGAGATTGAAGCAGAAAAAGTGAAGGAAGGCACCTTCGCAATGTGGTGGTTAGGCTGTACAGGCATCTGGCTAAAGAGTCATGAAGGAACCAATATTCTATGTGATCTTTGGTGTGGCACTGGAAAAAGAAGTCACGGAAACGGCATGATGAAAAAGGGGCATCAGATGATGCGCATGAGCGGTGTTCAGAAGATGCAACCAAATTTACGGACACAGCCCTTTGTGATTGATCCATTTGAAGTGAAAAATGTGGATGCGTTGGTAGTGACCCATATTCACTCGGATCACCTCGACATCAATACCGCTGCTGCGGTGCATCAAAATTGTCCAGAGGCTAAATTTGTTGGGCCTAAGGAAGTTGTCAATACGTGGTTAAAATGGGGAATTCCAAAAGAGAAAACGGTGATCGTTAAGCCAGGGGATGAAATCAAGATCAAAGATATCAACGTGGTTGCCTTAGAAGCTTTTGACCGGACCGCTTTGGTTACTTGTGAAGATCCAGAGGTCACTCTAAAAGGAAAGATGCCTCAAGACATGGATGAAATTGCGGTGAACTACTTGTTTGAAACCTCTGGAGGCAGTCTTTATCATGCAGGAGATTCTCACTATTCAAATATGTTCGCGAAGCATGGCAACGAGCATAAAATTGATGTTTGTTTAGGAGCCTACGGGGAAAATCCAAGAGGTATCACGGATAAGGTCACTTCCGTCGACATGCTGCGGATGGCGGAATCTTTAAATGCGAAGGTAGTTATTCCTGTTCATTATGATATCTGGGCGAACTTCATGGCCGATCCAAAGGAAATTACAGAAATTTGGAAATTTAAAAGGGATCGGTTGAAGTACGCGTTTAAACCGTACATTTGGCAAGTAGGTGGCAAGTTTACGTATCCGACAAATAAAGATGATCTTGAATTTAATTTCTATCGCGGCTTTGAAGATGCCTTTTCCGTAGAAAATGACACCCCATTTCCATCATTCTTATAAAAAGAAAGGAGACTCTCATGCTTAACTATTTTTATGACAACGGATTGATCAACTATTCCGACAAAGAGATCACGGATTGGCGAGAAGCGATTGCGGAAAGCTGCCAATTATTATTGGATAAAAAAATCATCGATCAAACGTACGTAGACGAAATCATTCGATGTGTCGAAGAACATGGGCCGTACATTGTTATTGTGCCAGAGGTCGCTATGCCGCATTCCTCGGAAGAAAGCGAAGGCGTCTTTGGAACAGCGATCTCATTTACGAAAATGAAGCATTCGGTGTCCTTTGAAAGTGCCGACGAAGAAAAATCTGCGATCTTATTTTTCACTTTAGCAGCCAAAAATCCAGAAGAGCATATGGAAAATATTCAAAATTTGTCTGAATTATTGATGACGGAAGGGCTGATCGAACGGTTAGCAGAAACACAATCAATCGAGGAGTACAAAGCTGTGATGAAAGAGTTTAACGTATAGGAGGAAAAAGGAATGGGTGACTTTTTGTTAAGTATTTGGACATATTTTGCGACAAACATTTTGACACAGCCGGCGTACCTGATTGGATTTATTGTGTTACTGGGGTACATTTTGTTAAAACGGCCATTATATGAATGTGTCGCGGGTTTTCTGAAGGCGACCGTTGGTTACTTTATTTTGACGGTTGGTTCAGGCGGCTTAGTCAACAACTTCCGACCAATCTTAGTTGGATTAAAAGAACGGTTTAACTTGAATGCGATGGTAACCGATCCTTATTTCGGACAAAATGCGGTGGATGCCGGATTGATGGAAACCTTTGGTCGAACCTTTGGCGATGTCATGATTCTGCTATTGATCGCCTTTGTCATGAATATTTTGCTGGTTCGTTTCCAGAAATACACGAAGTTGCGTTCTGTTTTTACGACAGGAAATGTGCAGATTCAACAGTCGGCGACAGCCTTTTGGATTCTCCTGTTTTGCTTTCCTGATTTAGGCAGAGTGCAGGTATTGATTTTCATGGGATTGATCCTAGGCTGTTATTGGGCAGTCGCTTCCAATTTAACTGTAGGAATTACGCAGGAGCTGACCGAGGGCGCTGGTTTTGCCGTTGCCCATCAGCAAATGTTTGGAATTTTCATCTTCGCAAAATTAGCGGAGTGGATGAAGAAACGCGATGAAAAGAAACACAAGTCTGAAAAAATGGACAAAAAACTTGAGGATATCGAACTGCCAGGGTTCTTATCGATATTCAATGAGAACATGGTGGCGACTTCGTTACTGATGCTGTTCTTCTTTGGAATCATTCTATTAGTATTAGGGCAGGATTACCTTGTACAGGCGAAGTTTATGGAGGAAGGGCAAAGTTTCTTATTTTATATTATGACGACCTCGCTGAATTTCGCCGTGTATCTAGCGATTTTACAATTAGGCGTGCGGACCTTCGTGGACGAATTGACACAGTCTTTCCAAGGGATATCCAATACGATCTTACCTGGTGCGGTGCCAGGGATCGACGTGGCAGCGACCTTTGGGTTTGGTTCGCCAAACGCTGTAACGATTGGCTTCCTGTTTGGTGCTTTAGGACAATTCTTAATGATCGGGTTATTGATCTTATTAAAATCACCAACGATCGTCATTGCCGGATTTATTCCATTGTTCTTTGACAATGCGGTCATTGCCGTCTTTGCGAATAACCGTGGCGGATTTAAAGCGGCTTGTCTATTTCCCTTCTTATCAGGGATTATCCAAGTGGGTGGTTCGGCATTATTTGCTACATGGATCGGTATGTCAAAATACGGCGGCTACATTGGAATGTTCGACTGGGCAACTGCTTGGCCGGTGTTCGCCGTGATCATGAAGGTTCTCGGATATGTTGGAATCGCAGTGGTAGTAATTGGGCTCCTGATCATTCCGCAATTGCAATACCGCAAGAATCCAGATGGCTACTTCATGATCGTAGAGGATTACGAACAGTATGCAGAAAAATACCAAGAACAACAGTAATTAGTTAAGACAAATAAGGAGGAAAATATAATGAGAATATTAGTATCTTGCGCGAATGGCTCTGGAACAAGCTTGATGATGATGAGAAGTGTGGAAAAGGCGATGAAGGAATTAAGTGTCCCTATTACAAAAATCCACCATTGTGCGATCTCAGAAGGAAAAAGCTCTGCAACGCAATACGATGTGGTTTTTACACCTGTAAACTTTCTTAATATGTTCACTCAAGCGGAGAAAAAGGGCGTGACGGTGATCGGCATCAAAAATGTCATGTCAGCGAAGGAAATTGGTGAAAAATTTTCGGAATCAGCATTGTATCAAAAAACTAAGTAAAAGAGGAATTCAAGATGAGCAGACCGAACTTACAGATTGCATTGGATCATAACGATTTGGAACATGCGTTGGCGGACGTTTTTAATGTTGGCGCGATCGTTGATATTATTGAAGTGGGAACGATTTTGTGTTTACAGGAAGGGCAAAAAGCCATTCGCTGCATTCGCGGGATGTACCCTGAAAAGAAATTAGTCGCGGATACGAAATGTGCGGATGCTGGCGGAACCGTGGCAAAAAATGTCGCGGATGCAGGTGCGGATTTCATGACAGTGATTTGCTGCGCGACGATCCCGACAATGGAGGCCGCAAAAAAAGAAGTAGAAGAATTGCAAGTTGAATTGTATGGTGATTGGACCTATGAACAAGCAGCGGCGTGGCGTGAGATCGGCATCAAACAAGCAATCTATCATCAAAGTCGGGATGCCTTACTCTCTGGTGAAACATGGGGAGAGAAGGATTTATCCAAAGTAAAAAAACTGATCGACATGGGATTTAACGTTTCTGTTACTGGCGGATTGGATGTGGATACCTTGAAGTTGTTTGAGGGGATCGATGTTTATACCTTTATTACAGGTCGTGGCATTACCGCAGCGAATGATCCAGTGCAGGCCGCTCAAGACTTCAAAGATGAGATCATTCGTATTTGGGGGCAATAATATGGCTCAAATCGGTATTTATGAGAAAGCTTTGCCTAAGGATCTTTCATGGAAAGAACGGTTTGCCTTGGTGAAGGACATGGGATTTGATTTTATTGAGCTGTCGATCGATGAGACTGACGAACGGTTGGCGCGTTTAAATTGGACTGAAAAGGAAATCCAAACGCTGAGAAATGAGATGTTCGAAGCGGATGTTCGAATCAACTCTATTTGTTTAAGCGCCCATCGCCGCTTCCCCTTTGGCTCCCGTGATTTGGAAAAACAGCGAATGGCTCACGAGATCATGCAAAAAGCGATTCATCTGGCACATCAGTTGAGTATCAAAGTGATCCAAGTTGCTGGTTATGATGTCTATTATGAAGAAAAGTCAATGAATTCGAGGGAAGATTTCATTGAAGGAATGAAGGAAAGTGTGAAGGAAGCTTCTAAATACGGCATCATTCTCTCCATCGAGATCATGGATGATCCTTTTATGAATTCTATTTCAAAATTTCTAGAAATCAAAAAGCAGATCCACTCGCCTTATCTGCAAGTCTATCCCGATCTGGGGAACCTGTCGGCTTGGCCGGAAAATGATCCAGCGCACGAGTTGGAAAAGGGGATCGACTGCATCACGTCGATCCATTTAAAGGATACGTACCCTGTAACGGAGGAATCCACTGGGCAATTTCGAGATGTTCCCTTTGGCAAAGGCTGTGTTGATTTTCTCGGCTTGTTAAGAAATCTAAAACGATTGGATTATGACGGGACCTTTTTGATCGAGATGTGGAGTGAAAAAAGCCAAGATTTTCGAGCTGAGATCCAACAGGCAAAAACCTATCTATATTCAAAACTAAAGGAGGCAGGGTATGATGTCGCGTGAAGAAATAATCAACGCAATGAAGCAACGCGTTTTTGAAGCGAATGTGGAACTGCCTCAATACGGGCTAGTGAAGCTGACGTGGGGCAATGTCAGTGAAATCAATCGTGAGTTGGGCGTTATCGTTATCAAGCCCAGCGGTGTAAAGTACGAAAACATGCAGGCTGATCAAATGGTCGTGACAGATTTAACAGGAAAGGTGCTTGATGCCCAGAGCTTAAAGCCATCATCCGACTTGCCGACCCACGTCGTCTTGTATCAGGCTTTCGAGGAAGTGAAGGCGATCGTTCATACACATTCGACCCATTCGGTGATGTGGGCGCAAGCGGGACGCGACTTGCCTGCATACGGCACGACACATGCAGATGCTTTTTATGGAACCATCCCCTGTACACGCCAGTTAACGGAGGCCGAAGTCAAAGAAGCTTATGAAATCAATACGGGACATGTGATCGTTGAAACCTTTAACGAGAGAAAGCTGAAGGCAAGCGAAGTGCCGGGTGTCTTGGTGTATGGGCATGGACCATTTACGTGGGGCGACTCGCCAATGAAAGCAGTCGAAAATAGCTTGATCTTAGATGAGATTTGCTTGATGGCGAAAGAAAATGAGCAGATCAATCCCGATATTTGTGAGATTCCTCAATATTTATTAGACAAACATTATTACCGTAAACACGGTGCCCACGCCTATTATGGACAAGGGTGATCCTTGAAAAAATGCACAAATTAGGATAATGAAAAAGAAAGTCAAAAGGTGAAATACTTTCCATTTGAAAAGTATTTCTTGATTTGACTTTCTTTTTGCATTGTTTTTTTGCTAAATACTTTCCAAATGAAACGTCATCTGTCTTCGAAAAGTTTTTTGAACAGGCGCTGCTCTCTCTTTTCGCTCAAGCGATAAAAGACATTAAAAACACTGATCGCTAAGACAAACACAACCGCAATGACCAGTCCCCATACAGAGAGATGTGGGAAAAATTGTTCTATCAGCGCATGAGTCGCTGCGGTTCCTCCCAATAATCCTGCCAAGGAGACAAAAAACCAGGCGGTTGCTCGATCGAAAAAGAGCAGCATTTGCCTCATTTGCTGTTGACTGAGTGCGGCATGACGCATGATGGTCAGTGCACGTTTTTTTTCTAAGGATAGTTTCCAAAGCGGCAGCAGCCAATACCAGGGTGAGACTTTTCTATAGTCTGAATTTTGTTCCGTAAGAATATCGATCGTATTCCCTTGTTCCTTCATTTCAAGACATCCCTGAAAAAGTGGAAACGTAAAAAGCAGCCAGTTGCCAAAAAAAGAAAAGAATAGCATTAAATTGTCCATTTGCAACACCTCCTAGCAAGGGCAACTATTATTCATAAAGAATGCTGTCCTTATAGATACCGTCACCCCAGATCTCGGCTTCCGAAAGAGTCGTTTCAATCAGCTCGATGGGTTGCTGGTTCACTAAAATCATGGCGCATCGATAATCAGCGAAGGGCTGGTACAAAGGCATTAAGATTGTTTGTCCGACCAATGCTTTATCAATATCGCTGACTTTGAATGCGACATGGGGTTCCTTTTGGATCAAGGGGTCAAGAGTGGAATTTGGTCCGAAAGCATGTAGCTCAATCGGCAAAGAGAGGTCATTCTTTTTGTCCAAAGAGTACATATCAAAGAGCGGACTGTATTTTACATCCGGGTGGTTCTTAAGTTGTTCTAGAGGGACAGGTTTTCCAATATGGTGAAAAGATAAGTGAGCATCGTTCATTGTCATTCCTCATTTCTTGAAAAATAGTGTACCAGAAGATGGAGAAATAGAAAAAGGATAACCAATCATACCTCAGGAATCACCATTGACAAGCAGCCGCTTCTTTGCTATTTTTATAACAATCGATGAAACGCAGTGAGAAAGAAAGTAGAGTAATTACATTTGCCAAAGAGAGTTCCCGTCTGGTGAAAGGGAATGCAGATTGATTAGTTGAAAATGGCTTTTGAGCGGATTTCCCGAACGTTTAAGGGAATACGGATGCCCCCGTTAGCAAGGCACAGTCTCCGAAATCTCTATTTTGGGTACTGATTGAGGTAAAGTCTGCGAAGATTTTACGTATAAAGGTGGTAACGCATGTTAAATGCCCTTAGCAATTTTTTGCTGAGGGTATTTTTTTGTGTCTGCACTCAAGCGATTGCGTGGATTCGAGGAACAATGTTTAAAAAATCAAGTTGGAAGGTGGAAAAGTTATGGCAGGTTTTTTAGTAGTTCAAACGGATTTTGGTTTGCAGGATGGTGCGGTGAACGCAATGTACGGGGTGGCGTATCA
The DNA here is from genome assembly GCF_051715125.1 of Enterococcus sp. AZ048. Taxonomy (NCBI): domain Bacteria; kingdom Bacillati; phylum Bacillota; class Bacilli; order Lactobacillales; family Enterococcaceae; genus Enterococcus; species Enterococcus sp. AZ048. The sequence goes on along the minus strand of NZ_JBIOTD010000001.1, from coordinate 1,697,942 downwards.
AGTGGAGGCCTCATTGACGATCAACAATTTAACCCATGAGATCGAGCCCTACAACATCCACGATGCAAGCTATCGGTTGTTACAGGCAGTGACCTACTGGCCGGCGGGAACGGTTTTTGTGTCAGTGGTTGATCCTGGGGTGGGCTCAACGCGACGCAGTGTGGTTGCAGAATTGCAGGGGGGACAGTATGTGATTACCCCTGACAATGGCACATTGACCTATCTGGCACAATATGTGGGAATCAAAGAGGTCCGTCAAATCGATGAGGAAACGCAGCGTTTGAAGGGATCATCAGAAAGCCACACATTTCATGGGCGTGATGTCTATGTTTACAATGGCGCACGACTTGCCAGCGGAAAAGTACGCTTCACAGAATTGGGTTCGGTTATTCCAACGAATGAGCTCGTAACGTTCCCATTGATCGCGCCGATGCAGAATGAAAATAAGATCGCTGGGACGATCGATATCACAGATATTCGTTTTGGCTCGCTATGGACGAACATTCCCGTGGACTTTTTCAAAAAATGGCATGTTGAATATGGACAAAGCTTGCTAGTAAAAATATACTATCAAGGTGTGGTGCGTTATCAAGATGACGTCGTCTTCGGACGGTCCTTCGCACAAGTGGCGCCAAAAGAAGCGGTATTGTATATCAATTCATTATTAAATGTAGGGTTAGGGATCAATTTGGATTCATTTTCTACAGTGTACAAGATCGGAACGGGAAATGATTGGACGATCGAGTTCACGAAGATTTAGCAATCATAAATGCAGCATGTTGTAGTTTAATAGAAGAAAAAAATAAGAGTAACAAAAAGGAGTAGGACAAATGAATAATAAATTTACAGTAAAACACATTGTCGCGATTGGTATTGGTGCAGCAGTCTTCTTTATTTTGAAGCGTTTCGTGACGATTCCAACGGGTATTCCAAATACAGACATTGCAACAGCATACCCATTTTTGGCTTTGTTGGGTGTCGTATATGGTCCGGTCGTAGCTGGTCTGGCTGGCTTTATCGGACACGCATTGGGTGATTTGACCACTTACGGTGCTTGGTGGTCTTGGATCGTAGCATCAGGAGTCCTTGGCGTTTTCTTCGGTCTGCTTGCGAAGCGTATCCCGATCGAACAAGGAATATTTGGCAAGAAGCAAGTCACGACATTTTTAATCGGAGAAACGATCGCTAATTTGATCACCTGGATCATCATTGCACCGATCGGAGATATTCTGATCTACGCGGAAGCACCGAGCAAGGTCTTTACTCAAGGCGTCGTAGCGGGAATCACGAACTCCGTAGTTACAGGGATCATCGGATTTATTTTATTGAAGGCTTACGCACAGACGAAAACGAAAAAGGGCAGTCTGAATAAAGAAGCCTAGAACGTGAGGGCATAGAATGATCGAGTTTCGTGAGTTTACATTTCAATATGATAGTCAAGCAGAGCCGACATTGAAAACTATCAATCTGACCATCGAACAAGGGGAAAAAGTGTTGATCATGGGGCCAAGCGGTTCTGGGAAATCAACGTTAGGAAAATGCTTGAATGGGATCATTCCGCAGAATGAGAAGGGGATCTTTACTGGAAGTTTGACGATCAATGGCAAGACCTTCAGTGAGGCGTCGATCTATGACCTTTCGTTAGATGTGGGAACAGTATTGCAAGATACCGATAGTCAGTTTGTCGGCCTGACCGTCGCAGAGGACATCGCGTTTTCTTTGGAGAATGAGATGGTAGCGCAAGTAGATATGCGAAAGGCCGTTAATTATTGGGCTGAAAAAACCGATCTGGCGACACAGTTGGAAAAACGGCCGCAGGATCTTTCTGGTGGACAGAAGCAGCGCGTAACGATGGCGGGGGTTCTGATCGATGAAACGCCGATCCTGCTGTTTGATGAACCTTTAGCCAATCTTGATCCTCAGACCGGGTATGAGGCGATCCAAATGATCGATCAATTGTACCAATCGCAAAAATTTACCACGATCATTATTGAGCATCGGCTAGAAGAAGTATTGGCCGCGCCCATTGATCGAGTGATTTTGATGGATGAGGGGACGATCATTGCGGATATGACACCGACCGATTTGTTGAAGAGCGATCTTCTGGCAACCTATGGCATCCGTGAACCTTTGTATATCACAGCGTTAAAACGAGCGGGGATCTCGCTTGCGGATATTCCAGATTTAACACAAGTGGATCAATTGGTCTCACCGGAAATCTCCGCGGCTTTAGCACGATCACGGGGAACATTCAAGGAAGCTTCGCAAAAAGAGCTGCCGTTGCTGTCATTAAAGCAGGTTTCTTTTGGTTTCGGGCAGGAGCCGGTCATCAAGATGATCGATGTTACCCTTTACGAAGGAGAGATGGTCAGCTTAGTCGGACACAACGGTGCGGGAAAATCCACATTGTCTAATTTGATCACAGGATTCTACCCATTGCAGACGGGGGAATTGCTTTGGAAGGGCGAGTCGATCGCGAAGGAGAGTATCAAAGAGCGGGCGGATAAAATCGGCTACGTTCTGCAAAACAGCAATCAAATGCTGTCTAAGAACATGATTTTCGAAGAAGTCGCTTTGGGGCTGGAAAATCGTGGGGTTGACCCCGAGCGTATCCAAGAAAAAGTCTTTGATACATTAAAGGTCTGCGGACTTTATGAATTTCGCAATTGGCCGGTCTCAGCCTTGAGCCATGGACAAAAACGACGTGTGGCAATCGCCGCAATTTTAGTGCTTGAGCCTGAATTGCTGATTCTCGATGAACCTACAGCGGGGCAAGATTATTACCATTACAATGAAATGATGCTGTTTTTGCGCAAATTAAACCAACGAGGGATCACTATTCTGATGATCACTCACGATATGCATTTGATGCTGGAGCACACTGAAAGAACCCTTGTTTTGAAAGAAGGGCAGATTCTCGCAGATGAAACACCTGCAAAGGTATTGTCTTCGGCGGATTTAGTGGCTTCTGCCAGTTTGCGCGAGACGAGCCTGTATCGTTTGGCTGAAAATAATCAGTTGCCGGATGCCACAGGGTTCGTGTCGGCATTTATCCAACATGAGGAGGGACCTTATGGCGGACAATAATCTAATCGGCTATTTGCCGAAACATACACCGATCCACCAACTGAGCGGTTTTACGAAATTGCTGTGCTTCTTGATGATCTCAGTGGTAGGAATGATTTCCTATGACACGCGATTTTTACTTGTATTGGCGGTCTTTTCCGTCATTCTATTCAGAACAGCAAAAATCAGTTATCGAGAGATTTCATTTGTCATGAAATTTATCGCGTTCTTCTCCATCTTGAATTTGTTGACCGTTTATCTGTTCGCGCCGGAATATGGGGTAACGATCTACGGAACGCGCCACGTGATTTTTGATGGCATTGGCAGGTACACGCTCACGCAGGAACAATTGTTTTATGAATTCAATTTGCTGATAAAATATTTTGTAACGATTCCTCCGGGTCTGATATTCATCTTGACCACAAACCCTAGTGAGTTGGCTTCCAGCATTCATCGGGTGGGCGGTTCTTACAAGATCGCATATGCTTTTTCCTTGGCGTTACGCTACATTCCAGACATCCAAGAAGATTTCCGAACGATCTCAAAAGCGCAACAGGCTCGAGGAAACGAACTTTCCAAGAAAGCGTCATTGCTGAAACGTGTCCGAGGGAATTTGACGATCGCGATTCCATTGATTTTTTCAAGTCTGGAACGAATCGAGACGATTTCTTCTGCGATGGAGCTTCGACGCTTCGGAAAGAAAAAGGGACGAACCTGGCTATTGGCTAAGCCATTGAAGCGCAAGGACTACATCGCCTTGTTCCTCGTGCTTCTGCTCTGTTCAGCGGGTATTTTATTATTAGTAGTCAATGGAGGACGGTTTTATAATCCGTTTCGCTAAAAGAAGAAGTACTCGAAGCTTTATTGAAAGGCTACAAAGAGTACAAGCAGATAGTTTCCTATAAGCTGATTCCACTATTATTGTGTAATTTTTAGCACACAAAAAAGCTCTTGGCCTGCAAGCCGAGAGCTTCTTTTGATATCTATTGTTCATGATCTTAGTTGTTCAACAAAAGACCAACGGATTTATTCAGTACGATTCGCAATTCCAGGGATAAATTTTAAACAGTAAAGCGCACATAGTCCGACCACGATGTAAATAATTTTAGCAAGGATCGCTGTGCTTCCACCAGATATTGCTGCAACTAAATCATATTCAAAAAGACCTACTAATAACCAATTAATGCCACCGACAATCAACAATATAAGCGCGATAATATCTAGATATTTCATCTGTAAACCCTCCCTTCTGATTGGTTCAACAGTACCACAGTTACTAGAAGCGCCATATTCATATGCTCATAATAGAAATTTTTTTATTTTATAAGACAAAAAACCGCAGAAAAGTTATGAGAGACTGCTGTTGTCCCTTGGCATAAAAGGTTTTTATCTCATTCATAGCAAAAAAAGGGCGGAGGTGCTTCTGTTTTTTATGAGGTCACGAGGAATAAAAATCTTTTATTTAATAAAACGTACTTTTTTTAAGAAATGAAATGTTCGGCTGTCTTCGCGGGTATAATGGAGGTAAGAAAAGATACGAATGAAAGGGAGCGACGAAAATGCTGAATCCATTTATCAATGCTGGTTTGGAGGTTGCTTTAAAGGAGTTGTTTCGCGGGAACCATGGAACGGAGCAAGTCTATCCAGCAACTGCAACAGATGTCTCCAAAGAACGGTTGATTGTGCATGTTTCTCCCCATCAGCTGCAATTTTTCTTCGTAGAACTAGAACAAGAGGTGCTGCAGGAAGTTGAAGAATAACGTATTAGAAAGAGCAACGAAGGCGTGTTTAAAGTAAAGAGACCTCATGCAAGAGCCGAGCGACCTAGCCGTTGTTTGGCTCTTGTTTCGTAAACAATCCAAAATAAAAAACGATTCGATCCCAAGTGGTAAAGGATCTGAATCGTTTTGAAATGGATCGAACTCTTTAATGGAGACGGCGGGAGTCGAACCCGCGTCCAAACACATCGACACCTAAAAATCTACGCTCATAGTCATACTATTTAAATTTCGCTTTGCCCTCTGCCGCATGACAGGCCGCGGACATTGCTAGTCTGATAGGCTCTTTATCAACTTACAGACAGAAAGTTGATACGTATCCCACTTAGAATAGGACCCTTACTCGAGCACATGGGCGATACCGAGAGGATCTACGCTAACTGTTTTTAGGCAGCTAAAGCGTAAGAGTTATTGTTGTTTTTAGCAGTTATATTTAACTGTAACGTTTTTACGTAGACGTAACCTACGAAGCGCAATTCAGGCTCAAACTATGCCTGTCGAATCCGTAACGTCCCCTTTATGAATAATTTTACTGCAAGAGAAAGTATACCATCCCGTTATAAAAAATGCAAAGATGTAAATGATTCAAAAGAAATTTTTCAGATTCCTGTGAAAAAATTGAAGAAAAAACAAATTGTTAATGAAGATACGGGTAAGGTAATGGTTGAAAAAAATGAAATAGAGTATACTTATAATGAGAATCAGACGATATCAGGGGGTTAATGTATGAATATTTTAATGATCGAAGACAACGAGTCCGTTTCTGAGATGATGCAGATGTTTTTTTTGAACGAAGGTTGGGAAGCAGAATTTAAATACGACGGAAAAGAAGGGCTAGACACCTTTAAAGCGGACCCTGAAAAATGGGATATGATCACGCTTGATCTGAATTTACCAGGGATGGACGGCATGGAAGTCGGTCGTGAGATCCGTAAAGTTTCTAAAACAGTGCCGATCATCATGCTGACAGCAAGAGATTCTGAAAGTGATCAAGTCATTGGATTGGAAATGGGCGCGGACGACTATGTCACGAAGCCTTTCTCACCGCTGACATTGATTGCACGAATCAAGGCGTTGCACCGTCGCAGTGAATTGACGTCAGAACCGCAAAAAGAGTCCGCGACATCAAGCGACAGCTTTGATATCCAAACGGATCATTTTAAAATGAATTTAAAAACTCGGGAAGCGTATTTAGATGATCAGCCGATTGAAGGATTGACACCGAAAGAATTCGACTTGCTGTATACGATGGCGAAAAAGCCGCGGCAAGTATTTACCCGTGAACAATTGCTTGAGCTGGTTTGGGATTATCAGTACTTTGGTGACGAGCGTACAGTGGATGCGCATATCAAGAAATTGCGTCAAAAAATTGAGAAGGTCGGTGCACAAGTCATCCAAACTGTTTGGGGCGTAGGCTACAAATTTGATGACACCGAGGTTGGTCGATGAAATACCTTTACCAACAATTGCTGGCTTTTGGCGGGTTGATCCTATTGATTTTGCTGACGCTGGGGCTGTCGTTTACGCAGTTCACCCGCAAGACGCTGGAGGACAATAACTACAAGGAATTGTTGGGCTATGCGGAATCGATGGAGAAGAATAACAATTCCTTGAGTCGAGACATTCGTTTTGAAGGCATGTCCAGCAATGAAATCTTCCAATTTGCGATCGGCGTGACTGAATCAAGTCTTAATCAACAGGATGTTTCCTTTGTTTTTATCGATAAGGATCGGAACGTGCAATACCCTGAGAAATCGGGGAAAGTCAATCAGCATCTGGTAAGTGACGAACAATGGAAGGCATTGAAGGTCGGGCAGCAGCAGAAAGAGACGAGTTCAAAAAATGTCATGGGGCAGAATCAAACAACGTCCTATGCCATGGTGCCGTTTTTTACAAACGGTGAATTTTTCGGTGTTCTACTGGTGAGTCAGCCGGCGATGAATGTCGAGTCGAGTGTCAACTCGATCGTGACCGATTTGTTCAAGGCGTTTATCATCGCCTCGATCATTGCCATCATAGTTAGTTATTTCTTTGCCACGCAGCAGGTGAAGCGGATCAATCGGATGCGCTCGGCAACAAAAGAAGTGGCATCAGGAAACTTTGATGTGATCGTTCCGAACCGAAATCGCGATGAGTTTGATGACTTGGCGGATGATTTCAATCAAATGACGGTCTCTTTGAAGGCGTCTCAGGAGGAAATCGAACGTCAGGAAGAACGTCGGAAGCAATTCATGGCGGATGCGTCTCACGAGATGCGCACCCCGTTGACGACGATCAATGGGTTATTGGAAGGATTGCAATACAATGCGATTCCTGAGAACCAAAAAGAGAAGGCCATCAAACTGATGCAAAACGAAACGTCTCGGCTGATCCGATTGGTCAATGAAAATCTGGACTATGAAAAAATACGCACCAACCAGATCAGTGTTGTCTTGCAGAAATTCAACGCGACGGAGGCCGTCTCTACATTGGTTTCTCAATTGCATGGGAAAGCGGAGGCTTCGGGGGATGAATTGATCTTACAGGCGGATGCGCCGATCGATGTGTATGCAGATTATGACCGGTTTGTTCAGGTGCTGGTAAATCTGATCCAAAATGCGATCCAGTTTACCACGAATGGAACGATCACTGTGGCCATTAAGAAGCTGGAAAAGGCGACAGAGATCAGTATTGCAGATACCGGGATCGGAATGACGGAGGACCAGGTGAAAAATATCTGGGATCGTTATTACAAAGCCGATCCGTCACGGAAAAATACAAAATACGGGGAATCGGGGTTAGGATTATCCATCGTACAAGAGCTTGTTCGTCTCCACAATGGAACGATCGAAGTGGTGAGTGCTTTGGACAAAGGAACGACGTTTACGGTTGTCTTTCCAGATAAACCTGAGGACACGGATCAAAATGAAGAGAAAAAAGAATCGTCACCCGCTTAATGGGAGACGATTCTTTTTTTGTTTGTAGGGATGTTTCTCTACAGAATAGCTAAGATGATAAAGTTCATGATGAATAAAATATCTACGACCCAAAGAATAGGCGAAATTTCTTTTGTTTTTCCTTTGATCACTTTAACGATGGTGTAGAAAATGAAGCCGGCAGCGATTCCGTAAGAGATGCTGTAGCATAATCCCATAAAGACACTGGCAAAGAAAGCAGGAACCGCTTCTTCTAAGTCTAACCAGTTGATATCAGCGAAAGAAGCCAGCATCATGACACCGACCAAGATCAATGCAGGAGCAGTTGCTTGCGCCGGAACTACGGCGATCAGTGGTGAGAACAAGCTGCTTAGGGCAAAGAGAAGTGCAACGACGATCGACGTCAGACCCGTCCGTCCGCCAGCGCCGATCCCAGCAGCCGATTCAACATACGTTGTCGTGTTTGATGTTCCAAAAATCGCACCGATAGATGTTGCGATCGCATCTGCGAATAAGGCTTTATCCATTTTTGTTTTAAACCCGCGAGAGTCATTTTCAAGTGCGTTTTCGTCTTCTTTTGAGAAGATTCCAGTCCGACGGCCCGTACCAATGAAAGTCCCGATCGTATCGAAAGTATCAGAAAGACTGAAGGCCAAGATCGTCATTAACACTTGAGGTAATTTTGCAGAATTTGAAAACAGAGAACCCATACCTTCAGACCCAAAAGCGGCACCAAAGGTCGTCCCTAATTCTTGGATCGAGCTGCCTAATGAATTGGCGTGCCAATCAATTGCGCCTAATTGAACCACACCCATAGGAATTCCTAATAAGGTCGTGACCACGATCCCAATCAAGATCGCTCCACGAACGTTTTTTACGACTAAAATAGTTGTCAGCGTCAAGCCGATCACAGCTAACAAGATCGGTGCATTGTTGAAGTTTGCTAACGCAGGAACGATTCCGCTGTTGATAGCAACATTGGTCGCTTTGCCGCCTTCAACAACACTGCTGGTGATAGCAGAAGAATCAGCACTAAAGGAAAGAAGTCCCGCATTTTTGATCCCCACATAAGCGACAAAGATCCCGATTCCACCGCCGATTGCGTGCTGCATACTTTCTGGAATCGCATGGATGATCAGTTTACGAATCTTTGTAACAGTGATCAAAATATTAATGATCCCACAGATAAACACCATTGCTAACGCTTGTTGCCACGAATAACCTAGTCCGAAAACGACGGTATAGGTGAAGAACGCATTCAATCCCATACCGGGTGCTTGTGCGTAAGGAACATTGGCAAATAGTCCCATGACTAACGTGCCGATGACCGAAGCGATGATCGTTGCCAAAAATACTGCTTGGAAAGGCATCCCTGAAGCAGACAAGATGGTCGGATTCACGAATAAAATATAACTCATGGCAAAGAATGTAGTGATTCCTGCCATTACTTCAGTGGAAATGTTGGTGCCGTGCTCTTTCAATTTAAAGAATTTCTCCATTATAATTAAACGCTCCTTAAGAATAAGTTCATTATATCGGTAAAAACCGAATACTTTTTTAGTATAATGAAGGAACGATCGACTTTCAACCATAACTTTTAGTAAAGAACAAATTTAAAGGCGAATGTTCGTGTTTAACGGACATTCGCCTTTTTGAAGGAAGTATTTATCAGATAGAAGGAGAGGATCAATACGCAAAGAGAGAGAAAGATGTAAGAAACAGCTTTGAAAAGCGAGACGAAGAATAAATCCAGCAATGTCGTAGAAGACAATTCAAACGAAAGAGAGGAACGGATCGAATAGGCAATGCCGCTCGTCCCATTGCTTAACACAAAGTTGGGCAATTCTTTCATCTGGTTTAACGCCTGATGGTAGAACGATTGCAGAATCGTTTGGTAAAGTGGTTCAAAAAGAGTAAACAGCAAAACGAGACAAATCGTAGCGATCATCAGACCGATGAAGAATTCCAAGCCAATCGCATAGAAAATCTTCTTTTTCGGAAGGGGCTCTTTTTTTTGTTGGTGTACTCTGTAGCCAAAGAAGGCCAGCAAGAGTACAAAAAGAATAAGCCCACTGATCAGCAGGCGGTCAGAAAAGTACCGCTGCAATTGATCAATTTCTTTTGCTGTAAATAATTGAATTTGATTGGAGGAATCTAATTGATACAAGACCAATTTCAACATACTGAAGCTCGTCAGCACAAAGAGAGCGACCAGACAGATCACCCAAGAAAGTGAAAATTGCAGACGATGCCGTTTAATTGTTGAAAGTGTCGTTGAAATAAGTTCCATAGAATGCCACCTCTTAAGAATAAGTATAAAATCCTAATTTGAAAGAAGTATGAATTCTATCGGAAGAAATACGTGCAGATAAAAGAACCCCCTTCACATCTAGGTGAAGGGGGTCCGAATTCAACTTATTGTTGTGGAGTTTGTTCTTGGTATTGCTTGTAAGTCTCGGTTTTGTAAAGATCCTGTGTGGATTTCTTTCCGTGCTGATCAAAGATGCTGGTTGATTTGTCACCTAGTTTGTTTTCGATTTTTTCCATCTTATTCAATCCGTCTTTGTAATCAAATTGAGAGGCATCGATTGGTTTCAAACCACTAGCTGAATAGAAGCGGAGCAGGTCGCCATTGTTGATATTGTCTGACGTATGCAATTGCTTGGAGACAGCTTCTTTCCAACCGTCAGCTTGTCTTTGAAGGATCTCGCTAGGTTCAGAGATCGGCATGCCGTTTTTATTGTCATACAAGTTTCCGCTGTAATACGTGTAGTTCGGTGTCACATAATCCCCATCACGGAAGGCAACGATTTGGCTATTGTCTTTAGACAACAAATCTTGTCCTAGCTGGATGTACTTGCTCGTGTCTGTTCCTAACAGATGAAGCAACGTTGGCAAGGCATCGACTTCACCACCATAGGTATGGTTGATGCCGCCTTTTTCTTGACCAGGAATGTGAACCATATAAGGCACACGCTGCATTTGTGCGTTGTCAAAGTTTGACCATGTTTCTTTAGACTTGCCTAGTAACGGTGCCAAATCAGGATTTCTTGAATTCGAGATCCCGTAGTGGTCGCCGTACATAACAATGATCGAATTATCATACAAACCAGAAGCTTTTAGATAATTGAAGAATTCTTCGACAGCTTTATCTAAATAGTTCGCTGTGGCAAAGTAGCCGTTGATTGTTTCATCGCTCGTGTTTGCCATAGGGAATCCAGCTTCGTCATTCTTGAATTCACTGTATGGATAGTGGTTCGATACGGCGATAAATTTTGAGTAAAATGGCTGTTGCAGACGTTCCAAGTACTTCACAGATTGTTGGAAGAAGGGTTTGTCATGCAAGCCATATTGGAATGAATTTTCGTCATTCACATCATAGTAAGAAGAATCAAAGAAATAGTCGTATCCGAGATTTTTATACGTTTCTGAACGGTTCCAGAAGCTTCCTGAGTTCCCATGGAATGCCGCACTCGTATAGCCTTCTGTCTGCTTCAAAATATCTGGAGCTGCTTGGAAGGTGTTTTTACCGCCTAATTGCGAGAACAGCGATCCTTGGTTCAGCCCAAACAATGAATTTTCCATCAAAGTCTCAGCATCGGAAGTTTTTCCGGCTTTTACTTGGTGGAAGAAATTGTCAAAGGCAAACGTGCTGTTGCTATGGAAAATACTGTTCAAGAACGGTGTAACTTCATGTTCTTGTCCGTTTTCATCCTTCAATTTGTAGTCGATCACAAATTGCTGCAGGCTTTCTAAGTGGATCGTGATCACGTTGCGTCCTTTAGCAAGTCCAAAATACTCGCTATTCGGTGCCGCATGATGTTCTTTTACATAATTCTCAACTTCTTTTAAGTCATTCGGACTTGCTTCGGCGCGGACTTGGTTGGTCTTATACGTTTGGATACCGTCATAAACAGTGAAGGCATTAACACCAAGATATTTGATCAAATAGTCGCGAGAGAAGGTACGAGTCAGTAATTCTGGACGATCTGCTTCGGCTAAGAAAAGATTTCCTGAGAAGATCATGATCGAAAGAGCCGTCATTGCGAAGGCCATTCGTGCACGAACAGGACGTTCTTCTTCTTTGATCTTTTTACGCCACAATAGAATCGGTAAAATCACGATATCGATCAGGTATAAAAGATCAAACGGACGAAAGAGTCGAACCGCGCTTTCACCTAGACCGCTGGCAACTTTCCCAGCGCCTAAAAAGGTGTTGACGGTGATGAAGTCGGTAAATTCACGATAATATACGACGTTAGCAAACAACAAAATACTTGCCAGTGCGTAAATGATCATCATCGTTAAATAGGATGCTTTCGAACGTCGAACATATAAAGCGATCGACAGTAGAAACATTGTCGATGCGATCGGATTAATAAAAAGGATGAAATACTGCGTCAGACTTTCGATCCCTAAATTGAATTCAAATAAGTATGCAAAAATACTTTTCGCCCATAATAAGAATGTCAGTAACGCATAAAAGCCGAGACGTTTATTCAAAAATGCAGGAGCTTTTAGTTTTTTCAATAGTAACTTCCTTTCTGCCGCAAAAAAAGCGGAATGTTCACTTGTTAACAGTTTACTCGCTTCCATCAACCCAGTCAATTCATATTAAAAAGAGAGCAATCATGCTTAAAGAAAACTTTATAAGCGAAAAATACAAATTTTTTTTGCTATACTAGATAAGAAAGCAGGGATGAGAGTGAAAATTGAAGTAACAAACTATGGAATCAAACGAATTCGACAAGGAAATCCATTAATCAAAGAGGAAGATTTAGCAAAGAAAACAAAGGAGCTTCCTTTAGAGTGGGTCGAGTTTGTTGATCATAAGCAAGCCTACGTTGCTACCGGATACTTGGGAAAACAAAACAAAGGGATTGGCTGGGTCCTTGACCAAACGAGACGGCCCATCGATCGCTCTTTTATAAAGGAAGTCTTTCTTCAAGCCATTCAAATGCGGCAGGCATTTTTTGCAGATGAAGGAACGAACGCATTTCGTTTATTTAATGGCGAAGGGGACGGCTTTGGCGGTGTCACGGTGGATTACTATGCGGACTATTTGGTGATCTCTTGGTACAACGAAACCATCTATCATTTTCAAAAGCTGATCGTTGACAGCTTGCTGGAGGCGTATCCTCATGCAAAGGGCGTCGTTGAAAAAATCCGCTTCAAGAGCGAATTGAAGGAGAGTCGCTGGCTGGCGGGAGAAAAACCGGAGGAACCGTTATTAGTAGTGGAAAATGGCGTTTCATATGCCGTATACTTAGATGAAGGCTATATGACTGGAATCTTCTTGGATCAAAAAGACGTGCGCGGGCGCTTGACGGAGGGCCTAGCAGCAGGACAAAGGGTTTTGAATATGTTCAGCTATACGGGGGCCTTTTCCGTAGCGGCAGCGTATGGCGGCGCGCTTGAAACGACCAGTGTTGACTTGGCGCAGCGGAGTTTGCCAAAAACGCAAGAACAATTCGAAGTAAACGGACTGCCGTTAGAACAACAGAAAATTAGAGTAATGGACACTTTTGATTATTTCCGCTATGCATTAAGAAACAACTTACGTTATAATTTGATTATCTTGGATCCGCCAAGCTTTGCTCGGAATAAGAAAAAAACATTTTCTGTTGCGAAGGATTACGGACGGTTGATCGAAGACAGCGTGGACATTCTCTCAGATGAAGGAATGATCATCGCTTCCACCAATGCGGCGAATTTACCGATCAAAAAGTTTAAGCAGTCGATCGAAACGGCTCTGAAGAACAAAAAGGTCGCGTATCAATTAGTAGAAACGCACCGGCTGCCGGCTGATTTTCCTAGTGGCAACTTCGAAGAGAGCGATTATTTAAAAGTATTGTTTTATCAAATAAGCAAGGCGTAGCGAACGCGCCCGATGGTTGTTCGTGAAGCTGAGATCAGAAAAACATGTCATAAAGAAGAAACTGACAAAGGGACTTTACGAATAAAAAAATTGGAAAGCGGGATGGGATGCTTATGATGGATATTCAAGTAAGAGAGGTGCGCTTTGATGCAGGAAAACCTAAAATCTGCGTGCCGATTGTTGGAAAGACTTTCGAGGAAATCATCGAACAAGCGAATGAAGCGAAGAAGATCGCTGAAGTGATCGAATGGCGCGCTGATTATTATGAAGACGTGTTGGACGACGACAAGCTGAACTCTACGCTGTTGGCTTTACGGGACGAGATCAGGAACATTCCCTTGATCTTCAATTTGAGAATGGCAGAATCTGGCGGAGAGATCGACATTACTCTCAATCAGTATCGCCATGTCAACGAGTTCGCGGTATCTTCACGCGCGATCGATTTAGCGGATGTAGAAGTATCGATCATCGATCAATTGTCTACGACCTTCATTAAATGGATGCAGGCATTGGATGTGCGGGTCATCTTAAGCTACTATAATTTTGAAGAAACGCCAGAAGACGCAGTGATCCTGTTCCGTTTGAATTTGATGGAGCATTGGGGTGCGGACATCGCAAAAGTAGTGGTCCAACCGCAAAATGAAGCGGATGTTCTACGTCAGATGGAGATCGTCATGAAGGCACAGACTTTTGTTTCGCTGCCAGTGGTATCGGTCTCGCTAGGACGATTAGGCAAGTTTTCGCAGGTCAGCGGATCATTGGACGGGTCTTGCATGACTTACGGCTGTTTAGAAAACCATCCTTCTCCTGATGCACAGATCGAGGTAGAGAAATTGGCTTTGATGATCGACGTACTGAGATAATTTTTACTCATTGAATAAAATCAAAAAGAAAGCGAATCGCTGTGAAACTATCGATTTGGATAGTCAACGAGCGATTCGCTTTCTTTTTGTAAAGAATTTCCTGAAAAAACTTTACACTTGCTAATTCGTGGTTACTTCATGACATCAATGTCAAAAACCTCAATGTTGTCTAGGCCACCGTAAATTTCATACCAAGGCTTAGCATATTTGCCTAAGATATCATTTAATTCATTGATATTTTCACGGCCTTGCGTATCCAGCCAATCGATCAAAGCGTCTTTGCCGCCGTCAGCATATACTTGAACACCGTCGCGCCAAGTTGCACGACCTCCGAGGATGCCGCAGTAATTTGCACCATGCTCGCCAGCGAAAGTCAGTTCTTCACGGAAAACATCCGCAGGCACACCCGCGCTTAAATAGATAAAAGGTCGTGTCGCTGCTTCTCCTGCTTCTTTGAAGTAGGCGGCCGCCTCTTCTTGTGTGTAAACGACAGGATCATCGCCTTTATTAAAGCCTTCGACATACTTAAAGAGAACAGGAACTTCTACTTTCAAGACATCGATATGGTATTTATCCTTCGTGAATTCCTTAATGGTGTCGATCACCTTTTGTGGTTTGATCTCTGCGAATTCAGGGGAGTGATCGTCAGTGATTTTCGTATCGTAGACGATCGGTTCAACGAATACAGGAATGTCCGCCGCAAGGGCTTCTGTCCCTAAACGTTCTAAGAAAGCGTGCTTGATGTCCAAAATTTCTTTTGGTTCGTCTGGATCATAATAGACGAGAACCTTCGCTGCATCCGCGCCTTTTTCTAATAAGCGATCCAACGATTCGTTTGGCAACAATTCTGGGAGACGACCGGGGGTATTGGCATCGTAGCCGGTTTTTTCATAAGACAGAATCAATCCGCAGCTTGGGTCTTTTGCTTGGATGCCCTTGAAGCCATATTGTTCGTCTAGCAGGATCGCGCTAACGTGTTTCGTCAATTCTTGTGAGACGAGCTCTTTGAATTCGTAAACTTGATCCATTGAAAACTTATCTTCACCGACAGCCGTTTGCATCATCTTTTTCATAGAGCCTCGTTGATCGATCGCTAAGGCCGCAATGACACCTTGATCATTTGACAATTGTTGCATCTTCTCAAACTTTCCTCTTGAAATTCTTTTCATGATGAATACATCCTTTCTCGTACAAATTCAGTGTAGAACTTTTAAGAAAAAAGACCAAACAAAACGACCGATTTGTCTCATTTTCGCTTTTTTGCTAGACTTTAGAAAACAAATGAAGTGAGGGATTGATTTGGCTAAGAAGAAAATTCAAAAGACCAATGCGATTCGTTTAGTGGAGCAAAAGAAAATTGCTTATAAGGAACATGAATACGCATGGAGCGAGGATGACTTAGGGGCAGGGCATGTCTCTGAACAGGTCGCGATCGCTCCTGCGCGCATCTTTAAAACACTGGTGGCTGTTGGAAACAAAACAGGTCCTGTCGTAGCGGTCATTCCCAGCGATCATGAATTGGACTTGAAGAAAATTGCGAAGGCCAGCGGCAACAAAAAAGTAGAGATGCTTCATCTGAGGGATCTGGAGGCAACGACAGGGTACATTCGCGGCGGCTGTTCACCGATCGGGATGAAGAAGCTGTTTCCAACTTTTGTGGATGCTTCAGCGGAAAATTTTGAGGCGATCGCCATCTCTGCGGGGCGCAGAGGGCTGCAAATGGAAATTGCCCCCGACGCCATCGTAGAGCTGACGCGAGGACAATTTACTGAACTGACACATTAACCAAATGCGTGATAGGCAGCATTTGTACCTGCCACATAGCCGGTACAAAAAGCCGTCGTAATGTTATACCCGCCTGTATACCCATTGACATCTAGCACTTCCCCGGCAAAATACAGACCGGGGATTTTTTTGCTGGCTAATTCCTTTGGATTGACCTCTTTTAGCTCGACCCCGCCGCCGGTCACGAAGGACTTTTCCAAGCCGAACGTCTTGTTGGCGGTCATCGTCCAGTTCTTACAATAGGAAACAAAGGTCTCTATATCCTCTTTTGATGTTTGCGCATACGTTTGTTCGCTGATCCCGACCTTTTCTAAGAAGAAGAGCAGCAAGCGCTCTGGTAAAAAGCCGGTCAAGGCATTCTTTAAGTGTTTTGTAGAGGATGCGGCGCGTTTGCGAATGTCCGCCATTAAGTCAGAGGCAGAGGTTTCAGGGAAACAATCAAGTGTTAAGGTTGCTGTTTCTTGTGTGCGCAATAATTGGTTTACAAAGCTGGAGCAACGTAGAGCGGCGGGCCCTGAGACACCGAAATGCGTAAAGAGTAGATCCATCTCATGGCTGGTCACGCGCTTGTTTTTAGCGTCGAGCACAGAGAGCCGAACGTCTTGCAGTGAAAGACCTTGCAGCGTTTTTTCTTCAACGAAAGCATCCGTCAGAAAGATCGGAGACTCTGTCGGGTATAGCGGCGTGACATGATGTCCGACACTCTTTGCAAAGCGATAGCCGTCGCCTTGTGAGCCAGTGGAAGGATACGTGATGCCTCCGGTCGTAATGATCACGCTTTTAGCGGAGTAATCGCCTTCTGAAGTACGGACACCCTGAATGGCAGCACCGTCACTGATGATTTTTTCAACGGGTTCTTTAAAGTGCAGGGAGACGTTTAATGTTTCCAGCTCTTCTTTTAATGTATTGACGATGGTGGCAGATTTATCCGAGACAGGGAAGATACGCCCGTGATCCTCTTCTTTCAAAGCGACCCCGCGTTCACTGAAGAAACGCATGACGTCTTGGTTGTCGAATTGCGAAAACGTACTATATAAAAAGCGCCCGTTGCCGGGAATATGGACGATCAAATCATCCACGGATCGATTATTAGTCACGTTGCAGCGGCCGCCGCCCGTCATCAATAATTTTTTTCCAAGTCGTTTATTCTTCTCAAAAAGAGCCACCTGAGCCCCGTTCATTGCGGCAGTGATTGCGGCCATCATCCCAGAAGGGCCGCCGCCGATCACGATGACATCGAATTTTTTACTCATTTAGTTGTCCTCATTTATCTGTAAATTTATAGTTTCTATCTTACTTTAAATCCGAACGATTGACATTCAACTTGCAGTGTATCATGAATTTCTTTCCACTTTTATTAAAAAATGATGTAAACTATGAGTATTAACTGTGAGGAGGAATTTGATGGAAGTAAAAGAATATGTTGAACAGGTTCAGAAAAACTTAGAGGCAAAAGATCCGAATCAGGAAGAATTTTTACAAGCGGTGGATGAATTTTTACCAACGGTGATCCCGTTTCTTGAAGAGCATCCAGAATATGTAGAGAAAAATATTTTAGGCATGATACTGGAGCCGGAACGTATGGTCCAATTTCGTGTGCCTTGGCAAGACGATGAAGGAAATTGGCAAGTCAATCGCGGCTACCGTGTCCAATTTAACTCAGCGATCGGCCCATATAAGGGTGGCCTGCGTTTCCACCCAAGCGTGAACTTAAGTATTTTAAAATTCTTAGGTTTTGAGCAAATCTTTAAAAATAGTTTGACTGGCTTGCCGATCGGCGGCGGTAAAGGCGGATCGGATTTTGATCCAAAAGGAAAATCTGATTCAGAAGTGATGCGCTATTGTCAAAGCTTCATGACGGAATTGTCGAAGCATATCGGGCCAAATCTGGACGTACCAGCAGGGGATATCGGTGTCGGCGGACGCGAGATCGGTTATTTGTTCGGTCAATACAAGCGTCTGCGTGAATACGACATGGGCGTGCTGACGGGTAAACCTTTAGGCTTTAATGGCAGCCTTGGGCGGACGGAAGCGACAGGCTACGGGGCCGTTTACTTTGTGAAGCATCTATTGGAAGACCGCGACGATTCTTTCGAGGGCAAAAAGGTCCTTGTTTCAGGAAGCGGGAACGTGGCGATCTATGCGATTGAAAAGGCACAGGAATTAGGTGCAACGGCGATCACGTGTTCAGACTCGAATGGCTATATCTATGATAAAGACGGCATTGACGTGGCCTTATTGAAAGACATCAAGGAAGTGCGTCGTGAGCGTTTGACTGAATATGCAAAAGAGCGTCCAAATGCGGAATACCATGAAGGTTCTGTTTGGGCATTTGAAACAGAAGCAGACATCGCGCTGCCATGTGCGACACAAAATGAGATCGATGATGAAAAAGCGGAGATCTTAGTGAAAAATGGTGTGAAAGTGGTCGCTGAAGGCGCGAATATGCCTAGTACGAACGGTGCAGTGAAATTGTATCATGAAAATGGCGTGCTTTACGGACCAGGAAAAGCAGCGAATGCTGGGGGCGTAGCAGTATCTGCTCTAGAAATGAGCCAAAACTCGCAACGTTTGGCTTGGACCAAAGATGAGGTCGACGGAAAATTAGACGACATCATGAAAAATATTTATGAAACCTGCCGCGATACCGCAGCAAAATATGCTGATAAAGATAATTTTGCAGCGGGGGCAAATATAGCTGGTTTTGAGAAAGTCGCTGCTGCGATGTTGGCGCAAGGAACTGTCTAATATTTAATGGTTTACGCTTGAAAAATAGTCAAAAGAAACGTAAAGTATAGATTGTTATGAACTGACTTTCAAGGAGGAAAAACAATGGCACACATACATTTCGATTATTCGAAAGTAGCACCATTCGTGAGCGAACATGAAATGGACTACATCAAATCTGAAGTAGCTCTAGCTCACAAAGAATTACGCGAAGGAACTGGCGCAGGAAATGATTTCCTAGGCTGGATCGACCTTCCAGTAAACTATGACAAAGATGAATTTGCTCGTATCAAAAAAGCAGCTGAAAAAATTCAATCTGATTCTGAAGTATTAGTCGTAATCGGAATCGGTGGTTCATACCTTGGAGCTCGTGCAGCAATCGAATTCTTACACCAAACGTTCTTCAACGTGTTAGACAAAGAAGATCGCAAAGCACCTCAAGTATTCTTTGCAGGAAACTCAATCAGCTCAACATATATCGCTGACTTAATCGAAGTGATCGGCGACCGTGATTTCTCAGTTAATGTGATTTCTAAATCAGGAACGACGACTGAGCCAGCAATCGCATTCCGTGTCTTCAAAGAATTATTGATCAAAAAATACGGTGAAGAAGAAGCAAACAAACGTATTTATGCGACAACAGATAAAGCCCGCGGCGCAGTTAAAGTTGAAGCAGACGCAGCAGGTTGGGAAAGCTTTGTTATTCCTGATGATGTTGGCGGACGTTTCTCTGTATTAACAGCAGTGGGTCTATTACCAATCGCAGCCAGCGGCGCAGACATCGACGCCTTGATGAAGGGTGCAGCGGATGCTCGCGAAGCTTATTCAAGCGAAAACTTAGACGAAAACGAAGCGTATCAATATGCCGCTCTTCGTAATATTCTATACCGTAAAGGAAAAGTGACTGAAATCTTGGTCAACTACGAACCAGGTATGCAATATTTCAACGAATGGTGGAAACAATTATACGGCGAATCAGAAGGAAAAGACTTGAAGGGGATCTACCCATCAAGTGCCAACTTCTCAACAGACTTGCATTCATTTGGACAATACATCCAAGAAGGCCGCCGCAACATCTTTGAAACGATCGTGAAAGTGGAAAACCCTCGTAAATCAGTGGCGATCCCTTCACAAGAATCTGACTTAGATGGCTTAGGCTACTTAGAAGGCAAAGATGTTGACTTCGTAAACTCTAAAGCGTACCAAGGAACGTTATTAGCACATACAGATGGCGGTGTTCCGAACTTCGTATTGAACATCCCTACAATGGATGCTTACACTCTAGGCTACGCAATGTACTTCTTTGAAATCGCAGTGGGTATCTCTGGCTACTTGCTAGGTGTGAACCCATTCAACCAACCAGGCGTGGAAGCATACAAGAAAAACATGTTTGCTTTGCTTGGCAAACCAGGATTTGAAGAGTTAGCAAAAGAATTGAACGATCGTCTGTAATCCATTAAGAAAGAGACGCACATTAAATGAAACTAAAAAGCACCGCCGCTATCGGGATACGTCCGGACAGCGGCGGTGTTTTTGCGCAGCTCAATAATAATTAGAACAGTTCCTCACAAAGAAAGGACTGCTTTTTTTCCAGAATTTAAAATTTTAGAAAAAGAAATGGGTTTATATTCGTCCCAAATCAGGAGGGATCTGGGTGGGAAAAGAGGCGCTTTTGATTGGTATACTAAAAATAATGTGCGACTAATCAAAAATAATGATTAAAAGCATAAGTATCGCACAATGAAATCGTTTTTAAACAAATAAAGATAAATAGAAAATGAACGTAAGATTAAAAATAACCACAGTTGTTTAAGTTGATGTTTTACGAATTTTCTAACTATTGTGACATCTCCCTTGCTACAAAAGCAAAAAAAGTAATAAAAAACGTTTTCAATTTTTTCTCATTGTGTTATTATAAAAACGTAGAATTAAAGGGGGATTTATTATGGAAACTATTGAAATTGGTCTTACTTATCAATGCCGAGCGATCGGAATAGAGAAAGAAGTTGTAGGGGCGGTCGAACAACTCTACAATAATACCGTTTTGATCAATGTCGTGACATGTGATGCAGCAGATCGCGCGACAGTCATCGAACTACAAAATCGCTTATTAGTGAAATACGAAGATATCTTAAGCTGTATCGAGATCGAATGTACAGCATAATTGCTTGCAAACATGTGAAAGAATTATTTTGACAGGAAGGAGACCCAAATCATTTTTTGATTGGGGTCTTTTTTTGAAACAAAAAAACTGTGAAGAGACTTTCAGGAAGGCTTTTCACAGTCGATTTGCTTAATTGAATTGTAGAATACTGGCAGTTTTTCCTTTTATATCGTCTCCGTAGTGGGACAAAAGACGAAGGTCATCTGTCAGAAGCCCATTGACGTGCAGGTATGGGTAAACAGACGCTTGCTGCTTGGAATGGATCGACCAGACATATATTTGTTTCTTTTGGTGCTGCAAATTCCGAATGAGCTCACCATTGGCAGTCCGTGCTTCGATGTTCACGAAATCCAAGTTGTTCTTTGGTGCGCCTAAGAGATCAAAGGGTAAGATGTAG
The DNA here is from genome assembly GCF_051715125.1 of Enterococcus sp. AZ048. Lineage (NCBI taxonomy): Bacteria > Bacillati > Bacillota > Bacilli > Lactobacillales > Enterococcaceae > Enterococcus > Enterococcus sp. AZ048. The sequence continues at coordinate 1,676,369 of NZ_JBIOTD010000001.1, read as the reverse complement.
CCGACCTTCCAAGTAGGGAATCGTTCCTTTAGCTGGTTGGCGATGTCTAGATCCATACTTTGCAATTGATGATCCGCGAGCTGCTCTTTTAAAGGCAGCAGCTGTTGAAGAATCGTCGCCTTCGTTTTATCGGTGACTTTCAGCTCGATCAGAAGTTTCTGGTTGATCTCGTTTGCCGCCGCCAGATAGTCGGAAAATAGCGGGATGTCACTCGTATACCCGTTCTCTTCTAAAGTAAGCTCCTTTAGTTCTGCCCAAGTCGCCTCGTCGACACGGAGCTTCTTATGGGCGAGTGCTTGCAGGTCCTCATCGTGCATCACGACCAATTGGTGATCTGCGGTTTCCTGTACGTCCATTTCAACAAGATCAGGATGGTACTGGCTGCTCGTCTTTTGCAGCGCGGCGATGGAATTTTGGACACCGTTTCGTCCTGAGACGCCCCGATGAGAAATCGACATAGGCGTATTCGGGCGTTGCGTCGTGAAGGATTGCATGTATTGCAGCGTATAAAGACCGAGACAAGCAAAGACTGTCAAACTCAACCAGACGATGGAGGCCTTATTTGGGGCTTCCTTGTCTACGACCTTCTTGTCGGAGGCCGCTAAATAAAGGAAAAAGAGCGCCCAAAGGGAATTTTGGGCCACGCGATAAAGCAGCAGCAGGCACATCGCACCGCTTTGACTGACTAATAGACGCGTCAGACCAATAAAACCGAGCTTAACGAGCAGGCTCGCTGCTAAGAATGCTAAAGGGATCAGGAAAAAAATGAGCAACTGTTTGACTGGTCGCTTCTTCGTTTTTTCCCGACTGAGCCGAATACTTTCCTTAAGCGTCAGTCCTCGTTTCAAATATCGTGGCACCAAGATCACCCGATAAAGACCATAGAGCAGCAGCACGTATAAAAGCAGCAGCACAGGTAAAATTTTCCAGCGATACAGGAACAGAAAAGAAAGGACATCTGCTGGAAGCGGGCGCCACACTAGCAGCAACTGATAAAAACGAAAGAAAAAGAGGGGTGACAGCACGAGCCAAAACAGAAAGCTGACAAATGCCCCCTTCAGAGAAAAATTCTGAAATAGTTTTTCATTGGATTGCAGTTGACTGAAAAAGTTCCCATAAAGGAAAACCAAGGCTAAAAAAAGCACGAAATAAAATGGGTGGTAAAGCGAATTCAATAGGCTTTGCCTAAAAAATAAAAAGAGACTCTCCGATAAAAAAGGGAGACCAAAGGCAAGCAGTAAAAAATTATAAATAGAGAACGTACTAAAAAAATGCGTGATCCGTCGACGTAAATAAGTCATAGTTCCTCCTATGGTTCGATAAGCAAATATACTATATAAAATAAAATCCTGTAAAAGTGATTGTTTGCGATTTTTTTATGGTTGGGTTTTCCCAACAGCTAAAGAAAGTATCCCTTATTATTATCGAACTTTCAAATGAAAAATGTGTGAATTTTTCTGCTGGAAAAGTCAGAATTTCCAACTATGCCTAAAGAAGGAGGAATTTTCGTAAAAAAAAAAGCCCACTAAAATTAGTGGACGAGTAGGTGAGAGAGTAACGTGCCGCCTTGCAGCAAAGCCAAGCTGTATAAAAAGATGGAGGCAGGTTTTGCTAAAAAGATGATCGCACTGTATTTTTTAAAGGACATATTCGTTAAACTAGCCATCAAACAGAGGGCATCGTCTGGTGCAACTGGCAAGAAAATCGCGAGTGCGAACCATTTGTCGAAGCGCGGATCATCCAGCCAATGCTGGTATTTCTGGTAGATCTTGTCGCTGACAAGATGCATGATCAGAGGCTTGCCGTAATGTCTGCCCATTAAGAATAAAATCAAGGAACCGATCACGATTCCGATGTAGTTGTAAGCAAATCCCCAATAAGGTCCGAAGATCAAGACGCCAGCCGCAAGACTGATGCCCCCCGGAATGATCGGGATCACCACTTGGATGATTTGGATCAATACGAAGATGAGCGGTCCGGCAATTGGTGACAGCCCGACAAGTTGTCGCAGTGAATTCATATCGTTAAATACGCCTAAGCGATAAAAATAGACAGATAAACTGATCGTTATAGCAATTCCCATTATCGAAATAAGGTTTAATAGTCTCCTGGATTGAACGACACTCATTTAATTCATCCCCTTTGTCTTTCTAAAATGAAGTATAAAGGATAAATTCACAAAATGCATACGTCTGAGGTTGTAATTTGTAAATTTCCTGTGAAACTTAAAATTTACTTAGAAATTAGCTGAGAACGCTTGCATTCTTTTATGAATAAAAAGCAGGAAATAGACTCCTGCTCCTTCGAGTTACTTTGTTCTAAAGTTCGAGCGTGTCCGTTTTAGCGCCCGTTCGATCAGGTTCGTGAACATGAACCCGATGGCGATCGCTCCCGAAGTAACCAGAACAGTCACGACTTTTTCCATGGATTCAGTGAACTCCTGATTCATCATATGACGAACGGCCATATAGGCGGGGCCTCCCGGAACCAAAGGAACCAAACTTGGAACATTAAAAACGATCACCGGCATGTGCATCATACGAGAGAAAAAAATACTAATAAGACCGATCATCAAGGCGCCTAAAAAATTCGAGATCCCAATATTTTGATGAAAATACGTTTGCAAGATCCAAAAAGTCATCCAACCAGCCGCACCAGTCAGGCCGCAGGCTAAAAAAGCACGGCGCGGAATATTCGTGATGACGCTGAAGGCGATCGTACTGAACATGCTAAAAAGAAAATTGATAAGAAAATTCATGAGAGACCTCCAAGTATAGTTCGTTCTATTAAAAGAAATTAAACGCGACGATGATACCGCCGCCGATCGCACCAGCAATGAATAAAGCTTCTGTGCCACGGGCAACGCCGCTGATCAAATGGCCCGCCATGATATCGCGAAAGGCGTTTGTGATAGCCAATCCGGGCACGAGGGGCATGATGGACCCAATGATCAAACTGTTGACCTCAAGTGCAGCAGAAGAAGAGACCGCCAATAAGGATAAGCTGCCGATGACCAATGCGGCAACGAAATCATTTAAAAATTTCATATGGAGCTGGTTGCCGAAAAACGTATGGACGGCAAAACCAATCATTCCGATGACAAAGGTTGGGAGAAAATCAAACCAAGTCCCATTCAAAATGATCATAAGTGTGCTGCTGACGACACCAGCCGCAATGATTTTCCACAGGTACGGAAAATCCGGTGTAACTGAATCGACTTCCTCTAAATAAAGATAGAAGTCTGGCAAAGAAAGCTCCCCATCAGCGAATTGGCGCGAGCCCTGGTTGACCGCGGTCACTTTTTCTAGATTGATGGATTGCGGTGTGATTTGAACCACTTGGCTGTTCTGCTCCGAAGGGAATCCGACGATCAAGCCTGTGGCGGTCACATAGGTTTGTATATCATCAAGGCCTGCATTGAGAGCGATTCGTTTCATCGTGTCTTCCACTCGATAAACTTCTGAGCCGGATTCCATCATGATCTTCCCAGCTTTCAAGCAAGTATTTAAAACAAGTTGTGCGTAGTTTTGCTGTTCCATTCAGTTCCTCCCCCTTTACTATTTCTATACTATAGTAGATAAAATAAATAAATTAGACAAGAAAAAGAATAATGATTGTCACTGAAGGCTCAAGAAAGTATAATAAAGTAACACCAAAATTTTTTAATGAAGAGACTCATTTTAGTTTAAAGAAACAAAAATGTCTTCAAATGTATAACGATACTTTCGTTTTTTAGTGAAATAAGTTAAAATTTACAGAAATTATAAAACGGTTCCACTCCCTTTGTAAGATAAAAACGAAGGATAACACTTCATATTTGAAGAAATATCCACTAAATTTAGATAACATCTTGCATAAGGGTTGCAAAACTAATCAGTTTTTGATTAAAATAAAATGACGATAAAAATAATAACATTCTGGGAGGAATCAAAATGAGAAGAAAAGTTTACACAAAAGACCAGATTCTAAAGGCTGCCTATGAAGTTGTCGAAAATGAAGGTTTTTCTGGATTTACTGCACGTAACATCGCCAAAAAAATGGGAATCAGTACGCAACCGATCTATTTAGAATTTAAAAATATGAGTGATCTTAAGAACACATTGTTAGATGAGATCTGCAATCACCTATATTATGATATTTTCCCAGAAGTTCGTACAGGTGATACCATCATCGACTTAGGCTTGAATTATGTTTATTTTGCAAAAGAGCAAGGCAATTTGTACAATGCGCTGTACGTTCAAGAATATGGTGGCGGGAAGAAAATGCACGACTTTTCTTACAACTACTTCCATCAATTGATGCTTGAGCATCCTAAGTACAGCCAATTATCTGAAAAACGCATCAACGCATTGCATGTAGGAACGTGGATCTGTGTGACGGGGATCGCGACACTGATGTCTTCTGGCATCATTGAACCGACGCAAGATGAAATCGTTCATTTGATCAATCGTACGATCAACAATATCTTAGAAGAAGAAGACACTTCTGTATTAGATTCATTATAAAATCTTGACATTTAAACGAAAAAAGGTAAGATAAATGATGCGGAAGGTTGGCAGAGTGGTAATGCACCGGACTCGAAATCCGGCGAGCCGCAGTAATGTGGTGCACGGGTTCAAATCCCGTACCTTCCTTTTATCTTACCTGTAAGCGCGGCTTTCACCGCGCTTTTTTTGTGCGCTGTTTTCAATTATTTGCATCAGCAAGTCTCGTCTTGCTGGCGAGACTCTGTGTATTCCTTCAGCAGAGGGGCAAAATATTTTTCTTCGGCGGCTTTGCGCGCTTCAGCGGCTTCTTCGAGTGTTTTGAAGGTGCCTAGATAATATCTTTTGCCTTGGCAATCGATCCTCGCTTCATAGTGGTTGGATTTTTTATTGATCGTGACACCGCGAACGCCTGTTTTACTGGATCTTGAGGGCTTGTTCGTGAGTCGGGAACGATTGTCTCGCTGAGGATTGTTCTTTTTTGCTTTGCTAGTGTCTTTTTTAGTCTTTTTCTTCGGAGCGGCTTCTGAAGGCGGCAACGTGTGCCCATGGGCTCTAAGAAACGCTCCATAGGTGTCGTAGGTAGTTCTGATAGCTTTATAGTGTTTGAATTCGTTGGGCTGCGGGATGCGCTTATGTTCCGCAATGAAGGCGTCCAGTTTCTTCGCTAATTTCTCCTCTAAGGGTTGCGTTTTCCGTCCGGGAGTATTGGGCGGGAATCCTTGGCTGTGAAGAAAGGCGTTATAGGAACCGAATTTTCTGACGATGGTCGTGTTCTGACCGAATTCTGTTGACGTTGGCGTACGTCCATGTCTAGTAACGAAGACATTCAATTTGTCGATCAAGGCCTCTTTAGAAGCGGGATGGTTTCTTGAATCGAGGTAAAGAGAGGCGTAGCCACAGACTTTGATAAAGTTGATGTACGAGCCATAGTATTTATACACGTGACTGGCGAAGCCGAATTCGACGGATTTAGGCGTGCGCTTATTTTTATTTACAAATTCGTGAAGTCGTTTCTCTAGTTCGCTTTTTGTCGGGTGCGCAATGATTCTCGTTTTGCCAAAGCCTTGGCTTTCGAGGAACGCTGTATACGAGCCAAAAAATTTATGTATGATGCCATAATGACCGAACTCCTTTACTTTTGGGACGCGACCATTTTCTGTTACAAAGCTAGCTAGTTTCTGTATCAAATACTCTCTTGTGATTGCCACGGATGTGTCCTTCTTTCTTTTTTATTTTAAAAAACGTTATTTTATAGAATGCTGATCGACTGGCTTTTTGCTATAAGAAGACGATAGCACAAATAACCAGAGAAGACGTTGCCAACTTTTTTCTGATTTTTAATAGAAAAAAATAGTTCTTTTATTAGGTCGGCTAGTTGGAAGGAGCGTTGAATTCGCGAATCGGTACTTTTACGCGGCTTCTGCTATACTGAATAAAAGGTTTCTAAAAGGAGTGAAGGAAAATGGAAGAAACAGTATTCTTTAATTTGGGGAATGCTCTTGCTGCTAAACGGGACCCAAAAGAGCTGATGAAAGAGGCTCAGATCGTCAAAGACAACCGTGATCCCCTTGGAAAATTGGTGATCGTCGAAGGCGAGGGAAAGGAAGCCCTTATTTTGTTCGACTTAGCCGATCAAGAGGCGCCTTCTGAAAAGACCGAACCATTCAAAGTGAAAAAAATTATTGATTGATTTGACCTGTCCTCGTTGAAAAACGGGGCTTTTTTTGTCGGAAATCACCCCTTTTTACAATTTTTTTCACCTAATTATTGTTATTGATTAAGACGATCAGGGTTGATGGGACAACAAATAGGGGAAAACTATTTTTATCTATTTTTTTTATTAAAAAAGTTGATAATGAAATATTTTAGGTTTTGATTTATCGTTGGGAGGTAGATATCTCAGACAGACAAGGAAGGAGGAAAAAGAATGGGTACACAAGAGTTGACGCGGCAAAAATTGTTTGCGCTTTCTCGAAAAACATTGGAGAAACGAATCCGCAGCTATTACTTTCAAACAAACGATGGCAAGGCCACCATCGAGATGTTGATCACGCTGCAGGTTCGCGAAGAATTGACGAAGACAGATTTTCATATGGTACTGCGGTCACTGGTTCAGCGTATTTTTCTCAAGACACGTTCAACCGCCGCCATGCGCCGCTATTATCTTTATTTTTCTGATTATTTTACTAAGCAAGATTGGCACTTATTAACGGTGAAATTATTTCCCGTATTATCCTATAGCGAAGAAGACGAAGGACTTTCAGAACAAACGGTTTACGCCGCTTTAGCAGGAGCAGCCGAATCATGACAAGAAAAAAGGGAAGGAGCGTGACACTTAAAGAGAGAGGAGAAAGCAGATGCACGTAACAACAACATTAGATGCGACATTCGCGCGAGGCGATGGCAAAAACCATCATTTTCGCTTAAAGGATTTTGATACAAGTAAAACCGCAGAAGACGTGAAAGCGTCTCTGACGAAATTAACAAAATTGGACTTATTTGAAAAAGACGGTGTTCGTCTGTTCAAGGAAGTTTTAGGCGCTAAGGTGATTCTCAAAAAGGTGACACCGATTTTTGATTCAGGCGCAAAAACAAAAAGAAAACCAAAGGCAAAAGATCCGTTGACACAGTTGATGGAAGCAGCCGGTGTGACGTCACAGGAAATCGCACCAGAAATAAGACCGGCTTCTGTACCTAAGAAACGTGAGAGACAGGGAAATGAGTTGGCGGCGGGTCCAGCAGCGATCGCCAACATTCGAATCCCAGAAGATCTGTCCATTGTCGAAGAGCGGCCAAAACCGGGCTGGCTGATCCAGAAGATCGCACTTCCAGCAGGTGCCGATCCGCGGGAGCTCACGGAACAGCAGGCGTTTATGCTGATCCTGGCTTGCTTGCCGCCGCATGCCTCCTTAGAGGACGTAGATGTGGATGATACTGCGACTCCCGTCAGACTCCTCGTAACCGCTAGAGTGGAGGAGCCGCAGAAAATCAGTATTTCTGCAAATAAGGACTCGCCGCCAAAGAAGCCTAAGAAAAAACGAAAGCGGTTACTCGATCGCATACGACGACGAGAATACGCATAAAGATGGCCCACGCTCCTGAAAAGTCCAACGTTGGCAGGAGCGGGGGAGCCGCAGAAAGTATTCTTGAAAGTAAAGCTTATTTAGGCTGGTTAGAAAGGCTTGATACAGGCAAATCATTCGACGCAGACCGCTTTTTTCTCTATGCTTAAAGAAAAAAGATTTGAGGGATCGTCGATGATTCAGCTAAATGTAGAAATAGAGCAACACGTGACTACTGTTCGCTTTGGTGAACGAGGGGTAATGAACATTTATCGTGACTTGAAAGAACTGCCGAAACCTGAAGAAACCGAACTGCTGCTGTATTTTAAGGGACGTGAACCGCAGGCGATCGACTACAGTCCAATGATTGATTCTGCGTCTCTAAAAAAAGCGGATAGTCTGGTGAAGATCTCGGTGCCGTGGGAAGTAGAAGGTCGTGACTTAGCCCAGCAGATGTTGGATGTGTGGCAGGAGAACGCGCTGAAAACGGCGGGGTTATTTGAGACGCAGAAAATTGCTTCCAATCATTTTCCAACAGTGTCAGAACAGCAAAAAGAGCTCTTTGCTATTCTGGCAGCCTTTGGCTATGAAAACCAAAAAATCAAAGCCAAACCTGCGAAGGCGCAGCACCGTTGGAATAAAAAGGTCAGTGAAATTTCTTTTTATGTGGATCACAAGGATTCAAAGGCTGAGGTGATTTGGCAAAAGCGCAATGAAATGCTGGTGAAGGCTGGTGCGAAGCTGACGCAGGAAATCCCTCTAAAAAAGGACGGCTCGATCGGATTTGACGGGCGTTTTGGGGAAAAGCTGAGGGCCGATCACGCAAAGCAATTCTCAGAGTTTACGGCGACGGAAGATATCATTTTTAAAAGTGTGAATGAAACAGGACTCTTTCTTTACTTTGGCGGAACCAATGGGTGGCTGGTTCTGAAGGACAAAGATGGAAAGACGATCGATGAATACACAGTAGTGAATTAGTTCGAAAGGGGCGGCTTCTTTAAGAGGCGGCTCTTTTTTTGTAGTTGAAAAGGCCGCGCATTAAGGCGTACTATCGAAGAAAAGGGTAAAGGAGCGGTTCTTATGAAACTGGCAGTAATTTACTACAGCAAGACTGGACAGACAAAGGAGATGGCGGAGACTATCGTAGCAGGAATGGAAAAGGCAGGCTGTGAAGGACGGCTCTTTTCAGTGGAGGAGCCTGTGGATGCCGCTTATTTGAAGGAATCCACAGGCATTGTTTTTGGGTCTCCCACCTATATGGCGACGAGTCACTGGCGCATGACGCGTTGGCTGCTGGAGGAAAGCAAGGGGATTTCCTTTGCTGGCAAGCTTGGCGGAGGATTCGCGACTGCTCATTATGCGCAAGGGGGAAGTGACACTGCGATTCTTTCAATGCTTGGGATTTTGCTGGTAAAGGGGATGCTGGTGTATTCCGGCGGTTCAGCCTTCGGACAGCCCTTTATCCATCATGGACCGGTGGCGTTGGATGCCGTCGGGGATCATTATGAGGAATCGAAGGCGGTCTTTGAGGTCTTTGGGCAGCGCTTTGCTGAAAAAGCCATCGAATTATTCGAAAAATAAAAAAACTATGGAAGAGAATCAAAGGATTCTTCCCATAGTTTCTATAAATCAAGGTATTTCGTTAAATAATCTGCCATACCGTCTTCGGTATTCGGCTTTTCGGTAATGTCGTTCGCAACGGATTTCAATTGGTCAGTTCCGTTTGCCATCGATACGCCCCAGCCGGCAAATTTCAACATATCGACGTCATTGTGTTCATCGCCGAAAGCAATGATGTCTTTTTGATTCATGCCGAGAGTGTCGATCACGCGCTTCAATCCGTGTGCTTTGTGAATGCCCTTAGCTACGACTTCCAAAATAGGATTTGGCCCGCCCCAAGTATTCACTTCCACCTCGTGTCCATACTGCTGCTTCAATTCTTCAGAAACGCTGCCGACATTTTCAGGCTGGCTTCGTAACAAAACAGAGGTTGGATTGGTCTGCAAGGTATTAACGGTCAACAAATTCTCGTTCGTAGCAAAGTCGCTGGCGAAGAAATGCTGATCAAAGAAGTTCAAGTCGTCAATAAAGAACGTGTCGCGATTTTCCGCGGCGATAAAGTCCAATTTTAAGTTTTTCTTTTCCGACATCAGATCAAACACGATGCTCCGATTGAAGGATGTTTCTTGCTCGCCGATCCATGATTTTTCTGGCAGGTGAACGAGAGCGCCGTTAAAGTTGATCATCGGCGTAGTAAGCTGCAATTCTTGATAAAAGTTTTTACTCATGCGATAAGGGCGTCCTGTGGCGATCACAACGGAGTGACCATCCTCAATCGCGCGGCGCAGAGTTTTGGCGGTTTTATCAGTAATTTTTGAATCTTGATTCAGTGTCGTTCCATCTAAATCAATCGCGATCAATTTTTTCATAAAATCCCCTACTTCGTATTAGTGTATTTATTCTTTCAATGAAGAATAAGAATCGTTCTAAGCGTATATTTCATTCTGTAAAATGAAACAGAAAGCTTGTTTTCAATTTGTTTCAGTCTAGCACATCCATTAGAAAACGCAACCGGGGCGCTTAAAATTGATGAAAGTATTAACATTTTGTCCCGTTTGATAAGGGAAGAGAAAAGTTTTTTCTGTCTGATTCTGCTATAGTATAGAAATGAAAGAGGTAAGAAAGGGGATACAGAAGATGAAAATCAATTGGCGAAGAAATCTCTTGATTTCATGGATCGGTTGTTTTTTTACTGGTGCGAGCTTCAGTTTAGTTATGCCTTTTTTGCCAGTCTACATTGAAGAATTAGGAACACCCAAGTCGCAAGTAGATTTGTTTGCTGGACTAGCGATTTCAGTGACCGCCTTCTCTGCTGCGATCGTGGCACCTTTGTGGGGGAATTTGGCAGACCGCAAAGGCAGGCGGTTGATGATGGTCCGTGCCGCTGCTGGAATGACGATCACCATGGGCTCGTTAGCCTTCGTCTCAAATGTTTACTGGCTGTTGATCATGCGCTTCATGACTGGCGTATTGTCGGGGTATATGCCGAACGCGACGGCCTTGATCGCTTCACAGGCACCCAAGCAAAAGAGCGGCTGGGCACTGGGGACACTGGCTACTGGCGGGGTCGCCGGGAATCTGATCGGTCCGTTGATCGGCGGTCTATTGGCACAATGGTTTGGATTGCGAAATGTCTTTATCATTACGGGGATCATTTTGCTGATTTGTACGATTTTGACAGTCACGATGGTCAAGGAAGACTTTCAACCAATCGAAAAAGCCGATGTTATCAGCATGAACGAATTGCGCAAACGAATCAACTACATGCCGATTTTGATCGGATTATTCATTAGTTCATTGATCTTGCAGGTGGGTGTCACCAGCATCAGCCCTATCTTGACGTTGTACATTCGTGACCTGAGCGGCAGCAGCAGTAATGCCCTTGTCATCAGCGGGATGATCGTTTCAGTGGCTGGCGTATCGGCGATTGCTTCCTCACCAACGTTAGGAAAAATCGGCGACCGCATCGGAAATCACAAGGTATTATTGGCGGGTCTCGTCTTGTCGCTGGTCTGCTTCATTCCGATGGCCTTTGTTAAAACACCCTTCCAGCTCGGTGTATTGCGCTTTTTCCTAGGCTTCTCAACCGGTGCGCTGATGCCGTCAATCAATACGTTGATCAGCAAAATCAGTCCGCCAGAAGGCGTGAGTCGTATCTTCAGCTATAATCAAATGTTCAATAATTTCGGACAAGTCATCGGGCCGATGCTAGGTTCGACGGTGGCGCATTCTCTTGGCTATCCCGCCGTCTTCTTAGTAACGAGCGCCTGTGTATTGGGCAACATTATCTTAAGTACCTTCAACTTCCGAAAATTGCTGTTAACGAATACTAAAATTTAGCTTTTGATTAGTAATTTTACTGAGGCTGTCCAATTTAGGGCAGTCTTTTTTTGTAAAAAATGGACAAAACCTGCTAATTTTTAGAGATGCATCCTAAGAGGGTGTGCGGGTGCTATACTTTAACTTGAGGACTATAAAAATTCTGGATGTATCAAAATGGGAGTGGGAAGAGATGAATAAAAAAAAGTGGTACCATCTTTTTTGGAAATCCGGCTACCAATGGATCGGCGGTGTGATTTTTCTGTTTTTTACGGATTTCCACTATAACCAATTGGTTTCGGCTGTTTGGTTCATAGTCGCAGGGATTAATTTGTATAGAGGTTTTCAGTGGTATCGAGTAGATCGTTAGGTTCTTTGTTCACATCATTATAGGAATGATGTCAGCGTCGCTTCATTCTAAACTGAAAAGCAAGCTTATCAATGGAGCGGGTAAGAGAAAAACACCGCTTATAACTTTCACTAACTCTAAATTTGAAATAAACAAAAAACCAGTTACAATAAAGTAACTGGTTTTGTTTAAGCATTGCTTTTTTTAGGAGACACAAAACGCGCAGCGATAAGCGCGATCACGCCGACAATAAGTGAAATAATCGTAGATAATTCGAAGTTATAAGAACCGCTTTGCAAGGCGCCGCCTAAATAACAAACGGCTTGTCCAATTGCGAAAGCCCAAAATAATGTCACTAAATATTTCATCCAGAGCACCTCTTTTCGCAGGGAATTCTAGGTTCAGTTTAGCATTTTTTTTGAAAATGTAAAGAAAAGACTGATGAAAGAAACTAGAAAAAAAGCGAACGATTATTTTTAAGTATAGAAAGCCATTCTAGCAGTTATTGTTCTATTGTATAGTATGATAGACTGACAGAAGAAAGAGAATACCAGTTCTCCTTTCCTTAGCACTATGGGAAAGCAATGACACAAATACGAAGTAGGAGGAACTCATGCAAATCCCACAACTTTATACGAAAACTTCCTATTCTTTATTGAAAAGTACGTTAACGATCAGCGACTATGTGGCGTCAGCGAAAGCGCGCGGGTACACTGCTGTCGCGATCACTGATGAAAATGTGTTATACGGTGCGGTGGAGTTTTTCCAAGCGTGCCAAAAAAATCAAATGATAGGGATCATCGGGCTGGAATTGGATTTTTATTATGGGGAATCCACGGAGCGCGTGGTGCTTTATGCCAAGAATGTGGCTGGGTATCAGGAATTGATGCGTTTATCCAGTACGCGTATGATGGCTGAAAAACCGTTACCTTTGCAGGAATATAACTTAAACAGGGAAAATCTAATCACCGTTCTTCCCGTTGACGGATTATCTAATCCAATGGACGCTGTTTTTTCAGCCTTCGGGGAAATAGGCGAGGGTAAAAGGTATTTAGGTATCTCGCCTGCCACAAACCTGTCGTCGCTGCCGAAAAGCTTGCCGAAAATCGCGATCCATGAAGTTGCCTATTTGGACACGACGCAAGCTTTTGCGATCAAGGTCATGAATCATATTCAAAACGGGAATCAAATTCCGCGGGAAGAACTGACCAATCAGCTCGGAGACAATTATCTGCTGGAGATGCAGACACTGGCGGACAGCTTCGAGGAGGAAGAAGCGGTGAGGCATGCGCAGCAATTAGTCGAGCAGTGTCAATTTGAGTTGCCGCTGCATCAAAAATTATTGCCTCATTATCCGGTCCCTACACAGCAGACGGCAGACGCCTATCTGCAAGAGCTTTGCTGGCAAAAGCTGCCGGAACGAATCGCAGACGTCACCGATGACTATCGCCAACGTCTGACCCGTGAATTGGGCATCATCCATAATATGGGGTTCGATGACTACTTCTTGATCGTTTGGGACGTGATGGATTATGTCCATCGCAGCAAAATCGTGTCGGGTGCCGGTCGTGGATCAGCAGCAGGCTCCTTGGTCGCATACGTCTTGAGCATCACGGATGTTGATCCGATCAAGTATGACCTATTGTTTGAACGTTTTTTGAATCCCGAACGAAATAGCATGCCGGATATCGATTTGGATATTCCTGATAACCGCCGGAGTCAAGTGCTGCATTACGTCCACGAAAAATATGGGCATTTCCATGTCTCACAAATCGCGACATTTGGGACGATGGCAGCGAAAATGGTGCTGCGGGATGTAGGTCGTGTGTTCGGCTTATCCCAAAGTGAAGCCAATCGCTGGTCCAAAGCCATTCCCAGTCAGTTGAAAATTACCTTGCGAGAAGCCTATGACAAATCCGAACCGCTAAAACGATTGGTCGCCAGCGATGAACGCAGTGACCTGCTTTTCCAAACGGCTCTGACGCTGGAGGGCTTGCCTCGACACGTATCGACGCACGCAGGGGGAGTCGTGATCAGCGATGTGAATTTGATGTCCGTCGTGCCATTGCAAAACGGGTCTGAAGATATCCTGCTGACACAATTCACCATGACAGACGTTGAAGCGATCGGGCTTTTGAAAATGGATTTTTTAGGTTTGCGAAACCTCTCGATCATTGACAATGCGCAGCAAAATATTCGACGCGTCTACCGTGAGGAATTGAATTTGAAAAATGTCCCATTAGACGACCTGGAGACTTTGGCCTTGTTCCAACGAGGAGAAACTAGCGGTGTGTTCCAATTTGAATCGGCTGGTATCCGCAAAGTGTTGCGCAATCTCCATCCGACCTCTTTTGAGGATATCGTGGCGGTCAACGCATTGTATCGACCAGGACCGATGCAAATCATCGACCAATTCATTGCACGAAAAAATGGACGAGAACAAGTCACGTATCCAGATGTTTCTGTTGAAAAGATTTTGGCGCCGACTTACGGGTTTATCGTCTATCAAGAGCAGATCATGCAAGTCGCGGCTCAGATGGCGGGCTTTACTCTAGGGGAAGCCGACATCTTGCGTCGTGCCGTCAGTAAGAAGAAAAAAGACCTGTTAGATGAAGAAAGACGTCATTTTGTCAGTGGTGCCGTTTCCCGCGGACACAGTCAAAAAAGTGCGGAAGAAGTCTATGATTATATCGAGCGCTTTGCTAATTACGGCTTCAACCGTTCGCATTCTGTCGCGTATTCCTTTATCGGTTATCAAATGGCCTACATGAAGGTCCATTATCCGGGGGCTTTTTACACGGCGCTCATGCAGTCGGTGCGAAACGACCCTAAGAAGCTGCGGGAGTATATCGCAGAAGCGAATCGAGCAGGGGTCAAATTATTGCCGCCAGACATCAACCGCAGCAGCTACAGCTTTACTCTAGTAGAAAAGGACGTGATCCGATTCGGGCTGGATGCCATCAAGGGCATGCGACGGGATTTTGTCAGCGACGTCATCACCACTCGGAAAGAAGAGGGAGCCTTCAAGTCACTGGATGATTTCCTGCTGCGAATCGAAACCCGCTGGCTGAAGAATGAATACGTAGCCCCGTTGATCTATGTAGGCGCCTTTGACGCACTCCATGCCAATCGAAAAGAGTTAGCAGATGGGCTAGAAGGCAAGATCCAAAACGTGCAATACAGCGGCGGGAGTATGTCCTTGCTGGATGTCATGAGTTTGAAGGAGCGTCCTTCCGACGATTTCTCGTTGGCAGAACGTCTGGATTACGAGGAACAATACCTTGGGTTGTATGTTTCCGGTCACCCGACTGAAAACTACCCGAAACTATTGAAACAAAGGGATCTGCTGCCGATCACGGAGCTCACGGTGGGAAATCACGGAAAGATTCTCTTCTATTTAAAAGATATCCGTGAGATCCGCACCAAAAAAGGGGAGCAGATGGCATTTCTAACAGGGAATGACCAAAGCGGCGAAATCTCCTTGACCATTTTTCCGCAACCTTATCGACGCCTCCGCAACGAACTAGAGCTGGAAAAGGTCTATTATGTGCAAGGCAAAGTCGAACGCAGCCGGTATGACCAGGCACTTCAACTGCTGGTAGAAGAGTTGGTATTGGCACAGACGGCAGAAGATGCGATCAGCGACCGGACCCTCTATTTGAGAGTGCAGGCGGAGCAAGATTCGCCTGAAATCCAACAAGGAATTGCCGAAAGATTGCAATTGGCCCCCGGAAAAGTGCCCGTAGTGATCTATTATGAAAAAAGCAAACGGAAGATTGTGCTGGATAAAAAGTTTTGGGTGGGGGTTAATGACACCCTCTTAAATGCTTTAAGTGACATATTAGGGGAACAAAACGTCGTAATAAGATGATTTCTTGTAACTTTCAAAAACTTTTTTCAAAATACGCGCTTTTCCCATAGACATCCCAAGACTTTTGGGATGTTTTTTGGTAGAATGTACCATGAATTACACGATGTATGTTTTTTGAGAATACTTATGAGGTGAGAAAATGAAACGCATTGGAATTTTAACAAGTGGAGGAGACGCTCCCGGAATGAACGCTGCTGTTCGTGCAGTGGTTCGTAAAGCGATTTTTGAAGGCATGGAAGTTTATGGCATCAATTATGGTTTTGCCGGTTTAGTCGCTGGTGATATCCGTCGTTTAGACGTTGCAGATGTCGGCGATAAGATCCAACGAGGCGGAACTTTCTTATATTCAGCTCGTTACCCAGAATTTGCTACAGAAGAAGGGCAATTAAAAGGGATCGAACAATTAAAAAAATTCGGTATCGAAGGCCTAGTTGTTGTCGGTGGTGACGGTTCTTATCACGGAGCGATGGCGTTAACAAAACACGGCTATCCAGCGGTTGGTATCCCAGGAACGATCGATAATGACATTCCAGGAACAGACTTTACTGTCGGGTTCGATACAGCGATCAACACCGTGCTAGAATCTGTCGACCGTATTCGTGATACAGCGACTTCACACGTTCGTACGTTCGTTATCGAGGTTATGGGACGTAATGCAGGCGATATCGCTTTATGGTCAGGTGTTGCTGGTGGTGCTGACGAAATCGTCATTCCAGAACACGAATTCGACATGGCGAAAATCGCGAAGAAAATCCAAGCAGGCCGCGACCGCGGGAAGAAACATTGCTTGATCATCCTTGCTGAAGGTGTGATGGGCGGAAATGAATTCGCGGATAAATTAGCGGAATACGGCGACTTCCATACACGTGTCAGTGTATTAGGTCACGTTGTTCGTGGCGGCGCTCCAAGTGCACGCGACCGTGTCTTGGCAAGCAAATTTGGTTCATACGCTGTTGACTTGCTTTTAGAAGGCAAAGGCGGATTGTGTATTGGTATCAAGGACAATGAAGTGGTTGCTGCTGATATCGTCGACGCATTAGAAAACAAAAAACACAAACCAGATCTTTCTTTATATGATCTAAACAACGAAATCTCATTTTAATCTCGTTAATAATAGTGAAAGCTATATATTATAAACAATCAAGAATGGAGCGTATTACGTAATGAAAAAGACGAAGATCGTTAGTACATTAGGACCAGCAAGCAACACGGTTGAAACAATCTCAGAATTAATTGAAGCTGGTGCTAACGTGTTCCGTTTCAACTTCTCACACGGAGATCACGAAGAACAATTATCACGTATGCACATGGTTCATGAAGCAATTGAAAAAACTGGTAAAGACGTTGGTATTCTTTTAGATACAAAAGGTGCTGAAATCCGTACAACTGTTCAAGATACAACAGAAGCAGACTATGGTCGTGCTGGATATATCGAATTTAACGTAGGCGACAAAACACGTATCTCAATGGATTCTGAATTGAAAGGTACAAAAGAAAAAATCGCTGTTACTTACCCTGGCCTATTCGACGATGCACATATCGGCGGACACATCTTATTCGATGATGGCTTGATCGACATGGAAATCGTTGACAAAGACGATGCAAACCGTGAATTGATCATGGTCGTTAAAAATGCAGGTATGCTAGGTTCTCGTAAAGGGGTAAACGCTCCTGGAATCTCAATCAACTTACCTGGTATCACTGAAAAAGATGCAGACGATATCCGTTTCGGTTTGGATAACGACATCAACTTCATCGCTGCAAGTTTTGTACGTAAAGCACAAGACGTTCTTGATATTCGCGAAATTTTAGAAGAAAAAAATATGACACACGTGCATATCTTCCCTAAAATCGAATCACAAGAAGGAATCGATAACATCGATGAAATCATCAAAGTTTCTGATGGTATCATGATCGCTCGTGGAGACATGGGTGTTGAAATCGCTCCTGAATTAGTACCAATGGTTCAAAAACGCATCATCAAAAAATGTAACTATGCAGGCAAACCGGTTATTACAGCCACTCAAATGTTAGAATCAATGCAAGAAAACCCACGTCCAACACGTGCGGAAGCATCTGACGTTGCCAACGCTGTATTTGACGGAACAGACGCTACAATGCTTTCTGGTGAATCTGCAAATGGTAAATACCCAGTTGAAGCTGTTGGCACAATGGCTCGTATCGACATGGAAGCAGAAGCTGCTTTGTCAGAACTAGGTTCATTCCAAATCAACGAATTTGACAAATCAAATGTGACTGAAACAATTGGTTTATCTGTTGCACGCGCTGCGAAAAACTTAGGCGTTAAAACAATCGTTGCTGCTACTGAATCAGGCCACACAGCTCGTATGATCTCTAAATACCGTCCAGATGCTGACATCTTGGCTGTCACATTCGACGAACATACAAAACGCAGCTTGATGGTTAACTGGGGTGTCTTCCCAACAGTTGCTGAAAAACCAACAACAACTGACGAAATGTTCGACTTAGCTGCTCAAAAAGCTGTTGACTTAGGTTTCGCATCAGAAGGCGACTTGATCTTGATCACTGCTGGTGTACCAGTTGGCGAACGTGGAACAACCAACGTTATGAAAGTTCAAATGATCGGTTCTAAATTGTTACAAGCACAAGGAATCGGCGAATCAACAGTCGTTGCCCATGCAGTCGTAGCAAAATCTGCTGACGAAGCAATCAAAAATGCAAAAGACGGTATGGTCTTAGTTGTACCAACAACTGACAAAGACTACATGCCAGCGATTGAAAAAGCTGCTGCATTGATCGTTGAAGATGGCGGCTTGACTTCGCACGCTGCAGTTGTCGGTATCGCTCAAGATATCCCTGTGATTGTGGGTGCGAAAGACGCAACTTCAACAGTTGTTGACGGCGAATTAGTCACTGTTGACCCTCGTCGCGGTATCGTTTACCGTGGACAAACTACAGCTATCTAAACCATTAGATCGTTGTTTTTAAAGGAAATGTGGGGACTGCGACATGTTTATGTCACAGTCCTTTTCTATGAAGAATACAGAGGATGGCGCATTGTCGATATTTCTATGATACCTATAAGCTTAGCTAGCTCAGTAATAAGGTGAGAATTTTTCTGACGTAAAATTCTTTTTATTTTCGTACGCATACCATTTTTCTAATCACGCTAAAGCGTGAAGAAAAACTGGCAAAGCTTTTAAGTATGTCTGGCTTCCCGAACTAGATTTTTCAGCAATAAGCGAAAATATTTTGAAATTTGAAAAGCAATTTAAAAATATTTTAGTCTTATTGCTCAAAATCTGAACGAGTTCGTCCAGCCTTTCGAGGTGTCTAGCTTTCTGAGCTAGCTTTATCGACATTAAGCGAAAATTTATATAAATCTGAGAAACGATTTTTATAAATTTTAGTCTTAATGCTCAAAAGCTGACCAAGCTCATAAAGCTTTTAAGGGTGTCAAGAAAATTTCATTGACAAAGGTTTTTTCCACCTGTATAATATCGATTGTTGCTTAGAGGTGATGAATGATGAAATGGTCGATTGGCGAATTGCGCCGCTATAAAGAAGAAGCACTAAATTTTTCAGAAACGATCGATGTGAATGAGGCGTTGACAGCCCGTGATAACGAGGTCTTAGCAGTAGCTCCGGTTGCTGTAGAAGGAATCTTATCTGTCGGAAAAAATGAATATATTTTACATTATCGTTTGAAAACTGTTGTAACTGTTCCTTCAGCCCGCTCCTTGGAACCAGTTGATCTGCCACTTGATCTTTCAGTGGACGAAGTATTCATGACACGGGAGCAATGGTCTTCTATGGAAGAAGAACGGGATGAAGAGATCCTTGTCCTAGACACGGATACGATCGACTTGACCGATTCTATCGAAGACAACATTTTATTAGCGATTCCGATGCAAGTTTTTTCTGAAAAAGAATTACGCACGACTGATTTGCCGAAAGGAAACGATTGGGAAGTCGTCAGTGAAGAAGACTACTTACAGAAAAAAGAAGAGGTCGCTGAAACAATTGATCCTCGTCTTGCGAAATTATCTGAGCTGTTCAACGAATCAGAAGATGACAAGTAAGATTGGAATAAAATGTATCACTAATGATACTTCATTTTATAAGGAGGTGTAACACCCAATGGCAGTACCAGCTAGAAAAACATCAAAAGCTAAAAAGAACAAACGTCGTACTCACTACAAATTGACCATTAAAGGATTAAACGAATGTCCTAACTGTGGCGAAATGAAGAAGAGCCATCACGTATGTGCCAACTGCGGCTACTATGATGGAAAAGATGTTATGTCTAAAGAAGCATAAGCACTTTTTAATAGAGAAAGTCAAAACCTCAAGACTAACCATGGAGTCTTGAGGTTTTTTTCTTAGATTTTCAAGCGTCAAGCGCAGGCGATGCGAAAAGAACAGTCCACTCATTGGACATTCTGATCCGCACCGTCTTTACTGGGTGAAAAGCCGGACTTGTCAAATTTCGTTAAAGCCTTGGAAAAACATGGTGAAAAAAGACAAATAAAGCTTGCTTTTCTCAAAAAAACACTATTCATTTTCCATTCTCACTTTCTTAGGATATAATGAGAAACGTATTGAATAAATAAGTTGACTATACACAGTTCCAATAAAGGAATCACTGTTTATATGAATTGTTCGAATAGTCGCGCATTTGACCTGTGGAATCATTCAGTGAGTTTTCGTGGAGAAGCCATAGGGAGGATCACTCTTATTTTTTCCAATGGGAATTACAGCATGAACTAGGAGGATAACTATGTCAAAACAACAATTCGGCGTCGTAGGTATGGCCGTGATGGGAAAAAATCTAGCCTTGAATATTGAAAGCCGCGGATATTCTGTCGCTTTGTTCAACCGGACTGGGTCTAAAACTGAAGCGGTAGTCGCAGAGCACCCTGACCGTAACTTAAAAGCAACATTCTCAATCGAGGAGTTTGTAGAAGCGATCGAGAAACCACGTCGTATCCTTTTGATGGTGCAAGCAGGTCCAGCAACCGACGCAACTATCCAATCGTTGTTGCCGCATTTAGATAAAGGCGATATTTTGATCGACGGAGGGAACACCTTCTTCCAAGACACCATTCGTCGGAATGAAGAATTGTCGACTTCAGGAATCAATTTCATCGGTACAGGCGTTTCCGGTGGGGAAAAAGGCGCACTCGAAGGCCCTTCAATGATGCCGGGCGGACAAAGAGAGGCCTACGATTTGGTTGCGCCGATCTTTGAACAAATCGCTGCGAAAGCAGAAGATGGCGAACCATGTGTTACGTATATCGGTGAAAACGGTGCGGGCCATTATGTAAAAATGGTACACAACGGTATCGAATACGGGGATATGCAATTGATCGCTGAATCCTATGATTTGATGAAACATTTGCTAGGTCTTTCTGTTGACGAGATGGCAGAAGTTTTCTCAGAATGGAACAAAGGGGAACTAGACAGCTATCTGATCGAGATCACTGCGGACATTTTGACGCGCAAAGACGATGAAGGATCCGACGAGCCGATCGTTGATATGATCAAAGATGCTGCAGGAAATAAAGGTACTGGTAAATGGACATCACAAAGCGCCTTAGATTTAGGTGTGCCGCTGCCATTGATCACAGAATCTGTTTTTGCTCGTTTCATTTCTGCCTATAAAGAAGAACGTGTCGAAGCCAGCAAAGTTCTTTCTGGACCAGCTCCTTATAAATACGAAGGCGATAAGAAAGAATTAATCGAAAAAATCCGTGAAGCCTTGTATTTCAGTAAAATCATGAGCTATGCGCAAGGGTTCTCTCAATTACGTGTTGCATCAAAAGAATACGACTGGGATTTGCCATTCGGCGATATCGCGAAAATCTGGCGTGCCGGCTGTATCATTCGTGCACGTTTCTTGCAAAAGATTACAGATGCTTACGACAAAGATGCCGATCTTGCGAACTTGATGCTCGATGACTACTTTAAAGAAATCACTGAAAAATACCAACAAGCCGTTCGTGAAGTTGTGGCGATCGCTGTTCAAGCAGGGGTCCCTGTACCAACATTCTCATCTGCCATTACGTATTATGATTCTTACCGTGCGGAACGTTTGCCAGCAAACTTGATCCAAGCACAACGGGATTACTTCGGTGCCCACACCTATGAACGGATGGATAAAGAAGGAATTTATCACTATAGTTGGTACCACGAAGAATAGCAAAAGTTATTTATAACATTTAGTGATAACTAGCTATAGCTTTTTGACAGGTTTAGCCCTATAATAATAGAGGTTTAATGAAATTCAACTTGGAAAGGAACTAAAAAAATGAGTAATATTCTGATCATTGAAGATGAGAAAAATCTAGCTCGTTTTGTCGAACTAGAATTGAAACACGAAGGCTATGATACAGAAGTTCATTATAATGGTAGAACAGGACTCGAAGCCGCTTTAGAAAGTGACTGGGATGCAATCTTACTTGACTTGATGCTTCCTGAATTGAATGGTCTGGAAGTTTGCCGCCGTGTTCGTCAGGTGAAAAACACACCGATCATCATGATGACAGCCCGTGACTCTGTGATCGACCGCGTTTCTGGATTAGATCACGGTGCCGACGACTATATCGTCAAACCTTTTGCGATCGAAGAATTATTGGCGCGTTTACGTGCGTTGCTTCGTCGAATTGATATCGAAGGCGATAAGAATGTTGCTAAACAAACGACGATCACTTATCGTGACTTAACGATCGAAAAAGAAAATCGTGTCGTACGTCGCGGAAATGAAATCATTGAATTGACCAAACGTGAATACGAATTGCTATTGACGCTTATGGAAAATGTCAACGTTGTTCTTGCCCGGGATGTTTTACTTAACAAAGTTTGGGGTTACGAAACAGAAGTAGAAACCAACGTAGTGGATGTATACATTCGTTACTTGCGGAATAAAATTGATGTACCAGGCGAAGACAGCTATATTCAAACCGTCCGTGGTACTGGTTACGTTATGCGCTCATGAGAAAATTTATCAAGAAACAAAGAGAACTGAAGGGGCCCTCACTCACCATCAAGTGGGCCTTTACAAGTTCTTTCTTTATATTCGTCGTTTTTACGATCTTCGCTGTGATCACGTATAAATCCTCCGTGAATTTGATCGTCACTAAAGAAAGAACCAACGTCGAGCGAACGATCTCTGAAGTGACTTCTCGTCTGGCAAATGCGGATGAAGAGCTGACACTTGTCAATACGTATCGGACATTGACGGAAACAGACGCGCAAGACAATGCGATGTACGATCAAAACATGACATTAGAAGGCAACATGATGCGCATTGATGACTTTATTTCTGAACTCGGTCAGCGTCAATTGTCTCTGGATATCTACAATTTAGATAAGAAACTGATCTTTAAAACACAAAAGGATTACCAGCCCTTAGTTCAAACGAAGCACAAGGCGCCTACGATCGTTACCGTGGATGAAAAGAACGGCTTTTTATCTGTAGAGCCGATTTATTCTAAAAAGACTCGGGAAAAGATTGGTTATGCTCAAGTCTTTTATGAGCTGTCTGATTTTTACGAGATGCGCAGCAAACTGCTGCTGACGCTGATTGTCCTGGAGATCGTTTCGCTATTGTTGAGCAGCTTTTTAGGGTTCCTGTTATCTTCCTATTTCTTAAAACCTGTGAAGATTTTACGAGACACCATGGAAATCATTCGACAAGACCCTCAAGCCGAGGTGCATGTGCCTGAAATTACAACCAATGATGAGTTATCTGATCTGGCGGTGATTTTCAACGATGTGATTGATCGCATCCGCATGTACATCGAGCAGCAGGAACAATTTGTTGAGGACGTCTCTCATGAATTGAGGACACCTGTGGCAGTCATCGAAGGCCATTTGAATATGCTGAACCGTTGGGGCAAAGACGATCCGGAAATTTTGGATGAATCGATCCAAGCCAGCTTACAAGAACTGGTTCGTATGAAGAGTCTTGTGCAGGAGATGCTTGACCTGTCTCGGGCAGAACAAGTCGATGTCTATTATGGAAACGAAACGTCGAAAGCAAAAGAAGTGACGAACCAAGTATTCAATAACTTCAAATTACTGTATCCTGAATTTACATTTACCTTGGACGACGATCTAGATGGTGAGAAGATACTCAAGATTTACCGCAATCATTTGGAGCAAATCATGATTATCATTCTAGACAACGCTGTAAAATACTCCACAGATCGAAAAGAAGTTCATCTTTCTGTTTCATCTACTCTAAACAAGTTTGAAATCGCGATACAAGATTTCGGTGAAGGAATTCCTGACGAGGACATTGATAAAGTCTTTAACCGTTTTTATCGTGTCGATAAAGCACGCGCGCGGACCAAAGGCGGGAATGGCCTGGGACTGTCAATCGCCCATAAACTTTTAGAGAGCTACAAAGGAAGTATCAGTGTCGAAAGTTCAGTTGGTAAGGGAACTATTTTTAGAATTTTTATCCCAATGATGGAAGAAAAAACAGCCGAGTAATACTTGGCTGTTTTTTTATGCGAAAGTTGCAAAGGAATTCAAGATAAGATAGCGTTATTTTTGTTTTAAAATCGAACGTTATTTTGGAGTTTCAAATGAACGTTCGAAAAATAAAAAAGATTGAAAAAAATCACAAAAAATAGTTGCATTAATGGTTGAAGATTGCTATATTATTAAATGTTCCCAAGAGATAAAAACATCTCGAAAAAAGTTAGAAATAATTGTTGACGGATGGAAAATCTTGTGGTATTTTTATAAAGTCGCTTGAACGAAATGCGAAGCAAATTTGTTTTTTTATCAAAAAGTTTTTAAATAAAAGTTGTTGACTTTTAAATAAAAACCTGATATGATATAAAAGTTGCTGAAACAAAGCGACAAACAACGTAGACCTTTGAAAACTGAACGAATAAAACAAACCAAATGTGTAGGGCGCTTCTATTCTATAGAAGCAAACAACATAGCAAGCAATATGCTAGCAAGTCAATTATTAAATTGAGCTTAACAATCGCAAGATTGTTTCAAACACTTTATATGAGAGTTTGATCCTGGCTCAGGACGAACGCTGGCGGCGTGCCTAATACATGCAAGTCGAACGCTTTTTCTTTCACCGGAGCTTGCTCCACCGAAAGAAAAGGAGTGGCGAACGGGTGAGTAACACGTGGGTAACCTGCCCATCAGAAGGGGATAACACTTGGAAACAGGTGCTAATACCGTATAACAATAGAAACCGCATGGTTTCTATTTGAAAGGCGCTTTTGCGTCACTGATGGATGGACCCGCGGTGCATTAGCTAGTTGGTGAGGTAACGGCTCACCAAGGCAACGATGCATAGCCGACCTGAGAGGGTGATCGGCCACATTGGGACTGAGACACGGCCCAAACTCCTACGGGAGGCAGCAGTAGGGAATCTTCGGCAATGGACGAAAGTCTGACCGAGCAACGCCGCGTGAGTGAAGAAGGTTTTCGGATCGTAAAACTCTGTTGTTAGAGAAGAACAAGGATGAGAGTAAAATGTTCATCCCTTGACGGTATCTAACCAGAAAGCCACGGCTAACTACGTGCCAGCAGCCGCGGTAATACGTAGGTGGCAAGCGTTGTCCGGATTTATTGGGCGTAAAGCGAGCGCAGGCGGTTTCTTAAGTCTGATGTGAAAGCCCCCGGCTCAACCGGGGAGGGTCATTGGAAACTGGGAAACTTGAGTGCAGAAGAGGAGAGTGGAATTCCATGTGTAGCGGTGAAATGCGTAGATATATGGAGGAACACCAGTGGCGAAGGCGGCTCTCTGGTCTGTAACTGACGCTGAGGCTCGAAAGCGTGGGGAGCAAACAGGATTAGATACCCTGGTAGTCCACGCCGTAAACGATGAGTGCTAAGTGTTGGAGGGTTTCCGCCCTTCAGTGCTGCAGCTAACGCATTAAGCACTCCGCCTGGGGAGTACGACCGCAAGGTTGAAACTCAAAGGAATTGACGGGGGCCCGCACAAGCGGTGGAGCATGTGGTTTAATTCGAAGCAACGCGAAGAACCTTACCAGGTCTTGACATCCTTTGACCACTCTAGAGATAGAGCTTCCCCTTCGGGGGCAAAGTGACAGGTGGTGCATGGTTGTCGTCAGCTCGTGTCGTGAGATGTTGGGTTAAGTCCCGCAACGAGCGCAACCCTTATTGTTAGTTGCCATCATTTAGTTGGGCACTCTAGCGAGACTGCCGGTGACAAACCGGAGGAAGGTGGGGATGACGTCAAATCATCATGCCCCTTATGACCTGGGCTACACACGTGCTACAATGGGAAGTACAACGAGTCGCGAAGTCGCGAGGCTAAGCTAATCTCTTAAAGCTTCTCTCAGTTCGGATTGTAGGCTGCAACTCGCCTACATGAAGCCGGAATCGCTAGTAATCGCGGATCAGCACGCCGCGGTGAATACGTTCCCGGGCCTTGTACACACCGCCCGTCACACCACGAGAGTTTGTAACACCCGAAGTCGGTGAGGTAACCTTTTGGAGCCAGCCGCCTAAGGTGGGATAGATGATTGGGGTGAAGTCGTAACAAGGTAGCCGTATCGGAAGGTGCGGCTGGATCACCTCCTTTCTAAGGAAATAGTTCATCTTAGATGAACGTTACGGAAACTACACAGGCTTGCTTTTTATTCGTTCAGTTTTGAGAGGTCTACTCTCAATTTTATATCGGGGCCTTAGCTCAGCTGGGAGAGCGCCTGCTTTGCACGCAGGAGGTCAGCGGTTCG
>NZ_JBIOTD010000001.1:1025000-1645000 GCF_051715125.1 Enterococcus sp. AZ048 | reverse complement strand
GCCTTTGCCGACCCCAAGGAGGGAGCCGTCTTTCATGTTTAATGGAACGATCATTTTTTCATTCTTTCTAGCCGAAGCGGCTCCCTTGCGCAAGATCATCTGATCAGTATCAATGTAGTTATGGGGACTGTCAAAGCTCTCAATGATCTGCTTTTCCCATTTCATTGCTTTTAAAATCGTCAGCGCCATGGTTTGTCGATTGAAGGCAGCGTATTGTTGAGCGACCTTCATATCTGCTAAATAGTTTGCCAAATCATTTTCTGAAACGAAAGAAAATTCGTAAGGAATCTCCAATTCATTCAGTACATTGGCGAGGGATTGCTTCTCTAGACTAGCGCCGGCAGCTTTTAGTTGTGCGTGTATCTCTTGGCGTGCGTCAGTGAGCTTTTGATAGGCGATCTCTTGGTGATAGTCTGCAATTTCTTTTCCCAAAATTCGACTGCCACTGTGAATGACCAGATATATCCCATTATTGCCTTCGTTGACCTCGATAAAATGATTGCCGCCGCCTAATGTTCCGATACTTCGCAATGCAGCACCCCGATGGACAGGTGCATGCACGTGCTCCAAATTGAAAGCATATTGGGGTTTGCTGTGGGAGTGATGGCCGCTGGGAATCCGATTTCGAATGACCCGATCGAGTTTATCAAAATTTTGTTTGATCCCTTTTTTGATTTTCGTCACGTGGACGCCGCAGCCAATGTCGACCCCCACCAAGCTAGGAGCTACTTTATCCGTTACCGTCATCGTCATTCCAATGACACAGCTCGCACCGCTGTGGGTGTCCGGCATCACTCGAATCTTTTGACCTTTTGTAAAGGGTTGATTACAAAGAGTCATAAGTTGCCCTCTTGTACTTTCTGTCAGTGCCTCTGCGTATACAGTAGCAGAGGTGTATTTTCCTTTTATTATTTTCACTATTAATCCTCTCATAGAGGAATCGAATTGTTCCTCTGGTTTAGTTTATTCTTCTTAGTATCCTTTCTTGTTCCACTCATAGGAAGCACCTCCGTCGATTATTTATTAAAATCCATACAAAAAAACTGTCAACCGAATGATTGACAGTTTGCTAAATACGCTTTATTTACGAATAAGCAGAGAGTCGGTTGAAAAAGTCCCTCTATTCGAATAAAACGACACAGCTAGATCAATCATTTGTAGGTTGTTTACTTGGTTAGTCTTAATCATTGCGCTCTCTCCCTTCGTTAGTTTTCATTTCATCCTATCATTTTGAAACACAGGGTGTCAAGGTGTTTTGGTTTACAGCATTTTGTATCATTTCTTTGGTCTATAAATTCTATTCAATCTTTTTTGTCACTGGAATCAATACTTCAAATACCTGATCCTCAGGATGCTCCGATGTGGCTTCATCTTGCCAGAGTAATTCCCAGATATCTCCATTTAAAACCAAGTGATGTTCCTTCAAATAGTTTTTAAAACGATTATTAAAGGTATTGATATAATGAATCTCATCTTTGATAAAACCAGAAACATAGTCACCAGCGGGGCGTTTGATGACGCGATGTTCATCATATAGGTGTATTCGGTCTTCAGGGATTTTTACGAGGGCTCGATACGGCGCATCATGAAAGTTCTCTTCGTAGAACGCCGCACCGTCGACTAAAAAGCCAATGGGGTAACCGCTGAACAGATCGCTGCTCTCTACGTAGGAATAAAACCGTCCATATACTTGAAAGGAATCAATATCGTCGAAATTTTCAATAGTATCAGAAATAACAAAGGACTCTGCTTCACGGTAGGAACAAGTGATAGACTCCAAGTCAAAGTTTTTTAACGTCGTATACCGTTCGATATAGCTGTCTAGAGTTCCGCGAATGCTCCTTAACTTGTTGATTTGTTCATCGACTTTTTGTTTTTGCCGCGTGAATCCATCTAAGACATAATCCACGTTTCGATTCTTCAAAAAGGCATGAATCTCCTCTAATGAAACATCGAGGTTTTTTAATAAGAGAATGACGTCTAATTCAAAATACTGGTCAATGCTGTAATAACGATACCCATTTTCGCCAATTTTTGCTGGTTTGAAAAGATGGATCTGATCGTAATAGATCAACGTTCGTCGACTGACGCCTGCGTATTTTGCTAGTTCACTGATCGTTAAATATTTTTTCATAGAAATCCTCATTTCTTGCTTGACTGTGACGTTACGTTACACTTTATTCTAACATAGGAGAAGGAGGGAAAAAAAGATGAAACTATTCAAAATCTTTTTCAAAGAATATCAAACGATGTTCTTGGGCACCTTCATCTTAATGATCGTGCAGGCGGTTGGAACACTTATGATTCCTTACTATGTTGCTGAAATTATTGATGAAGGTATTTTAACGCGAGATCAAGGAGCGATTTGGCGAAATGGCGGATTGATGCTGGGGATCGCCGTGTTGACGGGGATCGTGTCGATTATCGCAAGTTATTATTCAGCGATTTTGGCTGGACGCTTCGGCTATTTTCTGCGGAAGCAGCTAGTCAGCAAAACACAGCAGTTGTCTATGGCTGAAATGGATGAATTCGGGACCCCCACGTTACTTGCTCGAACAACCAGTGACATTACAAATATTCAACAAATTTTGATGATGGTCTTCCAAATGATTATTCCTGCGCCGTTGATCTGCTTGGCGTCGATCGTTTTGACAGGAATGATCTCTTGGCGCTTTGTCTGGATACCGATCGCATCGATCGTCTTATTTTCGATCGTTTCGTTTATCGTTATCAAGAAGGCTGTTCCTCTCGCAGATGTGATGCAGCAGCGGATGGACAAAATGATGCAGATTCTAAGAGAATTTTATACAGGTGTGCGAGTGATTCGCGCATTCAATAAAACGAATTTTGAAAAAGAACGTACAGACAAAACATTCTTTAACTATTCTGATGTTATGATCCGTGTCAATAAATTATTTGCTGTTTTGAATCCGACAGTGAACTTAGTCATGGGCTTAGGAATGACTGCTGTCTTAGCGTTTGGCGGATTATTAGTTGTTCAAGGAAATGTACCGATCGGCAGTCTGACTGCGATCAGTGAGTATACGATCTTGAGCTTATGGTTCTTGACGATGGCAGCGATGGTGATCGTAATGATCCCGAAGGCGTTGGCTTCTTTGGAGCGTATCGGTGAAGTTTTGGATAAAGAAGAAGAAATCGTCGATGGTCCGAAGACCTCGTTTGCTAGAGTAACGGATACGCCGATTGCTGTTTTCGATCACGTTGATTTCGCGTATAGCGGTGCGGAAGAAGCCGTCTTATCCGACATCACGTTTGACATTCCAAAAGGGGTGACAGCGATTGTCGGGGGAACAGGATCGGGTAAAAGTACGATTGCGAAAGCCCTTTTACGTCTACGAGATACGACCAAGGGTGAGATTCGTTTCTTAGCTGAACCGATTCAAGGGGTGACACAAGAAGCCCTCAGAGATCGAATCAGCTATGTCCCGCAGAAAGCATTTTTATTTAGCGGCACGGTCAGGGACAATTTCCTCTTTGGAAATCCTGCGGCAACTGAAAAAGAAATGCAGGCGGCTGCAAAAGCTGCTCAGGCAGAAGACTTTATTCATCAGTTAGATGGACAATATGATGCGTTTGTTGCTCAAAAGGGAAATAATTTCTCTGGGGGACAAAAGCAACGGTTGAGTATTGCCAGAGCCTTGATCAAGCCAGCAAATCTTTATTTCTTTGACGATAGTTTCTCAGCACTGGATTATCAAACAGACGCGAAATTACGGAAGGCCCTGAAAACGTATTTGTCCGAGGCGGCGATCGTGATCGTTGCGCAGCGTCTTTCAACGATTAAGGATGCGGATCAGATCATTGTTTTAGAGGAAGGACGAATCGTGGGGAAAGGTACCCATGAAGAGCTGCTGACAACCTGCGGCGTGTATCAAGAATTTGCCAAATCTCAAGGAATGGAGGAGAAAAAGCATGAGCATCAAGCAAGTTGAGGAAAAAGAAGTGGTAACTGAAACTCCAAAAGAGCTTAAAAAGACCAGCATTCGTCTGTTGAAGCTCTTGATGGAACAAAAAGGTCGATTTGTCATAATTGTTTCTTCGGCAGTTTTTTTCGCGGCTTTGATGGCGATCACTCCGCTGATTTTAGGTCAGGGATTGGATGCGATCATCTCCTTGATCCAAACAGGTCAGGTAACAGTCGAGAGCTTATTTAATGCACTGGTCCGTCCAGTGGCACTGCTCTTTTTGTCATGGCTAGGTGTCTCTTTGTTTTCATTGCTGCAAGAATACACTATGGCAAGTGTGGCTGAAACGTTAACACTGCGACTGAGAAAGCTGTTAACGGAAAAGCTTAACCGCTTGCCGATGAATTTCTTTGATCAGTATAAAACGGGGGATGTGTTGACACGAGCGACACTTGATTTAGACAAAGTATCTGAGGTTCTGCAAGTAGGATTGATGCAAATGATCTCCGCTGTCCTATCGATCGTGATTGGTTTAGGCTTGATGATTTATTTAAGCCCACTGCTTACCTTGGGGATAGTGGTCATTCTACTGATCAGTCTCTTTTTGACAAACCGTCTGGCTCATAAAAACCAAGAATATTTTTCAGAGAATCAAGTTGCTTTAGGAGCGGTGGGAACGAAAGCCGAAGAGGATTACTCAGGAAACTTGCTGATCAAGTCTTACAATCGACAAAAAGAAACGATGGAAGATTTGGATGCATTGAACGAAGCGCAATTCCAAGCCTTCAAAAAAGCACAGTTCGTCAGCTTCGCGATCAATCCTTTGATTCGGCTGATCAACCAGCTAGGCTTTGTGACGAGTGCGGTCGTTGGCGGTATCATGGTGATCAACGGCCAATTATCGATTGGTTTGGTCCAGGCCTATTTACAATACGTCAATCAGGTCTCAGAACCAATCACGCAGGTTTCTTATGTGATCAACAGTTTACAAAGTGCATTTGCTGCACTGGAGCGAATCTTTGAGATTTTAGATCAAGAGGAAGAAAAGGAAGACGCGATCCACATTCCTGTTCCAGAAACGCTGCGGGGCGAAGTAAACTTCAAGCATGTTTCCTTTGGGTATTCTTCGGATCGTTTGCTCATGGAAGATGTGAATTTTAAAGTGAAGCCGAAGCAGATGGTCGCTATCGTAGGACCGACCGGCGCTGGAAAAACAACGATGATCAACTTGTTGATGCGTTTTTACGAATTAACCGGCGGTCAGATCGAAGTTGATGGAAAAGACGTCAGTCATTTTTCACGAGCGGTCATTCGACAAAAATTCGGAATGGTGCTGCAGGATACTTGGCTGTTTGAAGGGACTGTGGCAGATAATATTGCATACGGCAATCCTGATGCCACCAGACAAGAGGTGGTTCAGGCGGCGAAAGATGCTCAATGCCACCATTTTATTCGTACGTTGCCTAACGGGTATGACACCATCATTTCTTCTGACGGCAGTCAGATTTCCCAAGGACAGCAACAGCTGCTGACGATTGCACGGGCCATTTTAGCCGATCCGCAATTACTGATTCTGGACGAAGCGACATCAAGTGTCGATACACGGACAGAAGGGATGATTCAGCAAGCTATGGATCAGTTAACGGCAGAGCGAACAAGCTTCGTCATTGCCCACCGTTTGTCGACCATCAAAAATGCTGATTTGATTTTAGTCATGAAAGACGGGGCGATCATTGAACAAGGCAGCCATCGCAGTTTAATGGAAAAAGGCGATTTTTATGCCGCTCTTTACGATAGTCAATTCGCCGCTTAAGCTCGACACCTCGTGTCGGGCTTTTCGTTTGTAAAGTCAAAGGAACAATGACTTTTCATTTGTAAACTTTAAATGGGTTTGGCTTTACAAATGAAAAGTGTCCAGGTTAAAACCCTAAAACAATTTAATTAGAAAATATTCTGAAAATTCATTGACTTTTAATCTTATGAACTGTATAGTATAAAAAAATGATTAAGATATTATTAGAAAAACGAGGAGCCGATTTTTATGCGCAAGAGTAAATACAATAATTTCGATGGCATCGTCTTATTAATTATTGAGTTGAGGACTTAGAACGCGGGAAAGTATGAACCGTTAGTTTGAGTCCTGTTTGCGTTACAAATGGGATTCTTGCAAGAGCATCCCATTTTATTGATGGGATGCTCTTTTTTTGATGGCAGGGGAGATGTGACTATGAGAAGTGATCAGATTAAAAAAGGAATTGATGCAGCACCGGCTAGAAGCTTATTGTATGCGACTGGCCAAGTAAAGAATATTCACGATATGGATAAACCGTTTATTGCGATTTGTAATTCATACATCGATATCGTTCCTGGACATGTTCACCTGCGAGAACTGGCAGATGTGGCAAAAGAAGCGATTCGTGAAGCCGGCGGGATTCCCTTCGAATTCAATACGATCGGTGTCGATGACGGCATCGCGATGGGACATATTGGGATGCGTTACTCCCTACCGAGTCGCGAATTGATCGCTGATGCAGCAGAGACAGTGATCAATGCTCATTGGTTTGACGGCGTGTTTTATATTCCGAATTGTGACAAGATTACGCCGGGAATGATTATGGCCGCTGTCCGGACGGACGTCCCTTCGATCTTTTGCTCTGGCGGGCCAATGAAGGCGGGAATCGATCCATTGGGACACCAAACAACGTTGTCCTCGATGTTTGAAGCGGTAGGAACGTTCAAAGAAGGCAAAATGACCAAAGAGGATTTCCTATTCATGGAACAAAATGCCTGCCCGACCTGCGGTTCCTGCGCTGGGATGTTTACGGCGAACTCCATGAACTGTCTATTGGAAATATTGGGTCTTGCATTACCTGGAAATGGTACGATCTTGGCGGTTTCGGATGAACGCCGGGAGCTGGTAAAAGAGTCTGCCAAACACTTGATGAATCTTGTGAAGAAACAGATTAAGCCAAGAGACATCGTCACGAAAGAAGCGATTGACGACGCCTTCGCATTGGATATGGCGATGGGCGGTTCAACCAATACTGTTCTTCATACCTTAGCTATCGCCAATGAAGCCGAGATTGATTACGATCAGTCTGATATTAATGAGATTGCCAAAAGAGTTCCTTATCTTTCAAAAATTGCGCCGTCCTCCAGCTATTCGATGCACGACGTTCATGAAGCCGGCGGGGTTCCAGCGATCATCAACGAACTGGTCTCTATCGATGGAGCGATTCATTCAGACAGGATCACCGTTACCGGCAAAACGTTACGTGAGAATGTCGCTTCAGCGAAAATCAAGAACGAAGAAGTGATTCATCCGAAGACGGCACCGTATAGTGCGGTTGGCGGCCTGTCGATCTTATACGGGAATATTGCACCTGAAGGCAGCGTGATCAAAGTGGGCGGAGTAGACCCGAGTATCACTGTCTTTAAAGGAACAGCGATCTGTTTTAGTTCTCATGATGAAGCAGTGGCTGCCATCGATGATCACACTGTCACAAAAGGACATGTCGTTGTTATCCGATACGAAGGACCAAAAGGCGGTCCGGGAATGCCCGAAATGTTGGCACCAACATCTAGTATCGTCGGCCGCGGATTAGGAAAAGACGTTGCGCTGATCACAGACGGACGTTTTTCTGGAGCAACGCGGGGCATCGCTGTCGGACATATTTCACCAGAGGCAGCAGCCGGCGGACCCATCGCTCTGGTTCAAGATGGAGATGAGATTACGATTGATTTGACAGATCGTACATTGAACGTCGCTGTTTCAGAAGAAGAATTAGCAAAACGAAGAGAGCAATTAGTAAAATTCCAGCCAAAAGTCAAAAAAGGCTGGTTGGCTCGTTACTCAGCGATGGTGACTTCCGCGCACACTGGCGGAGTCATGAAACTACCAGAGGAATAGGGGGATCGTGATGGAAGAAATGAAGCAAAAAGCAGACACGGAAGAGCTGTATAGCGGCGCAGATCTATTGATCAAGTGTTTGGAAAATCAAGGAGTCGAATTGATTTTCGGGTATCCTGGCGGGTCCGTTTTACCGCTGTATGACTCCCTTTATGATGAATCGATTCCGAATATTCTTACACGGCACGAGCAAGGCGCCGTGCACGCCGCAGAGGGGTACGCGAAGGCGACAGGCAAACCTGGAGTAGTTATTGTAACCAGCGGACCTGGTGCGACCAATGTAGTCACGGGGATCGCAGACGCGATGATCGATTCGGTTCCGTTGGTCGTTATTACAGGTCAAGTAACCACACCCGGCATTGGAAAGGATGCCTTCCAAGAAGCAGACATGCTGGGAATCACCGTTCCCATTACCAAAAATAATTATCAGGTTCGAGACATTGAAGAGCTTCCCCGGATCATCAATGAAGCCTTTCATATTGCGACGACAGGAAGAAAAGGACCAGTGCTGATTGATTTGCCGAAAGACATTACGACATTGAAAGCCAATCCAGCCATTAATAAGGTCGTTCATTTAGAGAGTTACCAGCCGACGACAACACCCTCTATTTTACAAATCGAACGGCTGATGACCTTACTGAAACAAGCAAAAAAACCGCTGCTTCTTGTTGGGGGAGGAGTCGTTGCGGCAGATGGCGGCAACGAATTGCGACAATTGGTAGAAAAATACCGGCTGCCGACAGTGAGCACCTTATTAGGGCTAGGCTTGCTGCCGCATGATCATCCTAATTTTCTAGGTATGGGCGGCATGCATGGAACATATGCCGCAAATATGGCTATGATGGAATGCGATCTACTGATCAACATCGGCAGCCGGTTTGACGATCGTCTGGCCTGTTCATCTGAAGCATTCGCGCCTCATGCCAAAATTGCCCATATAGATGTTGATCCAGTAGAAATCGGAAAGATCATCAAAACAGATATCCCGATCGTCGGCGATGCAAAGATCGCGTTAAGTCAAATGCTGTCGACAGAGAGTGATGCGCCAGAATGTGAAGAGTGGCGGATGCTGTGTAAGGCACGGCAAGAAAAATACCCATTGAAATACACCTGGGATGAAAAAGTCATCAAGCCGCAAGAAGTCATCGAGATTGTTGGACGGATCACCGAAGGGCAAGCTTATGTGGCGACTGATGTAGGCCAGCATCAAATGTGGGTAGCACAATTTTATCCATTCAAGTTTCCAAAACAATTAATCACCAGTGGCGGGTTAGGGACCATGGGGTATGGAATCCCCGCTGGCATTGGGACGAAATTTGGCAAACCAGAGGAATCAGTGGTCGTCTTCGTCGGAGATGGCGGCTTTCAAATGACCAATCAGGAATTCGCCATTTTGAATCAAAATAACTTGGATATTAAATTCATTTTGATGAACAACCAATCCCTGGGAATGGTTCGTCAATGGCAGGAAAAATTCTTCAATGAACGCCGTTCGCAATCTGTTTTTCAAGAGCAGCCAGATTTCATGAAGATGGCGGAAGCCTATGGGATAGGCAGTAAAAAAATCACTGATCCACATACGTTGGAAAAAGAATTGCAAGCAGCGTTTGCGACACCCGGCCCTATGCTGATCGAGGTGATGATTTGCACGAAAGAGCACGTATTGCCTATGATTCCGGCGGGTATGCCAAATGATCAGATGTTGGGGGTAGATTAGATGAGACGAATGATCACAGCGATGGTTCACGATCAGGCGGGAGTACTGAGTCGCATCACCAGCGTGCTAAACCGCAGACAGGTAAATATGGATAGTGTCTCTGTCGGTCGAACGGAAAGAGACGGAGAGTCGCGCATGACGATCATTATCCAAGCGGACACTTTAGCAGATGTCGAACAAGTAACCAAGCAGCTAAATAAGCAAATCGATGTTGTGAAAGTCTCTGATGTAACGGATGAGCCTCATTTAGAAAGAGAATTGGCATTGGTCAAAGTCAGTGCGCCGGCTGCGATCCGTTCAGAGATTCAAGCGATGATCGATCCGTTTCGTGCAGATGTCGTGGATGTAGGATTAAAAACGATCGTCGTACAGGTCGCAGGCTCGACGGAAAAGGTCAATGCCTGTATCGATGTACTTCGACCATATGGTATCAAGCAGTTAGCTCGAACAGGAGTAACTGGATTTAGCAGAGGTTAAACGCAAAATAAATTTCTTGTTTTGCTATTAATATAGTTTAATAAATTGGAGGAAAAATGATGGTTAAAGTTTATTATGATGATGCAGTAGCGAAGGATGCTTTAGAAGGAAAAACAATTGCTGTAGTGGGTTATGGGTCACAAGGACACGCTCATGCACAAAATCTACGTGACACGGGTCACCAAGTCGTGATCGGTGTGCGAGAAGGAAAATCCGCTGAGGCTGCTCGTGAAGATGGGTTTGATGTATTGTCAGTAGCTGACGCAGCTAAAAAAGCCGAAGTAGTCATGATTTTAGCTCCAGATGAGATCCAAGGTGCGCTCTATGAGAATGAAATCGCACCAAACTTAGAAGAAGGCGACGCGTTAGTTTTCGCCCACGGATTCAATATTCATTTTGATGTAATCAATCCGCCGAAAAACGTGGATGTCTTCTTAGTGGCACCTAAAGGCCCGGGACATTTAGTTCGTCGGACGTTTACTGAAGGATTTGCCGTACCTGCCTTATTCGCGGTTTATCAAGACGCAACAGGAACTGCTCAAGAATTAGCGCTGTCTTATGCTAAAGGAATCGGTGCGACACGAGTAGGTGTCTTGGAAACAACCTTTAAGGAAGAAACTGAAACCGATCTGTTTGGTGAACAAGCCGTGTTATGTGGCGGATTAACCAGTATGATCGAAGCAGGATTTGAAACCTTGGTAGAAGCGGGCTATCAACCTGAGTTGGCATACTTCGAAGTCTGTCACGAAATGAAGCTGATCGTTGATTTGATCTATGAAGGCGGCTTTGGAAAAATGCGGAATTCTATCTCCAATACTGCGGAATACGGGGATTATGTTTCAGGACCTCGCGTTATTACGGATCAAGCAAAAGCAGGAATGAAGGACGTCCTAACAGATATCCAAAATGGAAAATTTGCGCAAGGCTTCATTGATGATAACAAAAACGGCTTCCCAGAGTTCAAGAAGATGCGTAAAAAAAGTGCGGGTCATCAAATTGAAGAAGTAGGTGGCGAATTACGAAAAATGATGCCATTTGTCAGCCGTAAAGATTAGTGGGAGGTGCAGTGATGGATTTGATCAAAGACACCGAGGTTCGCAGTGCCTATCAATTACTGAAAAATTCGGTCAATCATACACCATTGCAATATGATCGTTACTTATCTGAAAAGTATCAGGCAACCGTTTTACTCAAGAGAGAAGATCTGCAAAAGGTTCGTTCGTTTAAATTACGCGGAGCCTATTATGCCATAAAAAAACTTCCAGAAGCGGAACTAAAAAAGGGTGTTGTTTGTGCAAGCGCGGGGAATCACGCACAGGGAGTGGCGTATACATGTCATGAATTGAGAACGAAAGCCGCGATTTTTATGCCGACTACGACACCACAGCAAAAAGTCTCGCAAGTAAATTTTTTTGGTGGCGAATTCGCAGATATTCATTTAGTTGGGGATACCTTTGATGCTTCTGCTTCTGCGGCAAGAGCATATTGCGAAGAAAATGGCATGACCTTCATTGATCCCTTCAACGACAGGAACATCATTGCCGGTCAAGGGACACTGGCTTTAGAGATGATGACCGATGCAGAAAGTGAAGGCTATAAACCAGATTATGTCATTGCAGCAATCGGCGGCGGAGGCTTGATCAGTGGCGTATCATCCTACGTTAAAAATACATCTCCTATGACAAAAGTAATTGGTGTGGAGCCAAAAGGGGCGGCATCGATGCAGGCAGCTTTTGAAAAAGAGCAACCAGTGAAATTGGCAGAGATTGACAAATTCGTTGACGGTGCAGCCGTTCAATGTGTAGGGGAAATAACGTACCTCCACAGCAAAGAATATGTAGATGAGTTGATGTCGGTGGATGAGGGATTGATTTGCTCTACGATTCTTGATCTGTACGGCAAGCAGGCCATTGTAGTTGAACCCGCGGGTGCATTGAGTGTTGCTGCTTTGGATTTAATGAAAGAAAAAATCAAAGGAAAAACAGTGATCTGTGTCATCAGCGGTGGAAACAACGACATTAATCGAATGGCAGAGATCGAGGAACGTTCGCTGATTTATCAGGGATTAAAACATTACTTTGTCGTGAATTTTCCGCAACGTCCGGGTGCGCTCAAGGAGTTTGTGTCCGAGGTATTGGGTGAAGGGGACGACATCACTCGATTTGAATACACGAAAAAAAGCAATCGCGGGACCGGCCCAGTAGTGATCGGCGTGTTGTTGAAGAAGCCTGAGACACTGCCAAGCTTATTGAAGCGATTAAATGAATTTGATTCTACCTATATCGAGTTAAGTCAAAACAAAACACTGTACAATTTGCTCGTATAGATAAACGACCTCCAGAAGATCCCTTTTGGAGGTCGTTTTGTGTTCATTTTTAGGAAATCAACTGGTAATCGTCATTAAAGTAATCTTTATAAGCAAAATACCCGGCAATGATCGCTCCCATACTGGTAGCAGAGAGCAGCATGAAGGTCACCATGATCTGATATTTGATGGCATGGACGGGGTCAAGACCCGCAAATATCAAACCGGACATCATTCCCGGCAGACTCACAAGTCCTACCGTTTTAGCAGAATCGATTGTCGGCTGCATGGCCGTTTTGATACTTTGCTGCAAAATAGGCTTAGAGGCCAAGTTGATTGAAGCACCTAAAGCTAATTTTTCTAATGTTTGTTGCCTCAAATCATGGAATTGGGTATTCAACGTGCGGTAACACAGACCAATCGCTACCATGGAATTGCTCGCAATCATTCCTGTAATAGGCACAATCTGCGAGGGAACAAATTTGATCGCTCCAGAAAAAATCAAGACACCCAGTGTCACATAGGTACTGATAAAAATAGCGGCAAAAGAATGGCGGTATTTCTTACGTGAACCAGGATTTCTCTTATGCGCATTCCAAGCCGCATTAAACACGATAAACAGGCTCATCGCCACTGTTAAGAAACCATTGTTTACTTGGAAAATGTATTTTAGCAAATAGCCTACTAGGATCAACTGAAGGATCGCCCGTATAATACTAAGAAAAATATCTTTAGATAAATGAAGCTTTTCTTTTGAGCTAATAAAGACAGCGATCAAAACCAAGGCAAAAGCGAGTACGAAGGAGAGGTCGTTCACAGCTAAAGAATTCATTTTTTTAATCTCCCTTCTTGGAGGATCAGCAGTTCTTTTGCTGCCTGAATTTCGGATTCATCATGCGTCACCTGCATAATGGAGCAGCCTTGTTGCTGCAATTGCTGGACGAGTCGATGGATGATTCCTTTTGTCGATTCATCTAAACCGGTCGTCACTTCGTCGAGTAATAAAATTTTTGGTAAAAATAAAATGTTCCGAATCATCGCGACACGTTGGCGTTCACCGCCAGATAATTCAGTGATCCTTTTTGAGACATAGTTTGAGGGAAGATCAACCAGATTGAGGGTAGTTGCCATTTTTTCCTTATCTGGAGAAAGAGATCGGACGAAATAAGGGAAAGCTAAATTGTCCTCAATAGTATCACCGAACAAAGCAGGCTGTTGGAAGCAATAAGAAACTTGTTGACGATAGTCAGTATAGTCGTAGGAACGTTGCTGCTTGCCGTTGAAGAGCAGCTCCCCGTTCGTTGGCGACACTAATGAAGCGATCACGCGTAATAGGGTGCTCTTGCCACTTCCAGAGGGACCAGTGATCGTCAAAAAAGCACCTTCTTCTAAGGTGAAGGAAAGGTGATCTAAAATGGTATTCTGTCCCGCTTGATAACTGACATCATGTAACTCTAAAAGTGCCATCTGATTATTGTTCCTCTCCAGCAGTATAAGGAATCACGACAAAAAGATCCGGCCGTTCATCGACTACTAATTGCTTCAAGGCGAATGCTGGGTGCCTAATGATCCGGCTCTCTTGATCAAACCGTTCAATAAAATAGTCTTTAATTTGAGCATCGGTCCATTGTCTGGCAGGAAAGTGCCAATAGTTATCCTTCTCTTTAACAAACACAAAACCAACACTCCAAGCTTCCTTTACTTCATCTGGAATTTGAGCCAACAACGCTTGAAAATTTCCCATAACTTCTTACCTCCATCATGACTTATCAGGATTCTTTTGTAAATGTACTCTATTATTAAACCAATAATCCATTTTTCTGTACACTCTTTGGTTTTTATTATAGCCTATAATCTCTCATCTAAAGCAAAGTATTTGGCAATAGAAACGATGAGAAGACCGAGTTATTCCTGTCCTCTTCATGACGAGAAACATATCATTTGGAGTTTGACCAATTCTGATGTATTATACTCTCGGATGGTTACTTACAAAAAGTAAAAGTGCAAATCTTTTTCATTTCATTCAAAATGATTTACACTGTATCCGTAAGAATTTTTTAGGAGGTTTGTTTATTATGGCAAAAGAACATTATGATAGAAGTAAACCACACGTTAATATTGGTACCATTGGTCACGTCGACCACGGTAAAACAACATTAACTGCAGCAATCACAACGGTATTAGGTAAGAAAGGTCTCGCAAACCCTCAAGACTACGCTAGTATCGATGCTGCACCCGAAGAACGTGAACGCGGAATCACTATCAATACCGCTCACGTAGA
Source organism: Enterococcus sp. AZ048 (assembly GCF_051715125.1). Classification (NCBI taxonomy): domain Bacteria; kingdom Bacillati; phylum Bacillota; class Bacilli; order Lactobacillales; family Enterococcaceae; genus Enterococcus; species Enterococcus sp. AZ048. The sequence goes on along the minus strand of NZ_JBIOTD010000001.1, from coordinate 1,630,384 downwards.
ATACGAAACTGAAAAACGCCACTATGCCCATATCGACGCTCCAGGACACGCGGACTATGTTAAAAACATGATCACCGGTGCTGCTCAAATGGACGGTGCGATCTTAGTAGTATCAGCTACTGATGGCCCTATGCCTCAAACACGCGAACACATTCTATTATCACGTCAAGTAGGTGTAAAATACTTGATCGTCTTCTTGAACAAAGTAGACTTGGTTGATGACGACGAATTGATCGATTTAGTAGAGATGGAAGTTCGGGAATTGCTTACAGAATATGGTTTCCCAGGCGACGATATTCCTGTTCTTAAAGGTTCTGCTTTGAAAGCATTAGAAGGCGATCCTGAACAAGAACAAGTCATCCTTGACTTAATGGATACTGTTGACGAATATATTCCAACACCAGAACGTGATACTGACAAACCATTCTTGTTACCAGTCGAAGATGTGTTCTCAATCACAGGACGCGGAACTGTAGCTTCTGGTCGTATCGACCGTGGTGAAGTCAAAGTCGGTGATGAAATTGAAATCATCGGGATCAAACCTGAAGTTCAAAAAGCAATCGTAACAGGTCTTGAAATGTTCCGTAAAACATTGGATTACGGAGAAGCCGGCGATAACGTTGGTGTGCTTTTACGTGGGATTACTCGTGATGAAATCGAACGTGGTCAAGTGTTAGCTAAACCAGGTTCAATTACACCGCATACAAAATTCAGCGCAGAAGTATATGTATTGTCGAAAGAAGAAGGCGGACGTCATACACCATTCTTCAACAACTACCGTCCTCAATTCTACTTCCGTACGACGGACGTTACAGGTAATATCATGTTGCCAGAAGGCACTGAAATGGTTATGCCTGGCGATAACGTAACAATCGACGTTGATTTGATCCACCCAATCGCTGTAGAAAAAGGAACAACTTTCTCTATTCGTGAAGGCGGACGTACTGTTGGTTCAGGTATCGTTACTGAAATCGAAAAATAATTTAGACTTACTAAGCACGCAGCGTAAAAAGCTGCGTGCTTTTTTTTATAATGCTGCGAAGTTTTCTTGCACCGATTTCAGCAAGTTGCTATGATAAATCAAAAAGGAGACCGCTATGGAAAAATTTTTTGCGAGTCCGATGGCTTATCGACAGGGAAAGAATGTTCTTTGGGCCCATGTAGAGGATATTTTGTCTTTTGGAGAAAGAGGATTACTAGTAACGGATGCGTTTGTCTATCAAATGGTCGGAGAAGGGCTGATGAAGGAACTGATAAAGCAAGGGGGACAACTCACTGTCTGGTTAGTAGAGGAGGAACAGCCGACTGTGAGTTTTGATTATGTCATCGCTTTGGGTGGCGGAAGAGCGATCGATTTAGGAAAAGCACTGGCTTTTAATTCCAAGAGCCGCTGCATTGTTGTCCCCACCTCAGCAGCAACCGATGCCCCTACTTCTCGAATTTCGGTTCAGTATCAAGAGGGATATTTTGAAAACTATGCCTATTACACTAAAAGCCCTGATTTGGTCCTGGTTGATACGGAAATCTTGATCCAAAGTCCGGTCCACTTTTTAGCCGCGGGAATCGCAGACGGATTGTCAACGTCAATTGAAGCAAGAACAGTACGAGAAAATAATGGGAAGAATACCTTAGGAGCGGCACCTACCTTAGCAGCAGGAGCCATTGCGGAGAAGTGTCGCGAAGTGTTGTTGGAGCATGGGGAGGCAGCGATAGAGGCCAATAAAAGACAAGAAATCACTCAATCCTTTGAAGCAGTAGTCGAGGCAAATATATTATTAAGTGGTATTGGGTTTGAATCAGGCGGATTGAGTATCGCCCATGCCTTGCACAATGCGATGGTCAGTTTGTGGGGGAGAGCGATAAAAGGCAGCCACGGACAAATCATCGCGTTGACAACGTTGCAGCAATTGCGAATCGAAGGACGAGAAGAGGAGCTTGCACAATATCAAGCGTTATTCAAAAAGCTCGAGTTGCCGATCACCTATGAAGCGTTGACCATTTTTCCCTCCGTGAATGAACTGAAAACAATCACCGATCTTGCATTTTCACCAGAGGACGGGATCGTTCGCAGCGGATCACAAGCAAAAAAAGAGGAAGTATATAGAGCACTAATGACATTTAGAAAAACCCGTGAAATCTAACATGATTTCACGGGCCTTTTTTAAATATTCAAAACTTTGTTCAAGAAGTCTTGTGTTCTTGGGTTGTGGGGATTATTGAAGACTTGTTCTGGTGTCCCATCTTCTAAGATCTTTCCGCCATCGGTAAAGATGACACGGTCAGCCACTTCTTTAGCAAAACCCATTTCATGGGTTACGATGACCATGGTCATACCTTGTAGTGCCAAGTCCTTCATAACCTTCAAAACATCGCCAACCATTTCTGGGTCAAGAGCGGAAGTCGGTTCATCAAACAGCATCACATCAGGATTCATCGCCAACGCGCGGGCAATAGCCACACGTTGCTTTTGACCACCCGAAAGGCTATCTGGATAATCATCTTTCTTCTCAGCTAAACCTACTTGCTTCAGTAATTCAACACCGCGTTTTTGTGCTGCATCTTTTGATTCACCTTTTAGATCAAGGGGAGCCAACGTAATGTTCTCCAAAACAGTCAGGTGAGGGAACAAGTTGAAATGCTGGAATACCATACCGATATGCTGACGCACCAAGTTGATATCTGTATGTTTGTCCGTCAGGTCTTGTCCGTCAATGATGATCTCGCCAGATGTCGGTTCTTCCAAATGGTTCATACAGCGTAAAAAGGTACTTTTCCCAGAACCAGATGGACCGATGATACATACGACTTCACCTTCACTGATAGTGATATTTAAGTCATTTAAAACAGTGTTGTCGCCGAATTTTTTAACTAAATGATTTACAACGATTTTATTGCTTGCATTCTTTTCCATCTATTTCACCTTCTTATCTAAACGATTCGCTAACTTAGTCAAGATCGTGATCAAGATTAAGTACATGATTGCAATGATCAAGTAAACGTAAGAGCTTTGTGTTGTACGTGCAACGATGATCTTACCGGTTTGCAGCAATTCTACCACACCGATTGCTGAAATGATCGTCGTATCTTTCAAGCTGATAACAAACTGATTAATGAAAGAAGGGATCATGATTTTTACAGCTTGCGGTAAAATAATTTTCTGCATTGTCCGATTGTACGACAAACCTAAACTACGTGAAGCTTCCATTTGACCGACCGGAACGGCATTGATACCGCCACGTACGATTTCCGCGATATATGCACTAGCATTTAAGGTTAAGGTGATGATCCCGGCTGCGAAGTCAGGAATTTTGATTCCTGTGATCCCTGGTAAGCCGAAGAAAATAAAGAAGGCCAGTACCATCATAGGAATACCACGAATAATATCAATATAAACACCCGCTAGCAAACGCAAACCACGTACAGGGGATACACGGAACAACCCAAAGATCACTCCTAAAACTAAGGCTAAAGCAAACGATACTAATGCTAATACGATCGTTTTCCATAAACCTTCTAACAACGATTTATAATTGTTTTTCAACAATCCGGTAATCGTGGATTCGTCCACCGCGTCTTTCTTTTCTTCCTGACCGGAGCCGATGTATTTATTGACGATTTCATCGTATTCACCGGTACGTTTCATTTCTTTCAATGCTTCAGTAAACATTTCGCGAAGTTCAGGATTTTCACCTTTCTTCACGGCAAAGCCATATTCTCCGCCGACTTCACGTTTAATTGGTGTTTTTAACGCTTGGCCTTGCTTCACAGCGTAGCCGATTACTGGATAATCGTCCATCATGGCGTCGATTGATCCAACTTTCAAAGCATCATACAACTGATCAGCGGCATCGAAGCTCTTGATCGTGTAGCCATACTCGTCTTTGTGTGCTTCTAAGAAATCAGCACTCTCAGTGCCCACTTTTGCACCTACAGTTTTTCCTTTCAGATCTTTGTAGGCTTTAATATCGTTATCGTCTTTCCCAACGGCTAATTGAATGCCGCTCTGGAAGTAGGGGTCAGAAAAATCATAATTGGCTTTTCGTTCGTCCGTAATAGTCATTCCAGCAATCATACCATCTGCTTGACCAGATTCTAAGGCCTGCATCGCAGAAGAGAAACCAATGAATTTCATATCTAGTTTGAAGCCTTGAAGGTCTGCGGCACGTTTCAACAAGTCCACATCGATTCCCTTGTATTCACCATCGCTGTCCTTATATTCAAAAGGAGCAAAGGCGGAATCACTGGCAATAACATAAACATCCTTTTTAGGTTCGATTTTCTTCATGTCACCAGATGCGGCTTTATCACCTGAACCGGTAGAGATGTATTTGCTAACGATTTTATCGTACTCGCCATTCGCTTTTAAGTCTTTTAAGCCTTTATTGAATTTTTCCAACAATTCTTTATTTTCACCTTTTTTAACGGCGAAACCGTAGGAACTGCCTTTTTCTGGATCACCAATTAATTTAAAGGGCTGGCCATTCGTTACAGCGTAGCCGAGAACAGGGTAGTCATCGAAGATAGCTTCCACATTCCCGTTAGTCAACGCATTATACATAGCGTCTGCGGCTTCGTATTGCTTGACCTCATAACCGTATTTATCTTTATTGTTATTTAAAAATGTGGCACTTTCTGTCCCAATTTTCGCAGCAACTGTTTTTCCTTTTAAGTCATCGTAACCTTTGATATCTTTGTTGTCGTTTTTAACAGCCATTTGAATACCGCTGTCGAAATAAGGATCTGAAAAATCAAATGTTTTTTTGCGCTCATCCGTGATGCTCATTCCGGCAATCATACCGTCCAATTGATCAGACTGTACTCCTTGGATTGAACTGTCGAAGCCCAATGGACGCAGATCCACTTTAAAATTTTGATCTTTCGCAATTTGATTCAGTAAATCAACGTCGATCCCCACGTATTCACCATCTGAGTTTTGAAATTCAAACGGGGCAAAGGTTAAATCCGTCCCGATTTTATATGTTTTTTCCGCAGCATGTGTCTTGCTGGCAAAGCCAAGTGTGAATAGACTTGCCATTAAGAAAACAACAAATGGAATTAATTTGGTTTTTCTCATAATTATCCTCCTAATTACTTATCGTTTGTTTATTATATGTTAGTTTAAGGATAAAATACAAGTAGGTTCATTGTGAGATAGAAAAAAAGCGAAATATTCATAACATGGTATGTTAAAAAAGCTAACATGATGCTTTTTAAGAACTTCTTATGGTAAGAACAATAAATGGCGAAAATATGTTCGGTATGCTATAATTTTTGATGGAAAATAATTGCTTATTTAAATCAAAAAAGGGGGATTTTGTATGATTGAAAGAATGATGGACAATACGTTCGACCTTCATTCAAAATATCAGCCTGCTGGCGATCAGCCTGAGGCCATTTCACAATTAGCTGAAGGAGTCGTTGGCGGTAAAAAGGCACAAATCCTTTTAGGTGCTACCGGTACAGGGAAGACGTATACGATATCGAATGTTATAAAGGATGTAAATAAGCCCACTTTGATAATTGCCCACAATAAAACATTGGCTGGACAATTATACGGGGAATTTAAAGAATTCTTTCCTAACAACGCGGTGGAGTATTTCGTGAGTTACTATGATTATTATCAACCCGAGGCTTACGTGCCTTCTAGTGATACGTATATAGAAAAGGATTCAAGTATTAATGATGAGATCGATAAGCTGCGACATTCGGCAACAAGTTCATTGCTTGAGAGAAATGATGTCATCGTCGTCGCTTCCGTCTCATGTATCTTTGGTTTGGGTTCACCGAAGGAATACTTAGAACAAGTAGTTTCATTACGCGTGGGGATGGAAATGGACCGAAATCAATTGCTGCGCAATTTGATTGATATTCAATTCGAGAGAAATGATATTGATTTTCAACGTGGTCGCTTCCGCGTTCGTGGGGATGTCGTGGAGATCTTCCCAGCATCACGTGACGAGCGTGCTTTACGCGTTGAATTTTTCGGAGACGAAATTGAGCGAATTCGAGAAGTTGACGCTTTGACGGGGGAAATCACAGGTGAAACAGAACATGTCGCCATTTTCCCTGCGACCCACTTTTTAACCAATGAAGGTCACATGGAAGTAGCAATCAGCAATATTCAAAAAGAGCTAGCTGAACGTTTAGAGGTTCTTCGCAACGAGAATAAACTGTTGGAAGCACAACGCTTGGAACAACGCACTAATTATGACATTGAGATGTTGCGGGAAATGGGGTATACCTCAGGGATCGAAAACTACTCACGTCATATGGATGGGCGTAAAGAAGGCGAGCCGCCTTATACCTTGATCGACTTCTTTCCAGAAGACTTCCTATTAGTAGTCGATGAATCTCATGTTACGATGCCTCAAGTCCGTGGAATGTACAACGGAGACCGCGCGCGTAAGCAGATGCTTGTAGATTATGGGTTTCGATTGCCTTCAGCCTTGGACAACCGTCCATTGCGCTTAGAGGAATTTGAAGAGCGGGTGAACCAGATTGTTTATGTTTCAGCCACTCCAGGGCCATATGAACACGAGCAGACGGATACAGTAGTAGAACAAATCATTCGTCCAACAGGTTTATTAGACCCAGTCATTGAAGTAAGGCCGATCATGGGTCAAATTGATGACTTAGTTGGAGAAATCAACGAACGTTCAGAACGGAATGAACGAGTCTTTGTTACGACTTTGACAAAGAAAATGTCTGAAGATTTGACAGACTACTTCAAAGAGTTGGGGATTAAAGTCAAATACCTTCACAGCGATATAAAGACTTTGGAACGGACTGAAATTATACGGGACCTTCGTTTAGGAAAATTCGATGTGCTTGTCGGTATCAATCTTTTACGTGAAGGGCTTGATGTTCCTGAAGTTTCGTTGGTTGCGATATTAGATGCCGACAAAGAAGGCTTCTTACGTAGTGAGCGGTCATTAGTACAAACGATCGGACGTGCTGCCCGTAATTCAGAAGGCAGAGTAATTATGTATGCCGATAAGATCACGGATTCAATGCAGCGGGCGATGGATGAGACATCCCGTCGTCGTGGAATTCAGCAGCAATATAACGAGGAACACGACATTGAGCCGAAGACGATCATTAAAGAGATTCGTGATTTGATCTCAATTAGTAAAGTCGCTGAGGAAACGGAAAAATACGATGCGACATCCTTTGAGGAACTATCAAAATCGGAACGTAAAGAACTGATAGCGAAGATGGAAGATGAAATGCGTGAAGCCGCCAAAACACTTGATTTTGAAACGGCTGCGACTTTACGTGATACGATTTTAGAACTCAAAGCAGCAGAATAGACAAAATTGATTCGTAAGAGTATTCTAATTCCACTTTTTGCACCGGTATTCAAGCGGTCGTAAAAAGTGGAATAATAATATTAATAAATAAGAGTATCCTCTTTTTGTTCAGAAGAAGTGGATGCAGTAAATTGAAATAGGAGAAATAAATGGCGAATGATAAGATAGTAATTCATGGAGCGCGTGCTCACAATTTAAAAAATGTTGATGTGACGATTCCTCGTGACAAAATGGTGGTTGTTACTGGTTTGTCTGGTTCTGGAAAAAGCTCACTGGCCTTTGATACGTTATACGCAGAAGGTCAGCGTCGTTATGTAGAAAGCTTATCTGCTTATGCACGTCAATTTTTGGGTCAAATGGATAAGCCTGATGTTGATAGCATTGACGGTCTAAGTCCCGCAATCTCGATTGACCAAAAAACCACAAGTAAAAATCCGCGGTCAACTGTTGGTACAGTAACTGAGATCAATGATTATCTACGTCTGCTTTATGCACGTGTGGGTCATCCTATTTGTCCAAATGATCATATTGAGATTACTTCACAATCCGTTGAACAAATGGTAGACAAGGTTTTAGAATTGCCGGAACGTACGAAAATTCAAATTTTAGCACCTGTTGTCGCTAAGAAAAAAGGGCAGCATAAAAAAGTATTTGAAATGATTCAACGGGAAGGGTACGTTCGGATGCGTGTCGATGGTGAGTTGTATGATGTTTCCGATGCACCCGAATTAACGAAAAATAAAAAGCATGACATTGAAATCATTATCGACCGAATCGTTGTCAAGGAAGGCATTCGCTCACGCTTGTTTGATTCCTTTGAAGCCGCTTTGCGGTTAGCAGAAGGCTACGCTGTGGTTGATGTTATTGGTGAAAAGGAAATGCTCTTCAGTGAACATTATGCTTGTCCTTATTGTGGCTTTACGGTTGGCGAACTTGAACCTCGACTGTTCTCATTTAACGCGCCATTTGGGGCTTGTCCTGATTGTGACGGACTAGGTGTGAAACTAGAAGTGGATATGGATCTTGTTATTCCAGATCCAAGCAAGACCTTGCGAGAAGGGGCGTTGATTCCGTGGAACCCAATCAGCTCACAGTACTATCCTCAAATGCTAGAGCAAGCGTGCCTAAGCTTCGGGATTGATATGGATACTGCCTTTGAAGATTTGCCAAAAGAGCACCAAGAGATTATTTTGAATGGTTCAAATGGCGAGAACTTTCATTTTCATTATGAAAATGATTTCGGCGGTGTACGGGATGTTGAAGTTCCTTTTGAAGGTATCATCAATAACATCAATCGTCGTTACGCGGAGACAAATAGTGATTTCACTCGTGATCAAATGCGTTTATATATGACAGAATTGACTTGCCAGACCTGTCACGGGTATCGTTTGAACCCTCAAGCTTTGTCTGTGCAAATCAATGGCGAGAATATCGGTCAAGTGAGCGAAGACTCGATCAATGGCGCACTGGACTTTTTTGAAACAGTTGCTTTAAGCGAACAAGAAAAAGTAATCGCTAAACCAATTTTAAAAGAAATCGGAGATCGTCTGAGCTTCCTGCGAAATGTGGGTCTGGATTATCTGACATTAAGTCGGGCTTCTGGGACTTTATCTGGTGGTGAAGCACAACGTATCCGTCTAGCTACTCAAATTGGTTCAAATTTATCTGGCGTTCTTTACATTTTAGATGAACCTTCCATCGGCTTGCATCAACGAGATAATGATCGATTGATTGATTCGCTGAAGAAGATGCGTGATCTAGGAAACACGTTGATCGTAGTCGAGCATGACGAAGATACGATGCGTGCAGCTGATTATTTAATTGATGTCGGTCCGGGCGCTGGCGATCAAGGTGGTGAAATTGTCGCTGCTGGTACTCCTCAAGAAGTTGAGAACAATCCAAATTCTTTGACGGGACAGTATTTATCTGGAAAACGGGAAATCGCTGTTCCAAAAGAACGACGTAAGGGCAACGGCAAAAAAATCAAGGTCACTGGAGCAACAGAGAATAATTTGAAGAACATCGATGTAGAGTTCCCACTAGGAAAATTTGTTGCAGTGACAGGTGTTTCTGGTTCAGGGAAATCAACGTTAGTCAACCAAATTCTCAAAAAGGCACTTGCTCAAAAATTGAATCGCAACTCTAATAAACCAGGGAAATACAAGAAAATCACTGGCTATAAAACGATTGAGAAGTTGGTAGATATCGATCAAAGCCCGATTGGACGAACGCCACGGAGTAATCCAGCGACCTATACAAGTGTATTTGATGATATTCGTGATTTGTTTGCACAAACAAATGAAGCGAAAATCCGCGGCTACAAAAAAGGACGTTTCAGCTTTAATGTCAAAGGCGGACGCTGTGAAGCTTGTCGTGGCGATGGGATCATCAAAATTGAAATGCACTTTTTACCAGACGTTTACGTGCCATGTGAAGTTTGTCATGGGAAACGCTATAACTCTGAAACGTTAGAAGTACATTATAAAGGAAAGAACATTGCCGATATCTTAGAAATGACGGTAGAAGATGCAGTCGAATTCTTTAAACATATTCCTAAAATCCATCGTAAATTGAAAACAATCGTCGATGTAGGATTAGGTTATGTAACAATGGGACAACCGGCAACCACATTATCTGGCGGGGAAGCGCAACGGATGAAACTAGCTAGTGAGTTGCATAAGAATTCTAACGGGAAAAATTTCTATATTTTAGATGAACCCACAACTGGATTGCACACAGATGATATTGCACGTCTGCTGAAAGTTTTGGAACGATTTGTAGATGCTGGAAATACCGTTCTTGTTATTGAACATAACTTGGATGTGATCAAATCAGCGGATTATGTGATCGATCTTGGGCCAGAGGGCGGCGATGGCGGAGGGACTGTTTTAGCTACAGGAACTCCAGAGGAAATCGCGGAAGTAGAAGAAAGTTATACCGGATATTACTTAAAGCGCGTCTTAAAAAATAAATAACTGATAAAGCGTGATGCAAGCAAAGGATTCTCCTTTGCTTGCATTTTTCTTTATGGTATGATTATCGTTGATTTAGAATGAGAAGGTGTAAGAGAATATGAATGAAAAACAAAAATTTGTTCCAATTTTGTTAGGAAGCGACATCAACGTTTATGGTATGTCACGTTCTTTTCATGAAGCCTATGGAATTGTTTCTGAGGCTTATGCCGGCTTGCAACTGGCGCCGACAAAATATAGTAAAATTGTAAATGTACACGTTGTACCAGGATTTGATAAAGATCCTGTATTTATTGAACGAATGCGTGAGTTAGGGGAAAATACGTATAACGATCCAAATACGAAATATTTACTGATTGCTTGTGGTGATGGGTATGCAGAGTTAGTTTCACAGCATAAAGAAGAACTTTCTGAGTGGTTTATCTGCCCTTATATTGATTTCGATTTATTGCAACGTTTAATCAGTAAAGTGAGCTTTTATGAAATCTGTGAAAAATATGAGTTACCTTATCCAAACACATTTATAATCACTGGAGATATGCTTGAGGCTGGAAAATTAAAACAAGATTTGCCGTTTGACTTTCCTGTCGCATTGAAGCCTGCGAATAGTGTGGAATGGCTGTCTGTGGACTTCGAAGGCCGCAAAAAAGCGTTTATTTTAGACACTCGAGATGAGTTTGATACTATCATAGAGCGTATTTATGAGGCGGGTTATACTAGTGAAATGATTGCTCAAGACTTTATTCCGGGTGATGACAGTCATATGCGTGTGTTAAATGCCTATGTTGATAAAGATCATCAGGTGCGCATGATGTGTTTAGGGCACCCTCTTTTAGAAGATCCTTCACCGGAAGCAATTGGGAATTATGTAGCAATCATGCCTGAATATAATGAAAAAATTTATCAGACGATTAAAGAGTTTTTAGAAAAAATCAATTACACTGGTTTTGCGAATTTCGATATGAAGTATGACCCGCGTGATGGCGAATACAAATTATTTGAAATTAATTTGCGTCAAGGACGCAGCAGTTTCTTTGTGACGCTAAACGGATTTAATTTGGCACAATATGTCACAGAGGATCGCGTATTTGAGAAACCATTTAATGAAACGATTTATGGTAAAGCTGATCCGGCTACTTCTATGTTATGGATGGGTGTACCAAAAGGTGTATTTGAAAAGTTTGCAAGGAATAATGCAGATAAAGAAAAGGCCTTAGAACTAATCAAAAAAGATCAATGGGGGACAACCGTCTTTTACAAAAAGGATATGTCTTTGATGCGATGGATTTTAATGAAGTATATGTTCAGCAAATATAAAGGACGGTTTGATTTATTCTTTAAAGAGAAAGAAGGATAAAGATGGAAAATTTTTTCAGTATTCTTGGCGGCATGGGAACAATGGCGACAGAAAGTTTTATTCGGATTTTAAATCAAAGGACTCAAGCCCACAATGACCAAGAGTATTTAAATTATGTGATGTTCAATCATGCGACCGTTCCGGATCGAACAGCGTATATTTTGGATCATAAGCAAGACAATCCTTTGCCATATTTATTAGACGATATAAAGAAGCAGAATGTATTAAAGCCTGACTTCATAGTTCTGACATGCAATACCGCCCATTATTTCTTTGATGAGCTGCAGGGAGCAACAGAAATTCCATTATTGCACATGCCCCGTGAAGCAGTAACAGAGGTGGAAAAGCATCATCAACTTGGTGAAAAGATTGCTGTTCTAGCCACCGAAGGAACTATAACGGCGAAGGTATATCAGAATGAGTTAGAAGCGAAGGGGTTTGAAGTTCTCGTTCCTGATAAAGAACTTCAAGGAAAAGTGAATCACTTGATTTATCAAGATGTGAAAGAAAATGATTTTATCAACAGTGAGCTTTACTTGGAAATTCTTTCAGATGTGTTTGAAAAATATGGTTGTCAAAATGCAGTCTTAGGGTGTACCGAACTTTCTTTAGTTCAAGAGCTGACAGAAAATGTCCCTTATTCCGTGATTGATGCACAATCGATATTAGCAGACCGAACAATTGAGTTAGCATTAAAAAACAGATCTTCTATCTAGAAGGTCTGTTTTTTTATCATGTTCAACTCTCTTATGAAAAGGTAAAGAATGACAAATAAGTAGCAAAGACACGCCTGGAATGTTATAATTTTCAAGAGGCAAAAGAGAATTGCCTTTTTTTAACGCTTAAATCAAACTTCGAAGTATTCAGTTTTTGTAAGAAGAAACGAGGGACTAAAAATTTTTATACAAGTATCTTAATTATTGAGAGAGGAGTGACACAAATGACTGAGAGCTTACATTTGGTTGTCATTACAGGGATGAGTGGCGCAGGGAAAACAGTTGCTATTCAAAGTTTTGAGGATATGGGGTATTTCTGCGTGGATAATATGCCGCCAGGTTTGATCCCTAAATTCTGGGAGTTGATTCGAGAATCTGGAAAAGTTACAAAAATTGCTTTGGTAGTCGATTTAAGATCGCGCTCATTTTTCGAAGATATTCAAAACATGCTGATAGAAATTGAAAATACTGGATTCATTGATACAAGTATCTTGTTCTTGGATTGTTCGGATGAGGAGCTTGTTTCTCGCTATAAAGAAACTCGACGTGCGCATCCTCTTGCGATGGATGGAATGGTTTCGGAAGGCATCCGTAAAGAAAGAGCCATCTTGGAGGACTTAAAGACGCGAGCGACCTTAATGATCGATACGACTGATTTGACTCCAAGACAATTACGAGAAAAAATCAATCAATCGTTTAAGCAGCAGGACGACGTTGGGTTTCACGTTGAAGTGGTTTCTTTTGGATTCAAATACGGACTGCCGATTGATGCCGATATAGTTATGGATGTTCGCTTTTTGCCGAATCCGCATTATATACCTGAGTTGCGTCCGCAAACGGGCTTGGATAAGCCCGTTTATGACTATGTAATGTCCTTTCCTGAAACAGAGAGTTTTTACACAAACTTTGTCCGATTGGTCATGGATATCTTGCCAGGGTATATTAAAGAAGGAAAAAGTTCGTTAACAATTGCAATTGGGTGCACAGGTGGTCAGCACCGCTCCGTTGCATTGACAGAACGTGTTGGTAAAGCCATCAAGGATGCGAATTATAAGGTGAATATTACGCATCGTGACAAGGACAAGCGGAAAGAGACGGTGAATCGTTCATGAAAATGAAAACGTATCGTATCCGTAAACCAAAAATTGTTGTGATTGGCGGAGGCACAGGTCTTCCCGTTATTTTAAAAAGTTTGCGCAACCAAAGCGCGGACATTACAGCTGTAGTAACGGTTGCGGATGATGGCGGCAGCAGCGGTGAATTGCGCGATTCGATCGACATGGCTCCTCCAGGAGATTTAAGAAATGTATTGGCGGCGTTATCGGATATGCCGAAATTGTATGAAGACCTGTTTCAATATCGGTTTCATGAAGATGACAAATTTTTAGCAAACCATACAATTGGAAATCTATTGATCGCTGCTTTATCTGAAATGCGAAATAGTACCTACGAAGCAATCCAGTTACTTTCCATGATGATGCACGTGGATGGGCATATTTATCCCTCATCTGAAACGCCATTGGTCTTGCATGCTGATTTTGATGACGGGACGAGTGCAGTTGGGGAATCTAAAATCGCCCTTGACCGAAAGACGATCGAAAAAGTATACGTGACTGAAAAAAATGGTGAAAAGGCTGTTCATGCCGCACGCAAAGTTGTCCATGCGATCCATGAAGCCGATATGGTGGTTTTAGGTCCAGGTTCACTATTCACAAGCATCTTGCCCAATCTTGTCATTGAGGAGCTAGGTGAGGCTGTACGTACGACAAAAGCCGAGGTTGTTTATATCTGTAATATTATGACTCAAAAAGGCGAAACGGAACATTTTAGTGATGCAGATCATATTCGCGTACTGCATAAGCATCTCCAAAGTAACTTTATCAATACCGTTTTAGTCAATACTGAAAAGGTTCCAGAAGATTACATGGACCCTGAGATTTATGATGAATACTTAGTACAAGTTACTCATGATTTCAACGGCTTAAGAGAAGAAGGCTGTCGTGTTGTTTCCACTGACTTTTTGAAATTAAGAGACGGCGGTGTGTTCCACGACGGAGATAAAGTAGTGGATGAATTGTTCCGAATCGTTTTCGGAGCAAAGATTTAAAATAGAAAAGAAATAAGGAGGGCTCGTCATGTCTTTTGCAGCTGATGTAAAAAAAGAATTAACGAGTCTGACAGTCCAAAGAAATCTCGCGCAAGCTGAGCTGGCTGCGTTGATCCGCATGAACGGCTCGCTCAGCTTGAGCAATCATCAGTTTGTTTTAAATGTTCAAACGGAGAATGCGGCGATTGCTCGTCGGATATTTACGTTATTGAAAGAACATTATGATGTGCGTAGTGAGTTGCTGGTACGTCGGAAAATGAAGTTAAAGAAAAACAATGTCTATATCGTTAGACTAAAGCAAGAAACGCAGAAAATATTATTGGATCTCGATATTATGGACGGGTTAATGTTTCAATCGCATATTGCCGATGAGATAAAGCAGTCGGACGAGAAAACGCGAGCCTATTTAAGAGGCGCCTTTTTAGCATCTGGCTCGGTGAATAATCCTGAAACAAGTCGATACCATTTAGAAATTTCTTCCATTTACGAAGAACATAATCAAGATATATGTGATTTGCTAAATCAATTTGATCTGAATGCACGAACGCTCGAGCGGCGAAATGGATATATCACCTATCTAAAAGGCGCTGAGAAAATTGCCGACTTTTTAACATTGATAGGTGCAACGAATTCAATGCTCAAATTTGAAGACGTACGTATTGTGCGGGATATGCGAAACTCTGTGAACCGTCTCGTCAACTGTGAGACGGCTAATATGAATAAAACCATCGATGCGGCATCAAAACAGATCGAGAATATCCATTTTATTGAAACGACAGTCGGACTACAATCGTTACCCGAAAAGTTACAAGAAATCGCCGAATTAAGAATTCAAAACCCAGAAATCAGTTTAAAAGAGTTAGGCGAGATGATTCCCTCAGGAGCAATTTCTAAATCGGGAATCAATCACCGAATTCGTAAAATCAATGATTTCGCTGATAATTTGCGAAAGAAAACCGTTTGATTCTAGTCAAACGGTTTTTTTCTTATTCAGCGATATAAGCTAGTAATGTTTTTTCATCAATTGATTCGTCAAAGATGTGTTCCTCTAAAACGATGGTTGGTACAAATTTGATGTTGGCTTGCTCAGCTTCGTTGCGAATCTCAATTTGCAAGTTTTGATTGGCTTGTTGAGTAAAATGCAAGGTTTCCTCGGCGTATTTAGCAACTGCTTCAAGCCCTAAATTTCCCCACGTTGCTTGAGTTTCAAATGCTTGTTGAAGCTGTATTAAAGTCTTTTTAGGATCTGCACTAATATACTCGTGCATGATGTTCCCAGGTTGCAAACTAGTCTTATCTTTATCTAATAATTTGATTACTCGTTGAACCTTTTCTTCAGCTACTGCTGTATTCAGCGTATCATAGGATTCTTCAAACCACTGCTTGCAATAGGGACACCGCAGATTAATAAATTCGATTAATCGTTTTGGTGCTGAATCTGAACCTATTTTGATGCCATTAAAATCATTCACTAAGTTTCCTTTTATAACAGAAATATCCATGTAAACAACACGTCCTTTCCTTTATTAGTGTACAAAATTTTAATGAGAAAACAAACTCTTTTCATACAAATAAGTAAAAAAGGTCCAACTCTTTATTGAAAATAAAAGTAGTTAGTTTATAATGAATCCGTTGTTATAAAGAGTATAAGAATGCCAATCATTAATTATTGTAAAGAAATCGGAAATTTTTTATTCAAAAAGAAAGTTGTTTTATAAAGGAGGAGAATTATGCGTAAGAAAAAAACGATGGATGGAAACACAGCTGCTGCTTATATTTCCTATGCATTTACAGAGTTAGCCGCAATTTATCCAATCACTCCTAGCTCGACAATGGCTGAACTTGTGGATCAATGGGCTTCACAAGGAAAGAAGAATATATTTGGTCAACCAGTGTCAATCACTGAGATGCAATCGGAAGCAGGGGCTGCTGGTGGCGTCCATGGGGCGTTAAAAACAGGCGCATTGACAACGACGTATACCGCTTCACAGGGATTGTTGCTAATGATTCCGAATATGTATAAGATTGCTGGCGAATTGCTACCGGGTGTTTTTCATGTTGCTAGCCGTGCCGTAACTACAAATGCACTAAATATCTTTGGGGATCACGGCGATGTAATGGCTGCTCGTCAAACGGGTTTTGCTATGTTGCAAGAGAGCAGCGTCCAAGAAGTAATGGACCTGTCTGCGGTAGCTCACTTGGCTGCAATCGAAGGCAGCCTGCCATTTATGAACTTCTTTGACGGGTTCCGTACAAGTCATGAAATTCAAAAAATTGAAGTATTAGATTACGAAGAATTGGCACCCTTGATTGATCAAGAAAAATTGAAAGCATTCCGCAAGCGCAGTATGAATCCCAATCATCCAACGATCAGCGGGACAAACCAAAATCCGGATGTCCATTTTCAACAACGGGAAACGGTCAATCAATACTATGACGAATTACCTGCAATTGTTCAAAAATATATGTTTGAGATCAATAAACTACGTGGAACTAGCTATGATTTAGTTACCTATTATGGTGCAGAAGATGCTGAAGAAGTGATCGTAGCAATGGGCTCTGTCGCTCAAACGATCGAACAAACAGTAGACTACTTGAATGCAAACGGCCGTAAAGTAGGGTTTTTGAACATTCATTTGTATCGTCCATTCCCAACGGAAAACTTTTTAGAAAAATTGCCTGATACGGTGAAGTCGATCGCTGTTTTAGACCGCTCCAAAGAGCCGGGTGCAGATGGAGAACCACTTTTGTTGGATGTCCAAGGGGTGATGTATGAAGCGGATGTTCGTCCTAAGATTATTGGCGGTCGTTTTGGACTGGGTTCAAAGGATGTAACACCTGATCAAATAATCGCTGTGTATGATGAGCTGTTAAAAGATAAAAAAGAAGCGAAAAAAAGATTTACGATCGGTATTGTTGATGATGTCACTCATATGTCGCTGGCGACAAAAGGCATTCTCGATTTGACCAATCCAACCACTTTCCAAGCAAAATTCTGGGGATTTGGCTCGGATGGCACAGTGGGTGCAAACAAGTCAGCGATTAAGATTATTGGAGATCACACGGATAAATATGCTCAAGGGTACTTTAGCTATGACTCTAAAAAATCTGGTGGGTTAACAGTTTCACATTTACGCTTTGGAGATACACCGATCCGGTCGACCTATCTAGTGGAAAGTGCGGATTTTATTGCCTGTCATACGCCTGCTTATATTCATACGTATGATCTATTAAAAGGGTTAAAACCAGGCGGCACCTTCTTAATGAATACGATGTGGAACGATAAACAGATTGATACGTTGCTTCCGGCGAAAATGAAACGCCACATCGCTGAAAATGACATTAAGTTCTATACTATCAACGCAGCAAAACTTGCGATGGATGTCGGGCTCGGATCGCGCATCAACACAGTTATGCAGACGGCATTTTTCAGTTTGACAGGCATTATTCCTTTTGATGAAGTATTAGATATTTTGAAGGATGAGGCAGATAAGAGTTACCGTCGCAAATCGTTGGAGATTGTAGAAAAAAATATCGCAGCGATTGACCAAACGATTGAATTGCTGCATCAAGTGGATGTTCCGCAAACATGGAAAATACTTGAAGTTCCAAATCCTGTGCGCAAGTCTCCTGTTTCTCAATATGTGGAACAAATCGTAGAACCAATCAATTCTCAACAGGGAAATGATCTAACTGTTAACGATTTAGTAGCCAATGGCATGACGGATGGGACTATACCGACGGGGACAACCAAATTTGAGAAACGCGGGGTTGCCTTAGAGGTACCTCATTGGATCAGTGACCGTTGTACAATGTGCAACGAATGTTCATTTGTTTGTCCACATGCGGCGATTCGGCCATTTTTAGCAGATGATGACGAAATGGAAGAAGCACCAGAAGGCTACATTGTTCGTGAAATGCGCGGTGCTGATGGCTTGAAATATCGCATCCAAGTATCTGTTGAAGATTGTACAGGCTGCGGCCTTTGCGTTGAAGCGTGTCCGGCAAAAGGGAAAGCATTAGTGATGAAACCCTATGAAGAGGAAAAAGAGCAGGCGATCAACTGGGCGTTCTCTATGACGTTAAAACAAAAAGCCAATCCAGCGAAAACAAATTCTGTTTTAGGCTCTCAATTTAACCAACCGCTGCTTGAATTCTCAGGTGCCTGTGCGGGCTGTGGGGAAACCCCTTATGTTAAATTGATGACACAAATGTTTGGCGATCGAATGATGATCGCAAACGCAACAGGTTGTTCTTCTATATGGGGGGCTGCTGCTCCTGTAAGTCCATATACAACTAATGAGCAAGGCCAAGGCCCTGCATGGTCTAATTCCTTGTTTGAAGACAACGCTGAGTATGGATACGGAATGTTCTTAGCAAATCAGACACGACGGAAAGAATTAGCTGACAAAATGAATGAAGTACTAGACATGGTTTCCGTTGATTTACGAGAGTTGATGGAAGACTGGATGGACCACATGTTTGAATCGGAAGGAACGCAGCAGCGTGCGAAGAAATTGACAGCAGCGCTTGAAGCGGAGGGCTTATCCGACCCTAAACTAGCAGATATCTACGAAAACCGAGATCTTTTTGTCAAAATCAGCCAATGGATGTTCGGTGGAGATGGCTGGGCGTATGATATTGGCTTTGGCGGGATCGACCATATTTTGGCAAGCGGTGCTGACGTGAACATCTTAGTAATGGATAATGAGGTCTATTCCAACACAGGTGGACAAACATCCAAGGCAACGCCAGCTTCAGCTATTGCGAAGTTTTCTGCTGGTGGGAAATACCAATCGAAAAAAGACTTAGGTATGATGGCGATGACTTACGGCAATGTGTATGTGGCTCAAATCGCTTCTGGTGCAAACCAAATGCAAACCATCAAAGCGTTAGAGGAAGCTGAAAAATTCCCTGGACCATCATTGATCATTGCTTATACGCCATGTATTAATCATGGTTTGCGTGGTGGAATGAGTAAAACACTGCAAGAAGCAAAAGAAGCAGTCAATTCAGGTTATTGGTCATTGTATCGTTACAATCCGTTACAACGTGAAAAAGGAAAAAATCCTATGACGTTGGATTATAAAAAACCAAACTTTGACGAGATGATTGGTTTCATGAAACAACAAACGCGATTCTCTGCTTTGGAAAGAATTCAACCAGACGATGCGCAACGTCTATACCATAAGACCGTTACTGATGCACAGACACGTTTTTATAACTATGCTCGTTTAGCAGGGCAAGAGGAAAAAATTCGTGCAAAATTAGAAGGATCAACTGTGGAGGTTGAGCAAGCAGCAGTCGCTGCAAAGCCAAAGCGTGAACGGAAAGTTGACCCAGAGGCGGAAGCTCGGCGTGCAGCCCGAAGAGCAGCTCGTGCAGAAAAACGGAATAAGTAAAATTAAAGAGTCTCAGGTTGCTGAGGCTCTTTTTCCTGCTTTATTTTATGCTAGACCTTTACCACTGTGGTATAATTGTAGAGAATTTTGGATAGAAAGAGAGGTTATCTATGCCTAGTCGTCTAATAGAATTATTCAGACCGGAATATTGGCTTAGCTTTTTTTCTGAGAATCTTTCAACATGGGATATCATCGTCAACCTTTTAGATATATTTGTAGTTTGGTTTTTGATTTATCGTTTGTTTGAACTTGTTCGCGGAACGAAGGCCGTCCAATTAATTAAAGGTGTGGCGATTTTTATCGGTATCCGAATCGTGGCTGAGTTTATAGGCTTGCATACATTGTCATGGTTGATGAATCAGATCATCACTTATGGTGTGATTGCAGCGATTGTTATTTTTCAGCCAGAAGTCAGACGAGGCTTGGAACATTTAGGTCGGAGTTCCTTCTTTAAAACAACAAAAAAAGAGGAACGCGATGACGAACGAATGATCTTGGCTTTTGACAAGGCGATTCAATACATGTCAAAAAGAAAAATCGGCGCGCTAGTAACGATTCAACGATTTACAGGATTAGAAGAATACATAGAAACAGGTATTCCTTTAGATGCTGATATTACCGGAGAGCTATTGATCAATATCTTTATACCGAACACCCCATTGCATGATGGTGCCGTTATCGTAAAAAATGGGAAGCTTGCAGTTGCTTCAGCCTATTTGCCGCTTTCTGATAGTATGTTGATACCAAAAGAATTTGGGACTCGTCACAGAGCCGCAGTTGGGATCAGCGAGGTCAGCGATGCCTTGACATTTATCGTCTCTGAAGAAACCGGCGGCGTCAGTATCACTTTAAACAATGATTTCTTGCATGATTTATCTCAAGAAGAATACCTAGCGGTGATGCGTAGAGAATTATTACCTGACGAAAAAAATGCTGGTAAAAAGAGCCTTTTACAAACCTTTTTAGAGGGTTTGACTAAAGGAGGCCAAAAATGAGAATCCGATTCAAAAAAAGCAATGTGCCCTATATGCTGATTTCTTTAGTGTTCAGCTTGATTTTGTTTTTTAATGTAAACAGTCAAAATTTCAGTCGTTTGATCTCTTCTGAAACAAGCTATGAGGAATCCATTCAAAATGTACCAATTACAGTGCTTTATGATTCAAACGAGTATTTTGTTCACGGTTTTTCTTCTAATGTGTCCGTAAAATTGAGTGGAGCAAACCGCATTCAATTGAACAAGGAAATGGATCCTGACACGCGAGACTTCAGCGTGGTCGCGGATTTAAAAAATTTAACCTCTGGGACACATGAGGTTCGCTTAAAAACGAGAAATCTTTCAAGCTCACTTTTTGCAACCATTGAACCGGAAACAATATCGATTACAGTCGAGAAAAAAGTAAAAAAACAATTTGATATATCGCCTATTTTAAGCAGCAATACTAGCAATAACGGATTAAAAGTAGGAGAAATGACGACACAGCCGCAAAAAGTGGAGATTACTACTGGTGAAGATACAATGAAAGAAATTGATCGTGTCGTAGCCTCTGTAGACAGCAATAAGTTGACTGCAAGTCAAGATAGCTTTCAAGCACCGGTTCAAGCATTGAATGCGAGTGGAGAAGCGTTGCCTATTCAATCAGATCCGCAGAATGTGACAGTCAATTTTGAAATTCAAACCCCAAGTAAAGAGGTTTCGCTTTATCCTATTCAAGAAGGTGATCTGCCTTCAGCGGTAGAAAATGTAAAGATTGATTTGAATCGCACGAAGGCTACAATTACTGGCGCTCAGTCTGTAATTGATCAAATAGACAGTATCGGTATTCCAGTCGATGTAAGTCAGCTTCAAGGAACGGTGAAGAAGTTTATCGATATACCAGTATCTGGTGAATATCAAGTAAATCCTAAGACAGTAAGTGCGCAGGTGACACCTGCCTTTAAAAAATCACAAGAATCAGAAACAAGCAGTGCAAATCATCCTAGTTCGTCGACAGAAACGAGCACTCATCCGGCTAGTTCCAGCAAGTCTTCAACGACTTCGGAAACAATTAGTACTCAAAGTGACAGCGTTCAAGAAGAGTCGACCAATCAATCTACAAACTAGATGAAGAAGGGAAATATAATTAAATGGGTAAATATTTTGGAACAGATGGCGTACGCGGAATTGCGAATAAGGAATTAACACCTGAACTAGCGTTTAAATTGGGCCGTTGCGGCGGGTATGTATTGAGCCAGCATCATGAAAGCGAAGAGCGCCCTCGCGTGTTGGTAGGGCGAGACACTCGGATTTCAGGAGAATTGTTGGAAACAGCCTTAATTTCAGGGCTGTTGTCAGTAGGGATCGAAGTTTTCCAATTAGGCGTTATTTCAACGCCAGGTGTCGCTTATTTAACAAGATTACAAAAAGCGTCAGCGGGAGTCATGATTTCGGCTTCACACAATCCTGCTGAAGATAATGGAATTAAGTTCTTCGGTGGAGACGGATTCAAGCTAGTTGATGAACAAGAGGCTGAAATTGAAGCGTTGATTGATGCTGAAGAGGATACGCTGCCTCGTCCATCTGCTGAGGGATTAGGAACACTCGATGAATTCCATGAAGGACTTTTGAAGTATTCACAATTTCTAGTTCAAACGATTTCTGGTGATCTTTCTGGATTGACCGTTTGTGTCGATGCAGCAAATGGGGCCACTTCAACAAGTGTGAATCGTTTGTTTGCTGATTTAGAAACAGACTTTTATACTATGGGGACCTCTCCAAACGGCTTGAACATTAATGCGGGTGTAGGATCAACGCATCCAGAAACACTAGCGAAAATGGTCGTTGAAAAGGGCGCCGATGCTGGTTTAGCATTCGATGGTGATGGCGACCGAGTGATCGCAGTCGATGAATTAGGGAATATTATCGACGGTGATCGTATCATGTTTATCTGTGCGAAATATTTAGCAGGGCGCAAACGATTGAAAAAGGATACTGTCGTAACCACGGTTATGAGTAATCTTGGCTTCCATAAAGCAATCGAAGAGATTGGATTAGAAGATGTTATCACACAAGTTGGCGATCGTTACGTTGTCGAAGAGATGCGTAAGAATGATTATAACCTTGGAGGCGAACAATCAGGACACGTGTTGTTCTTAGATTACAATACGACTGGCGATGGCATGCTGACAGGTGTTCAATTGTTAAACATCATGAAGCAAACAGGGAAGAAGCTTTCTGAATTAGCTTCAGAAGTAACGATTTATCCGCAAAAACTTGTTAATATTCGTGTGAGTGACAAGTATGGTGCGATGGACGTTCCTGCAATCAAGCAAGCTATTGAAGAAGCAGAAGCAGAAATGAACGGCGATGGCCGTATCTTAGTCCGCCCTTCAGGAACGGAGCCTTTATTGCGAGTAATGGCTGAAGCACCTACAGACGAGAAAGTCGATTATTATGTAGAAAAAATTGCGGCAGTTGTACGTGAAGAGATTGGATTAGATTAAAATGAAAGCACTCGGTCGTGTTTAGACCGAGTGCTTTTTTTGTGTTTTTAAATATAAAAAAAGGTTGAGAGAATTCTCAACCTTTATAAAGCTATTCTACTGTTACTGATTTTGCCAAATTACGAGGCTTGTCAACATCATACCCGCGCAATAAGGTTGCATAGTAAGCAATCAGTTGTCCAGGAATCACAGAAACAAGAGGACGTAAGAATTGATGTACAACAGGTAAGATGATTTGATCGCCATCCTTGCTCAATTCTTCTGATACAATCACTAAGGTGTGTGCTCCGCGACTTTCAACTTCACGAAGATTTCCGCGCGTATGTGGTGCGGTCACTGCTTCAGTAATGATACCTATCACTGGAGTTCCCTCCTCGACAAGGGCGATGGTCCCATGTTTCAATTCACCGGCAGCAAAGCCTTCTGCTTGGATATATGAAATTTCTTTCAATTTCAAAGCAACTTCCATTGAAACGTAATAATCTTCTGCACGTCCAATATAAAAGGCATTGCGAGTGGTTGCTAAATACGCCTCGGCAATCTCTTCGATCATTGCTTTTTCTGCGATCATGACATCCATAGCATTCGCAGCGATTCCTAATTCTTTTGTCAAATCAAATTCTTTTGCAGCAGAAATGCCTTTCGCTTCGCCAACTGCTTTCGCTAAAACAGTCAAAGCAGCGATTTGTGCAGTGTAAGCTTTAGTTGACGCAACAGCGATTTCTGGTCCCGCATGTAAAAGCATAGTGTAACTTGCCTCACGAGATAGGGTGGAGCCCGCTACATTCGTTACTGTAAGGGAAGGGTAGCCTAAGTCATTTGTCTTAACTAGCACTTGTCGACTATCCGCAGTTTCGCCACTTTGTGTCAGGTAAATGAAAAATGGTTTTTCTGAGAGCAAAGGCATGTTATACCCAAATTCGCTTGATAAATGGATTTCCACTGGAATGTTGGCTAAACCTTCAATGATTTGCTTGCTGGCCCAGCCAGCATTATTACTTGTGCCGCATGCAACGATATAAATTCGATCACTTGCTAGTAAACTTTGCAGTAGTTCGTCTTCGATAACGACGGTTCCTGTTTCATCTGTGTATTCACTGATGATCCGACGCATCGTAGCAGGTTGTTCATCAATCTCTTTCAACATATAGTAAGGGTATGTGCCCTTTTCCATATCCGAAAGATCAATTTTTGCTTCGTAAGGGGCACGTTGAATTTCGTTGCCGTTTTCATCTTCAATCTCAACATGGTCCTTTGTGACAATAACCATTTCGCCATCATTGATTTCAACAAACTGATTTGTTTGTTCTAACATGGCCATCGCATCACTGCAGACAACATTGAATCCGTCACCCAAACCGATGAGCAGAGGGCTCTTGTTTTTTGCGACATAGATTGTTTCACGGTCTTCTTTATCAATTAATCCAAACGCGTAAGAACCATGGATTTCTTTCAAGGCTAAACGTAAAGCTTCTTTAGTAGAAACCCCTTGATTTGCAAAATGTTCAATTAAATGAACAACGATCTCAGTATCTGTTTCACCATAAAAAACATCGTCTGCTAAATATTTCTGCTTTAATTCGTCATAGTTTTCGATCACGCCATTATGGACCAATATGAATCGTTTGCTCCGTGACGTGTGGGGATGCGCATTTTCTTCGCTAGGTTCACCGTGTGTTGCCCAACGCGTATGACCAATCCCGATCGTTCCATGAACACCTTCATTGATTTTTTCTGCAAGTTCTTTGATTCGTCCTTGGGACTTTACTAAGAAGTCCTCCTTCTGATCTGCAACAAAAATGCCTGCTGAGTCATATCCACGATATTCCAATTTCTCCAAGCCGTTCACTAAAATATCTGTTGCTTGCTCATTTCCTACAATCCCTACAATTCCACACATAATGCTTTCCTACTTTCCTGTCATTATATGTTTCCGAGCTGTCTGATCACTTTTTTGTTCTTTTATCAAGTTTTTGTAATGATCTGTAGAGCACAGCTGCCCTGAAGCCACCCGCCGAATAATTCGATAAGCTTCTTCCTCGTCACCTTTAAAAAGGTCTGGCGCTATCTTATTGGTCTAACTAAGATTTTTTTGTTTTAATACCGGAAACAATGACTAATATAATATAAACCAAGAGGATAGTCAAATATTTTTTTATTTATATGTAATTGGTATATATGTAATTTGTGAAAAGTGAGAGCATACAGTAAATTTGCTTCTGCATTTCATCTCTCTTGATAATAAGGTAAAATAGAGAAGTATCATTCAAAAGCGTCGTTTTTTAGTTTGTTTGATATATTTGCCAAGAAAGGCAGTCTCTTGTGAGGACCATTCTCACGGAACAATCGAGGAGGAAAGCAGAATGAATCAACCAAACAATTTAACAGTCGGTGAATTACGCAAGTTTTTAACAGAACTCGATAAAAATAAGGAAATCACTGATGAAACAAAAATTTTCTTAGATACTGGCTGGGATAGTATTCAAGAAATTAATCCGGACGCGTTAAGTATAGAAGACGCACAGGCATTTAAAATCGAGGACCCTTTAACGAAGGAGCTGTTCGGCGGCTATGCATTGCTGGAAAAAGCAGAGAAAATGAAGGGCGAAGGGCCTACCGAAAAGGTATTGATCATCAGAAATCTCTACTGATAGTTCAATGGTAGATCTTATCAAGTACGTTTCAAAGTACAAACTATAGAAAGTAGTAGTATTATCGAGGAGGAAAAAGATGAATAAAAGACGTTGGATTGCAGTGGGTATAGCGGTAGTGTTAGTAATTTTCTCGGCACTATCTTCAACAATCAATAAAAAAGAAGCAAACAAGGAAGAGCTTAGCCAAGTAAATGAATTGTTATATGGTACAGGAGAGCCTCAAGAAAAAGTAGAAGAGGCTGGATCAAGCAAGGACAAGATTGCTAAATTAGTAGTAGAAGGAGCAATCATTAATGACGGTACCCGCGGCTTGTTTTCAACTGGAGGCTACAATCATGCTTCTTTTATGCAACAATTAACTAAAATAAAAAATGATTCCGATGTAAAGGGGATCTTATTGGAGGTTAATTCTCCAGGCGGGGCCGTATATGAGACCGCAGAAATCACTCGAGCATTGAAGGAAATCCAAGAAGACAGAAAGATTCCAATTTATACTTCCATGGAGAGTCAGGCCGCTAGTGGAGGATATTACATCTCTGCTAATTCGGATCGCATTTTCGCTGCCGAAGATACAATGACCGGATCGATCGGGGTCATCATGTCTAGCATGAATTATTCAGGATTAATGGAAAAACTGGGTATCACTGATGCCACGATCAAGAGTGGTGCTCTAAAAGATATCGGTTCTGCGTCACGACCTCAAACAAAAGAAGACAAAGAAGTACTCCAAGCATTTGTAGACAGTATGTATGGTCGCTTCGTCAAGGTAGTGGCAACGGGCCGCGGCATGGACGAGAAAAAAGTGAGAGAATTAGCCGATGGCAGAATTTACGATGGGGCTCAAGCAGTTGAAAATGGATTGGTGGATGCGATTGGTTACCCAGACGAAGCGCTGGCTGCTTTACGAAAAGATAAAAAGCTGGAAGATGCGAAGGTAATTTCGTATACCGATGGCAGCACGAATTTCATGAATACATGGTTAGGAAGCAGCCTAGCCGACCTTCAAGGGATCAAACCTTCACAAGAAGAAGTGATTGCCAATATCGTTGAGAGTATTGGTACGCCACAAGCGCCTAAAGCGATGTATCTCTATGGAGGTGAGTAGAGATGACTGAAGAGACAACACAAAGACCTGCGGTAGGTCCAGTAACACAGTTGCTTGAGAAGAAAAGACAAAGTCCTCAGTTTCACGACTATCCAAATTATTTTTATGCAGGTTTCTGGATTCGTTTTTTTGCCTATCTTGTAGATCTGATCTGTATTTCAGCCATTACAGGAATTGTCACACGTATACCAATAGCTGTATTCGGCTTGACCAAGAGTAATGAATTGCTTAGCGCTTATGGACTAACTGCAGTGATCCTCTATTTAGCCTATTTCATATTGCTGACGAAGTTAAACCATGGGCAAACCATTGGGAAAATGATTTTTGGCATTCGTGTGATCTGCTTTATAGAAGAGCAGCTGTCGTGGAAAACTGTTTTAGTCCGTGAAGGAGCATGCCGATTTATTCTGCGAGGCTCGTTTTTTATGCTAGGTTATCTTGTCACGATTTTTACACCTAGGAAACAGCACATCGGTGATTATTTTTCAGATACAAGTGTTGTAACATTAAATTTATTAGCAGCTAGAGAGGATTTTAAGTAAGGATGAATCCGATAGATTTTCCAAACAATGATCACTATTATTTATCACTTGCGGAAGAAGCATTTTCAGCAGGTAATTATTCTAAAGCATTAGACAACTATAAGCGTGCGTATCAAGAGAACCCTTCACCAAAGCTGAATCGGTTAATCGCAAGTTTAGCTTTGGAGCAAGGAAACTTCTCCGAGGCGTTAGAATATGCGCAAGAGGAGTCAGACAGTTATCTTGAGACGCCGGAAACAATTGATTTATTTTTGCAGATTCAATTGTATGCTCAGAATTTCTTTTCAGCGAGAGAATTCTTTTGGCGAGTGCAAAAAGGAGATCGTTTAACGAAAGAACAAAAGAATCTTTGGTTGATGCGAATCGATGACCAAGAGAGCTTTTATCAGCGTCAACAGCAGGCTCTCATGAAAGAATTAGAAAGAGAACTGAGCGAATTGCCTTCATTGATACCGATGGAGCAGTTGGTTTTAGTCAGAAAAGCGAAAGAACTTCCAGAGGAGCGTTTAAAAGTCGTTGCGGAGGCTTTTATGATCGACTCCGAAGTCGCACCTTTAGTACGCAGTTACTTATTTGAGAGTTTGGCTCGGGTCGGCGTGACTGAAAAAGTCCGCTACTTGACGATCTTAGATGAAATAATCGAGCTGTCTCCAGCAGACTCAGAGTTTGACGAGACTCTGCAATATCGGATCGAAGAAAAGCTAACTGAAAAATTAGAAGATGAAGATCCCGTCCTCTTGTCCAATCTCTTAGAGCAAGTCAAGTTGGAAATGGCCTTTGTCTATCCGATGCAACGCTCTTTCATGAAACCTGAGGCTTGGGCAGCGAGTTATTTATCAGAGTATTCCGTTCAATCAGAACCATTGGATGAAGGGATTGAATCTATTCGCCATAAGATTAAACAACGGATGTTCGATTATCATTAAAAACTGCCGAGAGTAAAAGCTTTATATTTACATTTCACAATCAGTAGTGTAATATTTAATGGTATGCAAAATGCAAGTATATTAGTATTCGGAGGGAACAAAAGTGACTGCAAATTTTGAAAAAACAGGCGCCAACGATGGTGTGTTAACTTTCTCAATTGAACAAACTGAGATTCAAAAAGGATTAACAAATGCATTCAACAAAGTAAAGAAAAATCTTAACGTACCTGGCTTCCGTAAAGGAAAAGTTTCTCGCCAAGTATTTAACCGTATGTACGGTGAAGAAGCGTTATATGAAGATGCTTTGAACGACGTATTACCAGTTGCTTATGAAGCAGCTGTAAAAGAAGCGGGAATCGATCCAGTTTCTCAACCAAAAATCGATGTAGACAGCATGGAAAAAGGCGAAACTTGGGTGATCAAAGCAGAAGTAACTGTAAAACCTGAAGTGAAGCTAGGCGACTACAAAGAATTAGAAGTTCCTAAACAAGAAGTAGAAGTATCAGATGCAGATGTAGATGCACGTTTGAAATCAGAACAAGAATCTCAAGCTGAATTAGTCATCAAAGAAGACGAAGCTGCTGAAAACGAAGATACTGCAGTAATTGACTTTGAAGGTTTCGTTGATGGCGAAGCGTTTGAAGGCGGCAAAGGTGAAAACTATTCACTTGAATTAGGTTCTGGTTCATTCATCCCAGGCTTTGAAGAACAATTAGTTGGTCACAAAGCAGGTGAAAACCTAGATGTAACAGTTACTTTCCCAGAAGACTACCAAGCAGAAGATCTTGCTGGTAAAGAAGCTGTATTCAAAGTAACTATCCATGAAGTAAAAGCAAAAGAATTACCTGAATTAGACGATGACTTCGCAAAAGACGTGGATGAAGAAGTAAATTCTTTAGATGAGTTAAAAACGAAGTACCGTGATGAATTGACAAAACAAAAAGAAGAAGCTGCGAAAGAAGCAAAAGACGAAGCTGCAATCAAGCAAGCCGTTGAAAATGCTGAAATCGTTGAACTTCCACATGTAATGGTGCACGACGAAGTTCACCGTTCAATGGATGAATTCTTAAACAATATGCAACGTCAAGGAATCTCTCCAGAAATGTACTATCAATTAACTGGTTCTACTGAAGAAGATCTTCATACACAATTTGAAGGCGAAGCTGAGAACCGCGTGAAAACAAATCTAGTGATGGAAGCAATCGTTGAAGCTGAAAAAATTGAAGCTTCTGAAGAAGACATCGCGAAGGAAATCAAAGATTTGGCTGAAATGTACCAAATGCCTGAAGACCAAATCAAACGTGTATTGACAGAAGATATGTTAGAACACGATATCAAAATGAAAAAAGCTGTAGAGTTAGTAACAGGTACAGCAGTAGAAAAATAATCAACGAATGATTTTAAGCATGTAGCGCGTTTTGCGCTACATGCTTTTTTGTGTCTAAAGGCTGTAGATTGGGAGCCCATCAAGGGACAAAATTAGTTTTCTCTTTTTTATCGATAATTATAACGAATAACTTCAAAAAATCTCTTAAATTTGGTAAAATTGAATTATTAATGACTTTGGTTAATTGGTAATTTTATACTTTTCGAACTATTTGTGCTTTATACCTTAAGGAGGAGAAAATGAAGAAAAAAATTCTTGGATTAGGTTTTTTAACTATTTTGTGCTTAAATTTCTCAGTATCAGTCTTGGCTGAGGAAAATAAAATAGAGAGTAGTACTCAAACTACAGAAACAGTTCCTGTGGTTGATTCAAGCTCTGAGAACACACAAGAGAGAGACTCGGCGTCAACAGACTCGACAGAAAGTAGTTTGGAGCAAGACGAGGCAACCGAACAAACAGAAGAGGAGACAGCAGCTCCTGAGAGACAGATAGATACGCCGGAAGGAACGATGAACTTACCGACTGGACGCTCAGATCTTTATCCGTCGATTCAGCTATTTGCTTCATTGCCTTCAGTTTCAGCGACAAATACCAATACACCGAGTAAAAGCTTCGTAGATATTTCCTCTCATAACGGAAATATTTCTGTAGCGAATTTCCAAAAAATGATGAGTTATGGTGTTACCGGTGTGGTTGTAAAATTGACAGAAGCTACAAGCTACACAAATCCAAATGCACAATCTCAAATTAATAACGCCATGGCAGCTGGAATGAAAGTTTCGGCATACCATTACAGCTGGTTCACGAGTGATGCTCAGGCAGTAGCAGAAGCAAATTATTTTGCTGCGGCAGCGAAAAGATTTGGCTTGAGTGGCGGAACAGTCATGGTTAACGATATTGAAGAGCCTAAGATTTTAGGCAAAGGAAATCATACGAATAATTCACGAGCATTTGAAAATCGATTGAAATCACTAGGATATGGAAATGTTCGTCATTATGTTGGTTTGAATTGGTTGAATACGGGGAAAATCAATGCTGGAGTAATTGGAAATAAAAATATCTGGGTTGCTGCCTATCCGTATAATCTTTCGACAACGAATTTCTATACGCAATATGGTGCTTGGCAGTGGTCCTCTCAATTATCTTTCCCAGGCGTGAACGGGAATTTTGATATCAATGCTGATTACACCTCTACATTTAGTAATCCAACCCCCAAGCCGCCAGCAAATAGTATCCAAATGTACCGCGTCTATAATCCTAATAGCGGAGAACATTTCTATACACAGAATGTTGCTGAAAAAAACAACCTGGTTTCTAAGGGCTGGAGATATGAAGGGATAGGTTGGAACGGACCGACCTCAGGCAATCCGGTGTACCGTTTATATAACCCGAATGCTGGAGACCATCATTACACACTTCATGCCTATGAGAAAGATAACTTAATCAAAAAAGGCTGGCGCTACGAAGGGATTTCTTGGTATTCCGGTGGGCCGAATGCCTTGCATCGCTTATACAACCCAAATGCTAAAGCAGGCTCGCATCACTACACGTTGAATACAAACGAAAAAAATAACTTAGTGAAGCATGGCTGGAGATATGAAGGATTAGCTTGGTACGCAAAATAGATCAAAAGTTCTCGATTTTTCGAGAACTTTTTTCTTTAGAATTCCTTTCTAATTTCTTTTGGATTCTTTGTGTTTTCAACGCTTTATGTTATTATAGATAAAGACTGCAATCGTGGAAACACTTGTAGAGAAAGAAGCAAGAGGTGAAAGCCATGTATGAGAGCACAGGCGCAGGTGAAACAGTCCGCTGTTCATTTTGCGGAAAGACCCAAGAAGAAGTAAAAAAAGTTGTCGCGGGTCCAGGAGTATACATTTGTAATGAATGTATCGACCTTTGTAAAGAGATTATAGATGAAGAATTCCATGAAGAAGCGATTCGTGAATTTATTGATGTGCCAAAACCAAAAGAACTATTAGATGTGTTAAATCAATATGTGATCGGTCAAGATCGTGCGAAAAAGGCATTATCTGTTGCTGTGTATAATCATTACAAGCGGGTAAATACTGAAAACGACGGCATTGATGAAGTTGAATTGCAAAAGAGTAATATTTGTTTGATTGGGCCTACAGGGTCAGGTAAAACATTCTTAGCTCAAACATTGGCAAGAACCTTAAATGTGCCATTTGCTATTGCGGATGCAACGAGTTTGACTGAAGCCGGCTATGTCGGTGAAGATGTTGAAAATATTCTATTGAAGCTGTTGCAAGCTGCAGATTACAATGTTGAACGTGCTGAAAAGGGAATCATCTACATTGATGAAATCGATAAAATCACACGTAAAAGTGAAAATGTTTCGATTACTCGGGATGTTTCCGGCGAAGGTGTTCAACAAGCGCTCCTTAAAATTCTTGAAGGAACGGTTGCTAGTGTTCCGCCTCAAGGAGGACGTAAGCACCCTCATCAAGAATTTATCCAAATCGATACGACAAATATTCTATTTATCGTTGGCGGTGCCTTTGATGGTATTGAAACAATCGTCAAAAACCGTTTAGGCGAAAAAACGATTGGATTTGGTAAAAACAATAAAAAGATCAATGAAGAAGAAAGCATGATGCAAAAGATCATTCCTGAAGATCTTTTGAAATTCGGGCTGATCCCTGAATTCATTGGGCGTTTACCAGTGACCACAGCGTTGGAAAAACTAACTACTGAAGATTTGGTTCGTATTTTGACTGAACCAAAAAATGCATTGGTCAAACAATACCAAAAGCTGCTTTCTTATGACGACACAGAATTAGACTTCGACGCGGATGCTTTAAGTGCTATTGCGGATAAAGCTATCTCTCGTAACACGGGAGCACGTGGATTGCGTTCTATCATTGAAGATGTCATGATGGATGTTATGTTCGATATTCCTTCAGATGAATCCATTGAAAAAGTTGTTGTGACAAAAGACTCTGTTGAAGGAACAGGAAAACCTATCATTGAGTACCACAACGACAAGAAAAAAGCAGGTTAGTAAGTGAGGGTTCACAAAGTCATTTGTGAACCCTTTTTGAAAGGCGTGAAAGAATGAAAGTCCATAATGCAGAGATCGTTATTAGTGCGGTCTCACCAAAACAATACCCTGAGACGGAGCTGCCGGAAATCGCTTTGGCAGGTCGTTCAAATGTTGGAAAATCTTCCTTTATCAATACATTAATTGATCGTAAGAATTTAGCACGGACTTCCGGTAAACCCGGAAAGACCCAAACGTTAAATTTCTATCTGATTGAAGATGCGCTGCATTTTGTAGACGTGCCCGGTTACGGATACGCAAAAGTTTCTAAAACGGAACGTGCAAAATGGGGAGAAATGATTGAGACCTATATTACCAGTCGTAAGCAATTACGCGCGGTGGTCTCGTTGGTAGATGTTCGCCATGATCCTAGTAAAGAAGACGTACAGATGTATGAATTTTTGAAGTATTATAATATCCCAGTAATCGTGGTTGCTACTAAAGCGGACAAAATCCCTCGTGGAAAGTGGAACAAGCACACGAGTGAAATCAAAAAGAAATTGGACTTTGATCCCGATGATACATTCATTCTTTTCTCTTCCGAAACAAAAAAAGGAAAAGAAGAGGCATGGCAAGCGATTGAAGCAGCAATTGAAAAGGACCAGGCTTAAGCCTGATCCTTTTTTTTATCATTCTGTTCAGTTTTTGGTTTTAAGAACTTTTGAATATCTTCATCTTTTTGCACATCTTTAGTAGGATCTACGACAAATGATTCAAACAACTTGTCTAAATCATCGGTTTTTTCAAATTTTAAGCCCATTTGAACACCTCCATTTTAGTTTTAACACAATCCATTATAGTATACAATTTTTTTCTCCTTAGTAATCAATTTCATAGGGTTTTTTAAATCTTTAAGATATACTTATAATAGAGAGATGAGAAAGGGGAAAGCAATGGAAAGCAATCAGAAAATTTATAGTGTCAGCCAGCTTTATGATTTGAAGCAAGCCGATATCCAATCGAAAACCAATGATTGGTTAACGATGAGTCGCCTATTGCTGGAACCAGACATGATGATTATTAACGGGAAAGAGCAGGCGTTTGACTCGATTCAATTGAAACAAAAGATTGATGGTTTTGGTGAAAAAGAGGATTCTTGGCTTCAATTGAAAAATGCGGAAGAAGAAACCACGATCCATGTATTGGGAGATACGTTGTTTGAGAAGGCTATTCTTAAAGAAAAAAATTTCTATTTTTGGGAAACTGTTTATTTAGATTACTTAAAGACGCGATTGATAGAACATGGCTTCTTTTCATACATTCGGTCGTATGAAGAATATTTGTACCACAATACGAGTGATTTGTCTAAACGTCGATCATTTGAAACCGCTGAAGAGACGAATCTTCTGCCTAAAATGAAAGGGCTTAATGGAGATGTGGTCATAGATTGCAATGCATTTCCTGGATATGATGTCTTTTATAAAGGTGTATGCTTAACCGCGTGCTGGTGGCTGTTCCTAGGAGCGCCCTACAAAAAACTATTTGCAAAACAATTATTATTAGAGATCCAGCAGGTGGAACGAGTGGAGGCGCTTGGTGAGGGAGTTTTCTTCGAGCTATATAAAGATCCTTTCCAATGGAAGGAAGAAGCGAATCTAAGATTTCAGCAGCTATTTCGGGCGCAATTGGGGATCTCGCAATTGTCTTATACGAACGGCGTCGGATTGTTGAAGCAGCCGTATATCGAGTTTGCTTTTGAGGATACTGTCGTTCAAACGGTGCAATATCAAAATGAGCAGTTTCAGCCAACCGAGAAAAGCGAGGCATCCTACTTTGTGACTCGTACCTATAATTTTTTAACCAATCAATACCGCGTCAATCGCATGAAGGGTGGATTGAATGCACTGGCATATTTTCCTTGGATCGATGATGAAAGTGAACGAATGATGAATTATCATATTCTCTACCCGGAGCTGACCTTGGACAAAGGATTGGCCGCGTTTGAATACTACATTCGTGATTCCATCGAATTTGAAATTCAAGATATGCGTTATAAAGATTACACCGCTGTTTTACAATTATTTATCCCTAAAAAAGCTTTTCTGGATTTTCCTTTAGAGGAATTAAAATCGGTATTGAAAGATATGACGATTCATCAGGTTAGCCGAAAAAATGATTCTTTGACTTTTTCTTTAGAGAAAGAGGCGAAGCACTTAACCGTTTCGTTTATTGATCAAAAGAAAGTTTCTGCGAAGAATCAATTAGACATTCTCGAGATTTAAACGAGCAGTGTTTAAAAAGTATTCGTAGTTGTAGGAGAAGTTCTTGTTAGGATAGATAGTTTGAAAGTCATTCTTTAGTATGAAAAAAGGAGAGGTTAGTTATGGATCTGAGATACGTCAAAATTATGAGTAGTTGTTTACTGATTGTCGGAATGATTTTTGCTTTGCCCCTTTCGTCACTAGAGATTCCTTTAGCCATTTTAGTTTTCTTTATTGGGATGATTCTTTTTACGATCAAACCCAAACCACAGCCTGTTCGCGTTCATAGAAAAGATCGTTGGATGTAATGAACAAAAAAAACCCGCACTCTCATTGAGAATGCGGGGTTTTTGTATTTTTATTGTGCGGCAGGTTTTTTAACTAAACCATAGATAACGCCTGAAACGATTGCGCCGATGGCAATGAATAGAAGGTATAACAATGGGTGGCTTAACAATAGAACCACGAAGATCCCGCCATGAGGAGCAAGTAGTTTGATGCCGACAGCACCAACTAATCCGCCAGCTAAAGCAGATCCGACAACGAAACTTGGAATCACGCGAATTGGATCGGCAGCAGCAAAGGGAATGGCTCCTTCAGTAACGAAGGAAAGACCCATAACGATATTTGTTAGACCAGCATCCACTTGGCTCTTTTCAAATTTGTTTTTGAATAAGCGAGTGGCAACGAAAATAGCTAGAGGTGGAACCATCCCGCCAGCCATAACAGCGGCCATAACGATCGAACCGCCTTGTGCGACAGTAGAAGCTAGTGTTGCAGTACCGAATACATAAGCTGCTTTGTTGATAGGTCCGCCTAGATCGACAGCCATCATTCCGCCAAGTAGAGCACCTAACAAGATTGCATTTGAACCGCTAAGACCAGTTAAGAAACCATTTAAGCCATCATTGATTGCTTTCATTGGAATATTGACTAATAACATCAAGAAACCGGTAATCATCAAACCAAAGAATGGGTAGAACAGAATGGCTTTGATTCCTTCAAGTGACTTAGGCAAGTTCTTGAAGATTTTTTTCAAGAAAATAATGACATAACCAGCGACGAAACCACCGATCAATGCACCTAAGAACCCAGCACCACCAGCATTTGCTAAAGCACCAGCAGCAAAACCAGCGATGAGACCAGGACGATCAGCAATACTTGACGCGATAAATCCAGCAAGTACAGGAAGCATAAAGCCGAATGCTGCGCCGCCGATTTGGTTGAACCAGCTAGCTGCTTGGTTGTAATTCCCCAGGTTAGCAAGTTCTGATTGCGGAACACCCATAAATTGGTCGATCATGAATGACAACGCGATCATGATCCCGCCGCCGATAACGAATGGCAACATATGAGAAACACCGTTCATTAAATCTTTATAGATGCGTTGTCCAACAGTACCGTTATCACTTTTTTCTTCATTTGATGCGCTTTCTTCGCCGCTTCCACGGTAGATAGGCGCTTTGCCGCTTAATGCTAAATTGATCAATTCTTCCGGCTTACGAATCCCATCACTTACGGGACGATTCACCAATTCTTTTCCATTAAAACGATTCATTTCGACTTTTTTATCGGCTGCAACGATGACACCATCTGCTCGCGCGATTTCTTCATCCGTCAAACGATGTTTGATCCCTTCGGAGCCGTTTGTTTCAACTTTGATGTCTACGCCCATTTCTTTTGCTTTCTTTTTCAAAGCATCTTCAGCCATGTACGTATGTGCAATTCCGGTAGGGCAGGCTGTTACTGCGACGATGTACCGGCGATTGGTGTCTTTGATTTCTTCTTCTGCCGCCGCTTGCGCTTCGGCTTTTTCTTCCGCTTCTTTTGCTTTTTCTGCTTCTTCAAAAGTCGCTTGTACTTGATCTGGTGTTTCAGCAGATTTTAATTTAGCAACAAAGTCTGGATCGATCAAAAGTCTTGATAAGGCAGCCAATGCTTGCAAGTGCGTATCGTTCGCGCCTTCTGGAGCGGCGATCATGAAGAACAGGTAAGTGGGTTGACCATCTAATGATTCATAATCAACACCATTTTTGCTTTTTGCGAATAAAACAGTCGCTTCTTTTACAGCGCTATTTTTAGCGTGGGGCATTGCGATCCCATCGCCTAAACCAGTTGAAGTTTGTGCTTCACGGTTTAAGATACCTTCTTTGTAAACAGCAATATCTGAGATTCGGCCAGCGTCGTACATTTTTTGAACCATTTCATCAATTGCAGCTTTTTTTGTGGTTGCTTGCAAGTCCATGATCATGGCATCTTTGATCAACAAATCTTTAATATCCATTATAATTCCTCCAAATTCTAAATTGATACATATTTTTCAACAGAAGGGAGATCCTATTACTTAACTTTAGTGATCTCTACTTCTGGTAATAATTCTTGAATAAATTCTGCAGTGGCTAGGTCATCTGAAAAGGTAGTTGCACTACCGCAAGCAACGCCCCATTTAAATGCTTCAACAGGATCTTGACTCTTCGTATAGTTGCCGACGAAACCGGCGATCATGGAATCTCCTGCGCCAACAGAATTTTTAACGGAGCGTTTCAATACGTTGGAACGATAGATCCCGTCTTTAGTAAAGAGCAACGCGCCATCACCAGCCATAGAAACTAGCGCATGCTGCGCGCCTTCATCCAATAATCTTTGGCCGAATGGGTAGATATCCTCAACGGAGCTAAAGGTTGTTTGGTAAAGGTCGGCTAATTCATGGTTATTTGGTTTTACCAATAAAGGTCCTTTTTCTAACGCATCCATCAAGTCAGCTCCGGTGGTATCAATGACAAAAGAGGCGCCTTGAGACTTGATGATCTCGATCAATTCTTGATAAAAGCCGGTTGGAACACTCGCAGGCTTGCTGCCAGATAAAACAACAATGTCTTCGGGGGATAAATGACCCAATACTTTTTTTAGTTCATTCATTTCTTCCGCAGAAACTACTGGGCCTTGACCGTTAATCTCTGTCTCGTCTTTGGCTTTTAATTTGATGTTGATCCGTGTGTCATCGCTAACAGGTGTGAAGTTTGTTTGGATGGTTTCTCGTTCCATCCATTCTTCGATGAAGCGTCCGGTAAAGCCGCCAAGAAATCCTAGCGCGGTCGAATCATTATCAATACGCTTCAAGATTCGGGAAACGTTGATCCCTTTTCCGCCGGGTAGCTTAAAATCAGTTTTCATTCGATTGACATCACCAATCGTAAGTTTATCAACGTGAACGATATAGTCGATAGATGGGTTAAGTGTCACTGTATAGATCATACAGAAACCTCCTTCAGGGTAGTTTGTTCTGTGATTTGATCATGAATAACCAAAGGACAGGTATCTGTGAGGATTGAAGCCGCAGACAATGGAGCAACACTGACAAAGCTCGTTTGATTGAATTTACTATGGTCAACTAAAACAAAAGCTTCTTCAGATTGTTGAATGGCTGTCCGCTTAAGGATCGCTTCTTCAGGATCGGGCGTAGAAAATCCGCTATCGAGATGAATGCCATTCATTCCCATGAAGACCTTATTGAACCGGTATTGTTTCAACTGCTCTAAGGCTTGGGAACCAACAACGGCATCTGTTGTCAATTTTATCCGACCGCCTAAAACGATGGTTGCGATTTGCAATTCAACGAGCCGGGCAGCAAGACCAACGGAATTCGTGACGACAGTGATTGCTCGGTTTGTCAAATAGGGAATCATCTCAGAAGTCGTGGTGCCAGCATCCAAATAAATGACGTCGCCTTCAACAATACATTCTGCTGCTAACTGAGCAACAAGTTTTTTTTGTTGAACGTTTTTGGATGATTTTTCAAAAATCCCCAATTCTTGTTCCAAATGTTGAGGTCGCTTTGCGCCGCCATGAACGCGTTCCAATGTTCCCAAATCTTCCAACTCTTGCAAATCACGTCGTATAGTTGATTCAGAAGCGTCTAAATACTGGATCAAATCTTGTGATTTCACTAATCCATCACGTTCAAGCCATTCAATTATTTTACGGTGTCGTTCTTCTGTAAGCATTTTCAATCCTCCTTCACCTGAAATACTATCACAATTATTTTCTTTTTTCAACCATAAACAGCCATAAACAGTCAAAAACATTTAAAGCGGGTATTTAGGGCGTCATATTTTGAAGGATCTTTCACTTTCGGTATGATAGATATGGAGGTGAAGGTTATGAGAAAACAAACAATTTTACAAGGATTTGAATGGTATCTTCCTGCGGATGGAAATCACTGGAAAACACTGGCTGAAAAAGCAGAAGAATTACGCAACTTTGGTATCAATGCGATCTGGATGCCCCCGGCCTACAAAGGCTCAGAAGGTGCTAATGATGTAGGGTATGGAACTTATGATCTTTATGACCTGGGCGAATTTGATCAAAAGGGAAGTATCGCCACGAAGTATGGAACAAAAGAAGACTATTTGAGCAGTATTGCTGCATTAAAAGAAGCTGGCTTAAAGACTTATGCGGACATTGTATTTGATCATTTTATGGGGGCCGACGAAACAGAGGTTGTTTCGGCAGTATCCTATCACTTTGATGATCGAACCAAGCCAAGCTCTGGAGAAGAAGAAATCGAAGCGTGGACAAAGTTCACATTTCCTGGCCGCAAGGGGAAATACAATGACTATCAGTGGAATTGGAAAAATTTTTCTGGTGTTGATTACGACGCACGGGAAAAGGATCATGCGATCTTTAATTTCGCCGATAAGGGCTGGGAGCCAAAAGTAGATGATGAAAACGGCAACTTCGATTATTTGATGGGGTGCAACCTCGACATGGAAAATCCTGAGACCGTTGAGCAGTTGGACAAATGGGGGAAATGGTACCAAGAACTAACAGATATGGATGGGTATCGTTTAGACGCGGTCAAGCATATTCGTTTTGATTTGTTTGTTGATTGGCTATTGCACCGCCGAGGGGAAAAGGGAGAAGACCTATTCGTGGTAGGGGAATATTGGTCGGATGAATTGGATAAATTGCAGGATTATCTAGATTCATCAGGGAATTTGATTTCACTCTTTGATGTTCCGCTGCATTTTAATCTTTTTCAAGCATCGTCTACGATGGGAGAGTTTGATATGCGTCAGATTTTCTCAGGGACATTGATCGAGACGCGTCCAGACTGGGCGGTCACATTTGTTGATAACCATGATACTCAGCCTGGTCAAAGTTTAGAATCCTGGGTTGAAGGATGGTTCAAACTTCAGGCGTACAGCTTGATTTTGTTGAGAAATGAAGGAACACCCGTAGTATTCTGGGGAGACTTGTATGGAACAGAAAAAACGGAAGCCGTTGGTAACGGATTGAACCGCCTAATTAAATTACGCGACATAGCGAATTTTGGAAACCAAGCGGATTATTTTGATGACTCGAATGTCATTGGCTGGACCTTGACAGGAGCGTTTGACGATGAGGATTCTGGTGCTGCGATTATTATGACCAATGCGACAGGCGGAGAGAAAGAAATGACGATCAGTGCTATCCATGAAGGCAAGACCTTCGTAGACCTGTTAGGCAACAACGACGCACGGGTGACCTTGGATGAAAATGGACAAGGTGTATTCCCTGTCAATGATGGTCAAGTTTCTGTGTACATCAACGAAAACTTAGCCAAAAAGTTGCAGGATTGATACAAAAATAAGAAGATCCGTATTTACCTATAAAATACAAATGAAAAGTCAAACGATAATTTACTTAACAAATGAAAAGTAAAAAGTCGTTTGGCTTTTCATTTGTTAAGAATTTTATGGATTTACTTTCGATTCAATCGCTGATTGCTTTGTCTTGTTTCTTGGCAATTGCTGCATCGGATCGCTCACGAATTTGTTTCTTGATTTTCTGGGTATACCCTTCATCCGTTAAAATCATAAGCAGGTCACCGACTTTCATCACGGTATCTCCATGAGTGAGGATTTCAGAAGATCCTCGCCGAATCGAGATCAACAGCATTTCTTTCGGCCAGTTGAAATCTCTTACCATGGTGCCATCTAAGGTGCTTTCTGCCGTTACGGGAAATTCAATGATCGTCTTGTTTCCTGTGATGCTTGGAAGGTGCCCTTTTAACAGCCGCTCAAGTAACGATTCATAAATCGGATTTCCGCCTAACAAATCATTCACTACATATGCAGTAAGGGAACACACAGCTAAAGGCATCAGATGAGTGATGTTTCCAACCATTTCTGTCACTAAAATAATTGCCGTCAGTGGAGCTTTCCCAATCGCTGTAAAATACCCAGCCATTGCAAAGATCGCGAAGTCCCGAATAAATTGGGCATCTAGTCCGGCCCACTGATGAAGCATTGTTCCATAAATTCCGCCAATCAATGCGCCTAATGTCAAAATGGGAAGAAAAATACCCCCAGGAAGATTCGCACCATAGGACACCATTGAAAAAATGAAGCGCAATAAAAATAGAAAAATCAATAAATTCAATGAAAGATTGCGTTCGCCAAGTGCTAGAACAATTTGATTCCCGCCGCCCAAATAATGCGGAAAAAAGAAGGCGATAGGAACGATCAATAAGAAAGGAACGATCCCATAAAGGTATTCTGGAAGATGAGTATGTTTATACCAACGCGGTAGAGACAACAAAACTAATTGGTAGACATAACCTAAAAGTCCCAGGAGAACCCCCAGTCCAATTAACCAACCATATTCCTTCAACGGCAAAGACGGGACATTTGCGATAAACAGGACAGGTCTTAATCCAAAAAAGTTCAATGAAATTAAATTCGCTGTTAAGGCGGCAGTCAGAGATGTCAGCCAAATCAAAGGAGAGAAGTGATGGTGGACCTCTTCAATTACGAAAAGCAATCCGGCAATTGGCGCGTTAAAGGCCGCACCTAGTCCAGCCGCAGCGCCGCTAGATATGAAAATCTTTTTTTCAGAAGTAGAGGCCTGCGTAATTTCACTAAACCCTTGCCCAACCATCGCACCCAGTTGGATCGAAGGCCCTTCTCGACCTAAAAAGAGGCCTGAACCCACAGATAAGATCCCTCCGATAAATTTTTTCCACAAGACCGAAAACCAGCGCAACGAAATTTCTCCTTGAAGCGTTCCTTCTACTTGGGGGATACCGCTGCCTTTAATATCGGGTTCTGATTTGATCAAAAGCCCAACGATACACGCGAAGCTCAGCATTACGAGAATCCATGGGATCAGCCATAAAGGATTTTCTCGGAACCATAGATAAAAGGTCACTATATGAGCCATCATTTTCTCGATTGCGAGACGAAAAAGACTGACGATAATACCGGCAATCCCTCCGATAAGAATGCCTTTCAAAATAAAAATAACTTTCGTGCTATCTAAACGTTTGATTTCATGTTCTTTTTTCATGCTGTACCTTCTTAAGATGATTGTTTTTTTATGCCATAAAAAGTATAATTTCTGTTTACACCATTAATTAATTTAGCGCGATTTCACATGAAAAACAAGTATGAATGAATGAATCCGTTTTTTTAAATTGTTGCTAGTGTCGCGAAACTTTCCGAGATGCTATAATAAAAAAGATTGAATAGAGAAAGGACGTTTTGCATGCCAAACAAACTGGACTTGTTAGCAGGACTAAACCCTAAACAAAAAGACGCGGTTCTTCATACAGAAGGCCCGCTATTGATCATGGCGGGAGCAGGAAGTGGAAAGACACGGGTCTTGACGCATCGCATCGCTTATTTAATAGAAGAAAAAAACGTGAACCCTTGGAATATTTTGGCGATCACCTTTACAAATAAGGCAGCTCGAGAGATGAAAGAGCGGGTCAATGGTATTCTTGGCAAAGGCGGCGAAGATGTCTGGGTATCAACGTTTCACTCAATGTGCGTGCGCATTTTGCGACGTGACGTGGATGCGATCGGTTATGATCGGAATTTTACGATTTTAGATGGTTCAGACCAGCAAACCTTAATGAAAAGAATCTTAAAAGAATTAAATATTGATCCAAAAAAATATGATCCTCGATCCATCTTAGGTGCGATCAGCAATGCCAAAAATGAGTTGTTGTCACCTGAAACCTATGCAGAACGCCAAGGCTCATTTTTCGAGGAAATTGTTGCGCGTTGTTATGATGCGTATCAGAAAGCGTTACGGAACAATCAAAGCATGGACTTTGACGATTTGATCATGAACACGATCCGATTGTTTGAAGACAACGCAGAAGTATTGACATACTATCAAAACAAATTTCATTATTTGCATGTGGACGAGTATCAAGATACCAACCATGCACAATATACGCTAGTAAATATGCTGGCTGCTCGTTTCCGAAATTTATGTGTCGTGGGAGACGCGGATCAAAGTATCTATGGATGGCGCGGCGCGGACATGCAGAATATTTTAGACTTTGAAAAAGACTATAACGATGCGACAGTTATTTTATTGGAACAAAATTACCGGTCAACCAAAAGTATTCTGGATGCGGCCAACCAGGTGATTCAAAATAACAGCAATCGCCGAGACAAAAACTTGTGGACGGACAATCAAGCAGGGGAACAAATCACGTATTATCGTGCGGATAGCGAGAGAGATGAAGCACAATTTATCGTGAGTAAGATCAAAGAGGAAATCCAATCCAACAACCGCAGCTATAACGATTTTGCTGTATTGTATCGGACAAATGCGCAATCCCGTGTAATCGAGGATACCCTCGTGAAATCAAATGTGCCCTATACCATGGTTGGAGGTCATAAATTCTATGATCGTAAAGAAATCAAGGATATCATCGCGTATTTGAATATCATCAATAATCCTCGAGACGGCGTCAGCTTTGAACGAGTGATCAATACGCCAAAGCGTGGGATCGGTGCAGCTTCTGTTGAGAAATTACGTAATTTTGCAGCGATGCATGATTGGTCGATGGTGGAAGCCTCGCAAAATGTCGATTTAGCCAATATTTCTGGAAAAGCTGGTCGGATGATCGGTGAATTCGGTACGATGATTTCGCAGTTTCAAGAAATGATCGCCTATTTACCTGTGACAGATCTTGTGGATCAAGTTTTAGAACGAACTGGCTACTTGGATGAATTGAAAAACCAGCGAACGCTTGAAGCAGAATCCCGTTTAGAAAACTTAGAGGAATTCCGTACTGTAACGAAAGAATTTGATAAGCGGAATGAGACGCAAGAAGACGATGCAGCAAATGCACCAGAAGAAAAATTGGCGATTTTCTTAAACGATTTGGCGTTAGTCTCCGATTTAGACGATTACCAAGAGGATAGCGCACAAGTAACATTGATGACCTTACACGCGGCTAAAGGCTTGGAGTTTCCAATTGTATTTCTAATTGGGATGGAAGAAAAAATCTTCCCATTGTCTCGGTCTT
The DNA here is from genome assembly GCF_051715125.1 of Enterococcus sp. AZ048. Taxonomy (NCBI): domain Bacteria; kingdom Bacillati; phylum Bacillota; class Bacilli; order Lactobacillales; family Enterococcaceae; genus Enterococcus; species Enterococcus sp. AZ048. The sequence goes on along the minus strand of NZ_JBIOTD010000001.1, from coordinate 1,585,851 downwards.
TAATGGAAGAATCTGAATTAGAAGAAGAGCGTCGATTGGCTTATGTCGGGATCACCCGTGCGGAAGAAAGCCTGTATCTGACCAATGCATTTTCTCGGACGCTTTATGGGAAGACGCAATACAATCAGCCTTCTCGTTTTGTGGCAGAGATTGATGACAGCTTGTTAAATGCTGTGGGGATGCAGCCGCAGCCTAAAGCGACGTTTAGTAATCCTTTCAGTACAGCTACCACTCCTATGAAGCCTAAGTATCAGCATGCTACCCGAGAACCCAAAATGGATAAAACTGCCTCTGGCGGGGAGAACGAAAGCTGGAACCCTGGCGACAAAGTTCAACACAAAAAATGGGGTGTCGGTACTGTGGTGAAGGTCAGTGGGAATGCAAAAGATGTGGAGTTAGATATCGCGTTTCCTCAACAAGGGGTCAAACGATTGCTTGCCGCTTTTGCACCAATTGAAAAAATACAAAAATAATAATAGAAACCAATTTTAGGAGGGATATTCTTGGAAGCTATGACTTTTCAAGCAGCGGAAAAACGTTCAGCCGAACTTCGAGATGAACTAAATCAGTATTCCTATGAATATTATGTACAAGATCAACCCTCAGTGGAGGATTTTGTTTACGATAAGAAATATCAAGAACTTGTTGAAATCGAGACTGAATATCCTGACCTTATCACCCCAGAATCCCCTACACAACGCGTGGGTGGGAAAATTTTAGAGGGATTTGAAAAAGTGGTGCACGATATTCCTCTATACAGTTTGAATGATGTTTTTAACAAGGAAGAATTGATCGCTTTTGATGAACGTGTGAAAAAAGCAGTGGGACATCCGGTTTCTTATTGTGTGGAATTAAAAATAGACGGGTTATCGATCTCATTGAAATATGAGAATGGCGTGTTTGTTCAAGGGGCTACTCGTGGTGATGGCACTGTGGGCGAGAATATCACTGAAAATTTAAAAACGGTCAAGTCCATCCCCCTACGTCTGAAAGAACCCTTGTCCATTGAAGTGCGCGGGGAATGTTATATGCCTAAAGCCTCTTTTGTCAAACTCAATCAGCAACGAGAAGAGGAAGGAAAAGAAGTATTTGCCAATCCTCGAAACGCTGCTGCTGGAAGCTTACGGCAATTAGACACTCGTGTCGCAGCCAAAAGAAATTTGAGTACCTTTTTATACACACTAGCAGATTTTGGTCCTTTAGAATCAACAACACAGGATCATGCGCTCAATGAGATGTCTCGCTTAGGATTCCGAACAAATCCTGAGCACCGTGTCTGTGAGACTATTGATGAGGTTTGGGAATACATTGAGAATTTCCACGAAACAAGAGAGCAGCTGGATTATGAAATTGACGGTATCGTCATCAAAGTGAATGATTTTAGCATTCAAGATGAGTTAGGATTTACGGTGAAGGCACCGCGTTGGGCAACGGCCTACAAGTTTCCGCCAGAGGAAGCACAGACAACATTGTTGGACATTGATTGGACGATTGGCCGGACGGGTGTGTTGACACCTACAGCAATTATGGCGCCGGTTCGTCTAGCTGGCACCACTGTTGGTCGTGCCAGTCTTCATAATAGTGATTATATCGAGAAGAAAGATATACGATTAAAGGACACTATTTTAGTATACAAAGCAGGGGATATTATCCCTGAGGTTTCTCGGGTGATTCTGGAGAAACGGCCATCTGAAAGTGAACCCTACCCGATTCCGACGCATTGTCCGATCTGCGGCAGTGAACTGGTTCATTTAGATGAGGAAGTTGCTCTACGATGTATCAATCCAAAATGTCCCGCACAAATCAAAGAGGGGCTCAGCCATTTTGTATCTCGAAATGCGATGAATATTGAAGGATTAGGGCCTCGCGTGTTAGCACAAATGTTTGATAAAGGGTTGGTTTCAGACGTCGCCGACCTCTATTCTTTGGAGAAAGAGCAGTTACTCACATTAGAGAAGATCAAAGATAAATCTGCAGAGAATATCTTACAGGCCATTGACGCCAGTCGTGAAAACTCAGTGGAACGCTTAATTTTTGGTCTAGGAATTCGCCATGTTGGCGCAAAAGCCGCGGGCATATTGGCAGAGCATTTTGGCAGTCTTGAAGGTGTCAGTCAAGCGACGAAAGAAGAAATTGTAGGCTTGAATACGATTGGAGAAACAATCGCCGACAGTTTAGTGACTTACTTTGAGAACGAAGAAGTACATGAATTGATGCGAGAGCTGAAAGATCGGCATGTAAACCTTGACTACAAAGGCATCCGTGCCAGCCAATTAGCAGAAGTGGAGTCGCCATTTAAAGACAAAACGATCGTGCTGACAGGAAAACTCGTAGACTACACAAGGGAAGATGCAAAGGAAAAGATTCAACTGCTCGGTGGAAAAGTTACTGGTAGTGTATCTAAAAAAACAGATATCGTGGTAGCAGGAGAAGAAGCCGGAAGCAAGCTGACTAAAGCGCAAAATCTTGGAATTGACATTTGGGATGAGAAACAAATGATTCAAGCAATCGAAGAAAGTCATACAGATTAAGTATTTTTGTCTAAATGACGATTGACGATTGGATTCACGAACGGGTATTATAAAAAGCGTTACATCTATTAGAAGCTGTTTTATTTGTGTTTTATTGATGAGAGCGATTTTTCGAAAAATTTCAGGAAAAAAACGTGAATTCTAATAGAGTTATGATAAAATGATTGAAAATTGACAAAAGAAAGAGGGATATTATGGCAATCAATGAAGAACAAGTGAAACATGTCGCGAAACTTGCGAAGCTTTCTTTTTCAGAAGATGAATTGACCGGTTTTACGGATCAATTAGGCAAAATAATCGACATGGTCGAACAACTTGGGGAAGTTGATACAGAAGGCGTGCCATTTACTTCCAATGTATTAGAAACGATCAACGTCATGCGCGAGGATGTAGCTGATGAAGGCTGGTCGCGTGATGAGTTAATGAAAAACGTTCCGGAACACGAAGATGGCTTTATCAAGGTTCCGGCGATCATTGACAATGGAGAGGCTGGTGCATAATGGAAAAATTATACGATAAATCAATCGAAGAATTACACACTCTTTTGGTTTCAAAAGAAATCACGGCAACGGACTTAACAAACGAAACATTCGACCGGATCAAAGAGACTGAAGAGAAAGTCGATGCGTTCATTACTTTAAATGAAGAAAAAGCATTAGAAATGGCTAAAGCGATCGATGCAAAAGGGATCTCTGAAGAAAATGCTTTAGCGGGTATTCCAATCGGTATCAAAGATAACATCGTAACAAAAGGACTATTGACGACCGCTGCATCGAAAATTTTATCTAATTTTGATCCTATTTATGATGCAACAGTCATGGAGAAGGTTTACAGCTCTGACTTGATCCCAGTAGGTAAACTCAACATGGATGAGTTTGCGATGGGAAGTTCGAGCGAAACATCTTACTTTAAGAAAACGAAAAATGCTTGGGATCAAACAAAGGTTCCCGGCGGTTCTTCAGGTGGTTCTGCTGCAGCAGTGGCTGCTGGAGAAGTCCCTGTTTCTTTAGGGAGTGATACGGGTGGTAGTATTCGCCAACCGGCAGCATTTAATGGGGTTGTCGGATTAAAACCAACTTATGGACGTGTCTCTCGTTTTGGTCTGATTGCATTTGCTTCATCGTTGGATCAAATTGGACCCTTTACCCGCACCGTAAAGGATAATGCGTTAGCGTTAAACGCGATTAGCGGATATGACCCTAAAGATGGGACTTCCGCCGGTGTCTCTGTTCCTGATTTTGCTGCTGGTTTAACAGGAGATATTAAAGGAATGAAGATCGCTTTGCCAAAAGAATTTATGGCAGAGGGAATCGAACCGGGCGTCAAAGCAGCAATTACGAAAGCAGTAGAAACCTTCAAAGCACTAGGAGCAACTGTTGAAGAAGTTAGCCTGCCGCATTCAAAATACGGGGTAGAAGTCTATTACATCATCGCTTCATCCGAAGCAAGCTCTAATTTGCAACGCTTTGATGGTATTCGCTATGGATTCCGTTCTGAAGACGTTCAAAACTTAGAAGATGTGTATGTCAACACTCGGACTGAAGGTTTTGGTGATGAAGTGAAGCGTCGGATCATGCTAGGAACATTCTCACTTTCTGCTGGATATTATGATGCATACTTTAAGAAAGCTGGACAAGTTCGGACATTGATCAAACAAGACTTTGATAAGGTCTTTGCAGATTACGATCTGATCATTGGTCCAACCTCACCAACTGTGGCATTTGGCATTGGTGAAAATATCAATGATCCAATCACGATGTATTTGAACGATATTTTGACGATCCCTGTGAACTTGGCAGGATTGCCAGGTATGTCTGTTCCTGCCGGATTCTCTGAAGGATTGCCGGTCGGCCTGCAAATCATCGGCAAGCATTTTGATGAGTCAACGATGTACAAAGCCGCCTATGCCTTTGAACAGGCAACGGATTTCCATAAGCAAAAACCAGTGATTTTAGGGGGGGACAAATAATGAACTTAGAGACAGTCATTGGACTTGAAGTCCATGTAGAATTAAAAACAAACTCTAAAATCTTTTCACCTGCGCCCGCTCACTTTGGTGCGGAAGCAAATACAAATACAAGTATCATCGATTGGGGCTATCCAGGTGTGCTGCCAGTTATGAATAAAGCAGCAATCGAATTTGGAATGAAAGCCGCCCTGGCGTTAAACTGTGAAATTTCAAAAAATATGCATTTTGACCGTAAAAACTATTTTTACCCAGATAATCCGAAGGCCTACCAAATTTCTCAATTTGATGAGCCGATCGGCCATGATGGCTGGATCGAGATCGATGTCAACGGGAAAAAGAAAAAGATTCGTATCGAACGCGTCCATTTAGAAGAAGATGCAGGTAAAAATATGCATGGTATCGGCGGCTATTCCTTTGTCGATCTAAACCGTCAAGGCACGCCGTTGATCGAAATCGTATCTGAAGCAGATATGCGTTCACCGGAAGAAGCAAATGCTTATTTAGAAGCATTACGTTCAATCATCCAATTCACTGGCGTTAGTGATGTGAAGATGGAAGAGGGTTCTATGCGTTGTGATGCCAATATCTCTCTACGCCCCTACGGACAAGAAGAATTTGGTACAAAAACAGAGTTGAAAAACTTGAACTCTATCAGTTTTGTTAAAAAAGGCTTGACCTTTGAAGTACAACGCCAAACCAAAGTATTGTTATCTGGCGGAACGATCCAACAAGAAACACGCCGCTATGACGAAGGAACGAACAAGACCATCTTGATGCGTGTCAAGGAGGGCTCTAGTGATTATCGTTATTTCCCTGAGCCAGATATTCCTCGCTTTGAAATCGATGACGAATGGATTGAAAAAGTTGGGAAAACATTGCCTGAAATGCCCGCTTCGCGTCGCAAACGCTATGTGGAAGAACTTGGGTTGCCTGAATACGATTCTATGGTCTTAACGTTAAGTCGCGAGATGTCTGATTTCTTTGAAGAAACATTAGCAGAAGGCGCAGATGCGAAACAAGCGTCCAACTGGTTAATGGGTGAAGTGTCAGCTTACTTGAATAGTGAAAAGCTGGAATTAGCGGATACTAAATTAACACCAAATAATTTAGCAGGCATGATCACGTTGATCTCTGATGGAACAATCAGTTCTAAGATCGCGAAGAAAGTCTTCCGTGAATTGATTCAAAACGGCGGCGAGGCCAAAGAAGTCGTTGAGGCGAAAGGACTTGTCCAATTATCTGATCCTGCACAATTACTTCCGATGATCAATGAAGTGCTTGATAACAACGAACAATCAGTTGAAGACTTTAAAAATGGGAAAGACCGAGCTGTTGGTTTCCTTGTTGGACAAATCATGAAAGCAACTAAAGGGAAAGCAAACCCTGGTGTTGTAAATAAATTACTTCAAGAGGAATTAGCGAAACGGTAAGGGGCTTGAACATGAGAAAAGCACGACTGATTTATAATCCAGTATCTGGAAAAGAGATCATGCGCAATAATTTGGCAGATATTTTGGATGCCATTGAAAAAGCAGGTTATGAAGCAAGTGCCTTTGCGACGACCCCTGAACCGAATTCAGCGAAAAATGAAGCGACTCGTGCCGCAAAAGCTGGTTTCGAACTAGTGGTTGCGGCAGGGGGCGACGGAACGATCAATGAGGTAGTCAATGGGATTGCCGGGTTAAAAAAACGGCCTAAAATGGCGATTATTCCTGCCGGAACAACAAATGATTATGCGCGCGCGTTAAAAGTGCCTCGCAACAATGTTAAGGCAGCTGCAGAAGTTATTCAAAAACAGCAAACAGTCAAGATGGATATTGGGAAAGCCGCGGAGACGTATTTTATCAATATCGCTGCTGGCGGCTCTCTGACGGAATTGACCTACGAGGTGCCATCTGAATTAAAAAGCATTTTCGGTTATTTAGCTTATTTGGCTAAAGGAGCTGAAATGCTTCCCCGTATTAAGCCAACAAAGATGCGCTTAGTCTATGAAGGCGGCGAATACGAAGGAAATGCATCGATGTTTTTCCTTGGGTTGACCAATTCTATCGGTGGCTTTGAGACGATTGCCCCCGACGCAAAATTGGATGACGGGAAATTCTCGTTGATCGTAGTGAAAACGGCGAATTTATTTGAAATCGTTCGTTTAATTACGCTTGTTTTGAATGGTGGAAAGCACGTCAATGACTCAAAAGTACTGTATGTTAAAACGAGTTTTTTAGATGCTAGTCTAATTGATACGGATAAAAAAATGATGATCAATTTAGATGGCGAATACGGCGGCGATGCGCCAATGCGTTTTGAAAATCTTCATCAGCACATTGAATTTTATGCCAACACGGATGAAATCAATGATGACGCAATTTTAGGTACAGGTGACCAAGACGATCAAAAACGCGAAGCAGGCATCGAGCTCGTGAAAGAATACGAAAAGATCCAAGACGAAGATCTAGAGAAATAAGACAAAAACGTTTCTGTCAAAATGGATAGAAACGTTTTTTGTTTGCAAGAGTATTCACTGTAAGAAAGTTATTAGTCGCTTATGCAACTCTTAAGATTATAACTCTCGGTGTTACCTTGCTTTTTCTAGTAGAATTCATTAGAATAGGTGAATCAGCCTTGAAGGAGAATATAATGACCACAGTAGAAAAAAATAAAACATATACGGTCTCAATCGACGATTTGTCCCATGAAGGACTCGGTGTCGCTCATATTGATGGCTATCCCCTGTTTATCGAAAATGCTTTACCAGATGAAGAAATGACAGTTAAAGCAGTTAAAGTTGGAAAGAAATTTGGTTACGGAAAAGTAATCGAACGATTCACTGCAAATCCTGAACGTCAAGATGTGAAGGATTTAGACTTGTTGAGAAGCGGAATTGCACCGTTAAGTCACATGACTTATGACTATCAATTACGATTCAAGCAACAGCAGGTTGAAAAAGTATTGAAAACAATTGCAAAGTTGCCGGATTTGTCCGTTGCTCAAACATTAGGAATGGATAACCCCTTTGAGTACCGCAATAAAGCACAGATTCCTGTACAAAAAGTCGACAATCAATTAATGACGGGTTTTTACCGTAAAAATTCACATAACTTACTACCGATTGAAGATTACTTGATACAAGATCCAAAAATTGATCAAGCGATTCTAGCTGTTCGTGATATCTTACGACGTTTCAATGTGAAAGCTTATAATGAACGTGAAAATACGGGCTTTATCCGCCACATTATTATTCGTCGTGGGCACTACAGTCATGAAATGATGGTCATTCTGGTAACAAGAACCGAACGTTTCTTTAAAGGAATGGAGATCGCCGAAACGATTAAAAAAGAGTTGCCTGAAGTAGTTTCAGTGATCCAAAATGTAAATCCAGAAAAAACCAACGTGATCATGGGACGAGAAGAGAAGGTATTGTTTGGGAAGTCGACGATCAACGATACATTGTTAGGCAAGACATACCGCATCTCTCCTCAATCATTTTATCAAGTAAATACTCAGCAAACAGAAGTACTCTATCAAACAGCAATTGATTTTGCGGAGTTAAGTTCAGAAGATATCGTAGTAGATGCATACTGCGGAATTGGAACAATCGGTCTGTCACTAGCAGAAAAGGTGAAGCATGTTTATGGCGTTGAGGTTGTCCCTCAAGCAGTTGAAGATGCAAAAGCCAATGCAAAAATGAATGGTATCGAAAATGCGAACTATGAAATCGGAAAAGCTGAAAAAATTATGTCTCGCTGGGCACGCGAAGGGATCGAACCTTCTGTAATTTTTGTTGATCCGCCAAGAAAGGGACTAGATGAAAAATTCATTGAAGCCTCTGTTGCGGTAAATCCTGAAAAAATCGTTTATATTTCTTGTAATCCAGCCACATTAGCTAGAGATTTGAGACGATATGAGGATCTTGGCTATCATGCTGTGAAAGTTCAACCAGTGGACATATTCCCACAAACTTATCATGTGGAATCAGTGACTCTACTGGTAAAGGCGGTGTAAAAATGAATCAAAAAGAAAAAATGCTAGAATTAATAAAGAAGAAACAAGGCGGCGGTCGTTCGGAAAAAATGGAAAAACCGAAAAACGATCGTAAAAATATGCGTAAAGGACCAAAGATCTACAACAAGTAATTTTTTAGAAGGGAGCTTCTCCATTGGGAAATATCTGGATGCAGCGAGTAACGAAGCTTTATCAAAAATATGCACATTTCATGCGTGGGCGCTACGGTCGTTTCGATCAAATCAATAAAGCATTGTTGGTTTTATGGGCTATAATGATGATTACAGATCGTTGGATCCCGTATTATATTGGAAACATTTTGGCAGTCGCGGCATTTGCACTCGTACTTTATCGATTTCTTTCAAAGAAAATCTATCCACGAAGCAATGAGAATCAGAAATTTATTCAATGGATTGCTCAAATGAAAGACGTTTTTAAAGGGGAAAAAGCTACCTATAGCTATTTTAAGTGTCCAGAGTGCAAACAGAAAATGCGTGCTCCAAAAGGACGAGGAAAAATCAAAGTGACATGTAAAAATTGTCATACGCAATTCACGAAAAAGGTCTAGTTTTTAAAACTAGGCTTTTTCTGATATCCTTATAACAAGAGGGTGAGAGAATGAAGTTGATTTTAGTTCGTCACGGAGAGAGTGAAGCCAATTTTCAAAATTACTGGACAGGTTGGTTAGATGTAGATCTGACCGAGAAGGGCATCGAACAAGCAAAAAATGCTGGAAAAAAAATAAAAGATGCAGACCTGTTCATAGATGTTGCGTACGAGTCCGTATTAAAACGTTCGATCAAAACAGCAAAAATGATCTTGCAGCAAGCGGATGCAAGTTTTGTTCCTGAATTTAAGACATGGCGCCTAAATGAGCGTCACTATGGTGCATTAGTTGGAAAAAATAAAGAGACTATCGCCCAGCATTTTGGAAAAGAGCAAGTAAAAAAATGGCGAAGAGGGTTTGATGAAGTGCCGCCATTGACTAAGGACAATCATTTTGATCGCCGCTACGACCAATTAGATCCTAGACTGATACCGACAGGAGAAAGTCTGCATATGACGTTGAAGCGTGTAATCCCTCTCTGGCAGGAGTGTATCGCTCCAGATTTGCTGGATAATAAGACTGTTTTAGTTTGTGGTCACGGCAATAGCTTGCGTGCATTGGTTCAGTTTTTAGAAAATGTGCCAACAGATCAAGTGGATCAAATTGACATTCCTAACGCCGCTCCAATGGTTTACACGATGGACGCACAATTAAGAATTATAAAAAAAGATATTTTATAAAATTATTATGTTTACTTAGAAAGGTTTACGATGAATTATATTTGGGATTTTGATGGGACACTTTATGATACATACCCGATTATGTTAAAGGCATTGATGAAAACTTTTAACGATTTTGATCTTCAAAAAGACGAAAAACTTGTATACAAGAAAATAAAGGAAGAGTCTATTCGTCAAATGATTCTTGATTGGAAGTTGCCTGCACCGGAATTTGATAGAGTTTATCATGCTTATGAGGCGCAGGACAATAAAGATTCCTATCCTTTTGAAGAAACGAAAGACATGCTAAAAGAATTACAAGAAAAGGGCGTGCAACATTTCATTTTGACACACCGAACCGTGGACTCCACTTGGGATTTGTTGAAACGCGATGGGCTGGATTCTTTTATTGTGGATATTATTGGGAGTGACTCCGACTTCCCTAGAAAACCGGACCCGTCTTCCGTTAAATATTTTTTAGATACTTACCAGCTATCCCCGGAAAAAACGGTAATGATCGGGGATCGAAAATTAGACGTAGAGGCTGGAAACAACGCAGGTGTACAAACCGTTTTCTTTGATATCGATCACTTCAATCAAGCAATTCATGCCACTTATTTTATAAATAATTTAAAAGAAATGGTACAAAAATTCTAAGCAAAAAGCTATAATTAAGATAAGCAATAGAAATTTATTTGAGAATCATGCAGACATTAATAAATATTTGAAAATTGATGGATTATTTCTTATGAATGAGGAGTTATGAAATGGAATTACAGCGTGATCCGGAAGTCGTAGAGTCGTTTAATTATGGACTTCCTCCAAAAGACCAAGTGGTCAAACAAAAATTATTGATTAATTTCAGTCCGTTGGAAGCAGTTGATCCAGGGTATCCGGCTGGAAATAGCATCATGGGTGTACGAATTGAATTCGTTATTCCCTTTGAGAAGTTCATTATCGGTGGGGTGTTTTCGCAGGTGATCCACGTCATTGGACGAGAAGTCAAACAGCAAAGCGACCTAACTGAAGCAGAAGCGAACGAGATGATCCGACCAATCTTGCGTTTAATCGAACGAATGGTTTACGAAATAACCGAGATTGCCTTAGATCAACCTGGTGTAAAAATAAACTTCTCCTCCAACACCATCTAACTGTTAAAAACCTCCATTTTTAAAATGGAGGTTTTTTTATGAATATCATTATGAAAATTTCTATGGAACAGTGCAAATCATAAGACAGATTATTTTTTCTAAGTTATAATTTAAAGGTCACTAAAATTTAGGAGTCGCGCAGCTATATTTTAGGGTAGGTCGCTGAAGAGCGGATACCGGGAACCTTTACTTCCTTTGACAGACTTGTCATTATAGAAAGTTATTTTAAGGAGGAATACAATGACAACTCTGTTCACTGTATTAGTGATCTTAGCTTTCGTTGCCTTGCTTGTAGTTTTCTACCAAATGCAAAAGAAACATGTGAAATTTTCTAATCGTGTATTTGCAGGATTAGGAGCCGGGATTCTTTTTGGCGGTATTTTACAGCTTCTTTTAGGAAATGGTAGCAAAGTTATTTCTCAAGCGATGGAATGGATCGGGATCGTTGGTAATGGTTATATTTCATTATTACAAATGTTGGTTATGCCGTTAGTTTTTATTTCAATCGTCGGTGCATTCACCAAGATGAAATCAAGTAAAAAACTAGGGAAGATCAGCGCCAATGTATTAGTTACTTTATTAGCAACAACAGCAATTGCTGCGTTGATCGGAATCGTTGCAGTGATGGTCTTTGGCCTTGATGGTGCAACATTCACCAAGGGTGCGGCTGAAACTGCTCGAATCAACGAGTTGGCGGAACGTCAATCAATGGTTCAAAACTTTTCGATTCCGCAACAAATCTTATCGTTTATTCCAACAAACGTTTTTGCTGATTTTGCTGGAACACGCCCAACAAGTACAATCGGCGTGGTAATTTTTGCGGCCTTTGTCGGCATCGCCTTCTTGGGTGTACGCCGGAAAGCACCAAAAGAAGCAGAATTCTTTTCCAATTTAATTGAAAGTCTTTATAAAGTTATTATGCGTATCGTGACTTTGGTCTTGCGTCTAACACCTTATGGCGTGTTTGCTCTGATGACCAACGTTCTAGCAACAAGTGATTTCGAAGCAATCGTTAACTTAGGTAAATTTATTCTGGCTTCTTATAGTGCGTTGATCGTTGTACTATTGGTTCATTCGTTGATATTGCTCGGCGTCAAAGTAAATCCAGTTACTTTCTTCAAAAAAGCTTTTCCAGCTTTAAGTTTTGCCTTTACTTCTCGTTCAAGTGCCGGAACATTGCCAATGAATATTGAAACGCAAACAAAAGCATTAGGCGTTGATGAAGCAACAGCGAACTTTGCGGGAAGCTTCGGTATTTCAATTGGTCAAAACGGCTGTGCGGGTGTTTATCCAGCGATGCTTGCAACGATCGTGGCGCCAACAGTCGGGGTAAACGTATTTGATTTGAAATTTATCATCATGTTGATCGCAATTGTGACTATCAGTTCCTTTGGTGTTGCAGGTGTCGGCGGTGGGGCAACCTTTGCTTCATTGATCGTCCTTGGTGCCATGAACTTGCCGGTTGCTATCGTAGGATTGGTCATTTCAGTTGAACCTTTGATCGATATGGCACGTACCGCGGTTAATGTTAGCGGCAGTATGGTCGCTGGTGTTGTAACGAGCGAACGTATTCATGAATTGGATCGAGAGATGTTAAAAGATGAGAATGCTTCAATCGAAGTGAATTCTTAATCATAGAAAAGACTTGGCTAGCGCGACCAAGTCTTTTTTTGTTACACTCACTATAGCAGCGCAACTTTGTGCAGATTGTTTTTAAGGCTATGAATTAACAGTCGCTTCAAAAGCTTCTTTTTGTTATATTAACTATATATTTTTAGAAATTTTTCGAGGAGTGGATACCGTGTTCAATGAACAAGTAAAAGTGATTTTGTATGCAAATGATGTAAAAAAAGCGAGCGCATTTTGGCAAAGTCTTGGTTTTGTCGAGATTAGTTTTGAAGAATTAGATGGCTCGCAGGTTGCGGAAGTAGCGATGAGTAAGGAGAGTACGACGCATTTAGTTATTTATGATCGCGCGTTTATTGAAAATAATGATGACGAACTATCTGAACCAGCCCCTGCACTGATTTTCGGAAGTGACGATGTTGTTTCACTATATAAGAAATTGCAAGAAGTGAATGTTCAGTTGGGAGATCTAGCGCAAATCGGTGAAGAATATGTCTTCAATTTTGTCGATACTGATGGAAATTATTTTGTCGTTTCTGGAAGGTAAGATAGTCCTTGGTTGAAGGGGGCAAATAAAATGGATCAAGTTTTTGTAATTGGTGATATTCATGGTGAGTATGAAATGTTTCAACAAGTATTGAAATATTTTCAACCTGAGAAGCAGCAGCTCGTGCTGATTGGGGATTTGAATGATCGTGGACCTAAGAGTAAAGACTGCTGGCTTTTAGGTATGGAACTGGTTGAAAAGTATCAAGCGGTCTACTTAAGGGGAAACCATGAACAATACTTTTTAGAGTTTATGGAAAAACCGGAAGATTGGTTTCCTAGTTATCTTCATAATGGTGGAAAAGAGACCATCGAGAGCTTGCTTCATAAAGGGGCGACAGATGAGTATTCCTCGACTGAAATCGCGATGATGATCCGCAGCCGCTATCGATCATTGGTTTCTTTTTTATCCGAAAGGCCTTTTTATTACGAATGGGGCGACTACCTTTTTGTACATGCGGGAATAGACTTGACGAAGAACTGGAAAGAAACTTCGGAATTTGATTTTCTATGGATTCGTGAGCCTTTTCATGAAGGAAAAAATCGCACGGGAAAAACAATTGTGTTCGGACACACGATTACTCCTATGCTTTACGACGACATGCAAACGACTTCTCTGTGGGAATCAGATGGAAAGATCGGTATTGACGGAGGGGCTGTTTTTGGAGGAAGCTTGCATGGTGTAGTTTTTGACACTAAAGGCATTGTTCAAGATTATGAGCTTCCAAATGAGCATGGGCCGTGGCAGCCTGATTTTTAGCAGCTAAGTGAGATTCGACTAGAATCTCACTTTTTTTTGAATTTTCTTGCATGGTCATTTCTTAAATGGCATAGTGGTTAAGTATACAGAGATCAAATGAATTAAAATATTACAACTGATTGAAAGAAGGAGGGAAAGAATGTCAGAGACGGTCAAAGGGCATTTATCCGCAAGTGTAACGGTCATGATTTGGGCATTAACATTTATCTCTACGAAAGTATTGCTAAAGGATTTTTTACCTATTGAAATTCTTTTTATTCGTTTTTTGATCGGTTTTTTAGTTCTAACGGTTGTTTCGCGTAGGCGACTTTCATTCAATGGATGGTCAAAGGAAAAGTATTCTATGATCGCTGGTTTATTCGGTGTTTTCTTGTACTACTATTTGGAAAATGTCGCGTTGACCTATACGCTAGCAATGAATGTGGGAATCATAGGCTCGGTCAGTCCCTTCATGACTGCGCTGATTAGCCGATTTGTGCTGAAACAAGGAACGATTCCAAAAATTTTTGTTTTAGGATTTATTTGTTCCATGATCGGCATTTCATTGATCAGCTTATCGGGGACACTAAATGTTGACCCCATTGGCGATGGGCTGGCTTTAATAGCAACAGTTTGCTGGGCCTCCTACTCGCTAATCGTTAAAAAGATCAGTACTTTTGGCGAAGGAACGATTGCAGCAACGCAGCGAATATTCTTTTATGGACTGTTATTCATGCTTCCTGTTCTATTCTTGTCGATAGATTCTTTTGATGTTTCTAGATTTGCTCAACTAGGAAACTTTAGCAATTTATTATTTTTAGGCGTGGGTGCATCTGCGTTGTGTTTTGTCACTTGGAACTTTTCAGTCAAAACCCTCGGCGCCGTTCGAGCAACAGTTTATATTTATACGATTCCTATGTTAACAACGATCGCGTCCGTAGCTATATTAGGCGAAACGATCACGATTAAAACAGTTTTTGGTATTTTATTAACTTTAACCGGACTGATTTTATCAGAATTACCAAACCTGTTGAGGCAACGTAAGAATATCATTTCTAAATGACCCTTCACTGCGGATGAACGTGAAGGTTTTTCTATGGATGGATAGAAGCAAAGTTCGCTGAACTATGATAAAATAGATAAGATTTTGGATGAAAAGAGGAATGGAAATGGCAGAAGGTTTAAACCAAGAAATCATTCAATTACTGAATAAAGAATTAACGGATTACCGTCCACAGCAAATCACTGTTGTTTTAACTTTATTGACAGACGGAAATACGGTGCCTTTTATCGCCCGTTACCGAAAAGAAATGACAGGCAGCTTGGATGAAGTCCAGATTCGCGAAATCGAAGAACGTTATAATTATTTAGAGAACCTAGAGAAGCGCAAACTGGAAGTACTGCGTTTAATTGATGAACAAGGAAAATTGACGGAAGAACTAGCACAAAAAATCCAAAAAGCAGTCAAAGTACAAAAAGTAGAAGATTTATATCGTCCGTATAAACAAAAACGTCGGACAAAAGCAACGATCGCCAAAGAAAATGGATTGGAACCTTTGGCTGAGTATTTAGTAAGCTTTCCGCAAAACGGGGATGTTTATACAAAAGCGGAAGAATTTATCAATGAGAATGTCGCCAATGCAGATGAAGCCTTGCAAGGCGCGCATGAGATCGTAGCCGAACAAATCAGTGACAATCCGGATTTCCGTACATGGATTCGCACCTTCACGAAAAATAAGGGCGTCTATCAAAGCAAAGTCAAAGATGCCGAGAAGGATGAAAAGGGCGTCTATGAAATGTATTATGATTTCGCTGAGCCTATTAATAAAATGGTCTCCCACCGTGTATTAGCGTCTAATCGTGGGGAAAAAGAAGAGGTTCTAAAGGTTTCAATCGTCGTTGAAGAGGACAAAGTCTTTGACTACTTGGAGCGCCAACTGGTACAAAATAGTCGTTCAATCACCGCAGAATTTGTTCGAGAAGCCTATAAAGACAGCTACAAACGGTTTATTGGCCCGGCTATTGAGCGAGAGATTCGAAACGAATTGACCGAAGATGCCGATGAACAAGCCATCAATATCTTTGGCGAGAATTTACGCAACTTGCTTTTGCAACCTCCTTTAAAAGGAAAAGTCGTGTTGGGCTTTGACCCCGCGTACCGTACTGGCTGCAAACTAGCAGTCGTAGATGAAACAGGGAAAGTGTTGGCCATCGAAGTGATCTATCCCCATAAGCCAGCACCTCAAGCCAAACGCCAAGCAGCCGGCCCAGCCTTTCAAGCGTTGATCAAAAAGCACGGCGTCGAAATGGTTGCTATTGGGAACGGGACAGCAAGTCGTGAATCTGAATTATTTGTTTCAGAGCAGTTGAAACAAGTACAACAAGAAGTGTTTTATGTCATCGTGAATGAAGCAGGAGCTTCCGTGTATTCTGCCAGCGATGTAGCACGCGCAGAGTTTCCAGAATTACAAGTAGAAGAGCGCAGTGCAGTCAGCATCGCGCGACGCTTGCAGGACCCTTTATCGGAATTAGTGAAGATCGATCCAAAGGCGGTAGGTGTAGGGCAATACCAACACGATGTTTCGCAAAAACGGTTATCTGAACGACTTGATTTTGTCGTTGAAACAGCCGTTAACCAAGTGGGTGTCAATGTCAATACAGCGAGTCCGCAGTTGCTGCAATATGCTTCTGGACTAAATAAGACCACTGCGCAAAATATTATGACGTATCGTGAAGAAAATGGCGCGTTTACATCACGTCCGCAATTAAAAAAAGTGCCGCGCTTAGGACCGAAGGCTTATGAGCAAGCCATTGGATTTTTACGGATTCCCGATGCAAAAAATATTTTGGATACAACAGCGATCCATCCGGAGAGTTATGCTAGTGCGAAAGAGATTTTGGCTCTAGCAAATGTGGAGCTTAAATCTTTAGGCTCTGAAGAAGCAACAGAGAAAATCAAAGGGTTGCAGTTAAGCCAATTGCAGCAAGCGCTGGAAATCGGAAAAGAAACAATCAAAGATATTCTTCAAGCGTTGCTTCAGCCTGGTCGTGACATGCGTGATGAAATGCCCGCACCGTTATTACGCCAAGATGTTTTGACAATGGAAGATTTACAAGCAGGGATGGAACTGCAAGGAACCGTCCGCAACGTAATTGATTTCGGTGCATTTGTCGATATCGGCGTAAAACAGGACGGGTTGGTCCATATTTCTAAATTGAGCAAAAAATTTGTTAAACACCCAACGGACGTTGTATCGGTCGGAGATGTGGTAACTGTCTGGGTTGAAGCGGTGGACGTCAAAAAAGGCAGAATCAGTTTGACAATGGTTCAAAGTGACAATCATGACTAATCAAGAATTACAGGTTCTCGTCGAAAAGATTTCTCAGGAATTTTTTCGACGTCCCTTTTGTCATCGAGCAACATTTAACAAGCGATTAAAAACAACAGGTGGTCGTTACCATCTAAATAGCCATGATTTGGATTTCAATCAGTTGGTCTTTCAAAAATATGGGGAAGAAGAATTGATCAAAATCATCAAGCATGAACTTTGTCATTATCATTTGCATATAGCTGGACGAGGGTATCAGCACAAGGATAGAGAATTCAAACAACTGTTGAAGCAGACAGGAGGTTCACGGTTTACACCGCCGCTAGCTGTGAAAACGTATCAAGTGTACCAGTGCTTAAAGTGCCAACAAGAAGTCATTCGTCGTCGAAAACTCGACACGAAAAGGTATGTATGCGGAAGATGCCAAGGGGAACTAAAATTTTTGAAGATGATTGAAAAATAAGGAAATAAAAACATCTTGAAGAATAAAAGATTGCTATTTTTACGGATTTATATGATAATGTGAACCGCAAACAATTTTGTACATATAAGGAAGAGGATTAAATGAATAATAAAGATACACTTTATCATTTTGTTGGAATCAAGGGTTCTGGAATGAGCTCATTAGCTTTAGTTTTACATGAAAAGGGCTATCGTGTACAAGGTTCCGACGTTGAAAACTATTTCTTCACTCAACGTGATTTAGAAAAAGCTGGCATTACTATTTTGCCATTTAGTAAAGACAACATTAAAGAGGGTATGAAAATCATTCAAGGAAATGCGTTTCCTGATACCCATGAAGAAATTGCTCGAGCGAAAGAACTAGGTCTGGAAATCGTTCGTTACCATGACTTTATTGGAGAATTTATCCAGCCTTACACGAGTATCGCAGTGACAGGGTCACACGGAAAGACGAGTACAACAGGCTTGCTTGCCCATGTATTAAATGGATTGGCGCCTACGAGCTATCTAATCGGTGATGGGACTGGACACGGTGTACCAGATGCGACCTTCTTTGCATTTGAAGCCTGCGAATACCAACGCCATTTCTTGGCCTATGCACCAGATTACTCCATCATGACGAATATTGACTTTGATCATCCTGATTACTTCAAGAGTATCGGTGATGTGTTTGAAGCTTTCCAAACATTGGCATCACAAGTTAAAAAAGGTATCTTTGCTTATGGTGATGATGAATACCTGCGTAAACTAGAAGCGGATGTTCCTATTTATTATTATGGACTGTCAGAAAATGACGACATCCAAGCACGGAATATCGTTCGTACGACGAATGGTTCTGCATTTGATGTGTACCATAAAGAAAAATTTATCGGACGTTTCTCCGTTCCTTCATTTGGAAAACACAACATTCTCAATGCGTTGTCAGTTATCGCTGTTGCCTATTTCGAAGGACTGAACATGGACAAGGTGAGAGATGAGATGCTGACTTTCTCTGGTGTGAAACGCCGCTTTACTGAAAAGAAAGTTGCAGATATGATCATTGTCGATGATTATGCGCATCATCCTGCTGAAATCAAAGCGACGATTGACGCCGCTCGTCAAAAATACCCTGAAAAAGAATTGATCGCCGTGTTCCAACCACATACATTCACACGGACGATTGCCTTAATGGACGATTTCGCTGAAGCGCTGGACCGTGCGGATAAAGTATATCTATGTGATATTTTCTCATCTGCCCGCGAAGTTGCTGGAGATGTAAAAATTGAAGATCTAGGTGCGAAAATTCAAAAGGGCGGACAAGTAATCAAAGAAGAAAACATGTCGCCGCTTTTAGACCATGAAAATGCAGTAGTTATATTTATGGGCGCGGGGGATGTACAAAAATTTGAACGTGCTTATGAAAACCTATTAAGTAATACGACACGCAACGTGTTATAGTAAGTGACCCTCGGCAAACCATTGTCGAGGGTCCTCTTCTTTTTTTAATCTTCGCAAAAAATTAATACAAAAAAGGTACAAGCTTGTGTTTTACTTGCTTTCTGATAAAATAATGAGTAGAACAATACACGGAGGGAATGAATTTGTATACTATGAAAGCTCGGAAAATAGGCAAATCGATTGATGAAATTGAGGAAGGTGACTCGTTATCGTTAACGGAATCAATCGAAGATAATCAGATTCTTTTATATTTAGGATTAACAAACGATGCCAATCCTTTGTATATCCAACATGATTACGCAAAAGAAACTGAATATGAACAACCACTTGTCCCATCGGTTATGTTAATGGGGATCATAACAAGTGCGATTTCAAAACATTTACCAGGACCGGGTTCTCATGTCGTGAATTTTTCTATCAATTTTATTGATCCAGTTTTCCATTACGAAACGTTGACCTTTGAGTTTGAAGTGATCAAAGTGGATAAAATGAAAGATGTTGTTACGATCTCTGTTGAAGCGGTGGAGTCCACCGACAATGAAGAGAAACGCATTTTAGATGCAGTGGTAATGGTGAAACCGCCACAGGCACATATAGGAGATGATTTGAATGAATAATCAAGAAACACAAGTTTATGGCTTGAATCGTTTTTATGGAAAGATTTATGCCTTTCTAGCGATGGGAATCGGTATTAGTGCAATGATTTCATATATGACATTGAATGTTTGGAGCAGTCAAGTCGCACGCTTTATCAATAATTTTCCGCTAGGTTTTTGGGGAATCTGGATCGCTGAGATCGCCTTAGTTATCTTTTTAGGTGTGAAAGCACAAAAAAATCCCACGTTAGCAATTGGTGGATTTATCGTTTATTCTGCGTTGAATGGATTGACGCTGGCAGTTACTTTGGCAATGTATGATATTGGTACCGTCACTCAGGCATTCGTTACAGCATCTGCTACATTCCTAGTGATGTCACTGATAGGTTCATTTACTAAACGTGATTTATCGGGCGTTGGACGAGCAGCATTGAGTTGTCTGTTCGGGATCATTATCGCCATGCTGCTAAATGTGTTTGTATTACGTAGTGGTGCGGTAGATTTCTTCATTTCCATTTTAATGGTAGTGGTCATGTCAGGGATCACGGCGTATGACAATCAAATGATTCGAAAGATTTATCAAGGGACGAACGGTGAGGCAGGAAATGGTGTGGCCGTCTTTATGGCGCTACAGCTTTACTTAGATTTCATTAATCTGTTCATTTCATTCTTAAGAATTTTTGGAAGTAGTAAATAGAAAGAGACGAGCGATCGTCTCTTTTTTTTGCATTAAAGAAAGAATCCGAGAAAAAATGGCTCCATTCTTTTCATTTCATAGATTACTTTGTTAAAATGAGGGGTGGAAGATCATCGCCATAGAAAAATGGCTGGAACATGATGACTGATGTGCTGAAAAACGCATTTATTTTGTAAAAATCAACTACATTAATAGAAATTAGGGGTCGAGTATATGAGTGAAAAGAAATTATTATTAGTAGACGGCAATAGTGTTGCGTTTCGTGCCTTCTTTGCTTTACACAATTCTTTGGAGCGCTTTAAAAATAAGAATGGGTTGCACACGAATGCGATCTACGCGTTTAACAACATGTTTGAAAATGTAATGGATCGAGAAAAACCGACACATGTATTAGTAGCTTTTGATGCGGGAAACACGACGTTCCGTACAGCCATGTACTCTGACTACAAGGGTGGGCGATCAAAAACACCGGGAGAATTCCGAGAACAGATGCCCTATTTACGTGAATTATTAGTAGGCTTAGGAGTAAAGCACTACGAGCTCGATAATTATGAAGCGGACGATATTATTGGTACACTCGCACATCGCGCAGCCGAAGAGGGATTTGACGTAGTTGTCCTATCTGGTGACCGCGATTTGACTCAGTTAACGACGGATAAGATCAAAGTAGATATCACTGTTAAAGGGGTAAGTGAGATCGAATCCTACACGCCTGAGCATGTAGCTGAAAAATATGATGGATTAACGCCTCATCAAATTATCGACATGAAGGGCTTAGCGGGAGATACTTCCGATAATTACCCTGGTGTAACGAAGGTTGGAGAAAAGACAGCGATCAAGTTGTTGAAGCAGTTCGGTAGTGTTGAAGGCGTTTATGAAAATATTGACGAATTGAAGAAAAGTAAAATGAAAGAAAATTTGATCAATGACAAGGATCAGGCGTTTCTTTCTAAAGAATTAGCGACCATCAAACTAGATGCACCTGTGGATGTTTCGATTGATGATTTAGCGTACAACGGGAAAGATTTAGACAAGTTGATCCCATTCTTCAAGGAAATGGATTTTAAAGGCTTTTTGAGCAAATTAAATGTTGAAGAAGAAGAAGTTGAATTAGAGGACATAAAGTTTGAAGTGGTTGATGAATTTACAGAAGAGATGTTCACCGCTGATTCAGCTTTATATGTAGAAATGTTAGAAGACAATTATCACCTATCGGATATTGTGGGTGTTGCTTGGGGAACCAAAGAAAAAATATATGTGACCGACGAGTTGGCGCTTTTTGATAGCGATGTGTTTAAAAAATGGCTGGAAACTGCAAACGGTAAAAAAGTTTATGACGCAAAACGCACGTATGTTGCATTAAATCGTTACATTACTAAAACAGAAGGTATCAATTTTGATGTTTTACTAGCGGCGTATCTTTTAGATACCAACGATAATAGCAATGACATCGCAGGAGTCGCTCAATATTATGGCTATACTGAGATCCAAACAGACGAACAGATATACGGAAAAGGCGCTAAAAAAGGTCTCCCTGAAGATCGTGAAGTCTTCTTTGGACATTTGGCACGGAAAATCAAAGCGATCCATTTCTTAAATGATAAATTGGAAAAAGAATTGGAAGAAAAGAAACAGGATGATCTGTTTTATCAAATGGAACTGCCGCTTTCACGTATTTTGGCTGAAATGGAAATTACAGGGATCACTGTTGATGCGCAACGGCTGCAATCGATGCGTGGAGAGTTCTCCAAACGTTTGCAAGAGATCGAAAAGAAGATTTATCAAGATGCGGGAGAAGAATTCAATATTAATTCACCGAAACAGCTGGGCGTTATTTTGTTCGAAAAAATGAATCTGCCAGTAATCAAAAAAACGAAGACCGGTTATTCCACAGCAGTCGATGTGTTGGAACAATTACGAGAGCAAGCGCCAATTGTGGAGCATATTTTAAACTATCGTCAGATTGCTAAGATTCAATCAACTTATGTAGAGGGTCTTTTGAAAGTGATTCAAAGCGACAACAAGATCCATACTCGCTATATTCAGACATTAACGCAAACGGGACGATTGAGTTCAGTGGATCCGAACTTACAAAATATCCCGATCCGTTTAGAAGAAGGAAGAAAAATTCGTCAAGCGTTTGTGCCGCGAGATGAAAACTGGTTGATTTATTCTTCTGACTACTCTCAGATCGAGTTACGCGTTTTGGCACATATTTCTGGAGATGAACATTTGAAGCAAGCCTTCCGTGACGGAATGGATATTCACACGAGTACCGCGATGCGTGTCTTCAATGTTTCTGAAGACGAGGTAACACCGAATATGCGCCGCAATGCAAAAGCAGTGAACTTTGGTATCGTTTATGGGATCTCTGATTACGGCTTGTCACAAAATTTAGGAATCACCAGAAAAGCAGCTCAAGAATATATCGATACGTATTTCGAAAATTATCCAGATGTAAAACGGTACATGGAAGAAAGTGTTCGAGAAGCAAAAGATAAAGGCTATGCGGCTACCTTATATAATCGTCGACGGTATTTACCAGACATTAATGCCCGCAACTTCAATCTTAGGTCCTTCGCTGAGCGAACGGCGATCAATACACCTATCCAAGGGAGTGCTGCAGATATTTTGAAGTTGGCAATGATCGAAATGGCAAAGCGTTTGAAAGAAGAAAAATTACAAGCAACGATGCTGTTGCAAGTACACGATGAATTGGTATTTGAAGTCCCTGAGAGTGAATTAGAGCAGTTAGACGCACTCGTAAAAGAAGTGATGGAAAATACTGTCCAATTAGATGTGCCGCTTTTGACGGACAGCAATTGGGGCAAAACATGGTATGAAGCAAAATAGTGAGAAGCTGGAAGAAATTCTAGCTTTTTTACTTCATTTAAATTGCTGCGGGCATGTTAGAATAAGAATGATTGCTTGTTCTTTCTAGAGAAAACAAATTATTTTTCGCTTTTTTAGAAAAATGGTACCGTTAATACGAACTTGCGCCTTTTTTGCGAGATAAAGATACGTACCGCTTCACTGTTAATATACCCAGAAATGTGAAGGGCGTACCTGGCTCAAGCAAGTTCATAAAATCGAATAAAAGAATAGAGTTAGGATGATAGATATGCCAGAATTGCCAGAAGTTGAAACAGTAAGGAAGGGGCTAGTTTCTTTAGTCAAAGGAAAGACGATCGCAAAGGTCGATGTTTATTGGCCAAGAATCGTTGAATTCCCAGAAGTAGAAATTTTCCAGCAGCAGTTGATCGGTGAGACCATTGAAACTGTCGAACGTCGGGGGAAGTATTTAATTTTTCAGTTTACTCATTATGAAATGGTTTCCCATTTAAGAATGGAAGGCAAATATGAATACTTTAAACAGCCGACACCACTAGATAAGCACAGCCATGTACGCTTTATTTTTTCAGATGGTTCAGAACTAGTCTATCATGACGTTCGAAAATTTGGCCGAATGGCGCTGCTAAAAAAAGGGACAGCCAAGGAGTACAAAGGTTTGGCCCAATTAGGACCGGAGCCGACAGATGAAGACTTCGATCTAGCGCTTTTTAAACAGCAGTTAAAAAAATCCTCAACCGTGATCAAGCCATTATTATTAAATCAAAAAGTGGTTGCAGGTTTAGGGAATATTTACGTGGATGAAGTGTTATGGTTGGCAAAGATTCATCCAGAGCAGCCTGCCAATACATTGAGTGCGCAATCTGTTCGTCGTTTACGAGAAGCCAGCATTGAAGTGATTGGAAAAGCCAAAGAAGCAGGCGGCACCACTATTCGGACGTACTTGAATGCGCTGGGAGAAGCAGGTCATTTTCAACAAGAGCTGCATGTCTATGGACAAACGGGTATGCCTTGCTCTCGTTGCGGCACACCAATTATAAAGATCAAAGTTGCTCAGAGAGGAACGCATCTCTGCCCACATTGTCAAAAATTGAAGAAGGTGTAAAGATGAGCTTTGTTTTAGGCATTACTGGAGGAATCGCTAGTGGAAAATCGACGGTGGTAACTCTTTTTAAAGAGCAAGGATTCCCTGTTGTCGACGGGGATATTGTTGCTAGAGAAGTGGTTGAACCGGATACGGAAGGACTTCAGGCTCTAAAAAAAGTTTTCGGCTCGGAAATCATCAAAGAAAATGGCGCTCTAGATCGAAAAAGATTAGGAACGATTGTTTTTCAAGATGAAGAACAGAGAAACCTGTTGAATGGAACATTAGACTCTTTTATTCGGAAGGAAATTACGAAACAAACAGAAGAGGCTAAGCGCGTAAGCCCCCTTGTGATCGTGGACATTCCTTTATTATATGAAGGAAAGTATGAAGCGATGATGGATCAGGTCGCGGTAGTTTATGTCACTCCAGAAATACAATTGCAACGGTTGATGATGAGAAATGATTTTTCAGAAAAAGAAGCCTTGGAACGAATCAACAGTCAGCTTTCTTTAGAAGAAAAGAGAAAACGAGCAGATGTAATCATCGATAATTGTTCCTCGAAAGAAACAACGCAGCGGCAAGTCCTTGATTGGCTAAAAAAAAATAAATTTGTTTCTTAAAGAATTCGGTGTCGTAGCAGTACGACGCTTTTTTTAGCGCGCTGGTTATGGTAAACTCATGTTATATAAACAAATAAATTTAATGTCACAGCGAATCGTTGTTTTTAAAAAATTGTTCTATATAACAAAATATATTTCACAAAATCAGTGAATTTAACTAAACGTAAGAAAGTGTGGGTGAAGCAATGCGTTGTCCAAGATGTAATCATAATAATTCTCGAGTGATCGATAGTCGACAAACTGATGACGGACGAGCGATTCGCCGTAGAAGAGAGTGCGAAAGCTGTGGGTTTCGGTTTACAACCTTTGAGCGGATCGAAGCAGCTCCTTTATTAGTTGTTAAGCGAAACGGGGATCGTGAAGAGTTCAGCCGTGATAAAATTTTACGCGGATTGATCCGTTCGGCGGAAAAACGCCCAGTCGCGATGGAGCAAATGGAACAAATCGTTGATCACGTGGAAAATCGCGTCCGCAGCTTGGGAGAAAATGAAGTTCCAACGAGTCAGGTTGGCGAATTTGTCATGGAAGATTTGATGGAAGTGGATGAAATTGCGTATATACGTTTTGCAAGTGTGTATCGACAATTTAAAGATATGTCTGTGTTCTTGAAGGAATTACAGGAGATCGTTGATAAAGCGAAATCAACGGATGAAGAGTAGGAGGCTTTTTAGTGGCAGAAGAACTAAAACCCAGCACCTTTTACACGGTCTTTGGAGAGCCACAGCTTGATCAAAGTAAGCAAGAGGCGTTGCTTTATTTGTATCAGCCGATCATTGGCAGCGCCGCATTAAGTCTCTATTTAACCTTAGCAAGTGATATTACCATCGAAGGAAAAAGTCCTAGTTTGATGCATACAGACTTGCTGGCTGCTGTCGATACTGGACTGATGAATTTGATCAAGGCACGAGAACAGCTTGAAGGAATAGGTCTGCTAGACACGTATCAGCAAACGGATGATGAGATAGGCTTGAGCCTGCTGTATCGTTTACGGACACCGATGTACCCAGTTAAATTTTTCCAAGATCCATTAATGGGTTATTTATTATTAGAAAAAATTGGCACGCGACGGTATGAACGTTTGGTGGAGCGTTTCAAGCCAAAGGATTTTGACACAACCACTGCTAAAAATATCACGAAGCGTTTTCGCGATGTTTACCGTTTTGATGAGAAAATCTTTGACAGCCAGAGTGAGCTGCTGGAAAAAACACAGGATGATTTTTCAGATTCCAGAGACTTTGATTGGTCATTGTTTAGCCAACAATTGAAACGATTCAATCTTATTTTATCTGTTGATGAACGTGAAAAATTACAGACCTTCCAGACCCTTTATGGTTTGGGGGAACTGGACCTTGCAGAATATGTTGCCAAAGCTGCGGCGGGTGAGAAGACAGGCGTTAATTTTACTTATTTGCGACAATTGATCAATAAAGAGAAACGGCCGATTATTCCGACTGCTTCACCGGAAGCTGTTACTGAAAATAAAGAGACGACGGGGACTTTCTCACCGCAAGAGTTAGAAATTATTACACAAAGCAAAAAAATCGCGCCGGTCACTTTCTTAAGAGCGATAAAAAGAGAAAAAGGCGGATTTGAAACAAATACGGAAGTTCGATTGCTTGAGGAATTGATCGGTAGAAATTTACTCCCTAAGAGCGTCATCAATATCATCATCAACTATATCTTGGTGATCCAAAATCAAGCTGTAATCAATGCGAATTATTTAAATGCGATCGCCAACGATTGGGCGCAAAAGAAGATCACAACGCCGGAAGCAGCAATCGCGCATGTCCGACAGAACAATCAAAAATTGGTTCGTAAGACTCAACCCACGCGTTCAAATTACCAAAAGCGTGGAGCGGGTCGTAAAGAGGCGTTGCCGGAACATATCAAGCAACCGCCAAAAGAAACAAAATTGACGCCAGAAAAAGAAGCGGAATTGAACCGTAAATTAGCAGAATATTTGAGTAAAGAAGGTGACGATTGATGGAAGATGTAGGAAAAGAATTGAATCGCATCATTAGAAGCCGCGGAGTTGATGGCCGTTACCGTCAAATGATGGAAGAAGTTTTGGCTGATCCGGATGTTCGTCAATTTATTGAAGAACACAAAGAAAAATTAACGCAAGAGGACATTGAAAAATCTTTTGCGAAGCTTTACGAATTTGTGCAAGAAAAGAAAAAATTCTTGGCCTCTGATCCAACCATGATCGCACCAGGCTACGAACCGCAATTAAGCTTGAATTTTCATTTTATTGACGTTACTTATGTACCTACCGATGAGTTGTTGCGTTTGAAGCGCGAGGAGGAAATCCGTAATCGAGTGAATTCTTTGGATATGCCTAAAGATATTCGTAAAGCCTCTATCCGTACTTTTGAGGTCACTTCAGGACGAAGCGAAGCGCTGGAGGCTTCCTTAGATTTTATAAATCAGTATGAGGGCAGCCCTAAGTCGTTTCATAAAGCGTTGTATTTAGTGGGGACATTTGGTGTAGGGAAAACCTACTTGTTAGGAGCCGTGGCCCATGAACTGGCTGTCAAAGGATTCGAAACCACGCTGTTACATTTTCCAACCTTTGCTGGAGAAATGAAACAAGCCATTTCAAACGATAAAGTGGGCCCTAAATTGAATGAAGTGAAGCGTGCGCCAATTTTGATGATTGATGACATTGGTGCCGATTCTATGAGTGCATGGATTCGTGACGAAGTTCTAGGTGTTATTTTGCAGCACCGTATGCAAGAACAGCTCCCAACATTCTTTTCTTCAAATTTCAATATGGATGAGTTGGAAGAACATTTGTCTGTCACCCAACGCGGGGATGAAGAGCCGTTAAAGGCTAAAAGAATCATGGAACGCATTCGTTATTTGAGTAAGGAAATATTCGTGATTGGTGAAAACCGTCGAAATGGTTAAAAAGCGAAAAGTTTCTTAGAAAAAGAGAAACGCCCTATTAAAAAGCGCTGTCATTTAGCTCTTTTTAAGGGCGCTTTTTTTAAGGAGTGTTATAATTATTTTTAGGATGTGAAAAAATGAACGCGAAAGATTTATCCCTTCGTTTACAAAAAGCGGCGGAATTTGTTCCGCAAAATGCCCGATTAGCCGATATCGGCTCGGACCATGCCTATCTTCCAGTGGCACTGATGCTTCAAAATAAAATTTCTTATGGTATTGCCGGGGAAGTTGTTGTAGGTCCCTATAAATCCGCTCAGAAGCAAGTAGCAAAAAACGGATTAGAAAACAAAATTGATGTCCGACTTGCAGATGGACTGGAAGCCGTAAAACTGGAAGACCATGTTTCAGCCATTACTATCTGCGGTATGGGCGGTGTATTGATCCGCGATATTTTACAGCGGGGAAAAGAAAAAAATCGTCTATCTGGAGAAGAACGACTGATCTTGCAGCCAAATGTTGGTGAACGGCAATTACGAAAATGGTTAGTAGATGAGGAATATACGATTACTGACGAGTCGATCCTCGAGGAAAATCAGAAGGTCTATGAGATAATCGTTGCAGAAAAGAAAGAAACCATTCCAGAGTACACGGAAAAAGAGTTGTTCTTTGGGCCGATTTTGTTGAGAGAAGAAAATGAAGTATTTTTAGAAAAATGGCAATATAAATTATCTAAGAGTGAGAGAATTTTGAACAGCTTACATCAGAGTGATCAAGATGTAGCGGAGAAAATCCGTGAAGTCGCACAAGAAATCGAATGGATCAAGGAGGTACTTGCACATGCAGGGAAATAGATTTATTCAACGATTCAACGAGTATTGTCCTGAGTGGTTAGCTGAAGATGGCGATCCTGTTGGCTTACATATCGGCACCTTAGATAAAGAGGTCGATCGCATTATGATGAGTCTGGATGTTCGTCCAAATGTTGTTGAAGAGGCAATCGCTAAAAAAATTGATCTGTTGATCGTGAAGCATCCTCCGATATTTCGTCCAGTTTCTCGCTTGACGACGGATGAGGTGCAAACGAAGATGTATGCAGATTTACTTAAGCATGACATCGCAGTCTATGCGGCACATACCAATATGGATATTGTTTCTAATGGATTGAATGATTGGTTTTGCGAAGCCTTGGATGTTTTCAATACGAGTTATTTGGTCCAAACGCACACGATCTCCATGAAAAAAATGGCTGTTTATGTTCCGCAAGAAAACGCAAAAGAAATGCGTCGAGCATTAGCTGAAGCTGGAGCGGGGGAACAAGGGAATTATCAAGCAACCTCGTTTACAGTAAATGGGACAGGTCGTTTCACACCAACGGAGGAAGCGAACCCGGCAATTGGATCGAAAAACGTGCCGGAACAGGTTCAGGAAAGTAAAATCGAAGTTATTTTTCCTGAAACGAAACAAGCAACGGTTGAACAAGCAATGCTCGCTGCGCACCCCTACGAAGAACCGGCTTATGATATCTACTCGTTAGATAATCTCACTGAGAAATTTGGGATTGGCCGAATTGGTGAATTGAAAGAAGCACTGCCGACGGAAGATTTCATTGAGAAGGTAAAAGAAACATTTCAATTGGAAGGATTACGGGTCGTTTATCCTCACACGGGGAAGAAAACGATCAAGCGAGTGGCTATTTGTGGCGGAAGCGGTGAAAAATTTTATCGCGATGCTTTGGCTGCGAAAGCGGATGTATACATTACTGGAGATGTCTATTACCATACCGCGCATGACATGCAGGAAACAGGGATGATGGTGATTGATCCGGGGCATTATATTGAGTCATTGTGCAAAGAAAAGATGGTGGCTCTATTTGAACAATGGAAAAATGAAGAAGAATGGACAGTCGATTTCTTCGTGTCTGAGACGTCCACGAATCCTTTTTCATTTAAATAAATAAGCATTAAAGGAGAGAGTAAGATGTACGAAAATTTATTACCACGTTTTTTAGACTATGTGAAGACAGAAACTCGTTCTGATGCGACAAGCACCACAACACCCTCAACACAAACACAGGTAGCATTTGCCAAAGAGCTGATGAAAGAATTAGAAGAAATCGGCATGAAGGATGTTGCTTATAATGAAAATAACGGCTATGTGATTGCTACTTTGCCAAGCAATCTTGACAAAGAAGCGCGGACGATCGGCTTTATTTCTCACATGGATACCGCAGACTTTAATGCAGAAGGCGTCAATCCTCAAATCATTGAGAAATATGATGGCGAATCAACGATCAAACTTGATGCTGAAGGCAAATACACATTGAACGTAAAAGATTTTCCTAATTTAAAAAATTACAAGGATCAAACCTTGATCACGACGGACGGATCGACGTTGCTTGGCTCTGACGACAAATCTGGGATCGCTGAAATTATGACAGCGATGGAATATTTGATCGCTCATCCTGAGATCAAACACGGTGAAGTTCGTGTTGGTTTTGGTCCGGATGAAGAAATCGGTATCGGTGCGGATAAATTTGATGTAAAACAATTCAATACGGACTTTGCTTACACGATGGATGGCGGGCCAATTGGTGAATTGCAATATGAAACCTTTAGTGCGGCTCAAGCAGAGATCACGATGCACGGCAAAAACGTGCACCCAGGAACAGCGAAAAATACCATGATCAACGCGTTGCAAATGGCAATCGATTTCCATAATCAATTACCAGAAAGTGATCGTCCTGAAAAAACAGATGGACGTGAAGGGTTCTTCCATCTATTAGCATTAGATGGCAATGTGGAAGAAGCGAAAATGACCTACATCATTCGCGACCACGACCATGATAAATTTGAAGAACGCAAACAAATGATTACGGACATCCAATCAAAAATGAACAGCCAATTTGATCAAGAGCGTGTGGAAATCAACATGTACGATCAATATTACAATATGGGTGAAATCATCAAGAAAGACATGAGCATCATTGATCTAGCGAAGCAGGCGATGGAGGAAGTAGATGTAAAACCTGTCATTGAACCTATCCGCGGAGGAACAGACGGTTCGAAGATTTCTTTCCTAGGAATTCCTACACCAAACATCTTTGCCGGAGCAGAAAATATGCACGGGCGCTATGAATTTGTTTCATTACAAACAATGGAAAAAGCGGTCGATGTGATTGTGAAGATTATTGAGAATAACGCAAAATAATTTTTTTCAGAGAAAAGCTTTGAGGAAACTCGAGGCTTTTTCTTTTTTTGGTTACGTGCATGTGTTAGGGTAGAACAATAAAGATAAAAATGAGGCTAAAAAATGAACGTACCAATCAATCGTAAATTGATTTTAAATATCTTCTTGTTTGTTGTGATGATCGGCATTATCATTTTTGTGATCCGTGATTCCTTAAGCGATATTTTTACTGAACTTGGAAAGACATCCTTGCCGGTACTTATCGGTGTAACAGGTCTAGGGATCGTCAGTCAGATCATTGAAGGCTACACAATCAAAAAAATTGCTGGCGAATTCAATCCAGACTTTACTATCCGTGATGGGTTCTTTGCTTCCGCCTATTCGACGTTTTATCGTGTCATTACGTTTGGTACAGGTTCGATCGTCGCGGAGGTAATTTATTACCACAAAAAGGACTTGAAATATTCAGAGGGCACAGGGAGCAGTGCATTACGCATGATCACTTATAAAATGGCATTGATCGTGTGGGGCGTCTTCTTTTTGATCGTTAAAAGCGATGCGATTCAAGATGTTATTGCAAACGGCATCTTTTGGGTATTAGCGGGTATGCTGGTCACGTTGCTGATTATGGCGATTTTGTTACTTTTAAGCTTGAATATCAACGCGCAAGTCGTATTGGTGCTGATTTGTAATCGCATATTTAAACGGCAAAAGCTTCGCGACATTGTTGATAAGGTGAACAATCAGGTCTATTCGTTAAGAGGCGCGATCCAAACATTTATTCGTGATCGAAAAGCAGTGATTCGTGTTTTTTTCTCAAACATGGCAAAGTTGGCAGCTTGGTATTTTCTGCCTTACTTTATTCTAGTTCAGGATTATCCGGATATTGATATTTGGTTAACTGTGGCGCTGATCAGCTTTACGGTGATACTCGGGGGGGTTTTACCCGCTCCGGGAGGGATCGGAGGCATTGAATTTGTCTATGTGCTATTATTCAGAAATGTCGTAGGCAGAGTAGATGCTGTATCTTCATTGTTGCTGTACAGGTATGCCACCTATTTGCTGCCATTTCTGATCGGTATGGTTTATGTACTGTTTAATAAGCAAAAAGAAATTAATCATGAAATAAAAGAAGCAAAAAAAGAAGTGAACGATTGAATTCGTTCACTTCTTTTTTTAGTAATGTACGACAAGTTTGCCGATCATATTGTTTTCTTCAACAAATTGATGCGCTTGATAAAAAACATCTGGTGAGAATCCTGGGATAATTTTGGTCAACGTGCTTTTGATTTTTTTCTCTTGAAGCAGGTGAATCATCAATGCTAAAATTTCACCTTGAGAAGCAATGTTGTAATCGTAATCTGTCTTAGCGAACATGTACTCCCAATCAAAGCTGCCGGATTTATTTTTTAACTTAGCAATATTCAGATCCTTACTGGATTCTACGATGGAGCCTAAGTGTCCGAAGGGTTCAAGCAGGTCACTCATCTCATCAAAATAACGGTCTGTAGAATGAAGAATCATGATATAAGGCAAAGAATTGTAGTTGATTCTTTTTAATTGCTTTGTTAAATCCTTATGATGGTCGATGACATGATCAGCTCCCATTTTTTCGGACCACTCTTTGCTCTCTTTACGTGAGGCAGTAGTAATCACTGTCAATCCAGCCCATTTCGCTAATTGGGTCGCCATTGAGCCGACACCACCCGCGCCATTGATGATAAGAATGGCACCGTTGTTTTGGTTTTCTTCGGGAACCAACTTCATTTTTTCGAAAAGCAGTTCATACGCCGTCAAAAAGGTCAAAGGCATCGCGGCAGCTTCGTCCGTTGAAAAGCCGTTTGGTAATTTCGCAACGATTCTTGAATCGACCACCTGGCTTTCGCTGTAACTGCCGAATCGTTTTGTTGTACCTGCGAATACCACGCGATCACCAATCTCGATAGATGAAACTTCGCTGCCGACCTGAGTCACAATGCCAACGCTATCAAAACCTAACACGTGAGGCTGTGGTGTGCCTTTTCCAGTTTGTCTGAGCTTTGTATCTACTGGATTGATGGAGACCGCCAGATTCTTTACGACAAGGTCAAATCTATTTAATTTAGGAAGCATTACTTCGTATGTTTCAAAATGGTTTCCGTTCGAAAGGGGGAACCCTTTTTCGAACCCGATGACACGAGAAATCATTGAATCACTCTCTTTCTGATAATGAGAAAATTGTAGCATTTTTTTGTTTTTCTTCATAATAATAAACGTTGATTTTGATGAGTATATCGTTTGACCTTTACTGACCAAAAGAATATACTAGTAGATGTAAATGAATAAATCTGTCGGAGGTATGACTATGAATATCGAAAAAATGACGACAACTTTACAAGAAGCAATTGCGGAAGCGCAACAAATCGCTGTGACAAGAAAACATCAGGAAATCGACATTGCGCATCTATGGAAAATATTTTTGCAACCCAATCACTTTGGGCGCAACTTTTATACGGATGCAGGAATCGATGTTGATCGATTCGAGCAAGAAGTAGACAAGGCATTAGATGACTACCCAACGGTTAATGGTGGTAATGTCCAATATGGGCAAAACCTTAGTCAAAATTTATTTAACCTGCTGAATGAGGCAGACAAACTACGCGAGAACTTTCAAGATGATTTTCTATCAACGGAAATTGTCATATTAGCATTGATGCAATTGAAAAATTATTCCTTGACGAAATATTTGATTGCGCAGGGATTAAATGAAAAAGAAGTACGAAAAAACATTGAAGACATACGAGGAGGAGATCGAGTGACCTCACAAAATCAAGAAGAAACCTACAAAGCGTTAGAAAAATACGGTGTGGATCTAGTCCAGCAAGTAAAAAATGGAAAACAAGACCCTATCATTGGCCGAGACGAAGAAATACGAGATGTGATTCGGATTCTCTCACGTAAAACTAAGAACAATCCTGTCCTGATCGGCGAGCCAGGTGTCGGTAAAACGGCAATCGTTGAAGGTCTTGCCCAACGAATCGTAAGAAAGGACGTACCAGAGAATTTGAAGGATAAGACGGTCTTTTCTTTAGATATGGGTTCCTTGATCGCTGGAGCGAAATTCCGAGGAGAGTTTGAAGAACGTCTGAAAGCTGTATTGAAGGAAGTTAAAAAATCAGATGGGCGTATTTTATTGTTCATCGATGAGATTCATACGATCGTCGGCGCCGGAAAAACAGAAGGCAGTATGGATGCTGGAAACATATTGAAGCCTATGCTGGCTCGCGGTGAACTTCATTTGATCGGCGCTACAACATTGGATGAATACCGTCAATATATGGAAAAGGATAAAGCGTTGGAGCGTCGTTTCCAAAAAGTTCTTGTTAAGGAACCTACTGTTGAAGATACGATCAGTATTTTGCGTGGGTTGAAGGAACGCTTTGAGATCCATCACGGTGTAAACATCCATGACAATGCATTGGTGGCAGCCGCTACTTTGTCTGATCGGTATATTACGGATCGATTTTTACCGGATAAAGCAATCGACTTAGTGGATGAGGCAAGCGCAAGTATTCGTGTAGAAATGAACTCGATGCCAACGGAATTGGATCAGGTGACGCGTCGGCTGATGCAACTTGAAATCGAAGAAGCTGCTTTGAAAAAAGAAAGCGACGATGCAAGTAAGAAACGTTTGGCTAGCTTGCAAGAAGAGTTGGCAGATCTCCGTGAAGAGACCAATGCCATGAAGTTGCAATGGGAAACGGAGAAAGAGGAAGTAAATGTTGTTTCGAATAAACGGGCTGAAATTGATCAAGCCAAGCATGAATTAGAAGATGCTGAAAACAATTACGATCTCGAACGTGCAGCAGTACTCCGTCACGGCACCATTCCTAATTTAGAAAAAGAACTGGCCGATCTAGAAGAAAAAAATCAAAAAAATGACATCAGAATGGTTCAGGAAGCCGTGACCGAAAACGAAATCGCACAAGTCGTCGGACGTTTGACTGGTATTCCTGTGACAAAATTAGTCGAAGGCGAGAGAGAAAAACTTCTAAGCTTGAATAGTACGCTCCATAAGCGTGTCATCGGACAGGAAGAAGCAGTGGACGCAGTAAGTGATGCGGTCTTACGCTCACGTGCAGGCTTGCAAGATCCTAATCGCCCCCTAGGCTCGTTCCTATTTTTAGGACCAACAGGGGTCGGAAAAACAGAGCTGGCAAAAGCGTTGGCAGAAAACTTATTCGATTCAGAAGATCATATGGTACGAATCGATATGAGTGAGTACATGGAAAAGCATTCGGTGTCTCGTTTAGTAGGAGCGCCTCCAGGCTATGTCGGTTACGAGGAAGGCGGCCAATTGACAGAAGCGGTTCGTCGCAACCCGTACACGATTATCTTATTAGATGAAATCGAAAAAGCCCATCCAGATGTATTCAACATTTTGCTACAAGTCTTAGACGATGGTCGTTTGACAGATTCTAAAGGACGTTTAGTGGACTTTAAGAATACTGTTTTGATCATGACCAGCAACATCGGGTCACAGGTATTGTTAGAGGGTGTGACGGCAGATGGAGAAATTCCAGAAGCGACGAAAGAGCAAGTACTAAGTCTATTACGCGGACATTTCAAACCAGAATTCTTGAATCGGATTGATGATACGATTCTCTTTACACCATTGAGCTTAGAGGACGTAAAAGGGATCGTTGAGAAAATCGTTCAGCATTTGTCTCAGCGATTGGAGGAACAAGACATTCAATTGGCTATTACGGAAGATGCGAAAAGCTGGATTGCTGAAAAGGCGTATGAACCGCAATACGGAGCGCGTCCTTTAAAGCGGTTTATAACGCGTGAAGTAGAGACACCTTTAGCAAAAGAAATAATTGCGGGGCGTGTTATGCCGAAAACAAAGGTCTCCATCGAATTATTCGATGACCAACTAGTCTTTCAAAATGAACCAATGAACGACTAAGCGTTATACAAACAACGATTAAAAGAACAATAGGAGCGAATCATCGAGAAATGATATCTTGATGATTCGTTCTTTTTTTTATAATTAGACAGTTATAAAAAAAGCAAGTGTATTCAAACAGAAATATAACAACTATTTCATTACGGATGTTACGAAGTAATGACAAATTAGTGAATTTATGGTGTTTAAATTGTTTGTTAATTGTGATTGCATTATACTTTTAAAGTAACCAAAAATGAGGAGCTCTGCAAAAGTTTCCTGGAGGTATATAATGAATCAATATAAAACACGTACCGAAAAGTATAATTATATAAGAACGCAGCAAAAGGAAAAACGGATAAAGACTGCCAAAAAAACAGTGCCGTTATTAGGAACAGCCATGATTCTTTCTCCCGCTGTTTTAACGATGAATACCGTGAAAGCAAATGCTGCTGAGATGGGTCAAGTACAAAACCAATCAGCATTCATCGAGCAACTCGGCGCTTCTGCGATGCAAGTGTCTGCATCCAGTGATCTCTATGCGTCGATCATGGTAGCACAGGCATTAGTCGAAACAGGCTTTGGCTCTTCTCAATTGTCTTCTGCGCCGTATTACAATTTGTTTGGCGTTAAGGAATATAGCGGCGGCCCTTCTGTTACCATGAGCACGAAGGAATATTTAAACGGCCAATGGGTCACAATGAATGAACCTTTTGCCGTATATAGCAGTTATGCGGAGTCTTTCCAAGCACATGCCAGTCTTTTAGCGAGTTCGTATTACGCTGGAGCGTGGAAAAGCCACACGAACAGCTATCAAGATGCCGCTGTCTACTTAACGGGTCGATATGCGACAGATCCAGGTTATGCAGGGAAATTAATTTCTTTGATTCAGACGTACAACCTGACTCGCTTTGACACACCAGGAGCCGGGACAGCAGTCCAAATGACCGATCAAGCACAATCGGCAGCGGCTCAAAATACGGCTCAATCAACAGAAACTGCCAGCACATCGCAAGCAAGTGGTCAATCCTACACGGTACAATCTGGAGATTCGATCTGGGGGATCGCAGAGAAATTTAATATCAGTGTAGATCAGTTATTAGCAGATAATGGTTGGAGTTCTGATTCAACGATTATGCCTGGTGACACGATCGTCATTTAATCAATTAGAGATGGAGCAGCTTGCTCCATCTTTTTCTTGCATCAATTTTGTCATAAATATCAGTATGTTTTCTGTTAAGATTCAGAATAGCTCTTCTTTCTTTCTGAAAAGCGAAAAAATCGAAGGGATTCACAATTTTTAAAGGCGAAATTCTCGCTTCTTTGCCCATTATTCGTTAGTATAAACTTACATAAGGTAAGGAATGGAGCGAGGAAAAAATGACAAAAATTTATAATTCAATTTTGGATACAATCGGTGAGACGCCTATCGTAAAACTCAGAAATATGACGACGGATGATATGGCGCAGGTTTATGTTAAACTGGAATCATTTAATCCTGGCGGAAGTGTGAAAGATCGTATTGCTCTGAGAATGATCGAAGACGCAGAAAAATCAGGAAAATTAACACCAGGTATGACGATTATCGAGCCTACGTCTGGAAACACAGGCATCGGGTTGGCGATGGTAGGTGCAGCTAAGGGCTATCCTGTTACACTTGTTATGCCCGAAACCATGAGTATTGAGCGTCGCAAATTGATGAAGGCTTATGGTGCTGATCTTGTCTTAACACCTGGTCCAGAAGGAATGAAGGGCGCAATCGCAAAAGCGTCGCAATTAGCAGAGGAAAATGGTTGGTTTGTGCCAGCTCAATTCGACAATCCTGCGAACCCAAAAGTGCACGAACAAACGACAGCAAGAGAGATCGCCAATGCATTTGAAAAAAATGGATTGGATGCTTTTGTGGCTGGTGTGGGCACCGGCGGAACAATTACAGGTGTCGGTAATGAACTAAAACGTATGTATTCAAACATCAAAATTTACGCGGTCGAGCCTGAAGAATCTCCAGTTTTAGAAGGCGGTGCACCAGGTCCCCACAAGATTCAAGGAATCGGTGCAGGATTTGTTCCGAAAATTTTAAATACTGACATTTATGATGACGTGTTGCCGGTCAAAGCTAGCGATAGTATGGAAACGGCACGAGAGATCGCCAAAAAAGAAGGGATTCTTGTAGGGATTTCTTCAGGTGCAGCATTGTTTGCAGCGATCGAAGTAGCGAAGAAGATGGATCGTAATCAGAAGGTATTGGTTCTGTTGCCAGATAATGGCGAACGTTACTTGTCTACCGAGTTGTTTGAATAAAACCAATATGTTTATGAAAGTCATTAATTTTTGAATCCAACTAGTATTTCCCCTCAGATAATAGTATCATTTTAATAGATAATCCAAACAGGAGGGGCTTATATGGTAAATGAGGCAGTAGATCAGGCGGTCAGAGAGTTAAAGACCGGCGGAGTTCGTATTACGCCACAACGTTATGCCATTTTGGAGTATTTAATCCAGTACCGTAATCATCCGACAGCTGATGAGATTTTCCGTTCGCTAGAAAGCCGCTTCCCAAATATGAGTGTGGCTACAGTGTACAACAACTTGAGAAAGTTCGTAGAGATCGGCATCGTTCAGGAGATGAATTATGGGGATGCAGCAAGTCGTTTTGATTTCACGAACAAGCAGCATTATCATGCAATTTGTACAGAATGTGGAAAGATTGTTGACTTTTTCTATCCTGGATTAGAAGATGTAGAAATGGCATCAAGTAAATTGACAGGTTATCAAATCAATAAGCATCGTTTAGAAGTTTATGGTTTGTGTCCAGATTGTCAAACAACGGCTGAGGAATAATTCCTCAGCCTTTTTTTTCATTCAAATGCACGATTCAAATACTACGACAAATGAGAAAAATCACACAATAAAGTGCAAGCGATTGCACGTTTTTTTATTAAAAGAACTTTTTAAAGAGAATAAAAAAATACAAAATGAAAGTATTCTTATTTAAGAATGCTGATTTAACAGTGTTTTTAGAAAAAAATAGTCGGTAAAATGAACGGGGTTATTGAAAAGATGAGATATCAATAACACTTGAGTCATGTTTGTTGTTTAAAAAAGGCATTGTGATATATTAAACATGTTCTGAAGTTAAAGAACTTCAATAATAATTTTGTAGGAGTGATTTACTGTGAAAATCGGCGTAATCAAAGATCCAAAACAAGGTGAAGCTCGTGTAGGTATGACACCTGAAAATGTAAAAATTTTAGTAGAAGCAGGCAACGAAGTATTGGTCGATGACCATGCGGGTGCTGGATCAGGTTTTACTAATGAACAATATGTTGAAGCTGGCGGAAAGATCGTAGACACAGATACAGCGTGGACAGCGGATTTAATCGTAAAAGTAAAAGAACCAATGGAAAGTGAATATCACTATTTCAAAAAAGGTCAAATCATATGGGGCTTCTTGCATTTAGCTGCAAATAAAGCCTGTGTTGAGAAAATGATGGAAGTTGGCGTGACCGCTTTATCTGGTGAAAACATCTCAATCAACGGTGTATTAGAATTATTGAAACCAATGAGTGCGATCGCTGGACGACGTGCAGTAAACTTGGGTCAATATTATTTAGAAAAACAACACGGCGGAGAAGGCATCTTGCTTCCTGGTATCGAAGGTGTTGAAGCAGGAACTGTTGTGATCTTAGGCGGCGGGAACGCTGCGGAAAACTCAGCAGATATGGCTGTTGGGATTGGCTGCCACGTCATCATTCTTGAAGTCAACGAAAACCGCATCAAACAATTGCAAGAGCGCTACAAAGATCATAATGTAGATGTACTTGTTTCAAATACTGAAAACTTGGAAGAAAAAATCAAAGAAGCAGATGTATTTATCTCAACAGTCTTGATTCCAGGAGCAAAACCACCAAAATTAGTGAAAGAATATATGGTTGAATCGATGAAACCAGGTTCTGTGATCGTGGATATCGCGATCGACCAAGGTGGTACAGTTGAAACGATCGACAAACCAACGAACCATGCCGATCCAGTATTCACGAAACACGGAGTCATCCATTATGCAGTTCCAAATATGCCAGGTGCTACACCAAGAACAGCAACGATCGCATTAGCGAAAGGAAATATTTCTTTCCTTAAAGATGTTAGTGTGAAAGGCTTAGACGAAGCATTGAAATCAGATGAATCATTAGTATCAGGATTAAGTGTTTATAATGGAAAAGTTGTTTCCAAAGCGTTAGCAGATTCAATTGACGTACCTTTTACTGAAATAGGAGATGTTTTATAATGACGGACACAATGACAAAGCTGCCTGTATCTATCGAAGATATTCATGAAGCAAAAAATGTCGTAAAACAATATGGACGTGTCACACCGTTGATTCAATCAATGTTCTTGACTGCAAACACTGGCGGACAAGTTTTCATGAAATTAGAGAACATGCAATTAACAGGGTCCTTCAAATTCCGCGGGGCGTTTAACAAAATCGCACATTTGACACAAGCGGAAAAAGACAAAGGCGTTATCGCCGTTTCTGCTGGGAACCATGCACAAGGCGTAGCATTGACTTCTAAATTATTAGGAATCGAAAGCACGATCGTTATGCCGGAAACTGCACCAAAAGCGAAAGTGGAAGCAACAGAAGGTTACGGCTCAAAAGTGATCCTTCACGGTTCTGGTTTCGACGATGCGAAAGCTTATTGCGAAAAAATCGTTGAAGAAACAGGCGTAACTTACATTCCTCCTTACGATGATGAATATGTCATGGCTGGTCAAGGAACGATTGGTCTTGAAATTTTGGATTCAATTTGGGATGTGGACACTGTTATCGTACCTGTCGGCGGTGGCGGCTTGATCTCTGGTATTGCAGTAGCAATGAAAACATTCAATCCAAACATCAATATCATTGGGGTCCAAGCAGACAATATCCATGGGATGACTGCTTCATTCCGAGCAGGGAAAAAAGTTGGCTATAAAAAAGCCGCAACGATCGCTGACGGCTGTGCAGTAGAATTTCCAGGAAACTTGACGTTTGAAGTTGTTGAAGAGTTAGTGGATGATATGGTTACTGTATCTGAACAAGAAATCGAAGTAGCGATGAAAGACTTGATCCAACGTACAAAAATTGTCGTTGAGGGTGCGGGCGCTTTAGCAACGGCAGCGATTCTTTCTGGAAAAGTAGACAAGTATGTAAACGGCAAAAAAGTGGTTGCTGTCGTATCCGGCGGGAACGTAGACTTGAACCGTATTACAGACGTTATCGGACACTTCTCAGTAGCGAACGAATTGAAATAGAAGAAACCATTAAAATTTAAGTGTAAAGTTTTTTAGAGAAATACTTTACAAATGTAAAGCCGATCGACGATTTACTATGTTTTTGAATAGTAAAATGCCGATCGGCTTTTTATTTGATTTTATAACGTAGGGATCAGTCAAGCATCGTAATCTTTTTTGAACAGGTAAACGCCGCTGACAATGGAGACGATCAATGCTAAAAGGACGACCATGATTGAGCCTATTTCAGAATCATGCCATAGGAGTCCGCCTGTATTGATCCCCCATAGACTGAAGATAAGTGTGGGCAGTGCAAGAAGCAAAGAAGCCGTATTTAAAAACTTCATTAATTGGTTTAGTCGGTTGTCCATCATGCTGTCGATCAAGCCGCTGATCGAACTCAGCATTTCGCGGTAGATCTGCACAGAAGTGGTTGCTTGCTTTGTCTGCAATTCGATTTCGATCGCTAAATCTCTATCGGATGAGACAAGACGTGAATCTAGTAGCTGGTTAATGGTTTTCCGCTGCTCTTTTAAGAGGTTGTCGATATAGACAAGATTTTTCTCAGTATGCGTCGTTAATTCGAGAATGTTTTTATTGGAGCCGTTGGAGGTCCCTTGGCTGATTTCTTCGATGGTTTTTCGTTGTTCCTTCAAAAATGTCAGATAGTGCTGGTTGATGGTTTGCAGCAAGTGAAGGATCAGCCCAGCCTTAGTAAAGATTTCCGATTGATAGGCCTGCAATACTTCATCCATCAGCGATTGTTCACTCACGGTGATCAAGACATCCGAAGTGAGGAACACAGTAACGGTCGAAGAGAGGGATTCTGGTTCGTCGATAGACTCAATATTAACAAACAGCATCAAGCAGAGAGGGGTATCATTTTCTGTCTGGAATTTCTTGAAAAAGGACACATTGGAATACTTTTCACCCAATGAGAAAAAGTTTCCAGGCAGGTTATAATCCTTCCGCAAACGGTTTTTTTCTTCGTCTGTAGGATTGGAGACAGATAACCAATTTTTTTCGGTGGTACTTTCTTGTATGCCTTTATTTGAAATGGAAAAGAAATTAATCAATGGAAAAGCCTCCTTGTCTCTTTCTGATAGTGATCTAATCATCTCAAATTGAGGAATGAATGCCAATTATTTTGAATCGATTCCTTGTTTCACTCGTCTTTCTTCCATCAAAGAATAGGAAAATACTTTTTTTAAAGTGAGACAGTCATGGAATTCAACTATCAATCTTCTCATTTAAAGCAATTCCAGTTTACAGATCGTTTCAATCTGCTATAATATTTTCATATTTCATAAACTTCAGTGAAAATTTTCATTAGAAGTGAACTTATATATCGTCATAATATGGATGACAGTTTCTACCTTGTGCCGTAAACGCAAGACTATAAGTAAAAATCGTACGGTTACGTACCTTTTTTGCTTTGCAGATGAGGTGCGTTTTTTGTATTAATCAAAAAACGACAAGAAAAGGAGAAATAATAATGAGAGAATTGACAGATCGCATCAAGGAAAATGGCCGCGTTTTAGGTGAGGGCGTATTGAAAGTGGATGAGTTTGTGACACACCAAGTTGACCCTGAATTGATGGATGCCATGGGCAAACGTTTAGCAGAAGTGTTTGAAGAGAAAAACATCACTAAAGTAGTGACGATCGAAGCTTCAGGGATCGCACCTGCTGTATACGCCGCTCAAGCATTAAAGGTGCCAATGATCTTTGCTCGCAAATCGAAAAGCTTGACGATGGATGAAGAGCTGCTGACAGCCTCGGTTTATTCATTTACAAAACAAGTAACCAGCACGATTTCGATTTCTCGTAAATTCCTTTCTGCAGAGGACAATGTCTTATTAGTCGATGATTTTTTAGCCAACGGACAAGCCGCTAAAGGATTGATTGAACTGTGTCAACAAGCTGGAGCAACTGTTGCCGGAATTGGTATTTTGATTGAAAAATCCTTCCAAGACGGCCGTCAGCTGATTGAAGACATGGGCATCCCAGTTGTTTCCTTAGCGAGAATCGCTTCCTTACATGACGGTAAAGTAACGTTTATCGAGGAGGACGCATAGAGTGACAAGTGAAACAGGAAATGGAAAATCAGCAGTTTTAGGTTTGCAGCATCTTTTAGCCATGTATGCTGGCGCGGTCGCAG
Organism: Enterococcus sp. AZ048; assembly: GCF_051715125.1. Lineage (NCBI taxonomy): Bacteria > Bacillati > Bacillota > Bacilli > Lactobacillales > Enterococcaceae > Enterococcus > Enterococcus sp. AZ048. Next base: position 1,542,513 of record NZ_JBIOTD010000001.1, on the reverse strand, counting down.
TACCCCTTTTGATCGGAACAGGTTTGGGATTCAATGAAGCCCAAATGACGTATTTGATTTCGATCGATATTTTTATGTGTGGCGTAGCAACGCTCTTACAATTAACAGTCAACAAGTTTTTTGGGATCGGCTTACCAGTTGTTTTAGGATGTGCGATTCAAGCAGTTGCGCCGTTGATCCTGATTGGTCAAACACATGGGGTAGGAACGGTTTACGGATCGATCATCGCCGCAGGGATATTCGTTGTTCTAATTTCCGGTTTCTTTTCAAAGGTAGAAAAATTATTTCCGCCAATCGTGACGGGTACGGTCATTACGACGATCGGGCTAACATTGATTCCCGTAGCAATCACTAAAATGGGCGGCGGCGATGCTGCGGCGAAAAGTTTTGGCGATCCGACAAACTTGATTTTGGCATTTGTAACGATCCTATTGATTTTAGCCGTGCAAGTCTTTGGTCGCGGATTTATCCGTTCGATCGCTGTATTGGTGGGATTAGTCGGAGGCAGTGTTTTAGCTGCGCTGTTAGGTCAAGTGGACCTGACAGCTATCGGACATGCGCCGATGTTCCATGTTCCGCAACCTTTTTATTTTGGCACACCCAAATTTGAGCCATTTTCTATTTTATTAATGATTATTATTTCAATCGTAAGCATGGTTGAATCAACTGGGGTGTACTTTGCATTAGGAGATATCGTCGGGAGAGAAGTAAAAGAAGACGATTTGAAACGCGGCTATCGTGCTGAAGGATTGGCTGTCATTTTAGGTGGGTTATTCAATACCTTCCCGTATACAGGCTTTTCACAAAATGTGGGATTGGTTCAATTGTCTGGCATCAAAACACGACGTCCCATTTATTTCTCCGCCATCTTTTTAATTATCTTGGGACTATTCCCGAAAGTCGGGGCATTAGCTCAAATCATCCCTGAGCCTGTTTTAGGCGGGGGCATGCTGGTCATGTTCGGTATGGTAGCTGTTCAAGGAATGAAAATGCTGTCGAAGGTCAATTATAATGATGAAAAAAATCTCTTGATCATCGCCATCTCCATTGGATTCGGCTTAGGCTTCAACGCTATGCCAATGCTGTTTTCAAAACTCCCTGAAACAGTTCAAATGTTTACTGGGAACGGCATCGTGATGAGCAGCGTATCTGCCATTGTTTTGAATTTGCTCTTTCATGGCTACAAAAGAGAGAAAAACGACTGAATAAAACACAGCTTCGGCTGTGTTTTATTTTATCCGATAAAAACACGAACAATATATTAAAAAACTCTATTAATATTCGAATTGTCTTTTGACTTCATACATTGGACTTGCTAGAATAAACGTGAATAATAAAAGAACAATTGCTCATCGAGTCTCTTATTTTGATCTGTCAGGAAAAGTGAATGACAGAACTTGAAGTAAACAGCTCGGAGCAGGTAGTTAGTGACTAGAAGGGAGCAATTTATGAAGCCGGAAATTGCAGTTATTATGGGGAGTACCTCAGATTGGGAAACAATGAAGCACGCGTGTGACAGCTTAGATGAATTGGAGATCTCTTATGAGCAGCGTGTTGTTTCAGCGCATCGCACACCCGACTTAATGTTCGACTTTGCGGAAAAGGCACGAGAACGCGGCATCAAGGTGATTATTGCTGGAGCAGGGGGCGCCGCTCACTTGCCAGGAATGGTCGCTGCAAAAACAACCTTGCCAGTGATCGGTGTGCCGGTTCAATCGAAGGCGTTGAACGGATTGGATTCCTTATTGTCTATTGTTCAAATGCCTGGAGGCGTCCCCGTGGCTACCACAGCGATCGGAAAAGCTGGTGCAACAAACGCAGGACTACTTGCGGCTCAGATGCTTTCAATGTATGATAAAAAAGTAGCTGATCGTTTAGAAAAAAAACGTCAGCAAATGACAGAAACTGTATTGGAAAGTAGTGAGCAACTTGGTTAAATCGTTAAAACCAGGCTCTACGATTGGTATCGTAGGCGGAGGACAATTAGGCCGAATGATGGCTATCAGCGCAAAGGAAATGGGCTTTCGCACAGGAGTGATCGATCCGACGGAGGATTGTCCGGCTGCGCAAGTATCCGATTGGCACATTGTGGCCGATTATGATGATCAGATGGCATTGGAAGAAATGGCCCGCAGATCACAGGTAATTACGTATGAATTTGAGAATGTGGATGTGGATACGATCAACCATATTCAACATTACGCAAACATTCCTCAAGGGACAGATTTGTTAGCGATCAGCCAAGATCGTTTAATGGAAAAATCCTTCTTGGAAAACAACAATATCGTTATCGCACCGTATGCAACAATTATTAGTCCGACAGATATTCAAGATGCCATCGAAGGGATCGGCTATCCTTGTGTCCTAAAAACGACGCGCGGAGGATACGACGGCCATGGACAATATGTCTTAAAAAGTACGGCCGATTTGGCTCCTTCAATGAACCTTTTACGTCAAGGAACCTGCGTCTTGGAAGCGTGGATTCCTTTTGAAAAAGAATTGTCTGTCCAGGTAGCAGGAAATAATATTGGCGATTACGTCACATTTCCAGTAGTTGAAAATGTCCATCGAAACAATGTTCTCCATGAAACGATCGCACCGGCTGGGATCGATGCAGCCGTTGCAAAAGAGGCGAGCCGGATCGCGAAAGTAATCGCTCGTGGGGTAGATCTTGTAGGAACGCTTTGTGTGGAGTTTTTCTTGACCAAAGCAGGCGCGTTGTATGTAAATGAAATCGCCCCTCGTCCACACAATTCAGGACACTACACGATTGAAGCTTGTACCATGAGCCAATTCGATGCGCATATTCGCGGGATCTGTGGGTGGCCTTTAAGCGAACCAAAATTATTATCAAACGCTGTAATGGTCAATGTCTTAGGCGAGAATCTCTTGAAAACCTATGAATTGATCGATCTATGGCCAGACTGGCACTTTCATTATTATGGTAAAGCCATGCCGAAAAAGGGTCGTAAAATGGGGCATGTCACTATCTTGACTGAAAGCATCCAACGAACACTAGACGATATCAAGAAAACGGAAACGTGGGATTAAACCAGTTGTAAAAGGATTACGAACGTTACGTAAAAAAAGTATCGAAATAACAAGTATGTTAAAAGGGAGAATACAATGATAGATCGCTATACAAGAGCTGAAATGGGAAATATCTGGAGTGACGAAAATCGCTATAAAGCATGGCTGGAAGTTGAAATCTTAGCCGACGAGGCATGGGCAGAGCTTGGTGAGATCCCGAAAGAAGATGTTGAAAAGATTCGCGCAAACGCGGGGTTCGACATTGATCGTATCTTAGAGATCGAGCAATCGACAAAACATGATGTCGTTGCCTTCACACGTGCCGTTTCGGAAACATTGGGCGAAGAACGGAAATGGGTTCATTATGGATTGACCAGCACCGATGTCGTGGATACGGCGTATGGGTACTTGTATAAACAAGCCAATGATATTTTACGCCAAGATTTGCAAGACTTTTTGACTATTGTCGGCGAAAAAGCGAAAGAGAACAAGAACACAGTAATGATGGGACGGACCCACGGTGTTCATGCCGAGCCAACTACGTTTGGTCTGAAATTAGCGACGTGGTATTCAGAGATGAAACGCAATATCGAGCGCTTTGAGCATGCGGCTAAAGGGGTAGAAGCTGGGAAAATCTCAGGGGCTGTAGGAACATTCGCGAACATCCCGCCTTTTGTTGAAGAATATGTCTGTGAAAAATTAGGTATTCGTCCGCAAGAAGTATCGACTCAGGTATTGCCTAGAGATTTACACGCGGAATACTTTTCAAGCTTAGCTTTGATCGCTACGTCAATTGAGCGCTTTGCGACAGAAATTCGTGGTCTGCAAAAATCTGAAACCCGTGAAGTGGAGGAATTTTTCGCAAAAGGACAAAAAGGTTCTTCTGCTATGCCTCACAAGCGCAATCCGATTGGTTCTGAAAACATGACTGGGTTGGCCCGTGTTGTAAGAGGTCACCTGATCACTGCCTTTGAAGACGTGGCTTTATGGCATGAACGAGATATTTCACATTCATCAGCAGAACGGATCATTACTCCAGATACAACGATTCTTGTGGATTATATGCTGCATCGCTTTGGCACGATCGTTAAAAATCTGACCGTGTTCCCAGAAAATATGAAGCGCAACATGCAGGCGACATTCGGGTTGATTTATAGCCAACGCGTGCTATTGAAATTGATCGATAAAGGAATGACTCGAGAAGAAGCCTATGATCTAGTGCAGCCGAAAACAGCTTACGCATGGGATCATCAAGTGCAATTCCGTCCGTTGCTTGAGGAAGATGAGAAAATCACGAAGGTATTGTCCGAATCTGATTTAGACGATGCATTTGACTATAATTATCATTTGAAAAATGTCGATAGCGTATTTGAACGTGTAGGTCTTAAATAAAAAAAATCTCTTGCCGAAGGGCAAGAGATTTTTTGTTTCACGCATAAGAGTAAACATCTACGAAACAACTTTCATGAAGTTCCTGTAATAAGCAATCCACCAACTGATACTCATAAGAATGGGTGTTTAATAGAATCTCGATCCGATAAGAATTCTTCAAAAACGAATGATCCTTAAATTGTTTGATCACTAAGGTATCTTGTGCTTGATTAGAGAAATTTAAACATTGCATCGCTTGAGATTGCTTTGGATGCAACATTTTTTTTAAATTTCGGTATGAGTAAAAACTGGTTCCTTGATTGAGATTGTGTGTAGTATCTAGTCCCAATAAGACATTAAGCAATTGTTGTTTTTCTGTTTCTTCCATTGAATTAAGAAATGTATGAGCTGCTGCACCCGCGTCTAGCATAAGCGATTCCTCCATCTAATTCATTCGAGTTTAATATAGCATCATTTGCTTAAAATGTAAACGTTATCTCTTAGTGGTTAAGATAATTCCAAGTGATAGGATCAACTAAAACACGAACGTTATACAGTTTTTATGGTTATAATATCCGATAAATCGTTGAAAAAGTGAGGGGCAGTTGTTACACTAAAGATGAAGTTGATAAACGAACGATTTAAACATTATGTTTCATAATGTTCAGAAAAAAGGGGCGCACGAACGTGGAAAAAACGACTTTATTGTATGAAGGCAAAGCAAAAAAATTATTTAAAACAGACGATCCAGCGATTGTTTGGGTCGAATACCTCAATCAGGCAACTGCTTTAAACGGTGCAAAAAAAGATCAAATTAGCGGTAAAGGCGAACTTAATAACCAAATCACTGCTCAAATTTTTAATTTTTTAAAAAGTAAAGGAATCAACAATCACTTTATCGAACTACTGTCGGAGAAGGAACAATTGATTCAGACGGTCGAGATCATTCCATTGGAAGTAGTGGTAAGGAATGTTGCAGCGGGAAGTTTTTCAAAACGATTGGCGATACCAGAGGGAACCCCACTGAATAGACCCATCGTAGAATTTTATTATAAAAACGATGCGCTGGACGATCCAATGATCATTGAGGACCATATTGAATTCCTGCAACTTGCAACGACGGATGAGATTGCCCAGTTGAGAAAAATGGCTTTAGAAGTCGACGAAGCATTGACGGCGCTATTTGACTCGATGGATATTACGCTGATTGACTTTAAATTAGAGTTTGGTCGTCAGAAAGATGGGTCGATTTTACTAGCAGATGAAGTTTCTCCGGATACTTGCCGTTTATGGGACAAGAAAACGAAGGAACATTTAGACAAAGATATTTATCGTCGTGACTTAGGAGATATTATCCCGGTATACCAAGAAGTACTAAATAGATTAGAAAAGCGAGGAGAATAAGAATGTATTTTGTGAAAGTTTATGTTACGTATAAGGATTCTGTGTTAGACCCCCAAGGAGAAGCAGTAAAGGGTGCGGTTCATCGTTTAGGCTATGATGAGATCGAAGAAGTACGTATCGGGAAATATTTTGAAATCAAAGTGGCGAAAAATGACCGCCCTGTAGAAGAAATGATTGAAGAAGTTTGTGACAAATTATTAGCCAACGTAAACATGGAGACGTATCGCTACGAAATTTTGACAGCGGAGGAAGTGTAGCATGAAATTTGCAGTCATTGTATTTCCCGGTTCAAATTGTGATTTGGATATGTACTGGGCAATGAAGGAAATCATGGGAGCAGATTGCGAGTATGTTCGATATGATTCCGACAGTCTAGAAGGGTTTGATGGCGTATTGCTTCCAGGCGGATTCTCTTATGGAGACTACTTACGCTGCGGTGCAATCGCTCGGTTTGCGTCGATCATGTCGGAGGTTATTCGGTTTGCTGAAGAAGGAAAGCCTGTTTTTGGGACCTGTAATGGGTTTCAGATCTTGACAGAAGCTGGTCTTTTACCTGGTGCGCTGCGTCGCAATGATTCCTTGAAATTTATCAGCAAGATCACACCACTCACTGTTGTGAATAACCAAACAAAATTTACTTCTGAATATGAAGCGAATGAAACGATCCAAATTCCTGTTGCCCACGGTGAAGGAAGCTATTATTGCGATGAAGAAACTTTGGCTGAGCTAAAGGCGAACGATCAAATCGTCTTCACTTATGAAGGTGAAAACATCAACGGAAGTGTCGCAAATATCGCAGGGATCACGAACAAGGCAGGAAATGTCTTAGGGATGATGCCGCATCCAGAACGAGCAATGGAGACATTACTGGGTTCTGATGACGGAAAGAAATTCTTCGCTTCAATACTAACTAATTTTGGAAAGGTGACTGCAAACTAATGATGAAAGTTGAACCTACAGCTCAAGAGATCAAAGATCAGCGCATTTATGCTGGATGGGGGTTGACTGATGAGGAATATCGCCTGATTTCCGAGGACATCCTTGGCCGCCTTCCAAATTATACAGAAACGGGCTTATTTTCAGTTATGTGGAGCGAGCATTGTTCGTATAAAAATTCGAAGCCTGTATTACGCAAGTTCCCAACAGAGGGGGCGCAAGTGTTGCAAGGACCCGGAGAAGGTGCTGGGATCGTAGATATTGGTGATGGACAAGCGGTTGTTTTTAAAGCAGAAAGCCACAATCATCCTTCCGCAGTCGAACCATATGAGGGGGCAGCAACAGGTGTTGGCGGGATCATTCGCGACATTTTCAGTATGGGTGCCCGTCCGATCGCTATTTTAGATTCATTGCGTTTCGGTGAGTTAACTACCGCACGTACGAAGTATTTATTAGAAGAAATCGTTGCAGGAATCAGTGGTTATGGAAATTGTATCGGTATTCCGACTGTCGGCGGAGAAGTGGCATTCGATGCTTGTTATGAGGGGAATCCATTAGTCAATGCGATGTGTGTGGGCTTGATCGACCATAAAGATATCCAAAAAGGCCAAGCAAAGGGCGTTGGCAATTCGATCATGTACGTTGGGGCTAAAACGGGTCGAGATGGTATTCATGGCGCAACGTTTGCTTCTGAAGAATTTGTTGAAGGGGAAGAACAACAGCGTTCAGCCGTTCAAGTTGGCGATCCCTTCATGGAAAAACTTTTATTAGAGGCATGCTTGGAATTGATCTTAGAGCATTCGGATATTTTGGTCGGAATCCAAGACATGGGAGCGGCCGGCTTGGTTTCTTCCAGTTCAGAGATGGCTTCAAAAGCCGGCTCTGGGTTAAAACTGTATTTGGATGATGTCCCGCAGCGAGAAACACAGATGACCCCTTACGAAATGATGCTTTCGGAATCACAGGAGCGGATGCTGATTTGTGTGGAACAAGGACACGAAGAGGAAGTTGTGGCATTGTTCAAACGCTATGAGTTGGATGCAGTGACTATCGGTGAGGTAACGGATGACGGGATGTACAGCTTGTATCATCACGGAGAGGAAGTCGCGAATTTGCCCGTTGATGCATTGGCTGAAGATGCGCCTGTGTATGAAAATGAAAAACGCGAACCCGCACGTATCCAAGAATTCGCAGCGATGGCTGATTTTAAACCAGAGGTTTCCGATGGGACAGAAACATTATTGGCGTTATTGCAGCAGCCGACGATTGCTTCAAAGAGAATGATCTATGAGACCTATGATTCTCAGGTTCGAACAAATACGGTTGTCAGACCCGGGAGTGACGCCGCTGTTTTACGGGTTCGTGGAACAAATAAAGCCTTGGCGATGACGACTGACTGTAATGCCCGGTACTTGTATTTGAACCCTGAAGTAGGCGGTCAAATCGCAGTTGCAGAAGCGGCACGTAATATTATTGCTTCTGGCGGACAGCCTCTGGCGATCACAGACTGTTTAAATTACGGTTCTCCAGAAAAACCAGAAGGCTTCTGGGAATTGTGGACTTCGGCAGACGGTATTTCAGCGGCTTGTCGTACATTGAATACACCAGTTATTTCAGGAAATGTGTCTATGTACAATGAGACGAACGGGAAAGCGATTTACCCAACACCAATGATTGGTATGGTGGGCTTGATCGAGGACTTAGCTCACATTACGACTCAGGAGTTCAAGAATGCGGACGACTTGATCTATATTATTGGCGAAACAAAGGCCGATTTCAATGGAACTGAAATTCAAAAAATGCAAACAGGAAAAATTGAAGGAAAATTGATGGACTTTGATCTCGCTGTCGAAAAAGCAAATCAAGACTTCGTTCTTGCTGCGATCAAAGCGGGTCTCATTGAAAGTGCTCATGACTGCGCAGAGGGCGGATTGGCAGTAGCCATCGCTGAGTCAGCATTCACGAATCATTTAGGTGTTGAGATTACTGTAGATATGCCTATCGAAACTCTTTTTGCAGAAACTCAATCTCGTTTTGTTCTATCGGTAAATCCAGAGAAGCAAGCGGACTTTGAGGCTTTAGCAGGGAAGAAAGCTTTGAAGGTCGGCAAGGTGACGAATTCCGGGAACTTATGCATGAGCGCTGTGGGCGGTGAGATCACAGTCGCTACAGAGGAAGCTGAAAAATTATGGGAGGAAGCCATTCCATGTCTAATGAAGTAAAAAGTTTAAATGAAGAGTGTGGCGTTTTCGGCATCTGGGGTCACCCAGATGCTGCACGCGTCACTTATTTTGGCTTGCATAGTTTGCAGCACCGTGGTCAAGAAGGTGCTGGAATCGTTAGTAATGACAGCGGCAAATTAATGAGTACTCGTGGTCTAGGATTGTTGTCTGAAGTCTTTAAAGATGAGCGCCAGTTAAACCAGTTAACAGGGCAAGCAGCGATTGGTCATGTGCGCTATGCGACGGCAGGAAACAGCAGTGTCGATAATATCCAGCCTTTTTTATTCAATTTCTATGATGGGGATTTTGCGTTAGCTCATAATGGAAATTTGACCAATGCAAAAAGTTTGCGAAAGGAATTGGAAATTGATGGAGCTATCTTCCATTCAAACTCTGATACTGAAATTTTGATGCACTTGATTCGCCGCAGTCAAAAGGAAACGTTGTGTGAACGAATGAAGGAGGCCCTGAACACGGTCAAGGGCGGCTTCGCTTACCTGATGCTGACAGAAGAATCGATGGTGGCGGCACTTGACCCTAACGGCTTTCGCCCGTTGTCTATTGGACAAATGGTCAATGGCGCGTATGTCGTAGCATCGGAAACGTGTGCGCTGGAAGTCGTTGGGGCCACGTTTATTCAAGATGTGAATCCAGGCGAGATCATCACGATCAACGATGAAGGCCTAAAAGTCGAACACTTTACGAAAGAGACACAACACGCCATTTGTTCAATGGAATATATTTATTTTGCCCGTCCCGATTCAAACATTGCTGGCGTGAACGTTCACAGTGCGCGCAAAAACATGGGGCGCATTTTGTCACAGGAAGACGGCATTGATGCAGATATGGTGGTGGGTGTCCCAAATTCATCCTTATCAGCGGCAAGCGGCTACGCAGAAGAGTCAGGCATCCCTTATGAAATGGGGTTAGTAAAAAATCAATATGTCGCCAGAACGTTTATCCAGCCAACTCAAGAATTGCGGGAGCAAGGGGTGCGGATGAAGCTTTCAGCTGTCCGAGGTGTCGTTGAGGGGAAACGAGTTATTATGGTGGATGACTCGATCGTCCGCGGGACAACGAGCCGCCGCATCGTAAACTTATTAAAAGAAGCAGGTGCGAAGGAAGTTCACGTGCGCATTGCTTCGCCTCCTTTGCGCTATCCTTGTTTTTACGGGATTGACATACAAACCCGCAAAGAACTGATTGCGGCCAATCATTCAATTGAAGAAATTCGCGAACTGATCGGTGCAGATTCTCTTTCTTTTTTAAGTGAAGAAGGACTGATCAACGCTATTGGGTTACATTTTGACGCACCCTATTCAGGGTTGTGCATGGCCTATTTTAACGGAGACTATCCGACACCGTTATACGATTATGAGGCACATTACCAAGCAACACTGAAGGAAAAGACTTCGTTTGTCTAAAGCGGCTGATATCGAAGGGCCAGGCGCATGATAGATGCGGTAAAGGGTCTATAAATTTTCTGTTTTTCTAAATGAACCAACTAAAACGAATAAGGGGCGAAACGAGTGGGAAATGCATATTCCAGAGCTGGTGTAGATGTTGAGGCCGGTTATGAAGTAGTGGAGCGTATCAAAAAGCATGTGAAAAGGACCGAAAGATTAGGCGTCATGGGTGCCATCGGCGGATTTGGCGGCTGTTTTGACTTGAGCCAATTCGATGTAAAAGAGCCTGTTCTAGTCTCAGGAACAGACGGGGTCGGAACAAAATTGATGGTAGCGATTCAGGCGGACAAACATGATACGATCGGGATCGATTGTGTCGCTATGTGTGTGAACGATATCGTAGCACAAGGAGCAGAACCGCTATACTTTCTAGATTACATCGCAACAGGAAAAAATGTACCTGCGCGATTGGAACAAGTGGTTGCTGGTGTTGCGGAAGGCTGTGTGCAAGCAGGAGCAGCCTTGATCGGTGGAGAAACTGCTGAGATGCCGGGAATGTATGGTGAAGACGATTATGATCTTGCAGGGTTTACAGTGGGAATCGCTGAGAAAAGCCAAATGATCACCGGCGAGAAAATTTCGGAGGGCGACATCTTAGTTGGTTTGCCTTCTTCAGGAATTCATTCAAATGGCTACTCCTTAGTTCGGAAAATTTTCTTTGAAACGAATCATTTTTCATACGACGAGAAGCTGCCGGAGCTTTCTGGCACTCTCAGCGATGAAATTTTGAAACCAACAAAGATTTATGTTGACGCAGTAATGCCTCTGATCAAAAAGAAATTAGTGAATGGGATCGCCCATGTGACGGGTGGCGGCTTTGTAGAAAATTTACCAAGAATGCTGCCGGACGCATTGGCTTGCGAGATCCACTTAGATGCGTGGCCTGTTTTACCGATCTTTGACGCGCTGGCAAAGTATGGAAAAATTCCTGAAATGGAAATGTACGAAATTTTCAATATGGGCATTGGAATGGTCTTGGCTGTTTCTCCAGAAAAATTAGACGCTGTCAAAGCAGATCTCACTGAACGAAACGAAGCCTTCTTTCTAATCGGCAAAGTGACGAAAAAAGAGGAAGCAGCGATTCTTTTCAAAGGGAAAAAAATATGAGAATAGCCGTTTTAGCTTCAGGAAATGGGTCGAATTTTGAAGTGATCGCTCAGGCCGTCAAAGATAAAGAAATCCCGGCCGAGTTGGTTTTGTTGTTTTCTGATCATCGCGATGCCTATGTGTTAGAACGAGGTAAGAAATTTTCGATTCCTTGTGAGAGCTTCGAGTTGAAAGAGTTTCCTGATAAGAAAAGTTACGAGGCAGCCCTGTTAAAGGAATTGAAGGCTTACGAGGTTGAATTGGTCGTATTAGCGGGGTATATGCGCATTATCGGCGAAGACTTGTTAACAGCATTTCCGAATCGGATCGTCAATATCCATCCAGCCCTGCTCCCTGATTTTCCAGGTTTACACGGGATCAGAGATGCCTATGAGGCAGGGGTAAAGGAAACAGGCGTGACGATTCACTATGTCGATCGCGGCGTGGACACAGGACCGATCATTGCTCAAGGAAAAGTATCTGTCGCTGAAACAGACAGCTTGAGTGATTTAGAAACGAAGATCCATGCAGTTGAACACCAGCTTTACCCTCAGATTTTAGCAGAAATTGTAAAAGAATCTGACAACTGAGAAGTTTACACATACTAAGCGAATCGCTCTAAAACTTTACAAATGTAAAGAAAAAGCGAGAAAAACTTTTCAATTGAAAAGTCCAATGCTTAATTGCTTGGTATTCGATACACGTATTTAATCGTTCACAAACAAAATGAATTCATTACTATGAATAAGGAGAATCATAATGACAAGAGCATTGATTAGTGTTTCAGATAAAACCGGAATTGTAGAATTTACTAAAGGATTGATTGACGCAGGGATTGAGATTATTTCTACTGGCGGGACTAAAAAAGTACTAGACAATGCCGGACTATCGACCTTGAGTATTGACGAAGTTACTGGTTTTCCAGAAATGATGGACGGCCGCGTGAAGACGCTGCATCCAAAAATCCATGGTGGGTTATTAGGCCGCCGCGATCTAGCAAGTCATTTAGAGGCAATGCAGGCGCAGGATATTCTGCCGATTGATTTTGTTTGCGTAAATCTCTATCCATTTAAAGAAACGATCTCTAAAGCAGACGTCACGGAAGCAGAAGCGATTGAGAACATTGATATCGGCGGGCCAAGCATGCTTCGTTCCGCTGCGAAAAACTTCGCATCGGTAACGGTCGTTGTTGATCCAGAAGATTATTCACTTGTGTTAGCGGAAATGCAAAGCAATCAGGTGACTACGTTAGAAACGCGGAAACGTTTAGCGGCGAAAGTTTTCCGTCACACTGCGGCCTACGATGCCTTAATCGCAGAATACTTAACGAATCGTGTAGAAGAGCTGGAACCAGAAAAAATGACGTTGACCTATGAGCTGAAGCAAACGCTGCGGTATGGGGAAAATAGTCATCAAACGGCTGCTTTTTATCAAAATGCCCGACCGGTTCCTTATTCGATTGCCAGTGCGGAACAATTACACGGGAAAGAATTGTCCTACAATAATATTAAGGATGCCGATGCGGCTATTCGTATTGCCAGAGAATTTTCCGACCCTACTGTAGTGGCACTGAAGCATATGAATCCATGTGGGATCGGTAGCGGCCGAACGATTGCAGAGGCGTATCAATTTGCATATGAGGCAGACCCTACTTCTATCTTTGGCGGTATCTTAGTCGCGAATCGTGAAATCGACGTAGAAACAGCAGAAGAAATGCACAAGCTATTTTTAGAAATCATTATTGCTCCAAGCTTCAGCAAGGAAGCCTTTGACGTATTATCAAGCAAGAAAAACCTGCGTTTAATGACGTTGGATTTCAGCAACACGAACAGCGATCAGCAAGAAGTGGTGTCTGTTCTAGGCGGCTTGCTTGTTCAAGAGCAAGATGTTGTGACAGAAATTCCAGAAGAATGGGAAGTAGCCACAGATCGGAAACCAACAGACGAAGAGCTGAAGGCATTGGCATTTGCTTGGAAAGCCGTGAAGCATGTAAAATCGAATGCGATCGTTGTCGCAAACGCTCATCAAACCGTCGGCGTTGGTGCAGGTCAAATGAATCGAGTAGGCTCCGTAAAAATTGCTCTTGAAGAGGCAAAAGGCCGGATGGAAGGGGCAGTTTTAGCGAGTGATGCTTATTTCCCAATGGATGACAGTGTAGAATACGCGGCACAGCATGGAATCAAGGCGATCGTTCAGCCGGGTGGAAGTATTCGTGACAAGGATTCAATCGCGATGGCTAATAAATATGGCGTAGCGATGGTCTTCACGGGCGTTCGTCATTTCAAACATTAATTTGAGGAGGATTCAATGAAGGTATTAATTATTGGCAGCGGCGGACGTGAACATGCGATTGCGAAAAAAATGCTGGAAAGTCCGCAGGTAACAGATGTCTTTTGTGCAAAGGGCAATCCTGGCATGAAAAAGGACGGGATTCAGCGCGTCGATATTGCAGAAGATGATCACGAAGCGCTGATCGCATTTGCAAAAGAACAGGGCATCGCTTGGACCTTTGTAGGACCTGAGATTCCGCTATTAAATGGGATCGTGGATGATTTCCAAAAAGCTGGATTAAAAATATTTGGTCCGAATAAAGCAGCCGCAATGATCGAGGGTTCCAAGGAATTCGCGAAAAAACTCATGGTGAACAATCAAATCCCGACAGCGGAGTATGAAGCCTTTACTGACTATGAGGCAGCGTGCGCGTATGTCAGAGAAAAAGGCGCACCCATCGTCATTAAAGCGGATGGGTTGGCAGCGGGCAAAGGCGTTACTGTTGCACTCACCTTAGACGATGCGCTGCAAGCATTGAAAGAAATGATGACGGATCATCGCTTCGGTGAGAGTGGTGACAAAGTCGTGGTGGAAGAATTTTTAGCGGGGGAAGAATTTTCACTACTCGCATTTGTAAAGGACGAAGAAGTCTATCCAATGGTCATCGCTCAGGACCACAAACGTGCTTATGACGGCGATCAAGGTCCAAATACTGGTGGGATGGGGGCCTATTCACCAGTCCCGCAAATTTCTTCAGAGATGGTAACGTCTGCGTTAGAAAAAATAGTCAAGCCAGCCGCTTTAGGAATGATCAAAAACGATACGCCCTTTACAGGAATCTTATATGCTGGACTGATCGCGACAGAAAAAGGGCCAAAAGTCATTGAATTCAATGCTCGCTTTGGTGATCCTGAAACACAGGTTGTCCTTCCTCGACTGACAAGTGATCTTGCACAGATCATTGATGATTTGCTGAACAATCGTAAGCCAGAGCTGACTTGGAGCGAACGAGCGTCAGTGGGCGTCGTATTGGCGGCAGAAGGCTATCCGAATGACTATAAAAAAGGGATGGACATACCAACCTTCAATGACCAAGTGACCGTCTATTATGCAGGAGTCGCTGAAAAGAATGAGGCAACCGTGGCTTCAGGCGGACGAGTACTCTTAGTAGAAGCAGAAGCCGACACGATTGAAGCAGCGCAAAAGAAAGTATACCAAGCGTTGGATGAAGCTACTACCAAAAACTATTTTTATCGCCGGGATATTGGTGATAAATCAAAATAATTAAAAAAGGCCGACGGGTCTTTTTTTTTGGTTATAGGAGTAACCGGATTAAAAAAATGACAGTTTTCATTAAAAATGGTAAACTGAATATGAAAAAAACGTTAAAAGAATATATGAAATTGAAGAAAAATAAAAAGAATTTAACTCATACAACCATTGCATTAGTTAGAATTATTTTTCGTTCCACAGCGTATTGAAAGAGGCGAGGACTATGGAAAGAAAACGATCCAAGGCTGATGATGAAAAGAGAGAACTCCAGACGATCTTATCAGGATTGCCAAATTCCCAATATCTAAAAATCTTATTAGCTCAGATCATGAGACATTATGATCCGAAAATCACATACATATTCCAAAAAAAATCAGGCTGGCAATTAGTGATCGAGCAATACAACGGTCTACTTTGTCAAATCAAGATCCATGAAAACTATTTCTCCGTGAGCACTCCCTTCCCAGACTTTGGTATAAGCTATTTGACTCCGATGGTAAAGGTGATGTCGAAGGAGTTTAAGGAAAAATTTGAAGACGTGTCAAAAAACACGCAGAAAATCGAAATGAATGTGACAAACGAAGAAGAAATGGAAGATGTTATCTTTTTAATCAGTCTACAAGCGAAAAAATTAAGAAGTGCTTTAGTATAAAAGGTAATGTTCGTGTTTTTTGCGATAAAATTTAAAATCAGCTTGCTTTTTAACCGGATATGTTGTAAATTACATAGGGCGATACTGCCCTATGTTTTTTTATTGTTCGCGATTTACACGTATCAGGTACTGTTAAGAGGGCATGTATGCATCGACTGACAGTTGTAACGTTTGTTTTGTGTAAAGCTTCGCGCGACGAGAACACGGTCATTTTTCATAAGTAAAAAAATGACGAGAATAAAACGAGATAGCTAAGTTATCCATTGGAGGCCATTTATGAAAGTATTTGATTATGAAGATATTCAGTTGATCCCCAACAAATGTATTGTGAACAGCCGATCAGAATGTGACACGACTGTTAAACTAGGGAAATTCAGTTTTAAAATGCCTGTTGTACCAGCCAATATGCAAACGATCATCGATGAAACGATTGCTGAATTTTTGGCAGAAAATGGGTATTTCTATATTATGCATCGTTTTTATGAAGAGGAGCGAATTCCTTTCATTAAAAAAATGCAAGCGCGCGGGTTGTTTACATCAATCAGTGTCGGCGTCAAAGGCTACGAATATGATTTTGTAAAACAGTTAGCTGAAGAGAAGTTGAACCCTGATTTTATCACGATCGATATTGCTCATGGTCATTCAGATGCGGTCATCAATATGATCAAACACATAAAAACATACTTGCCGGAAACCTTCGTTATCGCTGGAAATGTCGGCACGCCAGAAGCTGTACGTGAATTGGAAAATGCCGGAGCCGATGCGACAAAACTAGGAATTGGACCGGGAAAAGTATGTATTACTAAAATTAAAACAGGCTTTGGTACGGGCGGATGGCAGTTAGCTGCGTTAAGCTGGTGTGCTAAAGCAGCGCGGAAACCAATTATCGCAGATGGCGGGATTCGTACACATGGCGATATTGCGAAATCTATTCGCTTTGGTGCAACGATGATCATGATTGGTTCTCTATTTGCTGGACACGAGGAATCTCCTGGGGAAACAATGGTGGAGGAAGGCGTTGTATACAAAGAATACTTCGGTAGTGCTTCTGAATTCCAAAAAGGCGAAAAGAAAAACGTGGAAGGCAAGAAAATTTGGATACCTTATAAAGGTTCTTTAAAAGACACTTTAGTAGAAATGCAGCAGGACTTGCAATCCTCTATCTCCTATGCTGGTGGCAATGACTTAGAAGCCTTGCAAAAAGTAGATTATGTTGTCGTTAAAAATTCGATTTTTAATGGCGATACCATTTAAAAGATTTTAAAAAGACTCCTGTCGTTTGGTTGGCAGGAGTCTTTTTCTTTGTGCAATTGACATGAAAATAGAATTGGATTAATGTTAAATCATCCAATTATAAACGGGGGATGACCATGTGGGAACTAGCAGAAAATAAGTCTACGCCGATTTATCAACAAATCATTGAACAAATTATTACGTATATCCAAGAGGGAACCTTGAAACCAGGCGATAAATTACCGGCAGAACGGAAGCTGGCAGAACATTACCAAGTGAATCGGTCAACCGTCGTTCACGCACTGGATGAGCTGGTCAGTCTTGGCTGGATCTTGCGTCGGCAAGGCAGTGGGACAGTGGTGAATGAAGGAAATTGGGGACGCAGTACGACTCCCCGGGTCGATTGGCGCCGACTATTCACGCAGGAATCGCACCCTAAAGAGTCTTTTCTAGATAAAATCCAGCCCTTATTGTCTGATCCTGAGGCAATTGATCTTTACTCAGGAGATCTGCCCCTCAATTTGATCCCTGATTTTCGATTTCCCTCATACACGTGGGAAGAGTTACTGTTAGAGGAGCAAAAACAAAGCCCTCTTGGCTACCGGCCGTTGCAGCAGATTATTTGTCAGCGAATTAAACTAGAACAAAAAATCGACGTTTCGGCAAATCAAGTCTTGATTACTTCTGGCGCACAACAAGCGATGTTCTTATTGCTGCAGGTGATGTTACAAAGTGGTGATAGCGTGGCGATTGAGGACCCTTCTTTTTTATACTCACTGCCGATCTTCGCAAGTGCCGGTGTTAAATTGTATGGCGTAGAGATGGATCAAGAAGGGATGCGTATCGATAAGCTGGAGCAGCTCATCCTGACTAAGAAAATAAAATTGATTATTCTGAACCCAACCTTTCAAAATCCGACTGGGACGACCATGTCAGAAAATCGACGAAAAGAATTGATTGCACTTAGTCATAACTATCAGATACCGATCGTGGAAGACGAAGTGTTTAGCGAAATGAACTTTATCGATCTGCCGCCGTCTTTAAAGGAGCTAGCACCGCATCAAGTCATCCACTTGGGTTCACTCTCTAAATTGTTGGGTTCGTCCATCAAAATTGGCTGGGTCGTTGCTGATCAAGATCTGATTCAACGGTTGTCCGAGGCAAAACAAATGATGGATTTTTCGATCAGTATTTTCCCCCAAGTAATTGCTCATACAGCATTAACAGACGCGCACTTTGAAAAAAATCAGGAAGCGCTCGTGACAACCTTGAAGCAAAAGGCTCATGACTTCGCTGCGGCATCGGATCAGATCGCAGACGATTGGGCAATATCAAAAATCGATGGCGGCATCTATGTGTATTTGACCTGGAAACATCAGCGTTTGACGAGAAAAGATTGGGAGATTTTTCTAAGAGAAAAAATAGCGATAGCCCCCGCATTCCTTTTTAGTAATGATACAATGGCAATGAGGGTGAATTATACTCGGCTGACGAAAAAAACACAGAAACAGTTTTTTGATCAGTTAAAACGTATTTCAAGAGAATTAAGGAGGAGTTAAATGGAAGCATTGGAGATTTTAAATCAGCACCGGACCTATCGAAGCTTTGATGAAACGTATCAATTATCAGAGGAGGAACTGCACAAAATCCTAAACGCAAGTCGACAAGCGCCTAGTTGGATGAACGGTCAAATGTATAGCATTGTCGTAATTAGAGATCAAGAAATAAGAAAACAACTGGTAGCGATGAATCCCGGAAATCCTCATATGCTCCACAGTTCGGCCTTTTTAGTTTTTGTAGCAGATTTAAAACGCACGGAGAAAGTTGCGCGCCATTATGGCACCGATTATCCTATTGATTCCGGCTTAGACCCATTGATAACGGCGGTCACTGATACAGCATTGGCATTAGAAAATGCCGTGATCGCAACAGAAGCCTTGGGATTGGGATCTGTTGTTGTCGGCTCCATCCGAAAAGATATTTCAGAAGTCAGTAGACTGTTAAACTTGCCTGATTACGTGATGCCTGTGGCTGGACTAAGTATCGGAAAGCCAAATGTAGAGATGAGAATCAAACCACGTTTACCGGAAGAGGCAGTTGTCCATTATGACACTTACCAAGAATACGACTATGGATTGATCGAAACCTATGATGATACGATGGAGAAATTCGCGGAAGCTCGCGAAACAAAACGTTGGAGTAAAAAATTCGCCGACTATTTTGGTGCTGCACCTAATAAAAAAGTAGATGAATTTCTGAAAATGAACAAGTTTTTTCAGCCAAATATTTGACACTTCGTTTTAAGTACCCTATAGTGAGAATGTAAATAAGAATAATTGTTAGGTGAGGCTCCTATATGGACACAGGCTACTGCCCAAAAATGTCGAGAGACGCCAATGGGTAGAACAGGGATCATCGTGAAGGTGATTCATAACGTAGCTGACAACTTTTGTCTACGCCCTATAGTGCTAAAGCTCGACGATGAACATGAATGATTTTTCGCGCGTGCTCATTTTCGAGCACGCGCTTTTTGTCAGTTTTTCTTCCTGCGTTAGCAGGTTAGAAAAATGATAAGCGTACGAAGATAAACGTATTTTTCTGCTCTTTGAAAAATACGATCCATAAATATGAGCAAGCAGCGAGTTCGACCACAAACTTCAGCGCGTTAGTAGAATCGTATGCGTACGAAAATAAACGTATTTTTCGCTCTTCGAAAAATACGATCCATAAATGTGAGCAAGCAGCGAGTTCAACCACGTATCATAGAGCGCGTTAATTTCAGTGAAAGAATAAAATCCTTCACGCAGTCTTACTATAGAAGCATTTGTAATGGATGAACAATTATTGCGCACATGGACATGGCTGCGGCAGCTAGTCAAAATGTTGAATCTCTATACGTTTCACTTAGACAAAAATATAAGATCGAAAGGATGTGAGGAAGATGGATCATGAGGATAGTCGACCGAAAAGCAAATACGATAGGACTACTTCGATTGTCCTGAATTTTAGGAGGAACCATTATGATGAACAAAAAAAACCTTCTTGCTCGCAAAATCAATAAAGATCAAGAATTAAAAAAACTAGCAATTTTACCTGACCGTGACCTTTTTCTAAACTTGCGAACATCTTTACAGGGCTTATCCGAAGAAGATGCGAAAAGTCGTTTGGAAGAATACGGTCCAAATGAGGTTTCCTCACAAAAGCCGACGCCTGGCATGTTATTATTCCTTCAATCCTTTAATGATCCATTTGTCTACGTACTGGCGCTATTAGCAATTGTTTCTTTACTGACGAATGACCTAGAAGCCGCAGTTGTAATGACGATCATGATCTTGGCCAGCGTCTTGATAACCTTTATTCAAGAATACCGTTCGCAAAAAGCGAGTATCGAATTAAAAGAAATGATTGAAAACACCGCAGCAATCACGCGGAACGGAGAAACAAAAGAAATTCCGATGGATGAAATCGTACCTGGTGACATTTTGACGTTAGCGACTGGCGACATGATCCCAGCAGATGCCGTGTTGATTTGGACGAAAGACCTTTTCGTCAACCAATCATCGTTAACGGGAGAATCAATGCCCGTTGAAAAATACCTTGCAGAAGAAAACGAAGTAACAGAAGAAACAACGGCATTGGACTTAACGAATCTGGTATTTATGGGAACAGATGTGTTGAGTGGTCAAGGGAAAGCAATTATTTTAAAAACCGGACAACAAACATTTTTTGGAGATATTGCCAGAAACGCGACCTCAAAGCGTGGAAAAACGTCCTTTGATATTGGGTTAGCTAAGGTCAGCAAGCTGTTGTTACGGATGGTCATGGTTTTATTCCCGCTTGTTTTCTTGATCAACGGTTTAACAAAAGGGGATTGGAGCAGCGCCTTCTTCTTCGCGATTGCCGTAGCTGTCGGTTTGACTCCTGAAATGCTGCCAATGATCGTCAGCTCTAACTTGGCTAAGGGTGCTTTGACACTTTCGAAACACAAAGTGATCGTAAAAGAATTAGCCTCTATTCAAAATTTAGGAAGCATGGATGTTCTCTGTACAGATAAGACAGGGACGATCACTGAGGATCGCGTGGTTCTTGTAGAGCATCTTGATCCATTGGGAAATGAAAATGAACAAGTCTTAGATTTAGCATTCATGAATTCCACCTATCAAACAGGTTGGAAAAATCTGATGGATATCGCTGTTATTAATTATTTTGAAGAACAAGACCGTCAATTGCCGTATCAAGCGGTTCAAAAGATCGATGAAATTCCCTTTGACTTTTCGCGCCGTCGTTTAACGGTTGTCATGAAAACAGATGATCATCAATTAATGATCACTAAGGGTGCCGTGGAAGAGATGGCGGAGATTTGTAAATATGTAGAAATTAATGGAGAGATTTTGGAGCTTACTTCTGAGATTCGCCACCAATTGCAAACGGTGAATGAAAAGATGAACCGTCAAGGAATGCGGGTCATCACTGTGGCTGTTCGTCGTGACGCACATGATGAAGCTATCTATTCTACTGAAGATGAAAAAGACATGATCTTGATCGGCTTCATGGGATTTCTGGACCCAGCGAAGGCTTCAGCAAAACCAGCCATCAAATCCCTTCATCAGCATGGGGTAGTGGTGAAAGTCTTGACTGGAGACAACGCGATCGTCGCGCAAAAGGTTTGTCAGGATGTAGGGATCTCAGCAGATGATTACCTATTAGGAAACCAAATAGACGACATGTCGGAAGATGAATTATATCAAGCCGCAGAAAAAATCAATTTATTTGCGAAACTAAATCCTATGCAAAAGTCTCGGATCATTGAATCGTTGCAAAGTAAAGGTCATACTGTGGGCTTTATGGGAGATGGAATCAATGATGCTCCCGCTTTAAGAAAAGCGGATGTAGGGATCTCAGTAGATACAGCGGCGGATATTACAAAAGATGCCAGCTCGATCATTTTACTAGAAAAAAGTTTGGGTGTTCTTGAGAATGGTGTCATTGAAGGCCGCCGTGTCTTCAGTAATATGATGAAATACATCAAGATCACGATCAGCTCGAACTTCGGGAATGTGTTCTCTATTCTGATCGCAAGTGCCTTCTTGCCATTCTTGCCTATGCTGTCGATCCAATTGCTATTGCAAAATTTAATCTATGATTTCGCGCAATTGACGATTCCTTGGGATAATGTGGACGAGGAAGAATTGCAAGTACCAACGAAGTGGGAAACAAAAGGTCTCCTGAAATTTACTGTGTGTATCGGTCCGATCAGTTCCGTTTTTGACATCATTACGTTTTTAGTTATGTGGTTTGTTTTTGGTGCCAATACAGTCGGGACACAGAACCTGTTCCAAACAGGATGGTTCATGATCGGGTTAACGACACAAGCATTGGTCGTTTTGATGGTTCGGACGAGAAAAATTCCATTTATCCAAAGTCGGCCAGCGCCACAAGTGTTCATTAGCTTACTGATGGCAGTAGTTGTAGGAATACTTGTCGTATTAACCCCGATCGCTGAACAATTTGATTTTGTACATTTGCCAACTAGTTATTGGTTCTGGTATGTCGGAATCGTGATCGTTTATATGCTAGCCACGCAATTAGGAAAAGTTCTTTATATCAAACTTGCTAAAGAATGGATCTGAACTATAACAGAATAGCCTGTGTTGCTATTCTGTTTCTTTTATTGTGAAAAAAGGCAACAATCCCAAAGACTTGAGGAGCGATCCTTGAGTCTTTTTTTGACTTTTCAGACAGGAAGTATCGACTGATCGACCAAGAATTGCTGTTCTTTTGGAGTATCCAACTTTATTTGAAAATTATAAGAAGAAAATCCGCTTTAAACAGGCTGAATGGTCTTTCACATGGCTAAAAGGTGAAACGCTTCAATTCGTTCAAAACCAGTGAGCAAGTTTGTTGTCATTTGACTATAAAAATGCTAATTTAGAGAAGAAGGGGCAATAGCAATAATACAGATTGACTTGCTGTTGCACTGATAACAAGACTGAATTTACTTAAGAGAGGAAAGTGTGACACCATGGCAGAAAAAAAGTTAACGATTGATTTTGAAGCCTTACTAAAAGATGTAAACGCGGATTTCCCCGTGTACCAAGCGCTAGATGAAGACGGAAAGATTGTGAATGAGAATCTAGTTCCTGACTTGTCGGATGACGAACTTGTTGAATTAATGACTTCAATGGTTTGGTCGCGTGTTTTGGACCAACGTTCAACGGCATTGAACCGTCAAGGGCGTTTAGGATTTTTCGCTCCAACCGCTGGACAAGAAGCCAGCCAATTAGCGAGTCACTTCGCATTTGAAAAAGAGGATGTTTTATTACCAGGGTATCGTGATGTGCCTCAATTGATCAAACATGGTCTGCCGCTAGCAGAAGCCTTCTTATGGTCTCGTGGTCACGTTGCCGGGAACAACTATCCTGCTGAATTGCAAGCATTACCACCACAAATCATCATCGGAGCTCAATATGTACAAGCTGCCGGTGTCGCATTAGGATTGAAAAAGCGCGATAGTAAAAATGTTGTTTTCACATATACAGGTGATGGCGGTTCTTCACAAGGTGATTTCTATGAAGCAATTAACTTTGCAGGGGCCTATCATGCAAACGCTGTATTCTACATTCAAAACAATGGCTTCGCGATCTCAACACCTCGTGAAAAACAAACTGCTGCGAATACATTGGCTCAAAAAGCAGTTGCAGCCGGAATTCCTGGTATCCAAGTGGATGGAATGGACCCATTGGCTGTTTATTATGTATCTAAGAAAGCACGTGAATGGGCAGCAAACGGCAATGGTCCAGTATTGATCGAGACATTGACGTACCGTTATGGTCCACATACTTTGTCTGGAGACGATCCAACACGTTACCGTTCAAAAGAAATGGATGACGAATGGACAAAGAAAGACCCATTGGTTCGCTTCCGTAAATATTTAACTGAAAAAGGTTTATGGTCAGAAGAACAAGAAGAAAAAGTTATCGAAGCGACAAAAGAAGAAATCAAACAAGCGATCACAGATGCTGACCGTGTACCGAAACAAAAGGTTTCTGATTTCTTGAAAAATATGTATGAAGTACAACCTCAAAACATTAAAGAACAAGTTGAATTCTATGAAGCGAAGGAGTCGAAATAATCATGGCACAAAAAACAATGATCCAAGCAATCACAGATGCCTTAGCTCTGATGCTTGAAAAAGACAAAGAAGTTTTAATTTTCGGTGAAGACGTTGGTAAAAATGGCGGAGTATTCCGTGCAACTGAAGGTCTTCAAGAAAAATTCGGCGAAGATCAAGTGTTCGATACACCGTTGGCTGAATCCGGTATCGGCGGTTTGGCTTTCGGACTTGCTTTACAAGGCTTCCGTCCAGTTCCAGAAATCCAATTCTTTGGATTCGTCTTTGAAGCGATGGATGAGATCGTCGGACAAATGGCTCGTACACGTTACCGTATGGGAAATACACGGAATTTACCAGTAACGATCCGCGCACCGTTTGGTGGTGGTGTTCATACACCAGAACTTCACTCAGACAACTTAGAAGGCTTGATGGCTCAATCTCCAGGCTTACGCGTGGTGATTCCTTCAAATCCTTACGATGCAAAAGGTTTGTTGATTGCATCAATTCGCAACAATGACCCAGTTGTATTCTTAGAACACATGAAATTGTACCGTTCATTCCGTGAAGAAGTACCAGAAGGAATTTACGAAGTACCATTGGATAAAGCTGCCGTTACAAAAGAAGGCTCGGATGTTTCGATCATTACCTATGGTGCGATGGTCCGTGAAGCGATCAAAGCAGCAGACAACTTAGCAAAAGAAAACATCAATGCAGAAATTATTGACCTACGTACTGTAGCGCCGCTTGATGTAGATACGATCATCAAATCTGTTGAAAAAACAGGACGTGTAGTCGTTGTCCAAGAAGCACAAAAACAAGCAGGTGTCTCTGCACAAGTAATCTCAGAAATTTCTGAACGTGCGATTCTTTCATTGGAAGCGCCAATCGGACGTGTTTCTGCTCCAGATACGATTTTCCCATTTGGACAAGCAGAAGGTATCTGGTTGCCGAACGCAGCAGATATTGAAGCAAAAGTAAAAGAAATCGTAGCATTTTAATTGTCAGTTTTACGAATCAATTTTAGTAGATTCGTAAACGGGCATGCATATGAGACTATTGAATTTTATATAAGGAAA
Source organism: Enterococcus sp. AZ048 (assembly GCF_051715125.1). Classification (NCBI taxonomy): domain Bacteria; kingdom Bacillati; phylum Bacillota; class Bacilli; order Lactobacillales; family Enterococcaceae; genus Enterococcus; species Enterococcus sp. AZ048. The sequence goes on along the minus strand of NZ_JBIOTD010000001.1, from coordinate 1,517,380 downwards.
ATTCATTACTAGCAAGCTAGCTTAAATGCTGGCAAATAGAAATAAGGAGCGAAAAACATGGCTTACCAATTTAAATTGCCTGACATCGGTGAAGGCATCGCTGAAGGCGAAATCGTCAAATGGTTCGTCCAAGCTGGCGACACAATTAATGAAGATGATACATTATTAGAAGTACAAAACGATAAATCAGTGGAAGAAATTCCCTCTCCAGTAACTGGAACGGTTAAAAAAATTATTGTAGACGAAGGAACAGTAGCGAACGTCGGTGACGTATTAGTCGAAATCGATGCGCCGGGACACGAAGACAATGAAGGTGACGCAGGCGTCGCAGCAGAATCTCAAACACCAGAAGCACCAGCAGCAGAACCAACTGTGGAAAGCGGATCAAGCGAAAGCAATAGTTCTGACAATGGCGGCGGCGTTTTCCAATTCAAATTACCAGATATCGGTGAAGGAATTGCAGAAGGTGAGATCGTTAAGTGGTTTGTTAAAGCCGGCGATACGATAGAAGAAGACGATACATTGCTAGAAGTACAAAACGATAAATCAGTAGAAGAAATCCCTTCTCCAGTAACTGGAACAATCAAAAAAGTCATCGTAGACGAAGGTACAGTCGCTAATGTTGGCGATGTATTGGTCGAAATCGATGCACCTGGACACAATGATGCCAGTGCTTCTTCAAGCGAAAGCTCTGCACCTGCAGAAGCGCCAAAAGCAGAAGCAAACAATGATTCTTCCGTCGTTGAAGCAAGCAACCCTGACAAACGTGTGTTGGCTATGCCATCTGTTCGTCAATATGCTCGTGAAAAGGACGTTGATATCTCTCAAGTAACAGCTACTGGTAAAGGTGGACGTGTGACAAAAGAAGACATCAACACGTTCGTTTCTGGCGGCGGGCAAGCTGCACCAGCAAAAGCAGAAGAAAAACCAACAGAAACAACGACGTCAACTTCAGGTGCTTCAGCGAAAGCAGAAAAACCTGCGCAAGCATTTAGTTCAACTATGGGCGAAATGGAAACTCGCGAGAAATTGACACCAACACGTAAAGCTATTGCCAAAGCAATGGTCAACAGCAAGCATACAGCTCCTCATGTAACGTTGCATGATGAAGTAGAAGTGTCTAAGCTTTGGGATCACCGTAAGAAATTCAAACAAGTGGCTTTGGACAATGGCACAAAATTAACCTTCTTGCCTTACGTCGTTAAAGCGTTGACTGCGACTGTGAAGAAATACCCAGTATTAAACGCATCGATCGATGATGCAGCACAAGAGATCGTTTATAAAAATTACTACAATATCGGTATTGCAACGGACACCGATCATGGATTATATGTACCAAATGTGAAAAATGCTGACACTAAAGGCATGTTCAAGATCGCTGATGAAATCAACGAAAAAGCGGCCTTGGCACATGATGGTAAATTATCAGGAGACGATATGCGTAATGGGACTATTACGATCTCAAATATCGGTTCAGTGGGCGGCGGCTGGTTCACACCAGTCATCAACTACCCTGAAGTGGCGATCCTTGGCGTTGGTACGATTGCGCAACAACCAATCGTCAATGACGAAGGCGAATTAGCGGTTGGCCGTGTGATGAAACTTTCATTAAGCTTCGACCATCGCATCGTTGATGGGGCGACAGCGCAAAAAGCGATGAACAATATCAAACGTTTATTAGCTGACCCAGAATTATTATTAATGGAAGGATGATAAAATCATGGTAGTTGGAGATTTCGCCATTGAATTAGATACAGTTGTAATCGGTGCAGGACCTGGCGGCTACGTAGCCGCTATCCGCGCCGCAGAAATGGGACAAAAAGTAGCGATCATTGAACGGGAATATATTGGTGGCGTTTGTTTGAACGTCGGCTGTGTACCCTCAAAAGCCTTGATTTCTGCTGGACACCATTACCACGATTCACTTGACTCGACAATGTTCGGCGTGACAAGCGAAAACGTGAAGTTAGATTTTGCTAAAACGCAAGATTGGAAAGAAAACGAAGTCGTTAATAAATTAACGACAGGCGTAAAATTTTTACTGAAGAAACACAAAGTGGAGATCATCGAAGGTGAAGCGTTCTTTGTTGATGATCAAACATTACGGGTGATTCATCCAGATTCAGCACAAACGTATTCATTTAACAACGCCATTGTCGCAACAGGTTCTCGTCCAATCGAGATCCCAGGCTTCAAATTTGGCGGACGTGTGTTGGACTCTACCGGCGGTTTGGCTTTAGAAGCTGTACCAGAAAAAATGGTTATTATTGGCGGAGGGGTCATCGGTGCGGAATTAGGCGGCGCATATGCGAACCTTGGTGCGGAAGTGACGATCCTTGAAGGAACGCCGCAAATCCTGCCAACCTATGAAAAAGACATGGTTCAGCTTGTCGAAAAAGATTTCAAACAAAAAGGTATCAAGGTCGTGACTTCTGCAATGGCACGTGAAGCTGTAGATAACGGCGACAGTGTTACAGTACGCTATGAAGTAGACGGGAAAGAAGAAACGATCGATGCAGACTACGTGATGGTCACTGTCGGACGTCGTCCAAACACGAATGACATGGGCTTGGAACAAGCCGGTGTTGAAATGACGGAACGCGGATTGATCACTGTAGACAAACAAGGACGTACGAATATCCCTAGTATCTATGCTATTGGCGATATCGTTCCTGGCGCAGCGTTGGCCCATAAAGCTAGCTATGAAGCGAAAATTGCCGCTGAGGCGATTTCTGGTAAAAAAGTAGCGGTTGATTACAAAGCAATGCCGGCTGTTGCCTTTACTGATCCAGAATTAGCTACAGTAGGTATGACGATCAAAGATGCGAAGGAAGCGGGTCTGGAAGCGAAAGCATTCAAATTCCCATTCTCTGGTAACGGTCGTGCCTTGTCATTAGGCAAAACAGAAGGCTTTATCCGTTTGGTTACAACAGTCGAAGACAATGTGATCATTGGTGGGCAAATTGCCGGTGTTGGTGCTAGTGATATGGTTTCTGAGTTGGCGTTGGCCATCGAATCAGGAATGAACGCGGAAGACATCGCATTGACGATCCATCCGCACCCATCATTAGGTGAAATTGTGATGGATGCCTCTGAGCTAGCTTTAGGGATGCCGATCCATATTTAAAACGATGTTTTTAAAAGCCAAAATCCTCTAAAAGGGATTTTGGTTTTTTTTTGAGTAAACTTCACACAGGCTATAAGAAATCTAAAAGTCATTTAATGCTAAAAAGCAGGAAAATAAGAGGGAGACAAGGTATCGTTTACGACATTTTCCGACTAAAGAAACGTGTTTGTGAATCCAAAAAAGCGGGTAAGAATCATTTTATGTTAAACTGTTTTTGAATGGAGCGTGGGAAAGTGGCAAATTATAGTTATCCAATCGATGAAGACTGGTCACACGATGAAATTACAACCGTGATAAATTTTTTCAATTTAGTCGAAGAAGCTAATGAGAATGGAATAGACAAAGAACGATTTCTAAATGGCTACAAAAAATTTAAAACAGTGGTTAAAAGTATTGGCGAGGAAAAGCGATTAGGGCGAGAATTTCAAGAAGTGAGTACGTATTCGATCTATCATACAGTCAAGAAGGCCAAAGAAACGCCGTCTAAGCGGTTTAAAATGTAGTCAGTGTATCATTGCTTCTGGCGGGACAAAAGCGCTATAAGTACAGCGAGATCGATTTTTAAGGAGAGATGAAGATGGAGAATGAGATCATTCAATGGATTTATGAAGCAGCGAGTAAAATCAGGACAGGATTGGGCGATGCCTTGAAGGTCGATCAGAAAAACGGTCGCACCGATTTAGTAACGAACGTAGATAAAGAGGTACAGGATTTCATCGTCAAAAAAATCAACGAATATGATCCAGAGGCGCTGATATTGGGCGAGGAAAACGGGCAGGATCAGACACCGATCGACAAAGGGCGCGTCTTTGTGATTGATCCGATCGACGGGACATTGAATTTTGTGATGCAGCAGGAAAATTTCTGCATTATGATCGCTGTTTATGAAGAAGGCGCTGGCCAGCTTGGTTTTATTTATGACGTGATGCGGGATGAGCTTTTTTGGGGTGGCCCAAAAGTCGGCAAGGTCTTCTTTAATAAGAAGGAAATCGACGCGCCTGAGAACACCTCTTTAAGAGCAGGGCTGATCGGAATGAATGCGGCTCTTTACCGAAAAAATGCGTTTCATGCACAGGAGATCGGGCTTGAATCCATGGGCATCCGTGTTTTAGGCTGTGCGGGATTAGATTTTATCGCTATTTTGAAGGGGACTCAAATTGGGTATATCAGTATGCTCAGTCCGTGGGATTATGCTGCCGGAACGATTATGATGGATCAATTAGGAATGGTCAGCTATGGGGCGAATAGGCAGCCGCTGACTTATCAAGGAAGAGAATTTTTCATTGGTGCGACACAGGCAGCAATGGCGGAGATTCAAGCCTTTGACCAGTAAAATCCTTAAGAAAAAACTTTTTCTGAAAAAATGAAAATGTTTTACTAACACTCTTAGGGATTTTCTGTTATAATTGTCAATCGAGTGAGTCTCGCGTTACAAGAAAAGGAGCAATTAAAATTGAATTACAGAGAAGATATCCGCAACGTGGCTATTATTGCCCACGTCGACCATGGTAAAACAACATTAGTAGATGAAATGTTAAAACAATCCGATACCCTTGATAGTCATGTAAACCTACAAGAACGGGCAATGGATTCAAATGCATTAGAAAAAGAACGTGGTATCACGATCTTAGCGAAAAATACCGCAGTAAACTATAAGGATTACAAAATCAACATCATGGACACTCCAGGGCATGCTGACTTCGGTGGTGAAGTAGAGCGTATCATGAAGATGGTTGATGGCGTATTGCTTGTTGTAGATGCCTATGAAGGTACGATGCCGCAAACGCGTTTCGTATTGAAAAAAGCCTTAGAACAACATTTAACACCAATCGTTGTTGTAAATAAAATCGACAAACCTTCTGCACGTCCAGAAGAAGTGGTAGATGAAGTATTAGAATTATTTATCGAATTAGGAGCAGATGATGATCAATTGGATTTCCCAGTGATCTATGCTTCAGCAATCAATGGAACATCTAGTTTATCGGATGACCCTGCGGAACAACAAGAAACAATGGCTCCTGTTTTTGATACGATCGTTGAAAAGATTCCAGCTCCCGTTGATAACAGTGACGAACCGCTGCAATTCCAAGTATCATTACTAGATTACAATGACTATGTTGGACGTATCGGTATCGGCCGTATCTTCCGTGGAAAAATGAAAGTCGGCGACCAAGTTTCTGTTATGAAGCTTGACGGTTCGATTAAAAACTTCCGTGTAACGAAGATCTTTGGTTTCTTCGGCTTGCAACGTTTGGAAGTTCAAGAAGCAAAAGCCGGCGATTTGATCGCTGTTTCTGGGATGGAAGACATCTTTGTTGGGGAAACAGTAACACCTATCGACCACCAAGACGCATTACCAATCTTGCACATCGATGAACCAACATTGCAAATGACATTCCTTGTAAACAATTCACCGTTTGCTGGTCGCGAAGGTAAATATGTGACTTCACGCAAAATTGAAGAACGCTTGATGTCAGAATTGCACACAGACGTTTCTTTACGTGTTGAAAATACAGAGTCTCCTGATGCGTGGACTGTTTCTGGTCGTGGCGAATTGCATTTGTCGATCTTGATCGAAAACATGCGTCGTGAAGGCTATGAATTGCAAGTATCACGTCCAGAAGTTATTGAACGAATGGTTGATGGCGTTAAATGTGAACCGTTTGAACGAGTACAAATCGACACTCCAGAAGAATACATGGGCAGCGTGATCGAAGCTTTAGGTCAACGTAAAGCAGAAATGCAAGACATGATCCATTCTGGTAACGGACAAGTTCGTTTGGTCTTCTTAGCTCCTGCCCGCGGCTTGATCGGATTCACTACTGAATTCTTATCAATGACTCGCGGATACGGCATCATGAACCATACATTTGACCAATACTTGCCAATGATCCAAGGCGTGATCGGCGGACGTCGTAACGGCGCGTTAGTTTCTGTTGATACTGGTAAGGCTACCATGTACTCAATCATGAGTGTAGAAGAACGTGGAACTGTCTTTGTTGAACCAACTACTGAAGTATACGAAGGCATGATCGTTGGTGAAAACAGCCGTGATAAAGACTTAGGTGTAAATATCACGAAGGCAAAACAAATGACAAACGTTCGTTCAGCCAATAAAGACCAAACGTCTGTAATCAAAAAACCACGTATTCTGACTTTAGAAGAATCTCTAGAATTCTTGAACGATGATGAATATTGTGAAGTGACACCCGAATCTATTCGTTTGCGTAAACAGATCCTAAACAAATCTGAACGTGAAAAAGCAGCGAAAAAACGTAAAGTTGCAGCAGAATAATTTGTACTTCCAGACCTCACTGATGATAGTGAGGTCTTTTTTTGTTGCATGAGCGATCGTTGATAGAAGGAATTGTCTGGTTGTTCTTCTTTGTTAAAAATTATTATCTGATGTTTTTAAGTTATTTTTACAAGGAGTAAGCAGGATGATTCGGCGATTATTAAACTATTTGCTTATTATAATTTATTTTTTATGAACAATTCGGATTGGACTTTCCGAAAGAATAGCAGTAATTTTTTCGTGTAGATATCTGATAAGAATTCTTATCAAAAGGAGGAACCATGAGCGATGGAAGAATACGGATTAACTAGACAAAAACTATTTACTTTAAAACGTGGGACCCTAGAGAAACGCCTGCGCACTTATTATTATGAAACTAAAAATGAAAAGGCTGCCATCGAGATGCTGATCGCGCTGCAAGTCAGAGATGAACTAACGAGTGAAGCAGATAATTTTTCTCATATGCTGAGAAGCGTTGTGTCTCGTATTTTTTTGCATAGACGTACGACGAAAGCGATGCGTCGTTTTTATCATTATTTTACAGAATACTTTAGCGAAAAAGACTGGCAATCATTAGTAACGAAATTATTTCCAGTATTGACTTATAACGAGGAAACAGCTGAGGAATTCGTCTCGCAAACGTCCGGGGAATATATTCTAGGAGTTGCGGAGTCATGATTGACTGAACCAAAAAGAACAATGAATGGGTGGAAAGGGGAGAGTGAGATGGATACAAGCACAACGATCTTATTGGATGCTAAATTTATGAAAAGCAATGGGAAAAAGCATCATTTCCGCATGAAGGGCTTTGATCCAACCAAGCCAGCGGAAAAAGTAAAAGCAGCACTGAAAAAATTAACCAAGCTGGATATTTTTGAAAAAGACGGCGTTGGCCTATATAAAGAAGTTCTGGAAGCAAAAATGGTAGAAGTTAAAAAGACGGTTCTTTTTAAGGACCATCAGAAGGATAAACCCAAAAAGGAAGAAAAAGACTTATATACGCAAATCACAGAAATGGCGTCTGCGATGGGGTACTCGCTGGATGCGTCCTTCGACATCTTAGATATCCTCAAACTGCCAGAGGAGTTAACGATCATAGAAGAACGACCGAATGCTGAGACACTGATCCAGTTGATCCAACTGCCTAGCGGATTCGATCCAACGGAGTTGTCAGAACAGCAAAATTATCGTGTGGTTGCGTCCTGTTTGCCAAAAAATGCGACGTTAAAAGATATTTACCTCGATGATGAAACGACACCTGCCAAACTGCTTGCCGTTTCAACAATCGAAGTGAAAAAAGAGGACACGTCAAGTGCCGCTTCAAAGGCGTTGGCAGCAATCAAGTTGCCAGAGGATTTGACGATTATCGAAGAACGGCCGAATCCAGAAACCTTGATTCAAAAAATTGGATTGCCAAAAGGGATTGACCCAGTAGCGCTGTCGGATAAGGACAATTATCGGATCGCTGTGTCTTGCTTGCCTGAGAACAGGATATTAAAGGAGCTTCTCATTGACGATGAGACAACGCCGGCTAGATTACACTCGGTGTCAAGAGCAGCTAATACTGCTCCACCGATCCCCTTGATCGAGAATGCGAGCGCAAAACCAAAAGAGAGCATAGAACCAAGGCCAGTTTCGGCCAGCCCGCCGAAACGAACAGCAGGAGAAAGTCCGCCCAAGCCATTAAAAATAACCAGCCATAAGCGGCGTCACCGACTGATTGAACGTATAAGAAGTCGGGAATAACGAATTTGAATGGTTAAACAAATCTAAATCCAACGTTGGTAAATTGAACTGTTCTTATACAAAATATTTTTATAGAAAATAATAGCTCGCTTAAATCAGCGGGCTATTTGTCGTGAGTGGAGATAAGTGGTCCATAAAGGGCTAGATAAGGAGCGATGAAAAAGGATGCTCACATTTTTAATGAAGAGGCGCGTCAGGGATCGATGAGTAAATTATAGAAAAACGTTATGTTTCATATTTCCTATTTGTTTCACGGCGCAACTGTTCAAAAGGATTGATTTTCTGCGTTTTTATCTAAAGTTTTTGGTTTGTAATCTTTATGTAATATTCGATCAGCTGTGTAAAAGTCAAAACCCGAACGAAGTGTTTAGAAAAAGCTTAGTCTCACGTATTTTTTCACTTTTTGAAATTTTTCTATGTTATAATGTTGGAATCAAGATAGGAGGGAAGCAAAATGGAAAATATTTCTTCTGATTTTGCCGTTAAAGTGTTGCAAGAAGATGCTGACAGGATTAAATTGTTGATTCGTAATCAAACAAATAGTCTGTGTATCTCTCAATGTAAAGCTTTTGAGGAAGTCGTTGATACACAAATGTATGGCTTCTCACGTCAAGTATTCTTTGCTGAAAAGGTAGGTATCTTGAAGCGCGGAGAAGGACAGCAAATGCTTAGCGATCTAGAAGCTGAGTTGAATCGTTTATATACGGAATTGTACGAAACTCGTCAAGATTTGACGGATGCCGGCTGGGAGGCTTAACCCTTGCCAACGAAGATAAAAAAACGTCATTTTTTAGATTATAGTATTTTGATTCCTTATTTGATTTTGACCGTGATTGGTTTGATCTTTGTTTATAGTTCAACATCTTATCTATTAATTACGAATGATATAAGCCCAACAAGTCTGGTGATGAACCAGGGAATCTTTTGGGTTTTAAGTTTGATCGTGATTAGTTTGATGTATAAGATGAAGACAGATGTATTGAAGAGTCAGCAATTGATCATTTTTGCTACATACCTCATTTTTATTCTGCTCATTGTCGTCATGTTCATCGGTGATGAGATCAATGGGGCCAAGGGCTGGATTCGAATTGGTTCCTTTACAATGCAGCCAGCCGAATATTTGAAAATAATGGTCGTCTGGTATTTGTCTTATATTTTATCGAAGCGTCAAGAAACCATCCAAGACAATTTCGTGAATGACATGAAGCGCCCCTTAATGCTGGTTTTCGCCATGATCTTTCTGGTTGCGATCCAACCGGATATGGGGAACGCTGCGATCATTACCTTATTAGCTGTCATTTTGTTGTTAGCAAGCGGGGTTAATTGGTTGTATAGTTTGATCATCGGCGGGACAGGTATAGCAGGTAGTTTCTTAGCAATTGAATTTATGACTCATTTCGGTGAGGCGATTTTGCCTGAAAGGCTGCAATACATTACTAGCCGGTTTGAAAGTTTTAAAAACCCCTTCAAATATGAATTGGATCAAGGCCATCAAATGGTCAACGGCTATTACGCCATGTTCAATGGCGGTTGGTTTGGCCGGGGATTAGGAAACAGTATCGAAAAAAAAGGATTTTTAAGTGAAGCTCATACCGACTTTATTTTCTCTATCGTAATAGAGGAAGTTGGTTTGATCGGCGCTTTAATTATATTAGCAGTATTGATTTTTATGATCGCGCGAATCTTCTTAGTTGGGATTCGTTCGAAAAAACCTTTCAATTCATTGATATGTATCGGAATTGGAAGCCTGTTGTTATTACAAGTTTTTATTAATCTTGGTGGTATTTTAGGAATTATTCCATTGACAGGGATCACATTCCCATTTCTGAGTCAAGGAGGAAATAGCTTACTTGTGTTGTCAGTAAGTGTCGCCTTTGCATTGAATATCAGTGCGGATGAGAAGCGAACGAAACTTGCAATCGAGTATGAATACTTAAAAAGTCAGGAGTGAAGTGCATGAAAAAGGTATTGGTAGCAAATAGAGGTGAAATTGCAACGCGGGTGTTCCGTGCGTGTAGTGAGTTAAACATTAAAACGGTAGCGATTTTTGCAGAGGAGGATCAATACTCCGTACACCGTTTCAAGTCAGACGAAGCTTATTTGGTCGGCAAGGGAAAGAAACCGATCGACGCATACCTGGATATTGAGGACATTATTCGTGTGGCGAAAGAGGCGAACGTGGATGCCATTCATCCAGGTTATGGGTTTCTTTCAGAGAATTTAGGCTTTGCGAAGCGTTGTCGCGAAGAAGGATTGATCTTTGTCGGTCCTGATTTGCACCATCTAGATATTTTCGGCGATAAAATCAAAGCGAAAGCAGCAGCATTGGAAGCGGGGATTCCGTCAATTCCTGGTTCAGATGGTCCAGTAGACACGATCGAAGGTGTACTGGAATTTGCAGAATCACATGGCTATCCGATCATGATCAAAGCAGCGTTAGGCGGCGGGGGTCGTGGAATGCGGGTTGCTCATGATGAAAAAGAAGCACGTGAAGGGTATGATCGTGCGAAAAGTGAAGCCAAGGCCGCTTTCGGAAATGACGAAATTTATGTCGAAAAATATGTTGCCAATCCTAAGCATATCGAGGTCCAAATTTTAGGAGATACTCATGGAAATGTTCTGCACTTATTTGAGCGCGATTGTTCTGTTCAACGTCGTCATCAAAAAGTTGTAGAAGTCGCTCCATGTATTTCTTTAAACGACGAACAACGGGAAAGAATTTGTCAAGCAGCGGTTCAATTGATGAAACACGTGGGCTATGTGAATGCCGGAACAGTGGAGTTCTTAGTGGAAGGGGATAACTTCTACTTTATCGAAGTCAATCCGCGGGTCCAAGTAGAACACACGATCACTGAATTGATTACGGGTGTTGATATTGTTACGTCACAGCTTTTGATCGCTCAAGGCAAAGATTTGCATAAAGAAATCGGCTTGCCAGAACAAAAGGATGTCCAAATGTCTGGTGCCGCGATCCAATGTCGTGTCACAACGGAAGACCCATTGAATGGCTTTATGCCTGATACAGGGAAAATCGATACGTACCGTTCACCGGGTGGTTTTGGTGTGCGTTTAGACGTCGGAAATGCTTATGCAGGAGCGACGGTAACGCCTTACTTTGACTCATTGCTGGTAAAAGTGTGTACCCATGCATTGAATTTTGATCAAGCCATCGAAAAAATGCAGCGTTGTTTGATCGAGTTTCGTATTCGCGGCGTTAAGACCAACATTCCGTTTATGCACAACGTGATCAGCCACCCTGTCTTCCAAAGTGGAAATGCAAAGACGACGTTTATTGATAATACGCCTGAGTTATTTGAATTCCCTCGTGTCCGCGATCGTGGAAATAAAACGATGCGATACATTTCTGAAATCACGGTAAACGGCTTCCCAGGCATCGAAAAGCAAGAAAAACGTTATTTTGAAACACCACGTGCACCAAAGATTGAAAAACGTGAACTTCTTACTGCTAAAAATGTTTTGGACAACGAAGGCCCTGACGCAGTCTCAAAATGGGTGAAGGCGCATGATTCTGTCTTATTGACAGATACGACCTTCCGAGATGCGCATCAAAGCTTACTGGCTACACGAGTGAGAACCCATGATTTATTAAATGTTGCTCAAGCAACGGGAGAAGGAATACCAGAACTATTCTCAAGTGAGATGTGGGGCGGTGCAACCTTTGACGTGGCCTATCGTTTCTTAACCGAGGACCCTTGGAAACGATTGAAATTATTGCGTAAAGCAATGCCGAACACATTGTTACAAATGTTGTTCCGCGGCTCAAATGCAGTAGGCTATTCTAATTATCCAGATAATGTACTGGAAGAGTTTATAAAAGAAGCGGCGCATTACGGGATCGATGTTTTCAGAATTTTTGACAGTTTAAACTGGATTCCACAAATGGAGAAAAGCATTCAATACGTACGTGATGCAGGGAAAATCGCTGAAGGAACGATTTGCTATACCGGCGATATTTTGGACCCAGATCGTACAAAATACAATGTACAATACTATAAAGAGATGGCGAAAGAATTGGAAGCTATCGGAGCACACATCATTGCGATCAAGGATATGGCTGGTTTATTAAAACCGCAAGCCGCATTCCAATTGATCAGTGAACTAAAAGAGGCGACAGATCTGCCTATTCATTTACACACCCATGACACGGCAGGAAATGGGATCATTACTTTATCTGCTGCTGTAAAAGCGGGAGCAGATATTGTGGACGTGGCAACAAGTGCCATGAGTGGTGCAACTAGTCAGCCAAGTATGAGCAGCTTATACTACGCATTGCAATATGGCGATCGTACACCTGAACTGAATTTAAAAAATGTGCGTCAGATCAATCACTATTGGGAAGATGTACGACCATACTATGCCAGCTTTGAGAATGGCATCATGGCTGCGCAGACGGAAGTTTACGATCATGAGATGCCTGGTGGACAATATTCGAATCTGCAGCAACAAGCAAAAGCGGTTGGCTTAGGCGACAAATGGGATGAAATCAAAGAAATGTATCAAACGGTCAATTTGATGTTTGGCGACATTGTTAAAGTAACCCCATCTTCTAAAGTTGTTGGTGATATGGCATTGTTCATGGTTCAAAATGATTTAACAGAACAAGATATCTATGACCGTGGAGATGAGTTAAGTTATCCAGACTCCGTAATCAGCTTTTTCCAAGGCGAATTAGGGCAGCCTGTTGGCGGATTCCCTGAAAAACTGCAACAGATTATTTTACAGGGTCGTCCAGCGATGCAGGAGCGTCCAGGTAAGTTTGCGGAACCAGTGAATTTTGAAAAAGTAAAACAAGAGCTGCAAGAATTGATCGGCTTTGAACCGAGCAAAACAGATGTCTTAAGCTATTTGATGTATCCGCAGGTATTCTTGGATTATCAAAAATCGTATGGACAATTCGCAGATGTAACATTGCTTGATACGCCGACCTTCTTCTCAGGTATGCGTCTTGGTGAAACGATCAATGTTCAGATTGAAAAAGGGAAGACATTGATTATTCGTTTAGATGAAATTGGCGAAGCAGATGTCGAAGGAAATCGTACCCTGTTCTTCAACTTAAATGGTCAACGTCGTGAAATCGTCGTAAAAGACGCATCGATCAAGAGTGCCGTGCAAACAAAACGCAAAGTAGAACCAACAAATCGCGAGCAAATCGGCGCGACAATGACGGGCTCTGTTTTGAAGGTATTAGTTAAAAAAGGCGACCATGTTGAAAAGGGGCAACCATTGCTGATCACTGAAGCGATGAAGATGGAAACATCGATTGATGCTCGATTTGCAGGAGAAGTCGCTCATTTATATGTTGAAGAAGGAGAAAGCATTTCTTCTGGTGATTTATTGATTGAAGTGAAAGAAAAATAGTAGTTGTAGGAGCGTTGCCGTGTGAAAAGAGTGATCGGATTTTTTAGTATCTTGTTTTTGGTTTTGGTTGGTTACTATTTACAGCCGGTTCTCTTTCCACCTGCGCAAAAAAATATCCCTATTGAGCATAAAGATCAAACGGTTCGCCACAAGGCGTTAAAGCATCAAACAATCAAGGCGGAAGGGTATGCGACTTATATTTCCCAGCCCATCGAATCCTTTGAAGAGAAGTTTGGTCAACCGACTAAGATCGAGGAGAGCGGATTTTTCTTTCAAACGCGGGATTATGCATTGGAACAGGGATTATTAGAAGTGAATGTTGAATCCGGCAAAGTCAGTACCATCAAAGTAATGGCGAAGAAAAATACTGAAGCAAAGCCATTCAAATTTGGGATGACAAGCAAGCAGCTCTCCGATCAAATTAATTTATCCGCGGATTTTGCTTTGGCTTATGATGAAGAACCGGTAGCAATTGAATTGAGCGAGAATGACATGCGTTTTCGTCCATTAGTCGCATTCGATAACGGGACCTTCGCAATGCTCTTTTTTAATGGTGACAGTGAAAAATTGATCGGTACTGTTTATTTGGACATGGAAAACCTGCTGCGGCTGATGCCTTATCAGATCAACAGCGGCAATCCGTTGGCAAATCGTGTCCAAGAAAGCAATCTCGATTGGAATTTATTGAATCAGCAAAAGCAGACTAGAATGATTGAAGCGATTAATCGCTACAGAAGCTTGCAAAAATTGCCCGTTCTTTCCACGTCGATGAAAAGCTCAGAGAATGGCGAAAAGCTATTAAAAAGTTTTTTAACGACGCCTAAAAGAGTTCTGTCAAATGAGCGTTTAGAAGAATGGCAGACGGATCAAGGGGCTCACTTGAGTAATTTATCTTTTGAATTATCTGACACAGAGTTCAAAGATCTGGCTAAATCTGAGAAGATCGATTATCAGGAAGGCTTCTTCTATTTTCCTATGGTAGACCCTTTGTTTAATTTATTTAATTGGATCAGTCGCGATCATTTGAACGAGCTTTTTGATGGGCCTAAATCAGAGCTCGGCGTTGCAATCAATCAAGAAAGTGTGCTAGTCTTGTTACAAGAACCTGAAAAAACAAAGGATAGTGACTAACTTGATTATTAATGATGCTTTCTTTCAGTTGGAAGATCAGAACCAGATCTTGGTTCAAGCGATATTAGCGAGTCAATGCTATAAAAACTATCTGCAGGCGAAAGCACAGATGAATGCTTGTGATGACGTGGCTAAACTGAAAAGAAATTTTCAAGCTGAAAAAGAAAAGTTTGAGCGAATCGCTGCATATGGCGAATACGCGCCAGATTACCGTCAGCAACAGCGGAGTGTCCGCAAGAGCAAGCGTGCGCTTGATTTAAATGAAAAGGTGGCCGCTTTTCGTGTAGCAGAGACAGATTTTCAACGATTATTGGATGATATCGGGCAACGATTGGCAAATACCATTTCTTCAGATATCAAAGTTGATGCTGGAAATCCCTTTTTTGAAACAGGGAATCATAGTTGTAAGGGGAATTGTCATGGATAATACAGAATTTGTAATGCAACATAGACGAGGAATGATCGTTTGGGTCTATTCGTTAAAACAATTGAAAACGTTGAAACGCTTTGGATTGGTTCATTTCGTTTCTAGAAAAATGAAATACGTCGTCTTATATGTGAACGAAGAGGCCGCAGATGAAACTGAAGAAAAACTTCAAGGACTTCATTTTGTGCGCCAAGTAGAACGTTCATACCGACCAGATATTGAAATGAATTTTGCGGATCGCATTGGAACAAAAGCCGCTTATCAGGTGAAAGACGAGGAAGAATTGGATGTTCTTGAGGCCAATACGAAGATTCGTTTAGCGGAAACCGTTTAATTAAGGTGAAAAATGTCTGATTTATTCAAACATTTTTCATCTTTTTCTTTGATAATAACGATATAAATCTCCTTTTTTGCTAGCAATGATCGTTTATCATTCGCAAAACTGGAAGCATTTAGAGAGGGGCATGCACTCATGCGGGTAGTCGCAGGCGAATTCGGAGGTAGAAAATTAAAAACATTAACGGGAAGCAATACGAGACCGACAACCGATAAGGTAAAGGGAGCGATCTTCAATATGATCGGCCCGTACTTTGATGGAGGGAACGCACTAGATTTGTTTTCTGGCAGCGGATCGTTAGGCATAGAAGCAGTTTCGCGGGGAATGGACCAGGCTGTTTTAGTGGAAAAAAACTATCGAGCGATGGAAATCATTCGGGAAAATGTCGCCATGACTAAAAAGGAAGCGGCTTTTCAACTTATGAAGATGCCTGCCAATCAAGCAATCCAGCAGTTAACAGATAACGGACTGCAATTT
The DNA here is from genome assembly GCF_051715125.1 of Enterococcus sp. AZ048. Classification (NCBI taxonomy): domain Bacteria; kingdom Bacillati; phylum Bacillota; class Bacilli; order Lactobacillales; family Enterococcaceae; genus Enterococcus; species Enterococcus sp. AZ048. Next base: position 1,501,461 of record NZ_JBIOTD010000001.1, on the reverse strand, counting down.
GATTTGGTTCTGTTGGACCCGCCCTATGCGAAACAAGAGATCGTCAAACAGATCGAAATGCTGCTGCATAATGACTTGTTAACGTCTCGTGCGACAGTTGTCTGTGAAACAGATAAAGAAGTAATTTTACCTGAAAAAATAGGGACATTAAAAGAACGTAAACGTCAAGATTATGGTATCACCGCCATAACGATTTATGATTGGGAGGATTAAGATGACACGCATTGCGCTTTTTCCCGGAAGTTTTGATCCATTAACGATGGGGCATTTAGATACAATTGAACGGGGCGCGAAATTGTTTGATGAATTGATCATCGGCGTTTTCGTAAATACAAATAAGAAAAGTTACTTTACCTCTGAAGAAAAATTAGCTATTGTGGAGGAGTCTGTAAAACACTTGTCGAATGTTCGGGTGGTGGGTCAAGAAAATGAATTGACCGTCAACGTGGCCGAAAAGCTCGGCGCAACCTTTTTGCTACGGGGAATCCGAAGCGTGAAGGATTATGAATATGAAAAAGAGATCGCCTTGATGAATCATCACTTAGACCAGGGCTTGGAATCAGTCTTTTTACTAGCAGATCCGAAATACAGCCACATTAGTTCATCGATTTTGAAGGAAGTCTGGACGTTCAATGGAGATATAAAAGAATACTTGCCTGAAGCAGTCTATCGGGCATTGGAAGAGAAGCGTGAGAATAGTGAAAAATAATAAACTTGTCAAACGATTACTGCTTATTTTTTTAGCCTTAATAGTCGTCGCCTGTATAATTGTGCCGATCCCTTACTATATTGAACAGCCCGGCGAGACCATCAACTTAAAGGAATTGATCACGGTCAATGATAAGAAGGACGAGCATAAAGGCTCCTTCAGTCTAACCTCTGTTGGAATTCGTCGAGCAACAGTATTTACGGCGTTACGATCAAAAATGGAACCCTTTAATGAAATTATTTCTGCAGATGAATTGACTGGCGGTGCCAGTGATGATGAATACATGCAGATTCAAAAGTTCAATATGGAGACATCGCAAAACTTTGCGATCGAGCAGGCATTGAAACTTGCGAACAAGCCTTATAAGATGGAATACAAAGGTGTATATGTGCTAGGTGTAGAAAAAAATTCAAACTTCGCTGGAAAAATAAATGTTGGCGATACCGTAACCAAAGCGGACGGCAAAACTTTTACCAGCAGTGAAGACTTCATGAAATATGTCAAATCTCAAAAAGTAGGTCAAGAAATGAAAGTGACCTATGTCCATAATGGCGAGACCAAGGAAGCGACAGAGAAATTGATCAAGCTTCCGACTGACAAGAAGCCGGGGATCGGTATTACACTGACGGACCACACAGAGATCGATTCACAGGAAAAAGTGAAAGTCGATGCAGGTGACATTGGCGGTCCTTCCGCAGGCTTGATGTTCACATTAGAAATTTACGAACAATTGATCGATAAAGACCTGCGTCATGGCGAAAAAATTGCCGGAACCGGGACTATAAACGCCAATGGCGAAGTTGGCCGGATTGGCGGGATCGATAAAAAAGTCGCCAGTGCAGCCGCAGATAAGAATAAGGTTTTCTTCGCTCCAGACGATGAGATCACGAAGGAAATGAAAGAAGCACAGCCAGGAATCAAATCAAACTATCAAGAAGCAAAAGCTGCGGCTAAAAAAATAGACACAGAAATGAAAATTGTTCCTGTAAAAACAGTAAAAGACGCCTTGGATTATTTAGAGACGATGAAATAAAAAAAGCTGAACGTGTCCGATTGAAAAATCGGGCACGTTTTTTGTATTTCATAGAAAAAAAGAGAAGCAGCCATGCTATTTCTCTTTTTTGTTGCGTATGTTAAACGAAAAGGAGGGTGTTATGAAAGATTATTTGAAAAAGTATCCTATTTTGTTTGCTCTGCCTCTCGTACTGCTTCCGATCGTTTTTTTCTTTCTTACAAGAGAACCTGACAATGAAATCTCAGACCCAGCATTGTTTTCTACAGAAAGCAGTGCGTCGCTAGACACGAGTGAATCCAAAGATCAAGAATGGTATGTTGACGTAAAAGGCGCAGTAAAAAAAGCAGGAATGTATCGTATTAAGGAAGGCATGCGTTTGATGGATGTGATCGATTTGGCCGGCGGGTTTATGGAAGAGGCAGATCAAAACCAACTAAACTTTTCAAAACTAGTAATGGATCAGGAAATAATTTATGTTCCTAAAGTTGGAGAAGAAATCCCAACTATTCAAGAAGAACCTTCAGAAGGGGGCTCAGGAACTGCTGAAGCAGAAACAGCAAAAGTCAATATCAACACAGCAGATGCAACCGAATTGCAGCAATTGAGCGGGATCGGAGAGAAAAAAGCAGCAGATATTATCAAGTATCGTGAAGAAAATGGCAGTTTTCGCGCGATCGAAGACTTGACGAAAGTATCAGGAATTGGTGAAAAGACGCTTGAAAATTTAAAGGACTCGATTACAATATAAGAAAGATCAAAAGAGAGGACGAATAATGGATGACTGAAAGAATCCCTTGGGATCAATATTTTATGGCGCAAGCCGTTTTATTATCATTAAGAAGTACCTGTACACGTTTAGAAGTAGGAGCAACGATCGTGCGGGATAAGCGAATCATCGCTGGAGGGTACAATGGCTCAGTCAGCGGAGATGTTCATTGTATGGATGAAGGCTGCTATGTGGTCGATGGTCACTGTCTTCGGACGATTCACGCGGAGATGAATGCGCTGCTGCAATGCGCAAAGCTAGGGATCGCAACAGATCAAGCGGAGGTCTATGTCACTCATTTTCCGTGTCTCGCCTGTACAAAAGCATTGCTGCAAGCAGGGATCAAAAAGATCCATTATTTGAAGGATTATCACAATGATCCGTATGCGATCGAGTTGATCAAGCAAGTAGGTGCTAGCATGCATCAAGTACATCTCGAAAGTAAATACTTCACTAAACTACAATTAGGAGAAGATGCTGCCACATTGCCTGAAGGATAGCTGCTGTTCGCAACTACTTAATTTTACCGATCTTGGTTGCTGTATTATCAGGAAGTCTGATCTATCAAATGAATTTATGGCTTCTAGTAATTCTTATCGTTTTGTTTTTACGGATTCTCTGCATGAAAAATCATCGGCTGATACTGCTGGTCTTTTTGTGCAGTTTTTTTCTTGGTTTACGAACGTATTATTATGTAAACCAAAATCAATCATCACCAAAAGAATTCACGAATCAAACGATCGAAATACAACCCGATTCAATAAAAGTTGATGGCGATTTTTTAAAGTTTACAGGAAAGATGAAAAAGAAAAAATACTTACTTTATTATGTGCTGAAAACGCCAGCAGAAAAAGCTCTTTGGACGAAAAGAAACGTGCCGGATACGGCCGTGATCAGTGGAGAAACTGCTTCGTTTGAAGGCCCGCGAAACCTGAACGGGTTTGATGAAAGAAAACAGTATAAAAGTTTGGGATTTAATCAAAAAATCCAAGTTGAGTCTATGAAGCCCTATAGACAGAATAAAGTGTCATTAAGCCTTGTGCGCCAGAAATTGATCTGGAAAGTCGATCAGCGCTACTCCAAACGTCTAAGCAGTTATGTAAAGGCGTTAGTGCTGGGGTATAAGGATGAGCAGTTCACGGAATACACCGCTGCCTACAAGACAACCGGATTGCTGCACTTGTTTACACTGTCTGGTTTGCATATTCAATTTTACCTCGGGGGTATTCACTTGCTGCTTAAACGTCTGGGGCTGATAAGAGGAACACGCTTGTGGGTACTTACTTTGGTGGGATTGCTTCTAGTATTTTTAACAGGCGGCAGCTATAGTACCATCCGAGCGGTTATCAGTTTCTTACTTGCGTTTGGTTGTCTCACGTTTGAGCGATCATTATCTAAGCTGGATCAATGGAGCCTCATGCTTTATATCTTAGTCTTTTGCTTCCCCTTGGTTTTTTGGTCAGTGGGTGCTCAATTAAGTATTTATTTTGCTTTGATGCTCCTCTTTCTTAATGATCTGTCTTTTAAAAACTGGCAACAAATGTTCATGTTTTCAGCACTGGCATTGCCTTTGCTGATCTATAGCTTTAGCGAGTGGACCGTTGTTGGAGGGCTACTCACATTGTTGTTGTTTCCATTATTCGAATGGCTGATTTTACCAGGTTCGGTGGTATTATTTTTTGGTTGCTTCATTCCTGTTTTATCACTGCCTGCACCATTGTTTGACGGACTGTTTAGCCTCTTGGAAAAAGGGTTGGCCCTTGTCGCCTTTCCCAATATAGTCATTGGTCACCCAAGCTTTTTAACGTTGCTGTGCCTCATCCTATGTGTTCTTTTCCTGATCGACCGCTTGGCCTATCAGCAGCCGATTTATTGGCTCGTTTGCGTGTCCCTATTCCTTTTAGCAACGACTGCTTTTTCTGTGAATGGCCTAGTGGCGTTTGTCGATGTTGGACAAGGAGACAGTATCTTCATCAAACTGCCCTTTAAGCAAGAAACATTTTTGATTGATACGGGTGGACGATTGCATTTTAAACGAAAGAAGTGGCAGACGCGACAACTGAAGAATCCCTCTGATTACAATTTAGTGCCTTTTTTAAAGTCTGTGGGATGCCGCTCGATCGACCATGTAGTGATTACTCATAATGATGCGGATCATATGGGGGAGTTAGGTCATCTATTAAATGAGATAACAGTAAAAAATCTCTATCTAGCCAAGGGGTCACAAATGGAACTAAAAAAGATTCTTCAGCCTATCAATGACACAGCCATCCATTTAATAAAAAGAGGGGATACGGTTGGCAATCACTTGAAGCTTCAAATACTCTCTCCCGAAACAAGCCAAGGAAAAAATGATGACTCGGTAGTGGCCTATTTTGTGGTAAACAAGCAACGCTTTTTATTGACGGGCGATTTGGAAACAACAGGGGAAGAAAAAATGGGTGCCTATTATCCGAAATTAACAACCGATTTTTTAAAAATAGGGCATCATGGAAGCAACACCTCGACTGGAGAAGCTCTGTTAAAGCAACTGCAACCTAAATATGGGATTATTTCTGTCGGGAGAAGAAACCGATACGGCCATCCCACGGTGGAAACATTGGATAAATTAAAAAAATATCAGACCAGGACTTATCGAACAGATCACCAAGGAATGGTTTATTATCAATGGTCTGCACTATCAAAAAAGGGAAAAATCAAAGTCTTAATAGATTTTCCTGAGTAATCGTGGTAGCATGAAGAGTCAATGTGTCAGGTGATTTTGGCAAAGACCCTACGTATACCATTCCCCATGAGGATTAGTGATATACTATAGAAATTCAACTTTAATTACTACTGAATTAGGAGTATGACATGAATACACAAGAAGCCCTTCAACAGATTAGAACTGCACCGCTAAAACCGGTTTATCTAGTGACAGGAACAGAAGATTATCTGATTCAAGAAATCCGGCAAGCATTTATTGACCGGATGAAAAAAGATGACCTCGAAGAATTGAATTTCATGTCTTTTGATATGGAGGAAAGCGGTCTAGGCGCAGTCATCGACGAGGCAGAAACGATGCCCTTTTTTGGTGATTACCGGCTCATTTTTGTTGAGAATCCTTACTTTTTAACTGGAGAAAAGAAAAGTAACACGCCAGAGCAGGACACGGATGGTTCGGTGGAGTACCTCAAGCGACCGTTAGACACCTCGATCGTCGTTTTTTGGGCGAATTATCCCAAGCTGGATGCCCGCAAAAAAATCACAAAGGCATTAAAGAAAACCGAGATCATCGATGCCGCTCCGCTTCAAGAGCGAGAATTGCGTAATTTTTTGCAGCGCTATATCAGCAATGAAAATGTAAAAATATCAAAAGAAGCATTTGACTTATTTTTACGATTAACAGATTTTGATCTTTCAAAAGCAATGAATGAAATTGAAAAATTATTGTTACTTGCGGGTGATGGAGGGACAATCACCCTTCAATTAGTCCAAGATTTGGTTCCAAAAACCTTAGAGCACAACATCTTTGAACTGACGGAACAAATTTTAAAAGGCGACACGGCAAAAGCTTATCAAACATATGAAGAGCTGCATTTGCAAGGGGAAGAAACGATTAAATTGACCGCGATTTTGATTGGTCAGATTCGTCTGCTGCTACAAACCAAAGTCTTGCAGAAAATTGGCTATCAGCAGGCCAATATCGCGGAAACATTAGGAGTCCATCCATATCGAGTGAAATTAGCGATGCAGCAGGTTGCGAAATTTCCACTCAATCTACTTGTCTCAATGTATGATGAATTAGTCGAAAATGATTATGAAGTGAAGACGGGTCAAGCCGATAAGGAGATCAACTTTCAGCTATTTATCTTAAAAACAACAGAAAAAATAAAAAAATAGTTTTATTATTGAAAAGAAACCATCGGATAATCGCGTATTCGATGGCTTTTTTTGCGTTTGCGAAATAAAATTCCAGAAAATCGATTAAAAGCGACAAATTAGTTGAGATGGAAAAACAAAGTTAGAAAAACAACTATTACCGACTTGTTCAAAAAAATTAGGATAAAAATTTCTCAGCAATGTTTAATAATTCACATTTTTGAGGTATGATTAAACAAAGGTGTTGAATACCTAAAAATAAGCTTGTTAAGCGCTTCATAATAAAAATAAACACCTTTAACCGTGTACTCATTTTACTATTTTTAAAATGCTGCGTGTAATTTTTCTCAATCGATAATAGTCAGCGTCGCTGGCTTTATATATGCAACAAAAATGTATAAAACCATAAAAGAAAGGATGAACAAAATGACATTAGCAAAGATCGTTTATGCAACAAACACAGGAAACACAGAAGGAATCTCTGAAATTCTGGAGGATGCTTTTGAAGAAATCGGGATCGACGTTGAACGCGTGGATGCGGATGAGGCAGAAGCAGATTTTTATGAAGATGCGGATATCTGTGTCCTAGCTACTTATACTGATGGAGATGGGGAATTGCCTTTCGATTTGGAAGACTTGCATGAAGAATTACCTGAGGAAGATCTATCAGGAAAAATCTACGGTGTCGTAGGAAGTGGCGATAGCGAGTTATATCCAGACTATTTCTGCCATGCAGCGATCGCATTTGATGAAGCTTTTGCCAAAACAGGCGCTAAAAAAGCAGCGGAAACTGTGAAAATCGAAAATGAAGCAGATGATGAGGATGAAGAAGTATTGAAAGCATTTGTGAAAACTTTGGTAGAAGCAGCGGAATAAGGATTACCTTGGAGGAATGGAGTGAGATTTTGTTTAAAGTATTGGAACGCAAGGAACTGGCGCCAACGGAGTATGAAATTTTAGTAGAAGCGCCGCGAATTGCCAGCAAGGCACAGCCAGGGCAGTTTGTGATCTTGCGAATCGACGAACAGGGTGAGCGGATTCCGTTGACAGTCGTCGATACAGATAAAGAAGCGGGTTGGGTACGCTTAATTTTTCAAGTAATCGGAAAGTCGACCGCGCAACTGGCCACCGTCATGGCTGGAGAAGGGTTGTCAGATATCGTTGGTCCTCTTGGAAAAGCAACAGACATTGAAAATTATGGTACCGTTCTCCTCGTTGGAGGCGGTGTTGGGATAGCTGCTTTGTTCCCGATCGTTAAGGGATTGAAAGAAGCCGGAAACCGTGTAATTACCGTTCTTGGTGCAAAAAACAAAGAGTTATTGATCTTAAAAGAAGAGTGTGCTGAGTATTCGGATGAGCTGATATTGATGACAGACGATGGTTCTGTCGGCCAAAAAGGATTGGTCACACAAGCAATGGAAGAGGTCTTTCAGCGTGAAACGATCTCGATGGCTTGGGCTATCGGACCGAGTATCATGATGAAGTTTTGTACTCTGACTGCACAAAAGTATGACGTGCCAATCTACGTCTCATTGAATCCTATCATGATCGACGGAACAGGCATGTGCGGCGGCTGCCGAGTGACTGTTGACGATTCTATCAAATTTGCTTGCGTGGATGGACCAGAATTCTTAGGCGAAGAAGTCGATTGGAACGAATTTGTCAATCGAATGCAGCAATATCGACCAGAGGAAGTACTGGCCAACGAAAGATACGAAAAGCAGGTGAGTTCAAATGGCTAAACGCAGTTATACGAAAACTCCTATGAAGGAACAAGCGCCGGAGGTTCGCAATCATAACTTTGATGAGGTCGCTTTAGGCTACACGCTAGAAGAAGGACAGTTGGAAGCAAGCCGCTGCCTTCAATGCAAAAATGCGCCGTGTATCGAAAACTGTCCAGTTATGATCGATATTCCTGGATTTATCAAAGCAATTGAGGATGGCGAGATGCCATTAGCTTATGAAATTTTAAGCAAATACAGCAATCTGCCAGCCATCTGTGGACGAGTGTGCCCACAGGAGAAACAATGTGAGATGGTTTGTCGATTGGGACGATCGAAGAAATTCGAACCGGTTGCCATCGGAAAGCTCGAACGTCTTGTTGCAGACTGGGCGTTGGAACAGCCATTTGAAGCAAAGGAAGCTTCAGGAGAAAAAGGCCGTGTGGCAGTTATTGGTGCCGGTCCTTCTGGACTTACTGTCGCAGGAGATTTGGCGAAATCAGGCTATGATGTCACTGTTTACGAAGCGCTGCATGCGCCAGGCGGCGTATTGACCTACGGGATTCCAGAATTCCGTCTGCCAAAGCGCATCGTTAAAAAAGAGATCGATCGGATCGTCGCACAAGGCGTGAAAATCGAAACGAACGTGGTCGTCGGAAAAACGATCACGATGGATGAGATCATCAGTGATTTTGATGCCTGCTATCTTTCTGTAGGCGCGGGTGCACCAAGATTCCAAGGAATCAAAGGGACTTCATTAAATGGGGTCTATTCTTCCAGTGAATATTTAACGCGTGTCAATTTGATGCACGGGTATGAGTTTCCTAAATACGATACACCTATTCAAAAATCAAAAAATGTCGTTGTTATCGGCGGCGGGAATGTTGCGATGGATGCAGCACGTTCTGCTAAGCGTTTGGGTGCTGAAAAGGTATCGATCGTTTATCGTCGGTCATTAGAAGAATTGCCTGCCCGAGAAGAAGAGTATCACCATTCGGTAGAAGAGGGCATCGAGTATCACTGGTTGACGAATCCAATCGAATATATGGACGATGGTGCCGGCCGCCTAAAATCAGTTAAATGTGTTCAAATGGAATTAGGGGAACCGGATGATTCAGGTCGTCGTCGACCAATCGTGATTCCAGGCAGCGAATTTATTATCGAAGCAGACACAGCGATCGAAGCAATCGGGCAAGGGGCCAACAAAGTGCTATTAGATACATTCCCTGAGTTGGCTCTGAATAAATGGGGGTACATTGATGCAGATGAAGAAACCTGTGCAACGTCGATACCAGGAGTGTTTGCTGGAGGAGATATCGTAACGGGTGCAGCAACAGTCATTTTAGCAATGGGCGCTGGGAAAATTGCAGCAAATGAAATTGATCAGTACATTCAAAAGACAAGACAGGAGCAATTGGTTTAAGCGAGGTGCAAATGATGAAAACGATGAAGACAATGGATGGAAATACTGCAGCAGCACATATATCTTACGCATTTACTGAAGTTGCAGGTATTTATCCGATCACCCCTAGCTCAACAATGGCAGAAGTCGTTGATGAATGGGCAGAACAGGGCCGCAAAAATATTTTTAATGAGACAGTAAAGGTAGTTGAAATGCAATCAGAAGCAGGAGCCGCAGGGACCGTGCACGGGTCATTAAAGACCGGTGTATTGACCACGACGTATACCGCTTCGCAAGGACTGCTTCTCATGATTCCAAATATGTTCAAAATCGCGGGCGAATTACTGCCGACGGTGTTTCATGTAGCAGCGCGTGCAGTTTCTACGAACGCCTTGAGTATTTTCGGCGACCACAGTGATGCGATGGCTGCTCGACAAACAGGATTTTGTATGCTCGCTGAAGGCGGCGTACAGGAAGTAATGGATTTGTCCGCTGTTGCCCATTTGGCGAGCATCGAAGGCAAATTACCATTCATGAATTTCTTTGATGGCTTCAGAACCAGTCATGAGCTGCAAAAAATTGAAGTTCTTGATTATGATGACCTAAAAGCGATGGTGAATTGGGAAGCGTTGGAAGAATTCCGTAAACTTGGGATGAATCCAAATCGTCCGAATGTATCTGGAACGGCTCAAAATCCAGACATTCATTTCCAACAAAGAGAAACAGTCAATCGTTATTACGACGAAATGCCGGCGATCGTTCAAAAATATATGCAGAAAATCAACGATCTCCGTGGAACCAATTATGATTTAACGAATTATTATGGAGATCCAGAAGCGACAGAAGTGATCATTGCGATGGGATCTGCTTCACCAACGATCCAGCAAACAGTGGATTACTTGAATGCCAATGGCCGTAAAGTCGGTTTTATTGATATTCATCTATACCGTCCTTTTCCTGCTGAAAATCTATTAGAAAAATTACCTGCAACCGTTGAGAAAGTAGCAGTACTTGATCGTACGAAGGAACCAGGATCAGATGGCGAACCGTTATTATTGGATGTACAAAGTGTACTGTACCGTCACACGAACCGTCCAATCGTTATTGGCGGCCGTTACGGAATTGCTTCTAAAGATGTTACGCCAGATCAAATCGTGGCTGTTTTTGACCATCTTTTAGTACCGACAAACGAAATGAAGCAACGGTTTACGATCGGGATCAACGACGATGTGACAAATCTGTCCTTACCAATGGGTGAAGTATTGGATTTGACACCGACATCTACCTTCCAAGCGAAGTTCTGGGGACTTGGTTCTGATGGTACAGTGGGGGCGAATAAGCAAGCGATTAAAATAATCGGGAACAACACGGATTATTATGCGCAGGCGTATTTCTCCTATGATTCTAAAAAATCAGGCGGCTTGACGAATTCCCATTTACGTTTTGGTAAAGAACCGATTCTTTCAATCTATAACGTGGAAGCTGCTGATTTTGTGGGATGCCATAACAGCGCCTACATCCACCAATATGATTTAGTTAAAGGGTTAAAAGATGGCGGGACATTCTTGCTTAATACGGTTTGGACAGAAGAAAAAGTCAAACAGTTATTACCAAGCAGAATCAAACGCTATTTAGCAGAACACAAGATCAATTTCTACATTATCAATGCAATGGAGATCGCGCAAAAGACAGGCCTTGGCGGACGGATCAACCAAGTAATGTCCACAGCCTTCTTTGAATTGACAGATATTTTGGATCATGAGACGTATTTGCCACTGCTTAAAGCAGAAGTAGATGCCGCTTATGGTAAAAAATCTAGAACGATCGTTGAGCGCAATTGGCAGGCGATCGACGCGACAGTCGCTGAGTTGAAAAAAGTAGAAATACCGGCTGAATGGGCAGAGATTGAAGTAAAACCGCTGTTTAATAAGGAAGATCAAGAGAAACCTGCCTATATTCGCAATATCTTAGAGCCAATCAACCGTCAAGAAGGCAATGCGCTTTCTGTCAACGACCTGATTGAAAATGGTATGTTGGGCGGCGTGATGCCTTCAGGAACAGCAGCGTATGAGAAGCGCGGAATTGCACTGGAAGTGCCTGAATGGATTCCAGAAGCCTGTACGATGTGTAACGAGTGTGCCTTTGTTTGTCCTCACGCAGCGATTCGTCCATTCCTTGCGGACGAAGAAGAGATGGAGGCGGCGCCAGAAGGCTTTATTACTCGTGATATGCGTGGAAAAGACGGGTTCAAATACCGTATCCAAGTATCGTTGGAAGACTGTACAGGATGTGGGCTTTGTGTAGAAGCGTGCCCTGCTAAAGAAAAAGCGTTAGTTATGAAATCCTATGAAGATCAGAAAGATCAAGCAGTTAATTGGGCCTTCGCGATGACGTTGCGTCAAAAAGCCAATCCAGCCAAGAAATTTTCTGTTAAGGGCTCTCAATTTGAGCAGCCATTATTGGAATTCTCAGGCGCATGTGCGGGCTGTGGGGAAACACCATATGTGAAGCTATTGACCCAATTGTTCGGGGACCGCATGATGGTGGCAAACACGACTGGATGCTCTTCTATTTGGGGCGGTTCTGCACCAGCGACACCATATACTGTGAACGAAGATGGCAGAGGACCTGCATGGAGCAATTCACTTTTTGAAGACAACGCAGAATACGGTCTAGGTATGCACATGGCAAACCAAACCAAACGAAATCGTTTAGCTAATAAAGTTATGAAGGCTTTGGAAAATGGCGTTGGGTCAGAGGATACAAGGGCCCAGTTACAGGACTGGATGAACCACATGTTAGATGGTGAAGGCAGTCAACAGCGTGCGGCAAAATTACGTGCCGTATTAGGTGAAGAAACAGACGAAGACTTGCGTTCAATTCTCGCAGATCATGAGATGTTTGCGAAACCTAGTCAATGGATCATCGGAGGCGATGGATGGGCCTATGATATCGGCTTCAGCGGTATTGACCACGTCTTAGCTTCTGGTGAGGATGTCAATATTTTGGTTATGGACAATGAAGTCTATGCAAATACCGGAGGTCAGATGTCCAAAGCAACCCCTTCAGCAGCTATTGCGAAATTTGCGGCCGGCGGGAAGAAAACGAAGAAAAAAGATTTGGGTATGATGGCTATGACGTATCGGGATGTTTATGTCGCTCAAGTCGCGATCGAAGCCAATCCGACGCAGGCATTGAAGGCAATCCAGGAGGCAGAAGCCTACCCGGGACCATCATTGATTATTGGGTATACACCGTGTATCAATCACGGGATTCGAGGTGGAATGAGTCAATCGATCGAAGAATCGAAAGAAGCCGTTGAATCAGGCTATTGGCCGCTTTATCGCTACGATCCTGTACGTGCACAAAAAGGCAAGGACCCAATGCGGATCGACTTTAAGAAAGCAGATTTCAGTAAAATGAATGCTTTCCTTGAAGGTCAGACACGTTTCTCTGCATTGCACAACATCAAAAAAGATGATGAGCTAGTAGAAGAGATGCTAACACAAACCGTTGATGATATGGAAGAACGGGCGAAAAGTTATACGGAATTGACGAACAAATAAAAAATAGCGTTGATACCAATGGTATCGACGCTATTTTTGTATCCAGAGGACAAAATAAAAAACCGATCAAACGATCGGTTTTTATTATTTCGCTAATTTTTTAGCAAGACGCGCTTTGTCGCGGTTTGCTTTGTTTTTGTGGATCAAACCTTTTGATTCAGCCATATCGATTGCTTTAGCAGCTTCTTTATAAAGGTCGTTCATATTTTCAGCGCCAGCATCAGCAGCCTCTTCAAATTTCTTAACAGTAGTACGCATTGCGCTCATTTGTGATGAGTTTTTAGCGTTAGCAGCTTCGCTAGTGCGAACACGTTTGATTGCAGATTCAATGTTTGGCATGGATTTCACCTCCGAATTCAGTCTTATACGGTTATTTCCGTACAATTCAACATTACTCATTATACATAAAGCCGCTTTTCAATGCAATAAAATCGTGACAAGTTTTTTTCCTTAACAGAAAATAAATATATAGGAAGGCAACAGCGTTGATTCATGTGCCCGATTCTATTTTTATGAACAGAAGGGTATACCCGTCCGATCCGATTCTTAATTGGCTGATTTGTATAATGGGCAAGCCGTGCATTTTGTCTCATCCAAGTGTTTCGGTTCTTTTAGAGGTAGGAGCATCCGCAACCCATTTATAATCACAAGTATCGTACTTCCTTCATGTCCGATCACGCCAAAGGGAAGAGTGAGAAATTGTAAGAAATTGCTCGCGATCAGCAAACAAATGACGCTTAAGGAAAATAGGATATTTTGTCGAACGATCCGCTTCATTTTTTTTGCTAGACGATGACTGTACATTAATTTGGTCAAATCATTCTTCATTAGAACCATATCGGAAACTTCCATCGCAACATCGGTTCCTTCGCCCATAGCAACCCCGATGCTTGCAGTCGCCAAAGCGGGAGCATCGTTGATTCCATCGCCAACCATTGCGTTGACGTGAAACGCCGTTTGCTGCTGTTTGACTAATTCTGTTTTATCAGCGGGCAGACAGCCGCTGTGATAATCATTTAATCCCAATTGATGGGCAATGTAACTGGCTGCTCCATAATTATCGCCGGTGAGCATGACGGTTTGCACATCTTCCTCCTGAAAATAGTGGATGACCTCTTTCGTGTAGGGCTTAGGCAAATCCATCAATCCTACTAATGCGACAATCGTCTCATTGTTACTGAGGACGACCACGGTCTTTCCCTCATCATGCCACTGCTTGATCAAAGGATGCCTCTGCCCGTCTGTCGGTTTGCCCAATTGCCACCGTTCATTTTGATAACTTGCTTCTAAACCGAAGCCCGCCCGTTCTTCAATGGAGAGGTCGAGTGTCTCTTCATTTTTGAAAAACTTCGTAATAGCCGCTGCCAGCGGATGAGCAGATTGGCGTTCCATAGAATAGAAGAGCTGAGGAATCACTGGGTCTTCGTACAATGTATGGTAATCCGTAACACGCGGTTTTCCTTGTGTCAGAGTTCCCGTTTTATCGAAGGATATGGCCCGCAAATCGGCGAGTTTTTCTATTGTTTTGCCAGATTTAAATAAAATCCCTTTCTTCGCTCCATTAGAGATCGTTGCCAACGCTGCGGGAGTGGCAGAAGCGACTAACGCACAGGGGGAGGCTACGACTAATAACACCATGCCGCGATAAAAGCTCTCTGTCATACTCCAACCCAATACGAAATGGGTCAGTAGAATCATTACTGGTACGGTAATAAGAACAATTTTGACGTATACATTTTCAATTTGTTCAATGAATGTCGCTGTTGCACTTTTCTCATTTTGAGCATTTTCGACTAATCGCAATATTTGAGCGAATAACGTATTATTGCTTGTTTTTGATACTTCCAATGTAAATGGCTGACCTAAATTGATGGTTCCGCCAAAGGCATCATCATTGACCGCTTTTTCAACCGGAACAGATTCACCAGAGATAGCAGATTCATCGATTGACGAGGCATCGAGCATTCGACCATCAATCGGTACAGCTTTCCCCTTAGGCACAAACACAAGATCTCCCACTTGTAATTCTTCCACGGGAACTGTGAGGTGCTCACCCTCAACAATTTTCAACGCCTCATTGGGGGCAACATTCATTAGCGCGGTGATTTCTTTTGTGCTTTTATTGGTCGCATATTCTTCCAGGGCGCCACTCAAACAAAAAATAAACGTCAACATCGCACCCTCAAACCAATTACCGATCAAACAGGCACCGATTGCTGCTAAAGCCATTAATAAATCGACGTTTAATGTGCGATCCTGTATGAGCTCACTGAAACCTTCAAAGGTTTGCTTCCATCCACCACAGATAATTGCCAAAACGAAAAAGAGGGGAGAAACAGGCAGGGAGAAGCCGCTTGAAATTTTTCCAATCATCAAAAATACGAAACAGAAAAGGGTAGAGAGAAAGGCATTACGTTCTTCTTTACTCATCACTTTTCCTCCTTTCTAAATACAAAGAAATCTATCAGAACCAATCACTCACAACTGATGAGATGTGTGGGCACTGTTTCTTTCAATTTCATAGTATCATAGCAATCGGCATAATTGATAATTTAAATCGCTAATTGAGAACGAAAGTAATTATCAATTACCGTTGAGAATGACTATCATTAGCTGTTAAAATGTTTTTCCGCAGTATACCAACAAAAAAATGAAAATAAACGACAGTAATCCTTATTTAGAATAACTATCGTTTATTCAAGTGTCAGAAATAAATTTGCAAAAAAAAAGACCTGCAAAAATGCAGATCCTACATAGCGATCAGCCAATAGCCGATCAAGATGATACCCAGAACGATTCGATACCAGCCAAACACGGTAAAGTCATTTCGTTTAATATAATCCAATAAGAACTTAATAGCAATGATCGATACTACAAAGGCAGTGACCATGCCCACCAATAATACGATAATTTCTGAAGCACCAAAAGTGTTTCCATGCATCAAAAATTTAACGATTTTTAATCCACTGGCCCCAAACATGACGGGAATTCCAAGGAAGAAAGAAAATTCTGTTGCAACATAACGGGAGCTTCCGATAATAATTGCTCCCAGGATCGTTGCACCCGAGCGGGAGGTCCCAGGAATCAAAGAAAGTAATTGAAAGCCACCCACGATCAATGCGGCTTTATAGGTGAAATCATTTAAATTCGTGCATTTCGGTGTTTTATTTTTATTCATCCGTTCCACCACGATGAAGGCGATCCCGTAAACAATCAACATGATAGCAACTGGTAGAAATTTATGGAAATGTTCATCTAGAAAGTCATCTAACGGCAAGCCAATGACTGCTGCGGGTAAGCAGGCAATAATGACTTTGAACCACAATGTCCATGTTTCCTGTCTCTCTTTATGATTTTTACTAGGAGCGAAGGGATTCAATTTGCTGAAAAACAAGACAACTACGGCTAAAATCGCCCCCAATTGAATCACCACGTTGAACATTTCAATAAAGGCAGGGCTCATATTCAGCCGGATGAATTCATCCGCTAAGATGAGGTGTCCTGTGGAAGAAATTGGCAACCATTCGGTGATTCCTTCGACGATCCCAAGAATAATTGCTTTAAAAATATTGGCAATAAGCATGAAGTTATACGTCCTTTCAAGTTAATAACAATAATCAGTATACCGTTTCAGCTTTGAAAAGACCATCTAAAAATGGCTAAGCTTTTTTAAAGAAAAAAACTGCCAGCGCTTGCTGACAGTTTGCGAACTATGCTTCTGAATGATCAGAGATCGATTTTCCACGTTCCATATAGCTGATATCATTGATGGCGCGAATGGAGAATTCTCCATTTTCATAACGCAGACGATTGATACTGCCGTTCAACAAGTTGGCACGTACCGGCTGTTTTGAATCAATCAAGCTTAACAAGAAGGCGATCGTCAAACCATGGGAGACGATCAAAACATTTCCTCCGCCTTGTTTTTCACGGCTTTGAGCGATGTCTTCAAAACCATTCCATACACGATCACGCAATGTTGAATAAGGTTCGGCCCAATTTGCGGTATCCGCTCCTTCGATCGCATTGGCGATTTCTTCAAAGCTGACATCTGTAGCAAACAGGTCATCTTCTGTTTTAAAATTCAGTACACGTGGCAAAACGCCCCACATTTCTGCATCGTAGGCGCCTTCTAAGGAGCCAAAGCACCATTCACGGATACGAGGATCTACGTGATAGGGAATATTTTTTCCTTCAGGGTGTTCATTTAAAAGAATTCGCATCGTTTCGATCGCTCTCCCAGAATCACTGGAGTATGCCTCTTCGAACTTTGTATCTTGCAAGCCCAAGCCGACGTAATGAATCCCGTCACGTCCGCTCTTTGTTAGTGGTGTATCACACCAGCCCTGCACACGAGCTAACGTATTGAACATTGTTTTACCATGTCGAACAATATAAAGATTTGTTTCTGCCATATTTATAACCTCCAAAAAGTTGATTAATTAAAGAATGGGTTTGTGTCGACCTCGCGACCGATCGTTGTTGCCTCACCATGTCCTGGATAAGCCGGGAGTTCATGGGGAAGGGTAAATAGGTACGTTTTGATACTGTAGAGCAATTGTTGCATATCCCCCGTATACAAATCTGTGCGACCAATACTGCCTCGGAAAAGTGCATCCCCTACAACGACAAAGTCATCAAAGATGAAACTGACACTGCCAATCGAATGACCAGGTGTCGGAACCACTTGAAAAGTCATGCCGCCGATAGTGTATTCCTTCATTTCAAATTCGTATTCTGCTGGCTGAAGGATTAAATCCGGCATATCGTCATGACGTCCTAAACCAGAAAGATTTAAGATGGGATCGCCTAACCATTTTTGTTCTAGCGGGCTTACATACACAGGAATGTTGTAGTTATTCCGAATCTGTTCGACCGCCCCAATGTGATCGTAGTGAGTATGTGTTAATAAAATCGCTTGCGGTTTTTTTCCGATACGGTCGATTTCTTTTACAAGTCGATCACCCTCTGAACCTGGATCAACGACCAACAAGTTTTTTTCATTATGAATCAAATAGCAATTTTCTTGCGCGATTCCGGTAACAAAGCCCTCGATTTGAATCATTATTTTCCTCCCTGAAGCACTAAAAGTAGTTTTCATTGCCGTGATTTGTTTTACTAAAAGTCTCAAATGATTCTTTTCTATCAGTAATAAAACGCACGATCACTTAATTCTTCTCTATTATACCTTAAAAGTAAAAAAATTGTGGTTTCCCTGAACGATTTTGGCGATTCTGGTTTCTGCTTGTTATGGAAAGCTAGGATTGCCCAGCGTGGACTAACACTTGACGAGCTACCGAAAATCTTCTATGGTGAAAAAGCAAAACGATTTTAAATGATCGCATATGCAGATACAAGAACGAGGTGAGAAGGTGGCAGTAAAAAGAATCGCGATTCGTGAGTTAGTTGAATTCATCCTGCGCAGCGGGAGCATCGACGAAGGAAAGAATAGCAATCACACACCTCAAGAAGGTGCACGAATCCATCGCCAGCTACAAAAAGAAGGCGGTTCTGGCTACCAGAAAGAAGTCTGGTTGAAGAAACCCGCAGAAATTGCCGATACAGCCGTTCAAATCGAAGGACGTGCCGACGGTATTTATATAGAAGAAGATCGCGTGTTTGTTGACGAGATCAAAACATCAGAGACACCCTTTGAGGAGCTGGAAGAAGGGATCATTGATCTTTATTTTTATCAAGCAATGGTTTATGCCTATATTTATAGTGAGCAAGAGGATCTCGCTGAAATCGGTACACGGTTAACCTATTTTCAAACAACAGAGGAGAAGATCACGCGACAAATTCGAACGTTTACTTTCGAAGAATTGGACGCTTTCTTCAACGATTTGATCAAACGCTATGAAAACTGGCTGGTATTTCAGTTAGAGTGGCGGGAAATACGAAACAATTCTCTAAAAACCTTAGAATTTCCTTTCGATACGTATCGTGCAGGGCAAAGAGAGTTGGCTGCCGCAGTATACAAAACGATCCACGCGCAACAAAAGTTGTTTGTCGAAGCCCCCACCGGTACAGGGAAAACGATGTCCACCCTTTTCCCTACGTTTAAAGCAATGGGAGAAGGGTTGGGTGAAAGGATCTTTTACCTAACAGCAAAGACGATCACGCGCCAAGTGGCCGAAGAAACGGTTACTAAAATTACTAAAAACGATGCACGGGTAAAAAGTGTGACGTTGACCGCCAAAGACAAAATTTGCTTTTTGACGGAACGAAATTGTACTCCTGAGCACTGTCCTTTTGCGAAGGGCTACTATGATCGCGTCAACGATGGTCTATGGGATATGCTGAATAGTGAGGACCAGTACACACGCCCAGTAATTGAAAAATACGCGAGAAAGCATGAGCTTTGTCCATTTGAACTTTCGTTGGATGTGAGTCGTTTCAGCGATCTTGTTGTCGGTGACTATAATTATTTATTTGATCCAACCGTTTATTTGCGTCGTTTCTTTGAGGAAGAGAATAAATCAAATCTAGTGTTAGTTGATGAAGCTCATAACTTAGTCAATCGCTCGAAAGAAATGTACTCTGCCAGTATCTCAAGGGAGTCAATCGCTCAGATGCAAAAAAATTTGGACACCTCTTTTAAAAAATTGCACAGAGCATTTACGCGAGTGGACAATGAATTTGAATTGATCCACCAATCATTGGATGGAGAAGCCTACCATCACCAGCAGGCAGCACCTGAAAATTTGATCAATAGTTTGTTCAAATTACAGGAGCAAATCAAAGAATGGCTAGCAGAGAATCCAGACAATCCGGCGCAACAGAAGATGCTGCCTGTTTACTTTGAAATTATACGCTTCACTCGTATGAGCGAATTTTATGACGATCATTATCAGACAACTGTTGAACATAAAAGCTATGATCTGATTGTCAAAGAGTATTGTATTGATCCGTCTTGGTTTTTAGAGCAGACCATGGATAAAGTTGGGAGCAGCATTCTCTTTTCCGCAAGTTTTTCACCATTGGATTATTACCAAGAAGTCTTAGGCGGAGGGGAAGAGAGTCTTACTTATCGTCTTCCGAGTCCTTTTCCAAATGACAATCGCCTAGTGATGGTGGATGCCAGTATTCAAACAACGTATCAAAGGAGAACGCAAAGTATTCCGAAAATCGCTGCCTCTATTGAAGGGTTGGTTAAAACGAAAACGGGTAATTACTTAGTCTTCTTCCCATCATTTCAATACTTAGATCAAGTAGCAGACTATTTCCATGAAGTATATCCAGAATATGCGATTCAAATTCAAGGATCAAAATTAAACGAAACAGAGCGAGAGGATTTCCTAGCTGCTTTTGTAACAAATCCAAAGAAAACATTGATAGGTTTTTGCGTATTGGGAGGGATTTTTTCTGAAGGGATCGATTTAGTCGGTGAACGATTGATCGGTACAGTCGTGGTCGGAGTAGGACTGCCTCAGGTAAATCACGAACAAGAGCTGATTAAAGAATATTATGACGAAAAACGCAATCAAGGATTCAGTTATGCCTACCAATTGCCAGGAATGAACAAGGTGATACAAGCAGCAGGGCGTGTGATCCGTACGATGGAAGATCGAGGGATCATTCTTCTCTTAGATCAACGCTACACAAATCCTCATTATCAAAGTCTTTTACCCGTTAATTGGTCAGACCGAAAAGTGATTTATGGACCAAATGAAGTGGAACGAATGGCAAATGAATTTTGGCAACAAGAAGTCAAAAGTAAATAAGAGATAGAAATATCGCAAATGAAATGTTTGCCGCAACTCCTACTAAACTACTAAATAAATAGGCTGAATGGTTCAATTACTATCGATAAAAACAGTAAAGAATCATTCAGCCTATTTTTTGTATCTTGTAAAAAATTTATTTCTTTATTACTATCGGTAGTTGATAAACTGAACATCGATCGGTAAATCGATTTCTTTTACCAAAGCAATTACTTGTTGGAGGTCATCTCTATTTTTTCCAGTAATTCTTAATTGGTCTTCTTGAATTTGCGCCTTTACTTTTACTTTGCTGTTTTTGATAGCAGTTGTAATTTTTTTGGCACTTTCTCTATCAATCCCGTTTACAAGTTCAGCTTGTTGTCGGGCGTTTCCTCCTAAGGCGTGCTCAGAAGTAGAGAATTGGATATTTTTTAACGGCACACCACGTTTGATCAGTTTACTAAACAGCACATCTTTCACTTGTTCGATCTTGTAGTCATCTTCAGCTTTAATCACTAATTGATTGCCTTCTAATGTAATGTCGAAGGTACTTCCCTTAAAATCAAAGCGATTTTTCAATTCCTTCAGGGCGATTTGAACCCCATTTTTGACTTCTTCCTTGTTTAACTCTGAAACAATATCAAAGCTCGCATCTTTTGCCATAGACATTCTCCTAATTTACTCCAAATACAGAATCATTCAACGCAATAATTTACAGGAAAACGTGTTTTTGTTTTAGAAAACAAATCCCTTCAGCAAATTAGGATGAATAAAATCAGTATCCGAAAGCTTTTTCTTTAGTTTATCAAAAAATGCTAAGAAAGCCATGATTATTCTCAAATAAGTGATTGAAAACGATTGATTAATATTCATGGAACCTGTTACTCTATTATAGGTTTGAATTAAAGGGGGAATATCGGATGCAGAAGGTTATGAATTATACATCCAAGGATTTGGCAAAAAAAGTCCTTGTCATTTTATTTACTGGTTTGACCGGAGCGGTTGGTTTAAATCTTTTTTTGATCCCAGCAAATGTCTTTTCAGCAGGGATGACCGGGATTGCCCAAATTGCCGAGCACTTATTATCAAATGTAGGTTTATCTATCGACACCGGAATATTGATTTTTCTTCTGAATGTTCCAGTATTCGTCTTAGGATTCATAAGACTTGGAAAATCAGCAATGATTTTGAGCTTTGCAAATGTAATTTCCATGTCTTTTTTTACGACATTGGTTCCGGTCGGTCAAGTGACTGATAATGTGTTAATGAATGCGATCACCGGAGGGGTCATGCTCGGAATCGGTGCGGGCCTTTCGTTAAAATTTGGGTTTACGACGGGCGGCTTAGACATCGTATCCTTATTATTATCTAAAACAACAGGGCGTACAGTTGGAAACTATATGATGCTCCTAAATGGTGTGATTGTAATAGTTGCTGGTTTCTTTTTTACTTGGGAGAGCGCGCTTTATACGATCATCACGATATTCACAATGAGTACCGTTGTCGACTATGTCCATACGAGTCATCAAAAAATGACGGCGTTCATCAATACTGGAAATAGTGCAGTCATGATTGAAGTCCTGAGCAGAGAATTATTGCGTGGGCTGACGGTAATTCCTGCGCGAGGAGGATTTAGCTCTACTGAACGAGAAGTCATCATGGTTGTTTTTACTCGTTATGAATTGTATACATTAAAACAAGTCGTCGCTGACGTAGATCCGAATTCATTTACTAATATCGTTGCAACAGATTCAGTTGTTGGTTCATTCTTGACGCAAGACGAACAGAATTTATTGAAAAAATCACAAATCGCTAAATAATAGTTCTTAAATGAGAATAAGAGGGATTCAATTCTCATTTACAAACACTAAAAGATAGAGTAAAATACTCTTGAAACTCGAAAGGAGTGGAACAAGTGGAAGAGAACACACAAAAATGGTCCGATGCAGAAGTAGCAGAGATTAAAGAAACTATTTTAACTGCTTTAGAATCAGTCATTGACCCTGAGTTAGGAATCGATATCGTTAATCTTGGTTTGATCTATGAAGTAGATTTTGAACAAACAGGAAACACGGTAATTAAAATGACATTGACGACTATGGGATGTCCATTGGCAGATATCTTAACTGATAATATTCAATCCGCTTTAGGTGAGATTCCAGAGGTCACGAATGTAGAAGTGAAGCTTGTTTGGTATCCAGCATGGACGACCGATAAAATGAGCCGTTATGCACGGATTGCTTTAGGTATCCGTTAATTAAATAAGATTGTAGTCTCCTCTTTCATTAAGAGGAGACTTTTTTGTATAATAATTGAAAGGAGTTGTTTAGGTTGGATAACTATGGACTAGCTGACTATTTAGCTGCAAAGAAATCGTTACTGTCAACATTACACAAAATTGAGAAAGCGCTTATTTCGTTAGAAGAAAAACAATCTCTTGGGAAAAATAGAAAAGCACAAATTACCTTATCTGAAGAAAGAATCAAAGCATTGAAGCTCTCCTTGGTATTGATAGATAAGGAAATCAGTAAACTGTCGCAAAACGAAGTGTAACTATTGATTTCCTATTTTCTTTTTTTATATGACAGCTTGTTGTCGTATTACTGTTGATATAGTAGTCATCGAAAGGAAACAGGAAAATGCAGATCGAACGATTGATTAAACTGATTTTTTATCTTGTCAGGCACAAACGAGTCACTGCCAAAGAATTGGCAGAATATCTTGGTGTGTCGACACGAACGATTTATCGAGACATTACGACGTTATCATTAGCGGGCATTCCAATTCTTTCAAAAAAAGGATTCGGAGGAGGGCTCTCGTTGATGGATGGGTTTACCTTAGATGAATCGTTCCTGACATCTGATGAAAAAATGTACGTCTATCAAGGACTTCAGATTCTCAATGCAGCAAACTATCCTGAGACGGAGCATGTATTAAATAAAATTGGCGCATTATTTAATCAGCCGCCGACAGAGGAATGGCTAGAGATTGATTTTAGCTACTGGGGCAGCGAAGAAACGGAAAAAGTAACACTTTCCGAATTACGAAAAGCGATCACTGAAAAGCATCTTTTGACATTCGATTATTTTAATTCTGAGTTAACGAGTTCTAAACGAAATGTAGAGCCGTTGCGCTTACTATTTAAATCTCATGCCTGGTATATTGTTGGTTACTGTCATAACAGTCAAGCGATCAGAATTTTTCGGTTATCTCGTATGAAAAAAATAATCGTTTTATCAGAGACGTTTGAACGGTCATTACCTAATGATTTTTTCTTAAACACTAGGAAAGATGATACGGAGTGGATAAATTTTACGTTGCTTTTCTCAAAAAAAATAGCCCATCGATTGTTTGATGAATTTCACGAGCATCAAGTTCAACAGCTTTCGAATGGAGGGTATTTAGTAAATGTTCAGTATCCATTGAGCGAATGGACGTATCTTAGGCTGTTGTCTTACGGTCCCTACGTTGAGGTTCTTGAACCTAAAGAAGCTCGTGAAGAATTGAGAATGCGGGCATTAAAAATCACAAAAATATATGAATAAAAGGAGGAAATGCATGAACGAGTGGGTATACGTCATGATGATAAAAAAAACAAAGGAGTACCGGCGCTTAAACAAAGCTGGTGTCATTGAGCACGTTGAAAATTTGAGAAGTTTAGACGAGGAAAACCATATTGAGCTCGCTGGAGCATTCAAGGGGTATCCCGGAATGGCAGGTATGTTTGTTTTTAAGGCAGCTAGCTATGAAGAAGCAGAGGCACTTTGTCAAAAGGAACCATTGGTTGTCTTAGGATATGCTACGTATGAGTTGCATCGCCTACAACTAGCCACGAAGGAAAATAATTATCTATTATAAAAAAGAAACGACTTTACCAGTCGTTTCTTTTTTAAATGGCTTGAAAAAGGGCCAGCATGTTTTCAGTTCGAGTACGAGAGCGTGCATTCATTGCACTTAATTCTTCAGAAATCTCATCGTGTGATGCTTCTTTTAGCAACAGTAAACGATAAATCAAACGCAAATCTTGGCGACGAACTTTCGGGAAATGCTGCATCAATACTTGATTAAAATCAGCATTCATTTGATTGATACCAAGCAATGGATCTTTTTGAATGGTGTAATTGATCAAATAGCGTTCAAAATCCTGTAATGCGGAGGCGGCTTTTTCAGGGACGAAACCGTTAGCCCAACTTGCTGTCAATAAGATAAAGCTATCTTCGTCAGATAAATCTTTTTGAAACCCAATAATTGTGGCATTCAACACGTTTTCTTGCAATGCTTCAAAAACTGCGGGTTCATTTTGTTTGATTCGTAGGAAATAATTGGTAAACCCATCACTGTTTAATAGATTTAAGTCAATTGCCTTAAACCAATTGTAATGATGAGAATTTAAATAGGAATAGGTTTTTTCTTGCTTTTTTCGTTGGATATTTTCCAATTCTTTCATTGTTTTCATCTTTTTATCGCTTCCTTTACTAAGAGATCCTTATTATTATACTACTTTTACTCAAGCCAATCTTTTTGTCTCCCTTTTTGATTAAGTTATACTGAGAACAGGTCATACTATTGAGAGGATAATTTATGAATGAATTAATCAATACATTTAGTGAAAGAAAAGAAGAGCTATTATCAGCAATTTTTGAACATTTAGCCATTTCTTTGAGTGCATTGTTGATTGCGATCGTCATTGCTATTCCATTGGCGATCTTGTTGAGTCAACGAAAAAAAATGGCGGAAGTTGTGTTACAGATAACAAGTATTTTACAGACGATTCCATCCCTTGCGTTACTGGGATTGCTGATCCCTTTTGTTGGAATCGGTACAGTTCCAGCATTGATTGCATTGGTCGTTTATGCGCTACTGCCGATCTTCCAAAACACGTATATCGGTCTAGCAGAAATTGATCCTTCTATTGAAGAGGCTGCAGACGCTTTTGGAATGTCTCGTATGCGCAAATTGATGAGAGTAGAATTACCCATGGCAATGCCGGTCATTATTTCTGGTGTACGTACAGCACTAGTACTAATTATCGGGACAGCGACATTGGCTGCCTTGATTGGTGCCGGGGGTTTGGGTACGTTTATTTTACTTGGGATTGATCGAAACGATCCGAACTTGACTCTTATTGGAGCCATTAGTTCCGCATTACTTGCGATTATTTTCAGTACGCTGATCCGCTTTTTACAAAATCGAAGTGGGAAAGTGACTTTGATTACTCTTGGAATCATTTGTCTAAGTATTGGCGGCATTTTCTTTGCTCAAAGGAACCCCATCGGAACAGAAACAGTCACCATTGCCGGAAAACTTGGTTCCGAGCCAGATATTCTGATCAATATATATAAAGAGGTCATTCAGGATGAAGATTCTTCGGTCAATGTAGATTTGAAGCCAAACTTCGGGAAGACAAGTTTCTTGTTCAGCGCGGTAGAAAGCAATCAAATTGATATTTATCCCGAATTTACTGGAACCGTCTTAGAAAGTCTAGTTAAAGTACCTAAGAATATGCCAGATGAATTGTCACCTGAGAAAACATATCAAGAAGCAAATAAATTATTGGATGCTCAATTCGACATGCGCCTATTGAAACCTATGGCTTATGAAAATACGTATGCTTTAGCGATGAAGAAAAGTGAAGCTGAAAAACGCGGCATAACGAAGATTTCCCAACTACAAGCGCAACAAGATCAACTAAAAGCCGGATTTACATTAGAATTTATTGACCGGCAAGATGGGTATCGCGGGATTCAAGAAAAATATGGAGTGAAGTTAAGCTCTGTACAAAGTATGGAACCAGCCTTGCGCTATCAAGCCATCAATAACGGGGATGTCGATGTGATCGATGCCTATTCAACAGATAGTGAGATTAAACAATATGACTTAGTGACACTAGAAGACGATCTGCATCTTTTCCCACCTTATCAAGGAGCACCTTTGATGAAAAAAGATTTCGCTGATGAACATCCAGATGTTGTTAAGGCGTTGAACCGATTGTCTGGGAAAATCACCGAAGATCAAATGATCGAAATGAACTACCTAGTCAATGTGAAAAAAGAGCAGCCTGCGAAAGTTGCCCATGACTTCTTAGTGAAAGAGAAAATCATTGGGGAGGAGAAATAGATGGAATCGATTATAGAGTTTAAAGACGTAAGTAAAGAATTCGAAGGAAATGTTGTTCTAAAAGATTTAAATATCTCTGTTAAAAAAGGAGAGATATTTGTATTAGTTGGTCCATCTGGGAGTGGGAAAACGACTTCCTTAAAAATGATCAATGGATTGATCGAACCAACGAATGGCGATTTGTACTTCAAAGAGAAGCGGATCAAGGATTACAATATTCAAAAATTACGTTGGCAGATTGGCTATGTCCTTCAACAAATCGCGCTGTTCCCAACGATGACTGTCCGAGAAAATATCGAAGTCATCCCTGAAATGCTTGGATGGGATAAAGGTCGTCGTACGAAACGAGTGGATGAGCTGCTGAAGGAAGTCGATATGGACCCAGAATTGTTTAGAGATCGGATGCCTAGTGAATTATCAGGTGGACAACAACAACGAATTGGGATCATCCGTGCGCTTGCTTCAGAACCAGACATAGTTTTGATGGATGAGCCCTTCAGTGCACTTGATCCGATTTCTCGTGCAAGTTTGCAAGATCTTGTTTTGGAACTACATCGGAAATTAGGGAATACCGTGATCTTCGTTACACATAACATGAAGGAAGCAATGAAAATCGGCAGTCGGATCGCTGTCATGCATGAAGGAAAACTGATTCAGTGTGATACGCCTGAAGAGATTCAGAAACATCCTGCGAATCAGTTCGTGGAAGAATTCTTTGATGAAACCACCGACGAAGTGTATACCCAAACCTTAGAAGCGCTGTATAACGGCGGCTATTACCAGCAATCAGAGGTGGCTGATCCTACACTCACGGCATTGACCGTTGATACTAGCTTGAGCGAAGTTTTTGACTTGTTAGCTGGCCATGATGCTTTCGCCATGAAGCGAGAAGGAAAAATAATTGGGATAATCAATCGGAGTGATGTCTTCCGATTCTTGAGTCAGGAGGGATAAGGAAATGGAAAACTATGAAGTAATCGTGATCGGCAGCGGTCCAGCAGGAAATACGGCCGCCTATGCGTTAAAGGAACAAGGAAAAAAAGTTGCCATCGTTGAGTCTGATTTGTGGGGAGGAACTTGTCCGAACCGCGGATGCGATCCAAAGAAAATGCTAATGAGCGGTGTTGAAGCACAAAAAAGAATTGAAACAATGATCGGAAAAGGGTTCGAACAAACACCTAAAATCGTTTGGGAAGACTTAATGACTTTCAAGAGGAGCTACACCGACTCTGTTCCGCAAAATACGAAAGAGGGATTGGATTCGGCAGAAATTACACGTTATCAAGGGCAAGCTAGTTTTATTGATGCGCATAAAATCATTGTTGATGACCAAACCTTAACAGCAGATCAATTTCTGATTGCTACCGGGCAGCGGCCAGCAGTTTTGCCGATAGATGGACAAGAGTTATTGCAAAGCAGCACAGATTTCTTAGAACTCGAGCATCTGCCTAAACGAATTGCTTTTCTCGGTGCTGGGTACATTGCTTTTGAATTGGCAATCATCGCAAGTGCAGCCGGTTCAGATGTTCACATCATTCATCACAACGATCGTCCGTTAAAAGGCTTTGATCAAGAACTAGTCAGTGACCTGGTCGAGCATATGAAAGCTGATGGGATAACGTTCCATTTTAACGTGGACACAAAAGCAGTAGAATTGATGCATCCGAACTATCGTGTTACAGGAGAAGATTTTGAATTAATCACGGATATGGTGATCGGTGCTACCGGACGTATTCCAAATGTCGAAGGATTGAATTTAGAAAATGCCGGTGTCGAATATGACAAACGAGGCATAAAAGTCGACGATCATTTACGAACAACACAACAAACGATTTTTGCTTGTGGCGATGTTGTAGCAAAATCCCAGCCTAAATTAACGCCAGTTGCTGGCTTTGAAGCAGGATATGTCGTCGGCGCGATGAGTGATGAGCAAAATGCCATCGAATACCCATTGATTCCTACCATCGTTTTCGGAGATCAGCGCTTGGCAAGGGTTGGTTTGAGCGAAAAGGAACTTGCTGATCATCCAGAGAAATACCATTCACAGACCACTGACTTGTCTAGCTGGTATACGTATCACCGGATTAACGATCAAGGAGCAAAAATAAAAATCGTTTACGATGAAGAAGAAAATATTGTAGCGATTAGTTGTCTCAGTCAGTTGGCAGATGAAGTGATCAATTATCTTTTAGTCATTTTAACGAAAAAAATGACACATGAAGAAGTTGAAAAATACATTTTTGCTTATCCGAGTCCAGCTAGTGATCTTTCATATTTTATTTAAAACAGAGGGTACCCTCTGTTTTTTTTTGTAGAGTTATGCTAAAGTTTACGAAAATACGTTCCCATGGTGAGAAAATGAAAACAACATTGACACAAAAAATCGAAAACGCACTTTACTATTATTGCATGGATCTTGGCGGGATTGTCGTTGAAGAAGTGACCATGCCTGATGAACAAGGAATCGTGGATACGCTGGCTTGTTTTTTTAAACCTGGTGAGATGGAATGGCGCTGTTATGAGCTAAAAATAACTAAAGCTGATTTTTACTCTAAGGCAAAATTGTCTTTTATTGGACACTATAATTACTTCGTTTTGACTGAAGAGCTGTATCAGAAAGTCCAAGACGATATCCCCAAAGAGATCGGCGTTTTAGTCTATCGTCCCTATACTCAAGCAGAAGACCTACCCGCTGATGGAACATTTATTATCGCCAAAAAGCCAATGAAACGCGCGCTTCAGGTAGAGGAATCGGCATTAACGCAACGATTCATGGCCTCTTTGTTCCGAGAAGTCCGAAAAGCAAAACGGATGTCTTATGGGACAAGCTTTTTCTCAACGGAGCAGCTGTATAAGGAATTACGACGCCGCTTGGATGAAAAGGATAGTTTACAGGAAAACAATTATTATCAGCGTTTCATCGAGGATGTCCAACAGGAGCGAATTGAAAGTCTTGAAGAGGAATTACGGGCATTAGAACAGGATTATGAATTTTTACGCCGAGAACGTCATGTTCGAAGTCGGCCGACTGAGCCATTGGAGTGAGTGAATGTACTATCCATACTTAAGAGGGAAACAGTTTGATTTATTAGCGGTCTCTACATTGATCCAGGAGAAACGTTGGTCGAGCAGAATCCGACCGATCATTGAACCTGTTAGAGATTCCCCTACACTGAAGAAAACACTTGAATTATTCGATAAAAAAAAGCTGATTTGTTATTTGATCATGAATCCGCAGGTTGGCACAGCAAAATTATTTGAGGAAAAAAGATTCGATTGGCCGGTACAGGAAAATTCCAGCGTTAAAAAGGCAGAAATTATTACACAGGATAATCTTTTTCAGGGGGAACTGTATCTATTTAATAGTCATTCACCAAGAAAGATCGAAAAGCTAAAAATTAGCGACGATGCGTTATCTATCATACCTGATCAGGGCAGATTTAGAGTTTTAGAAGTACCAAATAAAATATTACTCAGAGAAGCCTTTCAATCACAAAAAAATGTTGCAGATTATGGAGAAAAGATAGATGATTTTTATAGTGACGAGCATCTCTATTTAAGAACAAATTCAAAAGGTTTTAGTGATTATACTATTGAGGGCAGCCGCTATTTTGATAAAGGTGGACCTAGTCGTGCGATTGCTATACACATAAGCTATTTTGATGCGTATCTTAATTTAAGAGTAAAGCATTTTGTATCCGATAGTAATGAGAATGCACAAGATCAGGCAGGGAAGTTTTTTGAAGCATTGGAGAAATTTTCAGAGTGGTATTCGAGAAATCAAGATCAGTTGTTACTGACTTTAGGAATGGAAGAATTATTGCACTATCGGGAAATGAAAAAATTTCCGGGATTGGGCACAATTAAAAAGTGGTCCTTGGCGCATCACTTGGAATTGGTTGGTGCCTTTTTGGAAAAAGGAGAACATTGGCAGAGGGGATGGAAAACATATGGGATACGAAGATGAAGATTTTATTGTTAGACAAGCAAAACAAATGGGAGAACTCTTAGGTGGGTTTTTAGGAAAAAAAGATGCCGAAGCGATTTTGTCGTTTGGCGATGAAACAAAGACAGATGAACCAACGCATCCCGCGTTTGTTTTGCGTCCAAGCACGTTGGAAGACATTCCTGCGATTAACGCAATCATTCAACAGGCAAAGGACTATTTGAAAGATCAGGGGTCACCTCAATGGCAAGATGGTCATGAGCCTCATGAAGCTGTAATACGTGAAGACATAAGAAAAAAAGCCAGCTATGTACTGACTTTAGAGGAAGAAATCGTTGGTACTGTCGCATTAATTGCTGAAAAAGATCCTATTTATGAAGCAATTGAAGGCGAGTGGCAAGGAAACACCCCTTATGTTTCTTTGCATCATGTAGCGGTCACTCAAAAATATCGCGGAATGGGACTGGGGAAAGCGTTATTGGATTCAGCAATTAAACAAGCGCAATTTCTAGGTTATGGCGATGTTCGCATTGATACCTATCCAGCTAACCAGCCGATGCTGCGGTTGATCGAGAAGTGCGGATTTACCTATTGTGGAATGATCCATTTCCCATTTGAACATGGAGAACGAAAAGCATTTCAGTTACTTCAACGCCTGTCTTAATTGGCTGAGCATACTATCTAGTGAGGTTTCGCCATCAATTTCAATTAGATTGGGAAACTTTTTTAAACGTTCTAAACTTTCCTGATCCTCTTGGAAAATCGCTAAACGACGTTCTAAGTCTCCGACGGAAGCTCTTTTTTCTAGGCGAGTAATCATGGTTTCTCTAGAAATATTGATCCAAATTGGGACCATTTGTTCACCAAATACACGATATAAATTAATAAATCCTGTCGTTGTGATGGGATCGTAGCAGTCACCAATCGCTAAAGCCTCGCTTAACGTTGACTTGGCAATGCCGTAAAAGTGGTCGTCATAAACATCATATTCAGCAAATTGATCGTGATTGACCATTTGCTTAAATTCTTTTTTAGAAACAAAATAATAGTCGCGGCCGTGTTCTTCATTTTCACGAGGAGCACGTGTAGTGTAAGAAATAATTTTTTGCTCAGGATGAAAGGCTTTTTCGGCTAATGTGGTTTTTCCAGAACCACTTGGTCCAATAAATAAGTAACAATGATTCATAAAGTAACACGTCCTTTTTTACAGTATAAAGAAAGAGGACAAAAGATGCTAGGGAGGGAACTCTTTTATGGAGAGAAGCACACGTAAGAAACAGAAAATGAACAAATGGCCAATCATTATTATCAGTATCCTTGTATTACTCGTAGTTGGATTTTTTGGAGCCCGCGCCTACCAAGCGAGTCAAGTGAAAAAACAAGGCCAAGAAACAGTAGAGGCTTTTGTTAAAGAGTTAAAAAAAGGGAATTATAAAGAGCTAACAAACAATTTAAGTGCGGATTCACTGAAAAATAGTGGTTATACAAAAAAAGAAGTAGAGGAAAAATACCAATCGATTTATTCGGGAATCAATGCGTCCAATATTAAAATGAATGATCTGAAGGTAGAAAAAAAAGGCGGGGCTCTTCAATTTTCTTATAACTTATCCGTTAATACTGGATTTGGACAATTAAAAAACCAACAATATTCTGGAACATTAACAGACGGTGGAAAAGAGATCAATTGGAAGCCAAACTTAATTTTCCCTGGTATGTCTGGTAAGGATAAAATCAATTACTCAGTTGATCCTGCAAAGCGTGGTGAAATTTTAGATCGGAGTGGGCAAGGTCTTGCGACCAACGGGACAGTGTTCCAATCAGGGATCGTGCCTAAAAACCTTGGCAGTGGAGAAGAACGTACTGCGAAAATTGATGCGATCGCTAAAAGCTTAGACCTAACTGCTAAAGATGTTGATGCCGCTTTATCTCAAGGGTGGGTGCAGGAAGACTTTTTTGTCCCTTTGAAAACGACTGCGGAGGCGCCTAAAGAAACGCCGGATGGTTTAGAAGTCAAAGAAACGACCGGCCGTACGTATCCGTTAAAAGAGGCCGCAGCTCAATTGATTGGCTATGTCGGCAAGGTTACCGCAGAGGATATGAAGAAAAACGATGATCTTGCCAGCGATAGTTTGATTGGTCGAAGCGGATTAGAAATGGCCTTGGATAAACAGCTAAGAGGAAAAGATGGCGGCTCTTTGGCAATTACAGATAAAGAGGGAAAAGAAAAAAAAGTGCTGCAGACAATTGAAAAGAAAGATGGCGAGAACATCAAACTGACCATCGATAGCCGTGCACAACAGATTGCCTACAACGGATTAAATGGTCATGCAGGTTCAAGCGTTGTTATGGCACCGAAAACAGGCGATCTATTGGTTGCTGCCAGTTCGCCAAGTTTTGATCCTAATAAAATGACAAACGGTATTAGTCAATCGGATTATGATGCGTATAGTAATGATAAGAATCAACCTTTTATGAGTCGCTTTGCCACGGGGTATGCACCTGGGTCAACATTTAAAACAATCACGGCGGCGATAGGATTGGATGCTGGAACGTTAAATCCTAATGAAGAATTGGCGATTAACGGATTGAAGTGGCAAAAGGACAGCTCTTGGGGCTCTTATCAAGTCACACGGGTCTCAGATGTTAGTCCTGTGAATTTAAAAACGGCATTGACTTATTCTGACAATATTTATATGGCTCAAGAAACACTAAAAATGGGCGAAAAAACATTCCGTGAAGGCTTGAATAAATTTATCTTTGGAAAAGCGTTAGATGTACCGATCGCCATGGATAAAGCACAGATTTCCAGCAAAGAGAGTTTTGACTCAGAAATATTATTAGCAGATACAGGGTATGGACAAGGCCAGTTGCTATTGAACCCTATTCAACAAGCGGCTGCCTACTCCGTCTTCCCAAATAAGGGAACGATGGTGTATCCAAAGCTACTTGCTGATAAGGAAACGAAGAACGAGAAGGATGTCATTAAAGCAGAGTCGGCAGAAACGATTACAGGAGACATGCAAGCCGTTGTAAGTGATCCGAATGGGACAGCTCATAGCTTGGCAGCATTGAATATACCGTTAGCAGCAAAGACTGGGACTGCTGAAATTAAGCAAAAGCAAGATGAAAAGGGACAAGAGAACAGCTTCTTATATGCTTTTGACCCCGAAAAGCAAAATTATTCTGTGGTGGAATTTTTAGAGAACAAACCAGAAGGTACTTCCGCGACAGATCTTTCTAAAGACTTGTTGACTTACTTAAACCAAACCTATCAATAAAATACTTGTCTGAATGACCGATGCTTGGTAAGATATCCAAGAAGGACGGTGTCTTATGAACAAGCGACAACGAAAAAAACAAGCCTATAAACAATACATTCGGGCAATTTTCGAAGGGTATGAAAAAATGCTGGAGGATTCTAGTATTAAGGAATTACACTTCACTTATTTAAAAGAAACGACATACTTAGAACGTGACGATCAGGACAAGATTCATTTCACGACTAAGGAAAAATAGTTTTTAAAGAACTTTCCAATCATTTGTGTTGGAAAGTTCTTTTTTGTAAAGCATAACTAACCGGCAGATGCCTCCTACCTTAGACTGAGTAAAATATTAAGAGAGTTTAAGGTTGGTAAATAATTGCTTAAAGAAAAGGTTCTGATTAAGCAAAAGAATGAAAATCAGCTAGAATATGACTATCAAGATACAGGAGGCACGATAATGAAATTATATAAATACGCAATATTAGCAGGCATAGGACTATCATTGGGCGTTGGAATGTTCAAGCAAACAACTGCCCACGCAGAATCCAATGATGGTGCAATCAATGAGCGCTGGGGCAAACCAACCTTTGTGGCCGGAGCTGGATTAAATCAACAACAACTAAATGAAACAATGAATAAACTAAGCATCAATCAAACGAACGTGAAGATGGAAACTGCCACAGGAGCAGATTTAGTCAAATACTTAGGCTATGGCAGTGGAGATGACAGCGTGATGTTGAGCTCGGTAGTCGTCAATCGCGAGGATCAAGGGAAAGGAATCGATGTTCAAATTTTGACCCCGCAAAACATCACACAAATTACGGCTGATCAATACAAGAATCCTCTGGTTACAGCAGGGATCACTGATGCGACCGTTAAAGTAGCCAGTGTGGTAAAGGTAACGGGAGAAAGTGCTTTGACGGGCGTTTATAAAGCCTTTGAGTCAAATGGGGAAACCGTTGATCCGCAACGTGCTCAGCTGGCACAAACTGAATTGGATACGACCTCGGATGTTTCACAATCTGTCGTGAATAAAGCCAATGAGCAAAGCCAAAATCAAAACTTATCAGACAGCGAAAAGGAAAAGGCCGATGAAGCGTATAAGGCGCAATTAAATCAGACGTTGGTCGATATAAAAAAAGAGCTTGCTGATTTGAAAGAGAAGCAAGGGGAATTAGCGACAAAAGCCGATGTTGAAAAAATCGTCAATGATGCACTGGAAAAAAATAATTTGTCTCAATACGTCACAAAGGACGACATCAATAAATTGGTTGGATTGGCTCAAAAATACCAAACAACAGACGGTGTCTTAGATAAAGAATCTATCGAACAATTGGACAAGATCAGCAGCGATTTTAAAGGAACAGTCAATAAAGTATCGGATCAATTAGGGAAATTTGGAGATTCCTTAAAGGGGACGTTGGAAGACAATCAAGGATTCTTTACAAATCTATGGCAACAAATCAAAGGATTTTTTAGTGGATTAACAAATTAATTAAAAAGATTGTGTCATTTTTTAACAAGGACACAATCTTTTTTTACTTTCTCTAACAGTTTATACTTATCATTACGGTCATGCTAGGGTAAAATGGAGGAGTGGGTTTCAATTCTAACATGAAAATGGCGCTTCATTTCTGTTTCGAATTGAATCAAGAATAAATATGGTAATATTTATTATATTATTAATCAAAAAAATAAAGGAGGGTCTTAGATGGAGACTCCAGAAAAACAGGAAGAACTTCAAACTGATACATCCTTCGATTCAGTGAAGGAATCTGCTTCCGATGTGTTAGGTGGGTTGATGGGGCAGATCAAGCGATTAGAAGAGGCAATGAAAGCCGAGCACATGGGCGATGTGTATCAAATATATTGGAATGAACTGCCTCCTGCAATTCAACAATCAAGCAATGCCAATCATGAAATTGATAATTTCTTGACAAGTAAATTGGATCAGGAGATTCAACGGACGTTCCCATTTATGATCATGCGGGATGTCGTCTCTCCTATTTTGTTAAATTATCAAATGGGCAGTTACTATCGAGATCGTGCGGTACTGCAAGTAGATGCCACACAACCGACGATTAAAATACTCCCTGAAATTCGCGAACAATGGGAACGCGTTTTAAAAGGAGAGTACAAAGAGCGCTTAACTGAGCTTGAAAACCAACAAGATGATTTTGATGCAAAAACGATCGCTGCGCAATCCGAATTGCGAGAATTGAGCGGAAAAATTGCGCATCAGGAAAAACTTAAAGCAGAGCTAGAAGAATCAAAAAGCTTCATGAACCGGAAAAAGATCGAAGAAGAGATTGACGAGATCAATGATAAGCTGGTTGATTTAAAACAGCAACGCGGTCAATGGACACCGTTTGTTGGAGATCAATTGTCCGGAGAATCGAAAAAAATCGAAATTAAAAATCGAATTGCGGACCTTTCTTTAGAACAAGCTATCGCACTAAAAGAATTGCGTATAATCAAGAAACGATTTGGTGGATTAGAAGAAATGGATGCTGCATTGGAGAACTTTATCCATGATTTTTTAACTAAGGGGGCGGAATAAATGACTGAAGAAAAAAACAAAATCAATCAAATTTATGACACATTAGTCGATTCCGAGGAGCCCGGGTTGAATATTAAAGAAAAAGAGATTCTCCATCCTGAAGACAGCAACGGTGAAGCAGCCGAGGAATTTAAATCCTCGCCTCAAACGAAGCCTATGAGCGATTCATCCTTGAATTATTACGATAACCGTGAAGAAAATTATCAAGATCTATTGAACTTGATCGATGATGCGGAAAAAGAGATTGCTGATTTGAAATTCAGAAAGGTTTTGATGGAATCTGATTTTCCTACATTACTTGATTATTTTAAGAAAATCTTTATTGAAGAATCACTTTCTGCTTCAGCGATCGCTAAGGGCGCGCTGTTAGAATATTTCACCTTTGAATTGATCAAACCGTTGCAGAACCATGAATTGCATCTTTCCACAAATGAATTTTCAACTTGGGAAAGTAAGCATTTTAATCTTTCTTATCGGTTGACCAGTACAAATGAAATCAATTTTAGTTTCATGATGCCGACGTCTGATGGCAGATTCCGCAGTGAAAAGATCAAATTGATGGAAGTATATCCCGCGACCATGAGCGTTCGCGTTCTTAATGATGCGGTTTTAACTTTACTAAAAGATTGCTACAACAAACATATTTATACGAGTGGTCAAAATTCAATGTTCAGTCGTGAGATGAACGATGTCATGGCTCATATGAAGGACCTCGGGTTTGATTTTGACGAAAATCTATTAGACAACAGTCAGCCGCTAGATGTTGCTGTAGATCTTCACCATATGACACCGACCGATGTATTGGACAAAATTTTCATTACTACGATGAACAATGAAAATTATGATTTCAAAAAGATCGATGAAGCCAGTTACTTGATTGTTTTAGATGGCAATCAGACAGTAACGATCAATCAAAACAATGAAAATCAGGTGAGCAGTTTGAAATTGAATACCGACCGAAAAAATAAATCCTTGATTGAGTTTTTTGGAAGCTATCCGTTCTTAGTTCCGTTGACGATCACTGATTAAATCGAAATGAAACAACGAGTGTTGCGCCAAATAAAAATTGGTGCAGCACTTTTTTGTGTTTCTCTTTTATAAAGAGTGAGAAATAAGTATTTCCCTTTGGAAAAAATTAATTTTTAATGGTGTTTTTAAAGGGAAATTGCGTCAACTCGTGAAACTAATTTAATCCTATGATATACTTTGAAAGTTGATATGAAAGAGTATCAGTTTACCATGTTTGAAAGAGGGTAGAGATTGTGTGTGGAATTGTAGGATTTATTGATCGTTCAAATACAACGCAAAAAGAACAAATTGTTAAAAATATGATGGATACGATTGTTCACCGTGGACCAAATAGTGCAGGACAATTTATTGATGAAGGGGCCGCTCTGGGTTTCCGTCGTCTGAGCATCATTGACCTTGAAGGTGGGACGCAGCCAATCAAGAATGAAGATGAGACGAAAATCATCACATTCAATGGTGAAATCTACAACTATCAAAGCATTCGTGAAGATCTGATTGCTAAAGGACATATTTTTACAACGCATGCTGATACAGAAGTATTATTACATGGGTATGAAGAATACGGAGTGGATTTATTACAAAAAATCCGTGGAATGTTTGCCTTCGTGATCTGGGATACTAAAAAACAAGAACTTTTCGGTGCCCGTGATCATTTCGGGATCAAGCCGCTTTATTATGCTTTGATGAATGGTACGTTTATGTACGGTTCTGAGATCAAGAGCTTTTTACAACATCCAAATTTTGTGAAGGAACTAAATAAGGAAGCTTTGAAGCCATACATGAC
Source organism: Enterococcus sp. AZ048 (assembly GCF_051715125.1). NCBI lineage: Bacteria > Bacillati > Bacillota > Bacilli > Lactobacillales > Enterococcaceae > Enterococcus > Enterococcus sp. AZ048. The sequence continues at coordinate 1,463,019 of NZ_JBIOTD010000001.1, read as the reverse complement.
CTTCCAATATTCTGCTTTGGATGAAACTTTCTTTAAAAATGTTTACCGTATCAAAGAAGGACATTACTTCATTTATAAAGATGGAAAATTAGATATTCAACAATATTGGGATGTGAAAGAACAAGAAACGACTATGACGCTGGAAGAAACGGTTGAGTTGATTGATGACACGGTTGTGAAATCAGTCGAAGCCCATCGAATCGCAGACGTTGAAGTTGGCTCCTTCTTGTCTTCAGGTGTTGATTCGAGTTATGTTACTGCTGTCTTGAGACCAGAACATTCCTATTCGATTGGTTTTGGCGACAAGTCTTATAATGAATCAATCGAAGCAAAGAAATTAGCTGATTTGATTGATTTAAACAATACGTCTCGCGTCGTTACTGGAGACGAAGCGTTTGAATACTTCCCATTGATCCAATATCATTTGGATGAGCCAGACTCTAACCCTTCGTGTGTCCCATTGTATTTCTTGGCAGAACTTGCTAGTCGAGATGTACGTGTCGCACTAAGTGGTGAAGGGGCAGATGAATTATTTGCTGGTTATCAGGCGTATGGGATGAATACGAAGTCAAAAGCAGTGAAAGTCGTTGCTGAAGGCTTGAAAAAATTACCAAAAGGCATGCGCTACTCGATCGCTAAGGGATTAAAAGGCAAAACCTTTAAAGGTGCGTTGCACTTGTATACCTCTTTAGCACCGGCTGAAGAATTCTTTATTGGTCAAGCCAAAGTTTTTGAAGAAGATGAGGCAGCGGCATACTTGCAACCAGAATTCCAGCAAAGTCCTACGATCAAAGACATCGTGAATGTGCATTATGAAAAAGTTCAGGACATGTCTGAAATCAAAAAAATGCAGTATCTAGATATGCACCAATGGATGCCAAAAGACATTTTATTGAAAGCTGATAAATTATCCATGGCTAGCTCTTTGGAAGTTCGGGTACCATTATTAGACAAAGAACTAATGAAGGTATCTGAAATCGTTCCTACAAAATATTTGATCAATGCTGAAAATACAAAATACGCATTCCGTCAGGCTGCTGCGCGTCATTTACCAGAAGAATGGTACAATCGTGAAAAACTTGGCTTCCCAGTTCCTATTAAAGACTGGTTGCGTGAAGAGAAATATTACAAGGTCGTACGTGACGTATTCACTCAAGAGTTTGTAAAAGAATTCTTCGATCAAGAAAAAATCGTGAAACTATTGGATGACAATTTTGCTGGAACAGCGGATGGTCGTCGTAAGATTTGGACGATCTATACCTTCTTGACATGGTACCAAGTATACTTCATCAATGATGGGGTAAAACCAGTACCGGCAACGATCGTGTAAAGCTTCAGCCAATTTGACAAATTTAATTTGTCACGTTAGACTGATTCTAAGGAAACTTAATAATCATTATGAGGTGTCTTGGTGAGTGTAATTATTTAATTTGGAGTAACTTAATAGCGAAAAATTTCTGTTCGTACAGGTTTATTTCGCGTGCCAAATTAGATGATACCTATCAACGCTGCTGATATTGAACTCAAGCTGTGAAGAGGAATCTTCACAGCTTTTTTTGCGACTTCCGATGTGCGTTCTAGCATATCCAATGGGATCGTTAACGTAAGAGGATGATGAAATCTTCACGTTAGAAGAATTAGTTGCTTTTAAATGGAGTGCTCAGTTCAATAATATTTCTTATTAAGTTTCCTAGCTGGAATAGGTATCTCTTCGATCGAAAGGAAGAGACGAATGACAAACGAAACATACATTAAAACACAATTTACCGATATTAAACATCAACTAAGCAGTTACGCCATCAGCAGCTTTGGGAAAAGACGAATTGCTGACACGCAGCCGCATTCAAAGTTGTCTGTTGTAGAAAAAAGATTGACGGAAACGACGGAAGCTAGGCAATTGCTTGATAGTAATCTTCACGTGCCATTTATGGGACTGCAAAGCATCGAACATGTGACCAATCAACTTGAAAAAGGGTTTGTTCTTACGCCACAGGAGCTTATGGAATACGCAGATTTTTTACGCAGTCTGCGCTTGATTCGGCAATTCTTTGAAAAAAATCAAAGCATTGCTCCGCTGTTAAATCGTTATGGTCAAGGACTGAATGACTTTCATGAGATTGAAGAAGAGATCTATCAGGTGATTCGAAATGGTCGAATCATTGATGACGCAAGCAGAGAATTACGAAGAGCACGACGCGATATTGCTGAAACGGAAGACAAAATTCAGGACCTGCTGAAAAAATTTGTTCGCCAAAATAAAGAAAAATTACAAGAAGCAATCATTACAAAACGAAATGACGTATTCACTGTACCGATCAAATCTTCCTATAAGAAGCAAGTTAAAGGAACCATTGTTGAGCTTTCTAGTAAAGGGACTACGGCATATATAGAGCCTAGCAGTGTTAGTCGCTGGAATGAGCAATTGGTTTATCATAAGATGATAGAAGAATCCGAAGTTTATCAAATCTTAGCAACGTTAACAGGCATTCTGTCAGAAGCTTTGCCTGCGATTCATCAAAATATTGAGATCATTGCAGAGTTTGACCACATTTTTGCTCGAGGAAAATTCAGTCGAGAATTAAAAGGGATCACGCCTAAACTAAATGACGAGGGCTATATTCATTTACGTGCGGCAACTCATCCATTAATTGAGAAGGCTGTGCCTCTTGATTTAACGATTGGGAAAACATATCGCGGCTTAACGATCACTGGTCCGAACGCAGGGGGAAAAACGGTCGTATTAAAGACTGTTGCACTCATGAGTCTGATGACGATGATCGGCTTGCAGATCCCGGCAAAAGAGGGCACAGAAATCGCAATTTTCGATCAACTATTCGTTGACATAGGCGACGCCCAGAGTATAGAAAATGCTTTAAGTACATTTTCTGGTCATATGCAAAACATCTCTGAGATTCTTCGATCGACTCGAAAAAATAGTTTGATCTTATTGGATGAGCTGGGCAGCGGAACAGAACCAAACGAAGGGGCTGCACTCGCGATTGCGATCATGGAAGAGTTCTATCAAAAGGGCAGCATATTGATCACGACGACGCACTATGGTGAGATTAAACGATTTGCAGAGCTGCACCCAGATTTTATTACAGCAGCTATGGATTTTGACGCAGAGCATTTAACTCCGAAGTATCGGTTATTGATTGGCCAAACGGGGGAAAGCAATGCGCTATGGATTGCGAAAAAAATGGCTATTTCCGATCAAATTCTCGGGAAGGCACAACGTTACTTTTCAGATCGTACGTATGATCTGAATAAAATAAGCGTGAAAAAGAAACGTAATGCTAAAAATGAAAAATCAGAGACCGTCGAAAAAAATTATTACAAAGGAGACAAGGTATTTTTATTAGAAAAACAAACATCTGCGTTAGTTTATCAGGAAATACCTCTCTCGGAGAACGTAAAGGTGTATCTCGACGGAGAATTTATTGAGGTTCCAAAACGACGAATCGCACTTGAATTTCGAGCGGCAGAGCTTTATCCGGCAGAATATGACCTTGAAACCCTATTCGAAGATTTCCACGTTCGGAAGGAACGACGAGACATTGATCGTGGATCAAAAAAAGCACAACGCAAATTGAGAAATGAAGCGCTGAAAAGACAACAAAACTAAAAAATAGACCTCCAATAAAATTTGGAGGTCTATTTGTATTATTCGTATTGCTGATAGGTTTTCGTCTTATAAAGACCAACCGTTGACTTTTGATTGTTTTCACTATACAGACTAGAAGAATTTGCTCCCTTTTGGCGCTCGATTTCTTCTAATCGGGCCTTTTGATCACGGTAGTCAAAGTCATTTGGATTAATAGAGGTCAATCCGCTATCTTGATAATACCTTAACAGATCACCATTCGTGATTTTATCAGAAGTGATCAATTGCTGATCAACATCTTGATTGAGCTCGACAAATAATTTCTCCTGCTCAGGTGTTGGTTCGCTAATGACTTGAGCGGTTTGATTGTCATACACTTTGCCGCCATAGAATGTATATTCAGGGGTAACAAAATCACCATCACGAAAAGCAACGACCTGCTTGTGGTCTGCCGAGAATAAATCTTGCCCTAATTGCAAATAATTTTTCGAATCAAGCCCTAATAAATGAAGCAGAGTAGGGAGAGCATCTACTTGGCCGCCATAAGTATGATTGATACCGCCATTTGTCACACCAGGTACATGAATCATAAAAGGAACACGCTGCAATTGCGCATTGTCATAATCAGTCCACGTATCTGAATCTTTTCCTAATAACGGCGCCAAATCTTTATTTCGTGTGTTAGAGATTCCGTAATGATCGCCATACAGTACAAAGATCGAGTCGTCATATAGACCGCTGGCTTTCATGTAATCAAAGAATTCCTTTAACGCTGTATCTAAATAGTTGGCTGTAGCAAAGTACCCATTGATCGTTTCATCCTTCGTATTCGCTAACGGGAAGCCGTCTTCTTCGTTTTTAAAGCGAGAATAAGGATAGTGATTTGAAACCGTAATAAATTTGGCATAAAAAGGCTGCTGTAGATGCTCTAAATATTGAACAGATTGATTCAAGAATGGTTTGTCATGCATACCATATTGAAACGAATTGTCATCGTTGATATCGTAATAAGAAGAATCAAAGAAATAGTCGAATCCTAAATGCTTGTATGTTTTGTCGCGGTTCCAGAAAGAAGCTGAATGACCATGGAACACGGCTGACGTATAATCCGCTTTTTGTTTTAAAATATTCGGTGCTGCTTCAAAAGTATTTTTATCGCCCATTTGCGTAAATAATGCCCCTTGGTTTAGACCAAACAAGGAATTTTCCATCAACGTTTCAGCGTCAGATGTTTTGCCGGCTTTGACTTGATGGAAGAAATTATCAAAGCTATAGGTACTTTCCCCGTGATAAAGACTATTTAAGAAAGGGGTCACTGTATGATTGACGCCATTTTCATCCGTAAGCTGATAATCCAGTAAAAACTGCTGGAAGCTTTCCAGATGGATGTAGACAACATTCTTTCCCTTAGCAACGCCGAACATGGAATCATTCGGTTTTGCATAATGGTCTTTCACATAACTCTGTACTTCCTTCAAATCATTTGGGCTAGCTTCTGCGCGGATTTGGTTATTTTGATATGTTTGGTAACTGTCATAAAGGGTAAAGGCATTTACACCTAAGTATTTTACTAAATATTCACGAGAAAATTGCCGACTCAGCAGGCCAGAGCGATCGATCTCGGCTAAGAAAATATTTCCACTTCCGATCAAGAGAGAAAGGGCTGATAAAGCCGCCGCCTGTCGAAATCTTGGATAATCGTCTGCTATAGGAATCTTCTTTTTGAACAACAGAAGTGGGATTACAATCAAATCTAAAATGTAAAACACATCATACCAACGAAAGAGACGAACAGCACTTTCACCTAAACCGGTGGAAACCTGACCCGCGCCCAACATCGTATTGATCGTAATGAAATCTGTAAATTCACGGTAATACACTGCATTTGAAAAGAGCCAAATGGTCAGCAGCGCATAGATGACAAAAAGGGTTCCATACGCGACTTTCGATCGTTTGATAAATAGGCCAATGCTGAGCAATAACATAGAGACGCTCAATGGATTTACAATCAAAATAATAAATTGCATAAGACTTTGTATGCCTAAATGAAAATCAATGACATAGGCAAACATATTTTTCAGCCATAATAAACCAAGCAATAAACTGAAAAAACCAATTCGTGTTTTAATAAACTGACTATATTTTTTTAAATGAGACATTTGCATGCTCCTTAGAGTTATTTTCCATATTCTTAAATAGTTTATCGGTTTTTCGAGCGAAGGTCAAACTGAACCCAGTCAAAAATGCTGATATACCAATATCCCAAACAGATTTTAATCCGAATATAAATAATTCTTAAGAATCAATGACTTTTGAAGAATTTCTTTAGTCTTTTGAAGGTGAGAGCTTCCATTTCACTGAACGATTTTCAAAATGATATAATCAGCGAATACAATAAAGGGGGAAGCTCTAATGCCGTTAATGAAAATCGATATGATCAAAGGACGCACAGATGAGGAGATCAAAGAAATCCTGGATATCTCTTATCACGTGATGTTAGAAACGTTTCACGCACCATCAGGGGATCGCTATCAGATAGTTACACAGCATGAACCTCACGAAATGCAAATTTTAGACACGGGGTTAGGGTTCGATCGGACGAACCAAGTACTTGTTTTCAGCTTGACGACTCGACCACGAACAACAGACGAGAAAAAAGCCTTCTATTCAGAATTAGTTCGGGAATTAAATGAGCAGGTCGGAATAAGGCCTGAAGATGTCATGATCAATTTGACAGTCAACTCGGATGAGGATTGGAGCTTCGGTTTTGGAAGGGCTCAATTTTTAACAGGTGAATTATAAACAAATTATTTATAGAGAAGGAGGAGGCTCTTGAAAAAAATACTAGCACTTGCAGCTTTATTATTCGTTTTGAGTGGCTGCCAACGAGCATCACAAAATAATAACGCAGCAAATAGCTCATCATCTGCTGAAAAAGCAGTTTCTGAAGCAACAACAACGAAAGATTCTACTTCGTCACTCGTTTCTTCGACGAACACAACACAATCAAAGGAGGAACAGTCAATGACAAACGTACCAGGAAGCCTGATTCAATCCGTATCAGCAAATGATACAGCAAAAGTGACCGAAATCTTAAAATCAAGCCCAAATATGATTGATGAAGTGAACGCGAATGGAGAAACCCCTTTACTGATTGCGGTTCATAATAATCAAATCGATCTCGCAAAACTCTTGATAGACGCTGGAGCTGATGTCAACAAGCAGGATGCTAAGAAAGACAGCGCGTATCTTTATGCTGGCGCAGAAGGTAGAACTGAAATTTTGTCATATATGTTGTCACATAGTCAGCCGAATCAACAAATCACAAATCGTTTTGGTGGCAATGCGTTGATTCCAGCTGCTGAAAAAAGCCATCTCGAGAATGTAAAATTGCTGTTAGCGGATGGAAATGTGAACATCAATCATCAAAACAACTATGGATACACAGCATTGATTGAAGCTGTTGCATTAAGAGACGGTTCGCAAGTTTACCAAGATATTGTCTCAGAATTACTTAAACACGGTGCAGATCCAGATATCAAAGATAATTATGGCAAATCCGCAAAAGATTATGCCCATGAGTTGGGTTATGGCAATATGTCCAAGATGCTGCAAGAAAACAAACGATAAACGGATTCATTTCTATTACTAGATTTAAAGCAGATTAAATTCAGTCAGCTTTAAATTTTTTGTTTTAGTTTACATAATATACATTAAACAAAGTTATATAGTATAAAACTATCAGTTCATATCTAATTAAGCTCCTGATTCAATCGATTTCCGACTCCAGATCATTTTAGTCTTCTTTTGAGTTTTTACATGTATTTTTTAAGTTTCAATCATTTTTTACTTCTTGTTACTAGATTTTTCTAAATGACTCTATTTAGATTCGATCGATATTTAATCGTTGCTGGATTTTTTATCTTTGATTCATTTACTTATTTTTTAAAGTGATCGTTGATCACTTTGATAATGCCATTTATTTTAGATTAGATCGCATCATGAAAATTCTTGAGTTAAGATTTTGCCGTCATGTGAAATTTAAAACAAATCCTCTGCATGATTACTTATACTAATTATTAAAATGACAAAACAAAAATAGCCATATACGCGTTCATTCTGCGCAATTGGCTATTTTTTTATTTTTGAGCGCAAGGCTCTTATCTTTTCTAGTGAAAGTATTTTTGGCTGTTCTTCTACTGGATGTTCCGCTGCTTCTTCTTTTTGCTGTTGGACAAGTTTGATTCCTCGATACTCAGCCCGAAAAATGGTGCGCTTGATTTCTTCGACCTGCGCCAACTTATCTATTGCATCGGGAGCATGTTTCAACAGCTCGGTGGTCTTCTTTATATGGATACGTTCAGTAACTTTTTCATCAAAATAGCTTGCTATTGCCAGATTAATAACTAAACCGATCAATAAAAAATTATCTGTCACACTGGAGCCGTTTATATAGCCATTATTGAATAACCATAAAACAAAACAAATCAAAGCGATCGTACTGAAGACTTGATAAACTCTCAACGCTTTTTCTTTTCTGCTTCGATCAGCGAACAAAGGCTTGGCTTCATTGAACAAAGCAAGGTATGTATTGCGTGCTTGAACAAATTCAGGTTGTGTTTTTTTCGCTGTCTCGTAGGCTTCTTTTTTAGAAAAACCCTGTTCCTTCATATAGTATTTCGCAATTTTTCTTTTTCGAATCATTTGAACCCCCTCTTCGATCGTGGAATCATGGATATGTTGAAGATTCATAAGGCCTCTCCTTAATCAACGAATTCTAGTTTTAGCAGTCTCTATTTTATCATTAAGTTAATAGAAAAACTAAGAAATTATTTAATATTTTTCGCCTCGTCTGAATAATGCAAAGAGAAAACCACTCAGATAGGCATTCCGTCTAAGTGGTTTTATTTCTTTATAATGATTCGATGGCTTCTTTAATGGGTGTATTTCCGTCCCCCATCAAAATTACTTTTTTAAAGGTGTTTTCTTGTTCAAGCAACTCTGCTAAAACCGCCGATACATTTTCAATGGCGTTTTCGGTTACTTCTTTGACATCGGTAGTTATTTTTCCGCTGCCAGGAATTTCTTTTAAGCTGCCTGGTTGTAAAATCGTGTAGTTCAAGTTTGTTTTGTCGATCAACCAGTGGTCAGAGAAAAATTTTGAGATATTATAGTCAGTCAATGAACCGCTCCATTTGTCAGGTTGCAAAGCGAAAAGCGAACTCAAATGAATGTAGCGTTTGATCCCCTTTTGCTCCACGGCTTGCATTAATTTTACAGCGCCGTATAAATCAGTTTGAAGCAGATCCTTTCCTCGTGATCCAGCGACGAAATAGACGACTTCTGCATCTCCCAAGGTATCGGCGATTTCATCAACACTACCGTGTAAATCTAAATGAACGGGTTTTACAGAAGTGCTGTCATCAAGCGTTTCCGCATGACGTGCCCCCGCATAAATAAAGTGTCCTTGTTTCACTAAATAGTTGATTAATTCTTCGCCAACTCTACCAGTGGCGCCAGCTACAAATATTTTCATAAACATGATCCCCTTTCTCATCCACATGCTAACGTATTTCTTTTCGCGGAACAACTATTTACACTTAAAATTGGATGAGACAATAAACAACCAATTGGCTGTTTATTTTTGACCTCACCCCTTTATAATTGAAATCATTAACGATGTCCCTTTAAGCGGCATACCAATAATGACAAAAAACATAAGGAGCTATTCTATGACAAAAACCGTGTTGACTATTGCAGGGTCAGACACGTTAGCTGGCGGCGGCTTACAATCTGATCTAAAGACATTCGAGAATTACCAGCTATTTGGGTTGACAGCGATCACTTGTATAGCAGTCGAAAAAGATGGGCACTTTGAGATAAATGATCTGCCATCTGAATTGCTCCGTGATCAGTTACAGTCAATAGAAAAAAACGTTGCATTGAACGGTGTGAAAGTAGGTCTAGTTCACCAGTTGGAATCTTTAAAAATCGTGAAGGCCTTTCTGCGTACCTTCGATGGACCAATTGTTTTAGACCCTGTAATGGCTTTTAAGGAAACCGACGATGTTTACAATGGCAGTTATCGAGCGAAGTTAATCGAGCTCTTCCCTTTTGCCTCCATTGTTACGCCGAATTTGAGGGAAGCAGAACTATTGAGTCAGCAAACCATTCGAACCTTGGAGGATATGAAGCATGCAGCAAAAAAAATTCTTTCCTTAGGTGCACACTCAGTGGTGATCAAAGGTGGTGAACGTTTTTCTGGAGCGTTTGCGTCAGATTTATTTTATGATGGAAATGAATTCCATTCCTTCACTAAAGCTAAATTAATCACTCCGACTATTAATGGCGCCGGGTGTACATTGGCCTCTGCCATCACAGCGAATTTAGTGTCAGGTAAACCAATGATCGAAGCGATTGAAAATAGCAAAGACTATGTGTATCAAGGAATCAAAAAAGGCCTCCCCCTAAAAAACGGTGAAGGAAATGTCTGGTTCGGAGAGCGCATTGAAACGGAGGTCTTCACATGAAAACAAAAGAGCTCACTAAGCTTGCGATGATGATTGCATTGACGGTCACTCTCTCACTACTATTCATCATTCCAATTCCTGCTACAAAGGGATTTGTGACACTTTGTGAGGTGGGAATTTATGCTTCTGCCTTGCTTTTCGGACCGAGTGGCGGTTTTCTAGTTGGCGCCCTGAGCGGTGGTCTGATCGACATGATTTCAGGTTATCCAGAGTGGGCAATTTTTTCAATTATTATTCACGGTCTTCAAGGATTTATCTTAGGGTACCTCTATAATAAATACCCGAGTAAAAAAAGCCTTGCAATTGGATTTTTATTGGCGAGCGTATTTATGATTGCTGGCTACGCGTTCGCTACGGCTCTCTTATTTGGCTGGCCTGCTGGATTGGCTTCGATACCAGGAAATAGTATTCAGAATATCTTCGGTATTGCAGTGACGGTTCCCCTTTACCATACCTTACAAAGAGTCTTGCGTCATCCTCAATTTAAATAGAAAGAAGTTATCTAAAATGAAAAAAGAAAGTATTCAACAGCAACTGAAGACAATTACCAATGATGTGCTTGATGCTGCGAATCTAAGAGCTGGCGATACCTTCGTGCTAGGCTGTACTACAAGTGAGATCGTTGGCGGAACAATTGGAAAGAACTCAAGCCAAGAAGTGGGCCAATGGGTCATTGAAGCTTTAAAAGAAGTTCTTGATCCTAAGGAAATTTATTTAGCGGTGCAAGGCTGCGAACATATTAATCGATCGGTGGTTGTCGAGCGTGCGCTTGCCGATAGAAAAGATTGGGAGATCGTTTCAGTTAAGCCGGCATTGCATGCTGGCGGCTCTTGTTCTGTCGCTGCTTTCGAGCAATTCAAGGACCCGGTTGAAGTGGAGCACATCGTTGCACAAGCAGGAATTGATATTGGCGACACCTCTATCGGCATGCATGTAAAATATGTACAAGTTCCTGTTCGTCCATCGATTAAGGAATTAGGCGGTGCGCACGTGACAGCTTTGCGGAGTCGACCTAAGTATATTGGTGGGCCACGCGCCACTTATGAATAAGCCGCAACATCAAAAATAACACAACGAGTACCTAATTCACTCGTTGTGTTATTTTTTTATTATACAAATCGGGCGATCAATTGAAGAAGTTGTTGCGGCAATGTCGAAATATCAGAAATATCGACGAAATGGTTGTCGCCGTACAGATCTCTTAATTGTTCCTTATCTTCACCTATCGCACAGGCAATGAATAAGATGCCCTTTCGTTCATAGTCGTCTAATACGTCTTGAATATCCTGCTTCGCTTTATTTCCTGTATAATCAGGCAATGCTTTCGGTTGCCCATCACTGATTGAGAGCAGCACTTTTGTATCGGCAGATTGGTGACTTAATTTTTCTGCTAATACTTTTAAAGGGACACCATCGCGGTTGTTTTGCCGCGGCTTCATAGTGGAAATTTTAGCGGCCATAAAGTCATAGCCATCATCAAACTCTTTGTATGAATAAATGGATGTTTTTTCTCGTTGACTAAGGTCTGCCGAATCACCATAGAGCATCAAAGGAATCTTCGTTCTTTCAGCGAAAAGACTTAGAGCTACAGCAGCCAACTTCGCATTTTCGATCCGGTCATCACGCATCATTGATCCCGATTCGTCTACTCTGACCGCTAAAGCCAACGAAGGTTGCTCATTGGGAGGATTCTTCTTATCAAAATTACGTAAATCACTATAAGCCACGTGACTAGCGTTGAATCGCGACCCATAATACTTGTTGCTGGCATAATCATTGCTGACCTCTTTATTTAATAAATCATTGATTACACGGCTGAGGCTATCGACTTCAGGCAAGACCTGTTTCGTTAATTCTTGTCCTTGTTGGATCGCTTCCTGATTGATTGCTGGGCGGTGAAGAATCGTTCCTTCTTTTGCGTGAATTGTCTCTTTTAAACTTTCACGAATCTCACGATTTAGTTCTTTGCGTTTGTTCTTATCTATCTCTGCCATTTCTTCAAGCGACATTGCAGAACCTATTTTTTCTTCCTCATCCATTGAAGCAGTTGTACTTTGGGCTTCCGTATTCTCACGTTCCGCCTCTTCGGCGATCGTTCCTGCCTCTGGTTGCTCTTTTTCAATAGAAGCTATTTCTTCCGCTTGCTCTATTTCCGGCTCTTTAGGAAGTGACGTTTCTGTAGGCTCACTTGTCAGTGTTGTCTCTTCCGCTTCTTCTAAAATATTCCGTTGTTCCGCTTCGGATTGACTGATTTTTCGCCCTTTTGTCAATTTTTTTTGATTCTTAACTTGCTGCAGTTCTGTTAAAAGTCTGCTTTGTTCCAAGGCCTCTTGTAAAATTTTTAACTCTGTTTCGTCCGTTGTTAATTTGTAAAGTACTTTTGGAAAAATACTTTCTAATGGATCTTGTCCTTGTTTTAAGCTATTGACCCAAAAGAAATAAGAGCGCATACCCGCGACGCCTTTGATTGCATTCGCCTTTGCTGTTTCATCCAGCAAGCGAATGATTTCCGCCATAATTTCTAAATAATCCTGGTCTGCGAAATTGGTTTTGGCGATCGCCCGCGCAATCATTACCTCAATGGACGGCAGATCCATTTTTTCTGCGTGTTGCATTCGGTCTCTTAGCGATTCATTTAATGGACGATTTCCTTGATAATTTCGATTTGTCGTAATAACGACAACACAATCAGAGTGTCTGCGAATGATCCCTGTAGGAATATTCAATAGCCCATTTGGCTCTAATGCGGAATTCAAAGCGACTAGCACAGAAGCATCCCGTATCACTGTCGGTTCTTGAATTTCTAACAAATAGCCTTTTTGCATCGCACGAACGATCTCAGAAGGATAAAATTTGTACTCCACAGTGGTCGAGCTTTCTACATGATCTATTCGTTCAATCAATGTACTTAATCGCGCTCTTGCTTGATCGCTGTCAATTTGAAAATGTTTTTCAATGACAGACAATACTTCTTGCAATGAATCCGTTTGATAAATTGCTTCTAACAACTCTTGATCGTCCTCATCATCACTTCTCACAACAGGCAACAAGGCACCGAAAACATCTGTCTTATCCATATCCGCAAAACAAGTTACTTTTGTGTAAGGCAACTGCAAATCATCCGAAAGCGCGCGTGCAAGCTGTGTTTTACCAGAACCCGCATCTCCTTCTAACAAAACATTCATAATTTTCATTTCAGGGTCAAGCCAGTTCAGCTTGATTTCCGAAGCAATTCGCAGTTCTTCTTGGCTAGTTTTATGACTGGCTGGTTTGCGCCAGATCATTTGCTTTTCGACTTTAGTGAATCTCCGTCCTTCTGTTATTACAAAAGGCATTTCCATCATAACTCACCTCATTGTTTGATTTAGTAACCCAATTCGTCTAATAAACGTTTCAATGTACGATAACGTTGAGCTATCAGGTCGCCGTCTTTGTTCATCGTGTCATTGAATAAGACGATGTCTTCATCAATTTTAGGATTTTCAGTATCCACTTTTACTTCCATTCGTCCGCCTTGAAGTCCAAGAATCTCTACTTTTGGATTTTCTGGATCATAAAATTTTTCATAGCGATACGCATCCTGAAGATAAATGCTGGATTGAGCAACTAAGATAGCCAGGTCTAATATACGGGTAATAGGTAATTCTTCTGATTGACGTGACCATTTTTCCCCTGTGTGACGCCAGACTTTCCCTGAGATATCCACGCGACCACGGTCGTTCCACTGTGCCAATCCTAATGTAAGACCCTTGGCATCACTGTCCCAGGCATTGTGTCCATCTATTTTATCGTAATCCTCCACGAGAAAAACAGGTTTATGCTTCAAATTTGTTGGTATTTTCATACGATATCCTCCTCACGATAAGTACTCGTTTAGTAAATTACTAAACTACTAATGATGCCAGAATACGCAATTCTTCTCATTTTTGCAACTAACTTACATTCAAACACTTGCTTACTGGCTGTAAAAAAACTCACTAAACAAAGTTAGTGAGTTGATCGCTATTTCGCTACGCCAAGGGCAATAGCCTTATCTCCTAAATGAGTCCCGATTACCGGCCCAAATGTACCGATATCAATACTTGCTTCAGGATATTTCTGACAAAGTTTTTCATATTCTTGTTGTGCGAGCTCGGGGTTATTCCCGTGGATCACGAAAATACGCAGCTCTTTTTCATTTTCTTGACGTCGTTCTTCAATGATCTCTTCTGTACGTTGCAAGGCTTTTTTCAAAGAGCGAATTTTTTCAGCAAGAACGATTTTTCCATCTTCAAAAGTCAGGATCGGTTTGATTTTTAATAATCCACCAATGATCGCCGCACCATTCGTTAGGCGTCCGCCACGAACTAGATTGTCTAAATCATCCACGATAATATAAGCGTTGGTCGTGTCGCGGATCTCATCGATTGCTCTCAGTGTTTCCTCCAAAGATTCGCCATTATCGCTCATTTCCAGCGCTTTTTCCACCATATAGCCCATTGGAACACTGGTGATTTTTGAATCATAAGGAATAACTTGCAGACCTTTAATATCTTCTTTGATTGCGGTCAATGTACGGACAAAGCCTGAAATCCCTTCAGATAAATGAATACTAATAACTGTATCATAGCCTTGTTCTTTTATGGAGCGGTATAATTCATAAACTTCTCCCAAAACAGGTTGCGAAGTTTTAGGAAAATCTCTGCTGCTTTTTAATTTTTGATAAAACTCTTCGTAGCCGATATCAATGCCTTCTTCAAAAGGCTGCCCGTCAATAATGACAGGAATCGGGATAACAAATAAGTCTTTATGATTGCGGATGCGTTCATTCAGATAGGCGGTACTATCTGTCACGATCGCTAATTTCATAATCGTTTCCTCGTTTCAATCAAAATTTACAATAATTATAATATAGCATACTCTCAGTTTCATTGGAATTAGAATTGTGTTACTTACCTAAAAACTCCTGAGCCTTTTGCGCATTTACAGCAGTATCGACAGCTAACGCACTCCCAGCGTTACTCGTATCGATGTAAGACCATGAGCCATCAACGGGCAGTGTCAACCGATCAATTCCGCCAACAGCCTTCGCGAAATTAAAGAGATTTCCCAACACAAACGTATTTGACATATCTGTTGATAAATATCCCCAAATTTTCCCTGCAGCGTATGGTCCACGTAATAAAACTAACGGATTAGCCACTTGACCAAAGACAGATTGCATAACCTGCTGTTGCCTGCGGACACGACCAAAATCTCCTTCTTCGTCCATACGGAAACGCGCATAATTTAGTAGCGTATGCCCGTCCATTCGTTGAGGTCCTTTACTAATTGGCGCATCAATATAGGAGCTCATATCTTTTTCGGCATCAATGGATACACCACGAGGAAATAGCGCATCTACCCCTTTTTCAAAAGTCTGAAAATCAACCATGGCATAATAGCGGCAGTCAATTCCAAAATTTTGCTTTAAGGTTTGTCGGACCAAATCGGCTCCGCCATAAGCATAAGCGGCATTTAATTTATTTTGACCGACTCCGGGAATGTCCACGTACATATCTCTCATGAAGGAGACTAGTTTAGGCTTTCCCCAACCGCCCAATTGCAGAACCATCATGGAGTCAGAACGCCCGCTGATGTTATCACGTGTGTCACTGCCTAAGAGCAAAATATTTTTCTTTCCATTTTCCGAAGTCGCACCATTAAATTCCTGTGTATCCATTTTCGGCATAGAAGAATCATGCGTTGCGGCAAAATTTCCTACGCCAAAAGCAACGACAGAATAACCAAAAATAGCAACCAAAAGAATGACAATGATACGACGCCAGCTTTTTCTTTTCTTCTTCTTTGGCTGCTGTTCATAGGAATCTGTTGGATATTTTTGTTTACGTTTGAAAGGATTTTTCACCGTCGGAAATTTAATACTCAATCGTTTCTTTTTAGGCTCTTGATAACGATCTTCGTAATAAAACTCCTCCTCAGGTGTATAAGAGGAGTTTTGGGGTTCCTCATTGAAGGTTTCTTGATGATTGGACCGGTTCGATTCGACGGGGTGGTCCTTTTTAACCTCACGACGAAAGCCCAAAGGTTTTTTCTCTTCCTTTTGACTTTCATCGTGAATCTTTTTATATTTATCCATTCGGCTCATAACGCACCTCTTCATCTCATTACTATTAGTATAAAAATAGCAAATCCTCTACGCTTTGTCTTATTTTTCTCAAAAAAAATTAGAAAACCTTAACTACTAAGATTTTCTAACTTTCGGAAGGTACGTCGGATAGTCGCCAATCAGCGTCACTTTAAACTGCTGCCTCGCTAGTTTTCCCAGTACATTAGTCAATTTTGGTTCTTTCGGAGTTACAAAATCGATGATGAAAAAATATTCACCCAATTTTGTTTTTTGTGTACGGGATTCGATTTTTGTTAGATTGATTTCTTCAGCAGCAAAAATTTCTAGGCATTGATACAAAGCCCCAGGATGGTCTGAAGCTAAATCGAAAAGTATCGTCGCCTTATTAGGCCCCTTTGGTAGTATGCTAGACAATGCGTTTTCGCCAAGTACCCAAAAACGCGTTTCATTTTCACTGATTGATTGCACGTTTTCTTGAACAACGACTAATCCGAATTGCTCTGCTGCTGCTTTGGGCCCAATCGCTGCATATTTTTTATCAGGGTTCTCTGCAACCTTCTGAGCGCCTTGCGCAGTGGAGCCAATTTGCTCGATATCAACTGTCGGAAAATGATTCATTATAAAAACTTGTGATTGTGCCAATGCCTGCTGGTGGCTGCAAATCAGTTCTATTTCTCGCCAGGCATTTTTATGCGCAGGATGAACCATCAGCTGCTGCTGAATCGGTAAGACTATTTCCGCTTGAATCGTCGGCAACGTTTGAAAGATCACATCTAATGTTGGCAGCACCGACCCCTCAATCGTATTTTCAATCGGTACCACACAATAATCCAAAGCCCCTTTTCGCTGTGCTTCTAATAATGCAGTCAACGATTCGTAAGGAAGCAATATCTCTTCCTTAAAAAAATTGACAGCCGCACTGTAGGTAAATGAGCCGCGCGGTCCTAAATAGCCAACTTTCATTAGGAAGCGACCTCTACCTGATGGATAATTTCATTGACGATTTCCGCAGGTAATTTCTGAGAAGTATCTACTGTGATCTTCGCCAATTTCTCGTATAATTTCTCTCTAGAGAAGAATAGGCGTTTTAAGTCACCGTCATCGTTCTTGATCGCCAATGGGCGGACATTTACTTTGTCTTCCCGAATACGTTGGACTAATACATTGGCATCTGCCTTTAAGTAAACGACTAGCTTATCTGATAACACATGCTGATTTTCTTTTTGCAAAATGACGCCTCCACCTGTAGCGATAATGGATTCTTCATTCAATGCTTCTTTTAAGAGATTGGTTTCGTGTTGTCGGAAAGATGTTTCCCCATGTTCATCAAAATAATCGCTGATTGGCTGACCGATCCGTTCAACTAACACATCATCCATATCCACCACACGGGCATTTAACGTAGCGGCAAGTTCTTTACTAATAGTAGTTTTTCCAGCTCCCATGAAGCCGATTAAGACGATTGATTCCATTAGACATTCTCCATTCATTTTTTAATTTTTATTAATAAGTAAAAATCCCGATTTTTTCTAATCATAGAAAAGGTTAAATTAAAGACGCTAGATCAGTGAAAAAGTTTGGATAAGAAATATTGATTGCTTCTGGATTGGTTAATTCAACAGTCTCTTCTGTTAATAACGCAGCGATTTGAAGCATCATTCCAATCCGATGATCTCCGTGACTATCTACAACACCGCCATGTAATTTGGTTGGCCCATGAATAATCAAACCATCCTCTGTAGGCTCTACATTAGCCCCTAATTTATTCAACTCTTGGGCAGTCGCATCAATACGATTTGTTTCTTTCACTTTTAGTTCTTGCGCATCGCGAATGACAGTCGTTCCCTGTGCTTGAGTTGCTGCTAAAGCAATAATGGGCAATTCATCAATCAATCGAGGAATGATCTCGCCACCGATTGCAACACCCTTTAGCGGTGCTGCTTTAATTGCCAAGTCTGCCGCTTGATTTTTTTGATCAATCGCTGTTTCTACGATATCTGCTCCCATTTCTTTTAAAACATCTAAAATTCCTGTACGAGTAGGATTGACTCCAACATGCTTTAAATGAAGGTCACTGCCGACTATCAAACTGGCTGCCACAAGGTAGAAAGCTGCTGATGAAATATCTCCTGGGACAGTTACTTCTTGTCCTGTAAGCTGTTGTCCACCGGGTACAGTGATTGTTTTATCATTAACAGAAATAGTGCCGCCAAATTGTTTGATCATTTCTTCAGTGTGGTTTCGTGATTTTTCTTTCTCAATAATCTTTGTTGTTCCCGCTGCTTGTAGTGCTGCAAAAAGGATCGCGGATTTTACCTGCGCACTAGCAATCGGCATTTCATAGGTAATCGATGATAGCTTTTTTCCTTGTATATCAATAGGTGGAAATTCACTGCCTTTTTGTCCTTGGAGCTCCCCTCCCATTGATCTAAGAGGCCCCATGACACGTTCCATCGGGCGCCGATTCAGCGAAGCATCTCCAGATATTTGTGAGTGAAAAGGCTGACCCGCTAAAATACCTAAGACTAAACGCATCGTTGTGCCGGAATTTCCAGCATCTAAGTTTTTATTCGGTGCTTTTAGCTGTTGAAAGCCGACACCCTCAACATGAATATCTTGTCCAATTTCTCTAATCTTAACACCCAGTTCTTTGAAAACGGCGACAGTACTCATACAATCCTCTGCCCTCAAAAAGTTGTGGATCGTTGTTTTCCCATGACTAATCGCTCCAAACATGATACTGCGATGAGAGATCGATTTGTCTGCGGGGACAGTTAGCGTCCCCTTTAAGCCTGCTTTTGTTTTCAGTAGTTTCATTTGTTTAGCTCCTTCTGCGACAACGAAAATCTGCTTGTTCAATTAATCTTTGCCCTTTTTCCAAGTCTTTTTGATTTTTAAAGGATAATTCTAAAACGCCAAAAATATCTTCCCTTGTTTCTTGAATCTTCAAGTTAATAATTGAGATATCCGCCTCGCTGATGATTGTCATTACCTTCGCAATTGCCCCAGCAATATCAGGAATATCGATATAAAGATCATAGAATGCTGGAATAACACCCTGATTTTTTGTTGGTAACGTATCTCGGGATTGTTTCGCTTGGCTGAAGAAGTCATAAATTGCTGGCTGGTCTTCTTCTATTAAACTTTTTTGTATCTGAGACATTTCCTCTTGCCAACCAGTCAGCAAGTCCAACAAGGTAGAGCGATTGGTCAGTAAAATATCGGTCCACATTTGTGGATCTGAGGAAGCAATTCGCGTGATATCTCGAAAACCGCCTGCAGCAAGCTGTGTTGCTCGAGGATGGTTGTCAGATAATTGATCACTCATTCTCACCAAACCTGATGCCACGATATGAGGCAAGTGGCTCAATACGCCAACGATCTCATCATGAGAGTCAGGTTCGATCACAACAAATTTTGCTCGAGTCGGTTGTAGTATCTCCATCAATGGTTCAACATTTGTTCCTTCTGCTGGTGTCAAAATGTAGTAAGCTTCTTCAAAAAGATTTGGATTGCCTGCTTTTACACCTGATTTATGCGAGCCAGCCATAGGATGCCCGCCAATAAAAGTAAAAGGGAGCGTTTTAGCTAGCTTCATTACTTCATGTTTTGTACTTCCAGTATCTGTAACGATGACAGATTTTTTTAAAGGCAAACGTGCTAATTCATGTAAGTAATGCAAGGTAGATAAAATCGGGACGGCCAAGATAATGATATCCATCTCAGATGCTCTTTTAATAGAAGCAATGTGATCAACCAACCCAACTTTGCAAGCAATCTCTCGAGTTTCTTCTGAGTAATCCCATCCGTATAACTCGATCGACGGATTCTTGATTGCTTTGCAAAGGGACGCGCCGATTAATCCTAGTCCTAAGACGAACACTTTTTTTCTCATATACGTCCCCTCTTCCTTAAAAATTTTTAACTGCTTCACGGTATTCTGCCACTGCTTGTTTTAATTCATCCATTGTATCAGATGAAAATTTTTCTAGAATTTCTTGAGCTAGAACTGTGGCAACGACATGTTCTGCAACAACTGAAGCTGCTGGAACGGCCGTGCTGTCAGAACGCTCAACGCTTGCTTTATAGGGTTCCTTTGTATCGATGTCTACACTCATCAATGGCTTGTACAATGTCGGGATCGGCTTCATGACCCCACGAACGATAATCTGTTCACCGTTAGTCATCCCACCTTCGAATCCTCCAAGATGATTGCTTGTTCGACTGTATCCTTCATCCCAAACGATTTCATCCATAACGGTTGATCCAGGCTGACGAGCAGCTTGGAAGCCCATCCCGAATTCCACCCCTTTAAAGGCATTGATGCTCATCATAATTTGAGCAATTTTCCCGTCCAGTTTGCGGTCCCATTGGACATAGCTGCCTAGCCCAGCTGGCACATTGTCTGTCCGCACCTCTACGACTCCGCCTATGGTATCTCCTGCTTTTTTTGTCTGATCAATCAAGTTCTTCACGTCTTCTTCAATCATTCCATCAACCATGTTGACTTCCGAAACAGACGTTTTCTCTTTAATTTCATTAACACTTAAATTCTCAGGCACCGAAGCTTCCAAGCCTCCAAGTATTACAACATGACTTGCAATATCAATATCTACAGCTGCTAAAATTTGTTTAGACAGTGCGCCCACTGCAACGCGCATGGTTGTTTCGCGAGCGGATGAACGCTCTAAGACATTTCTCAAATCGCTATGGTGGTATTTCATCCCGCCAACTAAATCAGCATGGCCTGGCCGTGGTTTTGACACTCTGCGTAATTTTTCAGCTTTTTCTTCTACTGCCTCCACAGACATTACTTTTTGCCAATTTTTCCAATCACGATTCTCTACGATCATAGTGATTGGCGAGCCTAACGTTTTGCCATGACGCACACCGGAAGTAATACGTACTTGATCTTTTTCAATCTTCATCCGTCCTCCTCGACCGTATCCGCCTTGTCTGCGCGCTAATTCTTCGTTGATTTTGTCAACAGAGACTATTAGTCCTGCGGGAACCCCTTCGATGATCGTGGTTAATTCTGGTCCGTGAGATTCTCCAGCTGTTAAGTAACGCATAAACTACTTCCCTTCTAATAAAAAGTCTTTGATTTCTGATAACTCAATGTTCTGAATGTAGGCTTTTCCGATTTCTTCAAGTAAAACAATATTCAAATGACTGCCTCGTGCTTTCTTATCATGAGTAATCGCAGCATAAAATTTTTCAGTTTCCCAAGGTTGGTATGCGATAGGTAACTGGTATTTTTGATTCATGTTTTTGATTTTTTCAGTAAGACCTACGGGTGATAAGCCTTTATTTTCAGCTACTTGTGATATCTGTGCCATTCCTATCGCTACTGCCTCACCGTGGCTGATTTTTCCATAGCCGGCAGTATTTTCGATCGCGTGTCCAATCGTGTGTCCGAAATTTAATAATAATCGCGAACCATTATCAAACTCGTCTTCTTCAACGACTGCTTTTTTTACATTTAGTGCTTTTGTGATGATGCTTTCACTATGTGTTAAGAGATCTTGGATTCCTGTTAGTTTCTCAAGGTCTTCCCATAGTGAAGCATCACTTATCGCACCGCATTTGATGATTTCTGCGACCCCTTCACGTACGCGAGCGTCTGGTAGAGTAGATAATGTTTCTGGATCAATCAAGACACCATCCGGTTGAGCAAATGTTCCGATCATATTTTTAGCTCTGCTTGAATTGACCGCCGTCTTACCACCAATGCTCGAATCGACTTGTGCCAACAAAGAGGTGGGAATTTGCACAAATGCAATTCCCCGCATATAGGTTGATGCGACGAAGCCAGCTAAATCACCGACAACGCCACCTCCTAAAGCAATAATCGCATCACTGCGAGTAAACTGATGATCCGCTAAAAATTCATAAAGGACAGTTGCCATTTCCAACGATTTGCTGCTTTCTCCTGCTGGCACGTTGTAATGACAAACCTCATACGCGGTTAATTGTTGCTGGATCTTTTCTCCGTATAGCGGGAAGACATTTTCATCACTGATAATCGCGATTTTTTTATTTTTCCAAAGTGAAGCGATCCACTCTCCAACGGAATCTAGTGCATTTCGCTTCACAACGATCTCATAAGTTTTATCTGCCAAAACAATTTCCATGAAAATTCCTCCCGATTTAGATAAGTGAAGGTTCTTTAGTTCCCTCATTGATTTTTTTCATCGCTTCGACCATAATCTCCACTTCACTCATCATCGTTAAGTAGTTTTTCTCATTTAATGATTGTTCGCCATCAGACCATGC
This sequence comes from Enterococcus sp. AZ048, assembly GCF_051715125.1. Classification (NCBI taxonomy): domain Bacteria; kingdom Bacillati; phylum Bacillota; class Bacilli; order Lactobacillales; family Enterococcaceae; genus Enterococcus; species Enterococcus sp. AZ048. The sequence continues at coordinate 1,440,500 of NZ_JBIOTD010000001.1, read as the reverse complement.
ATGCAAGGGATCAGGATGAATCTCAACGATCATACCATCAGCTCCAGCAGCAACCCCCGCACGAGCCATTGGCGCAACTAGATCCCATACACCCGTTCCGTGACTTGGATCAACAATGATTGGGAAATGACTCAATTTCTTGATCAATGGAACAGCGCTTAAGTCAAATGTGTTTCGTGTGGCGGTCTCGTAAGTACGAATCCCTCGTTCGATGAAAATGATATTCGAATTGTCCTGCACGGCGATGTATTCTGCCGCATTCAACCATTCTTGGATCGTTCCTGAAATGCCGCGTTTTAACCCGATTGGTAATCCTGTTTTCCCAACAGCCTCTAGTAAACGGAAATTTTGCATATTCCTTGCGCCAATTTGAATGATATCTGCGTATTGAGAAACGACATCAATATGGGCTTCATCCATTACTTCAGTAATTACTTTTAACCCATGAGCATCTGCTGCTTTGCGCATGATTTTTAACCCTTCTTCTCCCAATCCTTGGAACGCGTATGGGGAAGTGCGGGGTTTGTATGCCCCGCCGCGTAGGATTTTTGCGCCACCAGCTTTTGCCATCCGAGCGGTTTCCATGATCTGTTTTTCTCCTTCAACAGAACAAGGACCAGCCATTGTTACAAAACTACCGTCACCAATCTTTACTCCGTCGACATCCACAACAGTATCTTGTGGGTGGAATTCTCTTGATGTTAGCTTGTAGGTATTTGAAATAGCAACTGCCCGTTCAACAACACTGTATGCTTGGAAAGGGACATTTTGAATGATTTTAGGATCTCCTAACAATCCTAAAACTAGACGATCTTTCCCATGATTGATTTGTACGCCTAGCCCCTCTTCTTTAATGCGGGATAAAATGGGTGACAATTCTGACTCTTGAATTCCTTTTTTTATAATTAAAATCATCGTAATAACTTCCTTCACTTTTTATTTTTTGATTGTTTCTTCCAATAACGGTTGGATTTTTTCAACAGGCATTTCTTTACCTGTCCATAATTTGAAAGCTGCGGCACCCTGATATAGCAGCATGTCTAAGCCATTGATTGCTTTTGCTCCAGCTTCTTTTGCATCTTTTAATAATTTAGTCTCACTTGGGTGATAGATCACATCGAAGACAGGTAAGTCGTGTCTTAATAGCGATGCTTTAGGTAGTGGCGACTGCTCTGTTTCAGGAGCCATTCCAATTGTTGTCGCATTAACCAATAAGTGACTGACCGCTAAAGAGCTACTTAGTTGTTTTTCATCTGCCAAGTCATGCAGGTGGATCTGACAATGGGTTTCTTTTGCGATCATTGCTAACTTGGGTTCTATTTTTTCATAAAACGCATCTTTTCTATTAAATACGTCAATGATTTTTACGCCATCAATTGCTGCTTGTGTAATAATTGCAGTTGCTGCGCCACCGGCTCCCAGAATCGTCATTCTTTTGTCGATGATCCCAATCCCATTCTGTTTTAAGCTTTCCATACAGCCGATCCCATCTGTAATATGTCCAACCAACTTTCCATTTTGATTTACGATAGTGTTGATTGCGCCAATCAAACGCGCGGCTTGACTTAACTCATCGACATACTTGGTGGCTTCCATTTTGTGAGGCATCGATAAATTGATTCCTAACATTTCAAGATCTCGAATCGCTTGAATACTTTGTTCCAGTCTTTCTGGTTGAACATCAAAACTTAAATAGACGGCATCAACCCCCGTTGCTTGGAACGCTGTAGTATGCATCAATGGTGAAAAGCTGTGCCTGGCAGGCAAAGCATACAAACCAGATAAACGCGTTCTTCCTGAAATTCCATTTTTCATCTTTCCTCACTCTCCTTCTTCATCTTCATTTTTTGTTACCAGGTAAAACCTGCAGCTATCTCTAATAGAGAATAGGGATAAACTGCAATAAGTTGGACTAACAACTGCCTTTTGAAATATTCGACTTTTAATGAAAATAGAAGTCGAAAAAAGGCCCACTGTAGAAAATCTACAATGCGCCTAGTCTCCTCCAAAAAATATCAAAAGAAAAAGCCACTATAGATTTTCATCTATGTGGCGTTAAGTCGAACTTAAAATCCTTAGCCATCATAGATACAAACTGGTGTCGTTTGCATCCATGAACCATGAATACAAACCTATCTAAAATAGCTAAAGTAATAGTTATTCAGTTGTGTGTGCGTACTCTTCATTGTGTTCATAAAAACCGCTCCAAACTGATTTAAGATTGAACTAAGTATAGATTTGTTTTTCTGATAAGTCAACCCACTATTTTATTTTTCTGTAAAAAAAATTTATTTACATTACTTCAGCTACTGTCTCACCCTCTTCGAAAAGTAGGAATAGATCGGCCAACGTCATATGTTTCTTCTCGTCGCCGCTGATATCCTTAATGATCTCTCCCTTTGACATCACAATGACTCGGTCACCATAATGCAAAGCATCCTCCATTTTGTGAGTGACCATGAGACATGTGAGATGCTCTTCTTTGATTCGCTGGTCTGTGAGCAGCATTAGCTGTTTGGCTGTTTTTGGATCAAGTGCAGCTGTATGTTCATCCAGTAATAGTAAATCTGGCTTAGTAATTGTTGCCATTAATAGACTCAACGCCTGCCGCTGCCCGCCAGAAAGAAATCCTGTTGGTGTATCTAAATGATTTTCCAAGCCATTACCAACTAATCGGCAAAGCTCTTGATACATTTCTTTCTTTTGGTGGAGCTGACGTTGACGCAGACGCCGCTTCTGTCCACGTTTTTCTGCCAACCCTAAGTTTTCTGCAACAGTCAGTCGTGGAGCCGTGCCCATTTTTGGATCTTGGAAAACTCGGGAAATTGATGTCGCCCGCTGTTCTTCAGAAAGCTTAGTCAAATTTTTCCCCATTACAGACACGGTGCCGCTATCTAACTGAAGACTGCCAGAAATACTATTGAAAAGTGTACTTTTACCAGCACCATTTCCTCCAAGTACCGTGACAAATTCACCAGGAGCAATCGTTAAGTCAACATGATTTAAGATTCTACGCTTATCGTTGATCCCGTTTTTAATGGTTTTACTAGCTTTTTTTACTTCTAAAGCATTCATACACTTACTCTCCCTTCTCCAATCCAGTCTTCAAGTTCAACGTTTCCTTTAAACGAGGAATCATCAAGCACAATGCTAAAATGATCGAAGAGAAAATCTTCAAATACGTCGTATCCAACCCAGCTTTGATAATAATCAAAATCAATAATTGATAAATAATGCTGCCTAAAACGATTGCCACCAACCGTTCAACAAAGGTTACTTCCCCGTATAGGACTTCTCCAATAATGATTGATGCCAGACCAATGACGATAACACCGACACCTTTTCCGATATCTGCATAGCCGTCATTTTGTGCAATCAACGCACCAGACAGAGCAATAACACCATTTGATAGCGTCAAACCAATGACTTTCATGCGGTCTGTATTGATTCCGATAGAACGTGCCATGTTTTCATTATCACCAGTAGCAATGTACGCTTGTCCAAAATCAGTAAAAAAGAAAAACAACAGCAAACCAATAATAATTAAGATAGCAATCAAGCCTAACAGGACAATATCAAAATGATTCGGCAAGTTAAGATTTGTAAAGAAATCTTGGATCTTTGGTTGTTTTAGTAATGAAAGATTCGGTGTTTGCATGATAAACAGCATCACCGAGTTCAGGCCTGACATAACGAGAATTCCAGCTAGGATTACTGGGATTTTTCCTTTTGTATAAAGCATGCCCGTGATAAATCCAGCGCACATGCCCGCGATGATCCCTAACATTGTTGCGAATACAGGAGACACGCCGTTAGTAATAGCTGTCACACAGACGGCTCCTCCTAAGGGAAATGATCCCTCTGTTGTCATATCTGGAAAATTTAAAATTCGGTAGGTCATGAAGATTCCTAACCCTAATATCCCCCATAAAAAGCCTTGTCCTATTGCTGAAATGATCATCTGTCTACTCCCCTTTAATTACTTCTGCTTTTTCTTTGATTTTATCTGGAATGGTAATTCCTAATTCTTTCGCTTTATCCTCATTAATAATCATATCTCCATAGTCGACGACGTTAACAGGTGTATCTGCTGGTTTGGATTTCCCACTTAAAACATCTGCGGCCATTTTTCCTGTTTCTACGCCTAAGTCAAATTGATTTTGACCCACAGTGGCAATCCCACCTTCTTTAGCCATATTATCTACTGAAACGAAAACGGGTGTTTTTGTTTTATCTGATTCGCTGATCAATGTTTGAAACGCACTGGCGATCGTATTGTCTTGCGGGATATATAAGAAATCAGATTCTCGGCAAGCTTGTTGTGTTACCGCGGAAATATCATTGCTCGAAGTAATCGCATAGGTTTTCACTGTTAGACCATCTTTAGTGGCTCTTTTTTCAGCACGCGCGACTTGCGATTTTGAATTTTCTTCCGAAGACGAATACACAATTCCCATTGTTTTTGCATCTGGGAACATTTCTTCAGCCATGTCTAATTGTTGATCGACCGGTGTTAAATTGTTTACGCCAGTGACATTGCCTCCCGGCTTTTTTAAGTCCTTTACTAAGCCAGCACTGACAGGGTCGCTGATTGCTCCCATGATCACAGGAACATCTGAAGTTGCGTTAGCTAATGCTTTTGCTGCCGGTGTTGCCACACCAACAAGGACGTCTGATTTTTTTTCTAATAATTGTTGGCTCATACTATTAAATTTACTTTGATCTCCTTGGCCATTAAGAAATTCAATCTTGATGTTTTTTCCGTCTTCATAGCCTTCTTGCTTTAATCCTTCTACGACACCATCCTTAATTTGATCTAAAGATGGATGACTGATGGTCTGCAAGATTCCTACAGTCTTTACTTCTTCTTTTTGCTCAGTTGCCGCACCGGTTTGACGCGAACCCATTTGATAAGCAAAAACTCCGATTAAAACAACAGCTAAAGCGATAATTGATCCAATAATTCCCTTATTTTTCATGATTGATTCCTCCGATTTTTGTTTTTAGTGGTATTAGTATGTTGGAAATTCATTTACTAAAGATAGGTGAACTTTTCCTTAGGAATAAACGAAAAAAGACATAAATTGCAAAAAAAAGACAACTACCCAAATGTTCACGGTAGTTGTCAAAAGAAAACAAAAACCGCATAGATGGTCTCTATGCGGGAATAAGCATGAAAAATATCCAGCATAGATACAAAATTTAGAAGTTGTCTAAACGTTGTATCTATGAGTGAATTCATAAATACAACTTATCTACGCCAGTTTTGCCAGCTATTCAATTGATTAGATAAGTTTACTTGTTTCATGAATGTCACTCCTTCTACATTTTTAAGAACTTGTTTTTAGTGTTGACGTTAGTTTATCGAATAAAAATTCGACTGTCAACTCTTTTTATTAAAAAAAACTCATTTATTTTATTCGAAATCTCATTTTACCTTTTGAGATTCCACATCGGCAATCTATTAAGTTCAGGGATAAATTCATTGTTTAGGTCTTTCAGGCTTTCCACAACAAAGCGGTTCTTTTCCTTGCCATTGTGAAAAAAGATGAACGTTACTTGGCGTGGATCAAGATTATATTTATCAGCAATTGTTTCACTGTCGTAAACAATCGGATAATAATAAAATTTACGATTTAACATCGTCCTTTGGTTGGGGTCGTCTAAAACGGTCATAACATTTTTAAAGGATGTCCCGTTTGGTTGACTAAACATGATCGAGATTGCTTTTGTATCTTTTATTTTTTGATCGACCATTTGATAATTCAATGGTATCAAATGGTCTGATTTTAAAGAGTCAAAGACTAACTCATCTAATTGATCTTGACGTATGGTTCGTTGAGCCATGACAGCCGAGGCTGAAAAAAGAAAAACAAAAACTACTAAACTCGCAGCAATAATCAAGGTGCGCCGCTCATTTTCAGAAGCGATAGTTATGAACCTTCGCCAAAATATAAGTATTTTATTTTTCACAATCGTTAAATATTGGTCCATAATCACGCCTCCTTCTTATCATTATATTATTTATATCTTAAAATCGCTACCATCAAGATATTTAATTGATTTTTTACAGTGTTACGTGAACCAAATCATGTTCTGTAATTGATTGTTCGTGTTTTGTTTTAATGCTATTATAATGATGAGAACTTATTTAAGGAGGTTTTTTGATGAGCAGTATTGAACATTTTCCACGTCAAGAGATAACAAAATCGAATCGGTTGTTTTCCAGCATTCGTAGTGTCATTGAGACAGCATTTTATGGAAACAATGTCTCACGAATACGTCACCTTACTGATGCTTACGCTTTAGCCAAAGCTAGTCCAGGAACAATCACGACAGATCTGGATGTCGCTTATACGAGTCGACTTCAATTGCCCACGGATGCAAAGGTATTGGTAACAAATGATGGAAACATCGTCGGACGGACTGCTGCCGCTCGTCGTATCATTGGACAAGAAGGTATTGATAGTGCTTTTTACAGCGAGCTATTAAGGGAAGCTGTTTTTAATGCGCGAAGGAAAACATTTTATTCAGGGGAAGTTATCGTTGGCCTTGATGAAGAGTTCACTATCAAATCGCATCTTATGCTGCCTGAAGAATATAGCCCTAATCTTTACTCCTATCTGTTAAATTTTCAAATCGGCGATGCAAAACATCTTTTTTACCAACAATCAGACAGTATCCATACAGGAGACATCTTTATTTTCGCTGATCCTGATTGGAAACACCCAGACTTTCCTGACGGTGTTGTTGTTATTGATCCTTTGCATAATTGTGCCGGCATTTTGGGATTGCGTTATTTTGGTGAGCTGAAAAAAGCTACGCTCACTTTGGCCTGGGCTACTGCTCATCGGAATGGATTTATTGCCTGTCATGGTGGAATGAAGCAATATTTATTAGAAGAAAAAAAATATACGATGGCCGCTTTCGGGTTATCAGGGTCTGGAAAATCGACGATCACCTTGGCGAAGCCAAAAAACAAAGGTGATGTTCATGTGCTGCACGATGATGCTTTTGTTATATCAAAGAAAAAAGGCTCTACTACTGCTTTAGAACCAGCTTATTTTGATAAAACACAAGATTATCCTATGACAAGCGAACAGATAAAATATATTGTGACTGCGCAAAATGTTGGTGTCACACTAGATGATGAGAATAAGAAAGTATTAGTCACAGAAGATATCCGCAACGGGAATGGTCGAAGTATCAAGAGTCGTTACGCAACACCGAACCGAGTGGATCATATTGAAGAAAAAGTTGACGGACTCTTTTGGATTATGAAGGATGATAGTCTTCCCCCATTGATCAAAATCGAAGATCCGTCATTAGCCGCTGTATTCGGTGCAACGTTAGCAACAAAACGTTCAACGGCAGAAAATGTGGTCGGTGAAGTAAAGGATCAATTAGTTATAGAACCGTTTGCTAACCCATTCAGATGCTACCCATTACAAGAAGACTATCAAGATTTTAAAGATTTATTCCAAAAGCAAAAAACTGCCTGCTATATATTGAACACTGGAGAATTCAAAGGACGAAAGGTCACACCAGATGAAACGTTGGGGAGTATCGAACAAATCGTTGACGGTACGGCAAAATTTAAATCGTTTGGACCGTTGAAAAAAATTACCTACTTACCTGTGAAGAAACATGAACCGGATTTTAACAGCCATCACTACCTGCTCCATTTGATAACTCGACTTGAAACGCGATTGGCATTTGTACAGTCCCGCAAAACGTATCAAGGAGGATACGACCGTCTGCCAAACGAAGCCGAGCAGCTACTGTTGCAGTTGCTTGATGAATTACACATTTACCAAGAATCCTTAAGCGTTTAATTCAATTTCTCTTACTTCAGTGACTTAGTTTGGTCATTGGAGTTTTTTTGTTTATAATGAACATATTATGAATAGAAATGAGGGATAAAACATGTCCTTTGACGGAGTTTTTACCCATGCCATGGTACGGGAATTAAAAGAACAACTCGTTACCGGAAGAATATCAAAAATCCATCAACCGTATGAAAATGAAGTTGTGTTAGTTATTCGAGCGCAGGGAAAGAACCGACGCTTGCTTCTTTCGGCGCATCCTAGTTATGCACGTATTCAATTAACAGAAATTGCTTATAATAATCCTGACAATCCGCCGAATTTTGTGATGATGCTGCGGAAGCATTTGGAAGGTGCTATCTTAGAAGATATCCATCAAGTAGAAAATGATCGTGTCGTTCATTTTACCTTTACTAAGCGAGACGAGTTAGGCGATTTGCAAAATATTGTTTTGATTGTTGAGCTGATGGGCCGTCACTCCACGATTGTCCTGCTTAATAAGCAAACTGGAAAAATACTGGATGCTATTAAACATATTGGTCATTCGCAGAACACCTACCGTTCTATCTTGCCAGGCAGCGAATATGTCGAACCTCCAAAGCAAGAACAACTGAATCCTTTCCATGTATCTAAAGAACAAGTATTTAACATTTTATCTACTGCTGAAACATTAGATGGACGTTATTTGCAGCAAAATTTCCAAGGATTAGGACGCGATACTGCGGAAGAATTAGCTTTTCGCTTCTTAGAACGGCAAAATGAAAAAATGGGCGTTTGGAACGACTTTTGGCAAATGATCCAAGAACAATTAACTCCAACTATTGGTATTAAAAATAACAAGGAGTTCTTTGCGCCTCTTGTCTTTGATACGTTTGAAGAGACGATGACTTATGAAAGTTTGAGTCAATTATTAGATACGTATTATGGAGAAAAAGCGGAAAAAGACCGAGTGAAACAATTGGGCAATGAATTGATTCGTAAAGTCGAGAATGAAATTAAGCGGAATCAAACCAAATTGGCAAAGCGCGAAAAAACGCTCCGAGATTCTGAGAGTGCGGAAGATTTTCGTCGCGATGGCGAATTGTTAACGACTTTTATGGCACAAGTTCCTCGTGGAGCAGAACGCGTTGAGTTAGAAAACTATTATGAAGAGAATCGCCCAATCACTATTAAACTGAATCCAGCATTAACGCCTAATCAAAATGCGCAGAAATATTTCCAAAAATACCAAAAATTAAAAAATGCAGTAAAATTGATCTATGACCAAATTGCAGAAGCGAAAGAAGAAATTGCCTACCTTGAATCTGTGTTAGCACAATTAGAAATTGCTGGTCCGATGGACATCGAAGTAATCAAAGAAGAACTTATTGCCAGCGGATATTTAAAGCAAAAACGCAGCAAAAAAAATCGCAAACAGTCCCCTTCAAAACCTGAACGCTTTGTTGCGAGTGATGGTACAGAGATTTTGGTTGGAAAAAACAACCTGCAAAATGATCAACTGACATTGAAGCAAGCACGTAAAACAGATATCTGGCTTCATGCAAAGAATATTCCTGGCTCCCATGTCATCATAAAAAATGAAGATCCAAGTGAAGAAACCTTGTTGGAGGCCGCTGAATTAGCCGCCTACTTCTCAAAATTTCGACAGTCCGCACAGGTACCCGTAGACTATGTAGCAGTCAAGCATGTCCATAAACCAAACGGTGCTAAACCGGGATTCGTCATTTATGAAAACCAAAAAACTTTATTCGTAACCCCTGAAGAAGAAGTTGTAGAACAATTACGAAAAAACGGAACAGCCTAATCCGGCTGTTCCGTTTTTTTTGTTTTTTTGGTAGCTATTTTTACACCTAAGATTTCTAAAAAGAAATTGAAGATCGGGATACCTACGATTAACCCCCACACGCCAAGAAACTTTTCACTGACTAGCAAAATCACGAACGTATAGAAGATCGGCAGCTTCGTCCGACTCGACATGAATTTCGGATTTAGGATGTATGCCTCGACGCAGTGAACGATCACAATCAGAATTAAAACATAGATAACTGTCTGAATACCGCCTGTTGAATAAGCAATCAGAGTTAACGGGATACAAGAAAAAATCACTCCTGCAACAGGAATCAGACTTAAAAAGAAAATCATAATTGCTAGGGTTGGCAATTGAGTGAAACCAATGAACCCCAGTCCTATGGTAGTAATAACCGTATTAACGATAGCTATTAGTAGTTGTACCTCTAGCACGACACCAAACGTATTCACAAATACTTTCCCAAAATAAAATAAATCTTGGAAAAACCACGCATAGCTGCTGCTTAGAAAATTCTTTGAAAACAATACGGTCTTTTCCTTTTCTACCATAAAGAAAAAACTCAAAATAAAGGAAACGACAAAGGCGACTGCCAATCGTCCTACATTTTGTAGTTGTTCTAAAATAATCCCCGCACCACTCTCGACTTTGTCTTGCCAATTATGATTTTTAAAATAGTTAGAAATAAAATTAGTCACTAGATCCGAATCGAAATCTTTGTGCTGATAAAAATGAACGATCGAGTTATATGTCGATACGACCTGATTAATCAGTATCGTCGAATATCTGGAGATCAATAAATACAAAAGCCAAAGTTCTACGATATATAGAACCGTCGCCAGTAAGAAGGTTGGTAGTTTAATATATCTTTGAGTGAACTTGACGATTTTGACAGAAATCAATGTAAAAATAAATGTCAGCAATATAGGAGTCATAAAATCTTTAATTAAAAATAAAACAAAGATAACTAATGCTAAAACTGTGAATCTTCTCAAACGGGTATTACTTAAAAAATTCTCATACATTTTATAGCCTCTTTTCAAAAAAACTTCTGAAAATAATATACCATTAAAAATCCTTTTCGGCTTCTAATATACTTCTTTAAAGACAAATTTTTTTCACTAAAAAATAAACCCTTGACTATTAGAATATTTCTAACAAACAAGGGTTTATTTATTCGAATGATTTTTAATTATTCAGCCAGTTTTCAGGATCTTTGCGCCATTTTTTTAATAATTCAAGTTGCTCATGATTGATATAGTCTTCTTTCAACGCAGCTTCAATCAAGGTAGAATAATTTGTTAAAGTTATTAATGGCATCGCTGCTGCCTCAAAATTATTTTTTCCTTTAGCCAACTCGTAAGTAAAGATTGCTGCGACGCCTAAAACGTCTGCTCCTTCACGCGTTGCCGCTTCGGCTGCTTCCAATACGCTTCCGCCAGTTGAAATTAAATCCTCGATCACAACCATTTTCTGCCCTTCTGTAATCCGACCTTCGATTTGATTGCCGCGGCCGTGATCTTTGGCTTTGCTGCGGATGTAAACCATTGGCAGATCAAGAATTTCTGCAACCCAAGCTGCATGGGGAATTCCTGCTGTTGCTGTTCCAGCAATAACCTGTACATTTGGGAATTCTTCTTTAATTCTCGTAGCTAGCCCTTCTGCAATTGCGCGACGAACTTCTGGATAGCTCATGGTTACTCGATTGTCACAGTAAATCGGTGACTTCAAGCCGCTAGCCCACGTAAATGGTTCATCAGGACTCAAGGAAACTGCTTCAATTGATAATAAATCTTTAGCGATTTGTTCTGCGATCATTTATGCTTCACCGTTCCATTCTTGTTTGATTTGTAAATAGCTCTGGTAAGGGTCCTCTGCTTGAGTGATAGGTCTTCCAACTACGATATAATTTGAACCAATTTCACGCGCTTTTGCAGGAGTCATTACGCGCTTTTGGTCCCCTACGCTAGTGCCCTGTGGCCGAATTCCTGGTGTTAGGCAGATAAACTGTTGATTGGTTTTCCCATGGATTTTTTCCACTTCATGCGCTGAGCACACGACCCCATCCAATCCTGCTTTTTCTGCACATTCCGCGTAATGAAGAACGCTCTCTTGCAGACTAACGCTGATCAATTGATCTTCATGCATTTGTTCTTCACTAGTAGAGGTTAACTGCGTCACCGCAATCAGCTCAGGTACTGCTTGATTTTCTTTTGTTCCCTCTGACAACCCTTGTTTCGCCGCGCGCATCATTTCTACGCCTCCAGCTGCATGAACATTTGTAATTTTGACCCCCATTTTAGCAATACCACGCATCGCTTTTTGGACCGTATTTGGAATGTCATGCAATTTTAGATCAAGAAATATATCATGCCCTTGTGAACGTAAGTCGTGAACGATCGTTGGCCCTTCTTGATAAAAAAGTTCCATACCGATCTTCGCAAATAGTTTTTCATCCTTTGGAAAATGCGTTAAAAAAGCATCAATGTCGTGTTTTGAAGCAAAATCAAAAGCGATAATTGGTCTTTTCTCCATTAGAAACCTCCTCGAACTTCTTGCCGTAACTGTTCCAATGAGTCGATGCCTAGCTCTGCCATCCGAATTGGCAGCTCTTTAATCAATTTTGGGCAAATATAGGGATCGGTGAAGTTCGCTGTTCCAACTGCAACAGCACTAGCTCCAGCCATATACATTTCCAGCACATCGTCTACGGTTTGAACCCCGCCCATTCCGATGATCGGCAGTTCACTGATTGCAGCTACCTGATTGATTAATCGAATCGCAACCGGTTTGATTGCTGGACCAGATAGTCCGCCAGTACGATTTGCTAAGATAGGTTGACGCGTCTTCAAGTCAATCCGCATACCTAATAAGGTGTTGATCATGGTAAAGCCATCTGCTCCACCCTTTTCGATTGCCTTGGCAATTGGCACGATATCCGTAACGTTTGGACTTAATTTGACGTAAATAGGCACACTAGCGACTTCTTTGACTGCCTTCGTCAAACGATAGGCGACTTCTGGATCAGTTCCAAAAGCGATCCCGCCATGCTTAACGTTTGGACAAGAAATATTCAATTCGATTGCTTTAACATTCGGCGCATCACCTATTTTAGCGCATACTTCCACATAGTCTTCCTCGCAAGCCCCGGCTACATTTGCAATGATAGGAAGTTCTGCATATTTTTCTAAATCGGGTAAAATATCTTTCAACACGACTTCCATACCCGGATTTTGTAATCCAATCGCATTCAACATCCCGCTGGTTGTTTCAGCCACACGAGGCGTTGCATTTCCAAAGCGTTGTTTAGGTGTGGTCGCTTTAATCATGATGGCTCCTAGCTGGTTTAAGTCGTAGTAGTCCGCGTACTCTTTGCCGAAGCCGAAACAGCCACTTGCTGGCATAATAGGATTTTTCAAGTCTAATCCAGGTAATTTTACTGCAATACTCATTAAAAAATGACCTCCCCTGCTTTGAAAACGGGCCCGTCTTCACATACTTTAACACTTTTATTTTCATCCTCAGGAACATGACAGACACAGGCGTAACAGGCTCCCATTCCGCATGCCATTCGAGATTCTAATGAAAGCTGAACATTCTCCACTTTGGAGTAAAGTTGTTCGACTGTTTTCAATAAGCCGTTATTTCCACAAGCAAAGACCGCATCTGGCTGCTCTTCTTCTGACAACAGTAGATTTCCTACATTCCCCTGAATACCGAATGTGCCATCGTCCGTAGAAAAACGTGTTTCCCCTAATTCTTGGAACTCTTCAGCAAAATAAACCACTTCTTGTGTTCCGAAACCGAGAAAATGAATGACTCGAACCCCTTTTGCCGTCAACTCCTTCGAGAGCTGGTACAATGGCGGAACGCCGATTCCTCCTCCGACAACAAACGCGGTATCTCCAGCATTTAGATCATTGATTTCAAAGCCATGCCCAAGCGGACCCATAACATCTAGCTTCATACCAACAGCCATTTCAGAAAAATATTTTGTACCGTCACCTTCAACACGATAAATGATTGTGCATGTTCCTTTTTCTGAATCATACTGATTGATACTAATAGGTCGACGCAATAGTAAATCACTTCTCGGCACACGAATATGCAAGAACTGACCAGGCATCGCCATCTCTTTGACTAATTCTCCTGCTAAAACCAGCTCATAGATTCTCGGTGCTAATTCTTGTTGACGAACGATCGTCATCATTTCCTGCTTCATAATGGCCTCCCTATAAATCGGCAGAGTGAAGCCATGCCCCACTCTGCAAGAATTAAATTTCTTGGATTGAAAATGCGCGTGATTCCATCACTCGTAAAATAGCATCTGCTGTATCTAGGGAGGTGAACAATGGAACTCCGTGCTCCACAGCCTCCCGACGAATGATAAAGCCGTCCTCTGATGCATTTTGTCGATTCTTGTCCATCGTATTGATGACTACCTGTGCTTCCCCGGTGCGAATTAAATCAATCACATTGTGTTCGTCTGATTCTGATATTTTAGCGATCGTCTTAGCGTTCAGCCCATTCTCAGCTAGGAATTTTGCTGTTCCGGCTGTTGCAATCAAGCTATAACCAACTTCCTTGAACCGTTTTGCTAATTCTAAGGCTTCAACTTTGTTCTCGTCTGCGACAGTGAACAGGACAGCCCCAAAATCTGGCAAGTGCAGACCTGATGCTGCGAAAGCTTTGTAGAGTGCTTTGGCTAGACTGCGATCAGACCCCATCACTTCTCCTGTTGACTTCATTTCAGGTCCTAAGTAAGTATCAACCTTTTGCAACTTCGTGAAGCTGAAAACGGGTGCTTTCACATGGACCATGTTGCTTTCAGGATACAGTCCATCTTCGTATCCTAATTCCTTCAAACTCTGTCCTAAAATAGCTTTTGTTGCAATTTGAGCCATTGGGATATTCGTGATTTTACTCAAGAACGGTACCGTACGGCTAGCCCGAGGGTTTACTTCGATGACGAAGACCTCATCGTTGTGAATAACGAATTGAATATTCATCATTCCAATACAGTTCATACCTAATGCCAAGCGTCGTGTATATTCCTCGATTGTCGCTTTTAGCTCTTTAGAGAAGGTTTGTGGCGGATAAACAGCCATCGAATCTCCCGAATGGACTCCAGCTCGTTCGATATGTTCCATAATTCCTGGGATCAAAACTGTTTCACCGTCACAGATCGCGTCAACTTCGCACTCTTTACCAATCAAATAACGATCGACTAAAACCGGATGTTCAGGAGAAGCCTTTACTGCATGTGCCATGTAATCTTCCAAATCCGATTGATTTTCAACAATTTCCATCGCCCGACCGCCTAGGACATAACTTGGACGGACCAATACCGGATAACCAATTTTTTCAGCAATTATCACCGCTTCTTCAGCACTTGTCGCTGTATCCCCTGGTGGTTGTGGGATCGATAAACTTTGTAAGACTTGTTCAAATTGATCACGATCTTCCGCTCGGTCTAGATCCTCGATCGTTGTTCCTAGAATTTTCACACCATTTTTAACTAAAGGCTCTGCTAAGTTGATTGCAGTTTGTCCGCCAAATTGCACGATAACACCGATCGGCTGCTCTAAATCCACTACGTTCATCACATCTTCCAGAGTCAATGGCTCAAAGTAGAGCTTATCTGAAACAGAGAAATCTGTGGATACTGTTTCTGGGTTACTATTCATGATGATTGCTTCGTAGCCCGCCGCTTGGATTGCTTTTACCGAGTGAACCGTTGCATAGTCAAATTCTACTCCCTGTCCGATACGGATGGGCCCCGAACCAAGAACTAAAACAGATTCCTTTTCTGAGCGGACACTTTCATTTTCAAACTCATATGTGCTGTAGAAATAAGGTGTCTGAGATTCAAACTCCGCTGCGCAAGTATCAACCATTTTATATACAGGAAGGATTTTTTCTGCAGTTCGAAATTTCCGAACGTCACTTGCGGTCATATCCCAAAGTTGGGCGATTTTTATATCCGCAAAGCCATTTTGTTTGGCTTTTTTTAGTAGGTCGACATCTTTTTTATTCTGTGAGAGGGCGTTTTCTAATTCCACCACATGAAGTAATTTATCTAAGAAAAACAAGTCTACTTTTGTCAGCTCATTGATTTCTTCGATTGAGTAGCCACGTCGAATTGCTTCTGTTAGATAAAACAGACGATCATCCTGAGCTTTGACCATTTTTTCTGTCAGCTCATCGTCTGTCACTTCGCTTAACTCAGGTAATTCTGCATGGTACGTTCCAATTTCAAGCGAACGGACAGCTTTCAGTAGAGATTCTTCGATGTTACGACCAATCGCCATCACTTCGCCGGTTGCTTTCATCTGTGTGCCAAGCACTCGTTCGCCGCTTTCAAATTTGTCGAAAGGCCAGCGGGGGATTTTGGCTACCACATAGTCTAAGGCAGGTTCAAATTCCGCGTATGTCGTTTCGGTAACTGGATTTTTCATTTCATCCAGTGTTAATCCTACTGCGATTTTTGCAGCGAGCTTCGCGATTGGATAACCTGTAGCTTTACTTGCTAAGGCTGATGATCGAGACACGCGGGGATTCACTTCGATTACATAATAATTAAAACTGTGAGGATCGAGTGCTAGTTGAACGTTGCATCCGCCTTCGATTTTTAAAGCTCGGATAATTGATAATGATGCGTCTCGCAACATCTGATATTCATAGTCAGACAACGTTTGACTGGGGGCAAATACGATGGAATCACCTGTATGAATACCAACCGGGTCGAAATTCTCCATGTTACATACTACGATTGCGTTATCAGACGAATCTCTCATTACTTCGTATTCGATTTCCTTAAAGCCGGCGATCGATTTTTCTATTAAACATTGAGTTGCTGGAGAAAGCTTAAGGCCATTTTCTGCAACTGTCCGAAGCTCATCCTCATTGTCACACATACCGCCGCCAGTTCCGCCCAATGTAAAGGCTGGACGGACGATGATAGGATAACCGATCGTGTTGGCAAAAGCGACCGCCTCTTCGACAGTGTTGACAATCTCTGATTCAGGGATTGGCTGGTTCAGCTCTTCCATTAATTGCTTAAATAAGTCACGGTCTTCAGCTTGGTCGATTGCTGACAATTTTGTTCCTAGCAGTTCAATCTTCAACTCATCTAAGATGCCTGAGTCGGCGAGCTCCATTGCCATATTTAAGCCTGTTTGTCCGCCAAGTGTTGGCAGAATCGCATCAGGCAGTTCTTTACGTAAAATGCGGGAGACAAATTCTAAAGTAATTGGTTCAATATAAACGCTATCCGCGATTTCCTTATCCGTCATGATCGTTGCTGGATTCGAGTTGACCAAGACAACTTCATAGCCTTCTTCTTTTAGTGCTAAGCAAGCTTGTGTACCGGCGTAATCAAATTCCGCGGCTTGTCCGATCACGATTGGTCCAGAACCAATCACCATGATCTTATTAATATCTGTACGTTTTGGCATTTATGCTTGCTCCTTCCATGCATCCATCATTTCCATAAATTCATCAAATAAATGTACACCGTCGTGTGGACCGGGCGCAGCGTCTGGATGGTATTGAACGCTAAAGGCTGGATAGTTGCGGTGACGAACACCCTCGATCGTCCCATCATTGACTTCCACATGGGTAACCATTAATTTTTCAGGGTCGATCGTTTTTTCATCTACTGCAAATCCGTGATTTTGAGAAGTGAAGTCGATTCGTCCAGTCGCGATTTCTCTTACAGGATGATTTAATCCGCGATGACCGAACTTCATCTTATACGTATCCGCACCGTTTGCTAATGAGAATAGCTGATGTCCGAGGCAAATTCCGAAAATAGGCACTTTTCCTTGAATTTGTTTGATCATCTCTATTGCTTCAGGGACGTCTTTAGGGTCTCCTGGTCCGTTCGTCAGCATGACACCGTCTGGGCAAAGATCCAAGATCGTCTGTGCATCCGTGTTATAGGGCATTACTGTTAAATTGCATTCTCGGCGTGACAATTCTCTCAAGATACTATGCTTCAATCCAAAATCAATGACCACAACGTTGCGGCCGACACCAGGACTTGGATAAGGTGTGACTGTTGAAACCTGTGCAACTTGATTCGTTGGTAAGACTGTTGCTTTTAGTTGATCAAAGGAGTGTTCCAATTGATCGGCTGGGTCAACGATACTGCCTTTCATTGTTCCAACATTGCGCAATTTCTTTGTTAACGCTCGTGTATCGATACCTGCAATGCCAGGAATTCCTTTACGTTTCAAAAATTCGTCTAGCGTCATTTGTTTCCGCCAATTACTGGCTAGTCGCGCATGTTCCTTTACAATCACGCCTTTGCAGGTTGGTGCGATTGATTCATAATCATCACGGTTTACACCATAATTTCCTACCATAGGGTAGGTAAACGTAATGATTTGTCCGTTGAAACTTTGATCGGTGATTGTTTCCTGATACCCTGTCATACTAGTAGTGAAAACGACTTCGCCTACGACATTGGCTTCCGCGCCAAATCCTTCACCTTCGAATACTGTGCCATCTTCTAAAATTAAAAGTCTTTTCAACGTTTTAGTCCTCCTTGTTGTATACCAACTGACCATCCACGAAGGTCATCAGTGTTGCACCCTTGACCGGCCAGCCAGTGAAAGGGGTGTTCACTCCTAGTGATGCAAATTTTTTGTCATCGATTTCTTCTTCATGACTTAGATCAAATATCGCGATATCTGCTGGTTGTCCGATGTTTAGTGTACCCGCAGTCATTCCAAATATTTCAGCCGGTTTGACTGCCATCCAATTGATCACTTGTTCCAATGTAAAGCGTCCTGTTTCAACAAAGCGTGTGTAGATTA
Organism: Enterococcus sp. AZ048; assembly: GCF_051715125.1. NCBI lineage: Bacteria > Bacillati > Bacillota > Bacilli > Lactobacillales > Enterococcaceae > Enterococcus > Enterococcus sp. AZ048. The sequence continues at coordinate 1,422,045 of NZ_JBIOTD010000001.1, read as the reverse complement.
ATTGGAAGGCTGTCTCGCTGCCGACAATCCCGAATGGTGCTTTCAAGAAGCTTTGATTTTTCTCTTCAAATCCGTGTGGTGCGTGATCTGTGGCGATACAATCGATTGTTCCGTCAAGTAAGCCTTCAATCAGAGCTTCACGATCGTCTACACCTCGCAATGGTGGGTTCATCTTCCAATACCCGTGGTCCTCAGGGATATTCTCATCGATTAAGATCAAGTGGTGAGGAGAAACTTCCGCTGTTACATGAACGCCTGCTTTTTTGGCATCGCGAATTACTCGGACACTTTCTTTTGTTGACACATGGCAGACATGATAATGCACACCGGTTTCTTCCGCCAAAATCAAATCTCTGGCAATTTGAGAAGATTCGGTGGCGCTTAGTATTCCTGGTAGATCTAATTTTTCACTGATATCTCCTTTGTGCATCACACCACCGAACAACAAAGATTCGTCTTCAGTGTGTGCAACTAGCGCCATGTTGTTGGCTGCGGCTTCTTTCATAGCTAAGTACATTGTACCCGCTGTCTGAACCCCCACACCGTCATTAGTAAAGGCAAAAGCGCCAGCAGCCTTCAGCCCCTTTTGATCCGTCAGCTTCTCACTGCGAAGCTCCTCGGTAATCGGCGCATATTGAAGGACTTTAACCACCGCATCTTTTTCAATAATCGCGAGTACTTCATTGAATTTTTCTACCGTATCTGGGACAGGATTCAAATTAGGCATCGCACAGACTGTTGTGTATCCACCTCGAGCAGCTGATTTTGAACCATCCTTGATTGTCTCCTTATACGTAAAGCCAGGTTCTCGTAAATGAACATGTACATCAACTAAGCCTGGTGTAATTAATTGATTGTTTGCATCGTACTCTTGATCAAACGTGATTTCTGAAAAGTCTTTTCCGATACCCGAGATCATACCATTCTCTAACCAAAGATCGCATGCCATCATTTGATTGTCTTTCGTTACGATTTTTCCATTTTTAATTAATGTTTTCATAGTCTCGCCCCTTTACGATTTTCCTCTTAGTACTGCCTCTAAAATAGCCATACGAATAAACACACCATTCGTCATTTGCGGAACGATTCGCGATTGCAAACTTTCTACTAAGCTATCCGCAATTTCAACGTCACGATTGACTGGTGCAGGATGCATAATGATTGCTCGGTTCTTTAAACGTCCTCCCCGCTCAATCGTTAATCCGTATTTTTCGTGATACTCTTCTTTAGAAAAACTTTCTTGCCCGTCGTGCCGTTCGTGCTGTACCCGTAGAAGCATCATGACATCCACCTCAGGAACAAGCTCATCCAACGGGCGATAGGTGCCGTACACATCAAAGCTCTCGTCATACCATTCCTCTGGACCAGAGAAAAAGACCTCTGCACCTAGCCGCTTTAGCATTTGCATGTTTGATTTGGCCACTCGAGAATGGGTAATATCTCCAGCAATTGCTACTTTCAATCCGTTGAATCGTCCAAATTCTTGGTAAATCGTCATCAAGTCAAGTAAACACTGTGTCGGATGCTGTCCGCTGCCGTCGCCCCCATTGACGATGGAGCATTGGATCGTTTTGCTTTGGATGAGCTCATCATAATAATTTTCATCCCCATGGCGAATGACCGCCACGTCAACACCCAATGCGGACATTGTTAAAACTGTGTCGTATAATGTTTCCCCTTTTTGAACAGAGCTGGTTTTGGCATCAAAGTCAATGACATCCAGTCCGAGTTTTTTCTCTGCCACTTCAAAACTCTTATGCGTCCGTGTGCTATTTTCAAAGAAAAGATTAGAGACAAAGTATTGATCTTTATGGGGTGTCCATCGTGCGCCTTGCTTGAACTGCTGTGCTCGGTGAATCAGACCCATCACCTCTTGGTCAGTGAGCGCTTCGACCGTCAATAAATGCTTCAGACTAATTTCCTCAGATTGGATGATCATGAATTTTCCTCCTTTAATTCCTAAGTAACGTGCGTTGATTCTTTATTTTTCACTGCGTGCCTGATCCGGTAAGATCAGGTTCAAGATAATTCCTAAGACTGTTGCAAGAGCCATTGCTGATAAAGTGAAGGTTCCCGCCTCGAAGACCAATCCACCAATCCCGATAACTAAAATTGTTGAGGCAATCAGCAAATTCTTCTTACGATCAAAATCGATTTTATTCTCAATTAGTATCTTCAATCCACTTGCAGCAATAACTCCAAACAAGATGAAACTGATTCCTGAAATAACTGGTCCAGGAATACTTAATATCAACGCACTCAGTTTTCCTACAAATCCTAGTAAGACTGCGAACACGGCTGCGCCTCCGATAACGAAGACACTGTGGACTCGAGTGATCGCAAGCACACCGATATTTTCTCCATAGCTTGTTACTGGAGGACCGCCAACAAACCCCGCAACGATTTGGGCCAATCCATCTCCCATCAATGTGCGATCCAGACCCGGATCATCAAAGAAATTTCGTTTGGTCAATTTATTCAGTACCATCAAGTGACCGATATGTTCTGTCATGGTTACAAAGGCGATTGGTGCCATCGTGGTTATCGCGTTGATATACAATTTGGGCTGATAGCTGACAAAAGGCACACTGAAAGCTGGCATCGCCAACCACTTTGCGTCAATAATCGGCTGGTAATCAATGATGCCGAAAATCATAGCTGTGACGTACCCCCCGATGATACCCAGAAGGATCGGAATCAAGCCTAGAAATCCTGTAAAGAACATATTGAAGAATATTGTCAAAGCTAGAGTGATCAAGGCCACCATCACGTATTTAAAACTGTATACCCCGTTATTGTACATAGCGTTTTGTGCAGCGTTGCTGGCTAACCCTAAACCGATGACCATTACAACAGGACCTACAACAATCGGCGGCAAAATTTTATCCAACCAGCCAGAACCGATTTTTCTTATAATGAAGGAAACGATCAGGTAAACCAATCCGCAGGTCAATGCACCTTGTGCTACTGCCGGATATCCATCACTTTTCATCAGTAATTTCATCGCCGCAATAAAGGCAAAGCTGCTGCCTAGATAAGCAGGGATTTTTCCTTTTGTCACTGTTAGATAGACTATCGTTCCTAATCCTGAACTTACCAACGCAATGCTAGGGTTGATTCCAACCAAAATCGGTACTAGAACCGTTGCGCCGAACATTGTGAATAAATGCTGAATACTTAACCCGACCCAGTGCCCCGCACTTGGACGGTCGTGAATATCTAATACAACGTCATCATTGTGAAACTCTTGCATGAAAACTTCCTCTTTCTAGTGTCTAACCTGTAATTTTAATCTTCTTCTTTTTGAATCAAAATACGATCCTGTCCGTCATTCTCTTCCATTTCAACGATAATTTCTTCTGTTAAAGCGGTAGGAATATTCTTTCCGACATAATCAGCTCGAATCGGTAATTCGCGATGACCCCGGTCTACTAAGACTGCCAATGAGATCCGGTTAGGACGTCCCAAATCAATAACTGCATCCAGTGCTGCCCGAATTGTTCTGCCGGTGAACAATACGTCGTCAACTAAGATGACTTCTTTTCCTTCAATCGAGAATGGAATATCTGAAGAATGCAATTCTGGTTCATCTTCTTGCGCTTTTTTGTCGTCACGATATAACGTGATATCTAGTTCGCCTACAGGCACTTCGATATGCTCTAATTGTTTCAACCGTTCAGCAATACGCTGAGCAATAAAGATTCCTCTAGTTTTAATCCCAATCAAGACGATATCTTGAACCCCTTTGTTGCGTTCGATGATCTCATACGTGATTCGAGTTAACGCGCGTTTCATTGTTACTTCATCTACAACCTCTTTTTTGTACATCCTGTTTCCTCCTTATTTTTACAATAAAAAAACTCCTACCCGTAATTAGGTAGGAGGAATGTTATCGACTTCGTCAAAATGATAGTGTTCACCTAGGCGCACCTAGTTCAAACGACTATCTACTTCCTTCTTAGCCTCACGGGACTACTCTTAAAGGATCTCTATTCAGTTATTTATTTCTTACTACAGACACTATACTATTCCTCATTTGAGAAATCAATCTTTTTCTTGTAACTGTTTCAAAGTTTTTTTGAAAATCTCAGGAAGCGGTGCCTCAAAAACCATGTTTTCACCTGTTGTAGGATGTTCAAACCCCAACAATTTAGCATGCAAGAACTGACCGTTGCCTTTTAATGTCTTTTTCGGTCCATATAATGGATCTCCAGCAACAGGATAACCAATATAATTCATATGAACACGAATTTGATGCGTACGTCCAGTTTCCAGTTGCAGTTCAATCAAAGTATACCCTTCAAATCGTTTTAAAACCTCAAAATGGGTAACTGCGGATTTGCCTCCCTCAATCACCGCCTGCATTTTGCGATTCACCTTTGAACGACCAATAGGTGCTTCAATTCGTCCTTTTTCGTGAGGAATCTCGCCGTGGACTAGCGCGACATATTTTCTTAAAGACGTTTTATCCTTTAATTGTTGAGCTAGAGATTCATGGGCACGATCGTTCTTCGCCACCATCAGTAATCCAGAAGTATCCTTGTCGATACGGTGGACGATCCCTGGACGGACAACATCATTGATCGTAGAAAGGTTTTTGATTTGATATAGCAGCCCATTAACCAGTGTTCCGTTAGGATGGCCTGCCGAGGGATGAACCACCATGCCTTGCGGTTTATTCACCACGACGACATCCTTATCTTCATAAACGATTTCCAGATTCATATTTTCAGGTACAAGGTCTAAGGTTTCAGGCACAGGGATTTCAATCAATACGTGATCCCCAGCACTGACTTTGTAATTCGCTTTGATGACTTTTCCGTCGATCGACACATGCTGCTCTTTGATCAATTGCTGAATCTGCGACCGTGAGTAATTAGTCAATCGTTCGTTCAACACCTTATCAATTCGGCCCTTTTCTTCTTTAACAATAACTTCGATTTGATTATCCATTTTTCTTATCTCTCTCATCTATTAAAATATAAATAAAAATCATGATTACGCCGACGACCAATGCCATATCAGCGATATTAAAAATTGGAAAATTAATAAAATCCAAACGGAACATATCTACGACATATCCCAAGCGAAAACGATCAATAAAATTCCCAATAGCTCCGGCTAAAAAGAAACTCAATCCGAAAGTCAGCCACTTGCTTTCATTTAAATGCTTCACTAAATAATAGAGAACGGCAATTACTGCAACGATTGTGATTACAATAAAAAATAGTTGCTGTCCTTCAAATAAACTAAACGCGCCTCCTGTATTTCGTATGTGCGTTAAAGATAACACATTAGGAATGATGGTTTGACTGTCTCCAAAGTTAAACTGAGTTACGATCCACCACTTGAACCATTGATCCAGCGCGATGATTCCAGCGCTGATTAATAAGTAAATAACTAACAAGCCTATTGCTCCCCTTCTTGTATATAAATATCACGTGGACGGATGATTCCCAAGAGATTGCCATCAGAATTTCCATTTTTCGTGATTAAAATTGCTTCTAAAAGGCCTTCTGTATGAAACATTTTTTCCACTTCAGAAACTTTTGTGTCACCAGAAACGAACTTAAAATTGGATCGTTTGCCATTTCCCAACAATAGATCCTCAGCTACTCGTCCCTCAAGAGTTAACGATCCATTTAAGCTAGCTTGAGCAAAATAGAATCCAATGGTCCGAAGCGTGATCAGCCCCATAAATTCTCCTTTATCATACACTGGGAATTGAGAAAATCGTTTCTCAGTGATGATTTTCATGATCTCTATAAGTGGAAGATTTCGTTCAAATCCCGTAACATTTTTTTCGAAGCGCGGTAAAACTTTTTCAGGACGCAAGAGATTTTCTTCGATTTGTTTAATACGTGTGACCGCCCATTCATTTGGTTCTGCAATGACAAAGTCATCTGCGACCTGGTCATGAACGATGGCATTACGCAGCTGTGCCAATTGAAGCAAATCATTCTCACTGTCTCCTATCAAATTGTCATGACGCTTTGACAGCCGGCGCACCGCTTCGCTGAAACCCATATTTGCCGGATTTCCTAATTGTCGTTTCAATTCCTTTTCAATCCGATTGAAGGTACTCAAAAAGATCTCTGCTCGTTCGCCCATTCAGCTGCTCCTTTTCTTTTAAAAATCCGATAGCTCCAGTATAAGTGAAAAAATGTCCATTGGAAAGTCTGAGGCATAAGAAATCAAGAATGTTCTTTTAACACAGTTAAGGATATCCATACTTTAGTCTCGAATTCTGTGAACCTGCAAATAAGGTCAGACAAGTAGTTGTAAAGAGCACCGGTCATCAAAAGATACTTATTTAAACATACGAAAAGCAACTTCAGTATTTTGAACGGACTGAGGTTGCTTTGATAGAAAGTATTTTTATTAGGATTGATTCAATGCAGACTGAATGATCGTTATACCATCCGCCAGTTCCTCTTGAGTAATTGTTAAAGGCGGTAATAGGCGTAAAACATTTTTTCCCGCTTTAATTGCTAGCAGGTTTTGCTTCTTTAATTCTTGAATTGCCCACTGCAGTGTTTCGGGAGAATCAAGTTCAATGCCTACCATTAAGCCTTTCCCACGTATGTCGAGTACCTTGCTCGAATGCTCTTTCATCGAACACAATGCTTCCATCAAGAAATTGCCCTTTTCCGCTACTGAATTTAAAAAGTTGGGTTGACCAATTTCCGACACGACTGCATTTGCGACGTTCATGGCTAAATTATTTCCGCCAAACGTTGTCCCATGAGAACCCGGGCCAAAAGCTGTGCCAAGTGTTGCTTTTCCTAACATTGCACCTACAGGGATCCCATTGGCTAAGGCTTTGGCAATAGTGATGATATCTGGTTCAATCTGATACTGTTCAAACGCGAAAAAGGTTCCTGTTCTCCCCATCCCTGTTTGAATCTCATCAATGATCAATAGGCTGCCGTTTTCTTTGCACAGACGCTCTATAGCTTGCAACCATTTTTCCTCAGCTGGTACAATGCCTCCTTCACCTTGGATAACCTCTAGCATGACTGCGGCAACATTTTCGTTCAAGTGTTCTTTTAAGGGCTCAAGCTGATTGTAAGGAAGATAATTAAAACCTTCAACGATCGGAAAAAAACCTTTTTGTAACGCCGGTTGACCTGTCGCGCTCAATGCACCGTATGTACGGCCGTGGAAAGACTGCTCAAAACTTAAAATATTCGGTCGTCCTGTCGCTTTTCTAGCCAATTTGATCGCTGCTTCATTTGCCTCAGTTCCACTATTGCAGAAAAAGGCTAAGTAATCTTTTTCTGCTGTCAGCTTTTCAGCAAGAGATTCTTGTAAATTGCTGGAATAGAGATTAGAGCTATGCCAAATCTTATCCGCCTGATCCGCCAGCGCCTTTGTGACTACCGGATGCTTATGACCAAGATTGCTGACGGCGATGCCACTCATAAAATCTAAATACCTGTTTCCTTGTTGATCGTACACGTAACTGCCTGAGCCATCAACAAGATCAATTGAATCACGAGCGTAGTTGGGAAACAAATGACTCATGCAAAAACCTCCTCCTTTGTGATCACTGTACCGTCCTTTTCGATGCAGTTTGTAATATGAACTTTTGATACACCATTTTCAAGAGCATTAATAGCACTCTCAAGTTTAGGGATCATTCCGCCTGAAATGACTTTTTCTATCTTTAATTGTTCAATATCAGAAACAAATAGTTTTTCAAGCCATTGATCAGAGTACTTCACACCTGGAACATCTGTTAATAGAAAGAGTGCATCAGCACCAATTGCTTCTGCGATCTTGCATGCAGTATCATCCGCATTAACATTCAACCATTGCCCACCAACTGTCATCCCTAACGGAGCGATAATCGGAATATAATTTTTGTTAAGGACGTTCTCGACGGAAGCAGGATTGACATCCGTAATTTCACCGACATAGCCTAGCTTTTCATAATCGATAACTTGCCCTTGAATCAAATTATCACAAGAAGCGTTGAGTCCAATCGTAGCAAATCCATTCTGCTGGAACAAAGTCGTAATAGCTGGCTGTACTTGACCAATCAAGACCATTTGAGTCACTTTTAGCGCCTGTTCCGTAGTAACCCGTAGACCATCTTTGATCAATACAGGAATATTTAAGCGCTCCATCATTTCTGTGATGTAATAGCCGCCACCATGAACAATGATGATCTCATGCCCTTGTGTCTCCCACTGCCGAATCTGTTTAAAAAAATCGGTCGTTAGATTATCACTGGCGACACCGCCAATCTTTACGACAATTTTACTCATTCTACTCGCTCCTTTATCCCTTTAAGATCTTTGTTTGCTTACGTATGGTACAAAGCGTTGACTTCTACATATTTGTACGTTAGATCGCAACCCCAAGCTTTTCCCATCGCTTCGCCAATCGTCAAATCCACAGTGATGCAAATTTTTTCTTGTTCCAACGTTTTCTTCATAGCAACTTCGTCGAATTCTTGCGGCTGACTATGATTCAATAATTGCTGATCTCCGATCCACATATTGATCTTTTCCGGATCAGTATGCGACCCGGCATACCCTACAGCACAAATGATTCTCCCCCAGTTGGGGTCTTCACCAAACATCGCCGTTTTTACTAAGCTTGAACCGACTACTTTCTTCGCTACTAGACGAGCTTCACTGTCGTTCATCGCACCTTTTACTTGAACTTCAATCAGTTTTGTTGCCCCTTCGCCATCTTTTGCGATCATTTTTGCTAATGTCTCGCTCACTAATTGAAGCATTGCAACGAACTTTTCGTGAGCATCTGTATTTTTTTCAATAACGGGATTTTCTGCTAATCCATTTGCCATAACTAAGACCATATCATTGGTAGAAGTATCACCATCCACAGTAATCTGATTAAAGGTTGTCTCCGTTTTATTTGCTAAAATTTCCTGTAGAAGGTCACTGGAAATCTGTGCATCTGTCGTAATAAAGGCCAGCATTGTTGCCATATTTGGATGAATCATTCCTGATCCTTTTGCCACACCGGCCATTGTGACGATCTGACCATTGATTTCTTCTTCTACTACAATTTCCTTTGTACTTGTATCTGTCGTCAAGATCGCTTCATGAAAAGCATAGGGATCTTGACTTTCTAGGTCAATTTTATTGATTCCTGCTTCAATTATTTCCATCGGTAATTGCTTACCAATGACGCCGGTCGAAGCAACAGCGATCGTTTCCTGGGGTATCTTAAGATGAGTTCCTGCAAACTCTTGCATCTTCTTTGCGTTTTCCAGTCCGATTTTCCCAGTACAAGCATTGGCAATCCCGGAATTGACGATGACTGCTTGGATTTGATGGTCCAACATTGCATCTTTCGTAACATAAATCGGCGCTGCTTTAACTTGATTCGTCGTATAGACCGCCGCAGCATTTGCCGGTATCACTGAATAAATCATAGCTAAATCTTTCTTTTCTTTTTTTAATCCTGCGTGTAATCCAGCAGCTAAAAATCCTTTTGGGCTGGCGATTGTTCCTTCAATGACATTCATATTTTCACTCTCCGACTTTTTTAAGGGTAAATAGGGACTAGTTTCAATCCAGTCGTTTCTGGCCAGCCCGCTAAATGATTGAGATTATGAACAGCTTGTCCAGCCGCTCCTTTAACCAAGTTATCTAAAACAGTGACAACAGTAATGATATTCGTGACTTCGTTGTAAGCGACCCCGATATCACAATAATTTGAGCCGATAATTTGACGCAAATTAGGATAACTATTTTGCTCTTGCATTCGAACAAAAGGTTTCGATTGATAAAATCGTTGAAATAAGTTCAAAAGCGTTTCTTGGGTCAGTTTTTCCTTACTCCGTGCGTAAGTCGTAATAAAGATTCCTCGCGTCACTGGAATCAATGAGGTTGAAAACTGAATCGCTGGGATATGCGTGTTCCATTTCTTTAATTGCTGCATAATTTCCGGGATGTGCTGATGACTATTCATTTTATAAAGTGTCATATTTTCATTGCTGTTTACGAAATGGCTTGATTCCGATAAATTTTTCCCTGCCCCCGATAGGCCCGACTTCGCGTCCACGATGATGGAGTTTTCCTCAATGATTTCCTCTTGCACTAATGGGGCTAATGAAAGTAAAGTTCCTGTTGCATAACAACCAGGATTAGCAATCAAGTTTGAAGAGGGACTTGCATAAAAATCTGCCAATCCGTAATGAGCGTCTTGTAAAAGTTCGTAGGGTGCGCTTGAATTTTTATACCATTTTTCATATTGCCCATTCGCCTTTAAACGAAAATCCCCTGAAAGATCGATCACTGGAAAATTTGCTTCTATAAAAACTGTTGCAATTTCCTTCGAAATCCCTGAAGGAGTAGCAAAGAAAACAAGGTCAGCCTTTTCCATAATTTTAATAGGATCTATAGGTTCTAAAGGAAGGTCCAATAGACGATTAAGATGCGGCAAATATTCATCAATATCTTTACCGTTTTGAGAGTGACTGTGAATCGAACTGATTGCTACATTTGGATGCTGTAGTAGGATGCGTACCAATTCTATACCACTATAGCCTGTCACCCCGATAATCGAAACGTTCATATTAATACCTCCTTGCAGTTGCATAATAATACGATTAGAACACTGCTATTTCTGATGATTATACGTGGAGTGTTTATACAAGTCAATGGTTTTTTATAAAAAAATTCGTCTATTTTTGATATAATATGCAATAATGAAGAATAATATACAAAAAAAGAGCGAACACTCCTTTCTAATGAGTGCTTGCTCTTTTTATCAAATGAAAAATCTAGAATAAGCCAACGGCATTGCCGTCATTGTCAACATCCATATTTAATGCTGTGGGTTTTTTTGGTAATCCAGGCATTGTCATAACATCACCTGTCAAAGCCACAACGAATCCGGCACCGATTTTAGGTACGAATTCTCTGATCGTTACATCAAAATCGATTGGCGCGCCTAATTTACTTGGATCGTCTGACAAAGAATACTGTGTTTTAGCCATACATACTGGCAAACGGTCCCATCCGTATTTCTTAAAGCTGGCTAATTGCTGTTGGGCTTTCTTACTATAGATTACGTCGTTTCCGCCATAGATTTCACGTACAATCGTTTCAATTTTCTCGTTAAGATCATCATGGTCTCTGCTGAAAATCGAATGAAAGCTGTTTTCTTCTTTGGCAATAGTCTCTACTACAGTCTCAGCTAATTCGATGCCACCGTCTGGACCTTTTTCCCATACGCTTGCTAACTCAACCTTAACATCTTCTTGTTGGCAAAGCTCTTTCAGTAGCGCAATCTCTTTATCTGTATCACTGATAAATTCGTTGATTGCTACAACAACCGGCAATCCGTACTTTCTCATGTTGCGAATATGCTTAGCCAGATTACTGAAGCCTTTTTTCAATGCATCCAAATTTTCAGCACTTAAGTCTGTTTTAGCCACCCCTCCATGCATTTTCAGTGCACGTATTGTGGCAACGATGACCACAGCGTCTGGAGCTTTCCCTAAACTTGGAACTTTGATATCTAGGAATTTTTCACCACCAAGATCGGCACCAAACCCTGCTTCAGTGACAACATAATCGCCGCAATGTAGTGCAGCTCGTGTCGCTAAAATACTGTTGCATCCATGAGCGATATTAGCGAATGGGCCACCATGAACAAAAGCAGGTGTCTGATAGATTGTCTGTACGAGGTTGGGTTTGATCGCATCCTTTAAAACAAGCGCCAAAGCTCCTTCGACTTTTAAGTCTCCTACCGTAATCGGTTCGCGATCAAATGTATAGGCTACAACAATATTTGAAAGACGACGTTTTAAGTCATCGATGCCTGTGGAAAGACATAGAATTGCCATGATTTCACTAGCAACTGTGATGTCAAAACCATCCTCACGAGGAACTCCATTGATCGGCCCACCTAAGCCAACAGTGATGTGTCGTAACTCACGGTCATTAAGATCGACGACACGTTTCCAAATCACACGACGCGCGTCGATATTCAATTCATTTCCCTGGTGAATATGGTTATCCAATAAGGCTGATAAAGCATTATTGGCCGTTGTGATTGCGTGCATATCTCCGGTAAAATGCAAATTGATATCTTCCATTGGCAGCACTTGGGCGTAGCCGCCGCCAGTCGCTCCCCCTTTGATCCCCATAACTGGACCTAAGGAAGGCTCACGCAATGCAATTACTGTTTTTTTACCGATTTTATTTAATGCATCTCCTAAACCAATTGTTACTGTTGATTTCCCTTCTCCGGCTGGAGTAGGGTTGATAGACGTCACAAGGATTAGTTTTCCTTCTGGGTTCTTTTTCATCCGTTCTAAAGCATCAAACTCAATTTTTGCTTTATATTTACCATGTAGTTCAAGATCATCAAAGGATAAATTGATTTTTTCCGCAACTTCAGTAATTGATGCTAAAGTTGTTGCTTGAGATATTTCGATATCAGATTTCATAAAAACTCCCTTTCCCGAACGTTACTCAGAAAAATACACTTTTTTATTCGTTCCTTCTTATTATAACGAATTTTTTCGAGAAAAACAGCACTTAGATCTGGGAATCTTATTGATTCGCAATTTTCGTTTCCATCACGTATAATAAAACCAGCAATGACAAAGGGGTGTTGTTTAATGAATGAAGGCACTGTAAAATGGTTTGATGAGAAAAAAGGGTATGGATTTATTACCTACGAAGAAAATCAAGAAGTTTTTGTTCACTTCACCGCTATTGAGGATGAGGGATTCAAAACGTTGGAACCTGGAGACGAAGTTGAATTTGTGATTGTAGAAGGTGCTCGCGGAATGCAAGCAGCTCACGTAAAAAAGAAATAAACGAAAAGATCAGTTGCGGCTGATCTTTTCGTTTATTTAGTAATGCTAGCTATCTTGTTAACTCAATAAATTTACGAGCCGTTAGCTTTCAGTATGTTCTTTTACCTCGATCTCAGGATAGAATGCTTCAAAGTCTTTGATAAATGCTGTCCTTCTTTTTTTTCGCATGGCGAAATGAAAAGATGCACCACTGAGTCCTTTTCGTTGGATGATCACACCATCTTTACAAAGAGTTAGATAATCGATGTGCTCTCTAAGAACGGTCTCACGACGCCAGACTCTGGCAAAGCGAATTTTTATACCCGATTCGTCCATCGTTAAATAGCGATGAAGACCAACAACGCCAAATAAAAGAAACAGTCCGATGAAAATATTGCCCTTTAGATAAGGATGCGTTTTTTCCAAGGTCAAAATCAATCCATAAAAAAGAATGATAAAAGTGATTGACCAATAAATAATGCTAATTGATAGCTCAGGCTGCCAAAAATAGCGCTTTTTTTTCATTTGTATACTCCTACTCTAAAAAAAGGATGATGATAATGTTAAAAATTTTTACCGATGCAGCCACAAATTTAGAAAGAAGCGGTGGTGGCATCGTTATTATTTCTGATAAACAAAAACAGTTGGCAATTCCAATGACAGAAAAAAATAACCATCAGGCTGAGCTTGCTGTCATTCTTTACGCATTGAACTATTTAGTTGATCATCAACTAAATGACCAATCTGTTTTGCTCTATTCAGATAGTAAAACCGCAATAAAAATTTTAGACCAAGGACAAACAAAAAACAAGCTCTTCTTACCATATTTATCAGAGTTTAATGAACTTGCGCCACTTTTTCCATTATTGATTCTTCAATGGATTCCTGAAGCCAAAAATAAAGGGGCGGACAATCTTGCCCGCCAAGGTTTACGTAAAGAGTTATAAAACGGGTGATAGTAAGCGAGAGAAACGTTGCTTGAAATTCAACCAGTGGGATTGATTGGCAATCATTTCATCTGTTAATTCGATACAATCTTCCATATCCTCTTCAAAAATTTTGCGGAATAACTGCGCAATTTCTGGATCATAGATGAAGCTGCTCACTTCAAAGTTTAATTCATAGCTACGAATATCTTGGTTTGTTGAACCAAAAGTGGCTAATTCATCATCAACAACAATTGTTTTAGAATGAATGAATCCATCTGCATAATGGTAGATCTTTACGCCGCGCTGATGCAGATAATTCGCATAATACTGAGTTGCGCGATAAATAAATGGATGATCCGGCATGTTAGGAATCATAATTCGAACATCAATGCCCGAGCGGACAGCAATTAGAATCGCTGAAATCATCGTTTCATCAGGTACAAGGTACGGGCTTTGAATCCACACGCTTTTTTCAGCCGCTAAAATTAAGCGAACAAAGCCATCTTTAATAATCTGTTCGCTCGAATCAGGACCATCTGCTACAATCTGCATTGGGACACCTTTTTCAATTTGGCGTTGGGGCAGCATAAAATACTCCGGCAAATAAGCCATTCGGTCTGATTTATTAGAGACAGATGCATTCCAGTCACGAATGAAGACTTCCTGCAAAGTGAAGCTCCCCGTTCCTTCAATTCGACCATGTGTATCCCGCCATTTACCAAAACGCTCTGACTCCCCCAAATATTGATCGCCTACGTTGAAACCACCGGTCCATCCGATTTGTCCGTCCACCACCACTATTTTTCGATGCAAGTGATAGTTTAAGCGAGTTTTAGCTAAAATATTTTTAGAGGTGATAAACGGTGTGACTTTTCCGCCATTTTGAATCAGCGTTTCAAAAAATTTTTTATTTGTTTTTGGCGAGCCCCATGGATCATAGATCATTCGTACTTCAATACCTTCTGCTGCTTTTTCTTCCAAAATACGCATAAAGCGATTTCCGATCCGATCATTAAAAAAAGCATAGTATTCAACGTGGATCGAACTTTGAGCCTTGCGTAAATCCTGAAACAGGTGCTCAAATTTTTCTGTACCATCTAAGAAAAATTCAACCTCATTTCGAATCGCAAGCGGCGACTCATCTAAGTTTTTAAAGTATTTGACTAGCGACGTTGCTGCTGGATACAATTGTTCGGGCTCGTTGTAGTCCACGTGACGGTTGTCTTGCTGGATGATTTCGTTGATTTCTTTTATCTTTTTTTCATCCTCTTGTTCAAAACGGTACATCGTTTCCCCGTCAATTCCTCGCCCACAAAAAGCGTAAATCAAAAACCCGATGACCGGTAAAAAAATCAAGGTCAAAAGCCATGCCCAAATTGTAGTAATATTCCGTGGTTTACGGAAAACGGTGATAATCGCCCCTATAGCATTGGCGATAAAAATAAGAAAGATAATTTGCTCAATAATTCCCAAGTGGTCCCCTCTTTTCAAAAAAATAAATCTTCCTTTCGATTATACATAATCGTGGAATACTTTAAAAGAAACACGCTGTCTAAACACGATTTTTTTCAGTTTCACTTGTTCATCCCATTAAAAAAACACTTTTTTTATAACTTAAACCATTTAATTTCAAATTAAGTCTACTTACAAGTCAATAAAATTCTTGTTAAACGGTGAATGATCGAAAAAAAACAGACAGCATTCATAGAGTGCTGTCTGTCAAACTTTTAAATAATTAAGCTAGCCAGTTGATTACTTCTTCTAACGCGTCGGACAAACCTGCCGGGTTCTTACCGCCAGCTTGGGCCATGTCTGGACGACCGCCGCCGCCGCCGCCAACTTTTGGAGCGATTGTTTTAATCAAGTCGCCAGCCTTCAATCCTTTTTCATTTGCAGCTGGACTCATAGCAGCTAATAGGTTTACTTTTTCGCCTTGAACAGTTCCAAGTACTAAAACATCTGATAAGGCTTTTTGTTTCCATTGGTCTGCTAATTGACGCAATTGATTCATGTCTTTTACGCTAACTTGAGCAGTGATTACGGAAGTCCCATTGATTTCCTTAACATCCTTGAAGACATCGCCGGCTTGTTGATTAGCCAATTTTGTAGCCAATTGTTCGTTTTCCTTTTGAAGTTCTCTTAATTGCTGTTGGAGTTGCTCGGTCTTGCTGACTACCTCTTTAATCTGAGGAGACTTCACGATTTGGGCAACTTGTACCAACTGTTCTTCTTCTTCACGGAATGCTAGATAGGCTTCTTTACCTGTTAAAGCTTCAATACGACGAACGCCAGCACCAATTCCAGATTCAGATACAATCTTAAAGAGCCCAATATCCTCTGTATTGATGACGTGTGTGCCCCCGCATAATTCAATTGACCAGTCGCCAATATTTACTACACGAACGTCACGACCGTATTTTTCACCGAATAAGGCCATTGCCCCCATATTTTTAGCAGTGTCAATGTCAGTTTCGATCGTCACAACAGGAATGGCTTCCCAAATTTTTTGATTTACAATTTTTTCCATTTCTTTCAATTCATCCGTTGTCACTTGTCCGAAATGTGTGAAGTCAAAACGTAAATGCGTATCCGTTACTAACGAACCCGCTTGATTTGCATGATCTCCTAAAACTTCCTTCAAAGCCTTGTGTAAAACGTGGGTAGCCGTATGATTTTTGATTACTTTATTCCGGAATGCCGCATTGACTTGCAAGAAGTAGGTTGCTCCTTCTTCTAGTGAGGCAAGAACGTCTACAGTGTGCAATGCTTGACCATTCGGTGCCTTTTGAACATCTATTACGTTTGCAATGATATGCCCTTCATTATCAACAAGCACACCTTTGTCAGCAATTTGACCACCCATTTCAGCATAAAACGGCGTTTCAGCAAAGATTACTTGTGCTTCACCTTCTTTTACAGAAGAAACAAGCTCATTGTCTTTTAAAATTACAAGTAATTTACTTTCAACCTCTAAATGATCATAGCCTACAAATTGACTGTCTACTTTGATATCGCCTAACAAAGCTGTTTGAACACCCATAGATTTTTCTGTTGTACGAGCAGCACGCGCGCGTTCTTTTTGCGCCTGCATCTCTACTTCAAACCCTTCGTGGTCCACTTTCAATCCTTCGTCTTCTGCTACTTCTTCTGTCAGTTCCACTGGGAATCCAAACGTATCATATAGTTTGAAAATCACTTTACCATCTAGAGTCGTTTCTTTTTTCTCTTTTAGGTCAGCCAATACATCATTCAACATGGTCAATCCATCATTAATTGTTTCATGGAAACGTTCTTCTTCCGTACGAACTACTTTCTCGATAAACGCTTCTTGCTGTTTAACTTCTGGGTAGTAGCTAACCATTATTTCACCAACGACTGGTACTAATTTATATAAGAAAGCCTGATCAACACCTAGCTTTTTACCATGCATCACCGCACGACGCAGAAGACGGCGAAGAACGTAACCACGACCTTCGTTTGAAGGCAATGCACCATCGCCGATCGCAAAGGCCAATGAGCGAATATGGTCCGAAATTACTTTAAAAGAGATATCCATTTGCTTATCAATACCATATTTTTTACCGCTTAGCTCTTCCACCTTACTGATGATAGGTAGAAATAAATCTGTTTCAAAGTTCGTAGGTGCGTCTTGAATAATTGAGACCATCCGTTCTAGTCCCATACCAGTATCAATGTTTTGATGAGGCAACGGTTCATAAGTATCTTGTGGAGTATGATTGAATTCAGAAAATACCAAGTTCCAAATCTCTAAATAGCGTTCGTTTTCTCCACCTGGATAATTTTCTGGATCGTCTTGGGCTAAATCATTGAATTCTTCTCCACGATCATAAAAAATTTCTGAGTCAGGACCACTTGGACCAGCACCGAGATCCCAAAAATTGTCTTCAATCTCCACTACATGATCCGCAGGGATTCCTACTTCTTCTAACCAGATACGTTTAGCTTCCTTATCTTCTGGATAGACAGTGACATAAAGTTTGTCTGGCTCAAAACCAATCCAGTCAGGTGATGTTAAGAATTCCCAGGCCCATTCAATTGCTTCGACCTTAAAATAGTCTCCGATAGAAAAATTGCCTAACATCTCGAACATCGTATGATGACGGGCAGTCTTCCCAACATTTTCGATATCATTTGTCCGAATCGATTTTTGTGCATTCGCAATCCGAGGGTTTTCGGGTACGACACTTCCGTCAAAGTATTTTTTCATGGTAGCGACACCTGAATTGATCCATAGTAACGTCGGGTCATTTACAGGGACAAGTGACGCACTCGGTTCAATCATATGTCCTTTGGTTTTAAAAAAATCTA
Organism: Enterococcus sp. AZ048; assembly: GCF_051715125.1. Classification (NCBI taxonomy): domain Bacteria; kingdom Bacillati; phylum Bacillota; class Bacilli; order Lactobacillales; family Enterococcaceae; genus Enterococcus; species Enterococcus sp. AZ048. The sequence continues at coordinate 1,403,994 of NZ_JBIOTD010000001.1, read as the reverse complement.
AAAACATTTGGCGCACTTCAGCGCTGGTTAATTTTTTCATTTGTTCTCCTCTTTCCTCAAAAAAAATAAAAACTACCATTGCATTCAAGGACGAAAACTCGCGGTACCACCTTGATTGCAATGATAGTTTGATCATTACCTCTTCAGCTCGTTAACGCTGAGCAGCGTTGATTTTTCAATCAAAATGTGATGGGAGCAATTTATTAAACGCAGCATGCATCTTTCAGCGATCGTGCACTTTCTGTGGAAGCGAGAGTAATAAACCTTATCCTTTTTAGAGTATAGAAAAAACTCTGTCAAAAGTCAAACTAGATCTTAATCAAAATCGCTTTACGATATAAATAGTCGCTCGGCGAGAGTACTTCTTCGTGGATCATAGTCGTTGTATTACTAAAATATGTCGACAAAGGTAGAAAATCGACGATTGGGATACCAACATTGTTCTTTTTATTGGTCAATTTCAATATGCCTGGATCTTCAGTGATCTCAAAACGTTCCATTGAAGTGTCAAAAAAAAGTCCAAACATGTTGGCGCATGCCATCATTTTGCGAACATTTTTTCCACGATAAGGGTCCTTCACATTCAGATCATTTCCCCAACGAAACAAACGTCGACTACCGGCACCGTTGATATATTCCCATTGATCTTCTGTCAGTAAATCAAAATTCTTCCTGCGTATTTTTTTTCGTAAACTTGTATAGGTATGTTTTTCATGGCTGAATACATAATAGCTGTCAGAATGAGGAATCATTTCTATATACCACCGATCCTCCTTCACAATATTTTTCGGGAAAGACCAAGTCAGACTTTCTTCTGGCGTTAAGTTTGGCGATAAAACCTCTTTGATTTCTTCTTCAAAAGACGAAAATTGGTCTGCTTCACCAGAAAAGCTTCCCGTCACAGCATCATAAATGCCTAAATAATTGGTTCCAGCGGGTAAAGCGTGACGCTGTACAAACATTGGCGGAATTTGTACTTTTCGCAAGCTCGTTGTTTTATCATTAATCAGTTCACCTAATGAATCCACGTCAAAAAAGTTGTATTTTCCACGCAATTCTTGCGGAATCGTAATTTCTTGCGCATTTGGGGCTGTTTCCAAAAGGGATAATCCTTTTGTTCCTAAATTCCAACCTAAAATAGCGTCTTTATTGCCAGGAATGAAAACAAACTCTTCTTCGTCGATTAGCAATTGAAAAGTTTGGCACTTGATACCGTATAATTCGAAATCTTTTAATTCAATATCTGAAATCTTCATTAGGGGACTCACAAAATGAAGCAAAAGCTGACTCAATAAAGTACGCTTTTCTTTAGGATTCAGTCGTTTCCAATAGGACCAGTCTAATTGATCTAATAAGTTCATAAATCTTTCTGCCTCCTCCAACACTCATATGCTAGAATTATACCATTATCATATAGAAATGAGGAAAAAGATGAAGGAATATTTTGGCGCTTTACCAGAGATACAAGCAGCTGCTTTCTATTTGCGTTATCAAGTGTTTGTTTTAGAGCAAAAAATTTCTCCAGATTTAGAATTTGACCTTCTTGATACACCCGATCGAAAATACCTAGTTTTTTTTAAAGAAAATATTCCTGTTGGGACGATTCGATACCAAAAAATTGATGCGCTTACACTAAATCCTGATCGATTATGTGTCGGTAGAGACTTTCGTAAACAAGGATTAGGCAAAAAACTTTTAAAAAGAATCGAAGAACAAGCAATTTCAGAAGGATGTATCCATTCGATTCTTTCAGCAGAAGTTAGCGCACAGTCATTTTATGAAAAATTATCGTATCGTGTAGTATCAGATGTTTTTGAAGAAGACGGTATTCCTTGTGTCAAAATGCAAAAAGACCTTGTATCCGCTAATTAGCAGATACAAGGTCTTTGATTATGAATTTGAACGCTTTTTATTTTTACGTACGCCGCGTTCTTCTTGACGACGTGCTACACGACGTTTTTGTTTGTTTGATTCTGAAATAGCTCGATCAATTTTTTTCTTATAGCCTGGTTTGATTTTTTTCTTCTTTTTCTTTACCAAACCAATCAATGTTGGATCAAGTTCATCTTTAGATTTTTCGCGCTTCTTTCGGCGATTTCGATCATATGTGGTTACAATCTCACCATTTTTGATTTCTTTTGGCTGGAAGGTGACTCCAAGATTTTCGATCAAGCTAACGTCATTTTCATCACTTGGTCCATATAAAGTGATTGCTGTACCTGACATGCCGTTTCTTCCCGTCCGGCCAACACGATGGATGAAGAAATCTAAATCTTGTGGAATCTCCGCATTAATAACATGAGATACTCCTTCAATATCTATCCCGCGCGCAGCTAAATCTGTCGCTACAACATACTGATACTCAAGATTTTGTACTTGGCGCATGACACGTTTTCGTTCCCGAGGCGAAATATCTCCATGGATCTTAGCAACTTTCAACCCTTGTGCTTTTAAGTAATCGCTGATTTCGTCTACATGTTGCTTCGTATTCGCGAAAACAATTGCTAAGTATGGATGGCCAATCGTTAACAATTGATAAATCAATCGATTTCTATCTTGACCTTTCGTAGAAATCAGCCAATTTTCGATCGTGTCCGAAATTACTGCTTTGGATTTGATCTCTTCAATGACTGGATTCTCCATATATTTCAACAGGAAAGGACGCAATTTTTCTGGAATAGTCGCTGAAAAGACAAGCATTTGAAGATGTTTAGGCAAACGTCCAGCAATTTGATCAACCTCTGCCAGAAAGCCCATATCAAGAGTCATATCTGCTTCGTCGACGACAAAATATTCTGCAGTGTGAACCTTTAACGCCTGCTCGTTCATCATATCTAGAATTCGCCCTGGCGTACCGATAGCGACGTGTGGCTGATGCCCCGTCAATTTATCCAGTTGACGACGTTTGTCCGTTCCACCAACAAAGTTTGTTACACGAATTTCTTCTGGTGAGAATTGCGCGATTTGAATTGCTGCTTGATAAATTTGTGTTGCTAATTCACGACTGGGCGCAGTAATAACGATCTGTACTTCGTCTTTTGCCGGATCGATCTTATCCATCAACGGCAGTAAAAATGTGTGTGTTTTACCTGATCCAGTCTGTGACTGACCAACGACATTTTTCCTCTTTTTAATTAAAGGAATGAGTCTTTCTTGAACAACAGTTGGTTCAGTAAAACCTTTATCCTTGATTGCTTCAAGAATAAATGGTTGAAAATTGAATGATTCAAAAGTTCGCATGTTATACCTCTTTCTTTAACGTACTAATCGTATAGGTGTGACTCGCTTTATCATGGAATAGGCGGGTTTTTCTTCTTATGAGAGCATACAATAAGTTGAATAGAAATAAAAGTAAAATTCCTAAACTCATGAATCCAAAGCTGACATAAGCTATAAATACTGTGTGGTTATTAGTTGGCAAATGTGTCATTGTAAAATTAAAAATCTGAAGTAATCCGTATGAAAGAAGATACAACGCACTATACCGTTTCACTAAAGCCAAGAAATGGATATGCTGTCGATCTTGCTCAACAACTTTAATCCGAACAACTTTTTTTCCAATTGTTTGCCCGTTCCATAAGTACATGAAAACCATAAAATAAATAAAAACTTCTAAAGTAAAGCTGACGATAGGATAGCTGATTAACGCATTGAGTTCTGTCGGAAGCAATGGTGAAAAAAGGCTCAATATGCTGCCGAATAAGCTTATCACAAACCAATCAATAATCATTGCCATTAATCGTCGCAGTAAGGAAACACGTTCGCCCTTTATAAAAGATTCTGAATCCAATTCGTTTCTTGTCGGCAAGAAAAATGTAAAAAGCGGCGCGCAAATAAATCCAAGAGTTCCGCCAATTGTGTTATGCAATAAATCGTTCACATCGAATAAGCGGTACGGACGTGGATAAATAAAATACAGTCCGCTCAATTGCGTCAATTCAAAGAACAAAGAGAGACAGAAACTGGCAAAAATTGTTTTCCAAAAAGAAAGTTTGAAATAGTATCGGCAATAGACACCAAATGGAAATAGTAAGATGATATTAAAGACTGGCTCTAAAAAAACACTTTGCTTCATGGCTGGTAAGTAAGTACTAGGCTGGTTGATTTGCAATACTGTTTGATTCATAAAATTATACCAGGATTGAAACAAATGTAGTTCATACCTCGGACCAGTCATTTGGGCAACTGTATCGATACTTGGTAAAGGCAATATTACTAAATAATATGCAGATAATAAGTAGAAAACAAACGAATATAAAATCACACTGCGTAATTTTCCTAATTGACCATACTTTCGATAATAATAAATCAAAAACGGTGCAGTGATCAGTAAAGCCAAAATCGGAAATGAGACGATCGCTGCTTTAATTGGAAAGATATAGCTGTTCATAAATGTCCCTCATTTAATAATTTTTTACCCTACTCGGTTACTTAACAAGAAGGCTTTTTCTAAGTTATGATAAAATGAAGACACGTCCAACACTTAATTAATTATTTCTAAAGGAGGTCCTCTTTCATGCTTCATCCACTTTTTGCTTTTGGTGTTCCAGCGGCTTTGATGGTCGCTTATATGGTTTTTTATTTTGCCAAAAAAATGAAAAATAGTGATTATCGACGTTTCTCTTTAACATTGATCGCTGTCTTTTTAACAACTTTTAGTTATCAAGTATACAATTACAGCCAAACTGTAGTGGCACTCACATCAGCAACAAGTTTCAAAAATAACTTTGGCTATGCTCAAACACGATTAATAGTCCCTTTTGTTCTTGGTGCTATTCTAACTGTAATCAATCTCTATTATCTTTTCCGTCAATTTAGAAAAAAAGAATAACAGGTAAGTCCTGTTATTCTTCCAAATCAAAGAATTTGATTTCAACTTGATCTAGTAATTTTAAGGTTTTTAAGTCTAATTTGACCCACTCTTTAGATGCGGGTTGGTAATTATTGTCCTCAAAACACAACTCTATTTCATTAAGTAATTGTTCTGGCGTACCAAAAAAGCTTTGATCATTTTCAAGTAATACACTAATAAGTGCCGGATTCTCTACTAAGAAATAATCCTCTTGATATTTATATAAAATTACCTGATATGTCTTATTCACAAGTTTACAACGAATTGCAAATAATCCTTCAGACAACTTAGGTATCTTTTCTAAAACTTCTTCGGGACTCAAAATTTCACGATGCAACATTTGGAGCTCCTCCTAACAAAGAAATATTATAGGAGAAAAGCAACTTCACTGGAAATAATATGTCTTATCTAAGAGTTTTTTTACTTTTTGTTTATATATCTCTATGTGAGTTTATGATAGATCCCACTCTTCGTAAAAAGTTTTTAAAAAATCTTTCATGAAAACTACCCGACGATCTGCTTCTGCTTTTCCAGCCGCAGTATTCATTGTAGCTGGGAGTTTAAAAAGTTTTTCATAAAAATGATTAATGACTGTACTGTTTTTTCGATATTCTTTTTTGCTTTGAAAATTTTGGGGTTGAATATTGGGATCGTATAGCGGACTTTGTGTATGACCACCATAATAAGCGGTGCGCAAAATCCCGATTGCACCTAAAGCATCAATCCGATCCGCGTCTTGTACGATTTTTCCTGCAAAAGTTAGCTTTGCTTTTCCATGTTCTAATTCCTTTGAGAAGGAAATGTTTTCTATAATATCAACTATCTCATTGATTTCTAGTGAGGTTAAATCAAGATCTTTTAAAAACTTTTCAAGATCTTCTCTTTCTTTTTCAACATCCTCTGCGACTTTATCATCAATAACATCGTGTAGATAACTCGCAGCTTCAATAATCATTTTATCTGCTATTCCTTCTTGCTCCGCTAATTTTTGGGCAATCTTTGCTACACGTTCAACATGATAAAAATCATGACCACTACGATCTTTACCCAATTTTTTTTTTGCATACTGGCGAATTTTTTCTATTTTATTCTGCATCGGTGCGTGGCTTTCTAGGTGGACGTTCACCCCAATACTGAAAGAAATCTGTTCTTATCGCACCGTTATATAGTTTTCTTTTCTTGGTAGCTTTTGCCCCATAAAATTCTTCGAAGGCTAAATCACTTGTTAGAATATATTTACTCCATGTTTTTAATGGACGGAATACTTCTCCCATCTCACGATAGAGCTCACGAACTTGTTCTTCTTCACCTAATCTTTCGCCATAAGGCGGATTTGCAACAATTACACCATATTCTTTTTCCGTTTTGAAATCTTTGATAGCTCTTTGTTTGAATTGGATCGAATCGCCCAAACCGATTTCTTCAGCATTTGCGCGAGCAATTTCAATCATGCGCCCATTAATATCTGAACCAGTAATATCTAATTGGATGTCATAATCAGCAGCTTCATCGGCAGCAGTACGTACTTTGTCAAAAACTTCAGGATCAAACCATTCCCAAGCTTCACAAGCGAAATCGCGATTAAATCCAGGGGCCATATTATGACCAATTAGCGCTGCTTCAATACATAATGTCCCTGAACCACAAACGGGATCGTAAAACGGACGATCCTTTCGCCAATTGGTCAGCATAACTAAAGCAGCAGCCATGTTTTCCTTTAAAGGTGCGCCCCCTTTTTCTAAACGATAGCCACGTTTAAACAAACTTGGCCCCGTTGTGTCTAAAGTCAATACCACATGGTCTTTCAATAAAGCGACCTCTAATTGAAATAAAGCCCCTGTTTCAGGGAGAGGAACTCGTGAAGGACGATGATACACTTCACGTAAACGTTCTACGATTGCTTTTTTTGTAATCGACTGACAGTCGGGTACACTATACAATTTTGACTTAATCGAACGACCTGCAACTGGAAATTCTGCATCCATAGGTAAAAAGTCTTCCCAAGGGATTGCTTTCACTTTTTCAAATAATTCATCAAACGTGTACGCATCAAATTCGTCAACAACGATTTTTACTCGATCAGCAGTTCGCAACCATAAATTTGCTGTAGCGATTGTTTCAAGATTTCCTTTAAACCGAGCTCGTCCATTTTCAACCTGACAGTCAATTCCCAAATCTCTAAGTTCTTTGCCTACAAGCGCTTCAATACCTGCTGCGGCTGTAGCAATCAAATTATATTGTTTTTCCATAATAACTCCTTAATTGTTATATGATGTGATTTGTTTCAATAAAAAGCTTATTTAATAGGTTATCTCACAAGAATTTTCAATATACGAATACTTGCGATTTTACTAGGTAAAAGAAAATACATAGTGAAGCTCGCAAAAAAACCTTCACAACGCAAAGTTGGAAGGCACACCCTGAATTGCTGCAATTTTCTGTAAGCCATGTTTTGTACGACGATCAACTCAGGGAAGTGTGACCATCGTGGTAATCATCTATCTCCGACATAAATGCCGTCTCTTTCATCGTTCATTTCCTTAGAAAAAGCGCCCCTACCATTGTTTGGGTTGCTCGCTCGAGGGGTTTACCGCGTTCCACCATTTTGATTTCTCAAAATGCTTCGTCACTGTGGCACTTTCAAGAATACTCGGACATAGATTGCTCCTTAGCCCTTTTTTCTGCCGTTACTTCATAAGAAGTACCTTAGCTTATGGTTTCGCTAAGCACGAACACTACAAACATCTCAGTCTGTGCGAGCATGGACTTTCCTCAGCCTGCGTAATGCAAACCGCGATCACCCAAAAATTGCATCATTCAAATTTAAAATTGACGAGTTTTTTCGATGTCACTCTCATCTTGTGTATAGCTTTGACCAAATTCAGAAGAAGCTGTTTGATTCGTTGCCTGTTGGTCAAGTTTTTTACCAAATACTTCTCTTTCAAGATTTGATAAACGTTTCAAAATATCAAAATTTGTTACAGCTGAGCTCTTAGGTGCCGCTTCTTTTACACGTGAAGGTGCTGGCTGAGCTTTTGATAACTGTTCAACTTTTGCTTTCAAACGATCATTTTCTTCTCTTAGTGTTAATACTTCTTTGTTATAAGCTTCATAATCTTTGATCACATTGTCTAAAAATTCGTCGACTTCGATTGGATCGTAACCGCGCATCTTTGTTTTAAACTCTTGCTCCAAAATATCATTTGGAGTATAGATTACATTCGCCATTTTTCCACCTCATTAGCTCTAATCTTAATTTACTTTCTAATATATTCTAGCCGATAAATCCTAGGAAATCAAACACTATCCCCAAAGTCTGAGGAATTTTCTAAATCATCCATTGTGATTGTAAGCAATTCATAAGAATTCTGTTCTTGGAATTTTTCAATATCTCTCAGGAAAAATTTGCTCTTACCAGGATATTCAGTATCATATAGTAGTAATGTAGCATCTGTATGATGCAATAGAAAACTTACGTGATTTTTAAATTGTCCAGGATTTTGATACGGATGATGACTTACAGAATCAACAAAATCTGCCCTCTGCACAAGCTCGCTTAAATATAATTGATTTTGTTCTTTCCAATTACTTCCAAAACCCTCAAAAGGAAAAATAATCGCTAATTTAAGTTCAGGATACTCATCCTTTAATTCGTTAACAAGTTGCCCTGACCAAATTTCGGTTCCCAAACTTCCACTGATCATGACCCATTCCAATCCATTCTCAATTAATGCTATCAATTCTCTCTTTAATACATTTTTAATTACTTGTACTCGAGGGTCATTGTCGCTGAAAATTCCTAGCTCAAAGCTTTGGTATCCAGTTACGTATAATCGCTGTATTGTGTCATTCATTGCAATTTCCTTACTTTCACTTAAAAATAAAATATCTTTCAAAAAAATTTGCTATAATATCAAACAGGAGTGTGATGAAAAATGACCTTTCACTACCCTAACGGTCAATCATTTTCACAAAAGAATCCACGGGAACGATCCTTAAAAAAAGAAACAACTTTTGCCAATCGCGGTATGCGCTTTGAGGAAGCAATTAATCAAAGCAACGAATACTACTTAACCCATGATAAGGCAGTTGTCCATAAAAAGCCAACGCCGCTTCAGATCGTTAAGGTTGATTATCCTAAACGTAGTGCAGCAGTAATTAAAGAGGCCTATTTTAGGCAACCTTCTACTACGGATTATAATGGCGTTTATCGTGGATACTATTTAGATTTTGAAGCGAAGGAAACGAAAAATAAAACTTCTTTTCCGCTCAAAAATTTTCATCAGCATCAAATTACTCATATGGAACAGTGTTTGAAACAAAAAGCAGTGTGCTTTATCTTGCTTTGGTTTTCAAGTCTAAATCGTTGTTTTTTTCTTTCTTCTGAAGAACTGATAAACTATTGGAACAGACAAGAAACAGGAAAAAAATCACTTCCGCTTGAGTTGATTGAAGCAGTTGGCATCGAAATCAAACCGCAAATTGCACCAAGAATCCCATATTTGGAAGCAGTGGAACAATATCTTGCAAAAAGGAGTTTAACAAATGGCTAATCCCTCACGTTCGCAAAAAAGTAAGCGAACCCCTCAAGGAAAGAAACCTGCACAAAAAAGTAAACAGAATCGCCACATTGGGTTAAAAGTTGCAATCGCAGTCGTTGGCTTGCTCTGTGTAGCATTGCTCACAGGTATAGGCATCTTTTTCTTCTATGTTAAAGACGCGCCAACATTAACTGATAAAAAATTAGAGGCGACTGTTTCTTCGAAGCTTTTAGATAAAGATGGAAACATTTTTGAAGACCTCGGAGCAGAAAAAAGAGAAAAAGTTGCGGCTGATAAGATTCCACAGGAATTGGATGATGCAATCGTTTCGGTTGAAGATCGCCGTTTCTTTAAACATAACGGTGTAGACCCCGTGCGTATTGCAGGTTCAGCATTGCACAATATTACAAATCGAGGAGGCCTTCAAGGAGGAAGCACCTTGACGCAGCAATTAATCAAACTCTCCTTCTTCTCAACAACCACTGAGGAAGCGGATAAAACCTTGCGTCGGAAAGCTCAAGAAGCTTGGTTGGCCATTCAATTAGAAAAGAAACATTCAAAACAAGAAATTTTAACTTATTACATTAATAAAGTTTATATGGCAAATGGTCTATATGGGATGGAAACAGCTGCTGAAACGTACTTTGGAAAAGAGTTACAGCATTTAAGCGTAGCGCAGACGGCTCTGCTTGCTGGTATGCCTCAAGCACCTAATTCATATGACCCTTATAAGCATCCTGATGCTGCAAAAGAACGTCGTGACACTGTCTTATATACAATGTTAAACAATAAAAAAATTTCTCAAGAAGAGTACGATAAAGCGACCAAAGAACCCATTGATCAAGGATTGATACCTTTACCGGCGGATAATCAAGAGAGAAAAGTATCTGATAATTACGTTAAAGAAGTTATCGCACAAGTTGAAGCGAAAACCGGAAAAAATGTGTATACGGATGGTTTAGACATCTACACGAATTTAGACAAGGATGCACAAAATCGTCTATATTCTATTGTAAATGGTGACGAGTACGTTCAATATCCTGATGAAAAATTCCAAGTTGCTGCGACACTGATCGATTCCAAGACCGGAAATGTTACAGCACAAATCGGCGGACGAAATATTGCTGATGACGTTTATTTAGGTATGAATCGTGCGGTGAATACTACACGGGATTTTGGTTCAACTGTTAAGCCGATAACTGATTACGGCCCGGCTTTCGAGTACAAAAAATTCTCAACGGCTGAAACACGTTTCAAAGATGAGCCTTATCGTTACGAAGGAACTCAGACAGAAGTTAAAAACTGGGACAATTCATATCAAGGTACTATCACTTTACGTCAGGCACTTTATGACTCTCGAAATGTTCCTGCAGTCAAATTATTTAACGAAGTGGGACCTGAAAATGTTTCTAAGTTTTTGAAAAAATTAGGTATTGAATACAAAGATATTCAACAAGCCAATGCCATATCAAGTAATACTGAAGCACAGGATGGAACAAAGTATGGTATTTCTACTGAAAAAATGGCTGCTGCTTACGCGGCCTTCGCTAATGGCGGAACATATAATGAACCCCTTTATATCAATAAAATCAAATATCAGGACGGGTCAGAACAAACGTTCTCAAATAAAGGCGAGAAAGCAATGGAACCTTACACTGCATACATGATTACTGATATTTTAAAGGATGTTATCTCAAGAGGGACTGGAACATATGCTCAAATCCCGAATCTTTTCCAAGCTGGTAAAACAGGTACTTCAAATTATACAGATGACGAGTTAGCGAAGATATCTCATGCCGGTGCTATTGAGCCAGATGTTATGTTCACAGGATTTACACCAAATTATTCATTATCAATTTGGACTGGTTATGACGATCGCATGACTCCTATTACCTCAGAATCAGAGAATACTGCACAACTCATTTACAAAGAATTCATGAGCTATGTTTCTCAAAATGTTCCGAATGTTGATTGGACAATGCCTGATGATGTGCTTCGAAGTGGGAATGAACTTTATGTAAAAGGCGCCTCTTATACACCTGTTCAACCAAATCGGACTGGTCAAAGTTCATACTACAATTCTTATTCTAGTCAGACGACCGTGCCATCAAGCAGCACAGCGCAGTCGAGTGTTTCTGAGTCATCTACGATCGCGCCGCCAGCAAGCAGCAGCGAGCCAGTGCCTCCTAGTAGCTCATCTTCTGCTCCTGCGCCCACACCGCCACCATCATCATCGGCGACTCCTGAGCCACAGCCATCTCAACCGTCGTCAAGTGCTAGTCAGCCGGCACCGACACCGGGAAATAATGGCACACCGCCATCAAGTAATTAAAAAAAGCCGCTCGAACTAGTTTCGAGTGGCTTTTAATCTGTCTTTTCCATCTTGACACATATCCAATAGCGGACAAATTTCACATTTAGGACTTCTAGCCGTGCAATGATACCTTCCAAAAAAAATTAATGTGTGGTGGCTTTTTACCCATAATTCTTTTGGAATCTTGCGCATTAAGGTGGCCTCCACTTCAGTAACAGACGCGTTCAGCTTGCAAATGCGTAGTCGTTTAGTAACCCGTTCTACATGCGTATCAACAGCAATTGCTGGGACACCAAAAGCATCTCCAAGCACAACATTCGCTGTTTTGCGTCCGACGCCCGGTAGCTTTACCAATTCTTCACGAGATGCTGGTACAATACCACCGTAATTATCTAGTAGCATCTGTGCACAAGCCTTAATATTTTTGGCCTTGTTTCGGTAAAGACCGATCGTTCGAATTTTCGCAACAATGTCGTCCATAGGTGCCTGTGCTAACGCTTCTGGAGTGGGATAGGCTGCAAATAGTGCCGGTGTGGCTTTATTTACGGAAACATCCGTCGCTTGGGCGCTTAGAATAACAGCGATTAAGAGTTGAAAAGGAGAATCTGAATGTAGCTCCCCAATTGCTTCTGGAAACATTTCGTACATTCGTGAGAGAGCTTCCATTGTTTTTTCTTTATTAAGCATCAGAATCTTTCCTTTCAAGCCAATTATAGAGAGAAACCTTTGGTAGTTCTTCGGATTGATTTTGTTCTTCCTTCTGTAATAAAATTTGTTTGCGTCGCCGCTGCTCCTCTTCAACTTGAACTTTTGATCGAATATTTTTCTTTTCCCAGCTTTGAAGAACCGTTTCAATATATTTAAAATTGTACGCTTGGTTTAATACCGCTTCCTGTAGTGCTAATTCAATCAACGATGGTGCATAGTGATCCTCGTTTAACCAATACCCAATTTTTTGGTATTCAATCGGTGATAAAGGTCGACCGAATTCCTGTTCAAAAGATCTTAACATTTTCTTTTGAGCAGCAAGATCGTTCTTCTCCTCAATTTCAAACCGCTCTTGTTCTTTCAATATTGTCAGTTTCTCAAAAGCGGGCAACAAATTATAACGATCACTCTGCTTGCCCTCATCGTCCAATGCGGTATCCAACGTAACGAATTCTTTATTGACAAGTGAATTTAATGACGCATATATCTTCTCAATAGTACATCCCATGTCTTGGGCAATTACAGTCAAATCAGGAAAATCTACTCCAGATTGATGTGAAGCGTAAAGCTGCAGCCACAACATAAATTCATCAGTCGTCAGTCCCAGTTTAGTATAATTTTTTAATAACAGATTTGAGATTGTTGTCTCCCCACCCGCTAAATAATCATTTAATGAAATCATTTGAAATCCTCCGTTCGTTTCTCAGTTTACACTAAAAAAAAAGGAACTCCAAGTCTGATAAATTTCTCTTAGCAATAAAAAAAAGAAGGCTTACGCCTCCCTTTTTTCTATTCTGCTTCCGCTAAAGCCGCTTGAGCTAAAATGTTCAAGTAATTCCATGGGCGGTCAAAATGTGGCTGGAAGAAGAAATCTTGTAATGCTAAATCTTCTAACGTCATATTATTTTGAATAGCCACTGAGATTGTATTTGCAGATTGTGTAATATCATATTTTGAAAGGAACTGTGCACCTAAAATTTTATTCGTGCCTTTTTCTGAAACAATCTCCATTAAAACTTTTTCAGTAGTTGGCATGAACTCAGGCCGATAATTGTCTTCGATTACTGTTACATTCACGTCTAAATCATTTAATGCAGCACTCTCTTTTGTTAATCCAGTCGAACCAATCGTCCATCCAAATAAGTAAAGACCAGAAGTACCTTGTGTGCCTCGGTATTTCATTTTTTGTTCAACTAAGTTTTGACCGACTAACATTCCTTGTCTAACAGCGTTTGTTGCTAGAGGGATATATTGATCTTTTCCAGTTGGGTTATAATGAACAACTGTTGAATCACCTGCAGAGAAAATATCTGGATTGCTTGATTGCATGTATTCGTTCACTTTGATTGCTCCACTTGGCAGCATATCTACTTTGCCTTCTAATAACGTTGTATTAGGTCGGAAACCGACACACAGGATAACCATATCCGCATCAAATTCATTGCTCGGTGTCACTACTTTAGTTACAGCACCACTTTCATCTGCAACGAATTCACTTACGTTCTCTCCCAATGCTAGAGTCACACCATGGTCTTCTAATTCTTTTTCTAATAGATCTGTGAAAGGCTTATCTAAATATTTGTTTAAGATTCTTGATAATCCATCAATTAGCGTCACTTCTTTACCTGACTCGGCAAAAGCTTCAACTAATTCAATACCAATATATCCTCCACCGACTACTACAACTTTTTTAGCGTCTTTTGCTTGTTCAATGATGACATTTGCCTGGTTATAGTTTTTGCATAATAAAACATTCTTAGATTCAATCCCTTTGATCGGCGGGATGATTGGCCAAGAACCTGTTGTTACAACCAATTTATCATATTCAACGATTTTTTCTTCCTCTGTTTTCAAATCTTTTGCTGTGATTTTTTTAGCATCTGTATCAATGTTTGTTACATCGTGTTCCATGTTCACTTTTGCACCTAAAGAAGTAAGTTCCTCAGGGTTAGAATAAAATAGCCCTGCTGGATCTTTCACGACTCCACCTACGTATAAAGCGATTCCACATGAAAGGAATGAGATATTGTCATTCCGCTCAAACACTGTCACCTCTGCATCCGGGTGGTTTGCTAAAATATTTTTAACGGCTGCGGTACCGGCATGTGTACATCCTACTACTACTACTTTCATTGTCGTCCCTCTTTCGTTTGAATCATTTTTTAATTGCAATATTTTGCACAAGGACAGTATAACAGAATTTAATTTCTGTCTAAATAAATTTGCTCACGAATAAACATTTTTATTGAACGTATCGAAAAATTGAAACCGCCATTAATTATTAGTGTTCGAGTAAAATATTATGTAAACTTTGTTTTTAGTAAAACTATTGCTGTCCCTTCTGGAAGGCTAAACTTACCGTTAAACAATTTACAGCTAGAGACCTGTAGAATTTAATCACAAAAAAGGTTGAGGAAAATTATTCTCCTCAACCTTTTCAAATTAAATTTTAAAGTTTGTTAAAAGTATTCACAACATTTTCCACAGTGAATCCAAATTGTTCTAAAACATAGTCTCCTGGTGCAGAAGCTCCAAAATGATCAATACCGATCATCTTACCTTCCGATCCGATATAACGTTCCCAACCGAATGGAGAAGCTGCTTCGATTGCTACGCGTTTTTTCACTGCCTTAGGTAAAACAGATTCTTTGTATGCTTCGTCTTGTGCTTCGAATAAATCAAAACTTGGAAGAGAAACAACGGAAACGTCTTTGCCCTGCTCTTTAAGATCTTTTTGAGCTTGAACAGCTAGGTTCACTTCAGAACCGGTAGCAATTAATATACCATCTGGTGTATCTGATTCAGCTTTAGAAATCACATAACCACCTTTTGCTACGCCTTCCTTAGCCATGTCTTTACTATTAGGTAAGACTGGTAAATTTTGACGACTTAATACTAAGATAGTTGGTTTATTCTTTGTTTCTAACGCTTGAATCCATGCAGCGGAAGTTTCGTTGCCGTCAGCAGGACGAATTACTTGTACGTTAGGCATACAGCGAACGCTTGCTAATTGTTCGATTGGTTCATGTGTAGGCCCGTCTTCACCGACAGCCACAGAATCATGTGTTAACACATAGACAACCGGTAATCCTTGGATGGCTGACATTCTAACAGCCGGACGCAAGTAATCAGTAAATACGAAGAATGTTCCTCCATATATACGTGTTCCTCCATGTAAATGAATGCCATTCATCGCGCTCGCCATTGCAAATTCACGGACACCAAACCAAATGTTTCGGCCTTCATAAGAACCTGGTTGGAACTCTGGTTCATCAGCGATCGTTGTATTATTTGAACCTGATAAATCAGCAGATCCACCCCAAATATTCGGAACAGCTTTTGAAATAGCTTGAATCGCATCTTTGCTGGACACACGACTAGCTTGTGCGGTTCCTTCTTCATAAACTGGTAATGAAGCTTCCCAGTTTTCTGGAAGTTCTCCAGCAAAAGCCGCTTTAAATTGTTTCGCTAACTCAGGATGAGTTTTTTCATAGTTTGCAAACATCGCATTCCAATCAGCTTCTGCTTTCGCACCCTTATCGTTGATTTCTTCTTTAAATCGATTTGAAACTTCTTCGGGAACCGTAAAGTCAGGATATTCCCAACCGTATACAGCTTTTGCAACACTAATACCGTCTTCTCCAAGTGGCGCACCATGAACAGCAGATGTACCCTCTTTTGGAGAACCAAATCCAATCACTGTTTTAATTTCGACCAATGATGGTTTGTCCGTTTCAGCTTTCGCTTCATCAATCGCTTTGGAAATGGCTTCTAAATCATTTCCATCTTCTACTAAAATGTGTTGCCAACCATAAGCTTCATAGCGAGCACCTACATTTTCAGTGAAGGCTTTTGAAGTAGGTCCATCTAAAGAGATATCGTTTGAATCGTATAACACGATCAGTTTGCCTAATTTCATGTGTCCTGCCATAGAACTTGCTTCAGCAGATACGCCTTCCATTAGATCGCCATCTCCACACAAAGCGTAGGTATAGTGATCCATCACATCAAAACTGTCACGATTGTATGTTGCTGCTAAATGAGCTTCAGCCATTGCCATCCCAACAGAAGTTGAAATACCTTGACCTAAAGGACCTGAAGTTGCTTCGACACCATCCGTATGAAGGAATTCAGGATGCCCTGGTGTTTTGCTTTCCCATTGACGGAAACTTTTTAAATCATCAATCGTTACTTTGTATCCTGCAAGATGTAATAAGCTATACAACATCGCCGAACCGTGACCTGCAGATAGAATAAACCGGTCGCGATTTGCCCAATTTAATGAAGTCGCTGGATTAACATTCAAATGCTTTGTCCATAGAGCATAAGCCATTGGGGCTGCACCCATGGGGAGTCCTGGATGACCTGAGTTTGCTTTTTGGATTGCTTCAATACTTAATGTTCTGATTGTGTTTACACCTAGTTGATCGATTTTGTCGAACAAATTACTTCCTCCTTTTTGGTCATAAATACTTTAATTACAAATTCATTGTAACCGATTTATTTTGACTTTTCAATCACTTACTGACAAAAGATTTACTTTCTATTGTGTAATCCTTTTTCTTTTTGAATCTTTTTTAATTTTTCTGGAGTGACATCGTTGCCTTCTGGATCAACAACCTTCATTCCTTCGATGTGATGGCGCATTCCACTACGGAATGAAGCGATGTATTCTTCCCGCAAAACCTTCTGTTCATGTGCCTCTGCATCTGTTAAACCGGACGTTTTCTTTTTCTTTGATAATTCATTGATTCTTGCAATTGTTTCATCATTGATCAATTTGCGCACCTCTTTTCCCTCTTTAATTATACATAAAAAAAAAGAAGTTGAAAGTGTAAACAAATACGAACGCTTGTTTGATTTGTTCGGATAACTATGCTACACTAAAAAAAACGAAAGAAGGTGCGGGCATTGGCAAAAAGAACGGAAACAAAACAATTAGAAGTGTTACGTTTCATTCATGAACGCGTTGAAGATAAAGGGTACCCACCCACTGTTAGAGAAATTGGAGAAGCTGTGAATCTTTCGTCTACCTCTACTGTTCATGGCCATTTATCTAGGTTAGAAAAAAAAGGCTGGATCCAGCGCGATCCCACTAAGCCAAGAGCAATTGAGTTAACTATTAATGGATTAGAAAAAATCGGGGCAGCACCGCAAGTTATTCCTATGTTAGGTGTCGTAACAGCTGGTGAACCCATTTTAGCAGTCGAAGAAGCGTCGGATTTCTTCCCTGTTCCACCAGACCTTTCTAGTGAAGAAGGCGGCTTGTTCATGCTGACTATCCGTGGTGAAAGTATGATCAATGCTGGAATTTATGATGGAGATCACGTGATTGTAAGGCAACAATCTTCAGCTACAAATGGAGAGATCGTGATTGCGATGACGGATGAGAATGAAGCGACCTGCAAAAGATTCTATCGGGAAGCTGATCATATTCGGTTGCAACCTGAAAATGACGAGTTGGCTCCTTTGATTTTCGATAACGTATCTATTCTTGGAAAAGTTGTCGGTTTGTATCGAAACCATATTTATTAATCGGAATTTACTTCCGATTATTTTTTTCTTTACAAAACGAACAAACATTCGTATAATAGATATACAAACACACGTTCGCGTATTTATAATAGGAGTGATTATTGATGAAAGCAGTAAGAAGATTTGGTTTAATTATCGCTGTATTGTTACTAGGTTTATTGATTGGTAAGTTAGGGTCTTTAGCTACGATCGTCATTTTTTCTGGTTTGTTCCTTGTATGGTTCATGTTATGGGACGAGCGAAAGTACGCTCAGCATTATGCGGAATACCATTCCGTTGAAGAGGAAAATGAGGAAGAAGAGTTTTACACTACAGAACCTGCCGAGGATTTTTATTATGTAACGTACGATCATCGTTATCACAAGTCAGCTTAATCGTTCACTCAAGCAGTTGAGTATTTCATTCAACTGCTTTTTTGATATTTAATAAAAAGAGGCTGCAGACAATGCTCTAAATTAGAGCATTGTCTGCAGCCTCTTTTCTATTTAACTCTTTTTAGTAGTCCATCAATGTTAAAATGTCGTATCCTTGGATTTTATCACGCCCGTGTAACCCTTCTAATTCAATCAAGAAGGCACACCCGACAACAATGCCGCCCAGCTTTTCCACTAATTCTATCGTCGCTTTAATTGTTCCTCCAGTTGCTAACAGATCATCAGTGATCAATACCCGTTGACCAGGCTTAATTGCATCGCTATGGATCGTTAAAGTATCCGTACCGTATTCTTTTTCGTATTCAACTTCGATTACTTCACGAGGTAATTTACCTGGTTTACGCACTGGCGCAAATCCTAATCCTAATTCAAATGCTACCGGACATCCTACGATAAATCCACGAGCTTCTGGACCGACGACCATATCGATTTGCTTTTCCTTTGCGTAATTGACGATTTGTTTTGTTGCTTCGCGATATGCTTCGCCATCAGCCATGAGTGGAGAAATATCACGGAATACAATCCCTTCCTTTGGATAGTCTGGGATACTAGCAATATAATCTTTCAAATTCATTTCGGTTGTTCCTCCTAGCCTTTCAGCCAATTTCTAATAGTTTGAATATCATTCATCAATAAAAATTCTTCGCTATCAATTCGAGCCATGCGTTTTTGATAAATTTTACTCTCTTCAAAAGCCCGAGTTTCTGGAGACTCGACCATTTGTAAAACACCGTCGTCTATTGTAACAAATTTCAACTCAGAAAACACGTGAATCATGAATACTAATAATTTTTCTGGGATTCTTAAGTAATTCGAAACATTTTTCAATTTAAATCGAATATCGACTTTAGGCTGTTTTCGGAAAAATTGATAAAGTTTTGCAAATTGTTCACGACTTGGCAATCCATTTAAATATGCTTCATCTGAGCTATAAAGATAAAGGTAAATTCGCTCAAAATGTCCGGCAATCGTGATTTCCTGTAAAAGTTCTTTATGATCAGGACAATCAAGTACGATTAATTGATCGTAGTCAGTCCAGTCAATAGTCGCATCGTATAATACAATTGAGTGCTGCAATTCTTTAGAAAAGAATTTCTGATTCTCCTTTTGAAAAGCCAGATACAAAGCTTTACCGCTATCAATTTTTTGATTCCAAGTATATTTCGCACGTCGATCAATCACTTGTGTACCTTCGGAAGCAAAATCAATTAAACGGAGTTGCACTTTTTTCTGCCCATTCCACTCATTGATTTCTAAATCCCCTACAAATTGAGTGTCCGGTTGCTGTATCTCTTCAGCTTCTTCTCCAAAGCCAAATCCAATAGCATCTAATTGATTATCCTCATTTTTCAATGAGAATTTAACATGTTGCTGCTCGCTACCTATGCGTTTGAAAAAGCTCACATTTCCATTCACTAAAAAATGAGGGGCAGGATTATCCGTGCCAAAAGGAGCCAATTTTTTTAGTTCTTCTACAAGACCTAAAGAAATTTTTGTTATAGGAAGAGAAGCATCTATTTTCAACTCAGATCCTTTACTCAAATCTATCTGCTCAGCCAAGATATAATTGTTCAGCAATTTTTGCAGTGAGGGAATTCTATCAGCTGGCATAGTTAAGCCCACCGCTGCTGCATGTCCTCCAAAATGAGTAAACTCAGAACGCATTGTAGTTAACATCCCAAACAGATCCAACGCTTCGATGCTTCTTCCTGATCCTTTAGCTACACCATTTTCATCAATGGATAAAACAATCGTTGGCTGCCCGGTTTGCTTTAAAATGTTGCCTGCGACAATTCCTAAAACGCCTGGATTCCAACCTTTCGCAGCAATTAAATGGACTTTATCCTCCGGATTGATTAATGCTGTTGCTTCAGCCGTCGTTTCTTGCACAATTACTTTTCTCTCATCATTGATTTTATCTAATTTTTCAGCTAGAGTGTGAGCGATTTCCTCGTCAAAAGTAGTCATTAGTTCTACAGCAGGATTGGGGTCACCCAACCGGCCAATGGCGTTCAACCTTGGCCCTAAGCTGAAACCAATACTCATCTCATCAACCTTCTGTAGATCAACGCTGCTAACTTTTAATAACTCTAGCAACCCTAAACGCTGTGTCTGCTTGATGGCTTGCAGGCCTAATTTAATGAATAGCCGATTTTCACCAGTCATTGAGACTAAATCTGCTACAGTACCAATGGTAACTAAATCAAGCATTTCTAGAGGAACTTCTTCCAACAATGCAGTCGCCAACTTGAAGGCGACCCCGGCTCCCGCAAGTTCTCCAAATGGATAGTGTCCTTCTGGATGACGGGGATGAATGATACAATACGCATCTGGAAGGACAGGCGGCAACTCGTGATGATCGGTAACGATAACGTCAACACCTTTAGAATTGGCATAATCGATTGCTTCGTTCCCAGCTACACCATTGTCAACGGTAATGATTAATTGAATCCCCTCATTGATTTTTTCTTCAAAAAGAGATTTATTTGGTCCATATCCGTGAATAAAACGATTTGGCAATACATAATGTACGTCTGCACCAATCATTTCAAGCGCTTCTACCATAATAGACGTACTTGTAATCCCGTCTGCATCATAATCACCATAAACTAAAATTGCTTGCTCTTCCATTACGGCTGCTTGGATACGCTCGACAGCTCTCTCCATGTCGTGCATTAAAAAAGGGTCATGCAAATCATCGATATTTACTTTCATCAATTGTGAGAATTCTTCTGCTGTACGTATATTTCGATTCCATAAAAGTTCAGCGAATGTTTCACTATATCCTTGATTCAACATCTCAGTTTGAAAAACTGAATCAATAGGTGTCGTATCTCTGAACTGCCAATTAAAGCTTGATTTTTTCACTCTATCACTTCCCAACCGTATTAGTATAGCAAAAAAGAATCCGACAAGAAAGAGAAGAAGACCTTAGTTTTCTCAAACTAAAGTCCTCTTCTATTAATCATAATAATCAATGGGCGAAGCATCTCGTTTTTCAGTGAGTGTATTCTCTTTTTCTGCTAAGGCTTGGTCCTTTTCTTTTAAAAGGGTCTCATAATTTGCTTTCATTACAGCAATTTCATTTTCTTGCTCCCGTTTAAAAGACGCCTTATCTTCTTCTAACTTTTTCTCATTGTCTGTCTCATAAGAATGGATCGTTTCTTTCAACTGTTTTATTTCCTTGCGTTGTTGGAATAACGTGGCACCAGATGTCAATAAGACAACTAATGCACCTATTAGAGCAGAGCCGATAATAACTAACACAAGAGACAAGTAGATTTTATTCACTAAGAAATTCACTGGCACTTCTTGGCTATTGGAAAGTGCAAAGATCACAATCAGTAGTACAAGTATAAAGCCCAATAAAATTTTCCACTGTTTCCTCATGTACGTTCCTACTTCCTATTGAATAGGCCACCTGCTAATAAATCCCCTATATGCGGGAATAAATCATAGAAACGACTAGCCCCAGCCATTATGAATGGTCGGTTTATTTCACGCGTCGGCTTACCCATTTTATTTACGATAGTTTTCGCTAATTTTTGAGGATCTAGAACAATATTCCCCAAATTTTCTAAATAGCTGCCGCTTGGATCTGCTTTGTCAAAAAACTCTGTTGCGATCGGACCTGGATTAATGGTCGTTACATACACATTTTCAGGCCGCAACTCCAAACGTAGTGCATTCGAAAAACCTAAAACTGCAAATTTTGTTGCAGAGTATATTGTAGATTTTGGTGTGGCCATTTTACCAGCCATGGAAGCAACATTAAAGATATGCCCCTTTTTATTATCAACCATAGAAATAGCTATTTTTTGGGTGAAGTACATCATGCCCAATACATTTACTTCAAACATTTTCCTTGCTACATCCAAATCAAATGAAACAAAATCATTAAATAGTCCAAAGCCCGCATTATTTACTATCACGTCAACATCTCCGACTTCTTCAGAAATTTTTCCGATGACTGCTTCTACACTATCAGGATCAGCAATGTCCAATTGAAATGCAAAAGCTTCTTTTCCACTCAATTCAATGCATCGCTCTTTTACTTGCCCGATAAGATTGATTCTGCGAGCACAGGTAACAACAATTGCTCCTCTTTTTGCTGCTTCATAACAAATTTGCTCTCCTAAGCCAGCAGAACTGCCTGTCACAACAACTACTTTATCTGTTAAATCCAATGAAGTCCCTTCTTTCTGTAAGGAAAAATCCTTTTTATTTTTTTATGAAAATGGAACATCCACGATATCAAAATCTTTCGCAATCTGGGTGTTTGGGAAAATTTCTCTTGCTTCTTCTTCTAATTCCTTCGCTTCTTTCGCTAAATAGCGAGCTGATATATGCGTTAATAGTAATTTTTTTGCGTGTGCTTCTTTTGCAATGGTAGCTGCCTGCTGTGTGGTAGAGTGAAAATAAGCGCGCGCCAATTTGCTTTCGTTCTTATTGAATGTACTCTCGTGAACGATAACATCACTGTTTTTCGCAAATTCACTAGATCGGGTCATAAATCGGGTATCGCCAAAAATCGTTACGACTCGCCCCTTCTTTTCCTCACCGACAAAGTCTCTTCCATCAATTGTTGTACCATCTGGCATAGTTACTTTTTCACCGCGTTTTATTTTTCCATAAATAGGTCCAGCAGGAACACCAAGCGCAACCAATTTATCCACTTGTAAAACACCTTCATGATCGGCTTCCTTTACTCGAAACCCATAGCTGTCAATGCCATGGTCCAACAGCATGCTTTCAACTGTAAACTGCTTATCTTGGAAAATTATCCCTTCTTTGATTTCGACAAAATGTAAAGGATATGATAAATGTGTTTTTGTCACCTGAAGCGAAGTCCGAACATAGTTTTCTAATCCAACAGGACCATATATTTCAACAGGTTCCTCTCCACCTTGAAAAGAACGACTGCTTAGCAAGCCTGGCAAACCAAATATGTGATCTCCATGTAGATGGGAAATAAATATTTTTTCAATTTTTCTTGGCTTAATAGTTGTTCTTAATATCTGCATTTGAGTGCCTTCACCACAATCAAATAGCCAGATTGAATTACGCTCATCCAATAATTTTAATGCTAAACTACTGACATTTCGATGTTTTGCCGGCACACCTGCGCCTGTACCTAAAAATTCTAATTCCATAATTTCCCTGACTTTCTATTAAATTACTTTTATTCTAGAAGAAAGTCGCCTCTAGCGCAATCTAAATAAAGGAAATATTAATCCTGACTTGATTTATCTTTTGAAATTTCATCATTCGTAGTTTTTTCTTTAGAATCCTTCGCCATCTCTTGGGCGTTTTTTACATCTGCTTCAACATCATCATATTCAAGACGAGTAATCTCGCCGTCTAAGTCCATCATGATTAATTGATTTAAAGGTCGATTGTCTTCTTCTTCAGCAATCAAAAGCAATGCGGTATCTCCTTCGCCAATCTTGTCTATCAGAAATTCAAAGACGCCTGTTGCTTCTCGAACTTCTTTTGCATCCTGTGTCGCACCAATCATGCCACCTGTAAACCAACCTAATAAGATACCAATTGGTCCACCCAATATTCCTACCATCATCCCAATCAAGCCGCCTGTAGAGCTTTTATTGCTTCCGGTAAAGTCCAAAAAATCTTCAATCTCAAATTTATGTTCTCCATCGTTTGAATGATGGACCACTGCCATTTGTTCACCTTTAAATGATTTGTTCATATGTAGGCGTTTGGCTTTTGAAAATGCCTCATATGCTTTAGATTCTACGTCGAAGTTCATGATTATCACTCTTTTTTCCATTCATCTCGCTCCTTTATTCGTTTAATTATAGTGTAGCAAGAAAAGGTTTTTTTGGAAAATAGAACGAGCTTTTACTAGTTCATAAAAAAAACTGGGAATCAATTCCCAGTTTTAATCTCATCCATGATACGATCATCCACAATATAGTGATCAAAGAATATTTTTGATAATTGATATCCTTCTCCCCAATTTGTGCGAATGACGTCGTATTCTACACCGTCAATTTTCAATTTATTTCGCAAGTGCTTAATAATCGTAGATAAACGAGTCATGTGACTAGCAGAGTCGCTATCGCCCCAAATCTTAACAGCTAAGTCGCTTCGACTGATCGGCGCATCTTTCGTAGAAATTAACGTACTCAACATTTCACGTTCTGAACGTGTCAGATTCCACAATGGAATTGGACGTTTTTCATACTCGCTTTCTTCTTTCTTCGCTTTCATGCCAAAACCGATTGAATAGACAGACTCTTCTACTGTATTCTCGGCGAGTTTCTCTCTTAACCCGCTAAGCGTCTCATCTTCAAGCAGCCATTCATCAACGCCTCTTGACTCCCAATCGGCTTTTTCATCTTTCTGAGGTATTCGATCTGTCTCTCTGATGACAACAAATTTTTCGCCGACTTCCTCAAGAATTACTGAAAGCTCCTGATCAGAGACAGTTTCACTGATGACTAAAACATCAAAGAAGCTCATCACATCTAATGGAACCTGCTTCGCTTGCAACATGTTTAGTAATTTTGCCGAACTTAAAACTTCGATATTCAAGCGTTGCAACTTCTCTACTAAAGGTCTCTCAACTAAAATATTGTGTGTTAAAATTAATACTTGCATCACATTATTCCCCTTTTTTATTATTAAAAATAAGTTTCCAAAACGTTGCCCCCGGAAAGTTTTATTAATTAACAATATAATTATTACTTGTTACAGTGTAAGTTTACACTGGGATTCCTTCGAGCGCTACAAAAAAGTTTATAATTCACTAATCACAATTAGAATTATTAATAAAATTTTTGGGTTAAAAAAACTTTTCTTAGATAAAATAATTGAATTATCATTTTTAAACAACACTTTTCTCAATCATTCAGAAAATTTTAAAACATATAACGCACGTATTTTTTTGTTTCTTTGTTAACGAAATAGATTCTTTTCCTAATTTACAAAAAGATTAATTGTTGAATTAACAAGCTTTATTACTAATCGTTTACTTCTATCTCTTACATATCGTATCATTCAATTCTTGCCTAATTGAAAAAGAAGATTTGCTATTATCTGTTTAATCCGCTTATAAAAATAGCAAACTTTAACAATAAAAAATAACGCCTCTATTTTTAAAACAAAGGAGATTTTTGTTCTTTTTTAAACTCAAAATTCTTCAATCAAAAATTTCTCTTAAAAATAAATTAATAATCGATACTATCGTAAGTGCAATTTGTGTAAAACTACAACTTATTATTTATTAAAAACACATTCACTTGACTTTCAATACACTAAAAAAATACTGCAAGAATACTTACAGTATTTTTCAAAATTAATAATATTTTTTTCTAATCAACGAACTCGAATTCAAACTTATCAATACGAACAAGATCGCCGTCTTTGGCACCTCTCGCACGTAATGCTTCATCAACACCCATAGATCTCAATTGACGAGCGAAGCGCATAACAGTTTCGTCATGATCAAAATTCGTCATCTTAAACAGTTTTTCTAATTTGTCTCCAGTAAGTACCCAAGTCGCATCTGGTTCACGTGTAATCGTAAATTCAGGTTCATCAGATTGGAAACCATAATTAACAGTTTCTTCTTCCACTTCTTCATCGTACAGAAGGAACTCTGGTGTTACTTCTAATAAGTCTGCCGCAGCATTCAATAAATTATCTAATCCTTGTTTTGTAATTGCAGAAATTGCAAATACAGGGATATCATCGGCAAACTCGTCTTCCTTGTCCTTCTTCAAAGCAGCCTTGAATTTTTTCAAATTTTCTTCTGCATTAGGCATATCCATTTTATTTGCAACGATGATTTGAGGACGCTCCAGCAAACGTAAATTATGAGAAGCAAGCTCCTTGTTGATAGCTTGATAATCGTCGTAAGGGTCTCTACCTTCCATCCCACTCATGTCAATAACATGAAGAATGACACGTGTACGTTCAATATGACGTAAGAATTGCGTACCAAGTCCAATCCCCTGCGAAGCACCTTCAATTAATCCAGGCAGGTCAGCGGCAGCAAAACTGCGACCGTCACTCGTCGTTACCATCCCCAAGTTTGGCACGAGTGTCGTAAAATGGTAGGCTCCGATTTTAGGCCGAGCAGAAGAAATTACAGAGAGAATGGTTGATTTCCCGACAGAAGGGAAACCTACCAAGCCTACATCAGCTAATACTTTTAATTCTAGCTCAATATTTCTTTCTTGACCTGGTTCACCATTTTCAGCTAGTTCAGGTGCTGGATTTCTTGGGGAAGCAAATCGCGTATTTCCTCGACCGCCTCTACCGCCATGAGCGACGACCAATTCCTGACCGTTTTCAATTAAATCGCCTAATAGAGCACCTGTATCTCCATCGCGAACTGTTGTGCCCGGGGGTACACTAACATATGTATCTTCTGCTCCGCGTCCGTGCATTCCCTTACTCATTCCGTTTTCTCCTGGCGTTGCTCTGAAATGACGATTGTAGCGAAAGTCCATTAATGTACGCAAGCCCTCATCTACTACTAAAATGACGTCACCGCCATGACCGCCGTCACCGCCGGCCGGTCCGCCGTCTGGAACATACTTTTCGCGACGGAAAGCCACCATCCCGTCGCCGCCTTTACCAGCTTTGACATCGATCGTTACTTGATCTAAAAACATGGACATTTGGGTGTCCTCCTTTTCGTTTTTTATTCTATTGACTACTGAATCTCCACACTAAACAAAGTCTTATATATTGTAGCTAGATTATACAAAAAAGTCCATTCTTATTGATAGAAGCTTAAAAAAATGTTAGTTTCGCTCTTTTTATTATAGCTTTCACATTGACAGTTCTTCTCAGGTAATATCTTTTGACAAAAAAATTGATGCGTTGCAAAATGAAAAATGTAAGGCATCAAGCTTTGCTTGACATAAAAAAGGAGGAACTTTTGGTTATGACAGTAAAAGTAGGTATTAACGGATTTGGACGTATTGGTCGTTTAGCATTCCGTCGGATTAAAGAAGTATCTGACGATATTGAAGTAGTAGCGATCAACGATTTAACAAGTCCTACAATGTTGGCACAATTATTACAATTTGATTCAACACATGGCACATACCCTGGCACAGTTACTGCGACAGAAGATTCAATCGTTGTTGATGGCGAAAAAACACGTGTATATGCTGAACCGGATGCAAGTAAGATCCCTTGGGCTAAAGAAAACGGTGTAGACATCGTTCTTGAATGTACTGGCTTCTACACTTCAGAAGAAAAAGCACAAGCTCATATCGACGCTGGTGTGAAGCGCGTCGTTATCTCAGCGCCTGCTGGACAAATGAAAACTATTGTTTACAACGTAAATGATGATACTTTAGATTCAAACGATAAAATTATCTCAGCTGGGTCTTGTACAACCAACTGCCTAGCACCTATGGCATACTTCTTAAATGAAGAATTTGGTATTGAAGTTGGTACTATGACTACGGTGCATGCATATACTTCAACTCAAATGTTGCTTGATGGACCCGTTAAAGGTGGCAACTTACGTGCTGCGCGCTCTGCTGCTGACAACACAATTCCACATTCAACTGGTGCCGCTAAAGCAATTGGCTTGGTCATTCCAGAATTGAACGGTAAATTACAAGGACATGCTCAACGTGTTCCCGTAGTTGATGGTTCATTGACTGAATTGGTTTCAATTCTTAATACGAAAGTAACTGCCGATCAAGTAAACGAAGCAATTAAAAAACATACCGTTGACAATCCATCATTCGGTTATGATGATCGTGAAATTGTTTCTGGTGATGTTATCGGAACTACTCAAGGTTCAATCTTTGACCCTACTCAAACAGAAGTTACCTCAGCTGGTGACTATCAATTAGTTAAAACAGTTGCTTGGTATGACAACGAATATGGCTTCACTTGCCAAATGATTCGTTTGTTAGAAAAATTTGCTAACTTATAAGAGCTACTCTTAGTTTAAGGAGATCAAAATGATCTCCTTTTTTTATTACCCATTTTAATAAATTTTTTGAGATAAAAGTCACTGATTTTTCATAGGAACTCTTTGGAAAGTTTGTTATGATTATATTGATAATAACTTTAAAAGGAGAATGGTATGCAATTCAAAAAGATGATGATCGGTGCAAGCTTAGTTTTATCGATCGGTTTGTTCGCAGCTTGCGGCAGCAACACAAATTCAACAGAAGGAACAAAAGAAAGTAAAACTAAGACGACAGAATCCAGTGTTGATTTGAATAAAGTCGCATTGCCTCAGCTTGATAACAAAGTGTCAGAGGATGAGTATTTAGTTGAATTAGTGACTACGGAGGGAAACATCAAAATCAAACTTTTCCCTAAACAAGCCCCTAAGGCTGTAGAAAATTTTGTGAAGCACGCGAAAGATGGCTATTATAAAGACACGCCTTTCCATCGTGTAATCGAAGACTTTATGATCCAAGGCGGCGATCCTAAGGGCGATGGTACCGGTGGCGAAAGCATTTGGAAAGATGGATTCAAAACTGAGGTTTCTAATCAGCTGTACAACATCCGAGGCGCCCTTTCAATGGCACGAGGAGAATCACGCAGCAGTAATGGCAGTCAATTCTTTATCGTAACTAATAAAGAGGATCAAAGTGATGGGCTTGCGATCCAATATTATCCAGAAAAAATTATTGAGCAATACAAAAAAGGCGGCGCTCCTAAACTTGACGGCGAATATACTGTATTTGGTCAAGTAATAGAGGGTATGGACACCGTTGATAAAATAGCGAGTGGTGAAGTAAAAGATGGCGGTTCTGGCGAAAAATCGACGCCGGTAGAGCCAGCTAAAGTCACTGAAGTAAAAGTCTTACAAGAACCTAAAAAGTAAACAAAAACCAAAACCTTTTTATCAAAGGTTTTGGTTTTTTTCTAGCTGTTTTTTTGCTCTTTGTCCCCTACAATAAATGTAAATTCACATTCAGTAACTACTTTCTCTTCAACAGTCGCCCATGCTTTCGCGGTTCCAACAGGACCTTTAACTTTTTGAATATCAAAGTTTAAGAACAATGTGTCTCCAGGCCGAACAAATTCTAAAAAGTTCGCTTTATTAATTCCCCCGATGTACGCAGTTTTCCCCTCGAATGCTGCTGATTTCAATATTAACAACGATCCCGCTTGAGCAAGAGCTTCGACAATCAATGTCCCTGGCATGATTGGTTCCCCAGGAAAATACCCTTGGAAAAAGTCTTCATTCATCGTTAAATTCTTAACAGCAGTAATGTGCTTCTCATCTTCAAACTCTGTAACTGCATCTAAATAGTAAATGGGATAACGATTTGGGATCGCAGCCATAATTTCTTCGACATTCATAATTTTTTCCATTTTACACCTCTATGAATACTTTATTTGATAATCAAACTATCATAATCCTATAGTTTAATCAAGGCCTATTAAGATAATTAAAAAAATAGTTTGACAATCAAAGCTTTTTCCAACATAATGAGAGCATATTATTTTTTATATTATTTAGGAGTGTGTCAATTTAATGTCTATTTTAACTGGAAAGAAAATAATCGTAACGGGTGTAGCTAATAAAAAAAGTATTGCTTGGGGATGTGCGAAAGCAATCGCAGATCAAGGCGCAGAAATTATTTACACGTATCAAAATGAACGTATGAAAAAGAATTTAGTAAAATTGGTCGGCGAAGAAGCAAGTATGTTTGAATTGGATGTCGCTAGCGATGAAAAAATTAAATTTGCTTTTGATTCTATCAAAGAAAAATTCGGATCTATCGATGGCATCGTACACTCGATTGCTTTTGCCAATAAGGAAGAATTATCGGGTAATGTGACAGAGATTACTAGAGATGGGTTTCAACTGGCACAAGATATCAGTGCTTACTCCCTATTGGCAGTCTCAAAATATGCTGCTCCTTTGATGACAAATGGCGGTAGCATTGTAACGATGACCTATATGGGATCTGAACGTTCGATACCTAATTACAATATGATGGGGATTGCTAAGGCTGCTTTAGAAGCTGAGGTACGCTACTTAGCGACCGAGTTAGCTCCGAAAAACATTCGCGTGAATGCCATTTCAGCAGGTGCGATCAAGACGTTGGCGGTAACTGGCGTCAAAGATTACCAATCATTGCTTAGCCTTTCTGAGGAACGTACGCCTGACAAAGTTTCTGTTACGATCGAGGAAGTAGGAAACTCTTGCGCGTTCTTACTTAGTCCTCTGGCTACAGGAATTATCGGGGATATTATCTACGTTGATAAAGGGGTTCATCTGAGCTAAAACTCAGATTCTTTAAAGCACGTCTTAGATAGACGTGCTTTTTATTATGCAAAAAAGCCACTCGCAATGAGTGGCTTCTTTTCTAAATGAATTTAAAGATTCTATCTGTGTGATAGGGATATCGCTTGCTATAGAATTTCATTGAACTTCTAACCGATTAACGATGGCTAAAGCCGCCTTCAAGAATCAAAGAACTAAGGTGAATACCACTAAAAAAATTAAGATGATACCCTTTACCTTCTTTTAAGCACTCTAAAAATCAGACTTCATAAATCCAGCCTTTCGGCGCTTGAACGTCTCCAAATTGGATTCCAACTAGCTCCTCGTACAATTTTTTTGTAACGGGACCCGTCTCTGTTTCACTATAAAATACATGGAAATCCTCTCCATTCTGGATTCCAGCAATTGGTGAGATGATCGCTGCTGTCCCACATGCCCCCGCTTCAGCAAATTTATCCAGTTCGTTTAAACAAACATCCCCTTCGATTGCTTCCAATCCAAAGCGTTCTTTTGCCAAATGTAACAATGAATATTTAGTAATACTTGGCAAGATTGATGGTGATTTTGGCGTGATGAATTGATTATCATGCGTAATTCCAAAGAAATTTGCTGATCCAACTTCTTCGATTTTAGTGTGGGTCGCTGGGTCCAAATAAATACAATCAGAAAAATTTCGATCATGAGCGAGTTGTCCTGGCAATAAGCTTGCAGCATAATTTCCTCCCACTTTGGCAGCGCCTGTACCAAAGGGTGCTGCGCGGTCATATTCAGAAACAATGAAGTTACTCGGTGCCAATCCGCCTTTAAAATATGGGCCCACGGGCATACAGAACACACTAAAAATATATTCAGGGGCAGGAACAACACCAATATTAGGACCTACACCTATTAGATAAGGGCGCAAATATAATGTCGCTCCAGTTCCATAAGGAGGAACATATTCTTCATTTGCTCGCACCACTTGCATCACAGCATCAATAAATTTATCCTCGGGAACATCTGGCATTTGTAAACGCGCAGCACTCTTATTCATCCGTTTCGAATTTTCATCTGGACGAAATAGGTTAATGTTTCCATCTTTGCGCCGATAAGCTTTCAATCCCTCAAAACATTCCTGTCCATAGTGGAGACAAGTAGATCCTTCGTTAATGGTGATCGTATTGTCTTCTGTAAGTTCCCCTGCATCCCATTGACCATTTTTCCAATGAGAAATATAACGGAACGGTGTTTTGATATACTCAAACCCTAATTCTTCCCATTTTATATTCACCATTTTATCATCCCCTTCTTATTTAAATGTTAGTCTATCATTTTCTTCCATTATTGTCATGGATTTTTTGAATTATAAGAATATTATGATTGTTATCAACCAAGTCGACAGAAATAGTAAAGATTGTTACACTATTTCTATTAACGTATAGGAGTGGCTTATGTTTTTATTGACAACACAAACAGTTGATTCCAGCAGCAGCAACGTGGTGGAACAAGCAACAGAACAATTATCCATCTGGCAAAAATATTGGCAGACGATCGATTGGGATCGTGTCTTTTCAATACTCATACAAAAAGGATTGACAATTTTAGCGGTCTTAGTCATCTTTTATTTAATTAGAAAGATTGGAAGTTTCTTGATTGATCAATCATTTGATCGACAAAAGAAAAAAATGACAGATAATGCTACTAGAATAGAAACAATTCATGCACTATCTAAAAATATTTTTTCTTACACGCTCTTTTTCTTCTTTCTATATTCCATTTTAGATACACTTGGAATTCCAGTCGGGTCGCTTTTAGCTGGTGCAGGAATTGCAGGTATCGCTATAGGACTTGGTGCGCAAGGCTTTACAAATGATATCATTACAGGTTTCTTCATTATAATGGAGCAGCAAATAGACGTTGGTGACTATATTCGCTTGACTGACTTGCACATTGAAGGAACCGTGACTTCTGTCGGCATCCGCATGCTTCAGATGAAATCTGCCGATGGGACGGTACATTTTATTCCAAATCGCAATATTACAACAATTAGTAATCTTTCACGCGCGCATATGCAGGTCAAAGTAGACATCCGAATTCAGCCAGATGAAGGGTACGATAGAATAAGTCATCTAATTGACGAAACCAACCAAAAACTTTCAAAAGAGTTTAAAGATGAAATCTTTGATGGTCCGACCCTCTTCGGGATGGTTGACCTTGGAAACAGCAATTATGCGATTCGTACTTTTTTATATGTAACCAATGGGAAACAATACAAACTTCAAGAAGAATTTCTCACAGCATATGTAAAAGTTCTCAATCAAAATGGTTTTACCATTCCAAATGATCCAATTGTTATTGGAAACTAAAAAACGGCTCCCCACAAAGTTAAACTTTGTGGGGAGCCGTTTTTAACTATCTTATGAGTCGTTTTTTTGCGTTAAAAAGTCACTATAACGTTTCTGATAACCATAATAGCCTAAACGATAGAAATCAACTGCTCTTTTAGCCTCAATAAAACTGTCGCCGACAAGGTGCAAGGCAAATTCAGTAAAATCCAATACAGCAGTTCCGTTTGCCGTAACAAGATTTCGATCGCAGACTGCTTGTTTCTCTAAAAAATTTTCAGGCATCTGATAGTTAGGAAAATCCCTCCAAAGAAACCGAGCATTGCCTGTGTGCATATACCCTTCAAGAAAGCCGTGTTGAGCTAAATAATCAACAGAACCGCATATCGCGGCCAACGGTAGCTGACGGTCCATTTGCTTCTCTATAATCTGATAAAGTGCCTGACTCTGTATACTCCATGAATGTCCACCGATTAATACCAACAAGTCAAAGTTGGATTCAATTTGACTAAAATTAAAATCCACGTTTGTTTGCAATCCGCCAATTGATTTTACTTGCGGTAAATTCGACGCCGTTCGCACTTGCCAATTTTCTCGTTGATTTAGCAAACTCATTAAATAAGCAGCCTCCCAATCAGCATAGTGATCAAGCAAAACAAACAAGGCCGTTTTCATACTATCGCTCCCTTCCGATTTGCTATACATTACTAGTTTAACAAAATCATGAAGGGAAATCTCTTACTAATTTGTACCGCTTTTACCAACTTGCTTTTTTGATACCGGGAATTTGTCCTTTATGAGCGAGCTCACGAAATTTGATCCGTGACATCCCAAACTTGCGCATATATCCTCTTGGGCGACCGTCAATTTGGTCTCGTAGCTTTAACCGATTCGGATTTGAGTCTCTCGGTAATTTTGCTAGTCCTTCATAATCACCCGCAGCTTTTAACGCTGCTCGTTTCTCTGCATAGTGATCAATCAACGCTTGCTGTTTATGCATTTTTACAATTTTTGATTTTTTTGCCATTTGTTTTCTCCTGTTCATGATTTATTTAATCGAGCTTAACCGTAACGGTTACTGTTTAAACACTTGATAAAAATAACACGCTAAAGAAGTAAAGTCAACTGATCCGTACTCTAAGTTCTTCGCTCAAAATAATCCAGCTTTTAAACGATAGTTAGTACAAAAAAAGAGACCTTAAATAGGTCTCTAGAGATTAGCTTGGTGTGTTCGCATGAAAAATTACTTTCGTTTCAGGGTTTTTACGTTCAAATTGATGAAACGTATAATTCACTGCTTTTAAAATTTCCCTGCGAGTGACAATCCCACAAAATACTCCATCGCTGTCCAGCACTGGTAAAAATGAGGCATTCACTAATAAGTGAAGCACATCTTCTAGTTCAGCGTCTGGACGCATAACTGGTACTTCGGTGTTCATCACATCAGCAACTGTTAGTGTTTCCAAATTAGATGTATCGATACCATCGATTCCTAACATTTTCTTTACGATGTCATTTAAGCTTAATAACCCTACAAAATGATCCTCTTTATCTAAAACTGGTATGGTCGAGTAACCAGCTTGCGATAAGAGCAGTAGCGCGTGTTCCAACGGGTGTTCTTTTATCACGTTAGCAACATTCTCTGCTGGAATCATCATTGTTTCTTCGTGCTCCATCATTAATTCTTCGATTACAGGACTAATCATATGGCGCCTCCGTTCTAATATCTTCACCTTATTTTACCTTATCGGCTAAAAGAAAGCGTTATTTATCCAAATGTTTAATAAAAATTAGGAACTATCGTTTAAAATCTGCAGCTAATTCTTCGATTAGTTGGTGTGCACGATTATAGAAGGTTACGTGGATTTCTTCGTCTTGACTGTCGATAATGGCATAACTTGGTATTTGTACAGGTCCACGAGGTTGGGATATGCTTCCGGGATTTACAAACAAGATATTCTTGTCATATTCAGCTACAGCTTGATGAATATGTCCAAACAAAGCAATTGTTGCACCCACTTCTTGGGCTTGCAACGAAAGCATGGTTAATCCAAATCGAACATTTGATAAATGACCGTGAGTCATATAAATGATGTCATTTCCAATTGAAAGTACTTGTTCTTTTTTATAGCCCGGATCATAATCACAATTTCCAGCAACAACAGTAAAATGTTCCCACAATTCATCACTCGCCTTTAGCTCCGAATCACCGCAATGAAACATATGATCCACCATGTTGACGTAGCGGTTGACAATTTCCACCAGAATATTGCGATCTCCATGATTATCGCTAACAACTAAATACTTCATTGATTTCCCTCCAACCAAGTTTTCCATACTTTTTCTAACTCTCTCACAGCCATTCCTCGATGACTTATTTCATTTTTCTCTTCACTCGTTAATTCAGCAGATGATTTTTCATAGCCTGGCACGATGAATAAAGGATCGTAGCCAAACCCGTTCTCCCCTTGAGGGATTCGCCCAATACGGCCGTTCCAATCGGCAGATACCACGAGGCTCTCTTTTTTAGGGGCTGCAAAAACAAGTGTACAATGAAAATGCGCTGTCCTTTTCTCATCAGGAACATCCGTTAGTTCATGTAATAGCTTCGCGTTATTAGCCGCATCGCTTTTTCTTTCCCCCGCAAATCGTGCTGAGAAAACTCCTGGCATTCCGTTTAATGCATCCACGACTAACCCTGAATCATCCGCTAATACAGGTTGCTGTAAAATCTGTGCAATTGTTTCAGCTTTTAATCGAGCATTTTCTTCAAAAGTTGTACCCGTTTCCTCCACATCAGGGAGATCAGGATAATCTAATAATGTTTTCGTTTTATACCCTTCTTTACCAAATAAAGAGGCAAATTCTTTCGCTTTACCAGGATTTCTCGTGGCTATCACAATCGTTTTTTCTTCTGTTTCAATTTCAGAAAAGAGTGATTCTTTTTGAAAGGCAATCAATTCTTGAATAGCTGCTTTGCCGTGTAAAATTAGTCCATTCAACTCATCGTCATCGAATGTTGCTTCTTCGCCAGTCCCTTGAATTTCCACGAAGCGTCCAGATTCAGTCATGACTAAGTTCATGTCAACCGCTGCTGACGAATCTTCCGAATAATCCAAATCAGTGACTATCGTTCCATCCGGTAAAATACCAACACTAATTGCTGCTAAATGCTCCTTAATTGGGTCTTCTAGCAGCTCACCAGTTGCTAATAACTTGTTGATTGCTAGTCGTAATGCAACAAACCCGCCCGTGATGCTGGCAGTTCTGGTGCCCCCATCCGCTTGAATCACATCACAGTCGATGATGATACTCTTCTCACCTAACTTCTCTAGGTCAACCACTGCACGTAATGAACGCCCTATCAAACGTTGAATTTCCATTGTTCTTCCAGTTACTTTCCCTTTGGCACTCTCACGGCGATTCCGTGTGTTTGTCGCTCTTGGCAACATACTGTATTCGGCCGTTACCCAACCCGTTTCGCTGCCCCGTAAAAACGGCGGTACAGAATCCTCTAATGTTGCTGAGCAAATGACCTTTGTATCACCAAAGGATATAACAACAGATCCTTCTGGATGCTTGAATACATTCGTTTCAATCTTGATCGGTCGTAATTGTTGAATCGTTCTTCCATCATGACGCAAATTATTCTCCTCCTAAATCTATGTGAGCTACGTTTAAATTTTTAATGTCTAGCCATTCACTAGCAATGTCTTTGAACATTTTAGGTGAACCAGTCGTATAAAAAACTCGGGTTTTCTGCCCATTTTGTTCGTAATTATTCAAATTGAAGTAATCTAATAACGTACTGACATCGTTCACTGTCTCCGCACCTGAATCAATCAATGTCACCTGTTGCCCCATCACATTTTGGATGATCGGGCGTAACAATGGATAGTGAGTACAGCCTAGAATCAAAGTATCTAATTTTTCCTTTTTTAGTGGCACCAATGTTTGCGATACAATTTTCTTTGCTACAGAGCTTTCAAATTGATTACTTTCGACGATTGGTACAAATTTGGGGCAAGCCAGGCTGGATACATATATTTCGGGGGCTTTTTCCTGCAACTCATGCTTATAAGAGCCACTCTTCACAGTTCCCAATGTTCCTATAATTCCAACTCTGCCTGTCTTACTTGCCTTAACCGCCGCACGTGAACCAGGTTGGATAACACCAATGACTGGTATATCTACACTATTTTTTATCTCCTCTAGTGCTACTGCCGTGGCTGTATTACAAGCAATTACAAGCATCTTAATATTTTTGCTCAATAAAAAACGAGTCATTTGCCAAGTAAACTTAATGACTTGTTCGGCTGGTCGAGGACCATACGGGCACCTTGCCGTATCCCCAAGATATAAGATTTCTTCATTTGGTAGCTGACGCATTGCTTCTTTGACCACTGTCAAACCGCCTACGCCAGAGTCAATAAATCCAATTGGTCTTTCATTTGACAAAATGCTCATTCCTATCTGATTCCAAGTATCACCTTATTTTCCACTTTTTAAAGAAATATTTCAAGCCCCAGAGTCTTAGTATAATAAAAGCGTTTCCTTTTGAAAGGATAACAATCAGTGCTAAACTATTTATGAGAGAGGTGGTCAAAAATGGACAAAGAAAAACTAACCGAAACTATTGGAAAAGTTTCCGCTGGTGACCGAAATCAAGATCCTGCCAAAAAAGCAACTGAAGAGGAAACAGAGAAACACAACAGTGAAAAGCAAGAAAGTCCTGAACCGAGCCTTTTAGAGAAGCTTGGGAAAACTCAAGCAGGAGCCGTTTATGAAGATCCTGCAATGAAAAAAACTGAACGTGAAACTGAAAAAGAAAAAGAATAAGTTACCTTTCCTCAATCAGTATCAAGCACAATTGACCAATACGAACAAAGTGAAGCTCTCTTCTGGAATGAAGAGAGCTTCACTTTTTTAATAATTATATTTACTTGTTTCCAAGAAGCTAGAAACAAGTGATAGTACATAACATACAACAAAGTACATCGCAGTCATCGCAATAAACATCGGTATAACATAATTTGTATTTTGTCCATAAATGATTCTAGCATTGTGTGTCAGCTCCGGCAATGAAATAATTACCGCCAGAGAGGTATCTTTAATTAATGAAATCAGCTGACTCAAAATTGCCGGCAGCATTGATTTGAACGCTTGGGGAAAGACAATCACCATAAGCGTCTGAACGTAAGTCAATCCAGAAGACATGCCCGCTTCGGTTTGCCCTTTCGGAACCGCATTGAGTCCAGCGCGAAAAATTTCAGATAACATTGCCGATTCAAAAATCGTTAAAGCTGCCACCGCGGCCCAAAATATATTCAGTTTAATCCCTATTTGCGGAAGAGCAAAATAAGTGAAGAAGATGATTAGTAACAACGGTAAATTTCGAATGATATCAACAATTATCCCTACAATTTTTGACAGGACCGGAACATTACTAAATCGAACAGTTCCCGCAATGCCCCCTAAAATCATGCTAAATACAATTGAAACCACTGATACTTGAATCGTTACCCACAAACCGTCTAAAAGGAATCGTAAATTAATCCATGAAAAAGCACCATTCATATTTTCTACTCCTCCTTTCTATGCTTTCGCCCAATTCTTATCTAAGTAATTCATTAGATAAGACAAGGGTAAAGTCAAAACTAAATAGAATAAACCGACAATAATATAAGTATCGAATGTATTAAAAGTTGTGCTCGCAATCAAATCACCTTGATACATTAAATCCAATCCTGCCACCATCGCCAAAATAGAAGAATTTTTAATCAAGTTAATGAATTGGTTTCCTAAAGGTGGTACCACAATTTTAAATGCTTGCGGCAGCACAATATAACGCAGTGTTTCTGAGTAAGAGAATCCTGAAGACAGACCAGCTTCCATTTGTCCGTTTGGAACAGTTTGGATTCCAGAGCGAACGGTCTCGGCAATGAATGCAGACGTATATATCGTCAGACCGATTGTTCCTGCTTGAAAACCATCAAAACTATAAAAATACATTGGTGCAACTACATAGAAGAACATGACAATGATTAACAATGGAATATTTCGGAAGAACGCGACATACGCCTTTGCTAAACTACGAATGATTCGGTTATGAGACAATTGCAGGATTGCCATAAGTGTTCCAATAAGTAAACTAAAAACCAATGCTAATAAACTAGCATAGATCGTAAATTTAAAGCCGCTGGCAAATTCACCAGAAAATGTTTGAAATAATTGTACCATTAGAACTGCGCCCCCTTTTTCGCTCGACCTTCCGCATCTGCAGGGAACCATTTTTCAAAGATTTCATTATAGGTACCATTGTCATGCATTTTACGTAACGCGCCATTTACTTCTTTTAAAAATGCCTCTTGTCCCTTATTGATAGCAATTCCGTATGGCTCGTTCGTAAACGCACCACCTGTCAATTCATAATTATCATTTTCAGAAGCCATTCCTAATAAAATCGCATTATCCGTAGTCATAGCTTGCCCCTGCCCAGATTGTAATGCAGTGAACGCTTCGGCGTAATTTTCAAGTTCTAGAATATTGGCATCTGGTGCATGTTTCCGGATATTAATTGTAGAGGTAGAGCCTTTGACAGCTAAAACAGTATCATCAGAAGTCAGATCTTTTATATCTTTTATATGACTCCCTTTTTTAACTAATAATGACTGCCCTGCATCAAAATAGATATCAGAAAAATCAACTTCTTTTTTTCGGTCTTCAGTTATCGTCATAGTAGCGATAATTGCATCAATGTTCCCGTTTTTAAGTAATGGGATACGTGTTTTTGAGGTTACCTCAACAAATTCAGCTTTGCCATTTTCACCGAGAATCTCTTTTGTAATGGCTTTGGCGATATCGATGTCAAAGCCTTCCACTTTTCGGGTCTCGATATCCATCATACCGAATAAGCGAGTGTCATACTTTACTCCCCAAATAATTGTTGGCTCTTCTTTAATTCGTGTAGCAATATCTTCATTCGCTACGCTTTCTCCTTTACATCCTGACAGCATTAGCATAACCAGCAGCGGAAGAAGGAAGGAGATCATTTTTTTTATCTTCGACATAAGCCGCCTCCTAATGATTAATTACTTTGCTGACAAACAGCTGAGCACGCTCCTCTTTTGGCTTTTCAAAGAATCCTTTGATATCTCGCGTGTCTTCTAATACTTCACCATCAGCCATGAATATAATCCGATCCGCTACTTCTTTAGCAAAACCCATTTCATGAGTCACGACGATCATTGACATACCATCTCGTGCTATTTTTTTCATGACATTCAATACGTCACCAATCATTTCTGGATCGAGTGCGGATGTTGGCTCATCAAAAAGCAGCAAATCGGGATTCATCGCTAAACCGCGAGCGATGGCGATCCGTTGCTGCTGTCCTCCAGATAACATCGAAGGGTAAGAATCCTTCTTATCTAACATATCTACTTTATCCAATAATTTTTCTGCACTCTTCGTTGCTTCATCAGAGGATTGCTTCAAAACCTTGATAGGTGCCAAAGTAATATTTTCTATCGCCGTCTTATTAGGATAAAGATTAAAATGTTGAAAGACCATTCCTATATTTTTTCGAATGTCTTTTAATTTAACTTCTTTACTATGTAAATTTTTGTCATTCACTAGTAACTCGCCGGAAGAGATATCTTCTAAACCATTAATGCATCGAAGCATGGTACTCTTTCCTGAACCAGAAGGTCCGATAACTACTACGACCTCACCTTTTTCAAAAGACAGGTTAATATTTTTTAAGGCATGAAACTTTCCATAGTATTTCTCTACATGCTTAAATTCGACCATTGGCATGTCAAGCCACCTCTTTTTCCTTATCGTATTCTAATTTTTCCAATGTAGGTTTAATTATAAGCTAAATTTTTTTACTTTGTAAAGAAAAAAACTCAAGTACAAGAAAAAAAGTTCTATTAACTCCTGTTTCCATGTAATGTTTTTTAACATGGATATTGGTCTCGTTTTCGATAAAAAATTAGTTAAGAGTTGTCATGTTCCTCAAAAAAAGGTAGTATTTGAAGAAGCTATTGAAAGAATTTTACGAAAAGGTGAGTTAATGAAAAATATCATTTTGACTGGAGATCGTCCAACCGGACAATTACATTTGGGCCATTATGTCGGTTCTCTAAAAAATCGTGTACGTATGCAAGAAGATCCTGAAAACAAACTATTTATCATGGTTGCTGACATGCAGGCGCTGACTGATAATGCCAAAAATCCGGATAAAGTTTCTTCAAATATTTTGCAAGTTGCGTTGGATTATTTAGCAGTAGGTCTTGATCCGAAACGGTCGACTCTATTTATTCAATCTCAAATTCCTGAATTAGCGGAATTAACAATGTACTATCTAAACTTAGTAAGTGTTGGACGCGTACGCCGCAATCCAACAGTAAAATCTGAAATTGAACAAAAGAAATTTGGCGAGAGCGTACCCACAGGATTTTTTATTTATCCTGTTTCTCAAGCATCCGATATTACTGCGTTTAAAGCCAACTTAGTTCCTGTTGGTGAAGACCAAAAGCCTATGCTAGAACAAACGCAAGAAATTGTTCAAAGTTTCAATCATACTTATGGCGATGTTCTTATCGAGCCAAAAGGTGTTTTTCCTGAAAAAGGACAAGGACGTCTTCCTGGGATTGATGGAAATGGAAAAATGAGTAAATCTCTAGGAAATGGTATTTATCTAGCGGACTCTGCAGATGTTTTAGCAAAAAAAGTCATGAGTATGTATACAGATCCAAATCATATCCATGTGGAAGATCCAGGCCAAGTAGAAGGAAATATGGTCTTTACGTATTTGGATGTCTTTGGTAAAGACAAAGAAAAAATCAGCGAGTTGAAAGAACATTATCGCCGTGGTGGTCTTGGAGATGTGAAAATCAAGCGTTACTTGATTGATGTTTTGGAGGCTGAATTTGGTCCAATTCGTTCACGTCGCGAAGAATATGCGAAAGATCCTGATGCAATCATGGAAATGTTGAGAGAAGGCAGTGAGAAAGCGCAAGCTGTTGCTGCTGAAACTCTAAAAGAAGTTAAACAAGCAATGGGAATCAATTATTTTGGTTAAACAAAAAACACTCGAAATTTTCGAGTGTTTTTTTACTTGCCTTAATTATCGACTTAATGGTAAAAATCAAAACGTCCTTTAGCCATAACCTCTTTGACGCCACCTGTTTCATACAATGAGCGGTCCATGATCGCCTTTTTAATGAATGACGCTGGATAGGCAGTAACTTCTGTTTTTCCAACAACACCAAATGCATGCGTATTTCCTATTGAAGCTACAGATCCTAATGACTTAAACGAGAATGGTTTGCTAGGCTGTCCTTTTAATTGATTCAAGATATCTTTTCCAGCGTATGATCCCATCGCCAAAGCGATTTGCGCTGTGGTTGGATAAGGACGATTACTAGCAGGGTCCATAACTGCTGAAACATCACCTAGCAAATAAACGTCATCATGTTTTGGATCAGTCAAGTTTGGATTCACCATTACTCGACCACGACGCTCTTCAAATCCAGACTCGCCGATGACTTGACTGCCGCTGACACCTGTTGTCCAAATAATCGTTTTCGCATTTAGAGCTACTAAATCATTTTCATTATCTTTTGAATTTTGGTAAATTACAGCACCGGGTTCAACTTTCTTGATTGGTTTTCCTGTAAGCAGCTTAACATCCCACTTATTCAAATGGTCAATACAATACTTGCCAAGTTTCTCGCTAAACATTGGTAAGATTTTGTCCACTGCTTCGACACAATAAATTTGAATTTCTTCAGGTTTTACTCCAGCAATATCAGCAAAAGCCTTGCTGCCTTCCACCAAAGCCCCTACCAACTCGATACCGGTAAAACCAGCACCACAAACAACGATACGGAGATATTCTTCGTTTTTAGTTTCCTTGTACTTCTTCATTTGATCTACAATGTGTTTATGCACTTGATCGGCAGTTCTAACATCCACCATTTCTAAGGAGTTTTCCTTCACACCTGGAATACCGAAGGACTCAGATTGGAATCCTAATGCGACAATTAGGTAATCATATTGGAGGGTTTTATTTTCCAAATATACCTGTTTCTGTTCGGTATCGATTTTCTCTACTGTGTCCTGGATAAACGTTGTCTTATTGGAATTTACAACGTCTTTGATTTTATAACAAATTTTTTCGTCTGGTTGTGTACCGGCTGCAACTTCATGCAAACTTGTCGACTCGTAGTGATAATCGTTTCGATCCACCAACGTGATATGCACATCCGCTCCGGACTTTTGTAATACATGCAGCGCGCGTAATCCTGCGTAACCTGCGCCTAAAATAATTATTTCTTTCATTTCTGTCTCCCCCTCTTAAAATAGAAACGTCAATGCAAAGCTGATGACTTGTGCGGCAGCCCCTACCGCTAAAATTCTTACTGCACAAATGAACGTCTCCCGTTTCACTTGTTTAGCAAGAAATAATTGTATCTGGTGATAAATAAATGGTGCAACTAAAAATGTCCCCAGCATTGACCACGGGGCGATTCCTAAAATCACCGATAGCAAGATGGCTAAAAAAGCAGCCAAGTTCATTATCTCGAATAAACGGATTGCACGTCTTTTTCCTAAATAATGGACCAAAGTAAAGCGATTGTTCATTTCGTCTTCTTCTAAATCACAGATATTGTTCGCTAGCATCAAATTTGCGATCCACAACGTATTAGGTAAGGAAATCAAAAAAATAGCAGTGATATT
The DNA here is from genome assembly GCF_051715125.1 of Enterococcus sp. AZ048. Taxonomy (NCBI): domain Bacteria; kingdom Bacillati; phylum Bacillota; class Bacilli; order Lactobacillales; family Enterococcaceae; genus Enterococcus; species Enterococcus sp. AZ048. The sequence continues at coordinate 1,360,287 of NZ_JBIOTD010000001.1, read as the reverse complement.
AGTAAAATCCCATTGAAATACCTCGTACGTATTTAAGTAAACACACAAACAAGTGATCATAAATCCCATAGTGAATCCCGAAAAAACTTCACCTAGTGGAAGGCTCGATAAAGGTTTTGGACCGGAAGAATAAAAGATTCCGACTCCATAACAAAATAACCCCATCAATAAAAAAGGCCATCCAACTACTAACGTCAAACCGACTCCAATAAGTGCTGAAATAATGATCATACCGATCATCATCCGAAAAACTAGTTTAATATCTAAACTTTCTCTTCCAATAATATTGGTTTTTTCTCTATAGTCGTGAATTTCCGTCGCGTGGTGATAGTCGTTATAATTATCCAATATGTCAACTGCCATATTAAAAATGAACATGGCGACAAAGTATAACAGAACTAACCCTAAATGAAGTTTGTGAAAATTATACAGGCTAAAACAAATCCCAATAAAAAAAGGCAGGACGCTCGCGGTTTTCGCTTTAAATTCCACGAGTTCCAGGAAAACGGTTAAAGTCATTTCACCCTACTTTCGTTATTTTCTTTTTCCTATTCATTATGCTATTTTTATACTTTTTCTTCAAAAGATTTGCTTACGTTTTATGTGTTTCATCTCACGAAAGATTAATCAAGCATTCTAGTAGTCTTTCTACCAGCCATGCGATAAAATAAACTTGAAAACGTTGTTAGAAGGAGCCACTATGTCAGACTATTGGAATGAATACCCTGAAATTCAAGAAAATTTAATGCAAGTTAAAAATTTAATATCACAAAGACTTGTTATTAATAATAAATCGATTGAAGAGGCCGTCACAAAATTTTCTTCTACAGGAGGAAAAATGATTCGACCGGCACTCTTCTTTCTTTTCGCTGATTTTGGAGAGAACAAGGATCAAGAACAGTTAGTTAAAGTTGCCGCTTCATTAGAATTATTGCATTCTGCTACACTTGTCCACGATGATATTATTGATGACTCTCCCACGCGCCGAGCGATGCCTTCCATTCAATCACGATTTGGAAAAGATATTGCTGTTTACACCGGAGATTTTATGTATACTAGTTATTTTGAACTGCTTGCTGAATCTATGAGCCATACCCCCTTTCTTTTGAAGAACGCCCGTACAATGAAAAAAGTCTTGCAAGGTGAGCTAACTCAAATGACTTGTACCTTTAATCCTGATCAAACGATTAGGGATTATCTGCGAAATATAAACGGAAAAACAGCCGAACTAATACGGCTTAGTTGTCAAGAAGGGGCTTATTTTGGTGGTGCGGATGCGAAATTGCAAGCACGCGCAAAACGAATTGGATCAGCGATCGGCTTAGCTTTTCAAGTATATGACGATGTCCTGAACTTCTCACTTGATTTAGAAAATAGTCAAAAACCAGTATTGACTGATGTGCAACAAGGTATTTATACGCTTCCCCTTCTCATTGCTCGTGACAATCAGCCAGAGATTATTCGTCCATATTTGAAAAATCCCGAAGCATTAACGCATAAAGAACTGATTCAGTTAGCAAAAGATGTTTCCAGATCCGGCGGGATGACGGGCGCGCTTGATTTTGCGGAAATGCTGACAAAAAAAGCTTTGCGGGAAATTCAGGAGCTGCCCGATGGCGGTAATAAAAAACTAATCGAAAATGTTGCCAAGCAATTGGTAGAACGATCTTATTAACCCGAGAAATAAAATAGAAAACGAGATGGATCTTACTACTCGGCTTTGAAAGGTTGAGTAGTTTTTTTGTCATTCGTTCAGAGTTCAGCCCTATAAAGATCTCTTTTTCTTCTTTTTATGTCATGTTAAAATAAAGGTGAAAATAAATAAGGGGTTATTGTAGATGAACATTCACGAGTTGTATCAAAAATTGGAAGCCTCACCAGTGATAGCTGCGACAAAAAATCAAATAGACTTTGATGCTGCATTAAACTCAGAAGCGGAAGTCATTTTTATTCTTCAATCTCATTTATTAGAACTAGCCGATTTATCAAAGAAAATTAAAGAGCGGGGAAAAACAGCTATTCTACATGCTGACTTGGTGAAAGGATTGTCTTCTGATGAAACGGCCATCGATTATATTAAACAAGTCACCTCTTTTGATGGAATCATTTCCACAAAACCTTCTATTATAAGACACGCGAAGAGACATCATCTGCTAGCAATCCAACGTTTCTTTTTGTTAGATTCATCTGCATTGGAAAACGTTGAGCGTCAATTAGGATACACAGAAGCGGATGTAGTAGAAATTCTTCCAAGCGTTTCTCCAAAAATTATCAAAGAACTCGTCCATCATTCAAAAAAACCATTGATTGTTGGTGGCTTAATTCGAGATAAGGAAGACATTATGGGTGGTTTAGGCGCTGGATCCCTTGCGATTTCCACGACCGCAAGTGCTCTTTGGTCGATTTGATTTTAGGATTGTTGAACACCTTTAAAGGTGTTATAATACAGGTAACTTAATACCGCTAGAGATAAAAAGAGTATAGCAACAAACACCAACAAACATTGGTGCTTGTTCACTATACTCTTTTTTGTCGTACGTCAATTCGAATTAATAGACGATTTAGGAGGAAAATCTATGTATGATGTAATTGTAATCGGTTGCGGAATCGTTGGTGCCGCGACTGCCTATGAACTGAGTAAGTATTCCCTGAAGACATTAGTATTAGAGGCTGAAAATGATGTCAGCTTAGGCGCTACCAGAGCCAACAGCGCTATAATGCACGCGGGTTTTGACCCTGAACCAGGCTCTCTTATGGCAAAATTAAATGTTGAAGGCGCTGAACGCGCAAAAGAACTCTGCAAAAAGCTTTCTGTTCACTATGATCAAATCGGCTCGCTTGTCGTTGCTTTTTCAGATGAAGAATTGTCTCTCGTCGAATTGCTTTATGAACGGGGCGTACAGAATGGCGTGCTCGGCTTAGAAGTATTGGATCAAAAAGCATTGTTAGAGAAAGAGCCAAATCTTTCCGAAAATGCATTAGGAGCATTGTTTGCTCCAACTGCCGCAATTGTTAATCCGTGGGAATTTTGTTTGGCATTAGCAGAAACTGCAGTAACTAATGGTGTAGAAATTGCACGAAATAACCGTGTGATGGCCATCGAAAAAAATCAAGCGGGTTACAAAATAACAACAAATCAAGGACAGTATCAAACAAAATATGTATTCAATGCCGCCGGTATCCATTCAGATGATATTCATACTATGATTGCTGCTCCTAATTTTGAAATTACTCCAAATCGCGGAGAGTATTATTTACTAGATAAATCAGAAGGATCGCTAGTCAACCATGTGATTTTCCAGTGCCCTTCTAGTGTTGGTAAAGGTGTTTTAATCAGCCCTACTGTTCATGGGAATTTAGTCGTCGGGCCGAATTCTGAAAAAATCTTTAAAGACGAACTGGATACTGGAAGAGATACCGGCAACACGATCCAAGGCTTAAATTTTGTTGCGAATTTAGCAAAAAAATCGATTACTGCTTTGAATTTGCGCCAATCTATTCGGAATTTTTCAGGCGTTCGAGCAAATAATTCTACAGATGATTTTGTTTTACAAGAAGTAGATTTTGGTTTTATTGATTTAGCTGGCATTAAGTCTCCTGGGCTCACCTCTGCACCCGCAATTGCTGTTTATGGTATCTCGTTACTTGAAAAATCTGTTCAAAAAAAGTTTGATAAAAAACAATCATTTATAGATTCTCGTAAAAAAATTGTTTTCCAAGAACTCAGTCTAGATGAAAAAAATAGTCTTATTTCTGACAATAAAGACTATGGTCGAGTGATTTGCCGCTGCGAAACAATCACTGAGGGTGAAATCAGAGCTGCTGCTCATTCCCCTATTCCTCCCGTTTCAGTGGATGGAATCAAGCGCAGATGCAACGCTGGCATGGGACGCTGTCAGGGTGGCTTTTGTGGGCCAAGAGTGGTTGAAATCTTAGCAGATGAATTAAAAGAGTCTCCATTAGAAATCTTACAAGATCGTGAAGGCAGCTACCTCCTAGTAGAGGAAACGAAAGGTGGATACAAACATGCATGATTTGATTGTGATCGGCGGCGGTCCTGCTGGATTGGCTGCAGCCATGGTAGCTTATGAAAATGGGATCAATGATATTTTAATTATTGAGCGGGATCAACAATTAGGCGGTATCTTGAATCAATGTATTCATAACGGATTTGGTTTGCATTACTTCAAGGAAGAATTGACTGGACCTGAATATGCAGACCGTTTTATTAAAAAAATTCATCAAACAACTATTGAAGTCCTGTTGGATACGATGGTTCTAGAGGTTACTAAAGAGAAAGAAGTTCATATTGTAAATAAAGAAGCGGGTTATCAGATTTTGAAGTCAAAAGCAATCGTTTTCGCTATGGGTTGCCGTGAACGGACTCGTGGTGCAATAGGAATCGCTGGTAGCCGCCCTGCAGGCATTTTCACTGCGGGGGCCGCTCAGCGATATGTCAATATGGAGGGCTACCTCGTTGGGAAAAAAGTCATTATTTTAGGGTCAGGAGACATTGGACTGATCATGGCTCGAAGAATGACTTTAGAAGGTGCCGAGGTTTTAGCCTGTATTGAAGTGATGCCTTATTCTGGGGGGTTAACTAGAAACATTGTCCAGTGCTTAGATGACTATGATATTCCCCTCTATCTCTCCCACACAATTACGGACATTCGTGGAAAAAGTCGTGTAGAGCAAGTCGTTGTCGCCGAAGTAGATGAAAAACGACAGCTTATACCTGGTACGGAAAGAATTTTTGATTGCGATACAATTCTATTGTCTGTTGGATTGATTCCAGAGAACGAACTTAGCCGTGACGCCCAATTAGCGCTAGATTCAAAAACAAATGGTCCGTTTGTATATGAAAATATGGAAACCTCTGTTCCAGGAATTTTCGCATGTGGCAATGTCGTACATGTTCATGATCTCGTTGATTTTGTTACTGCTGAAAGCATAAGAGCAGGAAATTCAGCAGCTTCATTTATTTTGAATCACGAACAAAAAACAGAGACAACGATTGCCGTGAAAAATGGCGCTCACGTAACCTACGTGGTACCACAACATATTCGTCAAGAAAATATTGATCGCAGAATTGAACTATTCTTCCGCGTCAATCAAGTATTTGACGACAGTCAAATTGTGGTAAAATCACAAGGTGAAATTATAGCAAAGCTGAAAAAAAGTTATATCGTTCCCGGTGAAATGGAAAAAATAGAATTATCGAGAAAAGTGTTAGACAAAGTTAAGAATGGAGAAATGGAAGTGTGCGTGGAGGAGGTGTCAAAAACATGAAGAATTTTATTTGCATTATGTGTCCAAAAGGGTGCCATTTAACGGTAGATGAATCCAACGATTATCAAGTTAGCGGTCATAGTTGCAATAAAGGCGTAAAGTATGGAAAAGCTGAAGCCACTCATCCAGTACGTGTGGTAACTTCCACTGTTGCTGTATATGACGGACACACTCGTCTCTGTTCTGTAAAAACGGCGGATGGGATACCAAAAAACGCTGTATTAACGGCAATGAAAGAAATAAACAACGTGCAATTAAAAGCCCCCGTTCAAATTGGTGACATTGCAATTGAGAACCTTTTAGGAACCGGTGTGGATGTCATTGTAACGAGTGAAGTGCAAGCAAGCTAAACTGCTTTTTAAATACTGGTAAAAAAACAGCCCTCAAAGAAAACTTGAGGGCTGTCTATGTTTTAGCGAATAACGGCTTGTAATTTTTCTTCTAGCTTCTTCGTTACTTTATTCATGATACGGTTGATTTCTTCGTCAGTTAACGTTGCTTGAGGATCTACAAATGTTAAATTGTAGGCTATAGATTTTTTACCCGCTTCGATATTTGCACCTTGATACACGTCGAATACTTGTAATTTTGTTAAGAATTTTCCTGCAGCAGCTTTAATTACTTCAGCAATCTCTGCATTTGTATTTGTTTCTTCTACTAGCATTGCGATATCTCGACTCACAGCCGGGTATTTGGATACTGCTTCAAAGACTAAAGGAGCTTTCTCAGCTTCTATTAAAGCTTCCAGATTTAGTTCAGCTACATATGCCGATTTTAATTCATAATTTGAGGCTATTTTAGGATGCACTTGACCAACAAACCCAATCAACGTTTCCCCTAAAAAGATACCCGCCGTTTGACCGGGATGCATTTCAGTCATTTGAATAGACTTATATGAAATTTCTTTTGTAAGTCCTAATCCTTCAATCAATTCTTCTACTTGCCCCTTCACCGCAAAGTAATCATACGACTCAGCGTTTCCTGACCAAGTTTTATTAGTTACATTCCCTGTTACAGCAATTGCAACATGGTTCTCTTCAATCGGTAGATCTTTTTTAGGATCATTATTTTGATAGAAAACATGCCCAATCTCATAAAAAGCTACATCATTATTCTTACGAGCTACATTGTAAGCTAAATCTTCCAGCATTCCACTGATTAAATTTAGCCGCATAGTAGAACGTTCTTCACTCATTGGCCACGCTACACGCGTTACTTTGCTTTCCTTCAACAAGAATTGTTGGGCTTTCTCTTCCGTAGTCAGTGCATAACTAATAGCTTCAGTTAATCCAGCACCTTCTAAGAGACTTCTTACTTTTCTCGTAGCTTTTTGAGCGCCAGTTAAAAAGCCAGCAACAGTTTGCCCTTCTGGTAATGTCGAAGGCAAATTATTATACCCGTAGATACGTGCGATTTCTTCCATTAAATCTGCTTCAATCGTAATGTCCCAACGACGCGGAGGAACACTGACCGTTGTAATGCCGTTTTGTACGTTTGAATCGAAACCAAGTGAATGGAAAATAGTCGTGACTTGATCTTGAGTCAACTCTGTCCCTAAGAAGCGATTGACTTTCTCAAGTGTCGTGCTTACCTCAACATTTTCTGGATGAACTTCACTGCCTTTGACTGCACCTTGAAGTACCTTTCCTCCTGCTAATTCCGCGATCATTGCTGCCGCTACTTCGCCAGCTAAACTGATTTCTCCTTGATTGATCCCTTTCTCAAAACGCATCGAAGCTTCACTTCGAAGATTATAGCTTTGTGAGGTGCGACGAACTAGTGTATGATCAAACATTGCCATTTCCAACGCAACAGTAGTGGTTTCATCAGAAATTTCTGAATCCAACCCCCCCATGACACCGGCTAATGCGACCGGAATATCTCCGTTCGTGATGACAATGTTTTCTGAATTCAACGTCCGTTCTACACCGTCTAACGTAGTTAATGGTTCATTTTCTTTTGCGCGACGAACCTTAATTTCTTTGCTGCCTAATTTGTCATAATCAAACGCATGCAACGGTTGACCAAACAACAGTAAGATATAATTCGTTACATCCACCACATTACTAATCGGGCGAATGCCTTCGTTCATCAAACGATTTTGCAGCCATTGTGGACTTGGACCAATTTTTACATCCTCAATAATGCGGATTTCATAGTGCGGCGCGTCTTTTGTGTCAGTCACTGAAACTTTGATTCGATCACTTGCTTTTTCAGTTGCTTCTTTTAATTCTACAGCGGGAAAGTTCACTTTTTTATCGTAAATAGCCGCTACTTCATGTGCAACGCCGCGAATACTCAAAGCATCTGCACGATTAGGAGTGATTGACAAGTCGATAATTGTATCATCCATCTCCAAGTATGAAAAAACAGGTTCCCCTGCGATTGCATCGGATGGCAAATAATAAATGCCTTCCGCATATTCTTTAGGAATCACGGAATCGCTATATCCTACTTCTTGTAAAGAACAAATCATCCCATTAGAAACTTGCCCACGCATTTTTCCTTTTTTGATTTTCACATTTCCAGCGATACGAGATCCTGGCAGTGCAACAATAACTTTTACACCCGCTTTAATATTTGGTGCACCACAGACGATTTGAGACAACTCGTCTTCACCGATATCCACTTGACAGACAGAAAGATGATCCGAATCAGGATGTGGAATGCATTCTTTGACATCCCCGACAACAATCTTTTTCAAACCTTCTTCAGGTGATTCTAAACCTTCTACTTCAATTCCTGTCAATGAAAGACGATCAGCTAACTCTTTCGGTGCGACATCTTTCACATCGACATATTCATTTAACCATTTATATGACACTAACATTGTTACTTACTCCCCCTTGAATTGTTCCAAGAAACGAACATCGTTTAAATAGAAATTTCGAATATCATTGACTCCATAACGCAACATAGCAATTCGGTCTGGACCTAAGCCGAATGCAAAGCCAGAATATTCTTTTGAATCTATCCCTGACATTTCTAATACATCGGGATGAACCATGCCGGCACCTAGAATTTCAATCCAGCCAGTATACTTGCAAACGTTGCATCCTTTTCCTCCGCATTTAAAGCAGCTGACGTCCACTTCAACAGAAGGCTCAGTAAATGGAAAGTAACTTGGCCGTAAACGAATTTTTCGATCTGCACCAAATAATTCTTTTAACAATACTTCCAAGGTTCCTTTCAGGTCACCCATCGTAATCCCTTTATCAACCACTAATCCTTCAATTTGATGGAACTGGTGGCTATGGGTCGCGTCGTCTGTATCGCGACGGAAAACTTTTCCTGGCGAGATCATGCGAAGCGCACCTTTAGAGAAATCGTGTTTTTCCATCGTGCGCGCTTGAACAGGCGAAGTATGGGTGCGTAGCAACACATCATCAGAAATATAAAAGGTATCTTGCATATCACGAGCAGGGTGATCCTTAGGCAAATTCATACGTTCAAAGTTATAATGATCAGATTCTATTTCTGTTCCTTCCACTACTTGATACCCCATGCCGACAAATGTATCTTCAATTTCTTCCATAATTTGAGTTAATACGTGGCGCGCTCCATGAGAAACTTTTTTACCTGGTAAAGTTACGTCTAAAGATTCTGCTGCTAATTGCTTTTCTAGCGCACGCTCCGTCAAAATCGCTTTTCTTTCCTCAACGGCTTTCGTCAAAAGGTCTCGTATTTCATTAGCGAAGGCACCGACTTTCGGCCGTTCTTCGGATGAAAGATCACGCATCCCTCTTAATACTTCCGTAATTGGTCCTTTTTTCCCTAACGTTTCAACACGAATCGTTTCCACATTGGAAAGTTCTTCAGCGGCATTGATTTTTTCTAACGTTTGGCTTTTTAGTTTTTCTAATTGCTCTTGTAAACTCATTGTTTTCTTCCTTTCCCTATTGCTTTAAAAGATAGACCTCAACGAATGATCTATCAAATTATAAATGAATTAAATGGACTCCTATCCCTGTCACGACTTAGTCTAATACCACATAGTGAAGAGCCGACAGTTTCTTTTCGCTTACGAGATATGAAGAGAAACTCGCAAAAAAAGACCCCGTTCCACAAAGGAACGAGGTCTCGCGATACCATCCTAATTCGTCAACAAAACATAAGCTGACGCTCTCACTTTCTAACGGCTATGCCGGTCTTACGACAAGCTCCAGAAGTGAACTTCATCTTTTCTCTTCTTAGCCTGCTCACAGTCAACGACAGACATTCCCTTAAAGATCAAAAAGACTACTCTTTTCCATCAACGCTTTTTAAACTATTCAATTGACTATCCCAATACTACAAGAAATCAAAAAATTTATCAACTACATTCTGAGTCTGTAATCCATGTATCGCCCCACTGATGAATTTCCTTCATCACTGTTTTTAAAGCTTCGCCTTTTTTCGTCAGACAATAATCCATTCGTTTTTGACTTCCACAGGAGATCACTCGACCTACAATACCTTCTGCTTCTAACTCTTTTAACCGCTCGGTCAATACACGATCACTGACGTCTGGAATCATCGCAGCAATATCGACAAATCTTTGAGGTCCACCTTCTAACAATACATCAATAATCAAACCGTTCCATTTTTTGCCTAAAATTTGAAAACCTTTCTCAAATTTTGGACAGAGTGAAAAGTCCATTACTTCTACTTGTTCCATAATTCTCACCTCGATAGAGAGAGTATAGCACATCACTTACCTTTTATAAGTATAACTTGCCTAGCACTAAGGAGTTTTTAACAAATCAATTGCTTTGTCTCCTTGTAAGAAAATAAGGTATGCTGCTTTGACAGGTTTTTTCTTTGCTTTTTCAAGGGCTTCTTTGTATAAATTTAGCTGTCCGCGATAGCGAGTGAGCAATTGTCCTTCTCTTTCTGGCGTATAGTAGTCTGTTTTTAAATCATATAGAATCAATTTATCATCAAACTCTAAATACCCATCAATAATCCCGTGGATCAAAATCTCGTCTTGATTTTGATAGTCTTGAAACAATTGATCTGCAGGCAGAAGCATCGCAAAGGGTTCCTCGCGATGTAGCCGACTGGCATTCTGAATCACAAATTGCCCGATCTCTGATTCAAAGAAATTTTGGATACTTTCAACTGAAATTCTTTCGGCAATTTCGTGTGTCAGCGTCTGGCGGGAAACTAATTTATCAATCAATTCACGAATTGTATCACTTTCGGGAGCTTTATGAACAGGCAATAGCTGCATAATTAAATGCGTCGCTGTTCCAATTTCAGCAGCAGAGACTTCTCTTTTAGTTCCTAAAAATTTTGGTTCGCCTAGCACTGTTTCAGTAAATCGGTACTGTGTAGGCGCAGTTGTCGTGGTCAAATCCAAAGGCTCTCGATTATCAGGGTCATCATATAAACGTTTCAGTTCAGAAACAGATTGATAACTTGTCGTTCGAGTTGCCTCGGGGTAAGGATACTCATAAATAAGCTTTGTCTTTATAGGCTGAATATTAATGGCACCTTGCGGGATATCCAGTGTTTTAATTTCAGGAAGATAACTTTGAACCTCTTCGGCGATTTTTTGCGGATCTATAAAATCTATTTTAAAGACCGCTGGATGTTGTTTCAGAGCAACTGGATGCGTTACTGCATACTCTTTTTGATACTGCTCCATGATAGGATGCCTGAATAATGTGAGTCCTACCCATTCCAAGAAATTGCTTTTTTGACCGCTTCTAAGTCCGGCATCTAAAACGAGCGTGTCGTTCAATGCGCCTTTGCTCCATTCCTTAAACGCTGCTTCTTCATCGTCATAAGAACCTACTAAAAATAATTTTTGTTCCGCACGCGTAAGAGCAACATAAAGCTTTCTCATTTCTTCTGACAATAATTTATTCAAGTTCTTTTGCTTAACTGTTTGGAAAAGCAATGTATCCTTCCTAATTCTCACATCTGGCGTTAGTAATTTTACACCCAAACCCAATCGTTCATCGAAAACATAATTTTTACGAGTATCTTGCACATTGAAGCTTTTACTCATATCCATTAGGAATACAATCGGGAACTCCAACCCTTTACTTCCGTGGATCGTCATCACCCTTACCGCGTCTTGAAGCTCTTCAGTCGGAGGTTCACCGAGGTCTTTATCTTTCTCCTGCATCTTCTCAATAAATCGGATAAATTGATACAATCCGCGGAAGCTGCTTCGTTCATAATCTTTTGCTCGCTCAATCAGTGCTAATAAATTGGCGTGTCGTTGCTGACCAGCGGGCATTCCTAAAACATAATCCAAATAGGCTGTTTCATTGTAAATTTTTACTAGCAAATACGCTAATGCTTCACGTCGAGCATATTCCCGCCAATCATTTAATTGCGAAATGAATAGTTCAAGTTTCTCAGCTACAGAATCCTCATTGTCTTCTATATATTTCTTTACTGCTTGATAGTACTCTTTTTGCGGAAGAACTAGTCGAATCTGTGCTAACTCTTCCTCTTGAAGTCCAACAATCGGCGATCGTAATACGGCGGCTAAAGGAATATCCTGATAGGGATTGTCAATAATTTGTAGTAAAGAAATCATCACTCTTAATTCCGTCGATTGAAAATAATTTTGAGTGTCGTTGATTGCTAGCGGAATCCCTAGCTGCTTAAATACTTCTAAGATTGTTAAATTATTACTTCTCGTTGGTGTCAACATGACGATGTCCTCATAACGGACAGGCCGCATCGCCTTTAATTTCTTATCGTAAATTTCAAATTTTCCGTCGATCAGTTGCCGAATCTTAGATGCTGTCATAAAAATCTCACCCATGGATTTATCTTCTATCCATTCTGGCACATCCCCATTTTTTTGATAGATCAATACTTCTGGTGAAAAAGTATCCGTTTCTGGAAATGCAGAAAATCCATTAATCAATTCCGCCTGTTTATCGTATTCTATTTGACCGACTTTTTGGTCCATCAGCTGCGTGAAGATTAAGTTTGTAAAATCAAGGACTTCTTTTCGAGAACGAAAATTTTCTGCTAAAATAATTCTGCGTCCATCGTTTTCCTCAGCAAAATCATGATACTTTTCGATGAATAATGTCGGATCAGCTAAACGAAACCCATAGATGGATTGCTTCACATCGCCCACCATGAAAAGATTTCCTGGGGAATCCGAACTTAAGCAACGCAAGATTGTTTCTTGTAATTGATTAATATCTTGATATTCATCAACCAGGACTTCAGCAAACCGTTTCTGATAATATAGCTCTGCTGGTTTGTTTCCATCGACTTCTGTCTGCAAGATTTGTAAGGTAAAATGTTCAAGATCGTTGAAATCCAGCATTCCTTTTTCACGCTTTTTAGCTGAATACTCATCAATAAAAAGTTTTTCCACTCGAACCAATTCTTCAACAATCGGCAGGGCTTCTAAAAGACGTGCTACCTGTTCTTCAGGTGAAACGGAAAAATACATCTCTTTGATTTTTGTCAAACCTTGCTTTGCTTGGTCACGATAGTTTTTACATTCGGCTATGACATCTCCATAAAGCTCCTTCACCTCTTTTTTTCTTGGAGAAGGGTATGCAGTAAATTTCATCATCTCAAATGTAGTGAATGCCTCATCCAAATGGCCTTCTGTCACTAGCTGCGCAATGCGTTTAGTTATCGTCCATTCTTTTTCTGCAAGTTCATGGATTTTTAATAGGTCTTCGGTTCCCTGACTAGCAGTGATCATCCATTGATACGTTTGTTCTATCTCTTTTAGGGTCTCTAAGACTTGCGGACGAATAACATTCTTAAATAAATCGGAATCAACGAGACTTTCTACTCGGTAATTATCTACTAATCCTTCCAACCATTCAAAAGGATTGGGATTTGCCCGGGCAAATTCGTACATGGAAAGAATCAAATCCTCTAATCCGCTATCACTTCGATCATTTGAAAAATTTTCAGTTAAGCGATAAAAGATTTCCTGATTTTCTTCGTAAAACGTCTCCCGCAGCTCATCCCACACATCCTCTTTTAATAAGATCGTTTCTGTATCGTCTGTCAGCATTCGGTAACTCGGATCTAGATCAATTAGATAGAAGAAACGCTGAATGACTTTAGAGCAAAATGAATGCAGCGTTGAAATATTCGCCATCGGCAGTAACGTTAATTGCCGGGTAAAATGATTCTTTAAAGTTTGATCTGTTTCCTCGTTGATTGCTTCTTGCAGCGCAGTTTGGATACGTTCCTTCATTTCACTGGCCGCTGCTTCAGTAAATGTCACAACTAAAAGCTGGTCTAATGATAATTGTTGTCGTTTGATTTTCTCGATCACGCGACGGACCAGCACAGCAGTTTTTCCAGATCCAGCAGAGGCGGATACTAACAAGTTGGTTCCTTGGTCGTAAATCGCCTGCCACTGAGAATCGGTGTACATTTCGTTTGGCGCCTTTGGAGGGATAGGAAAATTAGTTGTCATGTAGTTCGTCCTCCATTCGTTTCAAAACTTCCTCTTTTGAGAGCTTCTCTAAGCGGTGGTAATTATTTTCTTTCAGCATGGCATCAAATTTACAAACGCTGCGAAATGGACAGTATTGACAAGCGATTCGTTGATTATCCTTGTAACTCGGATTTAATTTAATTTCTCCAGAAACAATCTGATTACCAGCCTTTTGGATTTTTTCTCGATTGTATTGTCGTAAAAGCTCCATTTCATCTAAGTCGTAAAACTTATCCTTAGATTGTGACACGATTACAGTTTGTCCATTTTTATCTTTTTTTATTGGGAACAATAAAGAATTTTCTTTTTCCAGCAAGCTCTGATCTAACTGATCGTATAGCTCCGGCTCTTTTGCAAACAAGCCATCATATTGATAGGCTTTTAGCATGTCTTTTTCGACATTTTTAGGATCCTTTAGAACAGGATTATGAACATGGAGGTAATAGGCCCCTGCTGGTTTTATTTGCTTGTCATTTGCCTGACTAAAATCGGTTACCGCTACATCCAAGTACGTAATCAATTGCAAGGCGATACCATAATAGGCATCTGCTACATTAAAACTATGCGGACTCGACTTATAGTCAATGACACTTAGCCAGTTACTTTCTGTACTGCTTAGTTGATCCAATCGGTCGATTTTCCCTCGGATCGAGACTTCACCACCATTTGAAAGGGGCAATTTAATTCCCGGAATTCCTTTTTCGCCACCGATAGAGCCAAAAACAACCTCGGTTTGTTGGGGTTCAAAACTTGTACGCATTCCTTGCTGAACCAATCCCCAACTGACTTTTTGTATCGTGCGTGACAATTGGTATCGAATGTAGTTCATTCGTGCTGAACTAGACAAAATTGCAAATTTTAACTCACCGAAAACGTCTTTTAATACTTGATCGGCTAATCGGTTACGCTCTACTTCATTTAACTCTGCCAATCGAATCCCTTGTTCTTTTATCAAACGGAAAAAATGATCCAATGCTTCATGGTAGAAATCTCCTGCAGCTGCAGGAGTTAATCCGTATACTGTGCGCTCCTTTAAACCCAATCCAAAGTTCGCAAAATATTTATACTGACAGTTATAAAAGTTTTCAATCCGTGAAACTGAAACATAAAGATTCTTTCCATACAAGCGTTCGGCTGTTTCGGGAAGCAATGCGCGCGGGACATTTAAATCTTGTAAGCTTTTAAAAACTCGTTGTGCCATTGGAGCGATGGTGCTATTTTGAATAAATTTTTGCAATTCTCTCCAAGCAGGCAGTAACGGACGATTTTCATCCTGTGCCATTCGATTGAGAGCAATAAGGTCAGAAAGCAGTGTTCGAATCGTTCCCAAATGGTTTTCAGGCAAACTCATCAATTGTAGGGCTTCATTTTCTTTAATTGAAAGATGGAGGCCTTGGCTTAATTGCTTCAAAAAGGAAGAAACGTCTAACTTCTTCTCTCCGTCTACAGTAGTCGCTACACTCAAATAAAGCTTATCCGTTGCAGACAAGAAAACTGAATAAGCCAGAAAAGGTTCTCGATTTACTTTTGAGCTATTGCTTTCCGGTAAGAACTTTCCTTCAGGCAGGTTTTGATTAAAAGCAACACGTTCCTCAGCAGTCAAAAGACCCTTGTCATCAAAACGAGCTGGAAAATCATTGTTGTTTAAGCCAATAGCAAAAGTGACTTTCATCTGATCTACTCGTGCTAGTTCTAAATCGTTGACGCGAACTTGATCAATAGCGGTTGGAATTTTCCCATATGTCAGATTCATTAATCCTGCTAAAAAGATTTCTTGGAAAGTTTCCCACTCAAATGAGTCGTTGCCGTAGATCAATACATACTCGTCCAAAAGATCTAGAAGTGCTTGCCATGTTTGCTCATGATTTCGAGCTTTATCAAGATTTCCCTTAGAAACTTCTTGGTCTCGCCAATACAACAATTGGCGTTTTACACCGCTGGCTTCCATGAAGTGATAAAAAATCGTGCCAGCTTCTACCCCGTTTTCAGCTTGTTTTATTTTTTTAAAAAAATCTGGGACGATTTGTTGTACGGAACGGCGAACGTCATTTGTTGTTGACTCTAATTCCTTTGCATCCTTAAAAACCTCTGCTTCGAAATCGTAATCAACAAACTCCCATTCTGCCTCTTTTGTCCACGCGCTGCCTCTAAAGTTATAGGCCAAGCAAACATTCTCTGTTAAATCAATCATTTCCCTGTAGCATTGTTGTTCAGCAAACCACGCGTCCTTCGCCCAATCGAATGGCGCGAACAGCTCTGTACGGAGCATTCGGAAAACATCGTTAATGCGATAATGGTAATTATCCATTAAAAAAAGAGCCTGTAAAAACTCGATTAACGGATGTGCCGCCATCTCTTGCGTCTCATCTAAATAAAACGGGACGTCCAATTTATTAAATACATCAGGCAAAACACTATTATAAAATTGCGGCTTGCGAAGCAAAATTTGAATATCGTTATAACGATACCCCTCTTCCCTGACTAATCGACGAATTTCTTCGCCAACTTTACGAATTTCATCGGCGATCGTGGCGTATTTAGTAATCTTTAGTTGATTCGTATGGGCTAAGTCGCTCGTTTTCTGATTTGCCCAAAAATCTCCTACTTGATTGAATACTGAAGTTTTTTTAAGACAAAATTGATCTGTACGAACGGGAATTTTTTGAATGTCTGCCTGACTCTTCAACTGATGATATGTTTTTCCAGGGTCCGCGAATAAATTCAAAGGATTCGGTTCTTCGTTAGGATATGGACGGTCAAGTTCTAACGAAACAAGTAGCTCTCCACAAGTCATCAATGTAGTTAAAATAGTTAACTCTTGTGCATTAAATCGCGTAAACCCACTTACGATAAACAGGCAGTTTGACAAATTTTGACTCTCTAAATACGTATGCAGCAACTGTAGCGGGTCTTCGTTCGCTACATTGTATTCAAGCAATGCGTCCTCATACGCAGCAAATACTTTTTTCAGATCTTGTAATTTCAATACTTGATCTTGGTCGCTTCCACTTTCGGCTAAGTCCTCTACCGATACATTTCCAATTTGCATCTCTTGATAAAAACCTGCCAATTGTTGAATAAATCCTGTTTTATTTACTTCTCCGCGAAAAATCGTTAATTCTTCTTGTTGTTCCTTCAGAATTTTTCGCAAAATCATTGCGTTCCCTGCTTCTGATAAAATATTTCCAGGAACCTGTCCATCTCGCTGTAAAAAATACCAAGCAAGTCGCTGGAAACTAAAAACTTGTGTGCGTATCGTACTGAATTCTGTTGTGTGGTTCCCCTTCTTCATAGCTGACAAGAGATGAATCTCTTGCTCAAATTTATTATAATTGGGGACTATGAAAAACACACGATTCTCTATATTTTGTTTTAACCAATCTTCCGCAGTTTGGACCATTCGTTCTACCGAATCGTTTTGACCAGCACCTAACAAAAATTGTAATGGCATCGTTATCGTTCCCCCTCTTTTCTTCAAGTGATGTTACTCGATTATTATAACAGTTCCGTCAAAAAGACGCATAATTGAAGATAAATAGTACTCAAAAAAAGACTAGCAAAAAATGCTAGTCCACAGTTCCAAATCGATTTAATGGCCAAAAAACAAACTTCACATCGGCCATGATGTTTTTCTCCTTGATCATTCCAATGATTCGGCTGTCTTTAGAGATGCGACGATTGTCTCCTAAAACGAATAATTCGCCTTCAGGAATTTTTTCGGAGCCATATAGGTCTTTTAAGTTAAAATCATAAGTCAGCGGTTGACTGTCTGTTAATTCACCTTTGTACTCATCCAAATAAGGTTCATCCGTTTTCTTTCCATTGATATAAAGCTGGTCATCCTTATATTCAATCGTATCGCCAGGCAAACCAATTACACGTTTAATATAATTTTTTCCTTCATCGTCAGGTGCTGGAAAAGTTACGATGTCAAAACGTTTGATTTCAGTGTTCTTTAGAGCAATCACGCGTTCGCCATCTGCTAATGTAGGGTCCATAGAATCCCCTTTAACAACGACAGGTGTAAAAACAAAATGTCGTAGTCCGATTAAAATCGCTGCTAAAATCAAAAAATAAATAATTGTCTTTGCTGCCTCTTTTATATTCACTTGCGAACCTCCATTCTAACGATCATAATAGTAGTTTATCATATTTGATTCATTTATCAGCAGTTATTCTTTAGCTAAAAAGTTTTTTATTTTTCTCAAGCATATTTCTTTCCTTACTTTTTGTAAGATGATAAAGTAATCATTGTTAACAAAGAAAAAAACAAAAAGGTGGAATTATTATGTCTCAATTTTTAGAATCATTAAAAGAACGTCGTTCACATTATGCATTAGGACGTGACGTTAAATTATCTGAAGAAGAAGTTACAGAAGTAATCAAAGATGCTATTAAAAACAGCCCAACGGCTTTTAACGCACAATCTCCTCGTGCAGTAATTCTTTTCGGTGATGCACATGAAAAATTGTGGAACATCGTTGAAGAAGCATTGAAACCATTAACTCCTGCTGAAGTTTTCCCTAATACACAAGCAAAAATTGATGGCTTTAGAACAGCTTACGGTACCGTATTATTCTTTAAAGAAACAGATACTGTGAAGAATTTGCAAGAACAATTTGCACTATACGCTGATAACTTCCCAGATTGGGCAGAACAATCAAACGGGATTGCTACTGCAAATACATGGACTGCGTTAACTTCTGCAGGCCTTGGCGCAAACTTACAACATTACAATCCAGTTATCGATGACGCTGTTGCAGAAGAATGGGATATTCCTGCAAACTGGCAATTACGTTCACAATTGGTTTTCGGCTCTAAAGAAGGCGAAGCAAATGAAAAAGAATTTTTAGCTGATGACGAACGTTTCCGCGTTTTTCATTAATCTCTGAAATGAAGGTGTGATCATTTTTGATCATACCTTTTTTTATATTTAAACTGGCTAATAAAATGACAAAAAAAAGATGGCAACCGCCATCTTTTACTTTCCATTTTTATCTTGATCCTCTTTAGTCAATATCTCTAACGTACTGCCTTCACTAAGGTGTGTAGACAAAAAAACAACAAACTCTGTCAAAGAATAATCAAAAGTCAAAATCGGACCACGTCGATCCTTGCGAAAATAGTTAAGTTTTATCAATCCACTATCTTCTTGAAACAAAACGACACGCTCGATCTCATTCAATGGTATCCCACGATTATCTAAACTAAAAAGAAGTAACTGCTCTTCAGTAAACCCTCTTTTATCTAGCAGAAAACTCAGCATCACTAACGCGGCGAAGACAGTCTGAACACGACCATTAAAATCTTGCCAACTAGTAAAGCCAATCCACAAGATCAGCAGCGCTAAAAAAAGATAAAAAGGATATTGTCTACGTCGTTTAAAAACCGGAATAACGATATCTCTGCGAGCTATTAATAGGAATACATACAGAACGATCGTAAATATCCCCAGTAACACTGTAAATATATTCAAAAAAACCGCCTTCTAACTTGGAATGAAATTAGAATATTTTACCACGACCATGTTAGATTTGTCATCTCGCTGCTCTTGATCAATCTCTTCACACTGATTGATACGTACGACAGCACAATTTGTCATTTTAGAAATTACTTCGCCTTCAACACATTCTTCGAACCCAATTGGGTGGCAGCGATAACTTCTTCCTAGCTCAATTTCTTCTTCATTCATAAGTAAGCCCTCCAGTATCGACATTCATTTGTTCGTCTAGCTTTTGGATCAATGTTATTCGCAATTATACCTAACTATGGAATGGTTTACAATCGAAATCTTCGCTTCAGTCGCAAAAAAAACTTAAATCAGGTAAAATCATTTCAAAGGAGTGATCGTTCATGTTAAATTTTATCGATTCAATAAAAAAAGACGGCTATTTGAGAAGTGCTTTCTATCTAATACTTGGAATTGCTATATTGATTTCACCACGTAGTGTTTTCAGAGGGATCGTGTATATCATCTTTTTCTATCTACTAATCTTCGGTATCATGCAAATCATCCGTGGGGTAAAAGCAAAAAAATATACTGGAAATGTTGGGTTTGAAACTACTAGCGGAATTACGCGAATTATTATCGCATTTGTAATCCTTTGGTTTTCAAAAGGAATTATCAGTATTTTGCCGATGTTCTTAGGTTTTATTATTTTGATCTTTGCCATTGGTCAATTTCTTCAAAGCTGGTCTGCGAAAAGAAATGGTTTTCCAGTTATGGCCCAAGTCATATACAGCGCCTTGATGATTGTTGCGGGTTTCTTCTTATTGTTTAACCCTTTCAGCAGCTTGATGTTTCTTTTTCAAATTTTTGGCTTTTTATTGATAACTATGGCTATTTCAGAATTTATTAACACTCGTCGTTTTAGCCGATAAAAATGGTTTCTATAATAAGAAACAAGATTTATACTTAGTTTATCAAGAAAAGCGAGGTTTTTATGAATACAGCAAAAGAACTCTTTCAATTTACCAAAAAATATGGAATCAATTACAACACTACGGAAGAAAAGGGCGTCTTATTATTTACTAACTTCTTAGCGGAATTTCCAAAAACAAATTTTTCATTTTCTTTTATCGGTTTTCATAAGTACGAAAGTATAAAGGAGCAAGAAGGTTTGACTGCATACGGAATATCAGGAAGTACACTTTATGCTTTGAGCAAGCAAAAGTCTTATAAATACAATCTATACCAGTGCAAAGAAATTAGTGGTAAGAAAAAGCTAAACGGGATTCGCTTAACCCTGGTTTTCAGCACCGAAGTGGTCAAGATCAATTTAGGTTTTGCTGACGGGAATATTATTTTAGCTGCCTTAAAACAAGCGGGTAAAAAATAATCGAGTCTTTTCATTTGAAGAATAGGAAAACTAGCGTTATACTTTTTTCTGTTCTTAATTGGGATATGGCCAAATTGGTAAGGCGCCTGACTCTGAATCAGGTAAGTGTAGGTTCGAGCCCTACTATCCCAATAATCAAAACCACCCGTGTGAACGGGTGGTTTGCTCTGCGGCTGAAAGCCTCTATTACCGGCCATAGCCTAAAAGGCTTTCTGAAAGCTTTCCCTCTCGCACCACTTTTACTCGCTGATTCTAAAAGAATCTCTCGTTACTTCTTTTTGTTTTTCTTTCCTGTGAACGGATCATATTCTTCAAACAATGTGAGTTGATCTGCTACATAATCTTCCTGTATTTGATTACGAATATATTCTGTTATCTGCGCCTTATTTCTTCCAACCGTATCCACGAAATATCCCTTACACCAAAATTTTCGGTTTCCATACCGATATTTCAGTTCTGCATGTCGATCAAAAATCATCAAGCTGCTTTTTCCTTTCAAATACCCGATAAATTGTGCCACGCTTAATTTTGGTGGAATACTAACTAACAGATGAATGTGATCTTTGCACGCATTTGCTTCCAAGATTTCTACTTTTTTTCTGTCACATAATTCTCGTAGAATCTCTCCAATACTTTGTTTATATTTTCCATAGATTATTTGTCTTCGATATTTCGGTGCAAACACGATGTGATACTTACATCTCCATTTTGTATGTGCTAAACTTTCAGTATCCTTTTTCATAAAGGGTCCTCCTAAATTTGATTGTGATGCGGTCGGGAAACCAACATCAGTTTATCAATTTTGGGAGGTCTTTTTAATACCACGCTGGAAGCTCTCCGGAACCACTCGCAGAGCAAGTGGTTTTCAAAACATACAAAAATAGGGGTTCTATTCATTGATTGAATAGAACCCCTTCTTTTTTTCTTTAAAATTATGGCTTTACAACCATGACATTACAACTTGCGTGATTTACTACATACGCTGTAGTAGATCCCACTATAGCTTGTTCCACTGCACCCTTGCCGGTTGATCCAAGAATAATTAAGTCTACTTGCGTTTCAACTGCGTAATCGACAATCTTCCGTTTAGGATTTCCAGAATCAATTTTAGTTTCGTAGTCCAACTTACTGATATCTGAATTAGCAATGAGTTGCTCGAGCTCGATTTCAGCATTGTTAAGATGGAATTTTAATGCATCATTAATAAATGCTGGATCTCCTAAAGAAAATTTATAATCCACAACTGTAAGTATAAAAAGTTTTGCTCCATTACGTTCAGCTATGTTCAATGCTTCATTGAATGCATCAGTAGAAGCGGTAGAACCATCCACTGCTACAAGAATTTTTTTATAACTTTCTTTCATTGAGAACGCCTCCCTTAAAATCATTATACAACACTTATAACTTTCTAGAAAATCAAAATGCCACCAACTTCCAACAGCATTTTTAAATTAATCGTCTAAAAATAGTAATAATATTAGTTTTTAAGCTAATATTTCTGTGGTAAAATAAATTGAGCATTGATTCACCGCCAACTATTGCTAACGCTCGTTGGACTTATTGCTCTTTTTTTATTTTTTATCCTCTTGTTTTTTTATTAGTTTTGTTCTAATATGATTAAAACCAAATGAGAGGAAAAATTATGGATAATCGTATTGTTCAAAACCCCAGTTTTTTTGATGGTGTTAAAGCTTGTATCCCCACAATTATGGGGTATTTAGGAATTGGTATCGCGATGGGAATCGTCGGAAAATCCGCTCATCTTGCTATTTGGCAGATTTTTTTGATGTCTACTGTCGTTTATGCAGGAAGTGCGCAATTTATTTTATGTGGGTTGCTTTTACTAAGTGCGCCTATTTTATCGATCGTCTTTACTATTTTTCTTGTTAATTTACGGCATTTGCTTATGAGTCTTTCTGTTGCCCACTATTTTAAAGATGATTCACTCATAAATGGTATTGCTATTGGAACATTGTTGACTGATGAGTCCTACGGCGTACTGATGTCCACGCTTGCACAAGAAAAAAAGGTCAATAGTTCGTGGATGCATGGATTGAATCTTACAGCTTACCTTATTTGGATTCTTTCTACCGTTATCGGTGCACTGTTAGGAAATTTTATTCCTGATCCTACTATTTTTGGATTTGATTTTGCATTGACTGCGATGTTTCTTGGATTGTTTTTGTTCCAAGTGCAATTACCCTTAAAAAGGCAAAAAAATAAAACATGGACCATTTTGGCAGTAACAATCATCAGCCTCTTTCTTTTGATGCGTTTTGTTTCTGCTGAGCTTTCTGTTATTTTGTCGACATTACTAGGCTGCTTATCGGGGGTGTTGATACGTGATGAATAATAATTATTACTTACTAACTTTGTTAGGATGTGCATTGGTCACTTGGGTACCACGTGTACTGCCCTTCGTTTTAACAAAAGCGCTCACATTACCGCCAACTTTCCAAAAATTTTTAAGTTATTTACCAATGACGATTTTGACAGCGCTATTGTTTCAAAGTTTACTGAATTTCCAAACAGGTCATTTCCCTACATTGCGTTTTCCAGAAATTTTTGCGTGTATTCCTGCATTGATTGTTGGTATTCGTACAAATGACCTCATGAAAATCGTATTAACAGGTGTTCTTGGAATCGCGCTTTTGCGGTTGCTTTAAATTACACCCGTTATAGAGCTTATTTCTGGTTTTACTAGAATAGCTGATGTAATATATAACAAATAATAGAAAAAGGAGTAATTCTCATGAAAAAGATCGCTGGATATTTCTTTCAAAAGCCCTTGGTGTTGGATGACAAAAAACCTTTCGAAATTCTGCTCCCAACGGATAGTTTGTATGACGGGAGTGACGTAGTTCTAGAGTCGAATCAACAGGTGCTATGTGAAATTGGAAAAAAATATGATTATTCTACTGATAAACTTCATAGTTTTTTTGTTATTTCAGAAATTTCAGACGTTGAAAATTAGGGTACAGAAAACGAGTTTATGGTATGTTAAATTTTGGTGTTCACTAAAACAATAATGTTTATCATGAAAACATTGATGTTCTTTTTTATGATTTCATGGTAACTCTTAAGAGACAAAGTTATAGCTGCTTATGCGGGTAGAATACTTTGTCTTTTTTTTGTGTGCTCAATCCCGTGCATGCTTCTATTTAAAGCATATTTTTTTACTTCCAGTCCAAAATAATGATAGGTTAAAATTAATAACTACGAGCCACTTAAGATTTTAATATTCTAGGAGGAAGAAGGAATGATAAAGAAACTGTTATTTTTAGGAATGCTATTTGTAGCTTTAAGCGGCTGCGGGAACGAAGACTCAGCGACTGTTTCAGAGTTATCTGGCACAAGAGAATCTGATGGACAAGAAGCAGAAGTCATTGCAGAAAATTTAGCTATTCCTTGGTCGATTGAACGTCACAATGAAACTTTTTATATTAGTGAACGAGGAGGAACGATTGCAAAAATCTCTGATGGTGAGGTGGAACGTCAATCCGTTTCTTTGGAACGTCCCCTATCCTCTGCTTCTGAAGCGGGACTTTTGGGTTTTGTGCTCAATCCTGATTTCTCAGAATCACAAAAAGGCATTGCCTATTATACGTATGAAGACAACGGGAATCGACTGAACAGAATTGTAGAATTGACCTTAGCAAATGACGAATGGCAAGAAACAGCCGTTTTATTAGATGGTATTCCTAGCGGGAGTACGCATCACGGCGGAAGAATTAAAATTGGCCCGGATAAAAAGATATACGCGACAACTGGTGATGCCTCTCAGCCCGACTTAGCGCAAGACAGAGATTCTTTAGCTGGAAAAATTCTACGTCTAAACTTCGATGGGTCTATTCCCGACGATAATCCCTTTTCTAATTCCTATGTTTATAGTTATGGCCATCGAAACGCACAAGGATTAACTTGGTCTTCTGATGAGACGATGTATGCAAGCGAGCATGGGGCAAGTGCGAATGATGAGATCAATAGAATCAGAGAAGGCAGGAATTATGGCTGGCCTGACATTGAAGGCTCAGAAGAGCGTGACGGAATGGAGTCCCCGCTTTTCACCTCTGGAAATAGTCAGACCTGGGCTCCTTCAGGAATGGCTTATAAGGATGAAGCACTTTACGTAGCAGGGCTACGCGGTACTGCTATTTTACGTTTTGATTTAGACTCAGAGGAAGAAAAGCAAGTTGTCAATGGATTTGGCCGCATAAGAGATGTTTTCATCGATGGAAATACCCTCTATTTTGTAACAAATAATCGTGATGGTCGCGGGTCTCCAGACAATCAAGACGATCGCCTAGTCAAGGTATCGTTGTCCTCGCTTGATTAACACCACTAGATTGAGCAGGCAGTTTTCTCGCAAAAAAGATCTTGATGAAGGCTCTCATCAAGATCTTTTTTAGTATCATTATTTTATTGTCCGTACCAGCCAATTCCTTCATTGCGCCAGCCGTGTTTAATCAAATTATCTCGCTCGCTTTGAAGCAATGTGTAATGATGCGCGCCTGCTTTTGCATTTGGATTATACAGGCGATACAGTGGCTTGCTGCCACCTGAATACCAGCTTACTCCTTCATAACGCCAACCGACTTTTACTAAATGATTCTTTTCAGAGACAATCGGTGTGTAATGATGGTCTCCTGCATTCGGGTTATAGAGACGGTAAACAGGTGTACCGCTCTTTGGCGCCTGCCAACCGATTCCTTCGTAACGCCATCCTGCTTTTCTAACGTTGTCTCGTTCACCTGTACTGGCCGTATAAAAATGCTCCCCACTGTTTGGATTGTACAAACGATACATTGCATTGGTTTGTACAGGTGCTGGCGTCGAACCGCCACCGTTGTTTCCACCAGAGTCATACTGGGTTAACTTATAGGTCTCAATGACACTATTTAGAGTAGAACCATAATTTGGCGCAGTTGCGTAGCGTCCCGTTAACCAGGCAGTCGCATCTTTGTACGATTTAGTATTACTTTTCCAAGCACCAGAATAATAATAATTGCCTGCTGAGAACGATGTAGTTTTTAAAATAGTTACGTTATCGCCTAAAGACTCCTTGAATGAAGGGTATTTTCTAAATTTGGCGTTGATCTGATACCAGCCATTTTTTTCACTATATTCCCATGTTGGCATGGTTACTGATTGACCGTTGTACATTCCTTTTATACCGAAGAGATTGTGGTTAGGCGATCTGGAAAGGTCGCTTCCTCCCCAGCCACTTTCAACGATTGCTTGCGCGATCATTACAGAAGCATAGAGATTATTTGAATTTGCTAAAGACTTTGCTGAAGGCGCTACTTGGTTTATAAACGCCTGTTGTGTATTTACAGCTGAACGCGCTGCTCGAAAAGCGGGTGGCGCTAAAGTGAAATCTTCGAATCGAATAGGGTGATGAAATTGTAAATTCCCTAATTCATCAAATTCCTGCTCATCCACTGATTCATTTTCTTCACTTGCCTGCGGCTGCTCACTCGAACTGGCTTCGGTTATTTCTGAATCGATTGTTTCGTTCGTTTTTTCTGTTGAAGGTATCTCCGTTGTTTCCTCTGAGACCTTCGATGCTTCAACCATCGATGAACTTTCTGTTTTATTGGTTGAATCCGTCGTTTCTTCTCCGTAGGCCACACCTGTTGATAGGCCTATACTTCCTAATAACATCACACTACATAGTAGTTTTTTATAATCCATGTCATCCCCCTCTAGCAACTATTAAAAAACGGTTACAATTAATATCTTTCTTATTTCCCCTCTATATAAACTAACAAATATTAATCACAAAGTAAAATTTTTTAGTTGGATTCTAACGATTAAAAAACGTGATATTCCCGGCTTTTTTCAAATGTTTCCATTTTTTTTAAAATAAAGAAAGAATTATTAGGGATTAACAACGTGATTATTCTTATGTTCAGTATTTCTCGATGAGAAAGGATTTCCTCATTAATTAAAATTAGTGATTCTCATTTTTTTGTTATTTGTCGAGGGCGCTGATTTTGATATAATGGCCTTCAGGAGGGAAACTTATGGATATTGGCAATGCCGTTTCAGGGATCATTTATTTAATTTTCATTGTGATGACTATCATTTATTTTTATTTATTTAAAAAAGATCGCGTATTGATCCATTTATACTTTTCCCTGATCCCGACTTTTTTATCTATCTACTTACTCATGAACTACCACCATTATCAACCTGTTGAGGGCGCATGGGCGCTTGCTCTTTTGATGCTAGTATCACTTCTGGCTTTTATGCTCTATTGGATGATCTATTCTTTTTTGACTCACAAACACTGACAGGCTGGACGAACATTCACAATAATCCACTATTCTTTTAGTCGTTGTATGCTATAATAAATCTTGTTTATTCCAACCTATTCAAAGGAGCTTTGTTATGGCGCTTTTATTGACATTACTATTCGATCTTCTGATGATCGTCCTATTCTTATTCCGAATGGTTAGAGGAGATCAAATCACGTTTATCGTAAGCATCGTTTTGCAAGGATTGTTATTCATTGATTTGCTTGCGATCGTACTGTTACGTCCCGCGAAACAAGAAATTACAGATACTGTAGGCGTAGAAACAACTCGTCGACAATCTCGCAAGTCTACAAAACCCGCACGTGGCGGTTTCTTAACTAAACTTTCTTGCATTGTTGCTCTGTTGTTATTAGCCTATTATATCTATTCGGTTGTTTACTTATTTATTTAATAATCAGCCCCTCGACTTTTTAATGGTGCAAATGATTTTAAAAAGGTATGCCCTCAGATTGCGGCATACCTTTTTCTTTCTGTTATAAAGCTAAATTTTGCAGATGAGACAAGATACTGAAATAAAGCTGGGGCTTTCTTATAATTTTTTCTTACTTAAAACGAGCGTACTCAACAATAAAAATATCAGAGAAAGTAAAAATGCTAGTACCATTGCGGGTACATACTTCTCAAAAGCTGGACCCTGCTGTAAAAACAGAAGATTTTGCGTCACCAATGAGATTGGATTGTACTTTTTAAGATTGTCAAAGAGACTCAACAATAGGAGTAAAACGACCCCTCCACCCGTCACTAGCAAGCCTTCATAGCTATTACGAGCAATGGTAGAAGAAAAAAGAATCAAACTCATTAGGAAAACTCCAAAAAGCCACACAGGAAAAACAGCCTGAAAAAGATGAGAACTTTTACTATCGTTAAAGTAATAGTTGGTATACTCCCAGGTCACCAGAAAGGCCACAAGAAAGCTAATGCTCCATTGAAATAGCAGATTCACTATTTTTCCACCAATGATCGCCCCTCTTCTGAGTCCCTTCGTAACAAGATTAATCAGCGTTCCTTTGCTCACTTCATTACTGACTGTTCCGCTAAATATCAATGCCACTACAATCAAACCAATTTGATTAACATTCTTAAAAAATTGCGTCCAAGAATCAAGTGAAGTAGGTTCAGGAATTGTCTTAGCCATCGCCTCACCCACTGTCAGTTTAACAATCTCAGGAGTTAGTTTAGCCAATAAGGGATTCATTATCCCAAAAATCAAAAAGATAAGAATTACGATCGCAGAACGATAAGTCCGCCAACTTTCAACAATTTCTTTTTTAGTAAAAAAGTATAAATTTTTCACTTTATCACCTCCAAAAAAATCGTTTCTAACGACGGATCTATTTTCTTGATTTTTTTTGGGAAGACTTGCGCGTCTTCGAATTGTTTAAAAAGCAGCGGTGCGATTTTTTCGTAGGGCTGTATATATTCTAAAAGGTATTGGTTTTTTTGTCGGTTAAAAGAGTAGCCTTTCAATTGCTGTTGAATTTTCAATCGTTCGAGTTTTTCCGTAAAGTCTCGCAACTCTATATTTTGTTTGAATTCAATCTCAATTTGTTTTTTTGCGTATTGCTGCTTCAGTTCTGCTAAAGGCCCACTAAGCACCAACTGCCCTTGGTCCAAGATTCCCACGTGATCGCATATACGTTCGACATCATTCAGGATATGGGTAGAAAATACGATTGTTGTGTGCCCTTTTAATGTTGCTAACATCTCTAAAAAATCATTTCGTCCACTTGGATCCAAGGCTGAAGTAGGCTCGTCGCAAATTAATAGCTCTGGATCATTCAATAAAGCCTGTGCGATTCCTAAACGTTGTTTCATACCACGGGAGTATCCCTTAATTTTCTTTTTATCTTCTTTCAAACCTACCAAGGATAATAACTCGGAAACTTTCGTTAACAACTGTTTTTTTTTCATCCCAGTAAGTTGCCCGCAAAAAGTTAAATACTCTTTACCAGACATATAGTCGTAAAATTCTGGCACGTCAGGTAAGTAACCCGTATAACGATTCGTTTCATTGTCCCCAAAAGTAACCGGAGTTCCTTTAATAAGAATTTCGCCGCTGCTTTTTTCCTCTAAGCCGAGGATCATTCTCATAGTGGTTGTCTTTCCAGCGCCATTTTCTCCTACGAACCCAAAAATTGAACCCTTTGGAACATGGAGATCTAACTTATTTAAGACATATTTTGACCCATACTTTTTTGAGACTTGATGCAGTTCCAAAATATTCATAAATCATCCCCTCTTCCAAATACAAAATAGAAGACTGGACCAATAATCTGAAAAACGATCACGATCAATAACCACACTGCTTTGTTCCCGAATCGATAGTTAGGATGTTTTAGTACATGCCAAACTGCTGTGATCATTAAAAGTAATTCAAGAAGCACGAATGGCAATAGAATCGGTAAATTTTCTCTGAAAAAATCTAAATTATTCATTTTTTGAATGCTCCTTCTTTATGGCACGTAATTCACTATAAATATTCTGCAATTTCTCTTGCTCCTTGAATTGACTAAAGACGGGATTATCGATGATTGCATCAGTCAAACTCTCTTGAACTTTCATAGAATCTCTGGGGAGTTGTGTCCCAATTTCTGATTGATCTAGCCATTCATTGATTTGATCAAAATAGGCATCCCCGTGCAAGACAACAGGGAATTCTGTCTCCTTCATGACCTCGAGAAAAGCCCTTAATAGTTGCAAAGCGGCTTCTTCATTTCCCATTTTCGCATAGCCAAAAACAGCAGATAATTGAAAATTCATCAATGAGACTGGATGCAGCGAGCTGAATCGAAAAATCTTTGCAAATTGACTTCCCCGTGAGACTGTTTCAGTAAATTTTTTAGGGTCATCAGTCAGTAACTGCAAGTAATTCGTGAAAAAGCTCATGAACACTGCTGCATATTGATAAATTCCACTTTGCAACGTTTCAATTGCTTGACCTGACTCCCCCTTTTGTTGCTGAGCAGCCGCGATCAAGCTTTCCACCGGAAACAACATAGGCACACGATCTCCAAGCATGGATAAAACTTTGTCGAATTCTTGTAGTACAAGCGCGGTATAGGCTTCATATTTTAAAGCTTGCGTAATTAATTCAGGATCTTTTGATTGTGTTCGAACATGAATGAATAATTTTTGAGCTTCTTTGGTGTATGTCGGAAGTTTTTCTTCACCTGGCAGCAAGTCTGCATGATTCAATAGAAACATGCCCATCTGTAAGACGAATGGATAGCACGAATAGTACCGTCGTATCAATCTATGAATGAGAAGTAACATCTCATCCGGTTCTTTTGTATTTAATCCTTCCTTTAATGTGGTATATATTCGCTGTATTTCATGATTCTCCAGTTGTGGCTGATAGGCTAAAAGCGAATCTATTGTCATGTCGAAATAGGCAGCTAAGAGCGGTAACAGTGAAATATCTGGATATGTTTGCCCCGTTTCCCACTTTGAAACAGAAGCTTTTGATACCCCTACAAAATTTGCCAATTCTTGCTGCGTTATCTTTTTTTCTTTGCGTTTTTCTGAGATGATCTTTCCTATACTCATTTCCATCCTACTCTCCCCTTTCATACCAATTTTAAAATGAGTACTAAAAGAAAACAATGGAGTTGTTGTTAACTTATACGCTAAAAAATCAACCAATGGGAAACAAAAAGACCAGAGCAGCCGCTCTGGTCTTTAGAATGCCTAATCATTGTTATACTCTGAACTCAGTCGATTCAATTTTTTACTGATTTTCTTTGGTAGATATGCGAGAAGCGCTAAAAGAATTCCTGCGATAGATAATTCTACCAGTAAAGTTCCAGATATTCCTTTTGAAGCAATCTCTGATGCCATAAAAGCATAAATAAAACTAGCAGGCATCATTGTCAAAAAAGAAATTATGCTGAATTTACGAATACTCATTGGTGTCATCGCATAGGCATAGCTTTGAATGGCAAAAGGAAAAACTGGGACTAGTCGGGTAAAAATCAAAAAGGCGATGCCATTTTCTTGAACCCCTTTTTCTATTTTTTGAAAAGTAGGATCTGTTCCAAAGCGTTGCAAAATGTATTCTCTTGCAACATATTTTCCTATAATAAATGAAATGCTTGCACCCAATGAAGCACCAATAATGGTCAAGCATCCTCCTACAAAGCCACCATATGCTAGGCCCCCTACGATTGCTAAGAATTGTCCTGGCAAAAGAAACACTGCTACAAGAACTGACAGTAAGATAAAGAGCACATATCCCCACCAACCAAGGCTTTCCAGATACGCTCTAAGACTTTCAATATCTGTAAGCAAACTCACTAAACCAAATTGATAACCTAGAAAGGTCACAAAAAGAACCAATAAAATAAATAGTATTATTTTTTTCAACGGTGCTCCTTTCCACTCTAGCATTTTGAGAACGCCATTTATCATAAAATACTTGCTTATTTCAATAAGCCTGCAAGCATTCGTTGAATAACTAAATGATTAAATTCCGTTAAGTCGAGAATGCTTTTCGGCATTTTTACTATATAGGAGGATTGTTCAGCTAATGAGATCCTTCCAATTGTAAGATCAGGTTGTGTCGCTGATAAGCAATATTTTTCATGACTAAACAACTCCGGGCATTCTAGATAAACGGCAGTGGTCATGTCCCAGTTACAAAACCCTGAGAAACCAAACGTTTGCTCATTCCAATTGATCCATTTTTCTAATGTCTCGCTTATCCATTCTAAGGCTCCTTGTTCTATCTGACTTTCTGCAGCTTTTATGAATTTACTTAGATCCTTTTTTGAAAAAAAGGCTTGAGCAGTCATGTGCCCATTCATGATAGTGATCTTCGCCCGACTAAGTAGTACCTTCTTCGACGCTGCGGCATCACAAGAAAAATTCAGCTCCGAGACAGGACGTTGATTGACTACTAAAGGCTCCATCGTCCCGCCCATCAAAACAATTTCTTGTACTTTCATAAAAAATTCAGGGTCGATCATGCTAGCCTCCAATATATTTGTCAATGCACCTGTTGCGAGGATGGTCACCTCGTGAGGGTACTTGTTGACCATCTCTACTAAAAAATCTGCTTGATTCTTTGAATGATAGTTAAAATGAATCCCCACTTTTTTTTGAAGTGCTTTCGTCATCTGGACGACCTCTTCAAGCGTTCCATTCCCATAGGTCAGAGTCACTCCAAGAAGATCCATTTCTGCTGCACCCAGTAAATAAAAGAGTGTCAACCCATCATCGACGTCGTGATTTTCTAAGCCAAAGGTATTGTCACAGTCAAAAATTATTTTTCTCAATCCAATACACCTCTATTATTCTCCAACCATTGACAGAAGTAAAAATTTTCATCGTTTAGGTCGTGTTGAATTTCTTTTAAATCATCTGGAAAGTCGATATCTTTGATAGCAGGCAGTAAAGTCACCTCGTAATCTGCTAAATTCTTCAATGTTTCACCTAGCACGTCCTTTTCCCCCCAAGGGATTTTCTTCTCGAAAATACGAGATAACTCGATATGTTTGTTACAACCAACCAAATAATACCCGCCGTCCGGTGACGGACCAAAAGTGATATCCGTCATTTGCTCAAATGCAGATTTGATCGTATTACTATTCAAATTAGGAATGTCGCTACCAGTCAATACAACTTTCTCATACCCTTTAGTAAAAAGAGACGTCATTGCATGGTCCATTCGCTGTCCAATCGTTTTACCTTTTTGCCGGAAAGGATTAAATGCCTTGGGTAAATCTACCAATAGTTTCGAAGGGTCCCCCTCATCTGAATAAGCAAGGAATAGATCTATCCCTTGTTCTTTTAAATCTTCAAACTTCACAAAGCAATCTAAAAGAATAGCGTGCTGCATCTCACAGGCCTCTTCTCCACTAAGTACACTCTGCAGTCGAGTTTTAACTTTATTTGGAACCGGAACGCGAGTAAACAAAACATACGCATTTTTATTCAAACACTTGCTCCTTTAACGCATGACGTAGGAACTGCTCGTCAAGATAGCTGGATACTTTATCAAAAATTTCCTGATTTTTCAGTTTTTTAGTGTCCTTTTGATAACTATCATAAGCCATTGCTGACCAAGAAAGCGCACGGAGCATTAAGTATGGATGGTAAATTTTAAGCGCCTCCTCGAATTGCGTGCGGTTAAAGTCTGTTTCAACCAAATATCGCGTGAAAAATTCTTTCTTCTCCTCTTGCTTCAGGATTAAGTTGCTTCTCCATAAAGTCGTCGTTGATGCTAAGAATTGTGAAATATCTTGAACTGGATGGCTAATCACCGGCTTTTCCCAGTCAATGAGAAAACCCTTTTCGCCAATAATAAAATTGTGGGAGTTTACCTCCGTATTATTGATACACCAATGATCCAAGTCGATGAAAAAGTCTTGTTGGTGAGTATTGTTTTCACACCAATTCAATGCTTTCACTAATTGCTTTTTGGCTGTTAATGGAACAACATCGCTTTTGAGGACTGGTTCCAATAATTTCTGACATTCTGTCACACGCGCGGATAGTATCGTTCCCTTTTCCTCTACAAAGATCTTTTCAGCATCCTCATCAATTGGTTGTTTATGAATATTCCCAAAAATACGTGCAGCTTCTTTTAAATCCTCGCGATAATTTAACGGCTGTCCATTTAAAAACTCCATAATCAGCAATCCTTGCGAAAAAAATTGACAGGTATCATCTACATAAAACACGTTTGGCGTTCTTCCAGATCTTTCAAGCCATTTTAATGCACGGTATTCATAACGAATCTGATTATCTAGTTGCAGTTGACTTCCATAATTCAAGCGAAAGACGTAACTACTTGTTCCATCAGAAATAAGAAAATTCTGATTGTATTCACCTTGTGCTAAAAACGCAACGGTGAATGCTGATTTCAGTTGAAGTTGCTCAACAAGACACGTTTCGTTTAAGTAGTCCTTAATTTTTTCTAACATCGCTGCTCCTTTTATTTGTAGTATCGTTGCGCCAATTTTTCAGGTGACATTCCTAGTAAATAGAGTAATTTTATTTTATGCATTTTTAGATGCGTCCGAATTTTTCCTTTGCGAAATTTCCGACTAGAGGTAGTCAATTTAACAGGCAATGGATAAAAAAGCCCTATTTTTTTTAGGTTTCGACTCAATCGCCAATCCTCCATTAACGCGATTGATTCAAAACCGCCAGCTTTCTCGTAGTTCTGTCTCGTGGTAAACAATCCCTGATCTCCAAAAATGAGTCCGAGATAACGAGCCCGTAAATTAGATGAAAAGGACAGATAGTGATAGAACCGCTCCTTTGAATCAAAAGCAAGTTTAAAAAAACCAGCACTGTATTGTTCATTGTTTAATGCTGCCTTTATTTGTTCTAAAATAGAGTGAGTCGTTTCCAACCTACTGTCACCGTGCAGAAACCATAAAATTTCTCCTCCGCTCTTCTCAGCACCCAATTTTAACTGCGCAC
This sequence comes from Enterococcus sp. AZ048, assembly GCF_051715125.1. Classification (NCBI taxonomy): domain Bacteria; kingdom Bacillati; phylum Bacillota; class Bacilli; order Lactobacillales; family Enterococcaceae; genus Enterococcus; species Enterococcus sp. AZ048. The sequence continues at coordinate 1,325,983 of NZ_JBIOTD010000001.1, read as the reverse complement.
CACGGTTCGCTTCTTTTAGTTGATAAACGGTTGCATAGCATTTGGCTACCTCACATGTCTGATCTTGACTGCCCCCGTCAACAACAATGATTTCATAAGAAATAGAACTCCTCAATTGTGTTAACTGTCGTAGCAAATATGAAATATTCTTTTCTTCATTCAATGTTGGAATAATAATTGAGATCATGGCCGCACTACCGTTAACGTTTCAGAAAAAGTTAAATAAACTTCTTCTCCAACCGTGACTTTTTCTGAAAGATTGGTCAATGTGCATTCTGTGTTTCCAATCTCAAGTAAAACTTGTTGACCGTTAGGAGTCCACTCACTCCTTTTAACAAATGCTAGAACCCCGCTGTTTTGAATCGAAGTTTCCATTCCAATCGGAATAAAGAGTAACGATTCTCCTTGTATATTCCTTGGGTTGTGCACTCTTAACTCAACATTTTCAGCTCGGAAAATATCCTTTTGGACTACCCCTCGGATAAGATTGGTTTCTCCAATGACTTCAGCTACAAGACGACCGGCCGGGTGGTAATAAATTTCTTTAGCCTCATCAATTTGATGGATTTCCCCCTTCAATAGAATCACCATACGATCTGCCAGTTGAAAGGCCTCGTCACGATCATGAGTGACTAAAATAATACTAAACTGATACGTTTCTTGCAGTCTTCTTAAATATTCCCGCATAGTTATTTTCAACTGCTGATCTAAGTTGGCAAAGGGCTCATCCAATAACAACAGTTTAGGTTCAAGTACAACCGCCCGCGCCAATGCAACTCGCTGTTTTTGCCCACCTGATAGTTGATCAGGATAATGTTTTTCTAATCCTATCAGGTCAAATACTTCAATGATTTTTTCGACCTTTTCCGCTATTTTATCTTTAGCGAATTTACGTACCTTTAACCCAAAAGAGATATTCTCTACGACTGTCATGTGAGGAAATAGCCAAAAATCTTGAAAAACTAATAACGTTTTATCTTGCGTGAAGTCTTCCGTAAACGCTATTTTTCCTTTTGAAACAGGTTGAATTCCTGCAATCATTTTGAGCAAACTAGTTTTCCCTGACCCTGACGGTCCAAAAAGCGCAACTATTTCCCCAGCCTTCACCTCGAAAGACACGTCACGTATTATTTCCTTTTTTCCGTAATTTAACTGTATATTTTTAACGCTCAGTCCCATACGTGACTCCTCCAATTGCCTTTTTTAAAATAAATACACCTAGCATCGTACATAACAAAAATACTACACTGTACATGGACGCTAATCCAAAACGGCCGTTATTCGCGTAAGGAAGAAGCAATAATGGCAGAGTGATGATTTTTCCTCCGCCAATAAAAAAAGTCGGTAAATATTGGCTAAAAGAAACAATAAATACTAAACTGGCAGCAGTCGTTAAGCCAGGTCTTATTAAGGGCCAGGTGATAGACCAAAAAATCGTCCAAGGTTTAGCACCTAAACTTTCCGCAGTCAATTGATACCCTTCTCCTAATTGACGATAACTCTCCAGCAAAATCTGCATTGCATAAGGCAAACAAAAATATGTATGAATCAAAATGATCCCAAAAAAAGTTCCTGTCAAATGGACTTGTAAAAATAATGTCTGGGTAGACGTGACAATCGCTATGGCGGGTAAAATCAAAGGCAAATAGATCATTACTTCTATCCAGCGCGGAGCCAGTAATTTTTGAAGTGAAAAGTATTTAGCGGCCGGCATAGCGATCAAAAGACTAATAAACGTTGTTGCTATAGCGATGAAGAAGCTATTTACCACAGCTGGAAAGAAGCTAGGATCAAGTCTCATTTGATTAAGAGATTTCAATGCCACCTTCTCTGGAAAAAGTGACGGATACATCCATTGGTCGCTAAATGACCATAAAACTAGGAAAAGCATTGGTAATAATAGAACAAATGCGGTTAAGAGCAATAAATAATAACTAGTTTTTGAAGAGAGCTTTACCATATTTTTCTCCCTCCTGGTAGAAATCGGCTAATCGCCAAGCTAAGAAAACTGACCATCAAACATATTCCCGATATCACAAGATTCAATGCAAACGCCAACGGTCGAGTGGTTAAATCTGCTTGAGTAAACAACTCATAGGTTGTTATTGCGATCGTTTGATTACGAGGGTTCCCTAACAAATACGGGACCTCAAATGAAGCAAAAGTAAAACAAAATAATATTATAAACAAAGTAAATAGTGTTTTTTGAATCATAGGTAAAATTATTGAGAAAAATATTTTTATCGTTGAGGCGCCTAAATGTTTAGCCACCTCTATATACCCTAACTGTAACTGCTGCAAGATTGCCAAAGTCGTCACCGCAACAAAAGGAATTTCCTTGTATAGAAAAACCGCAAGGATGCCGAAACCTCCTGAATCATGAATTAGTAAAGGAAATTGATCCATTCCATTAATCCATCCTACCTGAAAAAAAATACGTGAAACGATTCCTGATTGACTAATTAACTGCATAATCATCAGCGCTACAATTATGTGAGGCAACGAAATAGGTAAGTTAATTATTTTATGTAACCAACAACCTGGAACTTTCATTAGCAGAAAGGCTAACGCCACACCACCTATCAAAGATAAAAAAGTCGCAGTCAGCGCTAAATAGCAGCTGTATAGAAGCGACTTTTGAAAGAAAGGCTCTGCTAATACTTGTTGGTAATTATTTAACGAAAAATCTTTCAAGCCCACTATGGGATAATACCCTAAGCTAATTTGCAGCCCTTTGAAAAGTGCTGCAAAAATTATAACGCTGTTTAATAGAATGAAAGGCAAGGCAAAGAGCGTTTTTCTATTCATGAAGAACGTGCTCTTTCCATAATGTCTCAATTAAAGGGATTTTTTCTGCTTGAACCTCAGGAATTTGCTTTTCTTGCATTTCTTCAAGTGAAAGTACCCCTTGATTTTTATAAAGATCTGACAATTTCTGATTGGTTTCATTTGACAGTTTGGCAGAGTCAAAAGGTGGAATGCTATAGCCATACTCTGCTTCAGCTTTCTTCAATTGCGCGCTCTCACTAGTCATTTCGTTAATTAGTACCAATGCTGCAGGTTTGACTTTTGATGTTTCAGCTATGGCCAAGTAACTCTGGTTTGCGATTGTTCCTTTATCAAATAAGAAGGATTCGGTTGTCGGCTTAAACTCATTCTCTTTCCGCTTTTCTGCGACATGCATCTGAGAATAGCTGTAGCTCATATTGACCTGTCCAGCAGCGAACATCTGATCCAATTCAGCGGTCGTCGTTGGATAGGTTTTTCCTTCTTGCCATAGATAGGGTTTAAGCTGGTTCAAGTAATCCAAACCAGGCTTGATAACTTTATAAAGCGCGTCTTTGTCTGAACTGGCATTTTCCACCTTATCGTAACCGACGATATCACATATAACATTTCTTACAAAGGCGCTGCCTGTAAACTCCGGAGGTGCTGTATAAGTAAGTTTTCCTGGATTTGCCTTGGCATAATCAAGTAATTCTTTTATACTTTTAGGAAACCCTGCTTTGAATTTTTCGCTATCACCTGCAAAAACCAATTGTGCACTCCCATATGGAACCTCGTATCCATCAATTTTGACACCAAAATCATACGTTGAGTTGTGTCCGTCGACATCCATCCATTTTTCAAAGCTTTCAACTTTGTCCGTGATTGGTCCATAAAGAAGCTTTGCTTGTTTTGCTGTATAAAAGTTTTCACCATTGATCCACATTACATCGATGTCGCCTTCTTTGGCTCCTGCTTCTTTCTCAGTGGTCAACTTATTCAAAATCTGGTCAATGTCCATCGGAATACGCTTCACTGTAACGTCGTATTTTTTTTTCATTGCGGGAGTTACAACCTCGTCAACCCAAGCGTTTGCTTTTTCATCGCCACCGAAGCCATAAAAAGTGACAGTTTCTCCTTTAGCCTCAGTTACTGCTTGAGAAAAAGTAGTGATGGATTCTGCTTTTTGTTCTTCTTTCGTTTCATTTGTCTTGCAGCCAGTCAAAGAAAGCAACATCCCTGTTGCTAACAATCCTATTAACCATTTTTTCATACGTCTCTCCTATGCTCGTGTAACTATTTTTTTTGATTGGTACCGATTTTTCCAGGCCTTTACTGGATTGGATAGCGGATGTGATGAGGGCGTATCCTCATTACGGATAACCTCGCCAAAAATCAAATCTAGTAAATGCCATGACTTTCCTCCACCTAAAATCATTGCTGACGTACAGGTGGCACAGTAAGTCACGATGTGTTCTGTTTTGAAATCTTGAACACGTTTCTCTGCAAATTTTTTTGCTAAATTCGGATTAGTGACACCACACATTCCACCCATGCCGCAACATAATGTATCTTCACCCGATAGACGATTTTTTTGGACCTTGTATCCTAGTTGCTCCAGCAAGGTGCGAACCGCTTTATGTATTTCCGTGACTTCTTTAGTCGGGCAAGAATCCTGTATGGAAAAAACAACATCACTAGTTTTCCCTTTGCCAAGTGCTTCTTTTGGCAGGCCTAGCTCAGCCATTTTCACCCATAAAGAGGTCGTAGGAAACTGTTCTTGAATGGTCATCGTTTTAATACACCCTTGACACGCTACGATCAAATTGTCGATCTTTGCTTGTTTGACTTGTTTAGTTAACTCGGCAAAACGCGTTTGAAATAATTCTTCTTTACCAATCATACGCGTCGGTTTCCCGCAACATCCCTGAATAATAGCCAGATCCGGATAGTAGGTCTTTAAATAATCGATGACTAATGCAACTTGATCGGGATTGCTAGAACTCAATGAGCATCCTGCCATGAAACCATGCTTCATAGTATATCTCCTTTTTATGCTCCTCATTTGGTAAGACACATTATATTCTTGAGTAAATTAATGCTCAGAATCTGAAAAGCTTCCTCGATTCACAGCACTAAAGAATTTACTCGTAGAAAGTCTTTGATGCATCTCTACACTTTTTAGCTGTCTTAGAGGATTTTTTTCTCTAACTAAATCTTGACGGATAGCTAAAAAAGCTTCATCTAGTTTTAACTGTAATGGACAAACTACCGTACATCGACCACATAACATACATGAAAAAGGAACGATTGGCGCCAAATCTTTTTCTAAAAAGCGTTGAAACAATTCCTGAGGATTCTCACAGTATTGCTGCAAAAAAAGACAGTCTTTCATGCAACGTTTGCAACTTGTGCAAGTTTCCGCGATTAACTGAGCCATTTCAATTGTTTTACTTGAGTAATCCATTAGACGAGCTCCTCATTAATAACACTACCGCTAGTTGTAATAAGACTCCTAAACATAAAACAGCACTTATTAAATAGTAGATTGGCGATGCTTCTAGCGTTAAAAATAGCTGCCAAACTAAGAAAAGTCCGCTAATCATCACCAGTAAAAATGACTCTATCGTTCTTTTTTTTAAGGTTAGTAAGAGTGCAATTACGACTAAAACTACCGGCAGTAAAAATAACTTACTGCCGACAGCACTATCATTGACCTTATGAGAATAAAATGACACATTCCGCATAAACCCTAAATGATTTTTATACAGATCATTCATCAGATAGATGACATAAATCAGACCACTTTGTATTATATGCACAAAAATTCTAAAAAGTTTCATTATTTCAAGATTTTCACTTTATCTTTGTCTCTTGGGTCGCCGATTTGAACCGGATATTTACTTGGATCTTTTTGATGTGCTTTATCCCAATCAAACCATCCGCCGTCAAATAATCGTACATCCTTCCAGCCTTCTTGTTTTGTAATAAAGAATGCCGTTGCTGCACGCCAACCAGTCCCACAATAGAAAGCAACTTCTTTATCAGGCGTGATTCCCCATTTTTTCCATGCAGCAAAAATTTTTGTTGGTTCTTTGACAGTTCCATCGTTATTCATTAATTGAGCAACATCAGCACTCGTTTTACTTGATTTTGCGTATACAGCGCCTTCAGGTTCACCCGCATTTTCAATATAGTCATATCCGCTAGTTTTGCCTGTGAACTCTTTCCAACTACGAATACTTGCTAAAACTAACTCAGGATTCTTTTCTTTTGAAGCAACTAAATCAGCAGAAGTAGAAATTAAGTACTCAGGGCGTCCTGGAACGTTCGCACCGAAATCTTTTGCTGCTTTTCCTTCTTCTTCCCCTTTTTCTACTTTATAGTCCGCTTTTTCCCATGCCTTTAATCCGCCATCTAAAATCTTCACTTGGTCTACACCCAACCAATAGGCAACGAAGGCTACACGTGCTGCTGCATTGATATCACTAGAATAGACAATTATTGGCGTTGTTTTTGTCACGCCGCGTTTTAAAAATACTTCTTTACATGTTTCAGCATCGAAAATATTCCAATTGGTTTCTTCACTTTCAATTTCCATTGTGTCGATATGGAGGGCGCCTGGAATATGAGCCTTTTTATAGTCTTTACCTTCACCATAAGAAGCCTCGATAATCACTGTATCTTCGTTATTTTTCATTTGTTTTTTAGCCCATTTTGCATCGACAAAGAAATCATCCTCTTTGATATCTTTGCTTTTGACCAACCGCTGAACTTTGTTCGACTTATCCGCAGCATGAACCACTTCTGTTTTTGAATAGACAACTAATGCTGTTAACAACAAACAGCCAATTACTGTAATCATTTTTTTCATTTTAATTGCTCCTCTAAAAGTTTGTTTTTTCACTTAAACCGTTTTCACAAGTAGGAAATGCTCATTTTGCACACGACAAAAAAACATACTAAATCAAGTATGTTCCCTCCTGCACTGTCTCAATCCACGTGCTTAATCGTCACTTAATTCGATTAAAACTTTGACCCATCGGAGGAAAATCAGTTGTCCTACTTGCTTAGAAACTCTAAGTAATGACTGATTTCATAGTCACCGTTGATAATTTTTAAGCATAAGGACACCTCCTGCCTCCCATTTTAAAATCGGGGTCTTTTCCTTACCGAGTATATCGAAACGTTATCCGTTTAGCAAGAGTATTTAGCCTAAAAAAAACAAAAATTCTTTTTGTGAAAGAATGATTATTATTTTGAATTAATTCTATGTAAAGTCTTTTCGATAAAATAGTTAATTAGTGATTAAATCATGGAGATATTTTTATAAAATTACAATAAATTTGAATTTAAAAAAAGCGAGTGTTGAACGTTTTGTCCAGTCACTCGCCCTTTTTCTTTTTTTAAAGACCATCGCTCTCTTTATCCCCTTTTATTGTCATCGATTATATGAATAGTCCGATGCCGTTTCTTTATTACCCCTCTTTTACTTTATCAACGTTCTCTATCCATTTTTCTAAGTTCGTATACCCATCGTTTTTGATATAATCATATTCCTCATCCAAGATCTCATCAAACCATAATAATTTTCCTTCCTCATTCTTACCTACTATCTTTACCACTGATTGACTGATTGATGTTTGCTGATTCAAATTTTTAACTTTTCCAATTTTGAGCGCTATGATTGTATTGCCACGCTCGTAACTTTTCTTTATTCCATATTGAACATACGTTGAATCCAATGTTTCGCTTCCAATCAAAACCACTGTTACAGAGGTTCCCACCAATTGTTTGTCAATCCATCGTTCAATATTTGCACTGCCATCCCGTTTCATTCGTTCAAATTCTGCTTTGTTAATAAACCCAGACTCGTCATTTTCTTTAAGCGTCCAATTATTCTTAACAACGAATGCTCGAGACCAATCTTCTTCGTAAGAAAAGCTGAAGAACACCCTCTTTGCCATAAAAACACGACCTTCCTAAATTGTTAATAGATACTATCTTGCAGCGAATCGGTATTCACTACTAAAAAAATCTTGACAAACTGGAATATTTCTGTAATCCAATTTCTCTATTCATTATATAATAGCCATTGAAAACAAAGGCTCCAATTTTTTTATATTAGAAGTTTTATGATCAATGATTAGTAACATCCTTTCCTATATAAGTAAAAAACGAACTAGCTTTTGCATGCCCTACATGATACGATTTTATTGAGAAAAAAATGGAGGTCTTCTTATGTTGGATAAATCTGTACCATTCATTCCTTTTACGATGTTCCGTCCCTCAGATGCACCGCCCTTACCTAAAATTACTTTACCTGATGGCTATCGCTTCACTTTTTATCAACCTGGCGATGAAAGAGATTGGTGTCGTATTGAAACAGCTGTCTTAGAATTTGATTCAGAGAAGGAAGCCGCCGAGTACTTCCAGCATTCTTTTATGCCTTACGAAAAAGAACTACGCCGTCGGATGCTTTTTATTGAGAACCCTGAAGGAAAAAAGGTCGCAACCTTCACGGCTTGGTGGACAGAAGATCGTTCCCCGAGACTGCATTGGTTAGGTGTGATTCCTGAGGAACAAAAAAAAGGCCTGGCCAAGGCTTTAGTCATTCGTGTTACTGAACTTCTTCATGAATACTACCCGAACCAGGATCTTTATTTAAGTACACAAACCTGGAGCCATCATGCGGTAAGGCTGTATGAAAAGCTCAACTATCAAATTTTTCAAAATCAAAACTATCAGAAAATTTTAGACATTTTAAAAAGAACCAAATAAATTTTTCTTTATTAAAAAAAATTCCCTCAACGTCAGAAAATTATCAAACGTTGAGGGAATTTTTTGTACTTGTTTACTTATTCTGCACCTAGGGCCGCCATAGTAATATAGTTATACGGTTGGTTAAAATGAGGCAAGAAGAAGATATCTAATAGCTTCAATTTATCAATCGTCACTTGTTCTTCAATCGCTAATGAGAACATGTGAATCACACCCGAAATATCTTCTGTTGAAGATAATTGCGCGCCGACTACTCGACGAGAACTTTCTTCATACACAATACGGATTTTAACTTTGGCATTCTTTTTCATAAAACCAGGACGCTGTAAATCTTCAAAATCTGTGTATTTTACGTCAATACCATTTTTAGCTGCTGCTTCAACGGATAATCCTGTAGATACCATATGCAGCCCAAAAATAGAAATACCATTAGATCCTTGTACCCCAGTAGATTCTAAGGAAACCCCACCTATGTTGTAACCTGCTACAATACCTGATCGTACTGCATTGGTTGCTAAAGCAATGTAGGTTGTATCTTGAAGTGCATTTGAATAAATCGTTGCGCAATCTCCGACTGCATATACATTTGGATCGCTCGTTTGTTGATAGCGATCAACTAAATAGGCACCATTTTTATACAAGTCCAGATGGCTTTTTCCCAATTCATTGTTTGGCAAAAATCCGATTGCATTAATGACTAGGTCAATAGGATACTCCCCTTTGTCAGTGACAATGGATTCCACCTTTCCATTGCCTTTATACTCTTTCGCAAGCTCCCCGAAATGCAGTTCAATTCCATGCTCGCTTAAAGTAGCGTCCATGTCATCAGTAAACCATTTATCATAATAGCTTGGCAGTGAACGTTCCATTGCATCAAATAATAAAACATTTTTTCCGCGTCGTTTTGCTGCCTCAGCAATTTCTACACCAATATAGCCAGCACCGATTACCGCAACATTCTCGATACTATCTGAATTTAAAATTTCATCAACCGCTTGACCATCTTGAAAACGTTTCAAAAAATGAATATTTTCTAAATCTCGACCAGGAACATTCGGTGATATTGGCACTGACCCTGTCGCTAAAATTAGCTTGTCGTAGCTTTCAATGAATGATTCGCCATTATTAAGCAGACAATGAACTTCTTTTTTCCCATAATCAATGTGATCAACGGTTGTTTCCATGGAGATCTTAGCGCCTTTGCTCTCAAAGTCTTCTTTTTTTGTATAAAATAAGCCTTCATAAGAGTCTATTTGACGTCCCACCCATAACGCCGTTCCACAACCCAAATAACTCAAATTATTGTTCCGATCGATCATTACTACTTCCTGATCATCGAATGTGTCTAATAACGTGTTCGCTGCGGCAATCCCCGCATGGTTTGTACCAACTATTACTGTTTTTGTCATTCACTTTACCTCCTAGTTATTGAAAGCGTTTGTATTACAACTTCAATTGTAACATATTGCACAAATGAATTTTTCAAAAATCCAAACTATTTATAGTAATTTCTAAAAAAGCACAAATATCATTTGGAGGGTCGAACGATGGACTTTCTTACTTAGTTTGCATTTACCGAACTTGTTTAGGCGTTTATCGCGACAACTTAAACCCGAAAATAGTAAAATGACTAATAACCAATGCTTCCTATAGTCATTAGGAGAAACGAGGAAATCATATGACTTATCCATTACAGGAACACCATTTTAAATTGTTAAAAAAATATGGATTATTCGATCATCACGCGTTATGTGAAATACGTCACTACGAGTCTGGAGATATCGTTTTTTCTCAAGGATTTGAATATAAATATATCCTGCTGGTTGTCTCTGGAAAGGCGAAAGTTTGTACAACTTCTCCTTCAGGAAAAAGTCTTGTTTTAGCATACTATCTATCAAGCGGTATCATCGGAGATGTCGAATTAATGTCCAAGACAAACTATGCTACAGCCTCTGTCGTTGCACTCTCAGCTTTCGAATGTCTCGTCGTTCCTTTTCAAGATGACGATGATACGATGTTCAAAAATTTGACTTTTATGACCGAGCTGGCGAAGGGGTTATCAAACAATCTAGTGAGCTCCTCACATGACTATTCTTCAAATGCACTTTACTCTGGAGAACAAAGACTCTGTACTTATATATTAAAAGGCGCCTACAAAAATTATTTTTATGACAATCTTTCTGATGTTGCGGCAACAATTGGCATCAGCTATCGCCACCTATTACGTTTACTAAAAAAATTGTGTGAGAGTAACATTTTAAAAAAGGAAAAACGAGCATTCTTACTACTTGATAAAGAAAAATTGATCCAGTACTCGTCAGAAGTTTCTTATTTTGAAAATGAAACGCTGTAAAAAAAATATCAGCCGGTTTCTTGCTTTTAAAGCAAATCGGCTGACTTTTTTTAGAAATTTTGTCTTTCTCGCGCGCGTTGTAAAATCATTTCTTTTCTCTGCTTTTCCAACTCATCGATTTTTTCCCAATAAATAAATTCTGATTTGTTCTTATTTTGCTTTCTTAAATATAAAGCGACAACTATAAAAATCAAAAGTAAGACTAGGATTATCATAATAAGCACCTCCTATATGCTTATTGTAATCACTCAAAAGAAAAACAATTAGGACATATGTCACATTTTTCTGCTTAAGGAGAAAATTAATCAGGGACAACTCAAAAGAAAGGTTCTTCTTTTGAGTTGTCCCTAGTTAGCGTGTTTCATGGAACCTCGTCGCTTCTACCAAAACTCAGAGATAAATTTTTTTCTGCGGGCTGCATTTTTTTGATAGTTTTCAGGATTCCTTTGATAATAGTCTTGATGCTCTTCCTCTGCTGGATAGAATACCGTTGCTTTCTCGATTTTAGTTACAATCGGCTCATCAAATCTTCCGCTATTTTGCAGTGTTTCCTTACTTTTTTCAGCATGTTCTTTTTGCTTCTCGTCAAAGTAAAAAATAACCGGTCTGTAGCTGCTCCCTCGATCTTCAAATTGACCAAATGCGTCCGTTGGGTCTGTCTGTTGCCAATAGATTTCTAGAAGCTCATCGTATGAAATAACTAAAGGGTCATATATAATTTCCACGGCCTCCGTATGACCTGTCTCGCCACTTTTAACTTCTAAATACGTTGGGTTTTCCTTTGCTCCCCCTGTATAACCTGAGATTACCGATTGAATGCCCGCAAGGCTATCGAAAGGTTGAATCATACACCAGAAACAACCACCTGCAAATACTGCTCTCTCCATCTTATTCACCTCTTCTTTCATTTATTCACTGACGGGTACAATCGATCCGCCCCATTTTTTCTCGATCCACTTTTGCACTTGCGGCTCATGTAGGACATCCACTACTTTTTTCAAGTCTTTATTCTCTTTGTTGCTCGTTTTTGTCGCTACGATGTTTACATATGGCGAGTTCTTTTGCTCGATCATTAAAGAATCTTTTACTGGATTCAATCCTTTTTCATAAGCAAAATTAGAATTGATCGCGACAAGATCTCCTTCATTGTTTTCAAAAGCCGAGGTTAATAAGGTTGGATCGACACTGTGATCAAAGACTAAGTTTTTTGGATTTTCTATTATGTCTTCAAAAGTAGCTTTATCGATGGCTACTCCTGGCTTGATTTTTAATAATTTATTCTCAACAAAAATATTCAGCACACGTCCCCATTCCGAGGGAACGTTTGAGACGATTACTTTTGCACCAGAAGGTATTTCGCTAATTTTCTTTATTTTGTGTGAATAGATCCCCATTGGTTCTAAATGGATTGCTCCTATATTTGAAAAACGATAGTCGTTTTCTTTTTTTTGTAAATTAAAATAAGGGACTGTTGAAAAATAATTTGCATCTATATCCCCATTTTCTAACGCTTTATTCGGCAAAACATAGTCATCAAATTTTACAATTTCTAGTTCAATCCCCTTCTTTTTCAATTCGGGTTTGATATGTTCTAAAATTTCTGCATGAGGCGTAGGGGAGGCCCCAATTTTTATTTTATCTGCTTTTTCTGCGGAACCCGAACTACAAGCTGCTAAAAAAATGAAACAACTAAATACCAATGCAACGAAACCAATTTTTTTCATACTGACACACTCCTATTAAATTTTGACAAATAAAAAAATATCCGTCCCTTTACCTACCAGTCTACTGATAAATAAAGGGACGAATATTTTCGCGTTACCACCCTTATTCGTATTACCCTTTCAGATAATACCTCAACGGTACTTACATACCCGGCGAAGTAACGGTCGCTTTCCGTTCAATTTGCGTGAACAAACTGAATGCTCAGAGCTCATCTTCATTAACTTTCCACGATCCCTCTTTTCACCAGCCGAGGGTCTCTTTAATCGTTTCGTGATTAATTACTCTTCTCTTCAATGCATACGTATAGATTGGAATTAGTCTAATACAAATCATTCCAAATTGCAATCAAAATATTATCAAATAAATAAATTATATACGCAAGTCCTTTTATTTGGACTTATGAAAGGCACTATTCGACCATAAACGGGTTATTGATAGTCCTACTCAATAACTTCTAATTCGTTTAAATTGATAAAGTCTACATCGTCTTCCGCTACAACTTGTCCAATTGCTTTTTCAATATCCAATTTATTCTGCAATTCCTTTTTCTTGCTCTCTTTATTGATCATCTTTATCAGTATTTTTTCGGGAAAACTCAATTCTTTATATGACAATCGTCCTCTCATATAGAAAATCTCTGCCTCCGGAAAAGTTTCAATAATTCCTTTACGAATTTCAACCATTTTTTCTTGGTCATTTTTTGAAGATAAACCGACTGGTACTACTGTGATTTCTATTCCTTCTCTGCATTTTTCTTTCAACTTGTTTAACTGAAAAACTCTACCAGCGTATACACTGCCAAAATAGTATAATTTTTTTGAACCCGCGAAGTCTTCTGAAGGCACCCTCCCTTGTTCATAAATCGGATAGCCATGCTTTTGTGCAAATACCTCCGCATATTTTTTAGAACTTCCTCTTTTCGTGGCATAAATAACAAGCTTTTCCATTTTATTCATCTTCTCCTTCTTATTCAGTGATTTCCAATTTCTCGACACCTTGGTACAATTTCATAAAAATATCAAAAAAGTTCGATAACTCCTTATCAGAATACCCATTGAAAATGGTTGCCAAAGCATGGCTGTGCAATGTTTCAACCGAATGAAAATAGTGTTCCCCTTTCTTTGTTAAGACGAGAATCGTCTTTCGCTTATCCTTTTCACTTCGATTCATTGCGATCAATTCCTTTGCTTCTAATGCAATCGCTAATTTTTTGATATTTTGCCTTGAACAGCCTAGCAATTTTCCGCAACTTGTTAAATCAATAGCTCTTTCAGACGATTGCCTTATCATAACTAAAACCATAAACTGCTTCATTGTCACAGACGGATCAATTTTATCGAAAGAGGTTTGAAGCCGATTTCCTAAAATGTATAGACTAGCGAAAATAGCGCGCTGCTGTTTATCTCTACTTGTTTGAAAGTCTTCAATTAACTGTTCGATATCCACTTTATTTTCTCCAGTCATTCAATATACGTAACTTGTTACCTATATTATAAATTTTTTTCTACTTTTTCGAAATAGGTCCTTAGTCGGATAATCTAATGTTCGAGTTGACATACTAAGCGACTGTTAAACAAAGTGCCGAAATGGATTCTTTTTTTATGTTCTATTTTGACTTAGCAAGTAAAATGAATCGATAAACTGATTCATATACATGCAATTAAAGACACTAAAAGACCTGGTCGCCATTAAGAAGCGATCAGGTCTTTGAAAAGTAAATAGATAAAAAACTTTCCATTTGTAAAGTAAAAATCGATTTGGCTTTTCATTTGTAAAGTTAAATAAAAAAATCCTTTCTCTCTTTGCTCAAATACACATTTGCTCCAGCAACCATACCAGCTAATATATCGCTAGCAGAGGACTCGCCTAGATTTTTTAATTCTTCAATTTTTACTTTCCAATTGCCATCGTTACCGACCAATCCATCGATTGCCGAATTGACGAAACTGCCAAATGTTCTTTTGCATGCATAATTTAGATAGGTATTCGATAGCGCTGTCGTCCATTTTTTTTGAACAAGAAAACTTCTTAGTAATAGATAGAAGTCGTTTGTAAAAATTGATACTACTTGATCAACCGCCATTAAGCCAATTAAGAAACAATCGCCAGAAGGAAAAATGCCTTCTCCTCTCCCTAAATAATATAAAATCCCTTTTGCACGGTTTGTTGGACTTAAAGAAAGCAATTTTTGAAAAGCCGGAACCGTTCCTTCTCTTTCACCTTTGAATTCAGAGCCAAGAAGTAGCTCCTCTCGCTCTAATTGGAAAATTTTTTGCTTTAATTGTACTGAATTTACAGTCATTGGTTTTGGTGTTCCATGATAAAAAATTTTTTCTGAAATCATAACTTCAAAGAATGAATCAATTAAATATAATTGATCCTTCTGCCTTTCAAACTGACAATTTCGTATTTTTTTCGCACAAATTGCCTGGTAATCTGAATGATTCAGATGAATCCCGAAAGGAAGCACCCCTTTTTTATCATTCCCCACATAGAGCAACTGCTCCTTATTAGTCAACGTAAACCCATTTTCAAATTGGCGATCTACACTAAAGCTTTTCGAGGAATTGGTTGAAACAATATTTTCTACTTCAGCGCCAGCTGCTATTGCTCGATATATCATTTAATTCCCCCCTTTTAAAATTTGCCCCTCAATGTAAACGCTAACATTTTTGTGTTTATTTTTCAATCAAAAACCTTATTTATCTTTTATCCTTTTTTTTAAGCACCTACGGCGAATCATCTTAAGCGTCACTATTTTTTAAACGATCATAGTATAATTGTGAACGAATTCGTAAGTTATTAATAAAAGACTATTTTTAACAGTTCTTTTATTGCTAAAATAGAGGAAGAAGGTATTTGGAGGAGGAAATTATGAGAGGAACAATTTCTAATGATTATCGAGTTTACCACTATGAATCACCTTTTTTAATGCAAGGCGAAAATGGACTTTCTTTAAGTCAGCTGCGAGCTCTTTTTATTACAACCTTGTTAAATAATTCTCGCGCAAAGTATACTTCTGAAAATTATGCGCTTGAAAAGGAACAAAGACATATTCGTATTTGGCGAAAGGATGGAAAGACTCTCACTGAGGGTGAAGTACTAAAAATTGATGCCATCATTCCTCGGATTTTTGAAACAAATTGAGACACTCAATCAATTGTCTTAATCCTCGATCTACTCGTCTAAATGAGTATAAAAAAATAGAATAGCCGACCGCAACAATTGAAAAAGTAACTAAAAGGAGAGAAAATAATTTCTCTCCTTTTTGTACTCCTTACATTGCTAACAATAGTTAGACCATCATTTTTGTAGGTCTCAAAATAATTTCATTAATAGCTACTTGCTCTGGTTGCTGCAAGGCATAAAGCAAGGCATCTGTGATGGCTTCAGGTGTTAGAATTTGATACTCATCCGTTGTTTGATCCAATTTTCTTCCCATGTCAGTAGCCACGTTTCCAGGAGAAATTGATGTAAATCGTATTTTGGTATCTGCTTCTTCTTGTCGAGCCCCTTCCATAATTTTTAATACTGCTGTTTTTGATGCTGCGTATGTGCTCATTGCTGGTCCAACTACATGTGCGCCAATTGAAACCATGGTGACAACATGACCTTTATCGACTTTTCTAAATTCAGGCAAAACCGCTGATAAACCATTCAAAACACCTAAAACATTTACTTCGATCACTTGCGTGTATTCTTTGCTAGGCATTTCTCGATTCAACCCTATATTTAGCACACCCGCACTATTAAAGAAAACATCAATTTTTCCATACTTTTCCTTCGTAAAAGCGACTAATTTCTTCATATCTTCACTTTTCGTCACATCGACTTTAAAGTATTCCACAGCACCTCCTTCCGCTCTCAATTCTCCAGCTAAGCTACGTAAGTGCTCCTCATCGATATCAGCCAAGACTACTTTAGCGCCTAAAGAAGAAACTTTTTTTGCGGCATTTATTCCAATACCACCACCTGCTCCAGTAATGACGACCACTTCATTTTCTAAATTCATACTAAAACCTTCCTTTCGTTTAAATACGTCATCACCTTACCAGAGGAAGAATCCTTTTTTGCTAATCTTGCTCATCACTTTTTTACAAACTAAAAATACTTTTCCTTTTAGATTGAAGATAATACATGGTTAAATTATTTTTATTTCCATTCATGTTATTTAAATTCAACTAATTGGATGTAAGAATCCATACTAAAACAACGCATTATTGGCAAATCGTTATTTATTTTTTAATTGATTTTATCCAATACATCCTTACTGCTTTACAATCAATTTTGTTTTAGTGATTCCAAAAAAATACTTCTCAGCCTTATTTCAGTCACGATATAAGCGGTACCCTTTTTTGAAATCTCACAGATTTTTTGATCACAAAAAAAGTACGCAGAGAGTACTTACTCCGCATACTTGACTATCTTTTATTCAGTGTTGTTTGAACATTACCTTTTTTTAAGCGCTATTCTTTTTGAGTCGTGATTGGCTGCTTTAAATAGTACTAGTTTTCTAGTTTTATTGACTACATGTCTCTTTCCAAATACATCATAGTTTCCTTCACGTATCACAGACAAAATCTCTCTATAAAGATAAATTGCTGTCAGTAGAGGAATCCTGCATTCTTCATCAATTTCAGCGATCATTTCCAATCCCTTTTTGTAACTTTCCTCTGCACGATGCGCTTCAAACTCCCATAAGTCAATAAATGCTTGACTCATATGATGTGTTCTAATCGCTTTTTCCGTCACACCATATTGATCCATCAGTTCTTTTGGAAGGTAGATTCTACCTTCATTCAAGTCTTCGCCGATGTCACGCAAGATGTTCGTAATCTGCATTGCCCGACCTAAATCCTTGGCTTCCTCTATAATACTTTGCCAATTTGCCGAGAGAATGGGCAACAACATTAATCCAACAGATCCTGCAACATAATAACTATATTCCTCTAATTCTTTTTGCGTCTGAGGTTGTTCAAAATGAGCATCTCGACGTTGCCCCTCCAACATATCATAGAAGAACTTGATGTCTAAAGGATAATGATCAAAAACCACTGCTAATGTTCGCCACATCGGCTCTTCTGGACAATTTCCCTTTTGAAACTCATCCAATTGGTCACGCATTACCTCTAATTTCTCAGGTTTTTTTTCCACATCAATGATATCATCCGCCCTTCGGCAAAAAGCATAGATCGCATAGACACTCATCGCTTTTTGTTCCGGTAATTGAGAAAAGGCCGCATAGAAGCTTTTTGAATGATGTTTGATGATCTTTTTACAGTAATCAAAATCGTCTTGATAATGAACAAAATCGTTAGAAAGCTTATTGGTCATCGCGAATCAGCTCCTCTACAGCCAACTTAGCACTTTGCATGACAATTGGAACTCCCGCTCCTGGATGCGTGCTGCTCCCGCAGAAATAGAGATTGTCAGCATAATCAAATTTATTATGTGGTCGATAATAATTACTTTGCTTCAACGTCGGTTTTAACCCGAAAGTTGCTCCTCGATAAGCATTGAAGTTTTCACTAAAATCTCTTGGTGTGTAGTGTTCTTCAAAAACGATATGCTCTTCAATATCAGTGAATACTGTTTCTTGCTTGATTTTCTGCAGCACATGGTCGCGGTATTTTTGAATGGTCTCTTCATTCCAATCAGAGAATTTTGATAATTCTGGTACAGGCACTAACGCATATAATGCTTCGTGCCCCTCTTTTGCCATGTCAGGATCTAAGAATGATGGCACGTATAAATAATACGAGGGGTCATCTGGAAGTACACCTTGATCGAAAATATCTGTAATATTCTTTTCAAAATCCTTTGCGAAGTGAATTGAATGCAACGCCTCTACTTCATATTTTTTGTCTAAACCTAGATAGAGCAAAAAACAAGAACATGAATAGTCCATTTTATCAATTTTCTTATCCGTATATTTCCCACGATCTTTTTCGTTTGGCACTAAATGCTTCATAGCATAAGGAAAGTCCGCTCCGCACACCACTGCATCAGCCAAAACATTCTTTCCGTCAACTTTTATTCCTACGGCTTCCTTATTCTCAATCAGTATTTCCTGCACCTCCGTATTACAGAAAACTTCCCCGCCTAATTCGATAAATAATCGCTCTAGACCTTGTGCTAAGGTATACATTCCACCTTTCATAAAATGAATGCCATAAAGCAGCTCGATCATGGGAATGATCGTATACAATGACGGGCCCTGATAAGGAGAAATGCCAATGTAAAGTGTTTGAAACGCCAATGATTTACGAAGGCGATCATCTTTAACAAATTTTGAGATGGAGCTGTACGCATCACCAAAAGTCTTCAACTTTAGTCCATTCAACAATGATTTTGGATTGTAAAAATCCCAAAAAGATCGAAATGAGCGCATAATGAATGCTTCTTTTGCAACTAAGTAACGCTTATAAATATCTGCTAAGAATGCGAAATAGCCTTGAGCATCTTCCTCAGATATTCCTTCTAATGTTTTCGTTAGTTCGACCAAATCGGATGAAAAGATCAAGGGATCATCGTCAGAAAAATACAATTTCAACATCGGATCAATCTTCTCCATCGGAATATAATCATCGGGATTCTTCCCACAAAACTCAAAGACTTCTTTATAAATATCCGGCATCATGACAATCGTCGGTCCTACATCAAAAGTAAAGCCTTCTTTTTTGATCTGGTTCATTTTGCCGCCTACTTGACTAGCCTTTTCATAGAGTTGAACAGCATAACCTAGTTTTTGTAATCTTACTGCTGCAGTAAGCCCTGCGACTCCTGCACCTATTACTATTACCTTCTTCATAGTCACTCTCCTCATACTATAATTCTATTATTTATCAGTTGATAAGTAAAAAAATAAGTCTGCGAGCCTGCAATCGTTGCTTTTTAGGATAAAAAAAATAGTGATCAAGGAATTAATTTTTGATCACTATTTCTCTGCTCTATTTCTCATTATTTCAAATTTAAAAATTAATAATTGGAAATCATTTTAGTTTTCTTTTTTTAATAGAGTTAAGAACTGTTCCCCATAATTATCAAGCTTACTTTTTCCCACACCTTTTATTTGTAAAAATTCTATAGATGTTTGAGGCAGTTTCTCAGCTAATTCTGTCAACGTCTTATCTGAAAAAATGACGTAAGGCGGCAAATTCTTTTCTTGTGCAATCTGAGAGCGTAAGCTTCTCATTTTTTCAAATAGTTCATCATCTGCTACTAACTGTTTCACCGGCGCTTGCTTCCGATAGACTTCTTGTTTGCCCATTAAAACTAAGATGCCTTGCTCAGATACAGACAATAAAGGGTATTGCCCTTCAGAGGGAATTAAATAATGTTCAGCTATCAGGTAGTCGATCAAATTAGCAATTTCCTTCTGAGAGTAGTCTTTCATCAATCCATAGGTTGGTAATGTTTCAAAATTCCATTGCTTTATCTTTTGATCATTTGATCCGGCTAATACTTTTGCTACTAATGCCTTTCCAAATTTTTCGCCCATACGTTTTACACAAGACAGTACCTTTTGTGTGTCAGTCGTAATATTCACCTGTTCCCGGTCATCTAAACAATTGCTGCATTTCCCGCAATCCGCCTGATCTTCACCAAAATAATTCAGAATGTAACGCTGCAAACACATTTGTGTATGGGCATATTGGTTCATTTCCCTTAACTTTGTATATTCATTTTGCTGATAGGCTAATTCAGATTGAGACTGCTCCACAAAGAATTTTTGAATTTGAATATCTTTGGGCGAGTAAAACAAAACAGCCTCACTTGGTAATCCATCTCTTCCAGCACGTCCTGCCTCTTGGTAATAAGATTCTAAATTACCAGGAATCTGTGCATGTATCACAAAGCGGACATTGCTTTTGTTGATTCCCATACCGAAGGCGTTCGTAGCAACCATTACTTCAGTCCGATCAAATAGAAAGTCTTCTTGGTTTTGTAGCCGTTCCGTGTCTTTTAATCCGCCATGATACATACCAACTGAGAATTGATGATGCTTCAATAGATGATACAATCGTTCAACTTCCTTACGCGTAGAAGCATAGATGATTCCAGATTGTCCATGGTTTAGTTTCAGATATTCCAACAAATAAAGATCCTTTTGATCCTTTACAACTTGAAAAGCTAAATTTTCGCGAGCAAAACCCGTTTTGACTTCATTTTCCTTTGAAATATGTAATAAGTTAGAAATATCCTCAGCTACTTGAGGGGTCGCAGTGGCTGTTAAAGCTATAACCGTCGGCTGTTGATTAAAATTTTGAATCGTTTCTGCCAGTTTCAAATAGCTAGGGCGAAAATCGTGTCCCCACTGGGAAATACAGTGTGCTTCGTCAACGGCTAAAAGCTCAATCGGTACGTATCTCAATAACTCACGAAAATCTGAGGACTCTAACCGCTCTGGTGCGACATACAATAATTTTATTTCCCCACGCGCAGCTCGTCGTACACGATCATTCATCTCTACATTAGACAACGTACTATTGATAAATGCTGCCGGAATTCCTAATTCATTCAAACTGTCAACTTGATCTTTCATCAAGGAAATTAACGGAGAAATAACTAAGGTTAAACCTTCTAAAACTAGCGCGGGCAATTGATAACAAATAGACTTTCCTCCGCCAGTTGGCATGATCCCTAAGACATTTTTCTTTTGTAGAACTCGTTGGATAATGTCCTCCTGTCCGTTTCGAAATTGCGTAAAACCAAATTTTTCTGCTAATAAGTGTTTCATTTGTTCCATAGTGAGACTCCTTCTTGCAACTGCTGTTAATTATACTAAACTTTTCTATTTTCAATGATAAGTATTGAAAAACTTTAGCTCTTACATATTGAATCTTAAAGAACATGGGTTATCAATGTTCTCTATTGCATTTTAAAAAAATAAGGCGAAGGACTTTCTTATCCAACGCCTTATGAACTATTCGCAATATGAAAGAATTGCTCTTTATTTTTTCTTAGGTTCATCCTCGTCCATTTTCAGAACAGCCATGAACGCTTCTTGAGGTACTTCTACGGAGCCAATTTGTTTCATCCGCTTTTTCCCTTCTTTTTGTTTTTCAAGCAGTTTACGTTTTCGTGAAACATCGCCGCCATAACATTTTGCTAACACATTCTTGCGTAATGCTTTGATA
The DNA here is from genome assembly GCF_051715125.1 of Enterococcus sp. AZ048. Taxonomy (NCBI): domain Bacteria; kingdom Bacillati; phylum Bacillota; class Bacilli; order Lactobacillales; family Enterococcaceae; genus Enterococcus; species Enterococcus sp. AZ048. The sequence goes on along the minus strand of NZ_JBIOTD010000001.1, from coordinate 1,304,218 downwards.
TCCGTACGTGCAACGATTTTTGTTCCAATAGTGGCTTGAATAGGTACTTCAAACTGCTGGCGCGGAATCAATGTTTTTAGCTTGTCAACAATTGCCCGTCCACGTTCCTGAGCAAATTCACGGTGAACGATAAAGCTTAACGCATCGACTTTTTCAGCATTTAACAGAATATCCATCTTAACTAAACGACTTTCACGGTAATCAGCCATCTCGTAATCCAAAGAAGCGTACCCTTTGGTGCTTGACTTTAACTTATCGAAAAAGTCAAAAACAATCTCAGATAACGGAATATGGTAAACAACATTTACGCGATAATCATCTAAATAATCCATTGTGATAAATTCACCGCGTTTCCGTTGAGAAAGCTCCATTACAGCACCCACGTATTCATTTGGCACCATAATATTTGCTTTAACAAAAGGCTCTTCGACGTTCTGAATTTTTGATGGATCAGGAAAATCTGATGGATTGTCTACAATTAATTGTGTGTCGTCAGTCAAATTCACATGGTAAATAACTGACGGCGCTGTAGTGATCAATTCTAAATTAAATTCACGCTCTAGGCGTTCTTGTACGACATCCATATGCAGCAACCCTAAAAATCCGCAACGGAAACCAAATCCTAATGCTTGGGAAGTTTCTGGTTCAAATTGAAGTGCCGCATCGTTCAATTGTAATTTTTCCAATGCTTCTCGTAAATCGTTGTATCTTGATGTATCAATTGGGTACAACCCGCAGAACACCATTGGATTCATTTTTCGATAACCTGATAATGCTTCTCCTGCTGGATTGTTAGCAAGTGTTACCGTATCCCCAACACGTGTATCTTGGACAGACTTGATGCTAGCTGTAATATAGCCCACATCTCCCACCATTAAGTAATCACGTTGAACGGCTTTCGGTGAAAATACACCCACTTCAGTAACATCAAAGGTTTTTCCATTGCTCATTAACTGAATTTTATCTCCAGGACGCACAACGCCGTCTGTGATTCGAACATTCAAGACGACACCACGATAGCTGTCGTAAACCGAATCAAAAATCAGTGCCTTTAATGGCGCCTCCAAGTCACCGCTTGGTGCAGGTACATTCGTTACGATTTGTTCCAAAATATCCCCAATACCAATACCGGTCTTAGCACTGGCAAGAACCGCATCCTCTGCATCAATTCCGATTACGTCTTCGATTTCTTTACGAACGCGCTCCGGATCTGCTGCTGGCAAGTCGATCTTATTGATCACTGGTAAAATTTCCAAATCGTTATCAAGTGCCAGATAAACGTTTGCTAAGGTCTGAGCCTCGATCCCCTGGGCCGCATCTACTACTAAGACTGCTCCTTCGCAGGCAGCTAAGCTCCGCGAAACCTCATAGGTGAAATCCACGTGCCCTGGTGTATCAATCAAATGGAAAATATATGTTTGTCCATCGATTGCGGTATAGTGTAATTCAACGGCATTCAATTTAATAGTAATCCCGCGTTCACGTTCAAGATCCATTGAATCTAATAGCTGTTCTTGCATTTCTCGGGAACTTACAGTATTTGTTTGTTCTAAGATTCGGTCCGCCAAAGTGGACTTCCCGTGATCAATATGCGCAATGATTGAAAAGTTTCGAATCATTTCTTGGCGTTTCTTCATTTCTTCTAAATTCATTAAAGTTCCTCATTTCTTTTAGTCAGCACTGTCAATTATACCAACGTTTCCGGTAGAAAAAAAGTCTTTTCCCCTATTTCCAATGTCTGTAAGAGAAAAATAAACCTGCTTTTGCTATACTAAGGTTGTAAACTAAAAATGGAGATGAAAGAATGGAAAATGACTTTAAGCAACAATTAGTCTTGAAGCCAGTCGGTGAAGAATATTTAGCTCAATACGACGAACTACTCAGCTATGTTTTTCAAGTCACCGAAAGTGATATTGAAAATAGCGGGTACGAAAACAAACGTGAAATGGTTCGGGCAAAAAAGCCTGTTTTGGAACAATCAAAAGTTTTTGGCTGGTTTCATGACGAAAATCTCATTTCACAAATCGCGATCTATCCTTGTGAAGTAAATATTCACGGAAAGCTTTTTGACATGGGAGGGATTACTGGAGTTGGGACTTATCCTGAATATGCGAACCACGGGCTTATGAAAGATTTGATCGAAAAAGCGCTGATTCAAATGCGTCAGGACCAACAGTGGATTTCCTATCTATATCCTTACAATATTCCTTATTATCGACGTAAAGGTTGGGAAATTATGTCCGATAAATTAAGCTTCAAAATAAAAGACACGCAATTACCCAAACAAGTTGATCTACCTGGAATTGTTGAACGGAAAGAGGTTGACGATCCAGATGTTTATAAGGTATACGATGAGTTTGCTTTAAATAATCACGGGGCTATGATTCGGAAAGAATTAAATTGGGAAGAATACTGGCGCTTTGAAAATGAAGAAGAACGGATTGCGGCGGTTTACTATGATGAGCATAAGAAACCAACCGGTGTTCTCTTCTACTGGATCTCTGATGAAGTTTTTCATATCAAAGAAATGTTCTACTTAAATCAAGAAGCACGAAACGGATTGTGGAATTTCATCAGTGCACACTTTTCAATGATTTATTGGGTAGAAGGTGATATTTACAAAAATGAACCTTTATCTTTTTTACTCGATGATAGCGAAATAACCGAAACGATTGCCCCTTTTTTTATGGCACGCATTGTTGATGTAAAACAATTTTTATTGGAATACCCGTTTGAAAAATCTGTGGAGCCCTTCTACTTTGAAGTGACTGATCCAGTTGCAAAATGGAATAACAGCATCTTTGCTTTGAGTTGGGACGACAAGGGTGCTTTGGATATCTCAGATCAACCAAAAGGGAAACGTATTCGTTTGACCATTCAAACTTTGACTTGTTTATTAATGAATTACAGACGTGCGACCTATCTTGCCCGGATCGAGCGAATTGAGGCGGATAAAAAAGCCGTTGAATTATTAGAATCAATCATACCGGATATGGAGGCTTATTTCAGTGACTACTTCTAAACATATATATTTTGCTGCTCCTTTATTTGCGCAGAGTGACTTATTCTACAATGATTATTTAGTTAAAAAAATTCGCGAAATTGATAAAGAGTTAACAATCTATTTACCGCAGGAAAATGCGGGAATCAATGACAAATCAGCATATGCCGATAGTAAGATGATCGCCTTGGCTGATACTGAGGAAGTTTTAAAAAGTGATTTGATGGTCGCTTTATTAGATGGCCTGACGATTGATGCTGGTGTTGCCTCAGAAATCGGTGTTGCCTATGCTAAAGGAATTCCAATCATCGCGCTATACACAGATTCGCGTCAACAAGGCGCCGACAACCAGCAGAAAATAGCGGCATTACAAACACCCGCAGAAAATCAATTTCATTATTTGAACCTTTATACAGTCGGGCTTATTAAATTGAATGGTGTCATTGTCAGCAATGAACCTGCCCTGCTGGAGAACATCAAATCGTTTTTAGAAGGTAGTGATTGGCGTGACTTATAAAAAATATAGAACAGCATTAGTAGTTTTTGGTATTCTCTGTCTTGCGTATAATATCTTTGAATTTGTTATTGGCAAATATTCGACAAAGCAAGGAGTGATTTTTGTTATCGAATGTTTGGCAGGTATTGGTCTCATCTTTTTACCTGAACTCATTTCTAAGTTATTCAAACTTTTCATACCAGAAAAAATCATTTATTTTTATTGGTTTTTCTTAGTGATTTCTGTTTTCTTGGGTACTTCATTACACATGATTTCAATTGTATCTTTTTGGGATAAAATTTTGCACACTGTGAGTCCTATGGTATTAACTGCCTTAGGATACGGATTGATTGGATACCTCATGAAGGATGCGAATATCAGCAAAACCTCCCCGTGGCTTTTCCTATTGTTTGGTTTTGCCTTTGCAGGAGTGTGCGGCGTTTTTTGGGAGTTTTGGGAATTTCTATGCGATACAGTGGCGGATATGAACCTACAGCGTTATGCCACCTCAGCAGGAAAATTATTAGTCGGTCGTGCTGCATTAATGGATACCATGGGTGATTTACTAACGAATACAATTGGTGCTGTTCTGATGGGTATTTATGCTAGAGTCCAAAGCCGAGGTAATGCTTCTTACTTTGAAGAATATCGATTAAAAAAACTGCATAAATAGAAAAGGCCCCAAATCTCTCTAAGAGGTTTGAGGCCTTTTTTTATATATTATTTTTCATCTGGATGGATATTTTCCTTCATTGTATAGGAAGCTAGCGTTATTTTGATAATGCCCGTACGTTTCAACATAGCTTCTGGTATTTCGTCAAAACTGGCCCCTTTTGCTGCATGATCCATTAAAACATGAAGTGCCTGTCTTTTCTCTTCCAAATCCTCTAAAAAGCTTGCATGGCCAAAACCAATAAAACTCTGATATGCATAAGAATAAGTAGCCGCATTACTAGTTCCTTCGATCAGTCTATGATGACCATCCATTTCTACTGCAACATGGGGATCATTTTTAATCATGTTTACCTTTTTTCCTTCGGCAGCACCATGAATAAAAAGCGTTAGCTCTTCCTCGTTCCATTCATATCCAAAATTTACTGGTACAACGTAAGGATATTTTTCTCCATTCAATGCAATTCGTACAACTTGTGTTTTTTCTACAAATTTCTTGATTAATTCTAAATCAGTAACCTGTCTTTTTTTTCTACGCATCTCTTTTCCACCTATCCGTTTTTATATCTTAATCATAATAGATTAGAATTTAAAAAGAAATCTTTTTTTGAGTCTCAGTTACTGAAAATTGATAATATGCGGTTTGTCTTTTTTAGTATCAAAAACCTTTTCTAATCAACGATTTACACTTTTTTTGTGTAATTTTTTATACTAAAATAGCTACTGTAATTAACAGAAAATTTGCTGAAAAATGAAAGGCGTGTCGAATTTGATTGAAACTGTCGTATTTGATATCGATGATACAATTTACGATCAACAAGAACCATTTCGAAAAGCAGTCCAAAAATTGTTTCCTTTAGTTACTGAAGAAGATATGCTCCCGCTTTATACCCGTTTTCGTGTGCATAGTGATGCAAACTTTAACAAAGTCATTACTCAAGAATGGACACTGGAGTATATGCGTTCTCATCGTATCAGTCAATCATTAAAAGATTTGGATTATCCGCATATTACTGATGACGAAGCGCTGCATTTCCAAGAGGTTTATGAGGCTGAATTAGATGCTATCACCATGCATCGAGAAGTTGAAAAAACACTGGATTTTTTAAAAAGAAAAAAAGTACCCGTTAGTATCATCACCAACGGTCCAACGGATCATCAATACAAAAAGATTTTACAATTAGGTCTGTTGAATTGGGTTAATGAGGAAAACATCATCATCTCTCAAGCGACCGGCTATGAAAAACCAGACGTTGAAATTTTCGATTTAGGCAAGAAGCAGTTCTCCTTAAATCCTGAAAATTCTTTATATGTCGGAGACAATTTCAACAACGACGTGATTGGTTCTAAACGTGCTGGCTGGCAATCGCTTTGGCTCAACCATAGAAATCGACAATTACCAAAAGGAACAACCCAAATTCAAGACATAGAACTTAAATCATTTGATCAATTATTACCAACGTTTAAAACTATTTTTGCATCGTAGTTTCCCTCAAAACATTAGCTAATAGATAAAAAAAGGATGCCGAAATCGTTTATGATTTCGACATCCTTTTCCTTTTTATTGATGGTCTTCGTCGTATTCCATCTTACGGTATTTCTCCATCTTCTTGCTAAACAAGACTCCGTTTGATGGTGGCGTGTAGGTGATTGCATTCGCTCCAGCTGTAATCGTTGCTTCGATTGTCTCTTCATCAGGACCTCCAGTAGCAATGATTGGAAGATCTGGGTACATTTGACGAAAATGCCTCACTGCTTCGACTGTTTCTTTCCCAGCACTGATATTGATAATATCAACGCCAGCCGCCAATTTTTCTTCAATCTTAGAGTACTTTGATGTTACCGTAGCAATAACGGGGATATCCACTACATCATTCACTGCTTCAATTGTTTCTACTGGCGTTGGACCATTTACGACAACCCCTAAGCTTCCTTGAGACTCTGCGAACATCCCCATATATGCAGATCGGGCGCCATGAGTCAATCCTCCTGCTACACCAGAGAAGACAGGAATATCTGCTGCTTCAATAATACTCTTAGTAATAGCCGGATGCGGCGTAAAAGGATAGACGGCAATCACCGCGTCCGCATCTGTATTTCGAATGATTGCAATATCCGTGGTAAAAATAATTGAACGGATTTTCTTACCGAAAATGATTATTCCGGAAGCTTTCTTGATTACTTTGGGTACACGTACGATATCTTGCCGTAATTCTGTCATAATTTCAGGCACATTGTTTTCTGACATTAAACCATCTCCCTAACGTATTTCTTAAATTAATTTTACTATGAATGATCGTATCTATCCAAGCTATACGTTTCAATCACGGATATAATTTTATTTGCATAATCGGGATCTGTCGCATACCCAGCAGTTTGCAATGCTTGAGCCGCCTGTTTATAATCCGTCGCTGTTAAAACACCCGCGTAAAGTTGAGGATTCCAATTTGTCCCATTTACAAAAAGCATGGTATGGTCATCTAAGGATTCTTCCCATGTAGAATAAACTTTAAAATCTCCTTGGATAGTAATCCACTGCTCATTCATATATTCCTTTGTTTCAAGGCTGATTTTTGGTTGATTTCCAGAGGCTTTAATACCAAATAGATTTTTGTATTCACTTGCCAATTGTGATTGTCCCCAATTAGATTCTAGAATAGCTTGACCTAAGATGATACTTGGCAGGACACCATAGCCTTGTTGCAATTCCTTCGCATGTGGTGCCAGCTTTTCAACAAATTCTTGCCGAGACAAATTTTCTTCCTTTTGAGTATCCTCTACGCCAAAATCTGATAGTGAATGTAAAGAAAAAACGAAAGCTACCCCAATAATCAAGATTCCCGCAAAAATCAGCGGGATCGATAGATTGGACTTCCGTTTTTTATAATTTTTCTTAGGCATAATGCCTCCTTATTTAGCTGATAACTGTTTCAAAAATTCTTCTAAAGTTAAATGATGTTCCGTGATATATTCCGCATTTTCCTTGCCTACATATCGAATATGCCACGGCTCATACGTGATACCAGTGATGTCTTGGCGATCTTTTGGATAGCGAATGATAAATCCATATTTTGGTGCGTTCTCAGCGATCCATTTTGCTCCAGGTTGATCCCCGTAAGAAGCATCTAATACTTGAGTTGAATAGGAGTTATACCAATTTTGATCGACGATATCTACTGCAAGACCCGTATGGTGCTCACTATAGCCAGGTTCGGTAATGGTTTCCTTGGTTTTCGCAGTTGCTTCTTCTTCGCTCATCCCATTACCACTCACCAATCCATTGACATTTGTCTCAAAAACCTCTTTTTGAGACTCCACAGAACGAAATGCTGAGACGATGACTAAAGGGAATCCTGCTTTTGTTGCCGCTTCGGAAAAAGCTTCATAATCTTTCGCGATACGACTGTCGACTTGATGACTGTTATCTGATAATGTAGCCAACTGACTTTCAGGAACTTCCTTCTCTATTTTATTTTTTGGGCCTACTAACACAAGATTCCAATCTTTTGAATTAGAATCAGGCAGCGCTTTTTGCACAGCATTCTTCTTAGCAGCCGTTTTCTTTTCGAATGAATAGGTCGTTGCCGTCGCTTTTTGAGCATCTGTCTCAGCAGGTGCACTATAAAAAAGTGAATACGCGGTCATTCCGATCATAATTATGACTGAAAGTAGTCCTACTGTTTTTTTCAATTTAAAAATCCTCTCGTTAATCGTCTAATGACGTGTATGTTTCCGTTAACTTTTCGTTTACCCAGTCAAGCAGTGCAGTTTTCTTGTGTGCACTGGCAATTTGATTTTGAATATGTGCCGGCAAACGAAAACTCAGTATATCACTATAGCCCCAATTGTCATAATCGATCGTTATACGTAAATCGATATAATCATGATTCTCTTCTTCATTTTTGTTTTTGAATGGGATCATTTCGACTTGAGCCAATCCGCTGGCAATCCACTGCTGCGCAATAATCGTCTTCATCTCACGATATTCAGCAACTGCCGTCGGGCGCTTTTCGGGGAACAAAAACGTTTGTCGAATGACTTTTTGACTTAACATCCATTCATAATCACTGAATAAGTTTTTGATTTTTTGATTTGCTTCCGGTGATAAATTGTTCTGACCAGCCTTCCACTGTTGCCATTGAACGTCATTGACTCCTAAGTAATCTTGATAAAAATCTTGTTCTGAATGAAATTGTTCAAAAATCGCACTCATTACTAAATCCAAATAAATTTGATTCACGAAAAATCCCTCCTTATCTATTCTACTGATTTTTCAGAAAAAATACACCACTTTGGCAAATGGATTGAACTATTTTAATATTTACTGCTATAATTTGAGAAAAGCTTCAATCTTTTTTCTATTTTTATACACACTTCATCAAAAAATAAGTTGAACACGGCTTTATTTAATTGATAGTTCAACTTGCAAAATTAAAAAGAGACTATCTTAGGAGGACCAATATGACAGAATTACAATGGGGAATCGTTGGACTTGGCGATATCGCACACGATTTTGCTGAGAATTTTAATCAAACTACGAGCAGCTTGACTGCTTGTGCTTCACGGACGCTTGAAAAAGCAGAAAAATTTGCGAAAGAATATGGCATCGCGAAAGCTTATGGTAGTTATCAAGAAATGTTGGCTGATGAAGCTATCTCTATTATATATATAGCTGTGCCAAATCGCCAACATCATCAACATATTATTCAAGCTTTAGAGGCTGGAAAACATGTATTATGCGAAAAGGCGATCACTATGACCCTTGCTGAACTACAAGAAGCGATTGCGTTAGCCGAAAAGAATCAATTGATTTTGGCAGAGGCAATGACAATCTTTAACATGCCTTTGTACCAAGAACTTCATACGTTAATGGACAGCGGGAAATTAGGAAAATTAAAAATGATTCAGGCTCCTTTTGGAAGCTATAAAGATCCTGATCCTACCACCCGCTTTTTCAATCCAGAATTAGCCGGCGGAGCATTACTGGACATTGGGACCTATGCCGTTTCATTTGCACGTTGGTTCATGTCTGAGCAGCCAACCGTGATCGCCTCAACGATGGTTCCTTTTTCCACGGGTGTAGATGAACAATCGGTAACGATTTTACAAAATGAGAAACAAGAGCTTGCCTCGATCAGCTTAACCTTCCAAGCGAAAATGCCTAAAAAAGGAATCGTTGCTTTTGAAAATGGCTACCTCACTGTCGAAGATTATCCACGCGCTGATAAAGCGGAACTAGTTTTTAACGATGGAACAAAAGAATGGATTGAATCTGGCTTTACCAGTAATGCCATGAACTATGAAATTGAGAACATGGTTCAAATGATTCACGGGGAAAGACCAAATAAGTCCCTCTTTTTTACGAAAGATGTGATTGACATTCTAGATCAGATGCACCAAAAATGGCAAATAGAGAAATAATTTCGAACAAAAGGCATTGATTAGTCGATGCCTTTTGTTTTTTTGCCAAATTTCGGCTAAACTATTAGATATAAAGAAAAGAAAGTGGGAGGAAAAATTGCATATTGGTCGTTTTCGTTTAGGAATGCGAACGATGAAAACTGCATTAGCTGTTATGCTGTGCATTCTATTATTCCACGTAACAGATCGTGGATCACCGTTGATCGCCGCGTTAGCTGCTGTTTTTTCTCTGCGTCAAGATTTGACTACCAGCATATCATTTGGCCGTTCACGCGTTTTAGGAAATTCGTTAGGAGGATTATTGGCGTTAATTTTCTACTACGTACAAGCCTTTTTTAACAATGAATTTTTCGTAGAATTATTTGTCTTACCACTATTTGTTATCTTAGTCATCGTAGTTTCTGACGGAATCAATAATAACTCAGGAATCATTTCAGCGATCGCTACCATGCTGTTGATCGCTTTGAGTATTCCTCAAGGGGAATCCTTTCTTTACGCGCTAAATCGCGTTTTGGATACATTTATTGGAACAATCATAGGCATTTCCTTGAATGGTGCAATCACACCCCAATCAAATGAGAAGGAAAAACAAATAAAAGAAGATTTAGTGGAGCTGAGAAAAAAAGAAGCAGACTTGAATAAAATGCTCTATGATGTACGAAAACAAATAAAGGACCATTCTCTTAAATGAGTCTGGTCCTTTATTTTATCCACTTAAGTGGATGGTCCGGATAAAAAGCGAATTTGTTGTTCGAGTACAGAATACATGTTTTTGAAAAATTACCATTGAATATCTTCAATTGATTGAGGGGCATCATTTAATTCCTCACTGCGTACACGTGCATCATTGATCCGAATGACACGATCTGCCATTGGAGCGATCGCTGAATTATGCGTTATGATCACAACTGTTGTTCCATTGTCCCGAGCCGTGTCTTGAAGAATCTTTAAAATTTGTTTTCCTGTTTCAAAATCTAACGCTCCTGTCGGCTCATCACATAATAATAGTTTTGGTCGCTTCGCTAATGCTCGCGCAATGGTTACCCTCTGCTGTTCACCGCCAGATAATTGGGCAGGAAAATTATCCATCCGTTCCCCCAGTCCAACTGAATGCAACACTGACTCAGGCTCTAATGCATCGGTAACGATCTGAGAAGCCAGTTCGACATTTTCTTTAGCCGTCAAATTCGGAACTAAATTGTAGAATTGAAAAACAAATCCCACATCATTTCTCCTATACGTGGTCAATTCTTTATCGCTAAAAGCAGCAATGTCTGTCCCATCGACAATGACTTGCCCTTCATCACAATTATCCATTCCACCTAATATATTAAGCACAGTCGATTTTCCTGCACCACTTGGGCCGAGAATGACTGCTACCTCACCTCGTTCAATTGAAAAATTTATTTTTTCATTGGCCTTGATGACGGTTTCGCCCATTTTGTAATGTTTACTCTCATCAATCACATGAATATATGACACACAGCGTTCCTCCTCATTTTTCCACGCTAATCTAAATAGCGGCTTCTTTTCCATTTTAGTTTAACATAACCCGAACAAAAGCCAACCAAGGATGCCATAAGCCAGCAAAAATAATCGCCCAATTTTAATAAGTAAAATTGAGTTGTTGTTTAGGAATGCTTTCTTTCACAGGCTTCAAAAAAAGCTTTCATTATCGCTTGATTTACCGATGTTGTTGCTGAAAAGAATTCAGGATGCCATTGGACCCCTAAAGCAAAACTTGCTTTAGGAAGGAACACTCCTTCTGCTAGTCCGTCAGGGGATAACGCAGTTACCTTCAATTCCTTTCCCAATTTCTTTATAGCTTGATGATGATAACTATTTACTCCTAAATAATGTCTCTCTAAAATTTTATGAAGCAGACTGTTCTCAATTAATTCCACTTGATGCTGTGTTCGATTATAAGGAGCTTTCATATGGTGATCCAGATTCATCGTTTGAGGATTATCGCTCATTAAATCTTGGTAGAGAGTTCCGCCAAGGAAGACGTTCAGCAACTGCGCCCCTCTGCAAATAGCCAAAAAAGGCTTGTCACGCACAATCACTTCTTCCATAAGTTGGAATTCCATTTTATCTCTTAGCTGATTTACTTCGCCACAAGCATCTGTTGTTTTTTCATTATATCTTGCAGGTGCGATGTCTTGTCCGCCAGTAAAAATAAACCCATCGCATAGGGACAAAAAAGGTTGCCATGTTTCTTTGTTCGCGGTAAGTGGCAATACTAACGGAATACCTCCATTTTCTTCAACGAGATTGAGATATCCTGGAAGCATCCAAATACTTTCATGTACTTCGTCATATAAGGGCAACACACCGATTATTGGTTTCATAAAATTCCTCCTATGATGTTTTTCATTCAAGTTACCTTCAAACAGTAAAAGACTTTGATAAAAATTTTACCATAAAAAAACTCGATCATCAGATGACGATCGAGTAAGGGAATTATTTTTTAAGCATGGTAACGTTCTTTACCATCTAAGTATGTCGCTGCAAGTTCCATATTAGGTTCTAAAACAATAAAGTCTGCTGCACGGCCTTCGGAGATCATGCCGCATTTATCATCAATTTTACAGCTTACTGCTGGAACATAAGAGGCCATCATAATCGCTTGTTCTGGAGTGGCAATATCCCAATCCACAACATTTTTGATTGCTTCTTTCAATTTCAAAATACTACCAGCCAAATTACCAGATTCAAGACGAGCAGTTCCTTCTTTTACAACTACTGGAAATTCACCTAAATTGTAGTTACCGTCTGGCATGCCGCCTGCCATCATACAATCAGTAATCAACGCCACATGATCATGCCCTGCCTTTTCCATTAACACTTCGGCAGCTTGCGGATGAACATGATGACCGTCACAGATCAACTCTGAAAAGACATGCTCCAAGGTCAATAACGCACCAACCATCCCAGGTTCGCGATGATTTAAACCGCGCATGCCATTGTATGCATGAACGAAAACACTTGCTCCCGCTTCAACAGCCTCTTGCGCTTCTTCCAATGTCGCATTTGAGTGTCCTAATGAAACAACTACGCCTTCATCAGTCACTGTTTTTACGAATTCTTTGACGCCTTTACGTTCAGGAGCTAAAGCGATTTTTTTGATCAAGCCGCCTGAAGCTTCCTGCCATTCGTGAAAGGTATCCAAATCTGGATCACCAAAATAGCTAGGGTTTTGCGCGCCCTTGTGTTCTTCTGTAAAGAAAGGTCCTTCAAAATAAATACCTTGTATTTTTGCACCTTCGACATCTTGATAAACATTGCCGATTGTTTCAGCAACATCCTTCAACCGCTCTTTTGTAGAAGTTAATGTTGTTGGCAAGAAACTTGTCACACCGCAAGATAGAAGTGCTTCAGACATCACTTTGATTCCTTCAGCATCATTGTCCATCACATCGTGGTTTTTATACCCATGAATATGTGTGTCTACAAGTCCAGGAGCGATCCATTTTCCACTTTGGTCAATGATCTCTGCGCCTTCTGGTTTTTCCTTCGTATATGTTCCAAAAATGCCATCAGTGACATCTAAATAGCCTGTGCCCTTCACACCAGAGTTTAAAAAGAATTTGTCAGCATAAATAAATGTTTTCATTGTGAATTCTCCCTTTTTTCATAGTAACTTAAAGTTACTCCTGAATCCTCAATAAGTCAAGAATGGTGTAGACCATTTTACAGATCTTTTATTTTTTCCAAAGCGCGTAGCATTTTTCTATAATTGATTACCGTATGAAGGTCATCTCGTGCCTCCAGCATAAGAATTTTTAATTCGACCAATTCTTTTAATTTATAATAGCTGCATTGCTGACGATTCCATTTCAACCCAATATCCACGACCTTCTCAGCCAAGTCAAACCGTTCCTGTTTAACTAAAAACGTTCCATAATTAACAAAAAGATTGCTTAATTCACTTCGCTCCGAATAATCCGCCATCATCGTTTGGAATAGTTCAAAGCTTTGATTGTAATAGCCTTGCGCCTCATTCATTTGACCCAAAACGGAACACATTTTCCCAGCAAAACTCAACAGTAAGATTCGACTATCAAAATAGCCATCATATTTTTTGGATACACAAATTGAAAGGCCAAGATTTATTTTCTCCAAAGCAGTATGTGGGTCACCATCAATAAAATAGGCACAAACCCCTTTAAAAAAGCAAGCCAATTGACGGTCCTTATCAAGATGAGTGATTTGGCGTTCATCTAAATAATCTAATGTTGTTCGAATCTCAAGATATTTCCCAACGCGCAAATACATAAACATCTTGTTAAAATATTTTCGCAAAAATAATTCCTCAGGTAAAAAATCAAGCATCAACTGGTCAATGGTGATTCCAAGACGGTGACAAAGCTGCTGGATTACAATAATATTGGGAATTTCTTCATCGTTCTCAATTCGACTCAAAACACTCTGGGAACAGATTCCTTGAGAAAGATCTTTTTGTGTCATGCCGTGTTCTTTTCTGAACTCCTTTAAGACTTGACCGATCGCTACCATTGCCGCATCCTCCAAAATATGCAAATTCACATTTTTAATAATTTAATTTTATACGATGACTTCTTTACAAGCAACTTCTATGTTCGAAATCCATAAACAGAGTGAATCAAAATGATCTTAAATTAGCTATCCATCCTTTTTTAGATAAATTAATTCATCATGTATATAGCCTATACAAATTTGGAAACAAAAAAAGACAACAAACACTGTAAAAAACAATGTTTGTTGCCTTTTATGCGGCGAATGGGACTCGAACCCACACGAGATTGCTCTCACATGATCCTTAGTCATGCTTGTCTGCCAATTCCAACACCACCGCATAGAGCCTTTCTTATGATAGCGAGTCAGCATAAAAAAGTCAATAGTCTAAACAATCGTTGTATCGTATACATATATGATCATTCCTTTAAGTCCGGCAATTCCTCGAAAAAATTTTTTATCTTCTTGTTTAAGCCAAACTTCTCGGAATAGGAAAAAGTCTTCCCGGGAAACTTCAAATCTCTCAATTTCTCCCGCCCGCAATTGACGAATTTTTTCTTCAAATGGATTCATGTTTCCTTCTCTCCCATCATCGTAAAACAACAGAAGAATGCCTGAAGGCACCTTCTGTCTTAATCATGAAAATATTTGCTGTTCTCAATTTGTGAATTGTCCTCTTGCATAATGCCTCGTAAAGAACGATCTAAACGTTGTCTAGAATTCTTTCTTTCAATCACTGGCTGCTTTTCGTCATTTTCAGATGCAAATAGTAGATACGACTGTTTTGCCTTTTCCATTCGCTGCATGAGTTCCCTTGGGTGAACTGCATTTTCCGGTTCATCAGGGATCAATGAAGAAGGGACATATTTAGGAGCAAAGGGTGTTGCGCTGCGTCCGTTTCGAGAATTGAACGTAGCTTTAGGCTTGACTGTTTCTTTTGGCTTCCGTTCTTCAAATAGATTCACTTTTTTAGATTCTCTATGTTCATTCTCATACATCGGCAAATTCGCTTTATGATGATCGAGTTCTCTGCGTGGTTCTTCATCTAAGTTCACACGCCGTACACGTTTTACTTTCGAAATTGGACGTTCAAAGATATCTTTTGCTTCTAATCGATAACTCGTGATTAAGTCATCCTGACCATCAAACAATACCCGCTGATTGGTTTGAACTAATTTGACCCCTGCCTCATCATCAAATGCAGGAAAACGACTCTTTTTTCTGCTATACGTTTGCATAAAATCATCCTTATTGTTCTGATATAGCATAGTTTAGCACAAATACTAAAAAAATGCTTTTAAATTATGACTAACAAGAACTTGTACCTATCAGATTGAACCGGAGACAAATAAACTTCCATTTGGTGCCAATACTTCGTCCTCTAGAATACGATCGAGCACTTCATAATCTCCTTGATACGCAAGAGGACTTGATAATTCTCCTATTTTGATGTGTTGCTCATGCTCGGATAAGTTAAGTGCATAAATTACATACGAATGATCCAAATAGCGAATGATCCCAAAAATTTGCTGCGCTTGAGAATAGAACGGGAAGAAATGCCCCTTTTTCAAAACATCATATTTTTTTCTTCTTTCTACCCATTTTTGACAGTTTTTAAATAGATTTGAGTCTATCGATTGCCAAGGGAAAAACTTACGATTGTCTGGGTCTTTTCCTCCTGTCAAACCAGCTTCGTCTCCATAGTAAACACAAGGGATACCTGGCATCATAAACATTAGTCCCCAAGCCTGATCCATTGCTTCAACAGAACCGTTCAGCATGGTTAAAATACGCTCAGTATCATGTGTGCCAATATTGTTTAATTGATTGTAGTAGAAATCAACGGGATAATTTTCTTGGTAACGCACCATTTCTTCGCAAATATCTTTCAATGATCGCGAATGTTTTAGTAAATCTAAAATTTGCTGACGTAACGGGTAGTTCATGACTCCTTGCAAATGATCACCAAAAACATATTTTCTCCGCGTATCATAAGCAACCTTATTCGACGCATCCTCCCAAACTTCACCTATTAGAACTTTTTCTTGATATGCCAAGAGATTTTTACGAATGCCTGCAATGAAATCATCTGTTAATTCATCCGCCACATCTAAACGCCAGCCATCCACGCCCATTGATGTCCATTTAGACAGGACGCTGTCATAATCACCATAGATGAATTCTTGAAAATGAGGATTCTCTTTTTTCACCTCTGGAAGATCAGCCACCCCCCACCATGCTTTGTAATCGTCTGGATAATGGTTAAAAGTGAACCAATCAAAGTATTTACTGTCGGGATTTTTAGCAGCTCCTACAGTCTCGCCATAAAAACCAGACTTGTTAAAATACACACTGTCCTTTCCTACATGGGAAAAAACACCGTCCAACAAGATCGCAATCCCTGCTGTATGCAGAGCAGCTATTAAACTACGAAAATCTTCCTCTGTCCCCAAAACACTGTCTACTTTGAAATAATCATTTGTGTCGTAGCGATGATTCGACGTTGCTTCAAATATTGGATTTAAATATACCGCTGTGATTCCCAATTCTTTTAAGTAAGGTATTTTCTTTTCAATTCCTTTAAAATTACCGCCAAAAAAGTCCCATCGCACGATCTCATTTTTTTCATTTCTAATGTAATAGGGCGTATCTTCTTCTGTTCCATAAATGAATGAATTTTTTTTTGGCTGATTGATTTTCCGATCTGCGTTCCCATTTGCAAAACGATCGGGAAAAATTTGATAGAAAACAGCGTCGCGATACCAGTTAGGAGCTGTCTCTGGTTTTTGATAACAAGTCAACTGGTAAGGAATAACCTCATTCTCCGCCCCATAAATTTGCCCTTCACCACCGTTACCATTGAATCCATAATACTGAACAGTTTCGTACCCTTCAGATTCATGAATGATTTTAAAGTAGTAAAAATACAGTCCCCAGCCTTGGTCCATTGTTGTTTGAAAGTGAAATCGATCCTCAGGAACAGCCTCCATAGGGAAAATTTTCTGTCCTGCAGAACTTCCTTCTTTACGGACGATCAAAAAAACTTTTGCTTGTTTTTGTTCTGGGACGGATATCCAAATATCGACTTTTGTCCCTTCCTGAACAGCCCCAAAAGGTCGTTTATATCTTTCTAGCCAAGAATTAAAGTAAATATGAGTCATGTTGGATCACTCCTCGATCATCTTCGTGAGCAAAAACGGGTTCAATTTGCCAAATGTCTTCAGCATAACGCTGGACAGTACTGTCTGAAGAAAAACGTCCGGCATGAGCAATGTTATTTAGACTTATTTTTTGCCAGCGGCGTTTATCTTTATACGCCTCATTAATCGATTCTTGTGCCAGACAGTAATCTTCAAAATCGCGTAGTACAAAGAATTCGTCGTTGTATTTAATGAGTGAATCAAATATCTCTTGACCCTCTGCGAAAATATTTGGAATTGTTCCATCGATTAATGCCTTCACTACTTTGTGTACATTGGCATTTTCTTTGTAAATATTCGTCGCTGAATAATTCTTATTTTCATAGTATTGATAAACTTCCGATTCCGTCAATCCAAAAATAGCGATATTTTCATCGCCCACTGCATCACGAATCTCGACATTTGCGCCATCCAGCGTAGCAATTGTCACTGCGCCATTGAGCATCAATTTCATATTTGAGGTTCCTGAAGCTTCTTTTGAAGCCAATGAAATCTGCTCACTCACATCCGCTGCCGGAATAATTCGCTCAGCTAAGCTGACGTTATAATTTTCTAAAAAGACTATTTTTAGTTTATCTTTAATCGTAGTATCCTGATTAATCAAACTAGCGGCCTCATTGATGACCTTGATAACAGACTTCGCATAATGGTAGCTAGGTGCTGCCTTTGCTCCGAAAATAAAGACCCGAGGTTCAATCGCTTGCTCAGGATCTTCTTTAAGATCCAAATATAGTTTTATGATGTGGAGTAAATTCAACAATTGTCGCTTATACGCATGCAATCGTTTAATTTGGACATCAAAAATCGCATGAGGATTCACTTCAATATTACAGTGTTCCTGAATATAGCTGGCCAGGCGTTTTTTATTCTTTAATTTTGCTGATGCTAGAGCTTCGAGAACTTGATCATCTTCTTCATAATTCAAAAGTAAGCGTAGATTCTTTGGCTGTTCTCGCCAAGAATCTCCAATTGTATCGTCTAACACTTTGCTCATCGTCGGATTAGCAAGCTGTGTCCAGCGGCGCATAGCGATACCATTTGTTTTGTTATTAAAACGAGCTGGATAAATACGGTAGAAATCGTGCAAAACCACTGACTTCAATAAATCTGAATGCAATTTGGCTACACCATTTGTTGAGTGAGAACCGATGATTGCAAGGTGGGCCATGTGTACCTGATCGCATTGAATGATTCTGGTTCGCTGAATTAAATCAAAGTCATGAACCCCCGTCATTTCTTCCACAAAGCGTCGATCAATTTCTTCGATGATTTGATAAATTCTAGGACAAACACTTTTCATCATACCGATTGACCATTTCTCTAAGGCTTCTGCCATGATTGTATGGTTGGTGTAACTCATTACTTCCTGGGTTAAGTTCCAAGCGCGTTCCCAACCTAGTTTTTCATCATCAATCAAAAGCCGCATAAACTCAGCTACACACATCGCTGGATGGGTATCATTAATATGGATCGCAATATATTGATTGATTTTATCCATTGGTTTTTTCAGTTGCTTGTAATAACGCAAGATACTTTGAACACCGGCTGATACAAAGAAATACTCTTGTGATAAGCGTAGTTTTCTCCCTGCTTCACTAGAATCATCCGGGTATAAAACAGAAGTGAGGTCCTCTACTGCACGCCGATCTTCAATACTACGATAGCGATCCTCTTCTTCTGGCGGAATTTCAACCGACCATAAGCGCATTGTATTCACAATGTCATTCTTATAACCAACCATTCCGGTATCGTAAGGAACGGCTCTTAAAAGCATGCCATCTTGATAAATAGGTGTCAGATTGCCGTATTCATCTGGACTTAAGTAAACATCTCCGCCAATTCGCACATCTACTGCTTTGCTCTCTTTTCGAACTTCCCATAAGTTTCCTTTTTGAAGCCACTCATCTGGCAATTCAACCTGATAATTATCAACAAAACGCTGCTTGAATAGACCATACTCATAGCGAATACCGTTCCCATTTCCAGGTAATCCAGTTGACGCGATGGAATCCATAAAACATGAAGCCAAACGACCTAAACCGCCGTTTCCGAGGGCCATGTCAGGCTCTACTTCCGCCAAATCATTTAAATGAATGCCTAATTCTGCTAATCCTTCGCTCACCATCTCTAACCAGCCCATATTTAAAAGGTTGCTTTTTAGCATCTTCCCTGGTAAGAACTCAATCGAAAAGTAGTACGCTTGCTTCTGTTCCGCTTCACGATAATCTTTCCATGTTTGCTGCCAGCTTTGGGAATACTCTGAAGTCATCAATGAGCCTAGGGTCTGATATAGTTCATCTGGTGATGCATCTGCGACATCCATGGCGAATTTTTCTGCCAAACGACGACTGAATTTCTTTTTAAATTCTATTTTATTCATTTTCTCATCTCCAACCTATGATTTCATAAAAATTGAGTAATAATTACTATCTACAATATATCATTTCAACGAAACAATGATAGAAAAAGCCAAAATCCATAGCCTAAGGCTTTAGATTCTGGCTTTTTCGAATCCTACATTTGCTTGTATAGTTCTAAATATTTTTTACTGGATTCATTCCAGCTAAAATCTCGAGTCATCGCTTCTTCCATCAACTCTTTCCAAATATCTTGGTGTTCTTGGTAAAGAGTAATGGCTTGTTTCATCGCATTCATCAGATAGAAGGATTCAAAATCATTAAATCCAAAGCCCGTTCCCTCATTTGTTAGAGGATTGTACGGCTGGACTGTATCCTTTAATCCACCGATCTCATGTACGATTGGCAAAGTTCCGTAGCGCATAGAGATCATTTGAGATAATCCGCAAGGTTCAAATGCTGACGGCATTAAGAACATATCCACCCCTGCATACACTTTTTGAGCCAACGTGACATCAAAGGCTATATGAATACTTGTTTTTTGAGGATATCTCTCACTGAAATGAACAAACTGATTTTCAAAATCTGGATCTCCCGTCCCGATCAGCACTAATTGCACATCGAACTGCATAAGATTTTCCATTTCTTGCAATAACAGATGAAACCCTTTTTGATACGTTAAACGACTCACGATACCTATCACAGGAACCTCTGGTCGAACAGGCAATTCTAACAGCTTTTGCAGTTGTACTTTGTTTTCGATCTTTTTATCCAAATGATTTTTATCATAATTAGCAAAAAGGGCTGGATCAGTTGCTGGGTCAAATGCTTCGTAATCAATACCGTTCAATATTCCGTGCAGCTTCTCGCTTTCCATACGTAAAATCACATCTAAACCCGCTCCGAATTCAGGTGTTTTAATTTCTTCAGCATAAGAAGGGCTAACTGTCGTTACGCGATCCGCATAAAGAATCCCTGCCTTCATAAAATTCACGCAATTATTAAAACGTATGGTTCCATCGTCGTACCGCTCGCCTCCCATATCAAATAAATCATACAAGACTTCGCGGCCATATTGACCTTGAAACTCAATATTGTGAATTGTTAAGACTGTTCGTATGTCACTGAACTTCTGTATCCAGCGATACTTTTCCTTCAATAAAAAAGGAATGAATGAGGTGTGATAATCATTTACGTGCATCACATCAGGAATAAAGTCGATTTTTTCCATTAATTCAATAACCGCCTGCTGATAGAAAGCAAAGCGCTCTCCGTCATCAAAATACCCGTATAATTCTGGACGGTCGAAATAATAAAGGTTGTCTAGAAAATAATAATCGATCTCATTCAAGCGAAGATATTTCACACCACAATATTGTTTGCGCCAACCAACGTGTACATCAAATGAAAACAAGTCTTGCACCTGTTCTTTATACCGTTGGGCCATCTTTGTAAAAAATGGCAGAACAACTTTTATATCTGTTCCTTTTTCTTTCAGCGCCTTTGGCAAAGCCCCTGCAACGTCACCCAATCCCCCTGTTTTGAAAAAAGGAGCACATTCAGCTGCTACAAATAATGTTTTCAAGCTTATTCGCCTCCGTATACATCGCTTAATACGTGTGTATTTTTCTTAATTACTACAGGTTTTTCAGCTGAACCGATGATTTTTACGCCTGACTCTACTACGACATTTTTATCTAAAATTGCGTGCTTGATGAACGCATTTTCACGAATAGTACAACTGGCCATAACTATTGAATCTGAAATATCAGCACCTTTTTCAATTACCACACTTCTAGAAAAAAGAGAGCTGTGGGCTTTCCCATCAACAATACATCCTGTTGCAAATTGGCTATTCGTCACTTCTGATGAAGGTGAATAATACGTTGCAACCTCATTTTTTAATTTTGTATAGATTTTTTGTTTTGAATAAAGCAATGAAGTGAATTTTTTAGGATCAAGCATTGACATATTCGCATCATAATAAGATTTAATATCAAAAATATTACTTAAATAACCCGTATATTCATAAGCAGAGGTTTTCACTTTACTCATAATCATTGTCAAAAAGTCTAAAATAGCGACTGGACCACCATTTTTTTGCCCTTCATTCAATGCATCAATCATCCAATCCGTCCGACAGACAAATATCTTCATGCCAAGATTCAGCATTTCGTCCCCAGTCGTGTCTTCCAAGAAATTATGATGTCCTTGGACAATCCCATGATTATCTACTTCGATGATTTCATCTTGTCGATAAATATGATCTTTGGACATTTTTTTATAGACGACGGTCATAACGCTATCGCTTTGTTGATGAATTTTCAGAACTGCTTCTAAGTCGATGTTGCAGAGCATACGATTCCCCATAAAGACGGTATATTCTGATTTTGACTTATTCAAATAGTCGATTACAGATTCAAAGTACGGACGACCTTCTGCTTTCTTTTTTAAAAAATCCTGATAAAAATGGATAAAATAGCGACTATCAACACTATCCAAATGCCATTCACGGCCACCGCCAATATGATCGAAAACAGATTTTGTTGTTCCTTGATTAAAGACCATATAGACAGATTTAATATTGGCATTAATTGCATTCGACAGATTGAAGTCGATCAGACGATACTTGCAATCGAAAGGCAGCGTTGCTAGTGGTCTTTTTTCAGTTAAAGGTAATAATTCTGGGCATTCGTATACATTACCCATAATGGCACACATTTTATTCGCTCTCACTTGTCAACACTCCAATCACTTCTGAATATCCCACAACCGCGATTTCATCTGATCCATCAACGACAGCATCGTCTCCGATAATTGCATTTTCTCCGATGATCGCTTTCGTAATTTGTACATTTTTGCCAATTGTTGCACCAGGCATGATGACACTATCAATGACTTTTGCACCTTCTTTGACTTGAACATCGTTCGACAAAATACTATGCTCCACTTTACCAGCAACATAACAGCCATCAACAACTAATGAGTTCTTTACATCTGCGTTTTCCGTCAAGAAATGTGGTGGAGAAATTGTATTTTTTGCTAGAATACGCCAGTTTTTATCGCGAATATTTAGGCTATGACCCGGATCGATAAATTCCATACTTGCTTCCCAAAGCGAATCAATGGTACCGACATCTTTCCAGTAACCGTCAAAACGATAGGCAAAAACATTTTCGCCGCTTTCAAGATACGCCGGAATAACATGTTTACCGAAATCCAACATTTGATCATCTTTTTTGTAGCTGTTTAACAGGACACTCCGTAAACGACTCCAGTTAAAGATATAAATACCCATCGAAGCTAAGTCACTCTTAGGCTCCTCCGGTTTTTCTTCAAACTCAATAATCCGATCGTTATCATCCGTATTCATGATACCGAAACGCGAAGCCTCATCAATAGGGACTTCGATCACAGCAACTGTCAATGAAGCATTGTTTGCTTTATGATCCTCCAACATAGACTCATAATCCATTTTGTAAATATGATCCCCTGATAATACCAGAACGTATTGCGGGTCCATTTGATCGATATAATCCATATTTTGATAGATAGCGTGCGCTGTTCCTTCAAACCATTTACTTCCATCATTGCTTGAATACGGCTGTAGGATAGTGACGCCAGAATTAAGTCCATCAAACCCCCAGCTGGAACCATTGCCAATATGATTGTTTAGTGCGAGTGGTTGATACTGTGTTACTACACCGACATTGTTGATCCCTGAATTGATACAATTACTTAATGTAAAATCGATAATCCGATAGCGACCGCCAAAAGGGACAGCAGGTTTTGCAATTTTTTGTGTAAGTTTGCCTAAGCGAGAACCTTTCCCACCGGCTAAAATCATTGCTAATATCTCTGTTTTCATTTTATTTGATGAAGGACTTTCCTTCATCGACCTCCCCTCTATTTCTTACGTATATTGATTGACTCTGGTTTTAAAATAATTGCTCCTAAGGCAGGGACTGTCGTTTTAATCGACTGTCCGTACTCTTTAAATTCAATTGATTCACTTTGACAATCTGCGTTGTGTTTTGTCCATGTTCCGCCAAATTCTTCCATTTCTGTATTCCAAACTTCAGTATAAGCTCCTGGGTATGGAACACCGATACGAAAATCTCTACGTTCAATTGGGGTCATATTCAAAATGACAATCAAGAAATCTTTCTTTCGTTTTCCTTTGCGAATGAATGACAAAACGGACTCCTCGGTATTATCTGCATCAATAATTTCAATTGTTTCATAGGAATCTTCCATTTCCCATAAAGCCGTTTGTTTTTTGTAAAAATGATTTAGTTCTGAAGTGAACTGCAACATTGAATGATTCTTCGCATCCTTCAAATCGTCCCACTCTAAACCTTCGTCAAACTTCCACTCTAGAAACTGCCCCCATTCACCACCCATAAACATTAATTTTTTCCCTGGGTGGGTCATGAAGTACGTGTACATATTTCTTAACTGGGCAAATTGCTTGTACCGATCTCCCCACATTTTATGCATCAGGCTCTTTTTACCATGAACCACTTCGTCATGTGACAGCGGCAATATAAAATTCTCCTGCATCATGTACATGAATGAAAAAGTAATCAAGTTAAAATTGTCTTTTCGGTATACTGGGTCCATCTCGTAAAAACGCAAAATATCGTTCATCCATCCCATATTCCATTTGAAATCAAAGCCTAAAGAACCGCTTTCGATCATGCCAGTCACTGGAGTTTCAGAAGAGCTTTCTTCCGCGATCATCACTACGTTGGGATGTGCTAATTTAATTACAGCATTCAATTTTTGTAGAAAATAATAGCCTTCAAAATTACGATTTCCGCCCTCATGATTCGGCGTCCATGGACCGTCATCATAGTCCCGATAGATCATACTGGAGACCGCATCCACACGAAAGCCGTCAATATGAAACATCTCGATCCAAAACATTGCACTGGAAATCAGAAAGCTTTGAACTTGTGGTTTCCCGAGATCAAAGTTAATCGAACCCCAACGATTGTTTTTCGCCCGATCAGAATCCGTATATTCAAATTGAGGGGTGCCATCGTAATAAGGCAACGTGTCATCGTTGATACAATAGTGACCAGGTACCCAGTCAACGAATACACCAATGTTATTTAGATGACAAGCTTCGACAAAATCTTGAAATTCTGCTGGTGAACCATAATATGAACTAAACGCAAAATACCCAATCAATTGATATCCCCAAGATCTGCCTAACGGATGCTCCATTAGCGGCATAAATTCAATGTGAGTATAATTCATGCTAACTAAATATGGGATGAGCTCCTCTTTTAACTCCGTGAAACTATAAGGGGTGCCGTCTTCGTGATGCTTCCAAGAACTCGCATGAACCTCATAAATACTCATAGGTCGTTTAAAAGCATTGGAACGCTTACTGCGCCCTCGCCAAAGACCATCTTTCCATTTTTTTTCAGGGAAAGTATATAGTTCTGCGGCATCTCCAGGCCTTTCCTCAAATCGAACAGCAAAAGGATCAATCTTTAAAATTTCTCGACCATTTGCCTGTTGCACTTTGAATTTGTACAATTCTCCTTCTTTCGCACTGTTCGTGAACACTTCCCAAATCCCACTATCTTCGTCTTTCTTCATCGGGAGATCTTGCCAATCGTTAAAATCACCTACTAGAGATACTGCTAATGCATTGGGTGCCCATACTCGAAAAACGTAGCCGTCCTGCACTTGATGCGCTCCTAATAAATGTTGCGCATAAAAATTCTCGCCAGACAAAAATGTTCTCTTAGCATCTTCCACATGTTGCGTTCCAACTTGATTATAATTTTCCATGAGAACCACCTTTTCAAATGAACGGCGAAGCGTTCTTAGATTACATTTCGATGTGCAAAGTCTAATAATAAAAACATTCTTTGTTCTATTATAATAACACAAAGACTTAACAAACAACTCGTTAAGCGTTCTATTATTCTGGCTCCACATTATTAAATGTCCCTACCTAATATTATATTATAATAAGAATTAAAATAGAAGACAAAAATTTCAATTCCTTAAAATAATTCAATTTTTCTCCAAAAAATAACAATCATTATATATATTTTTCGCTTTTTTGACCACTAACAAAAAAAGATTTTAAT
The DNA here is from genome assembly GCF_051715125.1 of Enterococcus sp. AZ048. NCBI lineage: Bacteria > Bacillati > Bacillota > Bacilli > Lactobacillales > Enterococcaceae > Enterococcus > Enterococcus sp. AZ048. The sequence continues at coordinate 1,278,461 of NZ_JBIOTD010000001.1, read as the reverse complement.
CTTTTTTTCCTTCTATTTGCGTTTTAGAAAAATAATCGTTAGGCTAGTACCCATAGAAAAAAGAATTGGATAAATGATTGACTATAGAATAAATCACATGAATTTGGAGGTTTTATAATGATTGACATAAAAATGCTGCTGATGATCTTTGTTATCAACTTTTCCTACGTCACCTTGAACACCCTTCGATTTATGCTCACGATGAAGGGCTACCGAGTGTTGGCCCCATTGATGAGTATGGTTGAGATCACGATTTACATTCTTGGCCTGTCGATGGTATTGAACCGTTTAGACAATCCTCTTAATTTACTTACTTACGCTTTAGGCTATGCTATTGGCATAAGCGTCGGAATAAAGATTGAAGACAAGTTAGCACTTGGCTATATTATGGTTACTGTCATTTTGCCGACAAATACAGACCAAGAAGCGAGCTTACCACGTATTCTTCGTAACAACGGCTATGGGGTCACACAATCTTACGGTGAGGGACTAGAGGGTGGACGAATGGTTCTTGAAATCTTATCGCCTCGTAAAACAGAACGAACCCTCTATGCGTTGATAAAAGAAGTCGAAGACAGAGCCTTTATCATTTCCTACGAACCCAAATATATTTCTGGTGGATTTTGGACAAAAAAAGTGCGCAAACGTCAAAAAAGCAGCATGAAGCCTTAACTTCATGCTGCTTTTTTCCAAATAAAACGGATCAATTCATTTTTCAACTCCGCGCTTTTCGTAATTGATGAGTGTCCTGCGCCTTTCACAATTAATTCTTGATAACTTTTAGCATGCTTTTTAAATAGTAACCGTAACGCAAATGCACTATGTGTCGAAACGGAGCCATCGCTAGCGGATCCGTCGCCTAAATCTCCAGCGACGCTTAACACGTTTAAATTTGACGGCAGTTTATTCATCGCCTTATCAAAGTATTGATAAATCGGGGTTTCGCCAGTGGGCCCCCCATCAGTCATTTCATAAGAAAATACATCCTCTGTATCTTCAGCAATTTCTAGATCATTAAACGGTGCCGAAATTGCGACAAACCTTTCTACTGAAGGCGTTCTATCTCCTGCATATTCCAACAAGTATCGAAGAGAAGAGACACCTCCCATTGAATGGCTCACTAAGTTTACTCTCGTAATTTTTTGTTCGTATAAATAGCGCATCACTTTATCAATCCATTGACTTTGAGTGATTTCATCTGGAACATCTTTTGAAAAAAGAACCATAATTGTCGGATTATCATTCATATTCTTTAACTTGCCTTCTACAGACAACTTGCCGTCCGCCTGAACAACAATCGTCATTTCACGTTTTGCAATGTTGTCTCTTTCAAGTTGACGAAGTAATGGACCAAACGAAAAAGAGTTTCCTTCGTAACCATGTATAAAGACTGTTGGTACATTGGAATAATGAACGTCTCTCTGCTTAGGCAAGGTTCCAGGTCCAAAATATCGGAACTTCGCATAATAAATGCCTCCGAAAACCAATAAGAAGCTAATAACTAAAATGATGCCTTTTATGATTCGCTGCATGGATCAGGACCTCTTTTTTATCAAATATGTAAAACTTTTTTGCTCCTTCAATAAAGAATCCGCTAATTGACGCGCAAAGAAAAATTGCAGGTCCTTAGTCATTTCTGCTGGAAAAGGAACTGAAGGAACGTTCTCAAACACCGGCACAATCAATTGCCAGTCAGGATCAGAAGTTATCGTTTGACTTGTTAATAGACTTTGAAGAAAAATTGAATCACGACGCGGTTTTTTTCCTGAAATTACTCGTTCAAGAATCAACTCCAATTGATTTGTAAAAAATTCAGCATGAACGTCTCCGATTAATTTAGCTAAATTTGGAAATAGTGCAGGTTGGTCGATATGCTCAAAATAGTTTGGTAATGTTTCTGGCAACTCTCCACCACGATTAATAGTCACTAATCGAACATTTTTACTGTCTAACCTTTCACGCGTTGGCATCGGAAAATCCACTGCAAGAACCTTATCTACTTCATCACTCCAAAAATTTTCTCCCAGCCAAACCAAAAGTTCTTCTCTTGAGAACTTGGTTGCATATTCCTGAATAAAGTCACTGATTTCTTTATCCAACGGATACTCCTTTGTTATCTCTAAACGAAAATAATATCGCCGATCTTTCCTTGAAATAAAACCATTATCAATTAAAAAATCCAAATGCTTATCCAAATGTTTCATATCAGGGAATTTTTTCCGGATTTCTCTTAAAATCACGGGTTCATGTAATTGCTCAAAATAATTGAGTAATTTCTTTACTTCTAATTGTCCAACTAGTTGTTCCGTCTTTCTATTATTTGTATAGATTTGCATAGCTTCCTACTTTCTTGAATGGATATCTCCAATGATTATATTCCTATTTGAAAATTTCCACAAAAAAGTGGACTTACAAAAGTCCACTTTATATACGTTAATTTATTTTTCAAATGCTTCCGTCAATTGAGGAACGATTTGTTTCTTCCGTGATACTACTCCTGGTAAGAAAGCACGGTCATTTTCAAGCTTCACCTGAAATGCTTCTGTGACCATTTCTCTCGGCTCTCCTGCTACCAAAAGTTCCGAATCAGAATCCAATACATTCGTAACAAGCAATAAGAATAGATCATATCCGTTTTTGACGTTTTCTTCTAACATAGCATCCCGTAGCGCTTCCTGACGTATAAACACTTCTGCAAGATCAACAGTATTTACTTGAGCAATACGAACTGTTTTGTCAGCCATCGGGAATGATTTAGCATCTAAGTCTAACAATTCTGCTTCTGTTTTAGTGCCTAAGTTCGTTCCTGCTTTTAATAAGTCAAGTCCATAACTATTTAAATCGACTCCTGAAACTTCTGCTAATTCGTTAGCTGCATCAATATCTTCTTGCGTGCATGTTGGTGATTTGAATAGCAACGTGTCAGATACAATTGCTGATAACATCATACCTGCAATTTTCGCTGGAACAGCAATATTGTTTTCTTTATAAAGCTTTAAAACAATCGTAGAAGTACAGCCCACAGGCTCCGCACGGTAGTAAAGAGGATTTGCTGTTTGGAAATTTGCGATCCGGTGATGATCCACTACTGCCAATATATTTAATTCTTCAATATCAGCGGCACTTTGCTGGAATTCATTATGGTCGACTAGCATAACGTCACTTGCTTCAACTGCCATTTTTTCTACCACACGAGGAGCCGTCAAACCGAAGTGGTCCAAAGCGAATTGCGTCTCTTCATTTGGTGTTCCTAGCGCCACTGCTTCTGCATCGACACCTAATTCTTTTTGTAAGTTGGCGTAAGCAATCGCTGCTCCGATTGCATCTGTATCCGGATTTTGATGTCCAAAAATTAAAACTTTTCCCATAGTTGATTCGCTCCTTTAAATAGGTTCTTCTTTATCATATCAAAAAAAAGCAAAAGAGCAACCAGATGCTGCCTTTTTCAAAAATAATACCTGTAATTTTCAATCTATTAACTATTTACATAAATAAAAAGGACAACAATTTCTCTTGTCCTTTTCCTTCAAGTTATCTAATTTTTACGTTTTAAATAGCCTTTGTAATCCTCTGTATGCAATAATTTTTTTGCATTTTCTACACGATCATCTGTTGGTGATTCGATGCCTTCTAAGGGATATTTTAGTCCCATCTCTTCCCACTTATACTTACCCATCGTGTGATAAGGCAAAATTTCTACTTTATCAACATTATTCAAGCTCTTAATAAATTTATCTAATCGAATTAAAAATTCGTCGTAGTCACTTCTAAAAGGTACTAATACATGTCGAATCCAAACAGGCTTATTAATATCTGAAAGATATTTCGCCATCTCTAAAATATTGTCATTGGTGTGACCAGTTAATTCTTTGTGTTTTTGATTATCAATTTGTTTAATATCGAATAAAATTAAATCAGTGTATTCCATTAATTCTTCAAACTTGGAAAAGAACGGCTCTTCAAAGGTAAACGGCTTGCCACAACTGTCTAAAGTCGTGTTGATTCCCATTTCTTTCGCTTTTTTAAATAAATCAATTAGAAAATCAATTTGCAGCAAAGGTTCTCCACCACTTACAGTTATTCCACCCTTTTTCCCCCAGTAGCTTTGATAATTCAACGCTTCCTTTAAAATATCGTCAGCGGTTCTCTTTTTTGCCTTCGGATCATTGATCTTCCAAGTATCTGGATTATGACAAAATTGACAGCGCATGCGGCAACCTTGCATAAATACAATAAAGCGCACCCCTGGACCATCTACAGATCCGAAACTCTCGATTGAATGGACATTTCCGACAATAGGTTGTTCAGCCACAGTAGACATAAACAGTCCTCCCTTATATATAAAACTTCTTCCGAAATTTTTAATCGTTCCTTATAAAACCATGATAGTAAGTAAGGCGAATAGACCTCCGTCCATCCGCCCTTACGAACCACTTCATTTATTGAATCAGTAATTACATTTTTGCGTGGAATGTACGACTGATTACATCTTCTTGTTGTTCACGTGTTAAATCAATAAATTTAACAGCGTAGCCAGAAACTCGAATTGTGAAGTTAGCATATTCTTCTTTTTCTGGATGTTCCATTGCATCGACTAATTTTTCTTTTCCAAAAACGTTCACGTTTAAATGATGAGCCCCTTGATCAAAGTAGCCGTCTAAAACGTTTGTCAAGTTTTCAATACGTTCATCTTCATCGTGACCTAAAGCATCTGGATTAATACTTTGTGTATTTGAAATACCATCTAACGCGTATTCATAAGGTAATTTTGTTAACGAGTTAAGAGATGCTAATAGTCCGTTTTGCTCAGCACCGTAAGAAGGATTTGCTCCAGGAGCTAGTGGTTCGCCTGCTTTACGTCCATCAGGCATTGCTCCAGTTGCTTTTCCGTAAACAACATTTGAAGTAATTGTTAAAATTGATGTTGTTGGTTCTGAATTACGGTAAGTATGATAGTGTTCTAATTTCTCCATGAATGTCTTCAATAGCCAAACGGCTAAATCATCTGCACGCATGTCGTCATTTCCGTATTTAGGGAAATCACCATCTATCTTAAAGTCAGTAACGATACCATCTTCATCACGAACTGGGAATACTTTCGCATACTTAATTGCAGCCAATGAGTCAACAACATGAGAGAATCCAGCAATTCCTGTTGCAAAAGTACGTTTCAAGTTCGTATCCATTAAGGCTAGTTCAGCCGCTTCATAATAATATTTATCATGCATATAGTGAATCGCATTTAAAGTATTCACATACATTCCAGCTAACCATTCTAACATATCATCATATTTAGCCATCACGTCATCGAAGTCCAATGCTTCATCTGATTCAATTGGACGCAGATCAGGACCGACTTGCGTTTTAGATTTTTCATCGACCCCACCGTTGATCGCATACAACAATGCTTTTGCTAAGTTGGCACGAGCACCAAAGAATTGCATTTCTTTCCCTGTCTGTGTAGCAGACACACAGCAGCAGATCGCATAGTCGTCTAACCACACTGGGCGCATAACATCGTCATTTTCGTATTGAATCGAAGAAGTATCGATCGAGATCTTCGCTGCGTAATCCTTAAATCCTTCAGGTAAACGAGAAGAATATAATACAGTCAAGTTCGGTTCTGGGGATGGTCCCATGTTTTCCAACGTGTGTAGGAAACGGAAATCATTCTTAGTAACTAAAGTACGTCCGTCCATACCCATACCTGCGATTGAAAGTGTTGCCCAAACTGGGTCGCCAGAGAACAATTCATTGTATGAAGGAATCCGAGCAAATTTAACCATACGTAATTTCATTACTAAATGATCAATTAATTCTTGCGCTTGTTCTTCAGTCATTGTTCCATTTTCAATATCGCGTTGGATATAAATATCCAAGAAAGTAGACACACGTCCGATTGACATTGCAGCACCATTTTGTTCTTTAATAGCAGCTAAGTAGCCAAAATATGTCCATTGTACAGCTTCAGTCGCATTTTCAGCTGGACGAGAAATATCAAACCCATAGGCTTCTGCCATTTCTTTGATACGTTTCAATGCTTTGTATTGATCGCTGATTTCTTCACGTAAACGAATGTCTTCTTCTGTGAACTGACCGTGTCCAGAATTTGCATGATCTTTTAATTTCTGTTCCATTAAATAATCAATTCCGTATAGAGCTACACGACGGTAATCTCCAACAATTCGACCACGTCCGTAAGTATCGGGAAGTCCCGTAATAATTTTCGCACGACGAGCTGCACGAATCTCAGGCGTATATACATCGAAAACTGCTTGATTGTGCGTTTTGTGATAATCATTAAAGATTTCAGTGTATTTAGGATTTGGAGTGTAACCGTATCTTTCAAGCGATTCTTCTGCCATACGAATACCACCATAAGGCATGAATGCACGTTTTAATGGTTTGTCTGTTTGAATACCGACGATTGTTTCTTTCTCTTTCATACTCTCATCGATATATCCAGCACCATAAGCATTGGCTGCAGAGACAATATCTGCTTCCATATCCAATACGCCGCCGTTTTCACGTTCTTGTTTTTGAAGTTCTTGTAGCTTGCCCCATAATTCGTTTGTTGATTCTGTTGGATCTGCTAAGAAATCGGCAGCGCCTTCATAAGGTGTGTAGTTTGCTTGAATAAAATCACGAGTATTGATTTCACTCTTCCACAGATGCCCCTTAAAGCCTTCCCATGCAGACTTCTCAGTGTTTTTCATCTTTTCTAGTTCATTTGTTGCAGTTCCCATTCAAAAGGACCTCCTTAGAATATAAAAACTTCATTGCTACAGCTTTACGAACAAAGTATAACACATAAATTCTTTTATGCAAGCCTTTCCTTGTGAAAGATTAATTAGAAAATAATTTCTATTCTGAAAAAGCCTACAACCATTGGTGTAAAAGCATTTAACTATATTTATTCTTTATTAAATATTAAATTTAAAGACCAGAAACTCGTAAATTTGTGATTAAAAAAACGGGTATCTGTTTTAAAACAGATACCCGTCTGTAACATAATCATATAGTACAGAACATTATTCTTCGGTCAATTCTTGCGGATGATACGCAGAGAAAAGCGCGCCATCTTGTTTTTCGTCAATTGTGAATGTTCCGTTAGAGATTCGATCACTAATGGCTACTTTAGAAATTTCCAACTCTTTCTCAATTCCTTTATTGGTAGTCAAAATGAGTGTTCCCTCTATATCCGTAGTCATGTACACCAAACGATGCGGATTCTTTTTCAACTCGCGGAAAATCATCAGGCCACGTTTTGCTCTGCCTAACTGCGGCAACTCTTGGGCAAGCATCCGTTTTGCGGCTCCTCGTTGACTAAGTAAAAGAATTGGCGAGTCGCCTTCCGATGGTACCAACGCACCAGATACGACATAATCCCCTTCTTTTAGGTTAATTGCCTTGACTCCAGCAGCCTTCGCCCCAACAACTGGAACTTCTTCTAAAGGATACCGTAATCCAAACGCACGATGTGACGCGATGAAAACATCTACGTTGCGAACATCGCTTGTCAAGAAGACAGAAACAATTTGGTCGGAATCATTTTTCATTTTCATTGCTGCGGTTGGTCGACTACGATACGTCCTCCAAGGAGAAAATTCAGACATACGAGTCTGTTTGATCATCCCCTCTTTACTCATAAAGATGAAGAGCTTATTGGCATCGATTTCTTTGTAAGGAAATGCGGCAATGATTTCTTCGCTCATTGATAAATTAGTAATTGTTTGCGAAATATGTTCGCCAACGTCTTTCCACTTCAATTCGGTGATTTCGTGAATTGGTCGATAAATCATATTTCCATGATTTGTGAGAATCAGTAAATGGTCCAGAGTGCTTAATTTATCAATAAATATAATCGAGTCGCCATCTTTCATTCCATGCTCATCTGGACGCGAAGCATTATACGAACGCACACTGCTTCGTTTTAAGTAGCCTTCTTTTGTGAGTGTCACAATGACATCTTCTTGAGCTATCAGTACTTCTGTCTCAATTTTAATTTCACTAATTTCATCTTCGATTTTTGTTAAACGAGGATTGCCATAATTCTTTTTAATTTGACGCAACTCTTGTTTCATTACCTTGTGTAATTCTTTCTCGCTATTCAGAATCAAGTGTAATTCTTTAATCTCAGAAGCTAATTCATCTGCTTCTTTTTCTAATTGAGTAATATCTGTATTTGTTAATCTATAAAGTTGCAACGTCACAATTGCCTCAGCCTGTTCTTCACTGAAATCAAAACGTTCAACTAAGTTGCTTTTCGCATCTTTTTTATCCTTACTTCCGCGAATGGTTGCAATCACTTCATCAAGAATCGATAAAGCTTTTATCAATCCTTCAACAATATGTTGTCGTTTTAAAGCCTTTGTAAGTTCATATTGACTGCGCTTCGTGATCACAGATTTGCGATGCTCAACATAGCTCTCTAAAATATGTTTTAAGCCGACTTGTTGCGGCGTCATATTATCAATCGCTACCATATTGAAATTATAATTAATTTGTAAGTCCGTGTTCTTGAATAAATAATTTAAAATACCTTCTGCATTGGCATCTTTCTTTAACTCTACAACTACCTGCAATCCGGTACGATCAGACTCATCACGTACTTCAGCTATGCCGTCGATCTTTTTATTCAATCGAATTTCGTCCATTTTTTTAACCAAAACTGCTTTGTTAACTTCATAAGGAATTTCATGAATAACAATTTGCTGTTTACCGCCCTTTAGTGGCTCGATAGACGTTTTAGAGCGTAAAATAACTTTTCCTTTACCTGTTTCATAGGCTTTTTTTATTTCAGCCTTCCCTTGTAAAATTCCACCTGTAGGGAAATCTGGTCCAGGAATATAATCCATAATCTTATCTAAAGATGCATTCGGATGATCGATCAAATAAATCGCACCATCAATTACTTCAGACAGATTATGTGTAGGTATCTCAGTTGCATAACCAGCAGAAATACCGGTTGACCCATTCACTAATAAGTTAGGATAAGCTGCAGGTAAAACGGTTGGTTCTTTTTCTGTATCATCAAAGTTCCAAACAAAATCAACGGTTTCTTTCTCGATGTCATTAAGCATCTCGCCGCTTAATTGTGATAATCTCGCTTCTGTATAACGCATAGCCGCCGGCGGATCTCCGTCCATTGAACCATTATTTCCGTGCATTTCAATTAAAACTTGACGAAGCTTCCAATCTTGGCTCATCCGAACCATTGCATCGTATATGGAACTATCCCCATGCGGATGGTAATTCCCCATAATATTACCGACAGATTTAGCTGATTTTCGGAACCCTTTATCATAAGTGTTCCCATCTTTATTCATAGCAAACAAAATTCGTCGCTGTACAGGCTTCAAACCATCACGAATATCAGGTAGTGCTCTTTCTTGAATAATATATTTTGAATAGCGGCCAAAACGGTCCCCCATTACTTCTTCCAATGTTAATTCTTGAATTGAACTTTTCGTATCCATTCTTTGACCACCTCCTACTCATCAAACAAGCTGATTACTTTTACATCGTCCGCTTCTTTTTCTGATTCTTGTTGTTCAGATACTCCGCCAATAGACGCTTCTTCTTTATTGTCCAATAAACTTCCATCTTCTTCTAAAGTAAACTGAACATGATTTTCGATCCATTTACGACGCGGTTCAACTTTGTCTCCCATTAAGGTCGTTACACGACGTTCCGCTTGGGCAGCATCGTCAATTCGTACACGAACGAGCGTACGGTGTTCAGGATCCATAGTGGTTTCCCATAATTGCTCTGCATTCATCTCTCCAAGACCTTTGTAGCGTTGCAACATGTACCCTTTTCCAACTTGTTTTGTCACATCTTTTAATTCGTCATCTGTCCATGCATATTCAATGATTTGCTTTCGTCCAGTCCCTCTCGAAACTTTATATAAAGGCGGCAAAGCAATATAAATCTTTCCTGCCTCAATCAACGGCTTCATGTAGCGATAAAAGAATGTTAATAGTAATACTTGAATATGAGCACCATCGGTATCCGCATCGGTCATAATAATAATTTTGTCGTAATTGCAGTCTTCAATTGAAAACTCAGGACCGACACCCGCACCAATCGTATAAATCATTGTATTAATTTCTTCATTTTTTAGAATATCTTGCATTTTTGCTTTTTCAGTATTAATAACTTTTCCTCGCAACGGTAAAATTGCCTGGAATTTCCGATCTCGTCCTTGTTTGGCAGATCCTCCCGCAGAGTCTCCTTCGACTAAGAAGAGTTCATTTTTTGCAGCATTTCGTGATTGCGCTGGCGTTAACTTACCAGAAAGTAGCGATTCGCCTTTTTTTCGTTTTTTCCCATTTCGACTTTCCTCACGTGCCTTGCGAGCAGCTTCACGGGCCTCACGGGCTTTGATCGCCTTACGAACCAACATTTGACTATTTTCACTGTTCTCTTGAAGATAAAAACCCATTTGCTCACCAATCACGCTATCAACTGCTCCGCGGGCTGCTGGTGTTCCCAGTTTTTCCTTCGTTTGACCTTCAAACTGCAATAAGTTTTCTGGAATACGAACAGACAAAACAGCAGAAAGGCCCTCACGAAAATCTGTTCCTTCCAAGTTTTTATCCTTTTCCTTCAATAACCCAGATTTTCTAGCGTATTCGTTATACGCCTTAGTCATAGAAGTTTTCATACCTGATTCATGAGTACCGCCATCTTTTGTTCGTACGTTATTTACAAAGGAAAGAAGATTTTCTGAATAGCCATCATTGTATTGATAAGAAAACTCAACTTCGATGCCCTCACGTTCTCCTGAAAAATAGACGACAGGTGTCAACGTATCTTTATCTTCATTTAAATACTCAACAAATTCCTTAATACCTTCTTCAAAATGAAAGACTTCCGATACTTTTTCTTCACCACGTAAGTCCGTTAATGTAATTTTCACTCCACGTAATAAGAAGGCGGACTCTCTTAGACGTTCGGATAACGTTTCATAAGAAAAATTTAATGTCGAAAAAATTTGAGCATCTGGCAAAAATTGTACAGTTGTTCCGTTCGGTTTACGAGTCTTTCCGATTTTTTTTAAGGTTCCTTGAGGCTTACCGCCGTCTTTAAATTCTTCGCGGTACTCAACACCATCCCGAACAATCGTGACGTTTAACCATTCAGATAACGCATTTACTACACTGGCACCTACACCATGTAGTCCTCCTGAAGTTTTATAGCCGCCTTGACCAAATTTACCACCAGCATGAAGAATCGTAAAGATTACCTCAACAGTTGGAATTCCTGAAGCATGCATCCCAACAGGCATTCCTCGTCCTTTGTCGCTAACTTCAATACTATTATCAGAATGAAGTGTCACATCAATTTCATTTCCATACCCTGATAATGCTTCATCAACTGCATTGTCTACGATCTCATAAACTAAATGATGCAAGCCACGACTATCAGTCGATCCAATATACATTCCTGGACGTTTTCTAACCGCTTCTAATCCCTCTAGCACTTGGATCGAAGCGTCATTGTATTCATTGTTCATCTTAGCCAATCCTACAGCTCCTAACTTCTAAACGTAATGATCTATTTACATAGAAATAAATTTGTTCGTACCATACTATAGGCCATTTAACTATGCGACTCACTCTCGCGTAAAAAGTTAAACTAGCTTTCTTATCCAAAGTACATCATTTGTATGATACGCTAAAAAAGCGCAAAAAAAAAGCCTCTCCTGCTTCCGAAAAGGCATTTTAAGCTTTTTTTTTAAGAAAATCAACTCATTGATCACGCTTTTTTGTTCAATTCAATCTTGATACAACGATCCATGACAATATCCGTAAATCCTTTTTCTTGCAGGATTCTTGCCGCCTCATCGCTACTCAAACCCAACTGTGCCCAGAAAACTTTTGCATCCGCTGTTAAAAAATCTTTTGCGACGTCTGGTAAAAATTCACTTCTTCTAAAAACATCTACAATATCAATTGTTTCTGGAACCGCCGATAAATTCTCTACAACTGGAATATCATTAATTATTTTTCCAGCCAATTTAGGATTAATGCCGTATAATTTATACCCATGCGATTTTAAAACATCTGCGATTTGATAACTGGTTTTTTCAGGATTATCACTCAAACCAACTACTGCGATCACTTTCGCTTCATCTAGATACTGAAAGATTTTTTCTTGACTAGGATTCTGAAACGTCATTAGTTTTCCCTCACTCAGATTATTTTTTTGTCATTCTATGATAAATAGTATATCACGTGATTAGAATTTGTTCACTCTTTTGAAATCTGCTAAAATAGCCTTACAAACAGAGAAATGAGGATTCATATGAAAACCGCGATACTTTTAGTCTTAGCCTATCTTTTAGGTTCTATCCCCTCTGGTATTTGGATCGGAAAATTTTTCTTTAAGAAGGACATACGTGATTTTGGCAGCGGCAATTCGGGGACTACCAACACCTTTCGTGTATTAGGCAGAACAGCAGGACTTGTTGTTTTCGCAATGGACTTATTGAAGGGAACCTTAGCAACATGTTTGCCAGTCATTTTTCATTTAGATGTGAATCCGCTGTGGTTTGGTTTAGTAGCGGTCATTGGGCACACGTTGCCTATTTTTGCAGGATTCAAGGGAGGAAAGGCCGTTGCCACCAGTGCGGGTATGCTGCTAGGCTTTGCTCCACTATTTTTCTTTTATTCGCTAGTATTTTTTTTAATCATTCTTTTTATCACCAGCATGGTCAGTGCAGCTAGTATTACTTCGGCAATCTTCGTAACTATTTCGTCCATTATCGTGCCTTTTGTTTGGCCTACGATTTTACCATCCTTTAATTGGCTACTGACGCTCGTGTGTTTTGCCTTAACTTGTTACATTATTTATCGCCACAAAGAAAATATTCAGCGAATCAAGGCCGGGACTGAAAACCGTGTTTCTTTTGGATTAAATAAAAAGGAGAAATAAATGGACGAACAATTATTAGATTGGGCCATTGAGATTCAAGCACTTGCACAAGCTGGTCTGACTTATACAAAAGATCCATTTGATCAAGAGCGCTTTGAACGACTTCGTACCATTGCCACTGAGATGCTGTCTGTTCAATCACCTATTCCCATTCCACATTTAAGGCAATTATTTGCGGAAGAAGTTGGGTATCCTACTCCTAAGTTAGACACCCGAGCCGCCATATTTTCCGACAACAAGATTTTACTTGTTCAAGAAAAAAATGGACTATGGTCTTTGCCAGGCGGATGGGTAGATATTGATCAATCCATCAAAGAAAACACTGTGAAGGAAACATTCGAGGAAACTGGATTGACAGTTGAACCTTTAAGAATCACCGCTGTTCAGGATAGGAATAAACATAATCTTCCTCGCTATGCCTATAGTGTATGTAAAATATTTGTAGAGTGCCGCTTAATCGGCGGACACTTTGTCAAAAATATCGAAACAACACAAATTGATTGGTTCTCTTTGTCTTCGCTCCCTTCATTAGCAGAAGAGAAGAATACAAAGAAACAAATTGAAATGTGCTTTGAAGCGCATAATCATGCTGCTTGGGATGTTTTATTTGATTAATAATACGAGGTGCAATCCAAAAAAGTCGCCTACGAAAACTAGATTTTTGGTCTAATTTTCGCAGGCGATTTTTATACTTTTCTACTATTTTATAGTCAAAATTTTTAACTAACTGTAATTGAGAATTCTGTATTGAATTCCCCATTTGGAACCAGGCGATTCATTCCTTCTTTATCTTCTAAACGACCTGTACTATCAACGGTATCAGCAAATCCCCACCAAGGTTCAATACAGACAAAAGGTGCCTCAGACGGATACGGTGACCATAACCCGACATAAGGAATATTATTGTACGCTACTGTTACGCTATGTGAAGATTCTTCACTGCCCAAAGTATACGCGTTCAATCCTCGAGTTTCATAGATCAGCGCATCTTCTTTAAAAAGTTCACGACTCAATTGAATATTTGTATTCGTTTGTCCAATTGTTTTTTGATCCAAATTGGTAAAGGGTCCTTCAAGAGGGATTTTTACTCGTGATTTTTGAGGAGAAAAAGCAATAAAGTAATCATCAAAACTTAAATCCTCCGTCAAAGGAATATTGAACGCTGGATGTCCGCCTAATGCAAAAATCATTTCTTCTGTCCCAGTATTTTCGACATTAAATCGGATGCGAATCCCTTCACCCCAAACCTCATAGCTAATCCTCAAAGAAAAATCAAATGGGTATATTTTTTTCGTGTCTTCATCACTTTCAAGCAAGAAGATTGCTTTGTCCTGTGCATGTTCAACAACTTTAAAATCTTTGTCACGAGCAAAACCGTGTTGTCCCATTGGATATGTTTTTTCTTTATACGTATACTCATCATTCTTCAATCGACCGACAAAAGGAAATAGAAACGGCGCATGCCGTCCCCAATATTTAGGATCTGCTTGCCAAATATATTCAATATCGTTAGCGCGCAAACTTGTTAATTCGGCACCTCTCTCGTCTATTGTTGCTTCCAAGAAATCATTACTGATCGTCACTGACATGGTATCCACTCCTACTCTTACAATCAAATTTTCATTTATTTAGTCTTAGAACAAGCTCGGATTCCCCTTATTCTTTCTTATTTATGTTTTACCAACTCGTCTTTAAATAATGGATTTAAGACTTTTAAATAGGTCCCTTTCATTCCTAAAGACCGTGATTCAATGATTCCTGCTGATTCTAATTTTCTTAGAGCATTCACAATCACTGAACGAGTAATTCCGATCTTATCAGCTATATTTGATGCAGTTAAACGACCTTCATCGCCTTCCAATGCATCAAAAATTGCTTTTACAGCCTTTAATTCACTATATGAGAGGGTGCTTATCGCCATTTGAACAGCCGTTTGGCTGCGGATCTTTTCTTCAACATTCAAAAACTGTTGATATAAAACTTCCATTCCGATTACTGTAGCACCGTATTCTGCTAAAACGAGATCATCGTCGTCAAAGGCTCCTTCTTTACGAGCCAATACAATTGTCCCCAGACGTTCACCAGACCCAAAAATCGGAATGACCGTCGTCAAACCATTTGGATACAGTTCTGCTCGTTCCGTTGGGAAAGCAGTTAGTTCATCCGCAACGGGAATGTTTGCTTCAGTTTTTATAACTTCCTTCATTTCAGCCACATAACTGTCAGGAAATTGGCGATCTACGAGAAAAGAACGAACACGATCCGTATTTATATCGATCTTCTCATTTAATCCCAACAACTCTCCTTCAGCCCCAATAACATACGTCAAAGAGCCTAAAATATCCCCTAAAATGCGCGCCATATTATTATAAGGCAATTCCGCAGCTGGCTCAAAAGCATTTTTCTGCTGCATCAGCTTATTAATTTGACGTGTTTTTTCTAATAAAGTTTCCATTTTTCCCCTCCATTTTTAAAGAATGAAACGACTTAAATCTTTATTTTGCGCAATCGAAGCTAATTTTTCATCTACATAAGCTTCGGTAATCTTAATTTCTCCCATTTGCATATCTGGAGCTTCAAATAAAAGATCTTCTAATAATTTTTCCAAAATTGTGTGTAATCGTCGCGCACCGATGTTGTCCGTCTCACGATTAACATCAAAAGCGATTTGTGCGATGCGTTCAATTGCTTCCTGTGTGAAAACAATCTCAACATTCTCAGTGCCAACTAAAGCAATATATTGTTTGATCAATGCGTTATTCGGCTCAGTCAAAATTTGAACAAAATCTTCTGCCGATAAATCACTTAATTCAACGCGAATTGGGAACCGACCTTGCAATTCGGGAATCAAATCACTCGGTTTCGATAGACTAAATGCACCGCTTGCAATGAATAGAATATGGTCTGTTTGAATCGCACCATATTTCGTATTTACTTGAGAGCCTTCAACGATAGGCAGAATATCTCTCTGCACACCCTCACGAGAAACCTCACCCGAATTTTGCTGTGACTTAGAAGTGATTTTATCGATTTCGTCAATAAAAATTATACCTGAACTCTCGGCTAATTTAATAGCTGCCGTGTAAATATCCCCCTCATTGACTAATTGTGCTTGTTCCTCTTTTATTAATAGTTCTTGCGCTTCTTTCACCGTTACAGTGCGTTGAACTTTTTTCTCAGGGGTCAAAGCACCAAGAGTATCCGATAAATCAATTCCCATTTGTTCTAATCCGTTGTTCATTGGCATTGATTTTTTGGGTTCTGTTACTTCGATCGTCACTTCACGTTGATCTAGTAAGCCTTTCTCTAATTGATCTTGTACCGTTTGACGATTAACTTTAATATCTTCTGTGACCTCTTCTTTGGCTTCGGTCTGTGCTTGATTAAAGATATTCATCATCTGTTCGTAAGGATTGCTGCTTTGCTTTTGTTCCTTTTTGATTCCTGGAACCAAGATTTTCACTAAGCGCTTATTTGCTCGCTTCAAAGCTTGCGAATAGACTTTTGAATATTGATCTTTTTCAACAATCGTAATTGCATTTTCGACTAAATCACGAACCATTGATTCTACATCTCGACCTACATAACCAACTTCTGTAAATTTCGTAGCCTCAACTTTTACGAATGGTGCTTTGACAATCCGAGCTAAACGTCGAGCAATTTCTGTCTTACCAACACCAGTGGGCCCAATCATTAAAATATTTTTTGGCGTCACTTCTTGTTGCATGGATTCTTCCAATTGCATGCGACGGTAACGATTCCGTAAAGCGATCGCTACAGAGCGCTTTGCTTCATTTTGTCCGATTATATATTGATCTAAATCACTCACAATTTCTTTTGGTGTTTTATTTACTTCAGTCATCTTGGATTCTCCTTATTTAGATTATTAGAGGATAAATGTTTAAAAATTTAATGGACCATCTTAATATATTACATTTCCTCTACGATAATATTGTGATTTGTAAACACACAAATATCAGCTGCAATATTCAATGCACTTTCAGCGATTTCCTTAGCACTCATTTCAGAGTTGTGCTTCTTCATGGCACGAGAAGCTGCCAATGCATAGTTTCCACCTGATCCAATAGCCAAAATACCATCATCTGGTGCAATGACCTCTCCGTTTCCTGATACTAAGAGCATTTCTTCATCGTTCATAACGATTAATAATGCTTCTAAATTTTTCATAGCTTGTTGTGTACGCCATTCTTGCGCTAATTCAACTGCTGCACGTTGCAAATTTCCATTGTACTCGTTTAATTTCCCCTCAAACTTTTCTTCCAAAGTAAATGCATCGGCTACACTTCCAGCAAATCCTACGACCACTTTGCCGTTGTATATACGACGAACTTTTCGAGCTGTTCCTTTCATGATTACTTGTTCTCCCATAGTGACTTGACCGTCACCTGCCATTGCTAATTTTCCATCTTTTTCGATCGCGCAGATCGTTGTTGAATGAAATTGTGATTCAGACATCTTGTTCTCTCCTTCGTTTTGCATTGAATTTAAGCTCTTGGGTGAAAAGAGCGATAACTTTTTTGTAAACTTTCTTTTGTTACGTGTGTATAAATTTGTGTTGTCGATAAATTAGCATGCCCTAAAAGCTCCTGAACCGTTCGTAAATCTGCTCCATTATTAAGTAAATGTGTGGCAAATGTGTGCCGAAGCATATGCGGATGAATGTCGCTAGTTAAGCTGCTTTTCTTAATAAGCTGATTAAGAACATATTCGATTCCGGTGGAGGTAATTTGCTCTCCTCGATGATTAATAAAAAGGTAATCATGCTCCTTGCCAAAATGATCCATTAACTTTTTCCGTCCGTCTTGAATAAATTCTTGGATCGCATCCGCAGCATAAGAACCTATCGGCACATAGCGATCCTTGTTTCCCTTACCATGAATGAGCATCACACTATTATCTAGATCAATAACTGACAGTGTCAGGTTTGCACATTCACTTACTCGAAGCCCTGATCCATATAGCACTTCTAATAGTGCGCGATTTCGTTGATCCAATGGTTTTGTCCCGTTAACACTATCAAACAAAAGCTCAATTTCCTTCTCGTAAAAAAAACGTGGAAGTCGTGCTTGCTTTTTTTTAAGGTGTACATAAGAAAAAGGATTCTCTTTGATTTTTTCGTGTTTCAATAAATAGTGATAAAAAGATCGCAAACTGGCAATTTTTCGACTAATCGTATTACGACTATATTTTTGATCATTTAAGAAGGCTAGATAAACACGTACATCCAAATGGTCTACTGCTATTAAAGAGGCTTCTCCAGAGCTTTCTAGAAAATGAGAAAAATCATCTATATCTTGTTGATACGCATCTTTTGTCTTTTCTGAATATCCCCGCTCCGTTATTAAATAGGTCATAAATTCTTGTATTGCGGCTTCATTTTCCAAACTTTTTCCACCTCACAAACATATCACAAATGTAGCATAAGAGCTTTTTAATTACAATTGAATTGTCAGAATTTATTGATTTTTCACGAATATACTAACAATTATTTGCAGATACTTCACAATTACTTTCAATATAGACATGGATACGCCATATTTTTTTAAAATAAAAAATCCCATTGCAAGAAGCAACGAGATTTCTATTAGATAGTCATAGCTGATAAAGCATTTAATGCCCGTTCTGCTAATGTTTCATAACGCAATTTTTTGTCACGAATGCGTTCTGGTAAAGCGGGAAACAAACCAAAATTAGCATTCATCGGCTGAAAATGCTTGCCCTCAGCGTGGGTAATATAATAAGCCATTGAACCTATTGCAGTTTCCCGTGGAAACTCAAGCAACTCTTCTCCCTTAGCTAATCTTCCGGCATTAAGACCTGCAACAAGACCACTTCCTGCGCTTTCAACATACCCTTCTACTCCTGTCATCTGACCGGCAAAAAATAAATCGTTACGCTTCTTGCTTTGATAAGTGGGCTTTAATAGTTCTGGAGAATTCATAAAACTATTTCGATGCATTACACCATAACGCAGGAACTCAGCATTTTCTAAACCGGGAATCATTCGAAATACACGTTTTTGCTCGCCCCATTTTAAATGCGTTTGAAAACCGACGATATTGTACATGGAGGCCGCTGCGTTATCCTGTCGCAATTGAATTACCGCATAAGGGCGTTTGCCCGTTTTTGGGTCCTCTAAGCCTACAGGTTTCATTGGTCCGAACAGCATCGTCTTTATTCCACGCTTAGCAAGAACTTCTATAGGCATACACCCTTCGAAAAATTTCTCTTTCTCAAATTCTTTTTGTGGAGCAACTTCCGCTTCGATCAACGCGTGATAAAAACGCGTAAATTCTTCTTCTGTCATTGGACAGTTAAGGTACGCTGCCTCTCCCTTGTCATAGCGAGACTTCAAATATACTTTTTCACGGTCTATTGTAGAACTGTCTATAATCGGGGCAGCTGCATCATAAAAATAAAAGCCATGTGAACCATTATAGTCAGCGATTTCTTCTGCTAAACTTTCTGATGTTAGTGGTCCGGTAGCAATAATTGTAATCCCTTCAGGAATTTTTTTTATTTCCTCAAGTACAACAGTCACCAATGGATGCTCTTTGACCTTCTTTGTGATAAGAGCAGAAAAGTTATTTCGATCCACCGCAAGCGCACCACCAGCGGGTACTGCCGTTTCGTCAGCAGAGGTGACAACAATAGAGTTTAGACGTCGCATTTCTTCCTTCAAAACACCCACTGCATTCGTTAATCCATTGCCACGCAATGAATTGCTGCAGACAAGTTCTGCAAAATCCGCAGTGTGATGTGCCGGTGTAGATTTCACCGGTCGCATCTCATATAAATTTACAGGAACACCCGCTTCTGCTAATTGCCATGCAGCTTCGCTTCCAGCAAGGCCTGCTCCTATTACATTCACTGTTTTTACCATTTATTCCTCACTTGTAAGGTTATTTTTGTACGGTTTCTTCATAATCGCCATTGATACAAACGACTTGTTTACCGCCTTTAACTTTTTTCTCTACTAAATAGCCATCACATTTTGGACAATTACGGCCGATTGGTTTATCCCATGAAGTAAAATCACAATCAGGATACCGTGAGCATCCGTAAAACAAACGATTTTTCTTTGACTTACGTTCGACAACTTGTCCTTTATGACAAACTGGACATTCTACACCGATTTCTTTAATTATCGGCTTCGTGTTTCGACAATCCGGGAAATTGCTACATGCATAAAATTTTCCGTAACGACCAAGCTTAATTACCATTGGATGACCACAAACGTCGCAATCAAACCCAGCAGGTTCGTCCTTGATCTGGATTTTTTCAATCCCTTCCTCGGCTTTTTCTAATTCGACCGCAAAAGGTTTATAAAAACGATCAACGACCTTCGTCCATTCTTCTTTGCCTTCTTCAATTTTATCTAAATCATTTTCCATTTCTGCCGTAAAATTGACATCGATGATTTGCGGGAAGAAGTCGACAATCAATGTATTGACGATTTCACCAAGTTCTGTTGGCTCAAAACGACGTTGCGTCAATTTTACATAATAGCGGCGTTGAATCGTGTCTAATGTTGGCGCATAAGTTGAAGGGCGACCAACACCGTTTTCTTCTAACGTCTTAATCAGTGTTGCTTCACTAAAGCGTGCGGGTGGTTGAGTAAAGTGTTGTTTCGGTTCAATATTGACAGATTGAACGATGTCGCCTTTTTCAAGTTCAGGTAAGATGTTCTCTTTGTCTTCTTTTCCATCATCGCGACCTTCAATATAAACTTGCATAAACCCTTTAAACTTAATTTTTGAACCATTCGCTATAAAAATTACACCATTTTGTTCTAACGTTACTTTCATTGTATCTAAAATCGCTGCTGTCATTTGACTGGCAACAAAACGTGACCAAATTAACGTATATAATTTTAATTGATCCTTATCTAAATAATGTTTCATCTCATCGGGTGTACGATGCACACTCGTAGGGCGGATTGCCTCGTGAGCATCTTGTGCTCCTTGAGGATTTTTTACCTTACGTGCATGATGCTGTGAATATTCTTTACCATATTTTTTCTCGATGAATTCAGCCGCTTCAGTTTTAGCTGTGTCGGAAATACGAGTCGAATCGGTACGCATATAAGTAATCAAACCTACCGTTCCTTGCTTCCCTAATGCTATTCCTTCATACAACTGCTGTGCAACCATCATAGTTTTTCGCGTTCGGAAATTAAGCTTACGAGCAGACTCCTGTTGCATATTACTTGTTGTAAATGGCAACGCTGGATTACGTTTGCGTTCCTTTTTCTCAACCTTGGTAACTTCATAATCTTTACCATTGATTTTCGAGGTAATCTCTTTTACAGCTTCTGCATCAGATAATTTTTTCTTTTTCCCATCAATTCCCCAAAAATTGGCTTTGAATTTCTTCGTTTTCTTTTTGAAGTTTCCATCAATACTCCAATACTCTTCAGGAATGAATTTTCGAATTTCTTGTTCACGATCAATGATGATTTTTAATGCAATGGACTGAACACGACCAGCGCTCAACCCTTTTTTTATTTTCTTCCAAAGGATCGGCGAAATAGAGTAGCCAACGAGGCGATCCAGAGCACGACGCGCTTGTTGAGCATCCACCAAAGAAACATCGATTGATCGAGGCTCTTTAAATGCGGCTTTAACGGCCTCTTTTGTAATTTCATTAAAAACTACCCGGTTTTTGTCTTTTAGGTCTAACCCCAATAAATAGGCAAGATGCCAAGCGATAGCTTCCCCTTCTCTATCCGGGTCACTCGCTAGATAAACTTTTTCTGCTTTTTTTGCCGCTTGCTTCAATCCTTTAATGACATCACCTTTGCCGCGGATGGAAATGTAATGGGGTTCATAATTGTTCTCAACATCAATCCCCATTTTGCTTTTTGGTAAGTCGCGAACATGACCGACGCTTGCCACCACTTTGTAGTTTCTTCCTAAATATTTCTCAATGGTCTTGGCTTTCGCCGGTGATTCAACGATAACTAGGTATTTATAGGCCAAATGTTTTTGCCTCCTCAATTTTTTCTACTATTATATATCGGTAAGTACTGACAAATCGTAGCCTATAATACGCTATTCATTTTTTGTTTGTCAAGTCAGGTCTAACGAATTTTCTTCCACAAATCATAGGAATCAAAAATATCTTGGGCCTTTTCAACGCAGATTGCACCATCTTGAATCAATTGGTGGCACCCACTAGAACGACCGTCCAAAATGGATCCTGGAACAACAAAAACATCTTTGCCATAGTCCAGAGCCTGTTGCGCTGTAATCAGTGAACCGCTCCGTTTCTTTGCTTCAACCACCAATACACCACTACTTAATCCGGCAATGATTCGATTACGCATGGGGAAATGAAATTTAGCTGGCGAGGTGCCATTGGGGTATTCACTTAATACTAAATGCTGTTGACTCATTTCGATTTGCAAATTCCCACTACTTTTAGGATAACAAATATCTAAGCCGGTTCCAACTACACCAATCGTTTTTCCTTGATTGCTTATAGCAAATTGATGAGCAAAACTATCAATCCCCTTCGCTAAGCCACTAACGATAACGAATTCTCTTTTAGTCAGCTCGGGCATCAACTCTTCTAATACTTGATACCCATACTTCGTTGCTTCTCGAGCACCGACGACAGCAAGCATATCTCTCTTTAATAATTTTATGTTCCCTTTGTAAAAAATGACTAAAGGAGGTGTTGGGACATGCCGCAACGTCTCTGGATACTCTTCATCTTCAATTGTAATATAGTGATGGGTAGAGTTGATCTCGTGCAAAAAATCATCTGTTAATTCGTTCCAATTATTGGATTTTGTTGTTTGGGCCAATAGTCGAATCTCTAGTCCATCAAAATGCCAACGTTGATGACGCTTTGCGAATTGGTACACACGATGCTTGCCAAAAGCACCGATACCTTTTGTTAAACTCAAACGTAATAGAAAATTATTTTTCAAAAAAATCCCTCATTTCATATCTTTACTAAAAAGATACGAAAAAAAAGGGATATTCTTTATTTATTTTTAATTGGTGCAAAAGTTTTTCTATGGATGGGTAAAATTCCTTGTTCATCAATTGCCTTCAAATGTTCTTTGGTCCCGTAACCTGCATTTTTTGCAAATCCATATTCAGGATACCGCTCTCCGTAATTTGCCATCCACTCGTCTCGATAAACTTTGGCAATAATACTTGCAGCAGCTATTGATACTGAACGGGCATCACCTTTGATAATTTTTTCCTGTGGAAGGCCGTTATCTAAAACCATTGCGTCAATCAGTAAACAATCCGGAGCAATTTCCAAATGATCAATTGCTCGCTGCATAGCAACTTTAGTCGCCTGATAAATGTTTAGCTGATCAATTTCCTCAGCAGTTGCTTCACCAATTCCAATGGCACGAGCATTTTTTTCAATCTCTTTCACCAGCTCCTCTCTTTTATGAGAAGAAAGCTGCTTAGAATCATTTAAACCAAGTATTGCATGTTCATCATTCAAAATAACCGCTGCAGCGACTACCGGACCGGCCAGTGGACCACGTCCCACTTCATCAATACCACAAATCGCTCGAAAACCGGCGGCTTTTTTCTCTTCTTCAAAGAGAGACATTTCTTTATATTTTTTTTCCAGCGCTAGGTACTTATCTTTCTTTCTTTGCCATTGTGATACGGCAAGCTGTACGCCTTTTCGTGTATCCTTCTGAAACTCGATTAAACGTGGATCATCAGGAGTGGTGATTTCTTTCAGTATTTCCTTAATTTTACTTACTGCTATTTTTTCCATTAGTCATTATGCTCCTCAAAACGATCCAAAGTAAAGCGCCCTAATCTGCCTTGTCTCAATTCAAGAATCAACATCTCACTTGCTCGCTCATAATCTTCTTTGAAGCCACGCTTCTCAGAAATTAACATTAATAATTCAGGCAATTCCATAAATAAATCTTCCTGTGTTAATTTATAACGTTCTTTTAATTGCTCTGGGTAAAAACGGCAAAATATTTCTAGTTCATAAAGTGCTAAGTCATCTAAATGAAGAAGATCATCTTTAATCGCTCCAGTCAGAGCCAGCTTTTTCCCAACAGAAGGATCTTCAAACTTAGGCCATAAAATCCCTGGTGTATCCAATAATTCTAATTGTGATCCAAAACGAAGCCATTGTTGCCCTTTCGTAACACCTGGGCGATTTCCCGTACTCGCAACTTTTTTACCAGCCAGATGATTCAGTAACGTTGATTTGCCTACATTGGGGATTCCTAAAACCATTGCGCGAATCGCCCGCGGTTTTAGTCCTCTTTCCTTGTCACGCGTAATTTTATCTGCTAGAACCTTCTTACTAGCAGGAACTATTTGCTTTACACTTTTATCATCTTTTGCAGTTAAAGCAAGAACGTGATGTCCTTGCTCACGAAAATAATTCACCCATAAGTTGGTTTGGCTTAAATCAGCCAAATCTGATTTGTTTAGCAAGATCAATCGTGGTTTATTTTGTACAATTTGATCTAACATGGGATTGCGAGATGATAAAGGGAGTCTAGCATCAATTAATTCAAAAACGATATCGACAAATTTTAATTTTTCAGAGACCTCACGTCTCGCCTTGGCCATGTGACCAGGAAACCATTGAATGGTCATAAACAGTTCCTCCTTAGCACACTCTCACTGAGCGTATTGAATCTAAAACTTAAAAAGCAGGTATTATTTAATACTAAAAATAAGAGCCTGCATTCAATTGCACACAACAATCTTTTGTTTTTTTATTTCAACTATTATTCCACACGCTATTGTAACACAACTCTTCTTTTAATGTTTTTCTATAAAAACTTTTGAATAATCATTGATCAAAAATTATTATCCAAATTCCAGTGTTTTTGACAAACGGCTTCATTTTCTTTTGTTAACTTAAAGGGTATGATGCTCCCTTTTTTCACTGAATCTGCAATTTACTAATGTTTGAGAAGACGCGAATACTTTCTCAAATATATTCAAAATAAAAAGACGGTTCGAACCATCTTTTTACGAAATAATTTTAATATGTTTTATCGGATAGTAGACTGCCTGCGCTTTCCCTAAAATATCCTTACTTTGAACAGTTCCAAAAGAGCGGCTGTCTTTCGAAATTCTCCGATTGTCCCCTAAAACAAAATACTCATTGGGGGGCAACTTCTTTTCACCGATCAATTCTTCTAATTGAAAATCTGTCGTATACGGAGAAACTTGGTGGTCATGATTTCGATTGTTGGTAAGAAAAGACTCAGATATTTTATTTCCATTGATATAAAGTTGATCTTTTTCATATCGAATTTCATCACCAGGGAGTCCTATCACTCGTTTTATATAAATCGTCCCATCGGACTGTTGAAAAACAATAACATCAAATCGTCTTACCTTACTAAACTTTTCCATCAAGACCATGTCCCCTTGACTCAAGGTTTGATCCATTGAATTGCCTGTCACCGGAACAGGAATTAATAAAAATCCACGAATCACCACACCAATAAAGAGGGAAATTAATAAATATTTCACGGCCAACCATAAATGACCTTTGGTTAATAAAGATTTCAATTGTTTCCCTCCCTGTTCTCTAGAACACCAGAGTCCACTTTAAAGCTATTTTTTTAATGTTTCTAAAGCTTTTGCATAAGCAACATCATTGGTTTTAACAAGCTTGAAGACTTTTTCTTGCAAAACATCAACTGTTTTGTCATCCAACGCACCCGTAGCAGACAAATTGTTTTCTGTCTGAATTTTTAGGACAGCATCTCGTGTCGCTTCATTAAACACATTGCCCTCTGTTGGATACCCCAACGCGTTTAATATCGTATTGATATTCTTCACTACATCCCCAGTGTCCCCAATACGCCAATTAGATTGCTTAGAAATGGGTGGAAGTTTTGCATACTCAGGGTAATCTGCTTCTATCGTTGGAGCTACTCCTTTGCCTTCGACGGATGAACCATCTGGAGCAAACCACTTCATGATAGTTAACTGGACGTAATTATCCTTTCCAATGGGGCTAATACTTTGAACACTGCCTTTGCCAAAAGTATTTACCCCGATGATAGGATAGTTCTTATTTTTGACTGCTGCTGCTAAAAGCTCAGCACCATAGGAGCTCTCTTGATCAACCAGGAAAACGGTAGGTTCCTTTACTTTAAATCCTTGATCAATCTTTTTTCCTGCTTTATCAATGGAAATAATTTTTTTATTATTTGAAAACTGAGCGATCGTATCGCCATTTTCTAAAAAGTAACTTGCTACACGTTCGGCTTCAGCGATCAATCCACCAGAATTTTGGCGCAAGTCTATAATAAATGACTTCGCACCTTCTTTTCTTAGCTGTTCGATTATTGTTCGAAATTCAAGTGCAGTGGTTTCCCTAAAGTTATCAATTTGAATGGAACCAATTGATTTATCCTCTGGATCTAAATTGCCTTTGACTGTATCTTCTGGAACAATATCACGCTCTAACGTTACCTCAAAATCTTCATCACCGCGCTTAATAAGTAACTTGACCTGAGTCCCTTTGTTTCCGCGAATCATACTTGAAATTTGATCTAACGATTTATCTTTTGTTTTCTGCCCATTGACTTCTAAAATAACATCCTCTGCCTTCAATTTGGCTTTTTCAGCAGGAGAATTTTTTACAGGAACACGGTCAATAACTGGCAAACGATTTTCTAATTGCAAATTGGCTCCGATTCCTTCAAAGCTTCCAGCAACTTTTGCATTCAGTTCCTTTGTTTCTGTCGCCGTAAGAAACTCTGATTCAGGATCTTTTAAAGATTCCGTCATTCCATTTAAAGCACCTTGAATCAATTGTTCTTTATTCACTTTATCTACATAATTGGTACTAATCAAATCATATAAATCTTGGACATCGTCCAAATCATTTCTCGTGATTTTAACGACAGAGTCATTATCCATTGCCTGTTTCTGCTCAATAAAATGAGTAACAACAGCAGTGATCACGACAGTACATACGATCGATATTAAAAAAATCGATACTGGTAACGTTTTTTTCTGCAAGGCGCATTTTCCTTTCACCCTTTTTTTCATGATAGCATGCTAGAAAAAAAAGGAAAAGCCTTCTACAACTTTTCCTTTTTTTTATTTATTGTTTTCTAAATATTTATCCCAAAGTTGATCAAAAAGATCCATTGAGTCTAAATAATCCACACTTAGTTCCAAGTAATCCGTAATCTCATGATAGTCATCTGAATGTTTAGGAAACATGATGTCTTTTGCAACAGACTCTGCAAAAGCCTCAACAGGATCATTCGGACGATGACCACGCTGAGTCAAAATATAATGGTAAAAGCTTCTTCTCAATTTAATGCCACCTCAACGATCACTAGTAATTCTTTTAGTCATTTGCCTTTTTTTCTTTTGGTAAATACAAACTAAATTGAATGTCATCACCTACAAGATCAATATGATTTGCTTTGATAAACATTCCATTACTCATTTTAAATTCATTCAATTTCAGAACGATAGTTTGCTCTTCCGGATCAATTGCTACCCATTTGGGGAATTTATAGCCTCGCTTTACGGTAGCCATAACTTGACTCACGGGTAAGTTTAAAGATCCTATAGACAAATCTCGGGCTTTCAATTGGACATTGCCATTATCCATAACATACGGATCAAAGTAAAGATAAAAATCCACTTTCGCTCCTAATATTTTGAATTCACCTTTTAGCATGGCTTGATTTTCTAAATAAAACTCATACTTAATATCGGAACCCTTTTGAAGATCATTTAAAAAATATTCCATGACCGTATTCAATTTCTTTTTATTGGTGTTCATTGTTAAAACAGGAGAACCTTTCGGTACCGTCGTTTCAGCGCTTGAAGGCAGATTCGTTTCTCGAGCTGTAAATATACGGACAGTAGAAAAAATGACGCCTCCTAAAATAACACCGATCAACACGAGGAAGGCCACTTTCCAGCCGTTGATTTTTTTCATTTTTTCCTTCATTAATTGCTCTCCTTTATTAACCACAAATCTTTAGTCTCTACTATTTTTTCTTGAATTGCTGTAGCCATTAATTGATATCCTAAATTGTTAGGATGAAAATTGTCTTCATCGTATAAGGCATTGTTTTTAACCTCAGAATTTGAGCTTTCATTTGTTTGTCCACTGTCCTTTGTTGCAATCCCTTTGTAAAGAAGATCGTTAACGGGAACAAAAAAGCAGTTTTTCGTCTCTTTTGTTAAACTCTGAGTTTCGTCATTCCAATTATCAACGACAGTCTGCATGGCTTTTATATCTGGGAAATTCAAGAAATAGGGATTGTAAATTCCTATAATGTAAATAGGGGCGTTGGGATTTAATTCCCGCATCTCTTCTAAAATATTTTTGACATGCTCCCCATATTTTTTAATAGGCCGGTCAAATTGCTTCGCATTTTTCGCAGTAAGGTTTTTCTGAAACGCTTGAAAGAGATCGTTTCCCCCAACCGTCATCGTAATAAAATCTGCACTTGCTAAACTACTTCGCAAATCTGTATCTTTTTTTACACGCTTTAATATTTGATCACTGCGCTCGCCAGAAACACCATAATTATTTTTTTCGATTGAAGTTAATCCATATTTTTGTTGTAAGGCATCCGCTACTAAAGGTACATAGCCACCACGTTTTGTCTGGTCGCCGACTCCTTCTGTAAGTGAGTCTCCCACAGCTACAAAGTGAACAGATTTCTTATAATTTTGACTTTCATCCCGAACAACGCGGATTCTAGATTCGGCTTTCGGAATTGTTAAGAAGAGAATAAGCAAAGTAACTACTGCTGTAACTAAAGGAACCACTATTATTGAAAATCGTTTCATTCATCTACTCCTTTGTAAAAAAACGCCTCTATTTCTAGAGGCAAGTTCGACTACTCTGTATAATACATGATCGCAAATGCGCCCGGCCCCGTATGCGTGGCAACGATTGGATTCGTATGCAGCACAGGTATATGCATATCTGGGAACATTTCTTGAAGTGCTAGCTTGGCTTCTTCGATAAACTCAAGTTTGCCAGCATAAGAAATACCAATTTGTTTTACATTGACTTTTGTTAGCTCATCTTTAAATGCCGTGAACCATTTACTAAATGTTTTCTTCCCGCGGCCTTTCGTAATGGGTAATAATTCACCCTCTTCAAGCTCCATGACCACTCGCATATTCAATACACTTGAAATAACCCCTGCGACTCGACTAATGCGCCCGCCTTTCACTAAGTTATCAAGTGAAGAAATACCGATAAATAGTTTGCTGTGATTTTTTACTTGTTCGACACCTGCCAAGACCTCATCTAGACTTGCCCCTGACTGTGCCAATTTTGCAGCTTCGATCACTTGAAAAGCTTGGGATTGGTCAATAAATCCGCAATCAATAACTGTTACATTACTGCTACTTAAGAAAGTTGCTTGTCTAGCAGCTTCAGCGGTTCCGCTTAAAGTATGAGACATGTGGATCGAGACGATCGAGCTGCCATCTTTGCCTAATTCATCATAAAGTTCGGCAAAATATCCAATTGGAGGTTGGCTAGTCTTCGGTAAATTTTTAGCTTGTGCCATCATGGCCATAAACTTTTCACCGGTTAACTCATCATCGTCAGGATAGACCACGTCATCAATCATGACAGATAGTGGAATTACAGTAATATTTAATTCATCTCGCACCGATTTTTCAATCGTACAAGAAGAGTCGGTTACAATTTTAACATTTGGCATTCTGATCCTTCTTTCCATACCTAGTTTCAAATTAATTTTAGTATATCAAACCTTATGAAATAAATCATTCTTGAAACTATTTCTTTATAAATCTTGAAAAAACCGTGCCATTAAGACCCGGTTCTTTCATACGTTTCAAAATAATAGCGATAAGGATTTTTGTCATCTCTTTGTCCTTGTCTTCGCTCAGTCAGCTGCCACTCGTCCCAATTCGTATTAGGAAAATAGGCATCGCCTTCAAAACTAGCTTCGATGAACGTTCGATAGATTTTCTTACAATGGGGCATGAATTCGGTATAGATTGCAGACCCTCCTGCAATAAAAATGTTCCCATTATTTTTTTTATCGAAATCGAGCACTTCCTCTAGTGAGTGCATGATTAAAACATTTTCAGCATGATAGTCTTTATCATGAGTCAATACAATTGTCTTCCTACGTGGCAAGGGGCGTCCACCCATTCCCTCAAATGTTTTACGTCCCATCACTAAGGTGTGCTCTAATGTCATTTCCTTGAAGAAACGCAAATCATTTGGCAAATGCCAAGGCAAATGGTTATCCTTGCCAATCAAGCCATTTTTATCCTGTGCCCAAATCGCAATCAGCATTGTTTCCCTCCAAACTTAATAGCATCGTTTTTTTATAAATACAACGAGATACTCGTAAAAAATCTCTCTTGATTAAAATTAATATTAGAATCACAGAATTACTGATCTTCTAAAATCTCACTGAGATATTCCCAGCGATTCATCATCTCCTCAAGTAATTGTTCGTTTTTTTCAATTTCTTTTTGTACATCTTGCAGCTTCGTGAAGTCGTCCCCTTGATGGTTCATTTCTTCTGTTAAGTCTTCTATTCTGCTTTCTAGAATAGAAATGTCCTCTTCGATTGTATCCCACTCTTTTTGTTCATTATAGGAAAGCTTTTTCTTTCGTTCCTTTGTTTGACTTTTTTGTTTGACTTGCTTTTCTTCTTTTATTGGAGACTGCTGGGCCAAGAAATCCATAATGGAACCGAAGTAAGGACTGATCCTGCCGTTCCCTTCAAAAATAAGTAACTTTTCCGCAACTTTATCTAGGAAATAGCGATCATGCGAAACCGTAATAACCGCTCCTGAAAATTCTGCTAAATAATCCTCTAATACAGTCAACGTAGCAATGTCTAAGTCATTCGTCGGTTCATCTAAGAGCAATACATTCGGCTGTTGAATCAATAATTTTAGCAAATACAGCCGTCGTTTTTCCCCACCAGACAATTTTCCAATCAATGTCCCGTGCATAAAACGTGGGAATAAAAAACGCTCCAATAGTTCTGCTACGCTAATTTGAGAGCCGTCTCGCTGTTTCACTTCTTCCGCAGATTCTTGTAAATACGCAATCATACGCTTGTTCGGGTCTAATGTTTCATTTTGTTGTGTGTAATAAGCCAAACGAACCGTTTCCCCAACTTCAAATAAACCATCGTCTAATTGTAGACGTCCAGCTAGAATATTCAGCAGTGTTGATTTACCTGCACCGTTTTTCCCAGTGATACCTAACCGTTCTCTAGTTTGAATGAGCAAATCAAAATGGTTCAAAATTACGTTTTCACCAATGCTGTACTCTGCTTCCTTCAACTCTAAAACTTTTTTTCCAAGACGAGTAGTTGCTATATTCATTTCAAGCTGTCCGTCAGTCTTTACTTGATGAAGATTTTCTTTCAAATCTTCAAAACGGTTTATACGCGCCTGTTGCTTTGTCGTTCGCGCTTTTGCTCCAGCTCTCATCCAAGCGAGTTCTTGTTTATATAATTGCTTTCTTTTTCCCTCTTGCTCCATGTCCACGCGATCGCGCTCCGCTTTTTCCACTAAATAAGACTCATAATTTCCTTGATATTCAAATAGTTTCCCAAAAGAAAGCTCAAAAATGCGATTCGTCACATGATCCAAGAAATACCGATCATGGGTAACCATTAAAAGAGAACCTGTATACGCTTTTAAGTAACCCTCTAACCACTGAATGGCATCATAATCAAGATGATTTGTTGGTTCATCCAATAATAATAGATCGGGTGCATCGATTAGAACTTGAGCTAAGGCCACTCGCTTAATTTGACCACCAGAAAGCTCGCCAATCTTTTTCTCTAATTCATGGATTCCAAGTTTATTTAAAATCGCTTTTGCTTCGCTATCTGCAGTCCATGCATCCTGCTTATTCATTGCTTCTTCTGCCAGGGTAAATTGACGCTGTGATTCTCTATTATTCTCATACTCTAAACGTAACAACGCTTTCTCATAATCCCGAACAGTCTGCATTAATGGATTATCTCCCTGGAAAACAGCATCGAGAACTACTAACTCTTGAGAAAAATTTTGCTCTTGCGGCAAATAGCCAATTCGATAATCGCTCGCCTTGTCGATTGCTGAAACATCCCCATCGCCACTGTCTCTCCCAGAGAGTATTGTCAGTAAACTTGATTTCCCTGTTCCATTTACACCGATCAGACCGATTCTATCCTTTTCATGGATTAGAAAGGAAATACGATCAAATAAAGTTTTATCGCCAAATGTTTTATAAAGATCCGTAACTTTTAATTCTTTCATTCTGAACCATCCTCAAATTTCTCTCAGTTATTGTAACAAAAAAAAGCCATAAAGGAAATTTTTCCTTTACAGCTTTCTCATTACCAGTTAAATCCACTAAATTCATCAAAGTGGTGAGGATGTCCAGGCCCTCTACCATGAGGACCTCTGAAGCCATGGGGGCCATGTTCATGGGGGGAATGAGGACCGGCAAAATCGCCACCGCCGCCAAAGGACTCTTCTGAATCTTCTTCACCTAATTGATTCTTCAACGTTTCACTTAGTTTCTCAACTAAACGTGACCACTCTTCTTTTTCTTCATCTGTAAAATCTGCAAACAACTCTTCGCCAAAATCAGGTCTTTCTGAAATTTTTTCGGCTTCTTCTTTTCCGACATCTGTTAATCGAATAATCATGATTCGACGATCTTGGTCGGACGCTTTTCGAGTGATTAATTCTTTGTCCTCAAGTTTTTGTAGCAGCTCTCCGACAGATTGTGGTCTCATTCCTAAAACAAACGTAAGGTCTTTTTGACTGATCTCTGGATTCATCTTCAACAAAGTTAAGACGCGACCTTGACCTCGATGAGGACCAAATCCCTCCTTTTTCGCCATTTTACGATGATAATAACGTCGCAAATCATGTTGTAATCTCATAAATTGTTCATTCGTTTGATTTTCCATCATTCATCTCTCCTTTTTGATAAGGTACCTTATAAATACATAATACAGGTACCTTAGTAAAAAAGCAAGCGACTTCCTAAAATTATTCTGGTACCTTAATAATTGCTTTACAATTTTTCTTACAATCAAGAACAAGGATTTAATTCGCACAACTGTTTAATAAAAAAAGCATCCTAATTAGGATGCTCCGTAACAGATCTTTAAAATTGGTCACCGTAAACATCATCAACATTTTTTGTTGGATCAATCACGATGTATAAACTTTTCGTTTTTTCAGAGACCTTTGTTGATTGGTAAATATTGTCTAATCCTTCGTGGTCTTTATCCTTATAAGGGAAATAAACAGAATCAGGATGTCCCGCGCGATAGATGATTTCCATACGTTCAATGTCCTCGAATTTGCGAGCACGCTCAAACATTCCTAACTCTAAACCGCCCAGATTGATATCTGTTGTTTGGACATGGTCCCCTTCTTGATAAATTTCAATCTTGAAGCCAGCACATGGATGTATTTCCACGAACTCACTTCCATGAATTCTTCCGAAACTGGTCGTAATTTGTTTTATCCATAAATCGCCAATATAACGGCGATCGATGGTCCAAGTTTCGCCATTTCGAAAATAGAATTTTAACGCTGTCATTTCTCTTGCCATTCTGCATTCTCCTCACTGCTAATCTAAAAATAAGTTTAGCACACCTTGAGTAAACGGTCACATGTTGTGCTTCTACTTCAATTTTTCAAGAAAATTTGCGATTTCAACGACGACTCGTTGATGCGTTGCTTCACCAATCAACTGCTTATTATCGTAGGCTTTGATTGAAAAGCTGTATTTTTTATTATCAACTTCCACTAGCGTTGCTTCAATTCTAATTTCTTCACCAACAGATGTAGGATACAGATGCTTTACATTCATTTTAAAACCAACGCTGGTTTGCTCTGACGAAAGCTGTGATGACAGAAGGACCTTACAGCAATTTTCCATCATTGCTACCAATGCAGGGGTAGCTAAAACTTCTAAATCTCCTGATCCCATTTTAAGAGCGCTTTGTTCTTCTTTAACTAAATATTTTTTTGTTATCTCTTTCATAGCCTCTCCTTTTCTAAAAAATCCTGCGCAAAATCTAATAGTGCTTCCTTACTATTCTCGAGTCGGCCTTCAACAACTTCCTTTTCTAAAGTGCTTAATGTTTTGCTAATCCACGGACCGCGTGGGTAGTCAAAATGTTCCATTACTTCATTTCCTTTTAACTCTAAATCTTTTAAAGAATTTATTGGTAAATATTGATAGAGCAATCGAACTTTGGGTAAATTAGGCTCCCGATCAAAGTAATAGAGTAAGTATTCAACAGAAAGAGCTAACTCTCTTCCTAATTGATACAACGTCCAGTTATCCCATTCGTGTTCCAAGCGAAAGTTTAAAGCCGGAACCATCTCCGTTACTTCTCGGATCAGTTGATTCGAACATTTCCATTCCTTCATAAAATGACGAATGTCCTTAGCTTCCATATTTAGCATAGTCATTAATAGCGTCCAAGCTTGACGTTCTGTTGGAATTGCCGGACCTCGAAGCTCGGCAAAATTCAACAATGCCTCTCCATAATCACGTAACCCTGGACAATAGATATAACACTCCGATTCTACGAAAGAACGCAAGCCCGCTTCACGAAACGATCCCATCATCAACTTGACAAATTCAACGTTGATACGCTCAACAGATATTTTCGCTAATAGAGAATGGTATTCTTGAATCGCCTCAAAGGTATCTGGCTCTAATGTAAATCCTAAGTGACTGACGAATCGTAGTGCCCGCATCATGCGCAGCGCATCTTCATGAAATCGTTCATAAGGATTACCTACAGCACGTAATACTTTGTTTCTTAAATCCTCTAATCCATCAAAAAGATCAATAACAGTCCCATCAATCCCGACCGCTAACGCATTGATTGTAAAATCACGCCGTTTAAGATCTTCTTTTAATGAGCGAACAAATTCTACATGATCTGGACGCCGGTAATCTTGATACGTTGACTCCGTACGGAATGTTGTAACCTCATACGTTGCCTCTTTTGTAAGTACCATCACGGTTCCGTGATCTATTCCAACATCGATCGTACGATGGAACAATTCTTTTACTTCTGCAGGAAACGCACTAGTTGCAATATCCACATCATGAATAGGCTTATTCAACAAAATATCACGAACACTCCCACCGACATAATACGCCTCGTATCCAGCATTCTGCAATTTTCTTAAAATTGGCATTGCACCTTGAAACTCTAATGGAAAAGCCTCTAGTTTCATTGATGTTCCCCCTCTATCTCACCATCAATTCGCTCAAAACGAAAATGATCCCGTTGATTGAATTTGTCCATGTTTTGATTGAAGGCTTCAGTTAAATCTATTCCTAAAGAATTTGCCATAATAATCGTTACAAATAACACGTCTCCTAGTTCCTCTTCTACGGTCTTCGGCTTTTCAGAATTTTTTTTCTTTTTTTCACCATAGTAATGATTGACCTCGCGTGCTAATTCTCCAACTTCTTCGGTTAAACGAGCTAATTGTCCCAGCGGTGAAAAATAACCTGTTTTAAATTGTTTTATATAATCATCAACTTCTTGTTGCATGATTTTCATTGTCTTTTCATCCATCAAACCACCTCAAACCTATCTTATCAAAAAACAGATTTGTTTCCTATCATGTTGTTGTAACTAACTGAAATTCATGCTATGTTGATTGAGGATTGAATTTTAACTCAAATAAGTTATATCATTATTAAATTCGTTTCATTCATTAATAATCAGGAGGTGTCGTATGGAAACGACTTTGTCTACACGGATCAAGGAAATTACGTTCATTGTGGTGGGAACAGCCATTTACGCATTTGGTCTAGTTTATTTGAATATTGCGAATCATTTGGCAGAAGGCGGTGTCACGGGTATTACGTTGATTATTCGAGCCCTATTCGGTATTGACCCTGCTTATACTACACTAATCATTAATATTCCTTTGATTTTAATCGGTGGAAAAATATTGGGTAAACGTTCCTTCTACTATACAATTTTAGGGACCGTCTGCTTGTCTGTCTTTCTATGGATATGGCAAAGAATTCCG
This sequence comes from Enterococcus sp. AZ048, assembly GCF_051715125.1. Taxonomy (NCBI): domain Bacteria; kingdom Bacillati; phylum Bacillota; class Bacilli; order Lactobacillales; family Enterococcaceae; genus Enterococcus; species Enterococcus sp. AZ048. Next base: position 1,242,453 of record NZ_JBIOTD010000001.1, on the reverse strand, counting down.
TTACAAATCAATTTAGATCATGATTTATTCATCGTCTCTATCTTAGCCGGACTATTTGCCGGATTTGGTAGCGGATTGGTCTATCGAAATGGTGGTACAACTGGCGGTGCAGACGTTATTGCTCGTATTTTAGAACAAAAAATTGGCTTTACTATGGGAAAATCGTTATTAGTTTTTGATATCATCGTTCTGATTTGTTCATTAACTTATCTTGATTTGAAGCGGATGATGTACACGCTGATTGTTTCATTCGTTTTTAGTAAAGTCGTAGATATGCTGTCTTCTGGCGGGTACGCTGCTAAAGGTGTGATGATCATTTCCAACGAAAGCAATGTCATCGCTGAACTGTTGATGGCGCATTTAGAGCGGGGCGTCACGTATCTTCATGGCGAAGGCGGTTTTTCTTCGGAGTTAAAGCGAATCGTTTATATCGTCGTTTCGCAGCAAGAAATCAATGAAGTGAAGAAACTTGTTCATTCTGTCGACGAAAAAGCATTTATTTTAATAAGTAATGTACACGATGTCGAAGGCGAAGGTTTTACTTATTTGAAGCCGCAACGGCGAAGATTTACTTTAAAAAGGACCAATTAAAAAAACACAGACACGCATGAAACCGTCATGCTGTCTGTGTTTTTTTATTCATGTAACGTTAACTTCAACCGATTCAGTTCATCGGATAACATGAGAAAAGCTTCTCTGTCACCGTCTTCAAGAGCCATGTCAATTTGTTTTTTTAATAGTTTGGCCTGTGCTTCTTGTTCTTCATATTTTAAATAATTTTCTACTTCCAAAACAATTTCCTCACTGACCGTATCGTTCCAAGAAAGTGCCGGATTGTCTTCAAGAACAGATAAGTATTGTGAATTTTGCCATGAATTTGGGAAAATACATTCCAAATATAGAGGCTGCTGCCAATGCAAACGAATTTCATGAAAAATTTGATCGCTGTTAGAAAACTGATGTCCTTCAATTGTAAACACCATTGGTTCATCCCGTTGAGTGATATCCCTAAATACTAAGCCTCGCTTTGTTTCAAGCGCTTGCTCTACTATATGGACATTTCTAAGGATTGCCTCATGATTAATTAAATAGTTCAAAATCCAAATCACTTCGCGCCGCTGAAAACTAACATTGTTTATCAGCCACACAAGAAACTCACGTTTTTCACTTACATCGATCATTTTCATCACCTCTCTACTCTTCTAATAATGATTGCACCTCTAAATCACCAGGTTCCATTTGTAAATAGTCGACCAAGACAGTACGCGCTAAATCAAGTTGACCATCTTCACGTAGGAAAATACCATAGGCTTTCAAGAAATCAGGTTCATGAGCCAAATCCTCATATGCCTGCTTGTAATAGGTCCGAGCTGCGCCAAAGTCTTCCAGCTCATTATATGCCTGTGCCAAATTCCACGCTGCATAAGGATTACCTTCTTCATCCATTTGGCTAATCGTCTCAATCGCTTTGTCTGGTTGGTCCTCATTTAGATAAAGATTACTCAACGTAAGTAAAGTTTCGTCTGTTTTTTCACCCGTTTCGAGCGCCTGTTTTAGCAGTTCTTCAGACTTTTTACTGTCTCGTAAGCGATACGCAATTTCAGAAGCCAGGTGTAGTAATTCAACCTGATAAGGGTTCTCTTTTATTCCTTCTTCAGCAGCGGATAAAGCTTCTTCAAGTAATTCTTCTTCTTTTAGACTATCTGCAAGATAATAGTAGCCGCTTTGATATTCTGGATCGAGAGTAATCAGTTCCTGTAAATAATTGATTGCCTTTTGATGATCATGTAATTGATAAAAAGTGAAGCCTAGTTGGAACAATCGATCCGACGTATGCTCTTTTTCTAATGCTTTTTCTAAAAAAGGAATCGCTTCTTCAAATCCCCCCATCATGCTATAAGCAGAACCAATTCGTTCATCAATAGAAATGTTTGCTACCTCATCGATTCCCTGTTTCTGAAGCTGGCCATAATCGTCAATAGCTTCTCCTAATTGATTGGCAGAAAAATGAAGCTCTGCTAAAGCAAAAGTTATTAAAGGCTCTTCTGGCGCTAGTGTTTTAGCTTGTAGTAATTTGGCTTCACTAACTTCTGGAATACCTAAAACTTGATAAAGATCAGCTGTCACTAATAAACTCTCTAAATAATTCTCACTGTCAGGTTGAATTTTTTCTAAATATTCAAAGGCACCATCAATATCGTCATCTTCAATCGCGATCTCTGCTAATGATAGATAGAAAACATCTTCCTCAGGGAAATCTGCTACCAGCTTTTCTAAAATACGTTTCGCTTCTTCTAAAAATCCTAATGTCTGCAACTCCTCCGACAAACTTGCCAAAACTTCTGGTTCATCTTTTTTTAAAGCCTCTTCAAACATTAGATTTGCTTCTGTTAATTCTTCATTTTTTAATGCTGTTAGCATCTTTTCACTATAACTAGACATTTATTCTCCCCTGATCTCTGTAACATTTTTTTGATATACTTCAAACATTTGAAGCAGCTCTTTTTGTGTTGGTATTTTTTCTTGTCCAACTTCGCCAATTTGGGTCAATCCTGTTAATGGTTTTTCCTCCGCCAAAAGAATTACTTGCTGACCATAATCGGAAAACGAGATCCCCTCAGGCATTACAATTGGAAATCCTAATCGCACCAACCATATCATAAAATTTTTGAAATTGAAATGAAGATCGCTTGCTATAACATTCCACGCAAATTCAAATAGTAAACCAAACATGGTCTTCATACTATTAGATAATAAGGACCCATTCTCTGTTTGGAAAAAAGCTTTCTCAAAAGTTTTGCCAAACCCCAGTAGCTGTTCACTATTCTCTTGATAATAATTAATGAGCGTCTCGCTAAAAGCTGAAAATGAATCTTGTAATAATGCTTCACGCGTTGAAAAATTTAAATATAAACTTTGTAAAAATGAATAGTCACAAACGATCCCACATCGAATCAACGTTAGCAAATCAACCATTTTCCCGGTTGTTTGCTGGTCGGTCAACGTATGATCATACAAAATACTTTGCGGAACCTCCTCAATCTCCATAATTGTCATCATCGTCTTATTTGAAACAACTTGATCGATAAAGGACAAGCTTTGGGCAAAGGACCGTAAAGAGACCGGCAAAAAGAATAACTCCCCTTTGAAATTTGTGACATGGTGCGTAAATCCTAAAAGTTCAACGACACCTTCATTTCCTATGCCAATAAACAACGTTTCTTTTTGTCGACTAAAACGATTTAAAAAGGAAATTAACTCCTGAAAGTTTTCCATTGTATTACAGTAACGATTATTGGGCGTGATAAACCAATCATGCGTACTCGTCTCAGGGATAAACTGTCGCAATTTTTCCGCAAATAAATCATAATAACGCTGGTTTCCACAGAAAAGAATTTGTTTGTTCTCCAAATCTTTCTTACGCATCATTGAAGCGACTGTCTCTCCATAAACGATCTGCGTCTTACTTTCCTGATTTTGATACGTTATTTCCATTCTGTTCACCCCGTTTCTTATATTTTATACTACAAAAAAACCTCTCGCAACAAATCTGCGAAAGGCAAATGAACATTTTGATTCTTTATTCAAAAAATTTTTATAATTTAATCATGCAACATTATAAACATGTCTTAATTATTCATAAACGATCGGCTTATGGTTGTTGTGGCGAGTGGTTATTTGTTTGCGGGGTTCCTTGCTCAGAAGGAGCCGGCTGCCCATTTGGTTGATTTGTCTGATCCCTGTGTTGTTCCTCAGCGGGTGTTTGCTGTTGATTATTCTGTTCTTGCTGAGGTACTACCTGCTGTTGCTGTTGCTGTTGCTGATTATTTTGAGCCCCTTGTGGCTGAAATTGCTGCTGATTTGCTTCTTCTTCCACTCGCGACAACTCTTCAAAGGTCAGCACTCCATCATTATTTAAATCAGAAGGAGAGGGTGATTCTTTGATGACACGTTCCCCATTAGGCAGCACGCGCAAAACAGTCACTTGTTCCCCCCACGGTGTAGTCAAGACTTGACCAACGCTAGAAGTATCCACCGTCTCCGAAGCTTCGGTGGCTATTGTTGAAGCCGAAGTAGAATCATTTAAACTGAGCTGCCTTTTCGGAACAACAGCTTCATCTGTTGACCCATAGAAATATAAACCTACCATACCAACTATTAAAACTAAAGGAACAGATATTACTAATATTATAAAATTGCGTCGTTTTCTTTTTTTATCTTCTTGCTCAAGTAATACATCTGCCTCTATAAAAGCCTGTCGCCATTTGGGATCGTTTTGTCTTTGCTCCAGAAATTCGTAAGAATGCCACGAATCATTCTTTTTTACATGAAATAAACGTTCCTTAGACATCAGGTCACCTTCTTTCTTCATTTTATTGCAAACTCCTTCCTCCATTTTATCCTATGTAAAACATTTCGTAAAATAAAAAATTATGTTACAAATCAACTGAAGAAACGGCTTATTTATAAAATACAATTATCATCTAATTAAATACATCTTCCGAAACAAAAAAACCGTTGCAACATTAACGTTGCAACGGTTTAAGCAGTCTAAATATTATTTAACTGCATCTTTTAGCGCTTTACCTGGTTTAAATGCAGGTACTTTGCTTGCTGGAATTTCGATTTCTTCACCAGTTTGTGGGTTACGTCCTTTGCGGGCCGCACGTTCACGTACTTCAAAGTTACCGAAGCCGATCAACTGAACTTTTTCACCTTCAGCTAATGCGTCTTGGATAGATGAAAATACAGCATCGACAGCAGCGGTAGCGTCTTTCTTAGTTAAGTCAGTAGCTGCTGCAACCTTTTCGATCAATTCTGCTTTGTTTGCCATGAATGAATTCACCTCCTGAGAAATGAGTAGTGATGAGTAAACATCAACTGATAACTGAGTGGTCCAGCTATCAGCAAAGAAATATTGATTCGGTCAATATTCTGTTATAACGATAGCATAAGAACCTTATGTTAGCAAGGTTTTTAGCGATTAATGGCATAAAATTCATGGTTGTTTTATCATTCAGTGAAATCTGTTGTCACCAAAATAAAAGTATGATAAAATACCTTATTTTCGTCTCCGAGCAATTATTTTTATCGGTGTTCCTTCAAATTCAAATGCTTTTCGAATTTGATTTTCTAGGAATCGCGCATAAGAGAAATGCATCAATTCTTCCTCATTTACGAAGACTACAAATGTTGGAGGTTTAACTGCCACTTGCGTTGCATAAAAAATCTTCAACCGTTTTCCTTTATCCGTTGGTGTTGGATTAATAGCTACTGCATCCATAATAATATCATTTAAGACAGATGAAGGAATCCGAAGATTTTGGTTCATGCTGACTTCTTCAATAATCGTTGGAATCTTGTTTAACCGTTGTTTGGTTGTTGCAGAAACAAACACAATTGGTGCGTAATCCAAATAGGCAAACTCTTCACGGATCTCCTGTTGAAATTCCTTCATTGTATTCGTATCTTTCTTAACTAGGTCCCATTTATTTACGACTATGATGACACCACGACCTGCTTCATGAGCATACCCGGCAATTCGTTTGTCTTGCTCCCGTATCCCCTCTTCGCCGTTTAGAACGACTAGAACGACGTCTGAGCGATCAATCGCCCGCATCGCCCGCATAACAGAATATTTTTCTGTGTTTTCGTAGACTTTCCCACGTTTTCGCATTCCAGCCGTATCGATCATTGTAAATTCTTGCCCATTTTCACTGACAAACTTCGTATCAATGGCATCCCGCGTTGTTCCTTCAATATCAGAAACAATAACTCGGTCTTCTCCTAAAATAGCATTGATCAACGAAGATTTCCCTACATTAGGGCGGCCAATCAAACTGAACTTAATTGATTGATCTTCTTCTTCTTCATTATCAGCAGGAAAATGCTTAACCGCTTCGTCCAATACATCACCTAAGCCAAGTCCATGACTTCCTGATACAGGATATGGTTCACCCAATCCTAATGAGTAAAATTCATAAATATCATTACGCATCTCAGGGTTGTCAACTTTATTCACCATCAGGATCACTGGCTTGTTGCTGCGGTAAAGGATCTTGGCAACTGCTTCATCCGCATCTGTGACCCCTTCTTTACCACTTGCCACAAGCAAAATCACATCTGCCTCTTCAATGGCAATCTGCGCTTGCTGTTTGATTTGTTCCATGAAAGGCTCATCGCCAATATCGATTCCGCCAGTATCAATGATTGAGAACTCATGATCCAACCATTCACCCTTTGCGTAAATTCGATCACGGGTAACACCCGGAATATCTTCGACGATCGAAATTCGCTCACCGGCAATCCGATTAAACAATGTTGATTTACCAACATTAGGGCGACCAACTATTGCAATTGTAGGATTTGACATAACTTAAACTCCTCGTTCCTATTAATATATTTACTTTTCTAAACAGAAAGAATAAATTTGACTTTCTTGACCTTTCCATCACTGGATAATAAGGTCCTCTAAGATTTCAGCTATCTTAAGTGAATCAGAGACAATCAGGATAACGGATTCTTTTCAAATTCTCTTTAGTTTAACTAAGAAAACTCCTTCTTGCAAGAGAAGGAGTCGTTTTCATACATGAAATTAATAAAAAAAGCAGACCATAAAGCAGGTCTGCTCGTAAATTCTACTCTTGTTCTTCTGAATCTTCCTCTTTCAATGCATCACCAAGAATATCACCCATGGTAAAGCCAGTATTTTCTTCTGGCAACTCGTAAGATTCTTCCTCTACGGGTTCCGCTTTAGCTTCTTCAGGTTTTTCTTCTAGTGCTTTGATTGATAAAGCAACACGATGGTCTTCAGGATGTACTTCTAAAACCTTCACTTGTACTTGATCACCTTCATGTAATACTTCATGAGGTGTTGCAATGTGCTTATGAGAAATTTGAGAAATGTGAACCAAACCTTCTACACCTGGGAATATTTCAACGAATGCACCAAAACTAGTGAGACGCTTCACTGTCCCTTCAAGAACAGAACCAGGTGCTGCTTTTTCTTCAATATCTGTCCAAGGTCCAGGTAAGTTCGCTTTAATAGACAATGAAATACGTTCTTTTTCTGGATCAACAGAAAGTACTTGAACTTCCACTTCGTCGCCAACACTTAAAACGTCCGATGGTTTTGCTACGTGACTGTGAGAAATTTCAGAGACATGGACTAAGCCGTCAATGCCACCTAGGTCAATAAACGCACCAAAATCTGTCAAACGTGCCACTTGCCCTTTGATTACTTGACCTTCATACAGGTCAGCCAAGATTTCTTTTTTCTTCTCAGCTTTTTCAGCTTCAACCACTGCTTTATGAGATAGAATCAAACGATTCTCAGAAGGTTCGATTTCAATAATTTTGAATTTCAATGTTTTCCCAGTATAAGCTGAAAAATCATCAACAAAATGATCATCAATCATTGATGCTGGTACAAAACCACGTACACCTACATCAACTACTAGTCCACCTTTAACGCTGCTAGTTACTGGTGCTTCGATGATTTTTCCATCTTGGAATTCCTTCTCAATATCTTCCCAAACCTTTTTCGCATCTAAGCGGCGTTTGGAAAGTAAGTAACTACCATTTTCTTTGTCTTTTCCGATAGAAGAGATAACGACTAAATCAAGAATATCGCCAACCTTGACTTCTTCATTGATATCTTCAACAGGTAATGTTGAAAGTTCTTTTGCAGGAACTACACCTTCTACTCCTGCACCTTCAATACCAACGATAACTTGTTTATCTTCTAAGGCGAGCACCTCACCTTTAACAATATCGCCAACTTGAACTTCATGCACACTTTCCATTGCTGCTTCCATGGAAACATTTTCGTTTTCCATCGAATTTTGTTCTAAATCTGTCATGTCGTTTGTCCTCCTAACCAACAATTCTGCGTAAAATACACTACATGTTCTATTTTAGAATAATCCACATGAAAAATAAAGCGATTTCTTCTTTTTTTCAAAAAAATTGAAAGAAATTCGCTTTATTTATCGAAATTTGCTAAATTTTAGAAACCTTTCGAGGATACAATGTCCTTAATCTTCGCAACTACCTGTTCAATAGACATCCCCGTAGTGTCGACCAATTCTGCGTCCGTCGCTTGGACAAGCGGTGACACCTCTCGATGTGAATCTAGATAATCACGTTTCGCGATTGCTTCTCTGATTGACTCAAAATCTATTTTTATGCCCTTTTCTTGATTTTCCTTGTACCGTCGTTGTGCGCGCTCATCGACACTTGCTACTAGAAAAATTTTAACTTCTGCTTTCGGCAACACGACGGTTCCAATGTCGCGACCATCCATGACAATCCCGCCAGATTTAGCTAGTTGACGTTGTGCTTCAACCAATTCTTCACGCACTTTGCTGTGGGCGGAGACTTCCGAGACAGCAGCCGTCACATCAGGCTGACGAATCGTCTGTGTAATCTCTTCATTGTCCGCAAACACTAACTGTCCATGAGAAGATTGTTTGAAAGTGATTGGATAGTGTGTTGTCAAGTCTGCTAGAGATTCTTCATCCGAAAACGAGACTCCGTGTTTAATCGCTAAAAAAGTTATGGCACGATACATTGCACCAGTATCTACATAAATAAAGCCAAATTCACTCGCTAAAATTTTGGCAACAGTACTTTTACCAGATGACGCGGGACCATCAATTGCAATTGAAATCTTTTCCATGTTCTGCCTCTTTTCAATAAATAAGCCGCAATCGAAATCGATTACGGCAAGGTATTCAAATTATTTGATGCGTACTTCTTGTCCAGGATTAAAATAGAAATTATCCATGTTCATACCATTTAAACGTAAAAACTCATCCACACTTAGCCCGTAACGACCAGCGATTTGGCGTGGACCTTCACCTGCTTGTACAGTACCGTATTGCGCATTGGCATCGCTTTGAGCATTGTCTTGATTTTGCTGTTGCTGATTATTTTGTTGTTGTTGATCTTGCTGTTGTTGCTGCTGTGCAGCTTGCTGTTCTTGTTGACGTTGTGCTGCCGCTTGTTGATCAGCTTGTTGTTGTGCTTGTTGATCTGCAGCTTGTTGGTTTTGTTGATTACTTTCTGATGCCGTTGAAGATGTACTTTCTTCTGTGCTGCTCTCTTCTGTGCTTGATTTTTCTGTTGACGATACTTTGGAAACCTGCGTAGTACTCTCAGGAGAGGCTGCTGGTTTGTCGTTTCCACGAGTGATCCAGAAAAAGGCACCAGCCGGAATCAAAATAAGGGCTAACAATAACGCGACTAGAATCGTTAAGAATTTCGTATTTCCGCCACCTTTATTACTTCCACCACCACGACGTGATTGGCTGCGTGAATAATTTTCTTCTTCACTATCAGATTCGTAAATATGTTGATCCCACGGTTCATTGTTCTTGTCGTTATAGCGATCTTTTCTACTCAATTTCTCTAACCTCCTAAATGCTATCGCCATGTATTATACCATAGCTCTTGAAAATGTGGTGCCAATTTTCAATCTTTCTCTGTATTTTTAAAAATTTTTTGAATAATTTTTTGCCAAGATATTTGGCCCATACTTGCTGTTTCTTGTACGCTGTATTTTTGCAATACAGCGCCATCGTTGTCGCAACATATTGGATTTTTTTCTGGTAAGCTTTCGTCAAAATAAGAAACTAAAAATTCCCGCCGGCATTTTGTAGTTGCAATATAATCAAGCATTTTTTGCAGTTGCTTCTTTTTTGTAACTCCACGTTGGCTTAATAAATCCATTAAATGAGAACTATCATTAGGAAAAAACTGTTCCCACTTTTTAATGAGCGGGTCTTCAAACACCAGATCACTCATTTTTTGTTTAATTTCAAACAATTTTTTTGATTGATTTGTTTGCTCTTGTAGAAAGTGATGAATAAATTCATCTCCTTCTTCATACAATAAAATTGCTTGGCTCAACTGTCCGTCTCTGCCAGCTCGGCCCACTTCTTGCAAATAATTCTCTGGTGAATCTGGCAAATCATAATGAATGACAAATCGAATATTCTCTTTATTGATTCCCATACCAAAAGCATTCGTGGCAACTAATATTCTTAACTCCCCGGATAAAAATTGTTGTTGAAGCATTCTTCGTTCTTGACCACTGAGACCACCATGATAATAAGCAATTTTTTGCCGATCTTTAAAAGAATGATAGAGTTCTTCTACTTTTTTTCGAGTCGCACAATAAATGATTCCTGATCCCTCTAAAGAAATCATAAGTTCTCTTAGTTTTTCAACTTTATTTTCTTGATAAACAAAAAAGCTGATATTAGGACGATCCACAGAAAAAACAACTTCTCTCGCCTTTTCTTTTTCGAATAATAAACGTTGAATATCTTTTCTTACCTCGTTTGTAGCGGTTGCTGTCAATGCTAGAATTAATGGACTTCCAACGAACTGAATCCCGTCTGCCAATTTTAAATACTCAGGCCGAAAATCAATTCCCCACTGAGAAATGCAGTGTGCCTCATCCACTACGATCATTGCCAACTTGATCCTCTTTAATACATTTTGTACATTCGGACTTAAAAACATTTCCGGACTCATAAAAATAAACTTGTAATGATGTGCTTCGTTAAGTATCCATTGTTTTTCCCACGATGAAAGTAGACTGTTTAGTGCCACAGCACGCTTTTCTCCTAATCCTTGCAGTTGTATTACTTGATCCTCCATCAAAGAAATTAGCGGGGAAATGACAACGACTGTCCCTTCTAATAAATAACCTGGTAATTGATAGCACAATGACTTTCCAGTTCCAGTGGGAAGCATTCCAAGAACAGAATGGCCTTCTAAGATAGTTTCAATTATTTCTTGTTGACCAGGTCGAAACTGGTCATAGTTAAATTTTTCCTTTAATACTTTTTTCAGTTCCATCCATGTTCCCTCAGATAATAGATTTGTGATAATCGAAAATTCAGGTATGATACCTCATACTCTTGGTAATGACTATTGATAACTTGCCCCTCATGTAAGCCATCAAAATCGAGTTGCTCGAATTTTTCAAAAGGAAACGCCTTATCTAATAATGCCCACTCAATGAAATGATCGTTGATAGTTCCTTGTTTTAAATGGCGCAAAGACAAAATCTCTGACACCGTTTTTCCAGCCAAGAAATAGTCTTTCGTTTTTAACATACTCTGATTCATATTTTGTTGATCCAGTACATATAACAGCCTCGAAAGTTCCCCCTCTTCTATCTGTTCAAGAAAAAGATCTATTGCACGCTGTTGGTAAAGATCACCCCAGGGATACTCCTGAAAGTTGTCAGGTAAAAGTTGAAAAACCGTTTTCCCTTGAAATCCATGTCCCGAAAATTGATTTGCTAAAAAATCAGCCTCTTTTGAGGGTATTTTATTTAAGATCATGGTCAACTCATCTTTAAACGCACTTAATAAATAAGGATTAGACTGTGCCAACCATTTCTTTACTTGCTGTAAATAGTATGGACGATTTTCAATCGGCAGATACTCCTTCTCATTAAAGGAAAGATAACTAGTCACCTGAATTGCAAATAAGATCAACTGCCAGCAATCTTCTCGCATGCGGCCAAAGCGCATATTGTTCAGACCCGTCATTTCCAAAGGTGTCTCTAATAAACGCGCTTTCCCAAGTGGGGTTAATTCGCCGAATTCATCATCTATAGTGATCAAATGATTCAATTTTAATTGATTTAGTGCTTCTTGAAAACTCTTTTCCTTCAAAGTAGGCAATGCACCTAAATAAGCTAAATTTTGATAGAAGAAACCATGGATCAAAACAGAGCTTGTCCTTTTTCCCACCAATAAATGATACAAGGTGGATGTTCTTAACTTGTAGCCTGTATGAAATAACGTTAAAATAAACAAAGTCATAATAAATACTCTCCTGTGGAAGGTGAAAAAATGAAATGCGAGATCATCCCTGAACGTTGTATCGCTTGCGGCCTGTGTCAAACCATCGCACCAGAAATTTTTGATTATACAGATGATGGATTGGTCCTCTTTGTTGGTGAGCCTGAGGCAACCCATGAATTCATTCCTGAGAGTCAACAGGACGCAGTTATACAATCTGCGAAGCGTTGTCCATCTCATGCTATCTTATATCAAAATTCATAATAACATATATCCTAAAAAAAAATCTCAGACTTTTTTGTCTGAGATTTTTTGAATAAATCAAATTGAATGATGTTGCGATGTCATTGTTTTTTTAGATAACCATGGCAGTAATTTAGCATGTAGTACTAAGAAAACTGCACTGACGATCATTCCTTTAAGTAAATTGAAAGGAACGATACCAACTAAAATATATCTTCCCAAGCCCATGCCTAACATTTGTCCAGCAGAAAGCCCGAATGCTTTTAAATAAAGAGGCGTAATTACAAAATAGTTTGCGATACTCATAAAGACCGTCATCGCTAGAATACCTAAACCTAGCCCCAACACACGTTTTGTCGTTGTTTTTTGTTTGAATAGTAAAAATATTGGCAAAGTATACAATGTTGACGCGAAAAAGCTTGCGAAGTCCCCAATCATATTATCAATAGAGAAGCCCGTCATCGTCAAATGAAGCAAGGATCGAATAAACGCAGTCGCAACACCTGTTAACGGTCCAAATATAAACATATTGATCAATACTGGAATATCACTAAAGTCCAACTTTAGAAACGGAAACATTGGAACAATTGGAAAAGCGATAAATTGTAGAATCAATCCCATTGCTGCTGCTACTGCCACTGCTGTCATTTTTTGTAATCTTAAGTTCTTCATATGAAATCCTCCGTTTCGGAATCATCTTCATCGAACTATTTGAGTGAAACTTTGCCACAAAAAAAACTCTATGCTTCAAAAAAAGCATAGAGTTACTTGAATACTGTCTTACTCAAATAAGCTCTATCTTCTTTATCCAGACTGTACTGTCGGTATCGGAATTACACCGATTCGGCTGCTTACGCAGTTCGCGGACTATCACCGCCGGTCGGGATTTTCACCCTGCCCCTGAAGACGAACCTTAATTATTTTATTTGTAAAACCACTATAACAATTTTACTATCAAAAAACAAGTAAATGATTTTGTTTATTTTGATTGATTCAATAACGTGTTGATTTCCTTTGTATTCAACCGACGATATTCCCCTGGACGTAACCCTTGCAATGTCAAATCACCATAACGTTCACGCTTTAATTTTTGTACTGGCAAACCAACCGCCGCCAACATATTCTTCACTTGATGATTGCGGCCTTCATGAATGGTTAATTCAACAATACTCGTCTCTGCTTTTTTATCTGTTGAGAGAATCTCAAAACGTGCAGGCGCAGTTTTCTTTCCTTCAATGCGAATCCCCTTTGTCAATGGCAACAAACTTCTTTTTTCCGCGTAACCTTTTACTTTTGCCACATAGACTTTATCAATTTGGTGTTTCGGATGCGCCAATCGTTGTGAAAAATCACCGTCATTTGTTAAAAGTAATATTCCAGACGTATCATAATCTAAACGTCCAACTGGATAAATTCGTTCAGGGACAGCGGCGAAGTAATCTGTTACCACTTTTCTATTTTTATCGTCAGAAACAGCCGAGATAACTCCCCGAGGTTTATAAAACAAATAGTAAACGGGCTCTTCTTGATAAATTGGCACACCGTCAACTTCGACGATGTCTTTTTTTCCAACTTTTGTACCTAATTCTTTTACAGTATTGCCATTCACTTTGACGCGTCCGCTAGTAATGTATTCTTCAGCCTTACGTCGGGAAGCTATCCCAGCATGGGCGATTATTTTCTGTAATCTTTCCATTATTACTCATCCTCTTCTTTAAAACGATCGTAAAACAAATCCAAAGGCTCTGCTTCGTCTGCTAGATCATCTTCCATTTTTTGAACGTCCGGCAATTCCTTCATATCTTTTAATCCAAAATAATCCATAAAATAGTCGCTTGTTCCATATAAAATTGCTCGTCCAGGCCCTTCGACACGGCCTTTCTCTTCTATTAATTGTCTGGCTACCAAGGTTTGCACAGCTCCGCTTGATTGAACACCACGAAGTTCATCAATTTCAGCACGTGTTACGGGTTGTCTGTAGGCGATAATCGAAAGTGTTTCCAATGCAGCTTGACTTAAGCGATTTGCCATAGGCGAACGCGCGAATTCTTTTAGCAATGAAGCAAATTCTTTTTTCGTGGTTAAAACAAAATGATTGCCCACTTCCAAAATAGTCAAGGCCGACTGCTCTTTATTTTCATATAATTCCTTCAAATCTAGGATGTTTTGATAAACTTCTGGTATGGGTCGATTTAAAGAAAAAGCTAATTCTTCTAAACCGATTCCCTCTTCCCCAACTACAAAAAGCATCGCTTCAATTTGACTTAATTGATTCATAGTACGGCTCCTTTTACATGATAATGGAACAAATCTCTGATTGAACAAGTTATTTCCCTCGTTAGACGCAACAATCATTCTTCGATTATTTCGCCTTTAAAAATGACTATAGGTGCGTAGGTCTCCTCTTGAGTTGCTACAGCCAATCCTTTTTTCATCAATTCTAATAATGCCATAAAAGTTGTAATCATTTCATCTTTAGTATATTGGACAAACAAGGATTCTAAAAACAGCCCTTTTCCTTCGGGTAGAACATTCAATCGATTACCAATCTCTACTACTTTTTGGTCAATGGTAATTGACTCCGTGGCAACTGTCGTTTCTATTGGTTGATTTCTTTTTTTTCGTTGCAAAACATCATGCAATGCCAGAAAAAGATCAATCGTATTTAATTGGTTTTTAGGCAGCGGAAGGATTTCTTCTTCATAGTCTGAAAGATCCATGGGCGCCTTTGTATAAAACAAACTACGCTCTTGTTCTTTTTCTGAAAGGACGGATGCCGCATACTTATATTTACGATATTCTAAAAGTTGCTGAACCAATGCCTCACGAGGGTCTTCGCCCTCTTCGTCTTCGTAATCAAAGTCTAGTTCTGGCTTTGGTAAAAGCATTTGGCTTTTAATAGACATGAGTGTTGCAGCCATAACCAGATACTCACCTGCTACTTCTAACTCTAAAGTTTTCATTGCATGGATGAAATTCATGTATTGCTCAGTCACTGCTGCAATAGGAATATCATAGATATCAATTTCCAACTGTTGGATTAGATGGAGCAGGAGATCTAAAGGACCTTCAAAAACATCTAATTTTAAACTTATTTCTTCCATTCTAACCTCTTTTATGTTCCTGCCATTTTGCCAAAAAGGCTGAAGTAGCAGGGGTTCCCATAATTTTTTGATCTGGATACATGGTTTGTAGTTCATCCATCATCGCAATACTTACCCCCTCACCACGATAAGAGGGGTTCAAACTAATGTCGTGTAAGACGATTTCTTGATCTTCTAACGAACTGATCCCGATCACCCCCTGTACGTTTTCGGAGCTTTCATCATAGTAGCAATAAAGCTGGTAGCGTTCGTCACCTTCATAGGCATCAATTTCTTTTAATAGATGGCGTTGATCTTTTAGGCTTTCGTGAAAACTCAAAAGTCCCATCGCGATCTTTCGTTGACTTTTTCGGTATTGAGTAAGCATTTTTTTCCTCCTAATTAAGCGCGTGGAAAAAACTCTTTATAAACTTCGGTCATTCTTCGCTTAGTGATATGGGTATAAATTTGTGTTGTAGATATGTCTGCGTGTCCTAGCAACTCTTGAACCGTTCGCAGATCAGCGCCATTTTCAAGTAAATGGGTCGCAAAACTGTGGCGCAATGTATGCGGAGTGACATCTTTTGTGATCTCAGCTTTAATGACATATTGCTTCAAGTTTTTCCATATTCCTTGACGACTCAGCCCGCGTCCGTGATTGTTCACAAAAAGAAACGTCTCATTTGGATTTTTTTTTGTCAGAATGGGACGAACTTCAGACAAATATCTCTCTAGCCAATGTATCGCGTAGTCTCCCAAAGGAACTATACGCTCCTTATCTCCTTTTCCAACCGTTTGTAACAAGCCCATTTCCAGATGGATATCTCCCAGCTTTAAGCCAATTAATTCACTGACACGCAAGCCTGTGGCATATAGGACTTCTAAAATCGCACGATCACGAATACCTAAATTCGTAGTTGTATCTGGAGTGGCTATCAACCGTTCGACTTCTGCTAAAGAGAGTGTTTGCGGCAACTTTTGAGCCTTTTTAGGGCTATCTATATGCTGCATAGGGTCATGATCAGTATAACGTTCTTGCCGCAAAAATTGATGAAAACGCCGAAGACTAGAAATCATTCGTGTAATTGTAGTAGACGCTTTTCCAGCATCTGATAAGCTCGCCAAAAAAGCCACAACAGTATAACGATCCACAGCTTCCCACGTGGATACACCCTGCGCGTCTAAAAATGACAAATATTGTTGTAGATCTCTTTGATAACTACTACGAGTATTCTCTGAAAGTCCACGCTCAATCGCTAAGTAATGCAAATACTCTGTTATTTGTTCATCCATGTTCTCACCACTTTCGCTTTATCATAACAAAAAGTCCCTTGAAATGATAGCACGTATCGTTGCAAGGGACTACATAATTTAATTATAACTTAATTCATTTTCATCTAGGTATTCTACGCTTCTTTTTTATCTTGACAGCTTTGACAAATTCCATGAAATGTCAGGCGATGATCTTTTACTAGAAAATGATAACGAGATTCTACGACTCTTTCTACATCTCCTAAAAGATCCTCTTCAATTTCTTCAATATTCCCGCATTCTAAACAAAGTAAATGATGATGAAAATGTTCTGCCCCTTCTTTACGAAGATCATATCTAGCGAGTCCATCATCAAAACTAATTTTATTAACAATGTGCAATTCCGTCAAAATTTCTAAGGTGCGATAGACTGTTGCCAAGCCGATTTCAGGACTTTTCTTTTTAACTAAGAAATAAATCTCTTCCGCTGACAAATGGTCTTTTTCATTTTCTAATAAAACGAGAACGGTCGCTTCACGCTGTGGTGTCAACTTAAATCCAGAATCGTGAAGTTGCTTTTTAGTTTTTTGCAGAGCTAAAATCGCGTTCAAGAGAACCCTCCTCTTCTACTTTATAATAACTATAAACAAGCAAGTGCTTCTTTACTGCTTTTCTTAGAATTATTATAGTTTATCACCTATATTTATGCAAGGACATTCTCAATTAGCTTTTTAAACGAATTTGGCCATCCTTTTGTTCAATTAATTTTTCCTTTAGCAAATGACCGATCGCGCGTTTGAATTGACCTTTGCTGATTCCAAAGGCAGCTTTAATTTCATCAGGATCTGATTTATCCCAATACGGTAACAAATGTTCTGCATTTCTTTGCAGCATTGTCAAAATCATCGCAGCATCATCGCTGATCATTTCATACCCGCGAGGCTTTAATGACATATTTAGAATACCATCTGGACGTACGCCAATCACTCGTGCTTCCACAACTTCTCCTAAACGTGGTTCCTGATAGCGTTCTGAAGGGTGAATAAATCCGATGTAAAAATCTTCAGTCAGCAGAAAAGAACCCGCGACTTTCAACCGATAAATCGTCCCTTTCTTATTTTCGTTTTGCATTTCTGCATTTCCGGCACGACTCAAAGAATGAAAGATCGTCTCGTCTGCTAACACACCCCACATGCGATCCTTTTCATCAACACGCATGCTGATCATCAAACGGTCCCCTTTTTTAGGCCAAAGTTCTTTCATGCTAGGCATCTCGTCTAAGGAAACCACCATATCTTTATCCGCAAGACCAATGTTTACGAAAACACCTAAATCCCGACGAACATCTGTGACTTCTCCAAATGCATAATGTCCGATACGAACTTGTGGGATAGCCGTTGTAAAAATCGCTTCTTTTTTCTGATTCACATAGCCGAAACCTTCAACAGATTCGCCAATTTGATATACTTCCTCTTGTTTTTTCTCAAAATGAAACGTCACGCCGTTCTTTTGAACCAGATACATGGTTTCATTTTCATCAATAATCAATCCTGTAAATACTTGTCCTAATAATTCATTCATATTTTTTCTCCTAACGCATATTCATAAAAGCAAAAGCATTGCTCTTAATAGTTTATACTATTTTTTTAACTCTTACATCAAACAATAAAACCGGGAAGAACGTTCTCCCCAGTCTCCATATTTTGATTTAGTTTGGTCCGTTCCCTTTGAACCATCCTGTCTTGCAGTTGATGGTTACTAAATACATCGGCAAATCAGAATTGGAATAGCCCTTCGTCAGTGACGCTCGGTTAGAAGTGGCATATAAATTGTAATACCCTTCTCCGTTCTCAACCTTTACAGGTTCCAAGCTATAACCGCCATCAACTATATAGCCACGTGAAATACAGGTTTGGATTACCTTTTCTTTCACTCCAGGTGCCCAAGCATAAGCATCACTGCTTGTATCTCCGGCTTGATTGGACGCGGATGAAAAATTGCTATTTTGAGCTTCTTGGGCAGCTTTTTCTTGTTCTGCCTTTTCTTGAGCGGCCTTTTCTGCTGCCGCTTTCTCTTCCGCTGCTTTTTTCTCTTTTTCTTTTAGCATCTGATCTACTTTTGCCAGTTCATCCTTTTGCGTCTGAACTAGTGACTGATTAGCCACGACTTTAACAGCGTCATTCGCCGAATTGTATTGATCACGATTTACTGAATCAATAACGTTTCCATCTTTAAGTAAACCATCGGCTGCTTTTTTTGCCGCTTCAATTTTCGTGTATTGATCTTTTGCATTATTGATTGCTTGGTTCATTAATTGATCAAATTCTTGATCTCCAGTATCAACAGTGAGAGTGACAGGTTCGGCAGATTTCAATAATGGCTTGTCAGTGACCTTATCTCCATTAATTGCTGCTTCTGTAAATAATTGATTCACAGATTTTTCAGCTTTCTGCTTTTCTACTAGCTCATTGTATTCTTTTTTCAACTTATCATAGCGCTTATTGTCTTTGTACCCAGCCAACTCTTCATCTATTTTACTAGTATTGAGGTCCAATTTATCAGCCGCAATAAATGTCTGCTTCTCATTGGTGTAATATCCTGCAATGCTCGCTTCAATTGAATCAAGCGCCTTATTTTCTTTTTTAACGGTAGCGATTTGTTGTGCTTCTACCTTTTTTTCATGCTGATAATAATACCCGCCACCAACACCTAGCACGACAATCGCTGCTAAAGTGATGTACCGCTTTTTTCTGCCTTTTTTTTGAGGATCATCATTAGAACGGGGTGCCTCTGGGGGAATATTACCTCCATTACCAGCTTCAGTTGACTCAACTGGAATCGTAGAATGTTTATCTGAATCGGTCTCAGTCTCAATCGTGCGTTCTTCTTCGATAGCTTCCGAAGATTCCTCAATTGAGGCATCCTCAGTTAAGGGCATCGCTTCGACTTCCTCATCGTCTTCTTCCGACTCTACATATTCTGAAACGGTATCTGGTGATAGGCTTGACTCAGAAGGTGTTTCTTCTGTTTCTTCATTAGAAAGCTGAGTCTCATCCGTATTTTCTTCATTGTCGACTACAGTATCTTCTGTCATCTCGTTGTTAGATTCGTCTTGTTCTTCCAGGCTATCTTTGTGCTCACGAATGTACTGTGCCAAAATCGGATTCAATTCAGGTGTTTCTTCAGTTTCTTTAGAATGTTCTTCTTTCATTTTTTCCTCGTTATCCTTAAACATTTTCTGCACAGATTCAATGGGCATATCCGCTAGTTCTGACCACTCTATCGTATCATTTTTATCAGTAATATTTTCAGTATTTAATTGATCGTTTAACTGTAATGAAAAGCCACACTTCGGACAAGTCGTGCATCCATCGACTTGTTCATGACCACAGTTAGGGCATTTTTGCAATGAAATCGGCTCCTTTTCAATCATATGCTTTAATCTATCATATGTTTAGGGATGTTCCAAGCGATTTTCGAGTGAATTAATCAAAAATAATAAATTCAATCAGGTTTTTGAAGCTTCCATGATTCGTTATTCACAAATAATTCATTAAGATAATCGAGTTTTTCCTTATGAAAAATAGTTTTATCCTAGCGTCTGGCATTACGGCGTAGATTGTCTTATAAAACAGAAAAACTCTGCGAGAAAGGTTCTCGCAGAGTTTAGTAATGACTATTCTAAAAAGTCTTTCAACTGTTTTGAACGTGATGGATGGCGTAACTTACGTAATGCTTTTGCTTCGATTTGTCGAATACGCTCACGTGTAACTCCAAATACGCGTCCAACTTCTTCCAAAGTTCGAGTTCTGCCATCATCTAAGCCAAAACGCAAACGCAATACGTTTTCTTCACGATCAGTCAATGTATCTAATACATCTTCTAATTGTTCTTTTAACATTTCTGATGCCGCATGCTCAGCAGGGCTTGTTGCTTCTTGGTCTTCGATAAAGTCTCCTAAATGCGAGTCATCTTCTTCACCAATCGGCGTTTCTAGAGAAACAGGCTCTTGAGCAATCTTTAGTATTTCGCGAACTTTTTCAGTCGGCAAGTCCATTTCGGCACCGATTTCCTCTGGTGTTGGTTCGCGTCCTAAATCCTGCAACAATTGACGTTGAACACGGATCAATTTATTGATAGTTTCAACCATGTGAACCGGGATACGAATCGTCCGAGCTTGGTCGGCAATCGCGCGAGTGATCGCCTGGCGAATCCACCAAGTAGCATAAGTTGAGAATTTGAATCCTTTACGGTAGTCAAATTTTTCAACAGCCTTCATCAGACCCATATTTCCTTCTTGAATCAAATCAAGAAATTGCATGCCACGACCAACATAACGTTTGGCAATACTTACAACTAAACGTAAGTTAGCTTCCGCTAGACGTTGTTTTGCTTCTTGATCTCCTTGTTCGATCAACAAAGCAAGTTCTACTTCTTCTTCAGCCGTCAATAACGATACACGACCAATTTCTTTCAAATACATACGAACTGGATCGTTAATTTTAACACCTGTTGGGGCTGATAAATCTTCTTTTTGAGCTTCTTTTACTGTTTTTTCGTTTCGTTTCAAACTCGCCTTAGAAGGTTCACCATTTTCATCTACAACGCTGATTCCAGCATCTTCGATTTTTTGAATCAATTCATCCATCGCTTCTGCACCTAACTCGTAAGGAGTCGCCATACGGTTAGTTAGTTCGTCATAAACTACCTGTCCTAGTGGTTTTTTCTCCTTAATGAAGGCTGTTAAAGCTTTTTGGTACTCTTTGTTATTTTTTACATCTGCCATAAAATAAATGCCCCTTTCACTTCTAGGCTTGTTTCAAGCGTTTTGTCAATTCGATAATTTGAATGGTTAGTTCTAGTTCCCGCTGTTGATTTCCGCTTTTCCTGGCCTCAAGCTGCTCTTTTTGTCGTTGTTTTATTTCTTCAGCAATGCCAGATTGAGAAATCACACGCATCAGATCATAAATTTCCCGTTCGTTACTATCTTCTGACATGGATATCATAGAGATGTCGATGGCTAACTGCTTCATCTCGTTCTCTTTCAAATAGTTCAGAAAATCCGCTAAAATAAAATTTCCATGAACCATCATATAACTATCTAAGTAAAGAAGCAATTCTTGATAATGATCATGAATGAATTGGAAATCCGTTTGGACTAGCTGCTCGCGAACTGAACTCTCATTCATACTACGGTATAGCAGCATCCTTTCGGCTTTTTCTTCTTTTGTTACGACTCTCCTAACCGATTGAACGGGTGCTGGAGAAGGAACTGTCTGTTGTTGCCGTCGTTCTGTACGAATCGTTTGCCGAACCATCTGCAATTGCTGCTTCAAACTCTCTCTTGTTAAATGAAAGTCGTTTGCCAACTGGCCTAGATATAAATCTTGTTCGACAGGTGATTGTACTTTTGCTAAATCCTGCATCACGACATCCAAGTAATTCAATCGATCCGCTTCATTCTCTAAGTTTAATCCTTTTTTTCGATAATGCATCTTGAATGCGAAGGGCGTTTGACGACCATGCTGCAATAAATTTTGCAATTCAGTCACACCGTATTTCCGCAAGTACTCATCCGGATCGAGTTTTTCTGGTACAGTGACGACTGAAAGTCCTAGTCTGCTGTGTGCATCTAAAATCGACAAGGCTCGGTCAGTGGCTGCCTGTCCGGGATCATCACCGTCATAACTGATCACTACTTGCCCTGTTATTCGTTCGATGGAGGCAATTTGTTGTTCAGTCAAGCTGGTTCCCATAGAGGCCAAACCAATTTTTATGTCCGCTTGCCAAGCCGCTAAGACATCCATGAACCCCTCGAATAAAATTGCTTCGCCCTGTTTCCGAATTTCATTTCGCGCTTTATCAAAGTTAAAAAGAACTTGACGTTTATTAAATAGTTCCGTTTCAGGGGAGTTTAAATATTTTGGCTGATCGTCCCCGGGATACTCCTCGGTTTTTAGTATCCGACCGGAAAATCCGATCGGCTTTCCGCGGAAATCATTCAATGGAAACATGACTCTTTGATAAAATCGATCACTGAAACTGCCGTCTTCACGTCGAATAAACAGCCCACTGCGTTCCATCAAATCAGCACTCACTTTATCCTGCTGCGCAATTTGTACGAGAAAATCTCTTTGGCTAGGTGCAAAACCGATTTTGAATTCATTGATCAACTCATCGCTTAATCCACGTTCATGGAGATAGCTCAACGCCGTTTCTCCTACTTTTGTGTTCACTAGTAAATGATGATACAAGTCGCGTGTCCGCTCATGCAAGGCAATCAGTTGCTGCTGTCCTGTTGAAGTTTGACTGATCGGTTCATTTGATATTTCAATACCTAACGGAATTTGTTCTAAGTCCGCAACTTTTTTTACAGCTTCCGGAAAACTGATGCCTTCCAGTTCTTGCAAAAAGGTATAAACATTTCCACCTTTACCGCACCCAAAACAATGAAAAATCTGCTTATCTTCTGCAACTGAAAATGATGGAGTCTTCTCTTCGTGAAATGGACAAAGGCCTAGATAATTTTTACCAGACTTTTTCAGCTGAACATATTGACCAATGACTTCGACAATATTTGTTTTTTCACGAACCTCATCAATAACATGTTGGGGAATTCTTTGCGCCAAAAAAACCTCACCCCAATTCCCAAAAATATGATAACAGCCGTAAAAAATCGCCCTAATTCATCTTTCGATCAGCGCGATTTTTTTAGACAAACTTATACGTCTATCATTTTAGCATATTTCTTTATTATTACAAGCTTTCCGCTCATTGTTTTAACTATTTTCAAACCTTTGAAAGAATGTAATGAATCGTTTGTTCATTTGCACAATTTCTGCGTAGAACATGTTTCCGCCATTTTGATATAAATAACCTCCATTGTACATTATCGACTGCATTTGCATGTAACGATACGTGTGTTGTTGGTCATTGCCATACCCCGGTGAAAGAACATCTCGCGAGTATTCTTCTGCAAGTTCAACGCTATTTTTCCCACCACGCTCTTTCACGAATTGAATGTATTTTGTTCCGAAATTGTACGCTTGAATCGCCGTATCCAAATCACAACCAGCCGCTTTTGCCTGTTGATAGCTTTCGGCAAAGTGTTTCACGCCGCTTTCGATACTTTCTTGCTGGCTCAAAATCTTTCCTCGGCTCCCATAGGCACTTTCAGAACTTTGCATCAAATCGGTTCCTTTTCCTTTAGATTCCGTGTACATGATTCCCAAAATAACATCCGTGTAGTTCCCTACACCTGTTTGATCAGCTAGAAGCTGCACATCTTCTCGATGGCTATTGATTGTCTTTGTTGTCGTATATGTTCGAAATGCAAATAGTCCAGCTATTGCAAGAGTAACAAGAATCGCAAATGTAAGAATTACTTTTAAAATTTTTCCAATTAATTTCAACATAAAATCTGCCCAACCATCTTCTTTTTTCTCTACTACATACTACAAGAGTCGGCTGAACTTTTGAAAGTCTTAATGGATAGTTTTATATTTAATTAATTATTCTGAAGTTTTCATTATGTCTGACAATTAAATTAATGTGCAAGAATTAAAAAAATCGGTATACTTGGTACTGGTAGGTGATGTTGTGAAGAATGAGAAAAAAATTGCTCACATGAGTGATGATACTGAAATTTATTATGAAAAATATGGCGAAGGTCCCGCACTTTTTCTACTGCATGGCAACGGCGGCAGCGGAAGGTATTTTTCTAAGCAATTAAATAGTTTCAGTAAACATTTCAATGTTTATGTTGTAGACAGCCGCGGCCATGGGCGCTCAACAAATACCCAAAAAGAAACAAGTTTTCATTTGATGGCAAACGATCTTGCTGAGATCATGGATCAGGAGGATCTGGACCACGCGGATTTCTTAGGTTTCAGTGATGGTGCAAATTTGGCGATGGTCTTTGCACGATTGTACCCGGAAAAAGTTGATCATCTAATTTTGAACGCAGGCAACACCGTACCCAGCGGCGTAAGGGCGATTCCTCATCTATTGAGCTATATTCAATACGCCATTGTTTGGATCGGTGCCTTTGTCGATTCTGGCATGCGGAATTTTTTGCCGATCTTGCGTTTGCTTTTCCGTGATATTGGGTTAACCACTGAAGACTTAAATCAAATCCAAGCTCCTACGTTGGTCATCGTTGGGAAGCACGATTCTATTAAAACACAGCATTCTATGTATATTGCTCGTTCGATTCCAAATGCAAGTTTTGCGATCGTCTCTGGGCAAGGACATATGTTTGCGCGCAGGAATCCGGGGCGATTTAATCAGGAAGTCTTACAATTTCTAATTGAAAAGGAGTGATTTGGTGGAAAAGTTAGTAGAATGGTTTAAAACACATTTAAGTAAATTTAAAATGATCTTTTTAATTTCAGTTATTATTATTGTCCTATTCGAATTATCAAATATCGCAAAAACAATTTCGTTTGACCAGCTCTCAACCATTTTCAGCAATATCAGCATATGGAATATTCTATTAATGGCTGTGATCGGGCTTGTCTCTGTGACACCCATGATCGGTTATGATTTTACTTTGAATAACATTTTGGAGCAGAAGCCGAAAAAGCTGTACATTTTTGAAACCAGTTGGCTCGTCAACACATTAAATAACATCGCGGGATTTGGTGGATTCGTTAGCGCGGGTCTTCGTTCAGAGTTCTATGGCAAACAGACCTCTGGAAAAAAAGTGGTTCAAGCGTTATCGAAAATTTTAGTCTTTACCATGTCCGGTTTATCGATCTATGCGCTGATCTCCTTCTTCTTGGTTATGTTTGATGATCATAATCAATACTTGCGTCAATATTGGATCTGGCTTATCGGCGGCGGATTATACTTCCCGATTGTTTTTTGCCTAAGTATTTTCGGAAAGGGAGAATATCTGGGGGATTTAAAAAGTTCTCACCGACTTGAGTTGATCGGAACTTCCTTCCTTGAATGGACCGGTGTATTAATCAGCTTCCTTTCAACAGGGTTCCTAATGGGGATTCAGGTTAGTATTCGTGATGTGGTACCGTTATTTATCGCTGCGACGGTAATCGGAATTGCTTCCATGATTCCAGGAGAATTGGGTAGTTTTGACTTAATGATGATC
The DNA here is from genome assembly GCF_051715125.1 of Enterococcus sp. AZ048. Taxonomy (NCBI): domain Bacteria; kingdom Bacillati; phylum Bacillota; class Bacilli; order Lactobacillales; family Enterococcaceae; genus Enterococcus; species Enterococcus sp. AZ048. The sequence continues at coordinate 1,216,942 of NZ_JBIOTD010000001.1, read as the reverse complement.
ATTGGATTGTCTGCTTTAGGAACACCCAGAGAAACCGTCGTTGCATGGTTGTTGCTCTTCCGACTATTTTATTACTTGGTTCCTTTTGCCATTGGACTTATTTTATTTTTCAAAAACCTTGGGACTACGATCAATACACGCTACAAAGGAATTCCTGTTGGTCTATTACGAGAGCTGGCTCATAAGCTTGAAAGTTTCCTGCTTTACTTCACAGGGATCATGCTTGTTTTATCAGCAACTATTCCTGAAGCCTTTATAAGGCTGCCCTTTCTTCAAAAGCTTAATCCGATACACTCTCGAGTAATCGTTGTTTTTCCAGCAATTTTATTAGGATTCTTATTGATCGTTTCTGGTCGAGGAATTTCTGCACGGGTAAAACGTGCCTACTTCCCTACCATTATTATCGTGACATTGACCTTCTTGTATTCACTACTTGCAGGATTTCGTTTTTCTACCGGCTTCTTCCTTGCACTAGTTTTATTAGTTGTTATTTTTTCTAAGAATGAATTGTTCAGGGAGCAGCTTGTTTATTCTGCGGAGTGGATGACCATTGATGGCCTTATTATGGGTGGACTCACCTTCTTGTACATCATCATCGGTGTCTATAACAGTCCTAAAATCCATCATCGCCATCGTCTACCGGAATTTTTCCTATTCCCTAGTGAACAAATTTGGGTCGTAGGATTTGTGGCGATTTTGATTGTAGCGTTCATTATACTTTTATTGATTCGTTTCCTAAAAAATAAGCGCACGCAAATCGGCGAACCCTTAGATGAAGCACGTGTCCAGCATATTTTAGAAACCTACGGAGGCAATCCAGATAGTCAATTGGTCTTTTTAAAAGACAAAAAAGTTTTTTATTACAATGATGGCGAAGAGGATACTGTCTTCTTCCAATTATCGACTTTTAATAACAAAATTTTAGTCATGGGTGATCCTTCCGGAAAAAATGAGGATTTTGTTGCTGCGACAGAGGCCTTGATAAACGAGGTTGATCGGTTCAATTACTTACCTGTTTTTTATGAGAATAGCGAAGAGATGGTCATGATCCTTCACGAGTTTGGCTATGATTTTATTAAGTTCGGTGAGCGAGCACATGTTCATTTACCTGATTTTACTTTGAGCGGAAAGAAGATGAAGGGACAGCGCTCTGGTTTCAATAAGGTTCTTAAAGAGGGGTATCAATTTGATGTCCTTACTCCCCCGTTTTCGGATGAAACAATGAAGACGTTGCGGGCAATCTCCGATGAATGGCTCAATGGTCGTAAAGAAAAAGGATTCTCTTTAGGCTTCTTCTCAGAAGACTATTTGCAACGTGCCCCAATCGCGGTCATAAAAAATAGCGATGAAGAAATCGTAGCCTTTGCGAATTTTATGCCGACCTATACAGATTCTATCGGGACCATCGACTTAATGAGACACAGCCCTGAGAAAGCACCTGGCGGAACGATGGATTTTCTCTTTATCAATTTATTTCAATATATGCGTGATGAAATGGGGATCGAGTATTTTGATTTAGGCATGGCACCTTTAGCAAATGTCGGTACTTCTCGTAAAAGCTTCACGCAAGAACGGATCGCTTATTTAGTCTATAATTTCGGTTCGCGCTTCTATTCATTCGGCGGACTTAAAGAATACAAAGATAAATATGCGAACGAATGGATTCCAGAATATGTATTGTATTCACGTGATAGCTGGATCGGCTACGTAATGATTGCTCTACTAATTACGGATAATGCGCCTGTGCAAGAGGATAAAAAATATCGCGGATTCCGACGTTTTACTTTTAGAGATTAGCAGCTTCGATTTTGAAGTTGCTTTTTTTGTCTTGACAACTCGTAAGTTTGTGTCTAGAATAAGCAACAACATAGACGAAATCAGTTTGGAGTGTTTAGAATGACTCAATTAATCTCTGCACAACTGAATACTTTTTACTTTAGCTATTTTAGATGAGTTTGTATTCCTATTCGTGGATACAGACACCTACGTTTGTATCTATGATGGCTAAGGCATTTTACGCTGACTTATTGCCGCATAGATGAAAATCTATAGTGGCTTTTATTTTAGTACCGTTAACGCTCACTGTAGATTTTTATATCTGCAGTGAGCGTTTTTTCTTTAGCAAAGTAATAGAATGGCACCACGAGGACCAAATGTTTCTTATTGAACGAATGGACAACATGAAGAAAAAAATCGTTTATCGCAACGAATCGAGAGTAAGAAGAAAAACTTAGGAGGAAATTTTATGAATAATGTACCGAAAATCATGGTTAAATCAGAAGGTATAGCTGCAATCGGCAGTTACGCTGCTTCGTTGTGGTCAACTAGAAAAATCGTCTTATTAAGTGACAAAAAATCATTTGATGCGGAAGGTGCAAAAGTTCTTCAATACTTGACCATTATGGGGTTTGATGTGCAAACACTTGTATTGAACGAACCGCTGTACACTACCGCTATCGCAAATCTAGTATATCAATTTTTATCTGATCAAAAGATAACGAAAGAAAATGGAATTGTCGGATTAGGGGATGAATTTCTTTGCCAGTTGAGCGGTTATGTAGCAGAAAATTATCTTGGTGGTCTGCCGCTTATTCAGATTCCAACTACTTTACGCGGACAGCTCAGTCTCTGTACTGATAACTATGTGCATTTGCTGAATCTTGAAGCGAGAACGTTCCACTCTCTGCAATCAAAACCAGAAGGTATTTTGATTGATACGAACATGATCGATGCCTCTTCTAAGAACAGCTTGAAAGTGGCGCAGGAATTTCTGCTTGCGAAAGGATTCCCGCAGAGCCATATGTGCCAACACGAATTATGTAAAAAAAGACGCATCGAAGGACATCAAATAGACTATACAACTTTCTTTTCAGAATTAGCAGATAAAAATTTAATACCCAATCGCCTAACTACCCATGACATCCGAACATCTATTTTACGGGGCACCCATAAAAAATGGCTATCACTGATGAAAAGAAGATAAAAAAGGTGTTCCCCAAATACTGAATCATTTGGGGAACACCTAACTATTCTTTCACAGTGAAAACACGTTAAAGGGAACTTATCTCTTCTTTTTCAATTCTTTATTGATGTCGGCTATGTCAAAGGCCTTCCAGCTTTCATTTCCCCGTGAGTCCTCAGCTGGCGTCTCCCCTTTTGCCTTCATACATATTGCATACTCAACGGGAGCCTCCTCAAGGATCTTTTCAATAACCAGCTGGTGTTGCCAATCGCAACCAAAATCATAAAGATAACTGATTGTTTTCTTATTTTTAAAATCTTCATCGATCAATCGCTGCTCTTCCGCAAATTGCACCATCTCTAAATCACTAGGACCAATCATTATTTTCTTGTCTACAAAAAAGCTATGCAAATGACAATCTTCCCAACCAAATGCAATCTGCAAAATCTCATGTAACTGCTCATAAGAAATGCTCGCAGGAATTTTTAAGCGCCGCCAGATTCGAGGTCGATACCCTTTGAGATCTACACGTACGACATAACTAGTTTGTGTTTTAACAGCAGCACTTTGTCTGGGAAACTCTAAGATATTGTTCGGAACTTCTTTTTTTACCGTTTCATCTAAATTATAATTATCTAAATTGTAAGGCTCTTCCATATCGAAATTTCCTTCACGCCATTGATCCATGACTGCCAATTTGTTTTTTGACCAATAGTTAGGGTTGCTCATACGAGATAGAAACGCCGTTTTATTGAGATAAATAACGTATTGCATTTCTTTACATTCTTCTTTGGTAATAATTCTTTCATTATACAATGCGTAATAAAGGTCCAGCAGCATTTGATAAGCATAAAAATTTTCATCGATATATAGCGGCATATGGTTCGGCAAATGATGGATCAAAGCTTCTTTAACGAGTTCTTCATCTAGCAATTTCCCACTGAGCCTTCCTTTATCAACAAAGTTTAAAAAGAATTCTACTGTGCGAATAAGACCGTCCGGTTCAGCAAGTCCTCCAGCAATAAAATAGTACACCATATCTTTGGTCATTCGATCAAACAGCTTGTCCAATTTATCCATGCGAACCTCCCTTAAACACATTTTCTCTTTTCATTAAGGATAAAAGAAAAAAGAGGCCTAATCAATACTGAATTGATTAAGCCTCTAAACTTATTTTTTTCCACCAAAGGCATCTTTCACTTTGCCAAAGAAACCTTCTTCTTTTTGTTCGCTTACTGTTTGCCCGCCTGCTTCAGCAAATGCACGTAGCGCATCACGCTGCTTCTCATTCAAGTTTTTAGGTGTAATGATTTTCACCGTTACTTGTTGATCGCCATTCGTATTTCCACGAAGTCTCGGAGCGCCTTTTCCGCGGAGTCTAAATTTAGCACCTGTTTGTGTGCCCGCAGGTACTTTCAATTTAACATCTCCATGAACGGTAGGGACATTGACTTCATCCCCTAGAGCCGCTTGGACAAAACTCAACGGCAAGGTGTAGTAAATTTCTCCGCCATCACGGTCGAAGATGTCACTTTGTTTCACTTTAAAGACAACATACAAATCTCCGTATGGTCCACCGTTTACTCCAGCTTCGCCTTGATCCGCTAATCGCATTTGTTGGCCGTCTTCCACACCAGCAGGTACTTTCACCTTGACTGTATGAGGGCGCTTCTCATGACCGGAACCATGACACGTTGGACAAGGATCTTTGATTTCTTTCCCTGTTCCATGACACACATCACATGTTTGACGGCTCATTACACGTCCAAGTGGTGTTTGGTGTTCAACGTTAATTGAACCAGAACCATGACATTTATGACAAACTTCTGGTTGCGTGCCAGGTTTTGCCCCATTTCCGTGACACGTATGACACGTTTCTTCACGGTTGTATTTAATGTCTTTTTCTACACCGAAAATAGCTTCTTCGAATTCAAGGTTGATTGAGTATTGTAAATCTGCCCCTTGTCTTGGTGCTTTAGGATCTGCTTGACGTCCACCGCCACCACCAAAGAAAGATTCAAAAATATCCTCAAACCCAAAGCCGCCTGCTCCTCCGAAACCACCAGCACCGCCAAAACCGCCTGCTCCTCCAGCTCCAAAATTCGGATCTGTTCCCGCATGGCCGTATTGATCGTATGCCGCACGTTTTTGCGGATCGCTTAAAATCTCATAAGCTTCAGAAATCTCTTTAAACTTTTCCTCAGCATCGGCTTCTTTATTGATATCCGGATGGTATTGCTTGGAAAGCTTACGATATGCTTTTTTTATTTCATCATCCGAAGCACCTTTTTGTACCCCAAGGACTTCGTAATAATCCCGTTTTGTAGCCATTGGCTTCCCTCCATAATTTCATAGAATCGTTAGTATTGTATCACACTAAAAATCGATACGATACGTTTCTTAACGTTTTTCTAACGGACTTGCCAATCTTGAAAGAAAAAAGGCCAAAGCGATGACTTTGGCCTTTATCAACGAATCAATTATTTGTCGTCATCGTTAACTTCTTCAAAATCAGCATCTACGACATCATCCGCGCCGCCTTGAGCTGCGTTTGGATCAGCATCTGCTTGTTGTTGTGCCGCTTGTTCGTAAAGTTTAACTGTTAAGTTTTGTACGATTTCGTTCAATGCATCGCGTTTTTCTTTCATCAATTCGATGTCATTTGCTTCAACGGCAGCTTTTAGTTCATCGCGCGCGTCTTCTGCTTTTTTCACTTCGTCTGCATCTACTTTGCCTTCTAATTCTTTCAATGTTTTATCAACAGAGAATAGTAAAGCATCTACATCATTACGTAGGTCCACTTCTTCTTTACGAGCTTTATCAGCATCCGCATTTGCTTCTGCGTCTTTCACCATACGATCGATTTCATCGTCAGACAAACCTGATGAAGATTTGATCGTGATTTTTTGTTCTTTTTGTGTTCCTAGGTCTTTCGCAGAAACGTTTACGATACCGTTTTTGTCAATATCAAACGTTACTTCGATTTGAGGAATTCCGCGAGGTGCAGCTGGAATATCTGTCAATTGGAAACGACCTAATGTTTTGTTATCAGCAGCCATTGGACGTTCACCTTGCAAGACATGGATGTCTACTGCAGGTTGATTGTCAGCAGCTGTTGAGAATACTTGTGATTTACTTGTTGGGATCGTCGTATTGCGGTCGATCAATTTCGTGAACACGCCGCCCATTGTTTCGATACCCAATGATAATGGTGTTACGTCAAGTAATACGACATCTTTCACATCACCAGTGATGACCCCACCTTGGATCGCAGCACCCATTGCTACTACTTCATCTGGGTTAACTGATTTGTTTGGTTCTTTACCTGTTTCTTTACGAACAGCTTCTACAACTGCTGGAATACGAGTTGAACCACCGACTAAGATAACTTCGTCGACTTCTGATTGAGAAAGACCAGCATCTTTTAAGGCTTGACGAACAGGTGCTTTCGTACGTTCAACTAGATCAGCCGTAATTTCATCAAATTTTGCACGAGAAAGTGTTGTTTCTAAGTGCAACGGACCAGCATCGCCGGCTGTGATAAACGGTAAGCTGATTTGTGTTGAGCTGACACCTGATAAATCTTTTTTCGCTTTTTCAGCAGCATCTTTCAAACGTTGCATAGCCATTTTGTCTTTAGATAGATCAATGCCGTTTGCTTGTTTGAAATCAGCAACTAAGTAATCGATGATCTTGTTATCAAAGTCATCCCCACCAAGAGCGTTGTCTCCTGCTGTAGATAATACGTCAAAGACACCGTCGCCCAATTCAAGGATTGATACGTCGAACGTACCACCACCAAGGTCAAATACTAAGATTTTTTCATCTTTGTCTGTTTTGTCCAAACCGTAAGCCAATGCTGCAGCAGTTGGTTCATTCACGATACGTTCAACTTCTAAACCAGCAATTTTACCAGCGTCTTTTGTTGCTTGACGTTGAGAGTCATTGAAGTAAGCAGGAACTGTGATAACGGCTTTTTCAACCTTTTCGCCTAGGTAATCTTCTGCAAATCCTTTGATATATTGCAATACCATTGCAGAGATTTCTTGCGGAGTATATGATTTTCCGTCTGCTTCTACTTTGTATCCAGCTTCACCCATATGGCGTTTGATTGATGAAATTGTATCTGGGTTTGTAACTGCTTGACGTTTTGCGACTTCACCTACTTGGATCTCCCCATTTTTGAATGAGACAACAGATGGTGTTGTGCGGTTTCCTTCTGGATTTGTAATGATTTTAGCTTCTCCGCCTTCTAAAACAGCTACTGCGGAGTTTGTTGTACCTAAGTCAATACCGATAATTTTACTCATAATTGAAAATCTCCTTTTCATTTATCTTTTAAATTTACTAATTAATAGTAGAATACTTTATTGAGCGACAACGACCATTGCGGGACGCAATACTCGGTCGTGTAGTTGATACCCTTTTTGTAAAACATTGACGATCGTTTCGGGTGCTACGTCGTCTTCTGCTGGAACTGTTTGAACCGCTTGATGAAGATTCGGGTCGAAGGTTTCACCTTCAGCTTTGATCTCTGTGATCCCCTCTTCTTTCAATGCAACGGTCAAACTCTCAAGTACCATTTCTACCCCTTTTTTCAGGCTGGCACTTTGATCATCTGTCACTTCCGTTGCTAAGGCTCTCTCCAAATTGTCGATCGCTGGTAATAATTTTTTTCCAAGATCCTGCGAACGGTAACGGATTAACTGTTCCCGCTCATTTTTGTTACGGTTAGACATATTTGCAATCTCAGCACGAGCTCGCAAGAATTTATCTTCCATTTCACTGAACTTGTTTGTTAAGTCTTCTACTTCAGAAACTTCTGGGATATCGATTTCTTCAGTTTCCATTGTTTCTTCCGCTTCAACTTCTTCTTCAACTTCATGTTTCTTTTCTTTTGCCACTACGCGTACTTCCTTTCTTTTTAGGAATCGTTTCTAGTGATATAAATCCAAAGAACGATAATAATCATCCAATGCATTTGTCAACTCGTATCGGAATACATCCAATAATCCGAAGATTTTTGAATACGGCATCGAGGTCGGGCCTAACAATGCGATCGTTCCTCGGCCATGCCCGCGAATTTCATAATTTGCTTGGATCATACTTAAATGATCAAACAAATCATTGCCTAACTCCGTACCGATCCGTACATGGATATTGTCATCTGAGGGAAGCAATAATTGTGTCAATTCATCCGAATTCTGCATCAGTGAATACATTGACTTTACATGATCGAAGTCCTGATCGGGATTGAAATTTAAAATATTCATTCGCCCACTAACAAAGACTTTATCTTCAAACGCCTCATTTAAAATCACATCGAACAAATGTCTGATGCCATCAGTGGTTTGAAAATAGCGATGTAAAATCATTGGAATCTCTGTTCGCAATTTCTGATAGACACTCATTAAAGGCTGTCCCACTAAACGATCATTGATGATTCGAACCATCTTCTCCAAGTCCTGACTGTCAACATTCTCAGGAATACGAAAAACTTGGCTTTCAACGTTCCCTTTGTCAGTAACGATGATTGCTAAAATTTGGCGATCATTCAATGGAACGATCCTAAATCCTGTTAACGTCCGATCTTTCATTTCAGGGCCGAGTGAAAATGCCGTATAGCTGGTAACCTGCGAAAGTATTCTTGCGGATTGTTGAATAATATCATCGATCTCATGAATATCTTTCTTTAACGAACTGCGAATTTGATCTGCTTCTTGATTACTCACCTTTATCGGCGTTAGTAGATGATCCACATAATAGCGATACCCCAGAGCTGAAGGAATCCTTCCTGATGAGGAATGAGTCTTTTCTAACAAGCCTAATTCTTCTAAGGTCTTCATGTCGTTACGGATAGTCGCGGAACTTGCTTTTACGCCTTCTTCCATTAAACTTTTCGACCCAACTGGTTGTCCCGTATGGGTAAAGTTTTGGATGATCAAGCTGAGAATCAGTTTTTGTCTTTCCGTTAACATTCATCTCATCCTTTAGTTAGCACTCTTTCTTTTTAAGTGCTAACTCGATTATTAATATACCACATCTCCTATAGAAGTCAAGTGAAAAAAACAAAAAATTAGCACTCTGCAACAGAGAGTGCTAATCGTTTTTATTCAATAAAAATTCTTCAAAAACATCGTTGCCTCTAAACAATCCTGCCTTGGTCAGATGGATGCTGGTATCGGTCTCTGTAATGAGCTTTTGCTGCTTTAATTTTTCAAGCACGTCACCATAAACATCCGTTATTGACTGCTTAAAACGGGCTTTAAAAACCGCCTTTTCAACTCCTAAAATTTTTCTTAAGCCCAAGAACATTTCTTCTTCAATTTGCTCTCGTTCAGATAAGTGTTCTTCTTCAAGAATTGGAAGACGATCGTCATTCAAAGACTTCAGATAATGTTGAATCGGCCCGCGATTTTTATAGCGTCGATTTTCTAAGTAGCCGCTCGCGCCTGCCCCGATCCCAAAGTAATTTTGATTATTCCAGTAAACTAAATTATGCTTACTCTCAAATCCTGGCTTAGCAAAATTACTGATCTCATATTGCATTCGTCCAGCTTTCTCCATTGCTTCAATTGTTTCAGCATACATTTGGGCCTCTACTTCTTGTTCAGGCAAATGCATTTTTCCACGTCGCACCCAATTCATGAACATCGTTTGATTTTCTAAAATCAGGGAATAAAGTGCGTAATGCGGCAGATCTAAAGCCAAAGCCCGCTCCACGGTATCGCGGAAACTTTCTAAACTTTGACCTGGCAACGCATAAATCAAATCAATCGTTACATTTCTAAAATCCTTTTTTTCTAAAAGTTGAATAGTATCGTACACGTCTTGCGCATTATGCTTACGGCCAATTTTTTTAAGTAACCGATCATCAAACGTTTGGACGCCCATAGATATCCGATTGACGCCAAAATTACGCATCACATCTAATTTCTCTGCGGACAAATCCCCTGGATTGGCTTCCACAGTGAATTCTCCGTTCTCATAAGGAAGGATTTCTCTTAATCCACCGAATAGCCGGTCCAACTGTGCGGCATTCAAAGACGTTGGGGTTCCTCCGCCAATATAGAGTGTCTCCATCTTTTCGATCGGATGTTCACTCAGTGAAAGACGGGCTTCTTTCAATAAAGCTTCTATGTATTCATCTACCGGCTGACCTTCAAGAAAAACTTTGTTGAAGTCACAGTAGTAGCAAATGTGTTCGCAAAATGGAATGTGGATATATGCGGATGTAGAGTGTGTCATTATGTCCCTCTTTCTGCTTTTAGTAACACAGGTATTTTACCACAATTGACAGTATTTGAAGCATTTGACTCATTACTAAAGACAGTCATAGAAAAAATTTTAACGACTATCTCCTACCTATGAGCTTCAACACTAAAAAACGTCGCTTTCATATAAAAAGCCAAAAGCCTTAAAACTTTACATATTGAAAGTTTGAAGGCTTCTGACTTTACATTTGTTAAGTATTTTTCGGAATGACTTTACATTCGGTCGTTCCTTTAAAATCCGATATGATCACTGTCTGCGACGGATAACATACCATCCGAAAGTGCTGCTACTAGCCAGTCCGATTCCCACTAAAGAAAGAAGAACATTCGGTTGATCATTTGTCCTAGGGTATTCTTTTTGTTGTATCGGCTGCTTTTCCTTTGCGGCAGTACTCGTGGCTGCTTGTGCAGTTGACGCTGTAGAAGGAGCGATGGCCTTTGTATTAGCAGCAGAAAGATCGTTTTCGGCAGAATCAATGATCGATTTTATTCGATCGACGGAGTCTTTCACATCTTTCGTACGATTTTTTGCATCAGAAATGGTTGCTTGTGCTTGGTTCGCACCTTCTGTCAACTGTCCCTTCTGTTCTTGCGCACCATTTTTTACCGCTGCACTATTCTTTTCAATAGCTGCTCGATCCGCATCTAATTGTTGTTGTAATTTCTCAGCATCCGCAACTTTTTGCTGCCATTCTGCCCTCGCCTGATCTAAGCGTTTTTGGGCTTGCGACCATTGATTCTCAATGTTTCCATGGTCCTTTTGTATTTGATCATTTACTTCCTTCACATGTTTTTGAACATCGGCATGGTGTTGATCGAGTTGATCTTGGAGGTTTTCAAAATCAGTGTGATTCTCTTGATGTCGTTTTCCAGCCCGTTGCTGAGCATCAGCGAGATCCTGAGCGATCTGCTTTTGCCGCGCCTCAAATTGCTGTTGGGCTGCCTTTATCGCTTCTTCGATGGCTGCTTGGTTCTTTGCCAAATCCTCAGTAGACGGAGTACTTGTTGTCTCTGTCGTGTCCCTTGCAGTGTGTTGCTCTGACCCCATCGCATCGGCGAAAACAGCGCCATTAAATAGAAGCAACCCTGCGGCAACACCTGCAAAAGAAACGATCCGTGTAACGTGATTCATAGTTTACTCATTCCTCTCGAGAACCATTATAAACACTGTTATTGAAAAGTGTGAATAAACAAATCTTAGATTTTGTCTAAAAAACGAAATTTCATGATACTCAACTTGGACTATTTGAACCAATCTTCTCAAATTTTTTCCAGTTACATTCATACGCAAAAAAAACCAACAGCATGACCGTTGGTTTTAAAATTCTTACTATATAATATACTTTATTCAGTCAAAAACTTTTTGATAGCTTTTGCATTTGCTTCCGTATCCAGCTCTAAAACACTGCCACTTGGAGTATCATTATTGAATTCCCAAGATTTGTCAATCGGGACAGCCAGTGTCTCAACCTTTTCCGTATTTCCTAATGCAAAATCTTTTCCCACACTAAGAATGGTACTTTCAGGTAAATTCGTATCGACATAACCTAGCAGCTTCCCTGTGGTTTTCGGCAGCTTACTTAACGAAGTAACATCAGTCACCTGTTGAGAAATTGCGGAAATCACTTGCTGCTGTCTGCGGATTCGACCAAAATCGCTTTCCTCATCCTCGCGAAAACGGGAGTATTGCAACAGTGTATTGCCATCCATTTTTTGCTTGCCTGCTTTAATGAATACTTGGTCTAAATCCAAATCTTTCTCTGCGTCAATCGTTACACCCTTTGGAAAAAGACTATCAATCGCTTCTTTAAAATGATCGAAATCAATCGTGACGTAGTACTCGATCGGCATATCGAAATTTTCTTTCAGCGTTTTTCGAACTAGCTCAATGCCGCCGTAGGAATAAGCCGCATTTATCTTATCTTTCCCATGACCAGGTATATCGACATAGCTGTCTCGCATGATGGATACGAGCTTTGGTTGTTGCTTCTTCTGATCATAATGGGCGATCATTAAGGAATCCGACCGTCCGCGATCTTCCCCACGCGAGTCAGTTCCTATGATCAAGATATTCAAATCATTCTGGTCCGGTGCCTCTTCCCCATTAAAATGAATGTTATCCTTTGCTTGATGATGCTTTGTTGATTCATATCCCTGAACAAAGGAAAAAATGAGGTAACACTCAAAAATCAATAAAACACCTAAAACACCTAATAAGACACGTTTGAATACTTTCATAGAAACAGCCTCTCTTCACCATAAAAAATCAATCTTTCCTCTTACAAAAAGTCATAGAGGTTCGTTGATTTCTATCTATTGTTCTATCATTCACTCAGTGTAAACTAAAAATGATTTTGTTGCCATAATTTCTACTATTTTAAGAATTTTTGAAGAAACCTGTAGACTTCATAGCCCTTTCACATTCTTTCAATTTATACAATTGACTTAACAAATAGAAAGCGATTATCATTTTTTCTTTTCAAATGTAAAGTATTTATCGCTATTTCTTTTCATTTGAAAAGTGATTTAAACTATTTGTAGGTTCCTCATAGACATCGCCTGCTCGTTTTTACGGTGTCCTGATTCCTGTAGGAAGTAGAATACTTTTACATTTAGATAACTAAAAAAAGGACTACTCACTTAGTCCCTTTACTCATTTTGTTAATTCGGCGTTGGTCCGAATATGTTCGATCGATTATTTTAAAAAAAGAACTCATAAATAGATACTGCTGGCTTCTTCAAAATACTGTTTCTTTCTTTCTGGTCGAAAGATGAGTACTATTCCTTTCGAATCTGCTGACAGCACCATCTCTGTTCCGTCAACGGCACTTCCGTATTTTAAGGCATACTCATACAGCTCGCTCGCACCCCAACCCTTTGCCGCAAGCGTGACCAGCTCTAAACAGAGTGTATTCACTTTTCCTTCAACTTCCGCTGTCGCATACACCATTATGGGTGCAAAGCAACAGATATTTTTCAAGTGATCCATTACAATCACCCCTCTTTCAGTATAACAAAAAGAGAATGCTTATAAGATAAGATTACCAACCAACAACTTAAAAAAAAGAAAAGAAAATTCACGAGACGTATCTTCTCTGTGTTTTCTTAGGATTCTTTTTGTTTATAATTCTTGTTTTTTTGATCCTACATCCTAATTGATTGGTCAGTCAAAAGTTTCTCAAGCATCTATCACTCAATAACGTGTGACTCGTGCTATGATTTTAAAAAAAGCAGGTGATTCTTATGACTGACAATCCATCCGATCAACACTATAAGATTTCCGAGCTGGAAAAGGAACTTCAAACGTTTATTCTCAAGAAGGAGCCCACTCTGACCTCGCAAACATCGATTTCTTATTTAAGCTTATTGAACTATCGTTTTCAATCCCTTAATGAACAATTAAAAAATGAGGTCTCCACTTCAAAACAACTTGACCATGAGTTGAAACATAAAATCCGGACGCAGCAAGTACACATCAAAAATGTTAATGACGCCTTAAAAACAAAGGAAACTTTCGGGCAAAGAGTCGCGGATGGCATCGCAAAATTTGGCGGAAGCTGGACATTTATTATTCTTTTCATCGTTGTTCTAGCAGCTTGGATCGCGCTAAACACACTTCCTCTGTTTTTTGAACCTTTTGACAAGTTTCCTTATATTTTATTGAACTTAGCCTTATCTTGTCTGGCAGCTATTCAAGCGCCAATCATCTTAATGAGCCAAAATCGACAAACTGACCGTGATCGAGTAGAAGCAGACAATGATTATGAAGTAAATGTTAAATCTGAAGTGGAGATTCACCTTCTCCATGAAAAAATCGATTATTTAATGGCATCGAAATGGCAGCATCTTATTGAATTACAGCAACTGCAAATTGAACTTTTGCAAGAAATCACTCAACAAAATCAACAGACGCGTGAAATGTAGTCACAAATAAAGTAAGACAATTAACTAAACAGCCGAACAACTATCCTTCTGTCAAAGACGTTAGGAAATAGGTGTTCGGCTGTTTGATTATTCTGATGGTTCCTTTAGAGAATCAACCAGTTGTTCCTGAAACCATTCTAGATTGACTTCGTGGTGACGCTTAGAGTTTTCCATCATTTTAGCAAAATTAGAATGCAATTGCTTCGAAGAACTTAGGGCGTCGTCGATTAAACGAATTTTTTCTTTTGTTTGCTGAATTTGTGTTTGCAGCAATTGTTGGATCTCGTCGGGTCGACGTTGGTTCGCAAAAAGCATGGACGTATAAAAGGGAAACGTGATTGGTTCACTTTTACTCCCGTATTTATAAAATAGTCGCTTGAATTCATTCTTACCTAATTCTGTCAGCACATATCGATTCTTTTCTTTTTCTTCAGGGCGTTCCGTAGACTGCACTTTTTCGATCATTCGTTTCTCTTCAAGTTGTTGGATATTATAATAGAAGGAACCTTTTGTAAATCGAACAAAGTATTGAAAATAATTGGCCTTCATCTCAGCCAATAATTCATAGCCATAAGATTCCGGCATTTCTTGCAACAGTCCTAAAATCAACAGTGGTATCATTCGTTTTCCCCCTATGATTCGTTTGAGACCTCAGTGAACCTTTCGATAAATGTTGGATACGTTATTTCTCCAAGAGCAAAATCACGACTTAATAAATAAATTTTTTCATTTTTCGTGGTTTCTCGCCCATAAATTTTACTTAGTGTTTCGTCTTCAGTGTTTAACGAATGTTGGATATCCATTTGCTTGTCAAAGGCTTCGTAATACCGAATACCGAACTGTCGATGTGATTCAGCACTTATGTGGATACCGTCTAAATTGGCTTTTAACTTTTCAGCACTAACGATATAGCAATTATCTATTTCGCTTACGGCTTTCTTCATCTCCTGATTGATTTCCTTAAATTCTGTCGCGCTCAATCCAAAGCCGCTTTTGCCAAGAAAATTGGGCAGTTCACCAACAATGATTGGTAACATAGGCAATCCAAGTTCTTGCCGAAAATGAGCGAAAACAGCCTTCAATTTCTGCGCATACTCTTTGTAGAGACCATTCAGACTATCATTCTCGCCTTGATGCCACAAGATCCCAATCAATTCACTGGATTCCATCGCAAATTTTGCTTCAGACAACGCATGACGCGTCAAAATCTGATCTTCAGCCCACTCATCGATGGAACTGCCGCCCTCCGCACAAGGGATCAATCCTAATTTTTCATCTGGATGATCCAGTGACCAAGCAGCTGCAAACGAAGCCGCCGGTCCAATACCTGCTACCTCACGATCAAAATGAATGGGCTCTGCCATCATTTGCCACTGCCCATTACGCAACATTTGGATATTTTCGTTATAGATTGCTGGTACATCCTTTGCGTACCCGCGACCAGCCATGTTTGATTGTCCAATTAATAAAATGGATTTCATTTTCTGCACCTCAATTTCTATTTAGCTTACTATAGTCTAATTAGACTATAGTGTCAACTTTATAAATTAATTCGACTTTCTTTGGCAAAATATATTTGATTAGACAATTAAAGATACTAAAAAAGCTCTCTATCAAGAAAGCTTCTGTAACATAAATTTCTTCCCGTTTACTTCAAAATCGCCTCGGCTCACCGAATTTTAGTAACTGACCTCATAGAACCACGGAACTAAAGACATCCGCAGACTTTCTTACCAACTCTTCTCCATTAACAACGGGAGTGTAAATACTGCTTTTTTTCTAATCCCAATATTTTGAAAATTTTCTGATTGCAGCAACGAAAATAAAGCAGTTGAATTCGAATGATTGTGCTCCATATTTTTTTACGATCCTTAGTGTATAATACAAAAGGAAGCGTTTGTTTTTCAATTTAGGAGGTACAAGAATGGATTTAGAATTGGTTACAAAAGGAAAACAATTATCTGACAACGATCGAGCGATTTTGACTTATTTAGCCAAGCACGTCCATGAGCTCGACGGAGTCTCCTTAAGAAAGATTGCTGCAACACTGTATACATCCCCAGCGACAATCGTGCGGTTGGCACAGAAATTAGATTTTTCCGGATATTTAGAATTGTTTTTCTTTTTAAAAAATCAATACCGACCGCAAAATCAGTTTGTTGAAGCAACGGTCGATATTTCAATTCCTACTGATAAACTTGCCCCTTCCATCCAGGATATGAAACAAATTTATCGAAAAAATCAGGAGAAATTCATTACGATCTACGCCACCGGTTTTTCGAGTATCATCGCTGAGTATCTCTATAAAAAACTACTGGTGAATGGGATAAAAACACTTTTTGTTAACGCAGCAGATTCATCCGGCATCATTAATAACAATGCCGAAAATATCAATATGCTGATCGTGATCTCCAAATCTGGGGAGACTCAAAAGGTAATAGAAAAAATGCACTTTTCCAGCGAACACAACATTCCAACCATTTTATTTACAGGAAATAGTCACTCTCGTGGGACAGAAGCTGCCTCTATTATTTTTGAAGTTGCAGATGAACGCCCGATGGACAGCCAAAATATCAAATACAACAGCTTTTTTGGTAAGTTATTGTTGCTGATGGAATACATCGTCCAAGAGTTTACGGCTACAGACTAAAGAAAATAGGTCTGAGCGAGCTGTCGATAAATATCGTGGTTTTTCGGATCGGGATAGACGATCTGCTGACTCTCTTCAATCAGTAGCTCAGGCTCTTCTAACAAATAGTACAACCCAAAAATAGGTTCGTTTTCTTGCGCATAGTAACAGGTTGTCCCAAAAATGTCTGCGGCTAATTGTCCCAAAACCGAGGTTTGAAAAAAACCGCCGCTTACGGATAACTCTTCCCCAGGTGCTACTAAATCGATTAGTTGACGAACGTTCATTAACATTCCTTCGATCACACTTCGCAGCATTTCTTGTTTAGTGTGCTGCAACGTCAAATCGTAAAAGCCGCCTTTTATGTCATTGCTCCAATAGGGTGCCCGCTCACCATTCAAGAAAGGCCAAAAGCGCAGCCCCTTCGCGCCAGGCTCCGTCAACTCTAATAGTTGCGGCAACATCTCGAAAAAAGTCTTGGAATCTTCTGCCAACTGATCTGCCGCCCAAGCCAAAACAATCCCGCCATTATTGGAAGGCGCGCCGCTCACGAACACCTCTTCATTTAAGTAATAACAAAAATTTTGCTTTTTTTGATCCAAATATATCCTTTTAGTGATCTGACGGACCGCCGCACTGGTACCGATCGTCAAGCTCGCGGTTCTTCCAGTAGCATAATAACTGGCATACGCAGCCAAGGTCCCATCGCTTGCGCCGACAACTACGCGAATGGTGGAGGAAAAATCGAATAGCTCCCGCTTGCTCGCCACCATCTCAAATGACTCTGTCGTATCTGCCAATGTCGCAAGCTGATCTCTTTTAAGACCAAGATATGCCAAGATCTCTTTGCTCCATTGATTTTCTCGTAAATCGAATAGACCTGTGGCCGATGCTGTAGCATAATCAATAATGGGTTTCCCTGTAAAGTAATCCATGACCAGTTCCTTCAGTCCATACCAATGAATCTCCGCAGGATACAGGTTCATTTCTTTAAAGTACAGCAATTTAGCAAATGGAGACATGGCATGGATGGGTGTCCCGGATAGAGAATAGAAGCGAGCTGCTTCATCTGTCTTTCGAAAACGGGCAATAACTTTTGAAGCTTGCAGGTCTGACCATAAAAAAATCTGTTTTTTTCCGTCATCAGGCATTAGACTATGCATGGCGGTACTGAAACTAATCGTATCAACCTGCCTCCGAATCCAAGCAGGAATCGCCAAAAGACCGCTTTGCAAAATCGACAACAATTCTTCCCCTTTTTGATACTTGACCCGATCATTCCCATAGGTTTGAATAGGCAAATCGCTTGTATAAAGCAATTCGTTCTCTTGTATCACACCTAACTTGATCGCTGTTGTTCCTATATCTATTCCTAAAAATACTGACAAAATCATTCATCCTTTACAAAGGCGCAGCCGCCAAACTGAGTGCGCAATACTGCGCCACATTTCTCACCTATCTTATCACAATCCTCTGATGTAAAGCCCGTCATAAGCGACGGCGCGTGATGCTTCCTCCAGTCCCCACATTTCCCCTCCTGATGAAAAAAAAGAACCTAACAACAACGCATCTATCCCTCATTGCTGTTAGATCCTTTAAAATTAATGCAACTCCGGCCAAGTACCTGCATTTTCAATGATTAAATCATCCAGTAATTCCTTCGCTACTTGGGCACTAGGTACCGTCTTCGATAAAGTCAACGCTTGCCACATTTTTTGATAACTATTTTCTACATAAGCCTCAACGACTAATTTTTCAACCGTGACTTGCTGGACCATCATCGCTTGTTGAAAGGCTGGGATCTTACCCTGGGTCAATGCTTCGGGCCCGTCTGTTCCTACAATACATGGGACTTCCACCATCGCGTCATCAGGAAAATTGGCAATCGCACCATTATTCTCAACAATCATTACCATGCGCTCATGGGTGTTGAAGGCAATCGCACGGGCTAAATCTACGATAAATGTTGCGTGGGCATCGATGTCAAAGGCGATACCTTCTGCCGTTCCCTTCGCAATGATTTGTTGCGCGTGATCAAACACCGTTTTCTCTCGTCCTTGCATGACTTCATTTGCACGAGTAAATTCAGGATGATCCTTCATGTGTTCGAATACGTAATCGGGATACAAATAATATTTTAAATACGTGTTTGGTAAATAGTCTGGTGTTACCGCTAAGATATCTTTTGCTTTCTTATGGGTCTCTTGCCAGCTTGGATCGGTGTGTTGGGTGTCTACCTCGATTTGAGTCAAATACCCATGCTCAGAGACATAGTTCCGGATTTGGTCAATGTATTCATGGCCCTCCGTATCCTTAACACTGGTCCACCAGCCAAAATGATTTAAGCCAAAATAACGAACTTCTAATTCCTCGGGAGCCTTACCAATGATTTGCGACATCCGTCTCAGTGTTCCTACTGGCATATCACAAATATTAAGAACCTTTGATTCTGGTCTCATAACGCGGCAAGCTTCAGCTACGATAGCGGCTGGATTCGAATAATTCAGCATCCAGCAGTCTGGAGAATATTTTTCCATATAGTCGATGATCTCCAACATTCCCGTGATACTCCGCATACCATAGGCGATCCCTCCTGGTCCGCAGGTTTCTTGACCAAATACCCCGTGACGCAATGGGACCTTTTCATCTTTTTCCCGCATCGCATATTTCCCTACGCGAATATGAGCCATACAAAAGTCCACATCAGAAAATGCCGTTTCTGGATCTGTCGTATAGGAAAACTCAATTTCCGGTGCCTGTTCTTTTAATAGAATTTCTAACGCTTCCCCAAGTATCCCCTGGCGGTCGCCATCATTGTCATACAATTTTAATTTCTTTATTGGGAAGCGGTCTAAATTATCTAACATCATCATGACGATTCCTGGAGTAAAGGTGCTCCCTCCACCCGCAATCACTACTGAAAATTTTTTCATTATCACTCGTCTCCTTTATTTTCTCTGCCTAAGTATTTTTCAAGTTTTTCCCGAACCTGCGGAACGGTCAATCCATAAACTACATGCACATTCTCTCCGTTGCTGATCACACCTTTTGCCTGTGTCTGATTCTTCAATAAGCCTTCATCCACAAGTTCCGGTTTTGCCAGCTTCAATCGCAGGCGAGTATAACAATTATCGATCGTTTTGATGTTGTCCGCGCCGCCTAAACCTTCAACGATTTTTTCGGACAGTGCGTCCTCAGAAGCCGTAACAGCCATCGCACCATTTGCGGGTATAGCCGCTTTTTTATCGTTGTATTCCTTTTTCGAATACAGCTTTGTTTCTTGCTCATTGTCTTCCCGTCCAACAGTCTTGAAATTGAACTTAAGAATCAAGAAACGGAATAGGAAGTAATAGATAAAGAAAAAGGCGACTCCCACGAGAAGATAGATTGGCCAACGGGTTTTCTCTGTTCCTAAAGGAATGTTATATAGTAAAAAGTCAATAAAACCATTTGGACCGATTGCTCGAGAGCCAAAAATATTTAATGCTACCATGCTTAGACCGCTT
The DNA here is from genome assembly GCF_051715125.1 of Enterococcus sp. AZ048. Classification (NCBI taxonomy): domain Bacteria; kingdom Bacillati; phylum Bacillota; class Bacilli; order Lactobacillales; family Enterococcaceae; genus Enterococcus; species Enterococcus sp. AZ048. The sequence continues at coordinate 1,196,647 of NZ_JBIOTD010000001.1, read as the reverse complement.
AAAGCTGAATGGATCACAAATAATAATGGTGCGACAAACATAAACGAAAATTCAATCGGCTCTGTCACTCCAGCAATAAATGATGTGACTACGGCAGGAATCAGGATCGCTTTTACCTTAAATTTATTTTCTGGCTTCGCTGTTTGATACATGGCTAGACACGCGCCAATCAATCCAAACATTTTTGAAATACCCCGTGCATCCCAAATCACGCTTTGCGAAAGGACGCGAACCGCTGGATCAGCAATTTCAGCAAAATAAATATTCCGTGCCCCTTCGAATACTTGTCCGCCAACTTCCGCCACACCCCCAAGAGATGTATATAAAAATGGGGTATAGACTAAATGATGCAGTCCAGTCGGTATCAGCAAACGTTCCAAGGTTCCATAGAGGAAGATACCAAAGTTCCCTGTCCGTTGAATCACACCGCCTAATCCATCGATTCCTTGCTGAATGACAGGCCACACAAAGGAAAATACGATGGCAGCTACAACCAAGACGGGAATTAAAACAATAAAGACGAATCGCGCGCCGCCATATACTTGAAACGCATTATTGAATGTCGTATCAATAAATCGGTTGTGGATCAGCGCTACGACGATCCCAAGAATAATTCCAAGAAACACGCCCATGTCCAGCACCTGAACACCCAATACTAAAGCTTGCCCTGAACCCTGCAATTGATCCGGTGCCACGAGCATTTCCCGTAATTCCATAAATTTATTCATAGCGTAGAGAAACACTAAATAACCAAGTAATGCAGTAAACGCGGCTTCCGCTTTTTTCTTATTTGCCAACCCTAATGCGATTCCTACACAGAAAATGACACCAAGATTTGTCAATACAGGCAATAACGCCGCCGATAGAATACTTCCGAATCCCATAGTAATCGGATTATCTAAAAAACTAAACGTTTCAATCAGTCGCGGATTGGTAAAAACATTCCCAATGGCGATCAAAATACCCGCTATTGGCAAGATCAGAACTGGAACAAACATCGCTTTCGAAAATTTCTGCATGCTATCCATGATTTTCGCTTTCATTTTTTTATCTCCCTCTTTTTATGATGTGTTTAGTATACGAGGCACTTTTTTAAAATGAAATAGATACCGCTTACAACTCAACTCGTTTCACGATTTGAAACAGGTTTCATACTTCCAATATAAAAAGGGATTCCACCTTTAAGGAACCCCTTCAGCCTAGTATTCTAGAATGTGTCGACCCATTTATTCTTTCTTTGATAACAACTGAGGAATGTCCAACTGAATGACATGATCCACCAAGACCGGATTTCTTGTGCGATACGGCCACGCACCTCCCTCAAATACCGCAAAAAGCTGGTCCTTATTTGCCGTTATCTGTTCGATATACGGCGGTGTATCCATCTCAAATGCGGCATCCTTAATAGAGAAAAAATTATCTACCTTATCTAAGTTAAAAAAATATATTTTTCCAGGCCGATCCGGCCCCCACGATTGAGACATCACTAGATAATCTTTGTAAAAAGTCATTCCTTGAATCATATCCAGGGTTTTCCATGAACCCAACGAACGGGCAAACTCTGAGGAAGGAACAGGCGTTACTCCAGACTTCTTTTGATTTCCTTGGTCAAAACTAGAAACCTTCTCGTGAGAATCAATCGTCAATTCCCCTTGATTGTCCAAACGATACGTCGCCATCCGTCCATATTCATCTAGCGTAAAATAGCCAACAACCAATACCCCTGAAGTATAGGTGACTGCGGAAGCGTGAGATACCTCTTTTAACGAAATTTGCTGATGGTAAGAGACCACTTGCCCCGCTTGCATTCGATAGCCTTCTAATTCTTTTAAGTCAATAGAAGATAACCCTGCAAAAAGGCCGCCAGTCGTCACCCAAACACGCTGATGCTTTGGATCATACGTAATGCCCCCCAAATGAGGTTTTCCTGGCAAAACAACCGTTTTCAAATACTGATGCGTTTGACGATCCAACATATAGATAACTGAATGATTCTTATGATCATGACTATACGCCGAAATAAGAATATATTTTTCCGTCAAGGCGATCCCTTGTGGTGTCATCGTTCGGCTCTCAGAAAGATCATTCGTTTCCAAGCTAAGTGTTTTTGCACTGTACAAGCCAGGAATCTTATACATACCAAAATCAGTCGTCTCTTCCTTCCCTGAAAAGGCCGCTTGATAAAATTCATTGTATGATTCCAACTTCTCTTTTTGCTGGTCCACTGTCAGTCCATGATGTGAGGCATCCACCCTCACCGGAAATAAAACCATTAAAAGAAACCATAAAAGAACCCCGTATTTTTTCTTCTGCATACTAGAATCTCCTGACTACATGATTTATAAAAAAACCATAGCAGATATTCTCAGAAAGAACAATTAAAGCGTAGTTTCTGAAAAAATAAATATAATTAAAACTACCCGTGTGAACGGGTGGTTTGCTCTGCGACTGAAAGCCTCTATTACCGGCCATAGCCTAAAAGGCTTTCTGAAAGCTTTCCCTCTCGCACCACTTTTACTCGCTGATTCTAATAGAATCTCTCGTTACTTCTTTTTGTTTTTCTTTCCTGTGAACGGATCATATTCTTCAAACAATGTGAGTTGATCTGCTACATAATCTTCCTGTATTTGATTACGAATATATTCTGTTATCTGCGCCTTATTTCTTCCAACCGTATCCACGAAATATCCCTTACACCAAAATTTTCGGTTTCCATACCGATATTTCAGTTCTGCATGCCGATCAAAAATCATCAAGCTGCTTTTTCCTTTCAAATACCCGATAAATTGTGCCACGCTTAATTTTGGTGGAATACTAACTAACAGATGAATGTGATCTTTGCACGCATTTGCTTCCAAGATTTCTACTTTTTTTCTGTCACATAATTCTCGTAGAATCTCTCCAATACTTTGTTTATATTTTCCATAGATAATTTGTCTTCGATATTTCGGTGCAAACACGATGTGATACTTACATCTCCGTTTTGTATGTGCTAAACTTTCAGTATCCTTTTTCATAAGGGGTCCTCCTAAATTTGATTGTGATGCGGTCAGGAAACCAACATCAGTTTATCAATTTTGGGAGGTCTTTTTAATACCACGCTGGAAGCTCTCCGGAACCACTCGCAGAGCAAGTGGTTTTCAAAACATACAAAAAAACGAGCTTCCCATAATGGGAAACTCGCAAAGTCTGATTGAACAGAATTTATTTTTCTTCTGCGTTTTCGTCTTTGAGACCGTATTGTGTGTTTCATGAAAATCTCGTGGCACTTGATTCAACACAAATAGCTTTAAACCAACTTTTTAGATAAAAGTAAAACCTTGATAATTGTTAGTAAAACTTGTTCGAGAAGGTCAAAAGTATGGTCAAAAAATACTCGCCAGTATATCAAATTATTAGATTGCATTATTCAGGACTATTACCCTTAATATCAAAACTACTTTAAAGTAATAAGAAACTGCCTTCATTATCAATCACTATATTATTACATATTTCTAAAAGAATTAAGTAATAATTTAAATTTGAGTATAACTAATTAGAATTGAGAGAAACCGTTTTTAATCTTATCGAAAAAAATCGTTCATAAATCATATCTCACAATTTGTCCATCAACTATCTAAAATAAAAAATCTTTATACTTAATATTATAAGGTTTTTCTAATCAACCGCATCCTGAGGTACTCTTCAAAATGTAAATCAGCACGTCGAGCATCTTCATTATTTAACCCTAAACATTTCCAAATATTGTAATCTAAAGGGAAATACAAAAATCTTCCATCCATATTAGTATCGTAATTATATTCCCGACCTAATATTATGTCCGTTAAAGAATAATTATTAACTACATCATTATTTTTATCTGACCAATGGGTATTATTGTATGGTGCAAAAAATAAAGCTGCTGAGGCTTCAGGACTATCTGCAACAAACACTAGTTTATCAATATGGAAAAAGTGTTCATCAGAATAGTAGAAATGCAATAAAGCAACTATATACTCAAAAATTCCGAGATTTTTTTCACCTTCAATAATCTCAATATTAGGTTCGTCTAGCCAGAATGAACTTAAACGATAAAAGAATTCGCTTTGCTTAAGTTCATTCTTTTTATAGATAATAAAAAGATATTTGCTTGGGTCTTTTTCAGCAAGTAGAATATGCTCACTTATTAAATGGTGAAGATTAAATTTAGGCTCGGAGCAGTGGTTATATTTTTGAAAGGAAACCTTTTTTTGGTTAACCTCTTTCTCAAGATATTCAACATCGACAAAAACTATGTTTTCAAAAAACTGAATTTTTTTACTTAGGGCTTCATACTTTTCCTTGGTAGAGTTCTGTCCCCAAAAACTAAGATCCATTTCAAACGGTTGATCAAAGTACGTTTCTTCATCATTGAAAATGATATCATCTTCCAGAAAGTTTAAAACATCTTTTTCTTTGAGGGGTGGGTGTTCGATCAAATAACCTTCTGGAAAGTAAGTATCTTTTTGATATTTATCTTGAAGATAATTCAAATATCCGAGATTTTTTTTGATAAAGAACTTTGAGTTATAATGTGAAGTACGAATTTGCCTTATGAAAATAGTGGGAGTTAAACTGTTTCCAAATATTACATCAGCTTGCTTAACATTAAGTTTTTCATCATATGTTATAATTGTATCCGGAATTCTTGTATTGATAATTTTCATGAGTTTTTCCGAATCCCAAGTTCTATCAACATCTGAATAAATCGAAATTTTATTATTGTATGCTGAAGAAATCAAAACACTATCTTCAAAATCAAGAATAGAAACATTTTTAGGCTCAGCTTTTCCCTCACAAATACTATATAGTAAATCTGGAGGCCAGTTTAACTCTCCGTTTTTATCAATATATCCACCCCAGTAAAATCCTCCGACCCCCTCTAGTAAAAAATCATTGCTATATTTCATGGATGCACATTGAATACTAGTTAATATATCCAAAAAATAAAATCTATTTTTCAAATTAGTATTCATTCCTAAGATATAGTTTGAAAGATTGGTTTCAAAGTCCATAATATTAGTAGCACTTCCAACCATTTTTGCGGTATCAATCTCCTGCAAATCAAAATTATCGGACCTAATATAATAGATTTTATTATCTTCATTCTCACGACATATAATTAGCAATTCAAAAAAATCGTTCGATTCTGTATCAAAACTATCCTGAATCATTCTTACAATTTCTGACAATGTTTTGAAAGGTAGAAAATCCTTAATTGTTCTAATTGACTCTCTTGCTCTTTCTACATCTCCAGCAAATGAAATAAATCCAAAGTCACCAATTTTTATAATTTTTTTTGTAGTTTCTTTTATATAGAAGGTTTCACCATACCTCGTTTCCTTTTCTCCAAAAGAGGTCATTCCAGAATCAGTTACGCTTTTGCTTGATGTTACTGAATCGCATATTAAATACACATTATTTTCTTTTTTCCAAGCTATACTTAATGTCAGAATAATCACTCCAGTAATTTTTTTTGATTTATCAGTAATTGATTAACTAAATCACTTGTATCAATATTTCGTTTTCGTGCCATAATTTTAATGACATCTAATAAATAGTCAGATAGATTACCTGATTCACTACTATATGCAAACGGAAAATCAGATTCCAATAATATCCGTTTCAAAGGAAGCTTATTTACCAATAAAATACCTTTGGAGGATAGGAGCATTTGTTTATTGATTGAAAAATAGCAACCTGAATCTAGCAATCTTTCAATATATTTAATATCGCCACTAAACCAATGTAGTATTTTTTTACTTTTTGGATATTTCATTACCATCTCTGTAATCACTTGTTCCGAGTTTCTTGAGTGAATAGTCAAAATTTTGTTTGGTCTTTTATCACAAAGCATTAAAATATTTTCAAAAATTTCTATTTGACTTGGCAAACTATTCTTGTACCGACCACTTCCATCAATGCCTATCTCACCGACATATCTCGTTTTTCGTAACAGACTCTCAAATTTTTCCAACTGATTGGGAAACTGTCTAACCAACTCGGGATGGTACCCTAGAGCATGCTTTAAATATTTAGATTCAGGTATTATTACTTTGTTTTTTTCAAATAGAGAAGGGAGATTAGAAACAGCAATTGTATAAATTCGCTGATCATTGATATCTCTAATAAAATCCTTTCTATTTTTTGCTAAATCAACATGACAATGCGTATCAAGATAATTCATCGTTTTCAATCCCATCGACTAAATTTTCAATTTCAGACATTCCAACGGAATATACACGAGCAAATTGAGGAAGTTTTCTTGGTAAAGGTCCTGAATATTGGACTCTAGACATAGGATTGGTATTTCTATTTCTATGAATCGAAATTCTCAACGCATTCAGTGTTTCACTGCCTATTTTGTTTTGATATCTACTAAATTGATATGGTGTTTGATCCAATATATCAGATGAAAGAATCGATGCACGTCTTATCGTACATGGAAGACAGTACCCACAATGAATAGGTTCTTTGAAATGACTCCAACGTCCATTCACAGGATGAGAACAAGACATAGTATTCACGATATTTTGGTCTAGAAAGTTTTTATCCAAGCAATGCTGAATCATTTCACCTTTTGTTAAGAACTGATATGGATTCTCGACCAAGATATCTATACCTACGATTTCAAGCATCTGCCTTAATAAATCCATATAAAATGGATGGGTTGTTCTTGTACTACTACTTCCGATTCTTGAATCGAACAGTGGAATATTGAGTGACACAAATCCATTTTCTGGAATTATCAAACGCCCACCATTTGGAACTAATGCGATTGCATGAGAAAAAAACATGAACGATCTACTTCGAGTCGTTGCTTCGTCATACTTTGTCAGCGACTTCATAGCAGCTGAATAAAAAGAAACAAAACTCTGTTCTGTCAGATAATCAAACTTATCCATTAAATTTGATTTCAGAATCTCTTGATAGTCTTTCGTCCCTTTGCTCCCACCACCATAGTGACTAATAAAGAGTGGAGTGGAAGTGTTAGGCGAGGTCAAAATATCAATAGCACCTATAAATGAGTCTAAACCGCCGGAAAACATGCAAACATCCAGCGGAATGTCTCTTTCTTCTTCAGAGTGATTCAAAAGATGAACCTCCTTCTCAGTGAGGTTTCTTGACTGGAAAGTGATTGTCCAAATATCTCCTGTAAGAAATGATAACATCTTCTCTAATATTTCTTTACTCTTCTTCCATAGGTCTAGGCATAGAACCGAAATAGTTAATTTTAGTTCTCGTGTCCAACCGTCTTTTGCGCTTAATCTTGGTACACGCTTATCGGCAGCATATACAAAATTGGAAATTGATAACAAATCTATCCGAATCTCATCAACAGTTGTTAACAGATGATCATCAACTTTCGAATAGAAATTATCACGATACATGGATGAAGATTCCAAATCGATCTCAAACGCAAGTAAAGGACTCTTAATCTCCGCTTTATTACTACTCATAGTTTCCACCTACTATCTCCAGTGCTGCATCAAATACTGTATTCACGATAGTATCAGTCGGCTGATCAAGTTGCGAATTTTTTAGCATCACATAAATTTTACTGTCAACAAAATCTCGTAACTCCTGTTCTTTTTGAACGAGAACCTCAGGATCGTTAATATACTTCTCTACACCATAACCTAAGTCTTTCAAGAGTAGACCTGTAATATAGTTTTTTAGATACTCACAGAGTAAATCATCGAAATTTTCACCTGTGATATTATCAACTTCGTCAATCTCTAGATCCTGATCAGCAACCATATCGTAAAAAGCTACCATGGTCTCCATAATTGCGTCTCGAGCAACTGCCTCTTCTTTAGAGCTACCTATTGGAGCGATGTTTCCAGCCAACTCTGCTAAAATTTCGTCTAAGGACTTACCTTCCACTGAAATACGAAAGGCGTCAAGAGTAGAATGTAACCCATTCGTATTAACTTGATTCATAAAATCAGCTAAGCTTATAAGTCCAGCCTTTCCGCCAACAGCTGCTTTTGCTAATGTACTTGACCCACCACTGGCCTTAACATATTTGCCAAATAGCGATGACGCGCTACCCGCAGTGCCATTTACATATTTTCCAAACGCAGCTTTAGCATTTTTCCAACTATCATCATTAAAATCATCTGGTAGCAATGGATTATTTCCTGGACCGTGAAAAGCAGATGAAGTCCCCATATCTAATTCACTCCCGTTTTCTTGAATACTACGTCTAACTTGTCATTTTGTTCTCTCCATACCTCAATCAGGCTAACTACTTTTCCATCGGTAACGCTTTGGGAAATATAGTTTTGGATTAGGACTCCGGAAGCTGGAGGGATTTTCTCTCCCTCTATCGAGCGTAAAAAGTAAATGGTTTCATCCAAAACATCGCGATTACTAACGACCCAATCGAACAAACTTTGAAAGTCTGCTGATTTATATATTTTGCTACTTGCTTGAATATTCTCGGATAAGATTCTTGATATTTCAATTTTATCGAATCTTTGTAGAGTATCTTTTTGTGCAATCGCCGATTTCCGACTAGATATTCCATTTCCCTGTAAAAGTTTCAATACTTTTTGTCCAGGTGCACTTAGGCTGAGTGTACCAACATTGGCTTGATTTCTTTTTGTATCCCGCGAAAAGAACAAGTATCCACGAAGATCAATCCCGCTTAAAGAAGGTGTGCTTGTTAGCCAGTTCATCCCCCACTCATTTTGCAGTACTACCGAGAGTGGATTCTGATCATTTGTAATATCTTTCTCTAAATCAGCCAAATCTTGTACCACTCCCGACTTAGACTTGTTAGCGAGAATGCTAATCTGCTCATAAGCTGGGGAGTTAAAGTACTCAAGTAACATAATCTTTGTTAAGATTATTCGTTTAATATCGATTCCATAAGACTTAGCCATGATTTCACGCATTTTCATCGTATTCAGAAATCTTTTACATTGTCGTGGATTGCCGTTCAAACTTACTGCTAACAAATTAGAAAGCTGAGAAGCTATAATATGTACTTCTTCAAGTTTCTCTGCCTCTGCTTTTTGCTTTAACGCTTCAACTCTATCTTGAATTACAAGTTCACTTATTGCTTCCTTCAGATTGAAATCCAGATGAGTTTCTTTGCGATTTTTATTGATTGACTCAAAAATCGTATTTGCAACTTCCTCTTCAAAGGTATCCTCCAAAAGTAAACAAAAAATGTAGAACTCTACTTCATTTGCATCAAGCTGAGGTATTATAATTGGGTATTGAACGAGTTTCTCTAGATATTCCTTGCCAATGTTTATTTGCTTTCCTTGGATTTCAGCAAACTTCCTCTCAACGGAGTATGAAATATGACGCTCATCCGCACCGATAATAAAAACAGTGTTTCCAGTGAATACAAAAAGACGCATTGCTTCAAGCGTTTCAATAATAGTGTCTGGACTACAACGATCCAACTCATCAATAAAAACAACTAACTTGTCTATTTTACTTGCTTCCAAAAGTTCAGCAAACTCACCTTGAAACTTACGCAAGTCATCGCGTAGATCTGAATAATTCAATTCGTCCTTCACGTTACTAACAATAGTCTCTAATTGAGTTTCTTCAATTTCCCCACCCGTTACTTGTTCTATTTGCTTAGCTGTTTCACTAATAATCGAACCCAAACCTCCAGTTGTCACGATATCGGTAGCCACAACTATTCCTTTTTTGAAGAGTTTGATTTTATCGACACTTTGATAAAGCCCTCTAAGAAGTTTCTTCACTTTAGTCGTCTTCTTGGCATTGGCCGTTATCGTGTCCAAAATACTTTCTAGCAAGACGGTCTTAGCATCTTCATACCCTTCGAACATCCACCCGTTAAAGTTCAATACGACGATTTTTTCATCTGAATTTTGATTATTCAAATTATTGATTGCCATCTTAATTAAACTTGACTTACCCGATCCCCAGTTACCATAGACACCTATCGTTGCTGGTAACAGATTTCTGTTATCAATCAATTCGGTAAGAAGGTCAGTTAAATGGCCAAAGTTCAAATAGTCAATCTCAGTTTCACTATCTTTCCACATCGTTTGTACCACCCTTTAAATTAATTAATAACAATTATATCACTAACTTTTAATTTCATTAAAAACCAGAAAAAACTTTAAAATATAAGCATATAAGCCTAATTTAATATTTAACGGAAATTTTTTAAAACAAATTTAGGAGTCGCTTTTCAAATATTACTAGGCAAGCGCCACGATGGGTTTCGCCTCAAGGCGAACTACCCTTCGTGGGGATTTTGCCTGTTGCATAGCGGCGCGCCGCTATGCATGCCCCGTTCTAACAGGGGGCTAACTATAAGCGATAAAAGCTTAAAAATATCCGAGTACAGGCTAATTTGACAACGTTTTTGACTGTCTCATTAGATTTAATTTGTCACAAAAATACTTGAACTATCACTTATTAATTATGACTTAGATACGCAACAGTTTTTTCTATCTCAATTTTGAACGGCTCATAAATACGAAAATTACTTGTTGTTTTCTCGACTTCGAATATTTTCTCTTCATTGTTATAACGATATTCGATGATATTCGTTGTGTTCTCTTTTTCTTTGATTCCATAATAGACAATCGTAGATTGATTTAACTCAATGTCTAACAGTGGGAATTGACGTGTGAAATAATCTATATTTAGTTGCTTATTCAATTCTGGCACGTTATAAAACAATTCAGACTGGTTTTCGGCAAATATATAAGGTAAGTAGTGAACACTATTCTTTTCTTTCTCAACATGAACAAAAAAGACTGGTTTCGTTACTTCCCCATTTCTCGTTATTGTCGCTAAGTATAAACCATCAGAACCGAGAATAGGTGTATAACTCAAGTACATACTTTCCTGCTCTACTAGCGAACCAGAATCAACGATTCCTTGAATGAATTCGATGATCGCCATCTCGTCATATAAATCAATTTTCTGCTTTTCTAAAAAGGTGATGATTTGTTTTAGAAAAAGTGGATTCAATTGTAAGCGAAAATGTTCAACAATAATTGTTGAAATAAATTCTTCTGGCGTTCCATAAAGTAACTCATTCGTTGTAACCTTCCCCAAAAGAGCTATCTTCTTCAGTTTATCCTCTTTAGGCAGATTGATTCCACGCTCCCAATTATTTACAGTCGTTTTTGGAGAGTCGCTAATTAATTCTCCAAATTGTGACATACTGTATCCTAAATCCGTTCTTATTTTCTTGATTCTTTTACCTACTTCAATCGCATCTGGTTTCATATTTATGACCTCTCCAAACTTTTTGCTATCAAAATCATAACAGAATACTGAATAAACCACAAACAAATTTTGTACTTATTTTCGTACTTTTTATATTGACGCGTGCTTATTCGCGCGGTAATATAAACATGTACTTAAATTCGTACTTTATCGTTCTTTGAAAACTAAATATGGAATGGAGGTCACTATGAATGGATTAAACCAAGAGGAATTAGGAAAACCTGTAAAGAAGACTCGTCTTGCCAAAGGTTGGACACAACAGCAAGTAGCAGACAAAGTGGGAATCTCTCGCTCACTCCTCGCTAAATTCGAGACTGGAAACAGAAAATTATCAGATGAAAAAGTCGAACAAATCTTTGATTTCCTACTTACGAAGAAAAAGAAAGATCATCTCGATGGAATTGTGGATTACTTGACCATTCATTTTTTCTCGACAGATTATGAAATGTTGATTGAGAAAGTTTTAGGCATCAGCATGCGTCACATGGTTTATCATGATTCAACAACTTTAGGATACACCGGTCGCTATAATTTACTGAAGGCAATCGATATTAGAGTCTCGAAAGATAAAGCGAAAGGAACACTCTTCGAATTAAAAGGAGCGGGATGTCGCTTATTAGCTGGCTGGTTAAAGGGAAAAAAGCAATCGTGGAATGATTTTTTCGAACGTGTTTTTGAGTACGATGGAAATTTTACTCGAATCGACTTAGCCATCAATGACCATTACGGCTACTTAGATATTCCCGAACTAGCAAAGAAAATCGAACGCAATGAATTTCACTCCACTTTCCGAATAGGAGATGTTTATCAATCAAAAGATTTTTCTAATCAAGGATCGCATGGGACGACGCTCTACTTTGGCTCTCGTAAAAGTCTCATGCACTTCTGTTTTTATCAAAAAGATCATGAACAGCGAAGAAAAAGAGGCATCCCATTAGAGGAAGCACCGATCATTAATCGATATGAAGTTAGAACAAGACATGAGAAAGCGCAAGAACTGGTACATCAACTTTTGAAGATTGAAAACTTTGAACCGCTAGTCTTTGGCTTGATCAATCAGACCGTCTGCTTCTACGATCGTCCCCCAGACGATCCAAATGCCAAAATCGATAAACGATGGAATGAGTTTGTCGGCAATCATGAAGAAGTGACACTAAGCCTAGAGAACGATCCAATGACACTAGAAAAAAGTTTCAACTGGATATTGAACAATGTTGCGCCCTCGCTAAAATTAATCAGAGAATTTGGCGCTATTTATCGTGTGAACTTACTTGGACTTATTCTACAATCCACAGAAATAAATAAAGAAGGTGTAAAAATGCTAGAGGTTGTTCGAGAAAATCCGGAATTATTTAAAGGAGAGATAAAAGTTTACAGAAGAGTCATTGAAAGGAAATTGGAAAAACTAAGAAAAGAAAAAAAGGAAAAGCAGAGCACTGCAAACAATAATGTTCACCGTACTCCACCCTCGACAAGTTGAGTATATCATATTTTTTTGTGGTTAGTTTGCTTTAAAAGAAGGAAGGAAATTGATTGACCCTAAAAATACCAATTGAATTAGATAATGAGCTGATTGAAATAATTGCACAACTGGTTCTGGATACTCTTGATGAACAAACACCAAATCCAGAACCTATAAATGATCTACCTCCGTATCCAACTAGGAAGCAAGTCAAAAAAGTTTTGCGTATTGGCGACGAACGTCTGAATCAATGGATCTCTGGTGGTTTAAAAGTGATCCCATTCGGCAAAGAGACACGTTTTGATCGAGAGGATATCAGAGCATTTTTATCCCAATTGAAAATTTAGCATTGACCAGAGTTTTTCAGCACTCTATGATTACTACAATGAAAGGAGAACATTTTGACCTTTGATATACTGGCGAGTTATCTAAGGAGAAATTTATGATAAAGAAATATCAAAAGAAAAATGGCACGACTGCCTATATGTTCAAAGCGTATCTTGGAATTGATCCTTCGACTGGAAAAAAGAGATACACCACGAAACGTGGGTTTAAAACGCAACGAGCTGCAAAACAAGCCTATGCGCGATTACAAGTCCAAGTACAGGAAAATGATGTTCTAACAGATTCTAATCGCCTATTTTCTGAGCTGGCAGATGAATGGCTGGAACAATATAGAAATACCGTCAAAGAAAGTACCTACGTGGCACAACGGTTGGCATTGAGGAAGCACGTGCTTCCTCTTTTTGGAAAGATGAAGATTTCAAAAATTACGATCCCGTTTTGCCAAAGGCAAGTGAATCACTGGTACTCCTATTACAAGAAATATTCAAATTTGATGGGTCTAACCTCTTCCATTTTAAAATATGCGCTCAGTTTACGATTGATTCGTAGTAATCCGATGGATGGTGTCATACGTCCTAAACGCAGAAAAAGAGTTGATGAGGAAAAATTTGTGGCTCCTTATTATTCAAAAGACGAACTACTAGATTTTATTGAAATCACGAAGTCCTACCCTGATCCACTTTATCCAATATTTCGTATACTTGCTTTCACTGGATTGCGTAAAGGCGAATTGCTTGGTCTGCGTTGGAAAGATATCGATTTTAGAAATAAGACATTATCTGTTAAACAAACGTTAGCTACAGTTGAAAATTGGCGGTTAGAATTTCAAGTCCCAAAAACCGAGAAAAGTTTACGGACCATCTCACTGGATGATGAGACACTGCAAGTTATTAAACGTTGGCAATTGAAACAAAAAGAACTTTTCTTACAGTTCGGGATCAAAGCATTAAAAAAAGGGGATCAATTGTTATTCACTACTGAAGAAAACAAACCCTACTACTTGGATTTTATCAATCACAATTTGAAACTGATCGTAAAAGAACATAATTTAAAATATATCACGCCACATGGTTTTCGACACACTCATTGTAGTTTGCTTTTCGAATCTGGTGCTTCACTGAAAGAAGTCCAAATTCGTTTAGGTCACACCGACATCAAAACGACGATGGATATTTACGCCCATGTTAGCAAATGGCAGACTGAAGAAACAGCCAGTCGCTTCGCTGATTTTATGAAAGAAACTGATCAAAAAACAGATGAGTTTCGGTATGGTCAAAAGTATGGTCAAAACGCAAAAAAAGCAGATTATCCCTATTAGATAGTCTGCTAAACGTTGATTTATCAATGTTTTTATTTTTCTTCTGCGTTTTCGTCTTTGAGACCGTATTTTTTGTTGAAACGATCGACACGTCCATCTGCTTGAGTGAACTTTTGACGTCCAGTGTAGAATGGATGAGAGTCAGAAGTAACTTCGACACGGATTACAGGGTAAGTGTTTCCGTCTTCCCATTCAACTGTTTCTTGTGAAGATTTAGTAGAACCTGACAAGAATTTGAAACCTGTAGTTGAGTCCATAAACACAACTGGATGATATTCTGGATGAATTCCTTGTTTCATAGTTTTTTTCGCTCCTTTGCCCTGAATCATTTGCTGGTTCAGAGTTATTTTTGCAATTTGCAACATGAATATACTATCATGAATGATTCGACAATGCAATTATCTTTTTTGATTTCTACGCGGTGTTTTCCCACCAAAGGAAACATCTTTGAATGCTTTGAAAACATCCTCGTTCGTCTTTGTCTTCTTCATAAAATTCACGAATTGAGACGTATATTCCAATGAATCTCCGGTCATATTGTTACGCAGCTTGAAGATCTCTTCTAAACGATCCGGACTCATCAATAATTCTTCTTTACGAGTACCAGATTTCTTGATGTCGATGGCTGGGAAGATACGGCGCTCGGACAACTCACGTGATAATTGTAGTTCTAAGTTCCCTGTTCCTTTAAATTCTTCATAAATGACATCGTCCATACGACTGCCGGTATCTACCAATGCTGTCGCTAGGATAGTGAGGCTGCCGCCTTCTTCAATATTACGTGCTGCACCAAAGAACTTCTTCGGCTTGTACAATGCAGCCGGATCAATCCCTCCGCTTAAGGTCCGACCACTCGGTGGAACGACTAAGTTATACGCACGTGCTAAACGCGTGATACTGTCCATCAGGATCACTACATCTCGTTTGTCTTCTACTAAGCGCATTGCCCGTTCTAATACCAATTCAGACACACGCGTATGATTTTGCGGCTGCTGATCAAAGGTCGAATAAACCACATCTCCCTTTACGCTGCGTTCCAAGTCGGTTACTTCTTCTGGGCGTTCATCAATTAGTAAGACGATCAATTCCACGTCAGGATGATTATCTGTAATACCATTCGCTATTTCTTTCAGAATCGTTGTTTTCCCCGCTTTTGGAGGCGCTACGATCAATCCACGTTGACCAAATCCAACGGGAGAGAAGATATCGATCATTCGGGTAGAAAGTCGACCAGGAGTCGTTTCTAAAACCAATTGTTTTTCAGGATAAAGTGCTGTCAACGCAGGAAAATGCGGGCGTTCTTTGGCTTCTTCTGGATCTTTGCCATTCACGCTTTCTACATGCATCAACCCATAATAACGTTCGGATTCTTTCGGCGGACGGGCTTTACCAGCCACTTTATCACCATTTCTCAAGCCGAAACGACGGATTTGTGAAGAAGAAATATAGATATCCTCCGCACTAGATCCATAGTTGATTGGGCGCAAGAAGCCATAGCCGTCTTGACCGATGATATCTAAGACTCCCTCCATGTAAAAGAAGCCTTGTTTTTCTGCCTGTGCCCGGATAACCGCTAAAGACAATTCCTTTTTATTCATCTGACTATAATAAGGAATTTTAAAGTCTTTTGCATAAGCATAAATTTCTTTTAGCGTCTTATTGTCCAGTTCCGCCATTGTTAAATAATCGCTCATTATTCCGCCTCTTCCTCGTCGATCATTTCGATAGTTGCACCAAGAGCCGTCAGTTTCTCAATAATATGATCATATCCTCGCAAAATGTATTCTACATTGAAGATCGTAGTTTTTCCTTCGGCCATTAATCCAGCGATAACTAAACAAGCCCCCGCACGCAAATCAGAAGCAACAACTTCTGCACCGTGCAGCTTACTAGGTCCATTTAAAACAATTAAGTTGCCTTCCACACGGGCATCTGCGCCCATGCGTACTAATTCTGGAATATGATTCACTCGTTTTGAATAAATCGTATCGATAATTTCAGAAGTCCCTTTTGCTTTCAACAATAGAGGCGTCAACGGCTGCTGTAAATCCGTTGCGAAACCAGGATATGGCGAAGTCGTCACATCCACCGTTTTTAAATTTTTAGAGGGAAGCACATCAATGCTATCCTCAGAAATATTCATTTCAACGCCGATTTCTTCCAATTTAGCAATAAAACTTTCGATATGTTCATAAATAACGTTATGAACCGTTACACCTTCACCCATTGCAGCTGCTAAAGCTAAATAGGTACCCGCTTCGATTCGGTCAGGAATAATTGAATGGACGCAGCCATGTAATTCTCCGACGCCTTCTATCCGAATTTCATCCGTACCTGCACCACGAATTTTCGCACCCATATTGTTCAATAATGTCGCTACATCAATGATCTCTGGTTCTTTCGCTGCATTTTCAATGATTGTTTTTCCTTTTGCTTTCACTGCGGCTAACATCACATTGATTGTCGCACCAATAGAAACCACATCCATAAAGATGCGATCTCCCTTCAATCCTTCGTCATCAGTCCGCAAGTAGATAACGCCATGCTCATTCGAAACATCCGCTCCCAAGCTTTCAAACCCTTTGATATGCAGATCAATCGGACGGGGGCCTAAGAAGCATCCCCCTGGAAGACCAACCACTGCTTCGCCAAATTTACCTACCAACGCTCCCATAAAATAATAAGAAGCGCGCAAAGAATTGATTTTTCCACTTGGCATTGGAATGGAAACAACATTACTTGGATCAATGACCATTCGATTGTCTTCAAAAGAAACCGTTGCTCCCATAATTTCTAAGATTTCAATCAATGAGTGTACATCTTGAATATCTGGCACGCCTTCCAATGTTACTGGCGAGTCCGCCATAATTGCTGCTGGAATAAGTGCTACTGCACTGTTTTTTGCACCGCTGATCGTTATATTACCTGATAATGGCTTTCCGCCATGGATTTCGATTTTTTTCATGTATTTTCACCTAATTAATTATTTTGAAGTTTATAGACCATTATCCATTCTAGCATATTATTGACTGTATAAAAAGGAAGCATTCTCAAAATTCAACAGAAAATAATCAGGCCCGCCTTCCGCCGAGAAAATACGTTATAAAATAACTATTTTACTTAAAATATCGACTTTCTACATGGTTTCTTTCACACAAAAAAACCTCGAAGCAGATGCTTCGAGGTCATAAGAATCAAAAATTAAGCTTTGTTAGCTGAACCGAACCAGTCGATATGTTCTTCAGCGTCTTTAACGATTGCAGCAACACCTGGTGCCAACAATTTACGAGGGTCAAAGCCTTTTCCTTCTTTATCTTTACCAGCTTCGATATATTCACGAGTTGCTTTAGCAAATGATAATTGGAATTCAGTGTTAACGTTCACTTTAGAAACACCCATTGAGATTGCTTTTTGGATTTGTTCTTGAGGAATACCTGATCCACCATGTAATACTAAAGGAACATCAGAACCTACAGCATTCGCGATTTCTTGTAAGTGGTCAAATGCTAACCCTTTCCAGTTTTCAGGGTATACACCATGGATATTACCGATACCACATGCTAAATAGTCGATACCTGTAGCAACCATTTGTACACATTCGTCCACGTCAGCTAATTCGCCAGCGCCGATGATTCCGTCTTCTTCACCACCGATTGAACCAACTTCACATTCTACAGAGATTCCTTTAGCGTGAGCTTTTTCAACAACGTCTTTAGCCAATTTCAAGTTTTCTTCAAATGGAAGATGAGAACCATCAAACATGATTGAAGTATAGCCAACTTCGATACATTCCAAAGCAGCTTCGTAGTCACCATGGTCTAAGTGGATTGCAACTGGTACAGTGATACCCATTGAATCTACTAAGTTACAGATGATGTCTTTAGCAACTTTGTAGCCACCCATGTATTTTGCAGCGCCCATTGAAGTTTGGATAAGAACGGGTGCTTTTTTAGCTTCTGCAGCTTTTAGAATAGCTTGTGTCCATTCTAAGTTATTCGTGTTAAATCCACCAACTGCATATCCGCCTTTACGTGCTGCTTTCAAGAATTCTGCTCCTGATACTACTGGCATAAAAAATTCCTCCTAGTGTTTTTACTATTTTACATTTGGTTAAGCCATGCTTAACTAACGTGTTAATTCTATCAAAGTTTCGTCATCTTTGCTACTGCAAACCTTCCGATAAAACCTTTACATTTCAACTTTTTTGTAAAAAAGACTGAAAAGCGCAACCACTTTTCAGTCAAATTTACTATTTTGCTTCTTTGCTTTCCAATGATGCCCCAACGAACGCTTTGATTAATGGTTGAGGACGATTTGGACGAGAGATTAATTCTGGATGGAATTGACATCCAACAAAGAATTTATTTTCAGGTATTTCAACGATTTCAACTAAACGATTGTCAGGAGAAACACCTGAGAAAACAAGTCCTTTATCCTCGAATAATTGACGGTATTGATTGTTAAATTCATAACGGTGACGGTGACGCTCTTGGATCACTTCTTCATTTGCATATGCTGCTGCCGTCGTTGTTCCTTTTTTTAGTTTGCAAGGATATAAGCCAAGACGCAGTGTGCCACCCAAGTTTTCGATATTTTCTTGGTCTGCCATCAAATCAATAATATTATTTGCTGTGTCAGGGACAGTTTCCGCTGAATTCGCATCTTCCAAGCCAGCAACATTCCGACCAAATTCAACACAGGCCATTTGCATTCCTAAACAAATACCCAAGAAAGGCACATCATTTTCACGAGCGTATCGGATGGCTTCGATTTTCCCTTCGATTCCGCGATCGCCAAAGCCGCCAGGAACTAAGATCCCATCTGCATCCCCAATTTTTTCTGCTACGTTTTCGCGGGTCACTTCTTGTGATTGGATCCACTCGATCTCGATATCTGAATCAAATGCAAAACCGGAATGCTTCAATGCTTCTACGACAGAGATATACGCATCTGGTAATTCCACGTATTTTCCGACTAAAGCAATCTTGACTTTTTTCTTGAGATTCAACACTTTTTCTTCTAAAGCACGCCATTCTGTCATATCTGCAACAGGTGCATCAATTTTCAGATGATCGCAAACGATTTGATCCATGCCTTGTGCCTGCAAAGCAAGTGGAATGGAATAAAGTGTTTCAACGTCACGCGATTCAATGACTGCTTCTGGTGCCACGTCACAGAATTGAGCTAATTTATTTTTCGTTCCTTGAGAAACAGGTTGTTCGGTACGTACAACTAAAATATTTGGTTGAATTCCTAATCCACGTAGTTCCTTCACACTGTGTTGTGTTGGTTTAGTTTTCATTTCACCAGCAGCTTTTAAGTATGGGATCAACGTTGTATGGATATACATGACATTGTCTGCTCCGACATCCGCCTTCATTTGACGTAAGGCTTCTAAGAATGGCAAGGACTCGATGTCTCCGACCGTTCCGCCGACTTCTGTAATGATCACATCGGAATCTGTCATCTTCGCTGCACGCATGATCTTTGATTTGATTTCATTGGTGATATGCGGAATTACTTGGACAGTCGCACCTAGATATTCGCCTTTACGTTCCTTACGAATAACTTCTGAATAGATTTTTCCTGTCGTTACGTTGGAGTATTGATTCAAGTTGATGTCGATAAAACGTTCATAGTGACCCAAGTCCAAGTCCGTTTCAGCACCATCATCTGTTACAAAAACTTCTCCGTGTTGGTAAGGACTCATCGTACCTGGATCGACATTGATATAAGGATCAAATTTTTGAATCGTAACCTTCAATCCTCGATTTTTAAGCAAACGACCCAATGATGCTGCCACGATCCCTTTGCCGATTGATGAAACCACGCCGCCAGTTACAAAAATATACTTTGTCATAAATGAAAAAACTCCTTCATATACTAATTTGCAGGAAACGTCTAGAAAAAACAAAGAAAGCTCCCTATCCAATCTGAATAGGGAGCTATGAATTCACTAAACACTTGACCCTACTAAAAGGGTGCCCAAGCAGTATAATACCGACACTTTCGAAAAATGTCAACTGTAATTATTAGTTGCTTAATTTTCTTTAATCAAATAAGCGCCCAAAAAAGCTTTTCTTTTGCTTAGGTTCAGCAGATTCAGGCGCTGTCTCTGAAGGATATTTTTTTTCGATATCGATGATCTCTTCGTTCACCGCATGATCCGTGACCAATAAAACACCAATACTTTCTTCATCCTCAACAGTCGCATCATTGATAATTGTAAAATCTGCTGCGTTTTTTGAAGCCAAACCGATAAACTCACTTTGGAGTGTATCTGGTACAGCCCCGTTGATTAGCAATTTACCTTCGGGATGCTTTTTAATTTCTTCAATTAAATAGTGCCGGTCTTGATTATTCTTCATCTCACGGATCGTCATACTTACAAAGCAACGCTCTCTAAAAGTTCCAAGATATTTACGTTGTTCTTCTGGATTAATTCGTGGAGAGCCATATCTTCCCTTGTCTAGATGCTGCTGCAATTCATCTTTTGCCATTTTATTCACTTCCTCATGTGCCTATTTTTGATTTAAGTATATCAAAAGTGGTGAAAAAAAGCTGAATCTCTGCTAAAAGCCTTTAATGGAATGATTATTTCATAGAAATTTTAAGAAAACCATTGTGCTTTTATCCCTTCTCTTTTATAGTAAAAGATGGTTTTACTTATTCTTTGAAAGCCCGTTTTTTACGGGCTTTTGTCGTATCTAAAAAAGGAGTGTTTTATAATCAAACGTTATACGAATTTATTGCGATCAGAGTTTAGACATTATTCTAGAGAAAAGTTCCAAAAGGACCTATTGGCAGGATTAACTGTAGCCGCTGTAGCTCTGCCGCTTGCTCTGGCTTTCGGTGTTTCCAGCGGAGCTGATGCAGCAGCCGGAATGATCACTGCCATCATCGCAGGAACTGTTATAGGAAATCTTTCAGGTGGGTTTTATCAAATTTCTGGACCGACAGGCGCAATGGCAGCAATTCTTACTGGTATCATAGCTGTTCAAGGTTTATCCGGCGTTTTGGTCGCTACTTTTATTGCTGGAGCTATTTTATTATTGGCCGGATTATTTAAGCTCGGGAACCTCACCTCATTTATCCCGGCACCAGTGATTACAGGTTTCACATCCGGCATTGCGATCATTATTGCCTTAGGACAAATCGATAACTTCTTCGGAACCACTTCTGTAGGAGAGAATGCCTTAACGAGATTATTCAGCTATCATTCCAACTTCAATCCCGATTTACCAACATTTCTGTTAGGTCTTCTTATCTTATTGTTATTGATCTTCTACCCTAAAAAGTGGGCTCACGTTTTACCTGCCTCATTAGTCGCTATCATTTTGGCTACCCTAGCTTCGATCATCTTTAAATTGCCCGTCGCAAAAGTTGGAAAAATACCAACTTCTTTAATCACCGGAGAGCGCCTGCATTTCTCTACACTAAATTTTGCATTACTCAAACAATTATTTTTACCGGCTGTCAGTATCGCAATGCTGGGAATGATCGAAAGTTTACTTTGCGGCGCCTCGGCTGGACGTATGACCGGAAAAGATTTAGATAGTAATCAGGAATTAGTGGCTCAAGGAATCGGTAATATGATTTTACCTTTTTTTGGCGGTATTCCCGCAACAGCTGCAATTGCACGAACAAGCGTCGCTATCAAATCGGGGGCCCAAACCCGTTTAGCCGGCATTTTTCATGCGTTCTTCTTATTTTTATCAATGATACTCTTTGCCCCAATCATGTCTCAGATACCTATGACGGCTTTAGCAAGTGTTTTACTTGTGACAAGCTGGCGTATGCACGAATGGTCAACTATAAAAACGATGCTCCATCAAAAAAACCGAACCGCCATCCTGCTTTTCTTTGCGACTATGCTTAGTACGATCATTTTTGATTTAAGCATTGCTATCGTACTGGGAATTATATTAGGCTGTATTTTCTTCATCGCCAAAAGCGCTAAAATTTCTATTACTACAGAAGAAGTTGATTGGCGCAGAATGGATCTTCCCTACTCTGAAGCTGGCACAGATTGGGCAGTTATTTATATTACCGGCCCTTTGTTCTTTATGTCAGCAAACCAGTTAAAGAAGGAACTCGATCAAGCTATCGGTAGAAAAGGTATTATTTTTTCACTCCGTGGTGTCCCTAGTATCGATTTGACTGCCAGAGATATCTTTGCTGATTATTTATCCGTTGCACGTTTAAATGATCAAAGAGTCATATTCACCTCTATGCAACCCGAAGTGAAAGCACAACTCAACCATTTATGGGAAAAAGATGCGCATTCACCTGTCCATCATCCCACAGTTGCTCATGCACTAACCACACTTCATCAAGAATTCTAGAAATATATGTAAAAAGAGCTGCGAGGAAAATCCTCGCAGCTCTTTTAGTATCCGTAATTATTTACCGATGAATGGGTTGTTTTTTAAGTTGTAGAAAGATTTGATTCCTTTGTATTCTGCAACATCACCCAATTGGTCTTCGATACGTAATAATTGATTGTATTTAGCAATACGGTCAGTACGTGAAAGAGAACCAGTTTTGATTTGACCAGCGTTTGTTGCTACAGCGATATCAGAGATTGTTGAATCTTCTGTTTCACCAGAACGGTGAGATACAACTGCAGTGTAGCCAGCTTCTTTAGCCATTTCGATAGCATTGAAAGTTTCAGTTAATGTACCGATTTGGTTAACTTTGATAAGGATTGAGTTCGCAACACCCATATCAATTGCTTTAGCTAATTTTTCAGTGTTTGTAACGAACAAGTCGTCACCAACTAATTGAACTTTATCGCCTAAAGCTTCAGTTAATTTCTTAGTACCTTCCCAATCGTTTTCGTCTAAGCCGTCTTCGATTGAGATGATTGGGTATTTAGCAACTAATGATTCGTAGAATGCGATCATTTCTTCAGTTGTTTTTTCGCCTTCGCCTGAGTCAGCTAAAACGTAAACACCTTTTTCTTTGTCGTAGAATTCAGAAGAAGCAGCATCCATAGCAAGAACGATGTCTTTACCAGGTACATAGCCAGCTTTTTCAATCGCTTCGATGATTACTTCGAAACCTTCTTCATTAGAACCAAGGTTAGGAGCGAATCCACCTTCGTCACCAACTGAAGTAGCAAGACCTTTAGCTTTTAAGATTGAAGCTAAAGCGTGGAATACTTCTGCACCATAACGTAACGCTTCTTTGAATGTAGGAGCGCCAACTGGCATGATCATAAATTCTTGGAAGTCGATAGAGTTATCAGCATGTGATCCACCATTGATGATATTCATCATAGGAGTAGGCAAAACTTTAGTATTGAATCCGCCAAGGTAGTTGTACAATGGGATTTCTAAGAAGTCAGCAGCTGCACGGGCAACGGCGATAGAAACACCAAGAATAGCGTTCGCACCTAATTTACCTTTGTTAGGAGTGCCATCTAATTCGATCATAGCAGCATCAATAGCAGCTTGGTCACGTACGTCGTATCCGATGATTGCTTCAGCGATAACATTGTTTACATTATCAACTGCTTTAGTAACACCTTTACCGCCGTAACGAGCTTTGTCGCCATCACGTAATTCAACGGCTTCGTATTCACCAGTTGAAGCACCTGAAGGAACCATACCGCGGCCGAATGCGCCGTCTTCTGTATAAACTTCTACTTCGATTGTTGGGTTACCACGTGAGTCTAGGACTTCGCGTGCGTAAACGTCTGAGATAATTGACATGTTTTGTCTCTCCTTTAAAATTTGTTTTATTAAAGGGCTAAAAGCCCTTATAACCAATATTAGTGAAAATTGCTGACAGTTGCAAACAAAAGCAGCAATTTTCTATAAAAAATTATTTTGCGCCTTCTAATAATGCTAAGAATGAATCAGCTTTTAAGCTGGCTCCGCCAACTAAAGCGCCGTCAACGTTTTCTTTAGCCATGTATTCCGCAATGTTTTCTGGTTTCACAGAACCGCCGTATTGGATACGAACAGCTTCAGAAACTTCTTTGCCGTAGATACCTTCAACTGTTGAACGAACAACGCCGCAGATTTCGTCAGCGATTTGTGCGTCAGCAGATTTACCAGTACCGATCGCCCAGATTGGTTCATAAGCAATAACCATGCTTGAAACTTGTTCAGCAGAAAGATCAGCTAAACCAGCTTTGATTTGTCCTTCGATCCATTCAGCTGTTTTGCCAGCTTCATACGTTTCTAAAGACTCGCCACAGCAAAGGATTGGCAACATGCCGTTTGCGAAGATCGCTTTGGCTTTTTTGTTGATTTCTTCGTCTGTTTCGTGGAAGTATTCACGACGTTCTGAATGGCCGATGATGACATATTCCACACCAAGATCCGCCAAAGCAGCAGGTGAAGTTTCACCAGTGAACGCTCCAGCATTTTCCCAGTAGCAGTTTTGAGCAGAGATTTTTAAGTCAGTGCCTTTTGCTGCTTCAACTAATTCTTGCAAGAATAAAGCAGGTGATCCAATGACTGAATCTACTTTATCGTTCGCAGGAACATTGTTTTTTACTGCTTCAGCAAAGTCTTTTGCTTCTGAAGCAGTTAGGTTCATTTTCCAGTTACCAGCAATAATGGGTTTACGCATTTAGAAAAGCTCCTTTTTCATTTTCTTGCCACTCGTTATCAAATCAAAAAGATAAAACATTCTTTTCAATTGATTACGAAAAAGCAGTGTAGCCTGTTTCGCTCAGATTATTTATCGTTGATTGCTGCAAGACCAGGTAATTCTTTACCTTCTAATAACTCAAGACTTGCACCGCCACCAGTTGAAATGTGAGTGAATTTGTCAGCAAAGCCAAGTTGTTCAGCTGCAGCTGCAGAATCCCCACCACCGATGATTGTAGTTGCGTCTTTTAAGTTAGCGATGGCTTCACAAACACCGATTGTTCCACGAGCAAAGTTGCTCATTTCGAACACACCCATAGGTCCGTTCCATACAACTGTTTTCGCGCCTTCTAATGTTTGAGCAAACAAAGCGATTGATTCTGGCCCAATGTCAAGACCCATTTGTCCAACAGGAACATCACCAGTGTGTTCTTCAGTTGGTACATCGTTTGAAAATTCAGCCGCTGTGATTGAGTCAACTGGCAATACTAATTTGTCGCCAGCAGCTTCGATCAATTCTTTTGCTAAGTCCACTTTGTCAGCTTCTACTAATGAGTTACCGATTTCCATGCCTTTAGCTTTGTAGAATGTATACGTCATTCCGCCACCGATCAAAATTTTGTCAGCTTTAGGAATCAAGTTTTTGATTACGCCGATTTTGTCAGAAACTTTCGCGCCGCCTAGGATAGCTACCATAGGACGTTTAGGTTCTTCAACAGCCTCGCCGATGAATTTGATTTCTTTTTCCATCAAGAATCCAGCAACAGTTGGAATTCCAGTAGAAGCGATACCTACGTTAGAGGCATGTGCACGGTGAGCAGTACCAAATGCGTCGTTGACAAATACATCGCCTAATGAAGCCCAGTATTTACCAAGTTCAGCATCATTTCCGCTTTCTTTTTTGCCGTCGATATCTTCGAAACGAGTGTTTTCAAAGACAACTACGTCTCCGTCTTTCATGTCTGCGATTGCTGTTTCCAAATCAGAACCACGAGTTTCAGGTACAAATGTTACATTTTTACCTAATAATTCGCTTAAACGTTCAGCAACAGGTTTTAATGATTTGCCTGCTTTGTCTTCTTCTGTTTTCACACGACCAAGGTGAGAGAACAAAATTGCTTTTCCGCCTTGTTCTAAAATGTAGTTGATTGTTGGCAACGCCGCTTTAATACGAGTGTCATCAGTAATCACGCCATCTTTAACAGGAACGTTGAAGTCCACACGAACTAAAACTTTCTTGTCTTTCAAGTCAAGATCTTTAACTGTCATTTTTGCCATGAAAGAAAACCTCCAAAATATTTTTTTTGAATCTTTATTATTATACAACTCTTTCTAATAAAAGAGCCAATGATAACTTTTACATCGAAAAAAACGGAGAAGCGCGTTGCTTCCCCGCCTTTTTTCAGACAATGTTGTTTTCGTTTAAAATAAATCTTAAAGTTTAGCGAAGTATTCTAAAGTACGAACTAATTGAGCAGTGTATGACATTTCATTGTCATACCAAGCAACAGTTTTAACTAATTGTTGGTCGCCAACTGTCATTACTTTAGTTTGAGTTTCGTCAAATAATGAACCGTAAGTCATGCCTACGATATCTGAAGAAACGATTTCGTCAGTGTTGTAACCGAATGATTCAGTTTCTGCTGCTTTCATCGCTGCATTTACTTCGTCAACAGTCACTTTTTTGTTAAGAACAGTTACTAATTCAGTTAATGAACCAGTTGCGATAGGAACACGTTGAGCTGCTCCGTCTAATTTACCGTTCAAGTCAGGGATAACTAAACCGATAGCTTTAGCAGCACCAGTTGAGTTAGGCACGATGTTTGCTGCAGCAGCACGCGCACGACGGAAGTCGCCTTTAGGGTGAGGTCCATCAAGAGTCATTTGGTCACCTGTGTAAGCATGGATAGTTGTCATTAATCCTTCAACAACACCAAATTCGTCATTTAAAGTTTTAGCCATAGGAGCTAAACAGTTAGTAGTACATGAAGCACCAGAGATAACTGTTTCGTCACCAGTTAAAGTTTCATGGTTAGTGTTATAAACGATTGTTGGAACATCGTTACCACCAGGAGCTGAGATAACAACACGTTTAGCACCAGCTGTTAAGTGTTTTTCAGCAGCAGATTTAGAAGTGAAGAATCCAGTACATTCTAAAACGATATCTACTCCTAGTTCTCCCCAAGGTAATTCTTCAGGGTTGCGGTTAGCAAGAACTTTAACTTCTTTGCCGTTCACGTTGAATGAACCTTCATGAACTTCAACAGTTCCGTTAAAGCGACCTTGAGTTGTATCATATTTTAACAAGTGAGCCAACATTTTAGCGTCTGTTAGGTCGTTGATAGCTACAACTTCCAATCCTTCTACATCTTGGATACGGCGGAATGCTAAGCGTCCGATACGTCCAAATCCGTTAATTCCAACTTTTACTGTCATTTAAGATTTCCTCCTTATGGAATCAAAAAATATATTTATTTTAAAGGGGATATCCCTTTTAAAATCTCATTTGCGGCGGCTTCATCTGTGATGAGCCACGTTTGTTTGGGAGCATTTTTCATATACGCGGTGATGGCTTTTACTTTACTTTTTCCACCAGCCACGGCGAGAACCGTAGGCATCTTTTGAATGTCTTCTAATGACAAACCGATGCGTGGCACTTTATGAACGATTGCTCCATTTTCGTCAAAAAAGTAACCAAATGATTCTGCGACAGCATTTTTTTGCTTCAAACGAATAATTTCGTCTTCAGACATTTTTCTTCTGGCTGCCATGTGCAAAGCACGACCAATACTGTGTACAACACAGTTGGCCTCCTTGATCATCGCTAAAACACTTCTAATTGAAGGCTCTTTTAGCAATGTGTGATAAGCTTCTTCACTGAGTTGTTCTGGAACATACAACGCACGGTGTTCCCCATGAGCATTTGCTGCCATCAAGGCGCTCACTGAGTTGGCTTGGATCGATACCGCTTCACCGATACCTCCTCTAGCTGGAACAAAAAGATTGTGACGTTTTGCTGTTTCTAACGGGCTGACATGTCTGGCAACTTCGGCCATCGTTGTACCACCCATTACGGCAATAATATTTCGGCCATCTGGAAGTTGACGCTGTAGTGCCTCATCAACCAACTCGCCAAATTCCCCGATTACTTTCCCCTGTTCATCACTGTTACCAGAAACAATCAAACATCGCTCAATGCTAAAAAGTGAAGCAAGCTGCTTTTCCAACTGATCCATGCCGGTGAATTGTTCCATCAAAAGTTCTAGATGTTGTAATAACCCTTCGCCCTTTTCAGTTAGTAACATGCCGCTCTTTGTTGCATCAATCAAACGCTGATCTCGAAGATACTCTGTCTCACTTCTTAATACACGCTCAGTGAGACCTAATGAATCAGCCAAGTTTCTCCGACCGATGGGTTGCATCCAAAAAATATTTTGCATAATGCGGTATCTCTTTTTAACAACCTCTAAGACATCAGGGGCGATTGCTTCAAGTACTCTTAATTCACTTAACAAAGGAATTCCTCCGTTGGACTTAAGTAGTCCCTCATAGACTTTTAGCGACCCATGAATTTTAAAAAAAAGGTAAGAAATTCAAATTATTTTTTGAAATTTGTTCATTTCTTACATGACAAAGTGTATCAGTTTTAAGCCTTTTACGCAAGGAAAAAGCCAAGTTTTTTTACCTGGCTTAATCAAAACGTTTTCTTTTCGATGAGCTGGGAATTTTCAATGCATCCCGATATTTTGCGACGGTCCGCCGGGATACTTTTTGATCCTTCTCAGCAAGTAATTCAACAATTTTCTGATCGGACAACGGCTTGCGCTTATCCTCATCATCAACTAATGAAGCAATCAACTGTTTGACCCCATCCGCTGACGTGTCCTCATCGTTGACCTTATTGACGAAGAAGCTTCTTAATTCAAACACACCGAAGTCTGTTTCAATATATTT
Organism: Enterococcus sp. AZ048; assembly: GCF_051715125.1. Classification (NCBI taxonomy): domain Bacteria; kingdom Bacillati; phylum Bacillota; class Bacilli; order Lactobacillales; family Enterococcaceae; genus Enterococcus; species Enterococcus sp. AZ048. Next base: position 1,167,708 of record NZ_JBIOTD010000001.1, on the reverse strand, counting down.
TCCGTTGACGGCGCGACTGATTGTTGACTCGTGTACTTCCAGTTGTTTCGCGATGTCCTTTAGCATCAATGGCTTTAGCGCCCCTTGTTTTTCTTCAAAGAACGATGCTTGATGCTGCACGATGATTTTTCCAACTTCTAATATGGTGTCCTTACGCTGACCCAGCGTTTTATTCAACCATTCAAATTGTTGCAGCTTCTCTTTTAAGTAAGCTGCCGTTTCTTCATCTGCTTGTTGTTTCAACCGGTTGAAGTAATTCTCTTGGAAATTCAAACGCAGCTGCCCACGTTTATTGGACAATACCACCAGGCGGTCTTCTCTTCTAACTAATGTGAGATCAGGAATGATGAAATTGGAATCTTGTCCGCCAAAGCTTGCTCCCGGAAATGGATTCAAGCTACGAATATAGTCTAAAATTTCTTGAACTTGCGGTAAACTAATACGATATTTTTTTGCGATTTGTTCAAACTTTCTTTTAGCAATTTCATCAAACGATTCTTCCAAAAGCAGATACGCTAAATCAGGAGCGTAGTTGTCCTGTTCGGTTTGCAACATCAAGCATTCCTGTAGATTCCTAGCACCCACACCCGGAGGATCTAACTGCTGCAAAAGGGTCAGCGCATCGAGGTATTGGATGTCTGTCGCCTTTAGTTCCTTTTTGATTTCTTCTTCATCAATTTTTAAATACCCATTCACATCAATAGACTCTACCAGTACGAGCATGATTTCACGAATGAAGGTATCACGATAATTCAAATGAATCTGATTGATCAAATGCTCAAACAAAGAAAATGGATGATCTGCGATCTGAAAGAAAGACTCTTCTTTGATCACTCCGCCTCCGTTATGCATCTGCATCAAGTCACTTTGGATTTTGGGAGGAATTACTTCAATCAGCGGATTCTCTAAAGAGACTGTTTCAACGTAGTCCTGCAGCTCTTCAGTATTAAATTGTAGTATTCGAATGGCTTGCTGCAACTCTTGAGTCATCGCCAATTTTTGCGTTTGTTGTTGTTTTTGCGAATAACCTTGTTGAAACTTCATATACTTTCCCCTTGTTTTTTTAAAATAGTATGCTAAACTAATAATCGTGCTTGCGCCCTTAGTGTAGTGGATATCACGTAAGATTCCGGTTCTTGAGACGGGGGTTCGATTCCCTCAGGGCGCATACATTTCAGACACTTCTTTTTTAAGAGGTGTCTCTTTTTTTGCAAATTTCCATTACACAATTTGCCCTCTATAACATTCATTATACGTTTTTACCTAATACATATCAATTTTATCCCTTTTATCTTTTCTAAAAAGTGCCTTCCTTGAACAACGAAAAACTCACAATAGAGCTTACTCAAATGGAAAGCTAAAAGACTTTTGACTTTTCATTTAGAAAGTATTTTATCGATAGACTTTATATTCGAAAAGTTTTTTTCAAAAAGACTTTCCATTTACCCAGGATCTCAATCTTCGCTTGCTTAGTAAAAATTAGCTGAATTACTATTTTTCAAAGCAGGTGTAGGTGTTGCCCTTTGTAAATCTTTTTTAAAGGGTCCAAAATAAATAGGACCTCTCTGATAAAACAAAGAGGTCCTAACGTTTATTTCTTCAGCACTAATGCTTTACTGTTTGGAAATGTCGGAAACTGATTCATAGGGATCGACCAGTCTTGATCGGGAACTGAAAATTCGTATTTATTAACGAGTTGATCAGAAAAAACACGCAATGTATGAAGCGTGATCCATTCTCCCGCACAGCGATGCATCGCCTCAAATTTACCCCCGCCTTGAGCAATCATCTCATATTCCTCATCATAAGAAATGTGCTTTTCTTTACCCAAATAACGAGAGATACGAAATACTTCAGGAGATTCCATGGAACGTTCATCATGATTTGTCCCGTAGAGATCCAAAACTACCCAACTGTCTTTCGGTATCCTATACCCATCGATTTCCACATCCTTCGTTGCAAAAGCTGGCAGCATCGGAAAGAACGGATAGTAACGCCGCATCTCCTGTATAAAGGAATCTTGCAATTGAGTGAATTCTGCTCGGAGCCGTTGATAGATATCTGGACGGCTAAATAGCGCATGGCCCATCAAAGCAATCCAGACGGTCAACGCGACGGTCGGACGAATCACATTCAGTAATTCCACAGCAGCTACATTGATTGGTAATAATTCACCCTGCTCATCTGTAGCATTCGCAAAAGCATAAAGAGCCACTTCTTCTTTATTGGCAACTGGATGGATGCGTGCGTCCTCAATCAACGATTGGGCCCATTTTTCTGATTTTTTCCGATTTTCAACGCCTTTAATGTGTGTTGCCGGATTTGTTACTGCCGAACTAATCATTGAAATTTGATAGTCTGCAAGTTGTTCTACCTCTTCTTTTGGTATTTTTGACAAATCGATGCCTGCCCATTCACAGATGGATCGGAACAAAACATCTTTCGATAGATCGAATAGGTCGAATTCCCCGTGTTGTTGATCGAACTTCTCTGATAAATTCTTATCTACTATTTGATGATAGTCTTCCATCCGTTTTGGTGTCATCAAATTCATAAAAATCGTCTTTCTATGTTCGTGAGACTGTCCATCCATTGTTTGGACACCTTCTTCACCAAACAACGTTTTCAGCACCAGCTTGGGCATTGCACCTTCACGTTTAAAATTATTTGGGTCATAAAACTTCTTTGCTGCTTCTTGACCGTAAACTGCTATGACTTCTTTGTTTAATAAGCGCGCTTTTACAACCGGCGCTTTTGCTTCTTCTCGTAAGGTTGAAAATAATAAATAGCCTTCATCCAATCGTTCCGTTACGTCTGTTAATTTGATTTTTATTTCAGGCACTTTTTCCATAGTCATCCTCTTTTCCTATTATTCATGATTTTATAGTATCGTCTTTTTCATAAAAGGACAAAAAGAAGCGCTCGCGAACATGAATTTAAAACAAAAAAAAGAGTAGATCAATTTGATCTACTCTTCATCCTCTTCATCATCAAAGTCGTCATCATCGTCATCGTCAATCACGCTTAGATCATCTTCGATTCCGCCAGGGACAACTTCTTCGTCATCCTCATTAGCATCTGCTCCGATTTCTTGCAAGTCAGAGTTGTATGCTGCGATTTCGTCATCATCGTCATCGTCATCGTCGTCGATTTCGTCTTCTTCATCTTCAGCCAATAAATCGGTATCCTCTGGATCGTCATCATTGTAATCAATCGCATCTTCATCCCCATTGATAAAGGCATTGACTTTTTTACGTTTCTTACGACGCGGTGTGTCCTCTTCGTCGTCTTCTAAGCCGTGGTTCACTTCCTCGTTAATCGAGTCGATCGCGTACCATGAGCGTAATCCCCAGCGATTGTCGCCAAGAGAAATAAAACTTCCATCAATATTCAAATCGGTATAAAATTGTGCTAATGCATCACGAATCTCACTGTCTGATTTGCCAAGATAGTTTTGGATTTGGTTTACTAGATCCGAAAAATCCATTACATCTGCGCGTTCTTCCAGAATTGCGTGTGCCACTTCAATCATTGACAATTCATCTTTGTTCAAACCATCAAAAATACTAAGTTCCAAGTATGACACGTCCTTTCAAAGTCTACTCCTTATCATACAAAATCAAAAGATAAAAAGCAAACCTTTCTTGTAATTAGGTGGTAAATTCTAAGACCATCTGATAGTCGCCGACTTTTTCTTCCTTCATATATAGAGCGTAATCAATCGTGATGACACCGGAAAACGGGCGGTCTTTCAAACTAATGTGTAATTTCGTCGCAAACGTCGTGATAACGAACATTCCAAACGGAGTTTTATAGTTGGTCTCCATTTTTTCACGATACGCAAAACGCATCCGCATGCGCGCTTCGCCTGCACGTGTTAATTGAACTTGTGAATCAGGGGTGACTTTCACTGTTACTGGAACTTCTTTGCCATCCGGTTGGATTTCCTTATAGCGAATGTACAACTTATCTCCCATCTTAACCACTTGTCCGGGGAGATCAAATACGAAATCTTCTGTCTCATTGTTTTGAGTGACTTTCGTTTGAATGTTTATTTTTGCGGGAATGCCTTCATTAATATTCACAGAGCTTCCACTCCTTCCAGTATATATTTTTGTCGGTTTTACTTTTTTTGTCAACTACTTCTGCTTTTTAAGCGACTTGATTACCTGTTTTTGCAAATTATTGTTTATAATAAGAAGAAAAATATGGTAGGAGAGGAAGATTTGATGAAAGAAGCATTGCTTTTTGACCAAGGAATGCTGCCGGAAAATGATTTGTTCAACCCATTTGCTTTGACTGATGTTCTCACAGAATTCAGCGGCGAACAAGTTCAGCCGATCATTCATTTTTGGCAATTACCAAAGACACTCATTTTAGGAATGAAAGATAGCCGTGTCACCTATCTCGAGGATGCCTTAAAAACAGTTCAACAAAAAGAGTATCGCTTGCTTTTGCGAAACGCTGGCGGATTAGGGGTTATCAGTGATGAAGGGATTTTGAATGTCTCTTTGATTCTTCCCAAAGAGTCTATTGCCGCGTCATCGATTGACGATGGGTATCAGACCATGGCTGATTGGTTGAGTCGCACCGCCTTTGGAAAATTGGGCATTGAGATTGGCGAGGTGTTCGATTCTTATTGTCCAGGTAACTATGATCTCTCCATCAATGGAAAAAAAATTGCTGGGATCGCACAGCGCCGCGTCAAAGAAGGTGTAGCTATCATGATGTATTTGAGTGTTAACGGAAATCAACGCATCCGAGGAGAAGTAGTTCGAGCCTTTTATCAAAGCGGCTTAAAAGAGCAGTTTGGTGTGGATTATCCTCCCGTTGAACCGAATAGCATGACCACGCTGAATGATGTTTTTCCGTCAGAGGTTTCCATCGCTTCAGTCAAAAAGGAACTATTAGAAGTGATGCCCCATAGAGACCAGACAACTGCTCTGGGCGATTTTTATTTGTTGGAGGATTACCAGCGCCGTATCCAACACATGCAACAACGCAATAAAATTATTCAGGAGGTACTCCATGAGTTATAAAAATCAAATGCTGCCGCTGGAAAAAGTTTTCCGTGATCCAGTTCATAATTATATTCACGTTCAACACCAAGTAATTTTAGATTTGATCAATTCAAAAGAAGTACAACGACTGCGACGAATCAAGCAGCTTGGCACAACTTCTTACACCTTCCATGGTGCCGAACACAGTCGCTTTTCCCATTCTTTAGGAGTATACGATATTACACGTCGAATTTGTGACATTTTTCAGCGTAATTATTCTCAAGAGAAATATGGAAAAGACGGCTGGGATGATTCCCATCGACTGGTCGCCTTGTGTGCAGCTTTACTCCATGATGTCGGACATGGCCCATATTCTCACACCTTTGAGCATATTTTCCACACGGATCATGAAGCGTTGACGGTAGCCATCATTACTTCACCAGAAACAGAAGTTTTTCAAATTTTGAATAACGTCGAAGAAGGCTTCCCGGAAAAAGTCGCCAGTGTTATCACAAAAACTTACGAAAATCCGCAGGTGGTACAAATGATCTCCAGTCAAATTGATGCTGATCGAATGGATTATCTATTGAGAGACGCCTATTACACAGGAACAGAGTACGGAACCTTTGATCTTACTAGAATCCTTCGGGTCATTCGTCCGTATGAAGGCGGAATCGCCTTTTCAATGAATGGGATGCACGCCGTCGAGGATTACATCGTTAGCCGTTATCAAATGTATGTCCAAGTGTATTTTCACCCTGTTTCTCGTGCAATGGAAGTCTTGCTTGAGCATCTATTGGATCGCGCGCACGAACTCTATCAAGAGGATGCTGAAATTTTTACTTTTCATTCTCAACTGTTGATTCCCTTTTTAAAGGCAGATTTCTCCTTAGAAGATTACCTGAAACTAGATGATGGCGTGTTGAATACGTATTTTGCTCAGTGGATCGATGAGCAAGATTTGATTTTAAGTGATTTGGCTTATCGTTTTTTGAATCGCAAACCCTTAAAATCCATCACTGTTGATTCCAGTGACAATCCTTTGTTAGTAGAAATGAAGGCCTTAGTCGAAAAAGCAGGGTTCAATCCCCGTTACTATACAGCAATCAATTCAAGCTATGACTTACCCTACGATCTGTACCATCCTGAAAAGGGCAGCCATCGTACACAGATAGAATTGATGCAAAAAGACGGCTCATTAATTGAATTATCCAGAGCGAGTCAACTGGTCTCAGCATTGACTGGTCAAGGACAAGGGGATATTCGTTTTTACTACCCAAAAGAAATGACCCAACAAGATAGTAATAATTCTGATCTTTTTGATGATTATTACCAAGAATTTGCTAAACATATCCATAATGGCGCGCTAGTCAATTAAAGAAGAACCCTTTCTGATTTTTCAGAAAGGGTTCTTCTTTAACCATTCTTCTACTGCCCACTTATGGCTGCCGCGCTTAAGTAACGCCATTGCTTTTTCCGGTGACTCCCAACTGCTGTTGTTTCCTTCTTCTAAAGGCTCAGAAACTCTTTCCCAACTCTTCGTGGAATAGAAATAGCCTGGATTATAATAAAAGGTTTCCCGATGACGCGAATAGAAATACTCGTCCGCTTGTCCTAAATAGTCAGATAATACGACTGTAAAACCTAATTCCTCTAACATTTCACGGGCAATCGCTTCTTCTTTCGTTTCCTTTCCTTCGATTTCTCCGCCAGGTAAAAAATATGCGCCATTAGGAGCTTGAATAAGTGCAATTTCCTTTTCCTCATTCATTAAAATTGCATAAGCTGCATAACGTGCTTGATAGTTTTTTTCGACGTCCTTCACGCCAAATACTGGGATCATCGGTGTCCTCCTACAAAATGTATTTACTAGATAGTGTACATTAAAAAAAACTCATAAACAACTGCTGAGCATAATTGCTGGCAAATAATTGATTTATGTTATGATGAAATTACTACTTAATTTAGGAGGGTATTTATTTATGAAAATGGCACATACATGTGTTCGCGTTAAGGACTTGGAAGCTTCAGTGAAATTCTATCAAGAGGCCTTTGGTTTTGAAGAATCTCGTCGCCGTGATTTTCCTGATTCAAAATTTACTTTGGTTTATTTAACTTTACCAGGGGATGACTATGAATTAGAATTAACCTACAACTATGATCATGCAGCTTATGATTTAGGAGACGGCTATGGTCATATCGCGATTCGTTCAGAAGATATCGAAGGGCTTCATGCTGAGCATAAAGACAAAGGATTTACCATTACTGACATGAAAGGCTTACCTGGAACAGATCCATCTTATTACTTTATTACTGATCCTGACGGCTACAAAATAGAAGTGATCCGCTAGAAAAAAAGACCAACTTTCTGATATACAGAGTTGGTCTTTTTTGTGTTTTTTACTTATTACCCATATTTTTCACTTTGATCATACGTGTGACTTCGGCACGTTCGTTTTCTTCCAATTTCATTTGAATAAAGTAAATCGTTTCTTCCAGTTGCGGGATGGTCATATACTCTAACGCATTGACCCGTCGACGCGTTTTTTCGATTTCTTTCGCCATCAATTGACAGGTTTTTTCAATCTCCGTCAGTTCCAACAGCTTCGGCAACACTTCAGTGAACTTTTGAATACTTTGATCTAACTCGTCATTGGAATTCAAAAATCCATATTCTAGCGGGCCATCCGACAATTCTGATTCATGCTGGAAATTCATGATTGGCACTTTCACGCTCATAACATCTTTTTCAATAACGTCGAGGGAAACGCGTTCTTTTGGAACCGCCAATAATTCATCAATGTATTTGTCATTTAATAAAGCATCTGCTAATGAAAAGTTCTTCATTGCTTGCTGCAATGCTTCTTCAACTTCCACACGCATCTGATTATTTTTTTTGACCAATAAAATGAATCGACGCATCAGCTCATCTTGCTTGTCTTTCAAAAGCTTGTGACCGCGACTGGCAGTGGTTAACTGCTTCTTCAATCGTGTTAGTTCCATCCGCGTTGGATTCACATTTAATTTCACCATAGGATCAATCTCCCTTTGTTAAATAGGCATCCAACATTTCGTCCTTGATCCGCTTCAATTCTGTACGCGGCAGCATCGCAAGAAGTTCCCATCCCAAATCCAATGTTTCTTCAATCGAACGATTCTCATAGAACCCTTGATTGACGTACTCCTCTTCAAATCGCTCTGCAAATTTCGCGTAAATCTTATCAACATCAGACAATGCAGAATCTCCCAAAACAACAGCAAGTTCTTTTGCTTGTTTGCCTTGAGCATAAGCGGCGAACAGTTGATTCATAGTAGGCGCATGATCCTCTCGTGTCTTTTCTTCACCGGTCCCCTTATCCTTCAAACGTGATAATGACGGCAATACATCGATTGGCGGTTGAATGCCGTTTTTATCTAATTCTCGAGATAAAATGATTTGACCCTCCGTGATATAACCCGTCAAGTCTGGTATCGGATGCGTTTTGTCATCCTCTGGCATTGTTAGGATCGGAATCTGGGTGACCGATCCTTTCAGACCACGAATCCGTCCAGCACGTTCATATAGAGTAGCCAAGTTCGTATAGAGGTAACCTGGGTAGCCTCGACGCCCGGGGACCTCCCGTCTGGCAGCAGAGATTTCACGCAGCGCTTCGCAATAATTTGTCATATCGGTCATGATGACCAATACGTGCATTCCTTTTTCATATGCCAGATATTCAGCGGCAGTTAATGCCATACGAGGGGTCGCGATCCGTTCGATCGCTGGATCATTTGCCAAATTCATAAAGACGACTGAACGATCAATCGCTCCAGTTTGCCGAAAATCTTCCATGAAAAATTCTGCCTCTTCAAACGTAATCCCAATCCCAGCAAATACTACGGCAAAATCGTCTTCCTTGTTCAATACTGTCGCTTGTCGAGCGATTTGAGCCGCCAACTCTTTGTGGGGCAATCCAAAACCTGAAAATACAGGTAATTTTTGTCCGCGAACCAACGTATTCAAGTGGTCGATCGCAGAAATCCCCGTTTGGATAAATTCATCTGGATAGTCGCGAGAAACGGGATTGATGACCTCACCGTTAATGTCGACATTTTTTTCTGCCAAAATCTCTGGTCCGCCATCCTTTGGTCGACCAAGTCCATCAAATACACGTCCGACCATATCTTCAGATACCCCTAGCTCCAACGGATGTCCAAGGAATCGAGCGGTGGATTCCTTCAAATTAATCCCACTTGTTCCTTCGAAGATTTGAACGAGTGCCTTGTCTTCATGAATTTCCAGCACTTGACCCCGACGCAATTCTCCATTATTCAAACGGATCTCTAACAATTCCTCGTATTTTATTCCTTCTACCTTATCAATCGCCATCAAAGGTCCGACCACTTCATTGATCGTTTGATACTCCTTAATCACTGGTCATTCCTCCTTTAGCAACGATCGCTTGGATTTCTGATACGATATCTAGCTTTATCTGATCCAATTTTTCCAATTCTGTTTCGGCAATATATTTGCTTCGCGCAATTCGATCACGTAAAACAATCGTGCCCTCCATAATTTCTTTTAGATAGGTCCCTAATTCCAAAGCTCGTTGACCCTCTTTATTAAAAGCCAGGATATTTTGGATCATTTTAAATTGCTTCTCTCGCGAAGTAAAAGTGTCCATATCATCGTACGCATTCTGTTGCAAATAATCTTCTCTTAAAGATTTTGCGACTTCCAAAGTTAAGCGGTCTTTTTCTGAAAGAGAATCGATTCCCACCAAACGAACGATTTCATTCAGTTCAGATTCTTTTTGAAGCATACGCATCCCTTCCGCAACCAGTTGCGACCAATTCCCCTGCAAATCATTATCTAAATATTTTCCTACTTCGGAAGAATAAAGAGAATAGCTCTGCAACCAGTCGATAGATGGAAAATGGCGTTGTTGCGCCAACGTAGCGCTTAGCCCCCAAAATACTTTTACAACACGCAAGGTATTTTGCGTCACGGGTTCAGAAGTGTCCCCACCTGAAGGAGAAACGGCACTGATTGCTGTGATTGATCCTTCACGCCCTTCACTGCCTAAGGCAATGACGCGTCCTGAACGTTCATAATATTCCGCTAATCGACTGCCTAAGTAGGCAGGATAGCCTTCATCGCCAGGCATTTCTTCTAAACGCCCGCTCATTTCACGCAGCGCTTCTGCCCACCTAGAAGTTGAATCAGCCATAATAGCAACGTTATACCCCATATCTCGAAAATACTCAGCGATAGTAATTCCTGTATAGATGGAGGCTTCTCGTGCGGCCACTGGCATATTTGAGGTGTTGGCAATCAGAATCGTCCGTTCCATCAAAGATTCTCCAGTCATCGGATCAATCAATTCTGGAAATTCATTCAATACATCGGTCATCTCATTTCCACGCTCTCCGCAACCGACATACACCACAATATCAACGTCTGCCCATTTAGCAATTTGATGTTGAACAACGGTTTTACCTGCACCGAAAGGACCAGGAACAGCCGCGGCCCCTCCTTTAACTACTGGAAAAAATGTGTCGATCACTCGTTGCCCGGTAATCATAGGGGCTTCGGGATTCAGTTTTTCCGCTACAGGTCGTCCGCGTCGTACGGGCCATTTCTGAAGCATCGAAAATTCTTGCAGACCATTAGAGGTTTCAATCGCATACACCCCCTCATCAATCGTGAATTCACCAGATGAGATTCGTTTCAAGGTGCCGCTGATTCCATTTGGAACCATGATTTTGTGCGTAATGATTTTTGTCTCTTTGACAATTCCAACAATATCCCCCGCCGATAAAGCAACGCCTTCTTCCACAATTGGTTCGAAAAGCCATTTTTTCGAATGATCCAATGCTGGAATCTGAATTCCCCGACTCAAAAAGTTGCTCTTTGTTTGTTCTTTAAAGGTGTCCAATGGTCGTTGGATACCATCAAACATTTGAGAAACGATCCCCGGTCCTAACTCAACTGAAAGTGCTTCTCCCGTCGTTTTTACTGGTTCTCCCGGTCCTATTCCTGCCGTCTCTTCATACACTTGAATGGACGCGACATCGCCGCGCATTTCGATGATCTCCCCGATAACGCCGAGGTCACCTACATAACAAATATCTTGAATCGCTGCCTGTTCCATTTTTTCTGCCAGCACTAATGGACCAGATACTTTTATTATTCTACCTTCTTGCAAGTCATTAGCTCCTTTATAAAATATTCTGTCCGACTGCTCGCTCAACCTGTCCTTGAATCATGGCTCTGCCGATACCTAGTGTTCCCTCGTGGTTCGGAATCAGTACGATCGCAGGAATCATCTGCTCTTCATATCTTTTGATAGTATCCGGAACAAGTTGCGCAAATTCTTCAGTGATATAAATAATGCCATACTCATTTTTAGCCATTTCATCAATTTGTTGTCGGATGATCTGCTTATCTTTCGACGTTCGAGTATCAAAGTCAAAGAGTTTGAAAGGCAAGATCGAGTCTTTATCGCCGATCGCACCGATTTTATGTGCCATATACCTCACGCATCCTTTCTCTGATTTGTTCCTCTGTCAAGCCGATCCTCTTTCCTGTAATGATCAAACGCAGATTTTTAATCTCAATAGCCTTCGCATTCAACAAAGCCAAAACCGGTAACGGTCCAAAAGCTTGAGTTTGAGCTATTTCGTAAAAGCCTGTCAAATAATTGTCAAAAATCCGTTCCAGATCGCCTAAATCAAGTTTGTCTTCGTCAATGATGGGGATAATCGTTTCACCATAAGAAGTAGTTCTTAAGTAAACGAGAAAGTTTTCAAAGCTATTTTCGACACAGTCCAACAATTCTTCTTTAGCGACACTTCCGTGACTAGATAAAGCTGTGGACATAAAATTCCGACTTCGCTTCTGTTTGATCCCTCTTGCGATCATCATAATATTGGTGAAATCAATGAAACTAGTCACTTCTTTTATAAGTTCCGGTTCCTTTATTTTTTCAGCAATCTTCCATTGACAATAGAGATATTTGCGATCGAGAATAATATCGATTCCCTGTAGACTGTTTGACTCTTCAAAGTGTTCGCGAACCTCTCGAATCCCTTCAAGTAAAATCTCGGGTAACCCGCTTGCTTGTCCTGTGCGTATCGCTGTTTTTATTTGTTCTAAGGAGTAGAAACCATCATAAACATAGAGAGCATCAAAATTTTTGTCTAATAACTCTGATTTAATCAGCGCCTTAAGATTATGGAAAGTATCGCGCATGGTGTACATCCAGATCACCTTTGGATCAGGTACACGATCTACGAACTCTTTTATTAAGCTTTCTTGTGACTGAGCAATCGCTTCTTCAAAACTGTCATAAAAACTGCCCGTCACATAGTCCCCATAGATTGTCGTTTTAAAAAGCGTTTCGAGTTCCATGACATTTTCAGCTTTTAACATTCGCGTCAAGAGTTCGGGGGGGAGCAGTTCTAATTCTTTCAAACGAACCAGCGGATTCAATTCATGATACGATGCTTGTTTCATTCAATGCCTCCTAATTTTTGGTTAAATGTTTGTCCGTCTCCAAGCCTTTGTTAAGGCTAACTGCATTGAGACTAGGCGGAACGAGAAAAAGCCTGTCATCGTTCTTCTTCAAAAATCATTTGAGCGATTTTAAACCCTTCTCGTTGTTGAATTTCCCTCACTAAGCGTTGATAAAGAAAGTTATATTGAACACCTTCTTTATCCAAAATGAAGCCTGCCTGATTCGTGATAGGCGCTTTTCCCATGACCAACTCGCAATGAAGTAGTTGATTCTTTTCCTCTAACCATTTCGCGGTGAAAATAGTACTCGATTTTTCTCCTGGAATAAAAGTAAACGGTTCTTGTAAAGACATTTTTTCCAGAGCATTATGAGCAAAATCTAACTGATCCGCTACTGACCAGTTTTCCATCTTTGTGACTGCCTCAGAAAATACGCGCTCCAAAATCGCTTGTTTTTGATTTAAAATTGTTTGCTTTTGAACCATGTGTTGCCTATTTTTTGTCTGCTTATAGTTGTTTTCTAGATTTTCTAAGTTCTTCTCTAACTGTTTCTTATGTTCGGCTTTCATTTCTTCTAGCTCCGCATGAACTTCTTGATTGATCCGTGCAAACTCTTTTTCTTCTAGCAGGAGCCGTTCTTCTTGAGCCTGTTGATTCAATTGCTCAACGATCTTTTCAATTGCTTCCATTAAAAAACTCCTTATTTGTACAAAGGTATTTATTTTTATATACATTTGCGAGAGCACCTTTCTCTGCTTTGTATCCTATCTATCAAAGCTTATACTTGTCCGACTAACAGGAATGAAATAACAAAGCCTAAAATTGCATAAGTTTCAACCATAGCGGCATAAATAATCCCTTTTGTAGAATGCTCTGGTTTTTTTGCTAGGATTTGAATCCCTGCTGCTGCTACCTTTCCTTGTGCAATACCGGAAAACAATCCCGTGAAGGCAATCGGCAAAGCTGCACCAAGATAGCCAAACCCTTGTGCCAAAGTCAAATCGTGAGACAAATTGGTAAAAATCAGGAAGGCAATTACGAAGCCATATAGGCCTTGTGTACCTGGTAGTAACTGTAAAATCAGCGCTTGTCCAAAGCGTTCTGGTTGGCTAGTAGTCAATGCCGCTGCTGCTTCACCGGTCATACCGACACCCTTAGATGAACCAATTCCAGAAAAAATCGTCGCTGTTGCCATTCCTAAAACTGCAAAAATAAAGCCACCGCTGTTGTTAATCAAATAATCCATCATTGTTTAAAATTCCTCCAGTTATTTTTCTTTTTCAATATTTATATACTTTTCTTCTGTTTTTAAAGGACGAAACGCACGTCCGCCGCCTTCATAAAATTTCCCAAAGAATTCTACATATTGCAGCCTTGCTCCATGGACATAAGCCGACAGTAGGGACAAGAAAATGTTCAGGCCGTGTAAGGCCACCATTAGCAATATTCCAACTGTAAAACGGGCAACCGGCGGCATATAGCTCACCAGCATATTGAACGCGGCAGCAATACTTCCTCCAGATATCCCTAACGCCATCAGTCGAGTGTAACTAACCAGATCACCGATATAGCCGCTGATTCCATAAAGGTCATACGCCCCTTTTGCCAACCCTTTGATTTTCGATTTTGATTGCATCATTGGCGTTACTACCACGAGCAGCGCACTAGCTATCGCTAAGCCGACACCGATTTTAAATAGCGCTTGGCTATCCAAGATCATCATACCTAGACCAGCGACCACCGCACCAATCATCATTCCTTGCCAGGCAAACCCGTTCGAGACAGCTCCTAAATAATTTTTGGCTCGGATATTTTCTCTTGCAGCTAACCCTAAACCAATAAAAATTTGAATGACTCCAAAAACAATCGACAAAATCAAAATGCTGATAACATCTTCACTCGTTGATAGAATTGGCGGATAGCCTAATGAAAAGCCGAAGAACGAATTATAGACTAGCCCCCAGATTATTGTAGGTATTGCCAATACTTGGAAAAAGCGCATAAAGCGTTCCATTCCCCTCGGCAAAATTTTTAGTAAAGCTATCGTTGTTCCTGCTAGCATTAGTATGCCGTAACCGGCATCAGCAACCATCATTCCAAAAAAGACAAAATAAAATGGCATGAACCAAGGTGTAGGATCCACCTCCTCGTATTTCGGCAGGCTGTACATCTCTGTGAGCATCTCGAAAGGGCGAACGAGTTTAGGATTTTTTAATTTTGTCGGAATTTCTTCAGTGATTTCGATTTCTGTTGGCTCTTCACTCTCAATATAAAGATTCTCTTCGCCGATCAGGTGACTCACAAATTCCTTGAAGTCGGGAAAAGAGGCTGTCTCGATCCATCCTTGAAGCAGAAATAATTTGTCATCTTTGACAAAGCGATTCTGGACCAGCCATCGGTTTTTTCGTGCTAGCAAGACTTCTTCTGCTATTTCAAATCGCTCTACTATAGCCTTTTTTTGACCGATCTTCTTTACCAGCGCTTTTTCTTCTTCGACTAATTCAAGTTGCTTTCGCTGGATTACAGCCAGCTCAGCTTTTGGCAATCTTTCTTTACTGTACGTAAAAGCGGAAACGCCGAATTGACGAATTAGCTCTTGGACTATGGAGTGCCCTTTGCGCAAATACAACAATGCAAAATTTACAATGCGGTCGTCACTATACATGAGTTCGTAATAGATTTGTTCCTCTTTTATTTGTTCTTCCAGCAATTCCCATACGTTCACATCGGTCGTTCCCAGAAAAATCTGAGTAGTATGCAAAGTCGTCTTTTGGGGCAAGATGTCCAACGAATACCATTTTTGCAGAAGCGCTTCTTGCTCCTCAGCCTCTTGTTTTTTGGCATGGACGTCTAAGAAACGCTTTTGTAATTCTTGAACATTCATTAATTCTATCTGCAATTCTCTTTCTTGAAAGTCCGCTTCTAAACTGCGAAGCGTCGTTTTTTGACGTTTAAGGTGCCGTACTTTTTCGTGACTGCTGCCATGGTGCTCTATAAATCGAATCGCATTTTCTATCTGTTCCAATTGACTATCTATTTTTGACAGCCCATCTTGACTAGACAAGGGCTCTACATCGTCAAAAAACTGCCTCATCCAGTCATTGCTGACTGTCCTTTCGAAAAGATTCCGAACTTCCAATCCTTGAAATCCCTGAATCGCAGACATTATTTGTTCGCTATATTCTTGTTGCGCAATCAAAGTGAGCTTGCTCATTTTACTGACTGCCATATTCTGAGATCACCCTTTCAATAATACGTTGAATCGTTTGCTCTTTCTTTTTCAGATAGTTATCTTCCATAGTAGTTAACGTTCCTTTGGCATTTGACGCTAGCTCTTGTTCTTCTGCAGCCAGTTTCTCCGCTAATTCATGTTCCCTTTCTGATAGCGCCTTTGAGAAGTCCTTTTTTAGAGCCTCTCGTTTCTCTTGCAGCATTTTTCTTTGGCTCGATTCATAATCAGCCAATTTCGACATTAGCGTTTCCTTTTCTTTCTCATTTTGCTTCTCAGTGCTTTTTATTTTTTCTAAAGCTTCTAACACACAACCCCTCCTCTGTATAAAAAAAGAGCGCAAGACTCCAAGCTGTTCTTCTCACCCCTTGAAGAACACGATCCTTGAAGCTTACGCCCAACCATTTTTGTCTTTATTTATTAAACATAGTATATCAAATAAAGATATACCCGTAACCATTTTTCAATAAAAAGTATAAAAAATTCTTCTAAAAATCTCACAGAGGCGCATGATATTATAGAAGTATTTCGTTTAAAAAAATAAATAGAAACTTAATAATCGAATTACTTGCTTTTTAAGAATTGATTATGGTATCAAAAGATAGAGAGGATGGTTGTCTATGGAAAGAAAAATAATCGGTATCGCAGCAAATCAGCATTATCAAAACAATCAGGATTTTTTTGATCAACAATTTACGTATAGTCCGCAGGGGTTTATCGATGGCGTACATCAAGCTGGGGGTGTCCCCCTTTTATTACCTATCAGTGATCCTGAATTAGCTAGCACGTATGTTGAAACGATTGATAAATTATTGTTAGCTGGCGGGCAGGATGTAACGCCTTTTCTGTATGGAGAAGAGCCGCATCCTAAATTAGGGCCAACGAGCATCGAACGGGATTCTTTTGAAATGGCTTTAGTGAAAGAAGCGATCAAACAAAACAAGCCTATTTTTACAGTTTGTCGAGGAACACAGCTCTTGAACGTAACGTTGGGCGGAACTTTGTATCAGGATTTGTCGCAATATCCTGACTGGGAGGTCAAGCATGACATGTTCCCTACTGTTCCTGATTTTGGTTTGCATTCCATTACTGTAAAATCAGATTCATCAATCGCTGGTCTATTCGGTCAACGAGCGCAAGTAAATTCGTACCATCATCAAGCAATTAAGGAATTAGCCGAGAGCTTAGTGCCCATCGCCTGGTCTTCCGATGGAATTATCGAGGCTGTCGAAAGTCGAGAGAAAAATACAAAAATCCTCGGTGTTCAATGGCATCCTGAACTCACACGGAAAAACGATCCTAAAGAACAAAATTTATTTGATTACTTTGTTCAAGAATTTGAATAAATTGAACGTGCTTCTATTTTCTAATCCAAAATAAAAAGTATCGATCAATGTGTTCTTTTCATACGATAGTCAGCAGAAGGATAATGGCCTGATTTTGCTATAATTTGTTGATAGTGTAAAAAATAGCTTTCATTTTTTACACTATCAATTACTTTATTGTTTAAACCTATTGGTTCTTTTTGTATGTAGACGTTATCTTAAGGTGTTCCTTTGCGGGCTATGCTTTAGGTAGCGTTTCTTTATATGACGAATACACCGTATTGCTTTGATGGCTGTTTTGACAAAACAAAAACACCTGCAGATTTATTTTACTAAATTTGCAGGTGCTCTTTTTTGATTGTTCCTTATTATAGTGTCAGTTCAAAAATGCTATAGCTCTCTTTTTACGAATCAATTAATCCTCATCCAATGAGGCTTCGGCTAACGAAGCGGTAGGGTATTCATCGATCTCCCCTGCCGCCAATCGCGCGAAATAGGATTTTGTTTCTTTGAATACAACTGGACTGAGTAAAATCAAAGCGATAATGTTTGGGAATGCCATCAATCCGTTAAAAATATCCGCAATCGTCCAAACCGCTGAAACAGTTAGATAGGGCCCAATAAAGACTGCAAAGATATATACCCATCGAAAGATTGCTGAAAATTTTGTGTTTCCTCCGGTCAAATAGCTCAAGCAGCGTTCTGAATAGTAATTCCAGCCCAAAATAGTCGTGAAGGCAAAGAAAGCTAAACAGATCATCAATAAAAGAGAAGCGACAGTCTGAGAGAGCGGCAAAGCCTCAGTAAAGGCATAGATCGTTACTGCTGATCCATCAAGACCTGTTTTCCATGCATCCGTCAATATGATCGCCATACCGGTCATATTACATACGATCAACGTGTCGATAAATGTACCCGTCATCGAAACAAGCCCTTGCCGAACTGGCTCTTTAGACTGAGCAGCCGCAGCCGCGATCGGCGCACTTCCCAATCCAGACTCATTCGAGAAGATGCCTCGCGCAATTCCTTTTTGCATGGCGATCATCATTGCACCCAGCGCGCCACCCGAAACTGCACGCAGCCCGAAAGCACTTTGGAAAATCTCCACAATAACACTTGGTAATTTTGTAATATTCAATGCAATCATGAATAAGCATAATCCGACATAGACAACGATCATCAAGGGAACGATAACTTCTGATACCCGTGCGATCCGTTGCACACCACCGACCAATACAATTGCTACTAAGATCGTCACTACTGTACCGGTAATGATCACTGCCCAGGAGTATTCATTGCCAAAAAGCGCAATGGTATTTACTTTTTCCGGATCAAAAAAGGTTTCTGCCGCAGACGTGATCCCATTGATCTGAGCAATAGTCCCAATACCGATCAACCCTGCGATGGCACCAAAAAAGGCAAACATTTTCGCTAACCATTTCCATTTTTGACCCAGTCCGTTCTCGATATAATAGAATGGACCACCAAGAGCTTTGCCATGATCGTCAAATGTCCGATATTTTACAGCTAATAACCCTTCTGCGTATTTTGTCGCCATTCCTAATAATCCAGCAAACTCCAGCCAAAAGAGAGCGCCTGGACCTCCGGCGACGATCGCTGTCGCAACACCTACGATATTCCCAGTTCCTATCGTGGCTGACAATGCTGTACACAGTGCCTGAAAGCTGGTTACGTCTCCTTGCCCACCTTCCTCATTTTTTACCATGTACTTTAATGATAACGGTAATCGACGAATTTGGATCGCTCGGCAGCCAACTGTTAAAATAATGCCAATTCCTAAAATAAGTAGGATCATTGGAGCTCCCCAAATCACAGAATTAATTTTTGATAATATATCACCCATCGAATTCCTCCTTTTTTATTATCATTTTATCATATAAAGTTACTAAACGGATTTCCTTTCAAATAAATAATTCTTTTGAGAATAAAAGAACCTGCTACACCCTCGTCTCCATACGAGGGTATAACAGGTTCTTCTTATTAAAAATCAAAATTATCCGGGTCAGCACCAAGGCGTTCATTGATGTTCAATCCATCAATCAAGGCCATCTCATCCTCACTTAGCGTAAAGTCAAACACATCGAAGTTTTCTTGGATACGTTCTTCGTGAACAGATTTAGGAATCACAATAATGTCACTTTGAAGATGCCAGCGAATGATTACTTGTGCGGCTGATTTTTGATGTTTCTTTCCAAGCTCAATAAGTGTCGGATGTTGCAAGATTTTCCCTTGTCCAAGAGGTGACCATGCCTCGACAGCAATATTTTCCTTCGCCAAATAGTTTCGCAAGTCAACCTGTGTCAACGTTGGATGAAGTTCAATCTGATTCACCATAGGCTTGATCTTCGCAGTCGTCAGCAGCTCTTCAATGTGATGTTTATGAAAATTGGATACACCGATCGCTTTCGCTCGTCCACTCTCATAGATTTCCTCCATCGCGCGCCACGAATCATTAAACTTTCCTTCTACCGGCCAATGGATCAAATAAAGGTCTACAGTCTCCAATCCCAAGCGCTCTAAACTGTCATTGAACGCCTGATGAGCAGAATCATACCCTTGATCTGCATTCCAAAGCTTTGTCGTTACGAAAAGTTTTTCTCGTTGGATACCTGATTGTCGAATGCCTTCGCCAACCCCTTTTTCATTTTTGTAAATTGCCGCCGTATCAATTAATTGATACCCTGCTTCAATTGCCCATCTGACAGAGTTTCTTGCGTCCTGCTCTTCTACTCGCCAAACACCCAATCCTAATCGCGGCATCTCAATACCGTTGGATAAACGCTTCATTTTATCCATCAAAGTCCCTCCTTGATTGCCATGACAACTGCTTTTTTCTCAATAGAATCGTTCCTACACGTTTATTTTGAAAGAGTTTTCGCTACTGGTCAACTGTTTTATTTCTTTTTACGGTCATTTTTCATGATCGAGATGGATTGTTTCAGCGCACTGAACGTACCACCTTCGCTGTATACTAAAACATTTGATTTGTACAATTGAGCAGAAAAAATCGTCAGCAATACTGTAAAGAGAACCAAGATGCCCAATGAAACGAAGGCACTTGTCAGCGTCGTAGTGTTCGAAGCCAATCGTAACGGCATACTGTAGGAAGATAAAAACGGAATATACGAGGTCACCTTGATGATCACATTTGTTGGATCAGACGTTCCCAAGATCAATCCCAACATATACCCAATCATAGATAAATACATCACAGGCTGGATCGCTTTTGCCGTATCCTCAGGTTTGCTTACGAGCGAGCCGCAAAGAGCGGAGAGTACCGCGTAAAGGAACAATCCTACAAGCATAAAGGCAACAATGATCAGTGCGCCGCTGCCCATTAATGATTTAATAGAGACATTATTGACGAATTCTTTCACCATACCCACATCTTTAAATTGTCTGTACCCGAAAACAAGCGCTACGCCATAGATCAACAATTGTGTCAGCGCCACTAATAACACGCCGAGTAATTTTCCGTAATAGTGGGTTTTTGCTTTCATACTCGATAAAAGAACTTCCATGATACGCGTTCCTTTTTCCGAAGCGATCTCTTGAGCAATGATGGAGGAATAGCTGATGATAAAGACAAACATAATAATGGTCGTCAAGAAACTGAGAACGAACTGCGTCCCAGAATCTCCTTCGTCAGCCTGCATCTTGCCTTTTTCAAAGGTCACTTTTTCAGACTTGAATTCCGCCGGTGCCATAACTTCTTGTACCTGTGCCGTCGTTAAATTCAACTGACTCGCCCGGATATTCGCCTGCATTGAATTCAAAATCTGCTGCAATTGCATCTCCGTTGAAGTCCCTAGCGACGCTTTGCTATAGAGCCTTCCGGAAACCTGATCCTCTCCCATTTTGAGGTCTAGATAGGCATCGATTTTCTTGTCATCCAATTGCTTTTGAGCTTTCTCATCACTAGTCACTACTTCAAAGGTGTAGTCCTTGTTCTTTGTTTTCGCTAATTCCTCTGCAACTTCTGGTCGGTCACTGACGATACCAATTTTGTTGATATCGTTCGCGTCTCCAAAAAAGTGCTGCGACAAATAGAAGATTCCCATTACTAAAAATGGTGCCAAAATCATGATTAGAAAAGCGGCTGATTTCACATTTTTCTTGTAGACGTCTTTGATTATAATCCCCATTTTATTCATTTATCGCACCTGCTTTCCATTTGAAGATTTCTTCCAACGTTGGTGGCTGCTGATTAAACATTGGGATATACCCATTCATTGTTGCCCGTTCAAAAATATCTTTACCAACAGCTGGGTCGTCCAAGGTGAGTTCGAAACTGCCATCTTCATTTTGTATCACCGATCGAACACCCGCAAAATTTTCTAGTTCTTCTTTAGACAAATGTGCATCTAAATAAAGCTTACTACGTCCAAAAGATTCGCGGATTTCGTGAACTTTGCCGTTCAAGACTGTTTCTCCATTGCGAAGCATGATCAAATGGTCGCAAATCTTCTCCACGTTGTCCATATTATGACTAGAAAAAATGACACAAGACCCTTTTTCTTTTAATTCGATGATCCCATTTTTTAATAATTCCGCATTCACGGGATCTAATCCGCTAAAAGGTTCATCTAAAATAACTAATTTCGGTTCGTGGATCAACGTTGAAATCAGCTGAACTTTTTGCTGATTCCCTTTGGAAAGGGTCTTAACTTTATCCGTTTTCTTCCCCTTTACTTGGAACTTATCCATCCACTCATCGATTTTCGGTAAGATTTCTTGTTTACTTTTTCCTCGTAAAGAAGCAAAGAAAAGCAATTGGTTTTCAATCGTCACCTTTGGATATAGGCCGCGTTCTTCCGGCAAATACCCGATTGTATTATAATCTTTCCCAGACAAAACATGACCATTCCATAAAACATCCCCTGAATCTTTTGATAAAAAATCTAAAATCAGGCGGAATGTGGTGGTTTTACCGGCACCATTTTGACCAATCAATCCTAAAATTTTTCCGTCTTCAATCGTGAAGCTCATATCATCCAATGCTTTGTACGATCCGAAGCTCTTGCTTAAATGCGTAACCTTTAACATTTTCTCACTCCTTATTTAAAAATATATAAATGACCTCACTTGTTTAAGTGAATCCATTACAATCCGTTTTTCCTCAAAATAAGAGGCTTTATAGCTTTCTTCTAAAATAAACATACCCGATCAGATAACTAATAAAGAAAACATAAATCAATCCAGCAGACACCATCATCATCATCTGGGAAACAAAACTTCCCACAACGCTCAATATCACGAGTGTGACGATCAGCACATAGCAAGTGACAAACAGTGCTTTATTAGTGATTTCAATATTCCGTTCATCGGTTTTTGCAATTCTTTGCTGCTTTAATTTTTCAGGATCCTTCATGAGCCTTCGATTTCTAAAAATGGCAAGTGTAAATAAAAGAATAATAGACAAGAAAAATCCGCTAAGGTACCCAAGTGCATGATCGCTTATCTTCAACGCGTACTCTTTTGTCCCAATGAAAAGAATGATTGAACAAACGGCAAGAAAGACTACCGTAATCCTATAGTAATTGTTTTTCATTTTTAATTTCTTGTAATACTGCTGGTCCGGCTTAGAAAGCTTGTCTATCATTCTTCATCCTCCTCCTCAAAAATAAAAACGTCCTCAATCATCAGATCAAAAAAATGTGCGATTTTGTGTGCAAGAATCAATGACGCATTGTAGCGTCCGTTTTCCAAAGAAATGATCGTCTGTCTAGTAACTTCTAGATTATTGGCTAATTCATTTTGAGTTAGTTTACGTTCTTTGCGCAATTCCTGAATTCTATTTTGCAAATGATCAACTCCTCAATGTATAGTACCCTTTACATTCAATAAAAAAAGTATAGCACCCTTTACATTACGTGTAAAGGGTGCTATACATTATTTTTTTTGTAATTGTTCAAGCGTACTCTCAGCTACTGCTTTCGGCAGACCAGCTTTTTGTAGTTCTTCAATCGAAGCCGCTTGGATATTTTTCAATGATTTGAATTCTTTAAGCAGAATTTTCTTTCGTTTTGGCCCTAATCCATCGATATTATCTAGTTTTGAAGCAAAGCTGTTCTTACTTCGCAACTGACGATGGAAGGTGATCGCAAAACGATGGACCTCATCTTGGATGCGCTGCAGCAAGAAAAATTCTTGTGAGTTGCGTTCTAACGGAACCACTGTCAATTCTGGGCCAAAGAGCAATTCACTGGTTTTGTGTTTGTCATCTTTGGCTAATCCAGCAATCGGGATATCTATCCCCAATTGGTTAGCCAACACATCTTTCGCGACATCCACTTGCCCTTTCCCGCCATCTATCACAATCAAATCTGGGAATGGCAATCCCTCTTTTAATACACGGGAATACCGACGATAGATAACTTCACGCATAGAGGCATAATCGTCAGGGCCTTTAACGGTTTTTATTTTATATTTTCGGTATTCTTTTTTTGCTGGTTTCCCATCAATAAAAACGACCATTGCTGAAACAGGAGCGGTTCCCATAATATTCGAGTTATCGAAAGCTTCGATACGGATAGGTGCTGGAATATTCATCGCATCGCCTAATTTTTCCACGGCACCGATCGTTCGAGCCTCGCTGCGTCCGATGAGGTCAAATTTTTCATTTAATGCCACTTGTGCATTTTTTCCAGCCAATCGTACCAATTTTTTCTTTTCACCGCGCTGCGGCTGTAGGACTCTCGTTTCTAGCATCGCTTCAACACTGGGCTTATCGATGCTGTCAGGGATCAACACTTCTTTAGGAATGAAATGCTCATTTTCCTGATAGAATTGACCAATATAGGTCAGGAAATCTTCTTCCGCGTCATTGTAAAATGGAAACATCGAAACATCTCGTTCGATCAATTTTCCCTGACGAACAAAAAAGACTTGGACACACATCCATCCTTTATCTGTTGCATAGCCAAAGATGTCACGATCGACCAAATCAGTATTGGTCATTTTTTGTTTCGTCATCACTGTTTCGATTGCTCTGATCTGATCTCGATACTCTGCAGCTTTTTCAAACTCCATGTCTAAAGCAGCTTGGTTCATTTTTTCTTTTAACTGCTCTTGAATCTCCGTGTGACCACCGTTCAAAAATTGTTTGATCTCTTCTACCATGTCCTTATAAACTTGCGGGTCGACATGGAAAGCATATGGACACAGGCATTGCCCTAAATGGTAATAAAGACAAGGTGTTTTTTGCGAAGGTTTGCACTTCCGTAATGGGAATAAACGATCCAACAACTTTTTCGTCTCATTCGCCGCATTGACGTCTGGATAAGGACCGAAATAATTCGCTTTGTCCTTCAAGACTTTTCGGGTGATCATCAAACGTGGATACTTTTCATTTGTAATTTTCAAAAAAGGATACGTCTTGTCATCCTTCAGCATAATATTGTATTTAGGATCGTTTTTCTTGATCAGGTTGATTTCAAGTAACAACGCCTCGATATTTGACTCTGTTACGATATATTCAAAGTCCACGATCTCGCTTACTAGTCGCTCCGTCTTTGTATTATGGCTACCAGTGAAATAAGAACGGACTCTATTTTTTAATATTTTGGCCTTTCCTACATAAATAATCGTGCCGTTTTTATCCTTCATCAGGTAACAGCCCGGCTGATCTGGCAGGAGTGCCAATTTGTTTTTGATTCGTTCGTTCATACGCTGCTTCCCTTCAATGCTATCTCTTTCAAATCACAGCTGGTTTAATCCATGACTGTCCAATTGTAATTGTGAAAGCTTGGACTGACAGCTACTTCGACTTAAGGTGTTCATTTTTCTTCAAAAAATGAGTTGCATTCTCACCACGCATATCCTCTAAGTAAACATTGCGATCACTAAGATAAATACTAAGCAGAAACTACCTTAACTTCAAAGTAAACTGTGAAAACTAAGACTGACAGCTATCTTTTATTAAAGGATTCATTTTTTCAAAAATCGGAAAATGAGTCCTATTTCGTTTCGCATACGATTAGGCTAAACAGCCTGTCCATGAATTGGCTAAAAATCCATAACTACTTTTCAAACTTGGTAAACTGCCAAAAGCCTAACTCGCAAAAAAAGCTGGACAAAATGCCCAGCTCATTTTCTTACATGTGAGCTTGGATAAGCTCTTTTAATTGATCCTTTGTATGAACACCGATTACTTTATCAACGACTTGTCCATCTTTTTTCAAAACAAGTGTTGGGATGCTCATGATCCCGAATGATGCGGGTGTTTCTGGATTTTCATCGACATCCATTTTTACGATTCTGAATTCATCTTCGTCGTATTCTTCGGATAATTGATCTAAGATCGGTGCTTGCATCCGACAAGGGCCACACCAAGTTGCCCAAAAGTCGATCAAAACAAGCCCGTTATCTGTTTCTTCACTAAATGTTTTATCAGTAACTACTTGTGACATTTGAATTCCTCCTATTATAAAATGGATACTTATAAGTAGGTACCCTTTTTCTTACTAAAAGTAGTATATCACGGTCGCGTGGTCTAGGCTACTGTTCTGCTTACACTTGTAAACTATTTAAAGGTAACCACCGTCGCACCGCTCCCGCCTTGATTTGCTGGGGCAAATTCAAAGCTTTTGACGTTACGATGGTTTTTTAAATAATCTGTGATCCCCTTACGCAACGCACCCGTTCCTTTTCCGTGAATGATCCGAACCTGAGCGAAATTCGCTAACAACGCCGCATCGATATAGTGATCGACTTCGGCAAGGGCCTCTTCATAACGTTTTCCACGTAAATCTAACTCTGGTTTTACTTGCGCACCTGCTCCACGTTGGATTCCAGTTATAACCTGTTGTTTCGGCTCTTCGATCGGCGTTGTCAGTGTCATGTCTTCCTCTGAGACCGTCATTTTCAGAATCCCTAATTGGACTTGCCAATCATTATTGCCCACTTTTTGGATCAAGGTTCCCCGCTGTCCATAGGTTTCTACGATGACTTCATCATTCGGTTTAAACTGCTTCTTCGCCTTCGCTTTTTGCAGCACTTTATTTTTCTTTAACTGCTCGTCTTGTTTTAAATCAGCTAATTGCGATCGTGCATCGATCAATTGATGCTCTTTTACACTGCCTTGGCCTTCTAATTGCATCTGGCGAATGTCTTTGATGATTTTCTCCGCATTCTCCTCAGCTTCGCCAATGATTTTATTCGCTTCTTTGCGTGCTTTCTCCATTTCTTTTTCACGTTCATCAAAGAAATAAGAATAGGCATTTTTTAGATCACGATACAGTTTTTCCGATTCGTCCACATAATGACGAATTTCTAAGTATTCGGTTTCTGTTGCTTTACGTTGATTTTCCAAATCTGAGATCATATCATTTAAGTCTTGACTTTCCTCATCAATGATCTGTTTGGCACTGTCGATGACGGTCGAATCCAATCCTAATCGTCTAGAGATCTCAAAGGCATTGCTTCGTCCTGGTACACCAATCAACAAACGGTAAGTGGGGCTCAAGGTGTCCACATCGAATTCCATGCTGGCATTGATGGTATTCGGACGGTTATAACCATAAATCTTCAGCTCTGGGTAGTGGGTCGTCGCCATGACGTAAGAAGATTTTGCACCCACTGCATCTAAGATCGCGATCGCTAATGCGGCCCCTTCTTGAGGGTCCGTCCCGGCACCTAGTTCATCAAACAAAACCAAGCTGTGTTCATCAATTTTATCTAAAATAGAGACGATATTGGTCATATGGGAAGAAAAGGTCGAGAGACTTTGCTCGATCGATTGTTCGTCTCCGATATCCGCAAAAACTTCATCGAAGATCCCCATCTCACTTTCTTCTCCCACCGGCAACGGAAAACCTGCTTGTCCCATTAATTGGAGCAATCCCAATGTTTTTAAAGAAATCGTCTTACCACCGGTGTTTGGTCCCGTGATAACGACCGCTTGAAAGTCTTGACCGATCATCAAATCATTCGCCACTGCCTTGTCTTGATCCAAGAGAGGGTGGCGTGCTTGTTTGAAATAAACATGATTGTCTTGATTGATCGCAGGTACCACAGCTTTTAAATTTTTAGCAAACCGTGCTTTGGCATTCATTAAATCAAAACGTCCTAGTACGTAGGCGTTATGCAAAATGTCTTTTCTAGGTGCGACTAATTCCGCTGATAATTCTGCCAAGATGCGTTCAATTTCTGTACGCTCCGCGATTTGCTGCTGACGTAACCGGTTATTTAATTCTACGATCTGTTTGGGCTCCATAAATAGAGTCTGCCCCGAGGCACTCTGGTCATGGACCACACCCCCGAAAATACCACGGTATTCTTGCTTCACGGGAATCACATAACGGTCATTTCTCATTGTAATGAGACTGTCGCTCAAATATTTTGCGTTCTTTCCGCGAATCAAGCCATCTAATTGTTCTCTGATCGTTTGCTCGCTGCGTCGGATTTGACTGCGAATAGTCCTCAATTCTGTAGAAGCTTCATCTCGCACTCGCCCGTCTTCTTCGACTGAGCGACGAAGTTTGCCGCTTAATTCAGGCAACGTCGTCAATTGCTCCTCCCAGAAATACAAACGTTGAAATTCCAGTTCGCTATCTTTCAGATCCTCAATGAAACGAACCAGCTCACTTGTCGTGGATAGAACACGCGAGACTTCCGCCAATTCAAGTCCGTTCAAGTTTGCACCAATCTCGATCCGTTTCATGTGCGGTTTGATGTTGTTTAATTTAGGGATTGGAAGACCGCCACGCAAACGTTGGACTTTCATTCCATCTTCGGTTTCATCCAGCCACGCTTGAATCGTATCTTCGTCGTTAGAAGGTGTCAATTGGCGGATCTCTTCTTCCCCTTGCTCGGTCGTCAAATGTTGCTGAATCATTGTTTTTACTTGTTCAAATTCCAATGTTTTTAAAATACGTTCATTCATTATTTCACCTTCTATACATAAATAAACCGAAACCTGTCAAACAGCGTCCCGGTTTTTTCTTTATCCAATAATTTTTGTGACCCATAGATTATTAAATTGCGAGCTCAGGAACAAAGAATGTTCGATCATAAAGCGCGCGTACCAGCTGCCTTCTATTTGGTTTTGGACAACAGCCATTGGAACGAAGCTTACTAGCTTCAGAATCAGGAAAATCCCGACGTAGCATACGATCAATTGCAGTATTCCGGCAACGATGCCATCGTATTGAGGGATCATCACCTTGTACAATAAATCCTTAAAGAAAATGGCTATCAGATGCGTCACTAACCATCCGGCGATCAAGATCATGACAAACGCCACACCCGCGTAAAATGCTTTGTCCAAATTGAACGCTTGCTCTACTGAGTAATACAGCATCTTAGAATCGTTCGTAACGGATGGATACGGCACAAATAATTCCAAGTGGGAACCGAGTCTCTGATAAAACATTCGTGCAACGATAAAGGATAGAAGATAACCCACTACAAAAACGATCTGGTAAGCTAGTCCTCGTCGATACCCTCCGTAAAAAGATAGCAGTAGTGCAAATAAAATTACCAATGTTAACATAGTATCCCTCACTTATTTATTTGCCGCTCTTTTTTGAATCTCACGTTTACGGTTCTCATTAACGATTTGTTGCGCTTCTACGTGATTTCGGATCGGAACGTTTTCTTTTCCGTTCTTCCGCATGATTTTCTTTGCTTCGGCTTCGATTGCTTCGATTTTCTTGATACGATTCTCTAATTCGAGATTATGGGCGGCTTGCCCTTCAAGCGTATAACGCTGCTTTTCTAACTGCATTAAGGCTTCTTGCTTCTTTAATTGATCTGAGACTGCATTAATCGCCAATAACATCGCGGCTTTCTCTTGCGTGATCTCAGGTGATAACGACATGATCTCATTTAACTGCTCATTGACTAAGGCTGTAACCATATCCATATGTTGCTTGGTTTCCTGTCCAATGATAGTATAAGTCTGACCGGCAACGATTGCCTTATAGCGATTTTGCGCCATATCGATCAACCTTCCTAAAACGATTTTTTTAATAGTCCAGTAACAAAAACACTAACATATTATATGCTAAAACCTTTCATATGTACAACTTTCATCAATTAAAAGCGAATTAACTTAAAGAAAAGAGAAAAAATTATGAGTTCTTCTGTATTAAAATTAACCAAACCAGAGATTCAAAAGCTAAAAAACTACTATGCCGATTACCTATTACTTAAAAAAGTGCCGTATAGCGAATTCTCTGCCAAAAAAAATGGTGTGAGCATCACTGCCTATACCTCTGGAAAGGTCCTCTTCCAAGGGAACAACGCGGAACAAGAAGCGGCTCGTTGGGGAAAAACGGCGCCTGCTTCCGTTAAAAAAAGCAGTCGTCTGCCTAGCGATTTTGCTTCCCTTGCCGTTCTTGGCAGCGATGAAGTTGGAAATGGCAGCTATTTTGGCCCCTTATGTGTCTGTGCTGCTTATGCAGACAAAGAACACTTGGACGCACTAAAAACATTAGGCGTAAAAGATTCAAAAATGCTGACAGACGACCAAATCAGAAAAATGGCAACGGCGATCAAAGAGATGATTCCCTTTCGCCTGCTGGTAGTCACGCCTGAGAAATATAACGATATCCAGCCAAAATACAATGCTGTACGCATGAAGGTCGCGTTGCATAATCAAGCGATCCGATTATTATTAGAAGACATCGCACCAACAAAACCTGATGCTATCTTGATTGATCAATTCACTCCCGAAGCCAATTACATGAACTATGTAAAAAAAGAAGCTAAGAGAGTCGAACAAAAAATTTATTTCGTGACTAAAGGAGAACAATACCACCTGGCTGTCGCAGCCGCGTCTATCATCAGCCGGGCGAGCTTTCTTGACGAACTAGACCAGGCTTCACAGGAGCTTGGTATGAAGGTCCCGTCTGGCGCTGGCAAACCGTCTGACGAATTGGCGGCCAAGTTATTGCAAAAAGGCGGTATTGATCTACTACGCAAGTATGTGAAGCTGCACTTTGCGAATACGGAAAAAGCAAAAAAAATGATTTAAGTTACCAAGCGTGATCCTCTATCAGAAAAGTGTTCCTCCTTGAGTACCGATGCCTGATCGAATCTTTTGAGAGGCACGCCTTTGCTGATAGGGGGTATTTTTACATCTCTTCTCCTGATAGATACACACGCTGGACATTTCTTAACGCTTCAATGTCTGCTGTAACGTCTCCTTCTACCACCAAAATATCCGCCTGTAAGCCGGCCTTTAATTCGCCAGTAGTGTCAGCCAAATCAAAGACTTTTGCCGGATTTTGGGTGGCTGTTTGGATTGCTTGGACGGGGGTCAAACCATAGCGGACCATCAACTCGAGCTCCTCCACGATCGGCACACTCGGCGCTTCCAGCATGACCATATCTGTACCCGCTAAAATCGTTAGCCCCTCATCATAAATCGCTTTGAAATTTTTCGAATACGCTTCAACAGAACGCTCAAAGAAATCTAAATGATGGGAGTAGGTTTCAGTCGACTGATTTGAATGATCGATCCCTGCTTCTTGGACCTTCTGATTGTACTCTGCCAAGAAATGATAGGCGAACATCGTAGGCGTCCATGATTGTTGCTGTTGAATCATTTGTTTCGCTTGCTCGACTGTTAAGAAATTGCCATGTTCGATCGTATCAAAGCCTGCGTCAATACACATTTGGATTCCTGGCTGTGTTCCTGAATGGACAACACATTTCATACCGAGTCGGTGAGCCTCTTCTACACCCGCCGTTAATTCTTCCTGAGTGAACTCACAAATGTCATCACGATTGGTTGTTAACAGCTTGATCCAATCAGCGCCATCCTTTTTTTGACGTCGGATCGTATGGCGGATATTTTCCACACCGTCTACTTCTTCGATACCGTCCTCGTGTCCATGGCCTCCGGTGATACAGATTCCCCGATCCGTATGCAAAATGCGTGGTGCCTTGACGTAGCCTTTTTCAGCAGCTAAGCGCAACGTCTCTAATAGAAATTGCGGTCCGCAGCAATCTCGAATCGTCGTTACTCCTTTGGCTAAACACATTTCTGCTTGTTTCTGTGCATAGTAGGCGATCATAAAGTCATTGTAGCGATGCAGATCCGGCTGCGTCCAATAATAGCCTAAATGAATGTGCGCATCCATCAGGCCTGGTAAGATCGTGCCGTCGCTATACTCGCGAACCTCTGCCTGAGGGTACTCAGAAGCTAGTCTTTGTGCTTCTCCTACAGCCACTATTGTACCCTCTGAAAAAACTACACCGCCCTTCTCGATCACCGTTTCACCGTCACCAGTAATTACTTTTCTTGCTTTCAATAAAATCATTTCTATCCTCCTGTTAAACGTTTTCAATAACTAGTTTAAGTGTACCAAAAGAACCGCCAAAATTGGTAACCAATTTTGGCGGTTCGAATCAAGGATCAGCGTTACTTGTTTGCTTGATAATATTCAGGTAATTTGAAGCCGTATTCTGTCTCAAATAATCGTCCGATTTGCAGAAGCAAGTCTTCTCTTCCCCGTGCAGCAGTGAATTGAATACCCAAAGGCAGTCCTTTTTGCGTCAAGTAGGTGGGCAAGCTAATTGCGGGTTGCCCTGTGAGATTGGCTAATTGCGTGTAGGGGGTGATCTCCAGGCTTCGTTCAAACATGCGATCAATGACATGATGCAGCTCATTTTCCGAAAGACTGGCGGCAGCTTCTAATGCATCTCGAATTTCATCGCTTTGTAGATCCTCGTCTATTTTAGGCGCCGTCGTTGCAGCCGTCGGGGTCAACAGAAGGTCATATTCTGTAAAAAGCTGCTCCATCTTAAACGCCGCATCATCCCAAAAGTTCAACGCGCGAATATAATGACTGGCAGGGATTTTCTTCCCATATTGATAGATTCCCCAGGTCATCAACTCCATATCGTTCTTCTCCACTGGGCGGCGCAATCCCTGCTCAATTCCAGAGAACATCGCTGCCGTTTCCGCGCCATTCATCAAATAATAGCTAGCGATCAATTCCTTCCCATCCACCGGATAATTGATGAGCTCGACTTGATGTCCTTGCTTTAAAAGAAAATCATGCGCTTTTTCTACTGCGCTGGCGGCTTCTGGGGAAACCGTTGAATCAATCGGCGAATCAATAATGACTGCGATCTTCAGCTGCTCTTTTTGGGCGGCTTTATGGTGTTGCCAAGCAGAGGCAGGTGCTTGATAAGGAGCCGCACTGGAGATATCTCGCATCCCATAAAACAGCTTTTCCGTATCCCGCATCGAAACCGTTAAGGCGAAGTCGATCGCTGCTCCCTGCCAACCACGCCACCCACTCGGGCCAACGGGCATCACTCCCCGTGTGGGCTTGAGTCCAATCAACCCACTAAAAGAAGCCGGTATTCGAATCGAGCCTCCGCCATCGCTAGCACCTGCAATAGGGACG
Source organism: Enterococcus sp. AZ048 (assembly GCF_051715125.1). Taxonomy (NCBI): domain Bacteria; kingdom Bacillati; phylum Bacillota; class Bacilli; order Lactobacillales; family Enterococcaceae; genus Enterococcus; species Enterococcus sp. AZ048. The sequence continues at coordinate 1,135,270 of NZ_JBIOTD010000001.1, read as the reverse complement.
ATGCCTGCAGCTACAGCACTGGCCGCGCCGCCGCTCGATCCGCCGGAGTAATAATCAAGGTTCCATGGATTTCTAGCCGGTCCATAAATCTTCGCATCTGTAATGTTTTTAAACCCAAATTCAGGCGTATTCGTCTGCGCAAATGGAATAAGACCGTTTGCGAGCAGCTTGTTCGTATAATAACTATCACTGCTGGCGCGATGTGCCATCAACAATTTTGATCCTGACGTACTCAGCCAGCCTTTTTTTTCCTGTCCCAGCATTTTTAACGGAATCGGCAATCCGGCAAAGGGGCGCGTTAAGACCTCTTCTTGCTGCTGATATTCCGTTAATGCTTCTTGATCCATCACTGTGACAAATGCATTCAACAGTGAATTTTGTTTCCGAGCTTTTTCTTCAAACAAATGCAACAACTCTTGAAAACTGATTTCTTTTCTGCGTAATTTTCCTGCCCAGTAAAGACCATCTTTCATCCCTAACACCTCAATAACTTTTTTATTTATTATCACAAATTTTTTTTCATAATACTAGCAACAGACTCGATAGAACCCTCGAAAAGAAAAAAGCCTGATAGAAAAGAGTTCCTTTCTTTCTATCAGACCCAGCTCTCGTGCTATACAGATCATTTTCTAATTTTTCTTTTTGAAGCCTCTGATCGCCAGAATGATTTTTTCACATGACTCAAAAGTCCAGACTCTCATCCATTCCAACATTTCTTATACATATTTTTGCTGAAAATAGTTCTCTAATCGATGCTGCAGATAACCGATCCCTATACACAGCAGCCAATAAATCAATGCAACTAAAATGTACATTGATAAATAGTCAAATGTTCGCCCACCAATGATCTTTGCTTTTTGAAAGATATCGGGCACGGTGATCATTGCCGCTAGCGATGTTCCTTTAAGTAGGTCCATTGCGACGTTGCCCAACGCTGGGATCGAAATACGAACCGCTTGAGGCAAGATAATGTAACGCATGGTGGGGAAAAATCGATTGCCTAAAGCGTAGGCTGCATCCCACTGACCACCATTGACACCCGCAATTGATCCACGATAGATTTCTCCAATAAACGCACTACTGGTCAAACTAAAGCAAATAACTGCTGCGACCACTGCATTTAATTGATAGGGTAAGCCAAAATAGAGTAAAAACAACAGAACCAGTGCAGGAGTGCCTCGCAAAAAGGATAAATAAAATCGCACGAACAGTTTGATCGGCAGCCATGGAACGAAGCCTAAAATAGTTAATAAAATTCCCAAAAGATTTCCGAAGAAGAACGCCGCCAGACTGATCCCTAATGTATACCCCAATCCACTCAGTAGAAAAGGGACGGATTCGATCATCAAAGGGATATCGATCGTAGGGATGTACATTAGTCCGCTGACACTTTCTCAGTGACTTCTTGTTTAGGCTTCACCGAAACGTCCGTTCCGAAATATTGTTCTGATATTTTCTTCAGCGTGCCCTCTTCTTTCAACTCTTGAAGCGCCGTATCAATTTTTGATTTTAGTGCTTCGTTTTTCTTATCGAATAAGAAGCCGGTCTCGTTTGCATTAAAATAGACATCCTCCAAAATTTTCACCGGAATATCAGGCAACGCTGCGACAGACATTTTCTGCAAATAGTAGTCATTTAAGATCACATCGGTCCGACCATTCGCCACGTCCGTTAAATACTGATCGTTGGTGGCATTGTCATACGTAACAGCTTTCGCTCCATACTTCTCAGCAATCTTCATATAGCTTGTGTTCGGTTCTCCTGCTGCTTTTTTCCCTTTCAAATCCTCTAAGGAATGAATGCCGGAATCGTCGCTTTTCCGAACGATCATGCTGTCAAAGGAATGTTTGATTGGTGACGATAAGGCAAATTTCTTGCTGCGTTCTTCTGACATTCCAAAATCATTCGCAGCAAAATCTGCTTCTCCACGATTGACTGCGGTTACCTGACCATCCACATTGTATTCCTTAAAATTAATTTTCAAATCTAATTTTTTAGCGACTGCTTTCGCCACGTCTACGTCATAGCCAATCAACTGATTGTCCTCGTTGTAATACGAAGATGGAAAAAGTGTGCCTGATGTTGCGACTGTCAGTTCCTTTTTCTCTTCTACCTTTTTCCAACTCGTATCTTCACTTGTTTGACCTTGCCCATTCCCGCAAGCAGTAAAAAGCAGTCCTGCCACCACAAGTGCTAAACCCACAAATCCTTTTTTCATTGTTCTCGTCTCCATTCATTTGCTGATAAATTCTACTCACTCATTTTGTTATAGCATATAAAAAACAGAGATTGATAGAAAACTGCTCATGAAAAACAGCTTATAATACAGATTAATCAGAGGAATAAGTGTCATAGCACACCCATTTAAATAACTATCATCATTTAAAACTGAGTATTTTTCAGTTTAAAATCACTTATTTCAAAAATTTCATCAGCAACTTTTTCTACAAAATAGTGATCGTGGGAAGTAACTATCACTGTCCCTTGATAGGACAAAAGCAAGCGTTCGAGGGCTTCCACTGTGGTCAAATCAATAAAATTTGTAGGTTCGTCTAGAATTAGTACATTGGATGGCTTCACAAATAGCAACGCGATTTGAAGCCGCGTCGCTTCACCGCCACTCAAGTTTTTGATCGGTTTAGTCATCTCCAATTGAGAAAACCCCAGATTATGCAAAATACTGCGAACGAGAGCTTCCTTATAGCTTGTATGCTTCATTGAAAATTCTAAAAGTGACTGACTGTCCACCATTTTATAGGACATTTGATGGTAGGTGGCAAACAAAACTTTCGGCGATATTACGATTCCCTCTTCATTATTCAGGATACTTTGAAGCAGTGAGGTTTTTCCACTGCCGTTTTCTCCAACAATCGCAATCCGTTTCCCCAGAGGAAATTGAAAATCACAGGATTCAATCAGCAATTTTCCACCCCGCTCTAGTTGAAATGCTTCTCCTCGGATTGGAAATTTATTATGAACGGCTTGTATTTTTGAAGGTGGAAACACGATCTCTCGTCGTTTCTCAAACCTCTCGACTTTTTCCAATTGCGCTAAGCGGCTTTCCATCGCGGTCACGGACTTTTGTAAATTTTTTTGGACCGTATCTTTCTGTTTCGACGAGGACAAGCGATCTGGTCGGATGTTCTGCTGACTCTTTTTCGTTGAAACCTTGGGACTTCTTTCTGCTTGCTCCTTCTTTTTACTGACTGCTGATTCCAATCGTTTCTTTTCCTTTATATATTGTGCCGCTTCTCTTTGATTCACGAGATTTTTTAATTCTTTCTGCTTACAGTAATCTTCGTAATTTCCAACGTATTCCTTGACCTCGCCAGCATCTATCTCCCAGATTTTCGTCGCCAGTTGATTTAAAAAATGGCGGTCATGGCTAACGAACAACAGCGTTCCGTAGTAATAACGCAGCTCTTCAATCAACGTCTGTATACTTTTGCGATCAAGGTGTGTTGTGGGTTCGTCCAGAAGCAAGCCCGGTTTGTAACTGGAGAGCGTTTGCGCCAGACGGTATTTATTTTCCTCCCCGCCACTCAACGTACAGGCAGGATTCTTAGGGATAGAGAGTCGGGCTACCAATTCCCAATCAATCTCTTCGAAATTGGTCCCTTCATTTATTTCTTCGATTTGAGTAAAGAAATTAAAGTCGATTTCTCTCTGGACCTTGCCGCTATCTGGATTCATCTCCCCTTTGATCAGTTTTAAAAGAGTCGATTTCCCTTGACCGTTTGCTCCGATGATCCCGATACGATCTCCCTCATAGGCGGATAATGAGTCGATTGAAAAAATTTTTTTGGCACCAAAACGGTGTTCTATTTTTGTTAATTTTACAGATAAATGTTCCATTCGTTTTCTTCTCCTTTTCGCTAGGAAAAGGAAAAAGTGTACAAAAAAGGGCCCAGTCTCAGACTAGGCCTCTTTCGTTCTTTTTAGAAAAGTATACACTGATCCCTTGAAATTGCCGCACCTAGACTTTTGAATTCATCGTTCATTAGTTATTCAAAAAGTTTTTACGCAATTTCATTGAAGCAGTCATTTCTTTTCCTCCTCGTGTTCGGTTAATAAAAAGATAGCATCCACAAAATAGAAAGTAAAGAAAAATACGTTTTACAAATAGCGATTTTCTCTTAAAACAATGCCTTTAATGTCTTCAACCGTTTGTGTTCCTGCTAGCTGCATGACCATTTCCAGTTCTTTTTTGAAGAAATCGAAGACCTGCTGAACGCCTGTTGTTCCGCCCAATGCCAAGCCATAGATTGCCGGACGGCCAATGGCAACCAAATCTGCTCCAGAAGAAAGAGCTTTAAAAACATGCTGCCCGCGACGAACCCCGCTGTCAAAAACGATGGGGGCTCTGCCTGCTACGGCCTCCGCCACATATTGCAGGGAATCAAAGGAAGCCGGACCGCCATCTAGTTGGCGCCCACCGTGATTCGATACCCAGATACCTGAAGCACCGGAGCCAAGAGCGCGTTCTACGTCTTCTTCTGACTGGACGCCTTTAACGTATACCGGCAGATCCGAATAACCTGCGATAAATTCAACATCTTTTGGACTTAATTTTTGTTTCGAAGAGCCATAAACGGCATCCATTGTTTGACCGATCCCTGATTGATAGGCTTGAACGATCGGCATGGCTAACGGAAATGTAAATCCGTTTCGACGATCGGTTTCACGATTGCCTCCTACTGTCGCATCCGCGGTCAAAACGATGGCTTTTGCGCCGTTACGTTTCGCCATATCGATGATATCGCGGTTGATCCCATCATCTTTACTCATATAGAACTGAAACCATTGAGGTGCCTTTGCCCCGCCAGCCTCACGTATTTCTTCTAATGTACAGGAAGCGTACGAGCTCGCGGTATAAATCGTCCCGAATCTAGCGACCCCCTTCGCGGACGCCCGCTCGGCTGCTACATTAGCTAACCCGTGGGCAGCGACCGGAGCCATAATGATTGGTGCCGTCAGCTCTTCGCCTTCAAAGGTTACTCGCGTATCTGGTAACTCAACATCTCGTAGTACGTGAGGAATAATCAATTTATGATTGAATGCCTTTTCATTTTCTTGATAAGTAAAGACATCCCCTGCACCACTGCTGATATACCCGTAGCCGCCTTTAGGAATGACTTCTTTAGCCCCTTCTTCTAAATCATTCATATTAATAAAATCAATTGCACCCTCTGCTGTGCTTGCTTGATAAATCTTTTCCATCAAAATCCCCGCCTTCAATTTGATAACGTTTACAAAATAATGGTACGCCTCTCTAGAAACGTTGACAAATGATTTGTTCGTCCGCTTATTTTGATTGATTCTCAAAAAAATAATTTGATATTTTGCTCATTATTTCGTTTTTTATTCAAATTGTCGTTTTCGTTCACGAGTCTTTTTTGACCTTTTAAGACAAAAAAACAGTTTTTACGATTCCTTCGTTTAAACTTGAAGGGGTAAAAGGACACCTCCAAGAACGGCCACTCGTGAAAATCCAAGAAAGTGAGGATGCTTATGAAAAAAACTATCCATGATGCTGTCGCTATCGGAATTGTATGCTTTCTTGCATCGCTAAGCAGCTATATCGCAAAAGGAGAATTAACTTTTGCTACGTTTATTTATTTGATCCTCCCCTCCTTTTTTATCGTTACCTTCGGCTCGATGCTCTTGATGACCTTATCCAAAAAGTAACCGATGATCAAAAAAAGCCTTCCATACAGAAGAAGGCTTCTTTGTTTTTGATTCTTTTATCTTGAAGATTACTCCGCTAGTTTTCTCTCCTTGATCAGAGCGTACATTCCCCCAATTAGAAAGCCGACAAAGGCTGGCAACACCCACCCCATACCTATCGTAAAGAAGGGTAAATAGTGACTGACAAACTTAAGAATGGACACAACGATCGGATTCGTTGAAATGGCGGCCGGACTCGCTGCTAAGGCATCAAAAATCGCTGCGATAGCTGTTAAAGCTGTTGTTGCCTGATACACAGGTTTTCTATCCTTGAACAATGGACTCAAAATAGCAAGCAGGATCAGCGTCATGGCCAAGGGATAAATGAACATCAAAACAGGCAGAGAGATCTCGATTATTTTTGTTAGACCAACGTTGGCAAAAAGGCAAGGAAGAACACTGGCAAGAACAATAAAAAAGCGATAACTGAACTTAGGGAACAGCTTGACAAAGGTCTCCGAAAAAGCTGTTACAAGCCCAATCGATGTTTTTAAACAGGCTAAGATAACAATCGCTGCGAGCAAAATACTCCCCACCGTACCGAGATAATGATTGGCGATCTGTGCTAATGCGATCCCGCCGTTTTCACTTATAGCAAATTTTCCTAAGCTCATGGCTCCTAAGTAGGATAGCAGTGTATAGATGATTCCCATTAATACGATACTGATCGCACCCGATTTGATCGTTCCTTTAGCGATCTGATTCGGCTTTGTTACCCCCATAGATCGTATCGTAGTAACGATGATGATTCCGAATGCTAAAGAAGCCAAGGCATCTAGCGTATTGTACCCTTCGGTAAAGCCCTTTAAGAAAGTCGCCGTTTGATACGCTGGTTGGACAGGTGCCGTTTCAATGGCACCTAATGGATGAAGAAATCCTAGAAAAAGCAACCCGCCGAGTAGAATAAGAAAAATGGGATTCAAGAATTTACCGACATAATCTAATATTTTTGATGGCTTGCGAGAGAACAACCAGGTTATTACAAAAAACAATACGCTGAACAGCGCCAAGCCAAGCCCGAGATGATCGTTTGAAACAAACGGAGCGATCCCAATTTCAAAGGACGTCGTCGCCAAGCGGGGCAAGGCGAAAAAGGGCCCGATCACTAAGTAAATCAGAAAAGTAAAAATAAATGCATAGTTCCTACCAACCTTTGAAGCCAAATCTAGAACGCCCTCACTTTGAGAAAGCCCGATCGCTATGATCCCTAAAAATGGCAGCCCAATTCCTGTAACTAAAAAGCCGAGATTGGCTAAGAAGATATTGCTCCCCGCTGATTGCCCCATGTTGACCGGGAAAATTAAATTGCCGGCACCAAAGAAAAGCCCAAAAAGCATTGACCCTATATAAATATATTGCTTAAACGAAAGTTTTTTCTCCATAATTTCTCCTCACTGTGACCGTAAATAATGATGCCATTCATTTTACACAACTATCTCATTACTGACAAAAATTTTGAATAGGTATACCCGTTCCTCGGTTCCCCTTCGACTCAAAAAGCATGAGCCCGATTCCCTAAAAAAGAAGATACCTAGATTAGTGAACTAAAAAAGCAGCGTTCGAATTTTCCCATAAAAAAAGAGTCCCCTTTTAAAAAAGGAACTCTGAACGTTCGAAGCACGATAAAAGCTATTTTACGTATAGCTACGAGATGATGGATCACGCTTCCTTCCCCCGACTGGCTCGGTTAGTAGGAACCTTTATCCATCCATCTGGCGGTTTCTTGCTATTTCTCATCATTGTTAACATCAAATGGATTAACTTTGTGCTTTTGTGATTATTTCTCATTACACACACATCCTTTTCTGTTAGCCTAGCAATATTTTTAGGAAGGTTTCTTCCCTGCTTTTATTTTACACCATCTAGATAAGGCATCCCTCAAAGCAACTCAAACTTTACGTAACCTATACAAAGACTTTACATTACTGACCAGATTGTTCTCAAATTTATGAGCGATTGAGCCTTCCTCGTTTTTTGTCAAAAAAAAGAGAAACCTTTTGTATCAAGGTTTCTCCTAGTATTAAACTTATTCTTCTTCTTCTGTCATGAATGTATTGAAAACTTCTTCAATCATATCCCATTCAGCATCTGTTTCGATTTGTTGCAATTCGCCTTCACTGCCGTCTTCATTTTCAACGTATGCGTAAGCTTGCAATTCAACGTCTTCATCTTCAGGTGCGCCTGCTGGATAAAGCAATACATAATTGCGGTTAAATTCTTCTTGACCATCGATCGTCAATAAGATTTCATACAGCGTTTCATTTCCTTCATCATCCACTAAAGTGATGACTTCATGTTCGTGGTCGTGATCATGTTCATGATCGTGGTCGTGTGTGTGTTCGTGTGCCATAGTTATTCCTCTTTTCTAAAGTTTATTGCTGTTGCGATCAAGATAATTTTGTAAAATCATGACTGCTGCAAGTTTATCGATAACTTTTTTTCTTTTCGAACGAGAAACATCTGCTTGTTCTACTAGCATCCGTTCTGCTTGAACAGTAGTTAATCGCTCGTCTTGATACTCAATCGGCAAGTCAAAGAGTTCTTTGATTTTCTCAGCATACGCCATGGAGGCTTCTGCTCGAGGACCGATTGAATTGTTCATATTTTTAGGAAGTCCCACAACAAATTTAGTGACTTGGTACTGCTTCACTAATTCGCCTAGCCGTTCAAAACCGAACTTCCCCTTTTCTTCGTCGATTCGGATGATCTCGACTCCTTGAGCCGTCCAGCCAAATGGATCACTCACCGCGATCCCGACAGTTTTCGAGCCGACATCAAGTCCCATCACTCTCATCGAATATCTATACCGTGATCTTTCAAGTAATATTTTACCAAAACTTCCATAACTTCATCGCGCTCATGACGACGAATCAAGTTTCGTGCGTCTTGATAACGAGGAATATATGCAGGATCTCCTGATAATAAATAGCCGACGATTTGGTTAATCGGGTTGTAGCCTTTTTCAGCCAACGCGTTATAGACGATCGTTAATGTCTCGCTGATCTCTTTCTTACGATTGTCATCAAAATCAAAACGGACTGTTTCATCTGTGTATCCCATTTTCTCACACCTCTCCTTGGAATTATCAACAATTATATTTTACTAAAAGAAGACAAAACTTACAAATTTTGCAAGTTGCCAATCTCTTGGCTTTAGAAAATCTTCCGAATTATTATAACACGCTTTTGCTTTGTTTAGGTCAGTTTTCTTAAGCATCTTTTTTTCTTTTAAATAGAATGCTCGTTATACTGAAATAGTATTAGCTTTTATGAAGGAATGATTCGTAAAAAAAAGGACAAAGGAGGATTATTATGTTAAATAGATTTTTTAAACTACTCGCATGTATCATCGGAGTTGAATTGATCGGATCATTGTCCGGTTTTTTTGCGGGAGATATTCCCGCAGTCTACGCACAATTGAACAAGCCCTTCCTGGCACCACCTGGAAATATCGTGGGAATTATTTGGACAGTTCTCTATGCATTGATCGGTTTAGCTTTATTTTTAGTGATTGACAGCAAAGAACCAAAAAACAAGACGCGCTCGTATATTCTTTTTGGAGTGCAGCTCGCACTCAACTTCATATGGAGCATCTTATTTTTTGGCGGCTCTCATTTTTGGATCGCGTCATTTATCAGCTTGTTCCTTTGGTTCTCGATCATTTTCAGTATTCGAGAGTTTCGAGGGATTTCTAAAGGCGCGGCGATTTGTTTTGTCCCGTATCTTGTATGGATCACTTATGCGACCTATCTTTCTTTTGGATTAGCACTCTTGAATTAACACTCTTGAATTAACACTCAAAAAGACATCGGATTTCGTTCCGATGTCTTTTTACTGTTCAAAATAAGAAACGGCATTGTTTTCCCATTCTAAATGAATGCCTACTTTGACTAGGAATATATTGAAAAAACACCATGACAAATAACCCCACTGTGAGTGAGCACATTCCCCTTTTTCCTTCTAACGACACTCTCTTTTATCCCAACGTTGGTTTTTTGATCAAGTATCAGAAATTCGTTATTCTCGCTTCCGAATACGCTTGAGCAGGCGATGACGGGTACGACTGACGAGTTGTTTGCCTTGAATCGGCAAAGAGTCTCCCTCTATTTTTCTTGGTGTGGCCCCACAAGAATAGGGTACAGGCTCCTTCTCCATATGCTCCTCTGAACGTACAGGCGTTTTTGGCGCATTATCAATGACTAGCTCATCCAATGCCGCATTTATCGGTAAAGAGGCCATGGTTACCCAATTCGTTTGTTCCTTTGTCTGCTCCAGCGGATCGATTTCTGGATCTATTCGTTCATTTGTAGTTGTTTCTTTCGTTTCTTCGGAGAAACTACTACCTGATAACGTATGGACGGAAGCCGGCACTCCCTCCTCTTCCTCCGACAATGAAGAGACGACCAATAATTTCGCTGGTGTTGTTTCACTATCGATAAAACATTCCTTCAGTGTGGCCTTTGCAGGAAGACATGAGGTCACCACTCGGTAGTTTTGTTTCTCGGACAACGTCGTCGGATCGATCCCATCCGGCAGTGCGATCAATTGGATCAACGTTCTCGGATCAGGTTTCTCTTCAATGATCGTCAAGTCTTGCGGGAGTGCGAGCGTTTCCAAAATATCGGCTGGTTCTTCCATCGTATACCCCATTGCCGCTGCCATTTCTGAGAGTTGCGCAAAGAAATCTTTTTCCTCTGTTTTTTGTTCCTTTTTTCTTTCTTCTTTAAACAGCACCGTATCTGTCCGTTGGATCATTTTTGCTTCTAAGAGTTCTTTATATAGACCGATGCCGTCTTTTTCAAAAATATCCAGCTTGGTCAGCTTCGTTAGTGCAGCCTTCACTTTTTCAGCCGGCTTATTTGGATCAAAGCCCTTCATACGAAAATGATGTTTTTTCCCCTCACTGTTCGCAAAGAGAGCATCTAATGTAATCGTTGTTGTCGTAAACATTTCCTTCCCCTCCTTTGTATTTTTTAGTCTCTTCTTGTGAAGGCACCCCTCATGATTCTGCGCATCCAATAATTTCTTCTTCACACATTTGCGCTTTGACCACTTCTGGATCTTCTTCGTTATACGTAAGCACAGGAAATAATTTTGCCGTTAGTAATTGCCAATCTTTCCCGCTGAAATAATCAATAAAATATAAATAAAATCGACGCATGATTTTTGTTGTACGTGTTCTTAAAAAGATGCGATACACCACGCTTGTCAACATTCTAGAGAAATCAAAAGCGTCTCCAGTCAGTTCGTCCCGCACTTGTAGTGCAATCAGCATTTCAATCGTTGTCTTTTCATCATGAGTCTGATAATAGAACGCATGCAATCGTTTTTCTAATGTCCGTCGCTGCAAGGTGAAAAGCTTTTGTCTCGCTAACCCATAATCTTCCATCCTTCACTCGACCTCCTTTTTTGTCCATTTTTCCTTTTCGTAAGATATCTTCACGAAAAAGGTACTGCTATTTTTTGAAAACGTCAACACCAAATTATTTATTGGAAGTAACTTATAACGAGCATCTGAACCTTGCCTCCAATGTTCCTTTAACATGCGTTGGATAAAAAGGACGCAATTATTTTTTTCTTTCTTTTTTCTTAATCCGCAACAATCAAATTCAGTCATTTTTCTTTGAAATCGTTATTTTTTGGTCAAAAAAAGACCCTTGAGGATGTCCTCAAAGGTCTTGCGAGTTTGGATTAGTAAAGCTCTAGATATTGATCGCGTTCCCACTCAGAAACAGTTTGACGGAAGGCTGCCCATTCCATACGTTTTGCTTCATTGAAGTTTGTGTAAATATGGTTTCCAAGGGCATCCACCATGATTTGATCTTCACGCAATGCTTTGATCGCATTGTGGATCGTTGATGGCAAATCATAGATCTCTGCTTCTTTACGTTCTTCTTCCGTCATCACATAGATGTTGCGGTCAACTGCTGCCGGCGGTGTTAATTCGTTACGGATTCCGTCTAAACCAGCTTCCAACAGAACAGCCATAGTCAAATATGGATTAGCTGCAGGGTCGACTGAACGTAATTCTAAACGAGTAGACAAGCCGCGAGATTCAGGGATACGAATCAATGGCGAACGGTTGCGCCCGCTCCATGCTACATATACGGGTGCTTCAAAGCCGGGAACTAAACGTTTGTAAGAGTTTACGATCGGGTTACATACTGCCGTGTATGCACGCGCGTGTTTCAATAATCCTGCTAAGAAGTGATAAGCAGTTTTACTTAATTTCATTGGGCCGTCTTCGTCATAGAAAACATTGCCGTCTTCATTGAATAAGGACATGTTGCAGTGCATACCAGAACCATTGATGCCGTATAAAGGTTTCGGCATGAAGGTCGCGTGAAGACCATGCTTGCGGGCAATTGTTTTCACTACTAATTTGAACGTTTGGATGTTATCGCATGCTTCGATCGCATCGGCATATTTAAAGTCGATTTCATGTTGTCCTGGTGCAACTTCATGGTGCGACGCTTCGACTTCAAACCCTAAACTTTCAAGCTCTAACACGATATCGCGACGGCAATTTTCACCTAAGTCAGTCGGTGCAAAATCGAAGTAGCCGCCTTTGTCGTTCAAATCTAATGTAGGATCGCCATTTTCATCCATTTTAAATAGGAAAAATTCTGGTTCTGGTCCTAAGTTGAATGATGTAAAACCAAATTCATCCATTCCCTTTAAAATGCGTTTCAAGTTCCCACGAGGGTCCCCTGGAAACGGCGTGCCATCTGGACTGTAAATGTCACAAATCAAACGTCCCACTTTGCCGTGATCACTTTCCCATGGGAAAATCATCCAAGTAGACAAATCTGGATACAAGTACATATCGCTTTCTTCGATCCGAACAAAGCCTTCGATAGATGAACCGTCGAACATCATTTTATCATCTAGGACTTTATCCATTTGGCTCACAGGTACTTCAACGTTTTTGATCGTCCCCATAATATCTGTGAACATCAAGCGTAAAAATCGGACGTTCTCTTCTTCAACAATTCGTTTAATATCCTCTTTACTTAGATCTTTTTTCGGCATAATATCTAATCCCTTCCTCGCACTTCATTTTTTTATTCCACAACCGCTACAGCTTAGGCCCTTGCGATTGGTATGGATTTTGTTGTTGAAAACCGCCTTGCGTCAGCATCTCATCGTAGAAAATACGACGAACATCTTTATCAGTCAATGGTGGTTTCTCTTTGGCCGCTTTGACCTCTTCTTGGCGCATTTGATAGACACGCTTGATTCCCGCCATATTTAACCCATCGGATAAATAATCCTTGATTTCAAGCAGCACATCAATGTCATTTAGAGAATACATTCTACGGTTGCCTTCACTTCGTTCCGGATGAATCAATTCTTGCTCCTCATAGTACCGGATTTGCCTTGCGGTCAAATCTGTCAGTTTCATAACTGTACCAATTGGAAAAACTGCAAGCGAACGACGCAATTCTTTTTCCCGCATACCATCTCCTCCTTGTATTTTGATGTTGAAAAAAGGATACCATCCGACGAACCAATCGTCAAGGCATAATGTTAGATTTTCTTACATAGAAATTAAAAACGTTCGGATTTAGAGAGAAAAGCTTTTATTATCAAGGTTTCTGTTTTATAAAAGTATCGTATACTCATTAAAAAGAAAAGGACGTGAACGCTTTGCCCCGTTTCCAAAAAGGTGAGACCGTTAAAATAAAAAAAGACCAACCGATGGCTGGCTATTTAGGGATCATCGTAAATTACAACAAAGAGACCCATACCTATCTTGTAAGATTCAACCACGAACAGCAGCTTTCCTTTCCTGAAACTGCTTTAGATAGAAAACAGGCCTAAAAAAAAGAGCTCAAGGTTGAGCTCCTTTTTACTGATGATAGACTTCATTCACAGCGTTCGTTACTGCAACTTTGACGTGTTCAAATGTCAGACCGCCTTGAAGATATAACGAATAGGGTTCACGCAAAGGACCATCTGCACTCAATTCGATGCTTGCTCCTTGAATGAATGTCCCCGCCGCCATAATGATGTCATCCTCATAGCCTGCCATATAAGAAGGAATAGGGGCAACATAGGCATCGATGGGCGAATACTTCTGAATCGCTTGGCAAAACTGGATCATTTTTTCACGATCCCGAAAATCAATCAGTTGGATCAAATCCGTACGCGGCTGATCCCACTTAGGGGTGGAGGCCAAATCGTATTCTTCCAATAACGCGGCAGAAAAAACAGCGCCTTGAATCGCTTGGCTCACCACATGAGGTGCTAGGAAAAATCCCTGTAACATATCAAAGACACTGCCAAGCATCGCACCGCCTTCAGCTCCTACACCCGGTGTCGTTAAACGATAAGCACAACGCTCGATCAATTCCTGTTTCCCAGCGATATAGCCGCCTGTTTTAGCGATTCCGCCACCAGGATTTTTGATCAATGATCCCGCCATCAAATCGGCACCTACTTGCGTCGGTTCCAATAATTCAGCAAACTCTCCATAGCAATTATCGACAAAGATCACGACATTCGGCGCGATCGTTTTGACAAAATCACACATTTCTTTGATTTTTTTTATCGTAAATGAGGGCCGTGAGGCATAGCCCCGTGAACGCTGGATCGCAATCACTTTTGTTTTATCCGTGATCTTCGCTTTGATCCCATCAAAATCAACGGCACCGTCTTCCAATAAGTCAACTTCGTCGTAACCGATGTTGTATTCCTTAAACGACCCGATTCCATTGCCTTGTACGCCGATAACTTCAAGTAATGTGTCATAAGGCGTTCCGGTAATATAAAGCAGATCATCCCCAGGACGCAGCACACCAAATAACGAGGTGGCGATCGCGTGTGTCCCAGAAACGATTTGAGGGCGTACGAGTGCAGCTTCCGCGCCAAACGTTTGTGCGTACACGGCTTCCAAAACATCCCGTCCCTGATCGTCATTCCCGTACCCGGTAGAAGGTAAAAAATGGCTTTCCGAAACATGATTCTCTCGAAACGCGGCCAAGACTTTCGCTTGATTTGATAACGCGACCTCTCGTACTTCTTGCAATCGGCCAGCGATTTTCTGATCGACTCGGTCGACTTTTTCAACTAACTCTGGTGCTAGATCAGTTGTCCAATTCATCATCCATTCTCCTAATCCAGAGAGAATTCTTCTTAGCAAACCCACGGACAACATAGTGTTCGTTTTCTTCATCAAAGGTTTCACTCAAGACAAGGGTCTCTCGTTTCATTTCACTTAATGCCTGGCCTTCATCCGCATTCAACGTTACTATATAAGGCTCTAATAAATTCATGATCTCCTGCTTGATGGAATCCTCAAGTAATTCCTTGCCTCTGTTGGTCTTTGCTGAAATCAACACACTTGGGAACAAGGTCGGAGTAAATGTAAATTCATCAATACGGTCGGCTTTATTGTAGATCGTCAGCATAGGGATAGTCTCCATGTGTAAATCTTTCAATAAGTCATTTACTGTCTTTTCTTGTTGCTGACGGTCCTCAGCACTAGCATCAACGATATGGAGCAGCAAGTCCATGCCGCGGCTTTCTTCCAGCGTGGACTGAAACGCATCCACTAATTGCGTCGGCAAATCTTGAATAAAGCCAACAGTATCCGTGATCGTCGTTTCCATCCCTTGAGGAAGATGCCAACGCTTTGTCAAAGGGTCCAACGTCGCAAATAGCTGATCCTCAGAATACGTATCTGCATTCGTCAGCAGATTTAGAATAGTCGATTTCCCGGCATTCGTATAGCCAATCAATCCCATCTGGAAAACGCTGGATTGCTGCCGTTTTTGCCGGCTTCGTTCCCGATGCGCTTCGACTTCCTTCACTTCTTTTTTGATGGCAGAGACCCGACGACGAATATGACGGCGATCGGTTTCTAGTTTTGTTTCCCCGGGTCCACGTGTCCCGATCCCACCACCGAGCCGCGACAAGCTTTGCCCTTGTCCAGTCAGTCGAGGCAATAAATACTCTAACTGTGCCAATTCTACTTGCAGCTTTCCTTCTTTAGAACGCGCTCTTTGGGCAAAAATATCTAAAATCAACTGAATACGATCAATCACAGGAACACCAATTCGCTCCTCGATGGTTTGGCTTTGACGCGGCGTCAATGCATGGTTGAAGATGACCAGCTCTGCTTCATGGGCGTCTACCAATTGTGCCAGTTCTTCTACTTTCCCTTTACCGATGATCGTTTGACGATCGATTCTTGGACGTTTTTGGGTCAATGAAAAAACTATTTCGCCATGAGCCGTTTTGGTTAGTCCAGCCAACTCATGCATCGATTCCAAAAAGTTATACTTGGTCTCATCTGTTTCGACGCCGACTAAAATGACTCTTTCTGACAATTCGTTTCCTCCTAAGTAATGCTGCTGTATTTTTTAAATAAAAAAAACTCTTTCTGCTTCTTAACGGTCGATTTCGTCTATTCTTTCTCGCTAGACAACCATTTTTCTATAGCTGCTTCGACCTCGTCAATTGCTTCTGGATGTTGAACCAGATCATACCAATGAACCGACATCCGATTTCGAAACCAAGTCAATTGACGTTTTGCATATCTTCGTGAATGTAATTTTACTTCCTCGATCGCGCTGTCCAATGAACACTCGCCTGAAAAATAAGGGAAGAATTCTTTATAGCCAATTCCCTGTGCCGCCTGAACTTCTGGAGTCTTTGCTAATTGCCTTGCTTCTTCCAACACGCCTTGCTCCACCATTAAATCCACACGTTCATTGATTCGTCGATACAAGCGCGTACGCTCCGTGTTCAAGCCGATCAAAAAGCTGTCATAAAGTTCTTTCGGTTGTTCTTTCGGTTCTAAAATGGAATGGCCCGTCAATTCAAACACTTCCAGTGCTCGAATCATTTTTTTTCGATTGTTGTAATGGATTTTTTCCGCAGCCAATGGATCTTTCGCCTGCAGGAGCTTCCACAGCGCTTCATTCCCTTCAGCTTCAGCGATCGCTTCGTATTTTTCTCTTAATGACTCGTCCGTTCGTTCGCCTTCACTTCCAAGTTTGTAGTCCCATAACAACGATTGGATATAAAGTCCTGTTCCGCCGACAACAATGGGGACTTTTCCTCGATCAGTGATTTCTTGAATCACTTCTCTAGCCGCCTGTTGGAAGTCGGCTGCAGAATAGCTTTGGTCTATATCTCGCACATCTATCAAATGGTGCAAAACGCCAGCCTGTTCTTCTAAAGTCACTTTTGCAGTCCCGATATCGAGGCCGCGATAGACTTGCATGGAATCGCCGCTGATGATCTCTCCGTCAAATCGTTTGGCAAGGTCGATGCTCAAGCTCGTCTTGCCAACTGCTGTCGGTCCCACGATTGCAATTACTTTCATTGCTTATACCTGCTTCTCGCACGAATCGCTTTTTCCGGAAAATCAGTGATGATTCCAGCGAGGTTCTTTTCATAACAAGTCATCATCGTCTCGTACAGATTTGGCGTCCACGGACGGATGGTTTTCTCATAGTTTTTGGCTATTTCTGGATTCTGTTTGACCCAATCATAACTAGGATGCAAGCCCTCAATAAAATCAGTATCCAGAACGACTTGGCTTTTTTCCAAGTCATTTTTTTGAATCAGATCATATTGAGCATCCGGTTCAAATTGATGCATAATATGCAGCGAATCAATATTGAAACTTGCATACCAATACGTAAATGGCCACTCTTTACTAGTCATGACCGCCGATATTTTTTCTTCGATCCCAGGATAATGGAATTTATTTGTTTTGATCTCAATACACAAAAAACCGCGAAAGCGCATTTGCAGCAAGAGGTTCAAGACTTCCTGCAAGGTCGAAATCTTCGTTGCTTGGTATTTTTCATCAAACCAGCTTCCAGCATCTAGTTTTTTGATTTCCTTTAATGTCAACTCACGGATCAAGCCCTTTCCGTCAGTCGTTCGATCAACGCTCTCATCATGAATCACGACTAACTGCTGATCCGCAGTTAATTGAACATCCAGTTCGATCCCGTCTGCACCGGCTCGCACTGCTTCCATAAACGCAGGCAATGTATTCTCTGGATGTGTTCCAGCACTCCCGCGATGAGCAATAATTACTGTCATCTATAGTCACCTCGTCCGTAGTCAACGATCATTTTTCAATAACCTGATATAAGTCTGCTCACGAGTATTCGTGAATGTATTATTGTACGTTAAAATAGCGTAATGGTTGTTTTGTTGAGCGAGATAATTTTTGTTTTTTCTCGTTCAATATTTCTAAAAGTTGTTCAGAGAAGGTCTCCATCACAATGCGCCCGCCTTTATAAGTATAGCCGCCGATTTTGACCGTTTCTTCAGGGGATAAAATAACTTTTCGATGGGAAATATTTTTGAAGAATTCTTCAATTAAATAGTTTGGCAAATAAAAATTATTTTGCGCTGTGAATGAGTTCAAGTAGATAAAGTCATCAATCGTAATGTAGCAATCATCAAATGAATTAAAGGATACATATTCTTGCATCATCACATTGCGCTTTGATAAAACCTCATTGATTTTCTTGTTTAAAAGGTTGATTGTTTCGATTTCTTTGACCTGATGTTCCAGTTCTCTTTCACGAATATGGCGCGAATCAATATATCTAAAAACAAAGTAGACGGCGATCCCCGTCAAGCCTGCCCCGATCAATACACCGATTAGTCCGATTAATGCAATTTCCACATTTGTTCCCTCCCAGTTCCTATTAAGGACTATTTCTTTAAAAACACGTCGCTGTTCACTTTGTGATCCCCTTGAAAATTTTAAAAAATGAGACGATCGCTTTTAAAGATATAAATAAAAAAAGCTCGTCTAATTTATAACATTTTTTTGTGATATACCATTTTTTAAAGGATACACGGTGAAAATAAAATCAACGAATGAATAGTTTGTTCTTTTCGTTATTAATAGTACCATATTTTCGTGTTTCTAGGATAGTTTGATACGTCTTAAAAATCGAAGCCTTCCATTTGACCAAAACTGACCAACGTTGTATACTTTCTTTAAGTTTTAGCAATCCAACCTCGTTTGTGCTAAACTAAATTACGAACACTATTTTTAAGGAGGATTCACTATGAATTTAGTCCCTACAGTCATTGAACAATCATCTCGTGGCGAACGTGCTTACGACATTTATTCTCGTTTATTGAAAGACCGCATCATTATGTTAAGCGGTGAAGTGAACGATGATATGGCGAACACTATTATCGCCCAATTACTTTTCTTGGATGCCCAAGACTCTGAAAAGGATATTTATCTTTACATCAATTCACCAGGTGGTAGCGTATCTGCCGGTTTAGCAATTTTTGACACAATGAATTTTGTCAAAGCCGATGTGCAAACCATTGTACTTGGTATGGCTGCTTCTATGGGAAGCTTCCTGTTGACCGCTGGCGCGAAAGGCAAACGCTTTGCATTGCCAAACGCTGAGATCATGATCCACCAACCTCTTGGTGGTGCGCAAGGACAAGCAACAGAGATTGAAATCGCTGCTCGCCACATTTTGAAGACCCGCGAACGTTTAAACAACATTTTGTCTGAACGTACTGGTCAACCGATCGAAGTCATTGAACGTGACACAGATCGTGATAACTTCATGTCTGCCGACGAAGCAAAAGCTTACGGTTTGATCGATGAAGTAATGGAAAACAGCAGTTCTTTAAGCTAAACAAAGAAAACCGAGGAAAATTCCTCGGTTTTTTTGTGTTCTCTATAAAATACTCTCCTATAACCCAACATCTTCAAGGATCAAAAATAAAAGGATACGGTCTTTCTCCATCGAGCGGCGAGTAATCGCGATCGTATTGCAAATGCATTCTGTGTTCAGACAGTCTCCGCAAGTACCTTTCTTTATACAAGGGGTCTTTTCTAACCCTAAACGGTGGGCATTCAATGGCGCCGTGTTTTTGCGAACCATTTCTAAGGTAGTCTCAAGATTCCCATACACTTTTCTCATACTGACAAATGCGATTACTTTATCTGGTCCATACGTTAACGCAGCTACCCTGTTGCCAACACTGTCGATGTTTACCAATTCTCCCTCTTCAGAGATCCCGTTGATACTAGTCAAAAAATAATCAGCAGTCAACGCTTGCTTCATCACTTGATGCCGCGCCTCCACCGAATTCGTTTGTTCGCGATCAATCATTTTCTGATCTCGCTGATACAACCTTTCAATTATCCCAGATTGTTCCACTGTAATAGAGCCGCCAAGCCCTACTGTCTTGTTCGGATCAATCATATCTAACGCATGATCTGCTGCTTCCTCTAAATTTCGACAAATGATTGGTTGAAATTGTCGGCGCGCTAATTTTTTACTAAGCGTCATTGCTGCAGCCAGATAACGTTCCCGTTGGTACTCTTCCATTATTCGTAACCCTCTCCTTTAGCTTCTTCTTTATTCTCAAGGAAATTTCTCATAATAACAATAGGATAACGACTTTTTCTAATAAAAAATCACCCAAATTTGGGTGATTTCTTTACTCCTTTTGCGAATAGCCTGTTTGATAATCAATCGTAATGCCTTCTTGCACATTATAAACAAAAAGGTTAAAAGAAATTTGATCATCTTCGATACTTTCCGCCTCCATTTGAATGCCTCGCGCAACCAATTCTTCCCCTTTGAAATAAGGCGTCACCCGATAACGGACATGGTGATTGGTTTTACGTATATAATTTCCGATTTCCTTTTCGTGATCGTTCATCCCAGGGTCATTCAGTGAAGCTGTTCCCGTCATCAAGTTCTTAAGATTGTTATTTTCTCCTGAAAATTGATAGGCGATCAAATGAGCTCGATTATACAAAGGCTCATCGTTGTAAAATTTTTGATGCCAGCCGGTCGGTTTGACAAATAAACGTTCCCGTTCTTGGTGGGGCATCAATTCTTTTCCTAACATCGCATTTGCAACGCCAACTCGATTCAACGCGTCGAGATCAGAAAAGCTTGTCCAAGTACGCTGCTCAAGAGAAAGATCCTTTTTAGAAAAATCCGGTTGGTTATGATTTATCTCAATTGTTTGATGCTCACCGTCATACTCAGGAATCTCTGATAACTGACTTATAGCGACTTCCTTGTTTGAATTTCCTGATTGGCTATCCGGTGCTATTTGGGAATAAAGTCCATATATCCCGGCTAACGCAATGACGATTGCGGAAATAATTTTTGGTGCTTGCTTCTTTGCTGCGATGGTTCTCAACTCCTACTTTCTACTATTAGTGTCTCCCATCACACGAATCTCTTTAGTTCGTTTGTTTCCAAATTTCCTTGATTGCCGGTACATTGCCGAGTTCGGTTAAATTACTTGGCATAATAACAGTATTGCCATTGTTTTCAACCACGTGCTTGAAGGCTTCGATCCCCAAGTAGGCAATCATTTCATCCGTCAAATTGCTTTCAGCAATGGCTTTATTGATTTCTCTGATTCGAGAAGTTTCCGCTTCGGTGATCTTTTCAATCCGTTCCGCCTCTGCTGCTGCATCGATTTTCGTCCGTTCGGCGCGGGCATCTGCATCGATTTTGGTTTGTCTTGCTCGAGCTTCTGCATCGATCTGCATTTCAGAGGATTTTGCTTCAGACTCTAAAATCACAGACTGTTTTTTCCCTTCCGAAATGGTGATCAAGGATTCTTTGTCTCGACTAGCAGTAATTAACTTATTCATCGAATTGATGATCTCGTTGGAAACCGAAATCTCTCCGATATTGATCCGATCTATGGATAAGCCATAACCGGCCGTAATGTCCTTCACACTCTCGTAAAGATTAACATTGATTTCTTCTGTGCCGTTTAATACCTCGTTCAGTTCCATTTTACCAATGATGCCTCGTAAATTGGATTGGCAATCTTGGATCATAGACGTGACAGAATCTTCATTATCATACACAAAAGCCCGTGCATCTGTCACGTGATATTTTATCGCTTCATCGATCTCTACGATTACATTGTCTCGAGTAATCACACTTTGCGGTTCGATCTGAATAGGCGTTTGCTTTAATGACACACGACGGCGCACAACATATAAAATAGGGATCAGAAAATGCAGTCCCGGGTCGATTGTTTTTACATACTTCCCAAAGCTTTCTACGACCTTGACTTCCCCTTGCTGAACAATGACTACCAATTGACTAATGATAAACAAAACGACGACAGCTATGATTATAAATAAGATAATATTAACGATGAACAAGATAATTCACATCACTTTCTTCTAAATTATTATTGATGACAACAAGCAATTCACGACTGGTAAAATCAATGACCTCCAACATGTCGCCTATCTCTGGTGGCCCGTTTACTACTTTAAAATCATACCAACTGCCTAGAATTCGGATTGTTCCGATAACACTTGTTCCCTTGCTGCGAAAACATTTCCCCATGGTCTTTTGCATCTGATAATCCACACTCTCTCAACCCCTTTTTATTAGCTTCCTTTGATTATACCAAAAAGTTGCCAAAAGAAATTTTTCTTTCGTTCAAATTGCTTTACACTTCTTGCCTATTTTTTTACACTTATGCAAGAAAGAGAGGTAACGATATGGAAGCAACAAAAAAACAATGGTGGGGACTTCTGATAATCCCTTTGGAATTATTGATAGGCGACTACCTTTTTCCGCTCCTTCATCTTGATAAGGACCCAAAAATTTCTTTGTTAAGTTCAACTGGTTTATTTCTAGCAGGTTTTCTGATTATGATTTACTTATTTCATGATTTTCTAAAGGAACAGTGGCAACTATATCGTCATAGACTTTTTCTTAAATTGCTGTTGAGTATCGTCTTAGTCGCGATCGCTTTCTTTATACTCAGTTTCGTACGCAGAATGATCCCTAGTGAACTTCTTCAGCTTCGCAGTTCAGAAAACACTTCTGGGCAAACACTCAGCGCTGGTTGGGCCGTCTTGGCCGCTGTCTCACCGTTTATTGCTCCCTTTGCTGAAGAATTGACGTTTCGCTATTTATTGCTAGGAAAGTTTTCCAATGGATTTTTACGAATCGTCATGCTTTTTGTTCAAGGAATCTTATTCGGACTGGTTCATTGGAACAATTTCAACGGGAATGTCTATGCCATGATTCCCTATATGGTATTGGGTGTTTACTTAGGCTTGATCTATTTATTTACTAAAAATATTTGGGGATCTATTATGGTTCACTGGATGTTAAACACAATGAACTCGATGTTTCCCGCTCTTCTACTATTTGTATTAAGCTTTTTTGGAATCACCACGTAATCCTCCATATCGGGGGATTTTTTCGTGTCTGTTTCCGATACCGTTTTTAGAGTTTAGTCACCAATATCGTCTTGTCCAACTAAGAACGCTACAGCATTCAAGGAAAAGATTTTTATGAATCCCCATAAAAAAGCCTTTATTAAACGAGTTTTCTTTGTTTACCGGTTAAAATCACAACTAATCACCCATGCATAATTCGCTTACAAAAGAATATAAAAAAAAACCAACGCTCAGCCACAAACGTTGGTTTAATAAGGATAAATACCTCTGAGTGGGAGAACCCTCCCACATCACCTTTAGCATACATCAAGCACAGATTGAATAGCAAGAGTCCGTCAAAAGAAAAGTAAAAAATACCAAAAGCACCGCGACTGATCACAATCAAGTCCACGGTGCTTCAAAAAGCGGGTGACGAGAATCGAACTCGCGACGGAAGCTTGGGAAGCTTCTGTTTTACCACTAAACTACACCCGCAGTACATTAGAGAGTATAACGCTTTTTATGAAATCAAACAACTATTTTTCTCAAACAACTAAATTGACAATTTGACCAATTCTGATTATCTTACAGATAGTAAGTATTTTTCAGGAAAGGATGTGTGCCATGGAAAAATTGAGCATGGTTCAAGAGTCTTTATCTAATGAGGCAAATAATGTCGTGTTCATCTCTTCTGAAACTTGCAGCATCTGTCATGTAGATGAACCGAAAGTAAGAAAGCTTGCCGAAGAGGCATCTATTCCTTTTCATCGTTTAGACATTCTGCACGAACCAGAATTGGCAGGCTTTTTTGAAGTTCTGACTGTCCCCGCCGTTTTGGTCTACCACGACGGAAAAGAAATTGCGCGTCAAGCCCGTTTTATTGATTTCACCACTTTAAACGAGTTATTGCAGCAATTGCCAAAAGATTCGGAAACCACGGACTATCAAATGCTATTCGGTGACCAGTAAGCGAAACATTTGAGTTTCAACACCTCTATAAGCTAGACAGCAAAAAAACTGAGCACAGGCTCAGTTTTTTTTATTTGTCGTTATTGTTGTGGTGCAAGAAATAAATCAAGGTCTGCAATTCATTGGTCAGATCCACACTTTGGATAATAACATCCTCTGGTGCAGTAAGACGAGCGGCTGTAAAGTTTAAGATTCCTTTGATTCCAGCTGCCGCTAATTGATCCACCACTTGTTGCGCTTGTTGTGCTGGTAAAGTCAGAATAGCGATTTCGATTTGTTGCAATTTGATCTGTTCGACCATGCTGTCTAATGGGTACACAGGGATGCCATCAACGATACGTCCTACGATATCTTCTTTAACATCGAAGGCGCAGCTTACTCGGATGCTGTTGCTTTGATGGAACTTGAATTTTAACAACGCGCTTCCCAAATTACCGACACCGACTAATGCGACGTTGGTCAACTGGTCGTCATTTAAGATTTTACCGAAGAAATGCATCAAATCTTCGACATCGTATCCATATCCACGTTTCCCTAATTCACCGAAGTATGAAAAGTCCCGACGAATCGTTGCGCTATCGACCTGGATCGCCTCGCTTAGTTCTGTAGATGATACTTTTGTTTTTCCAGCATTATTTAAAATACGCAAATACCGATAATATAACGGCAATCGTTTAACAGTCGCTTTTGGAATTGAATGTTCTTTCACAATAACTCTCCTCTATCAAAAATTTTCGTAAATGTTGACTACTGCACTATAATAGCAAGAATCTTAGTGAAAATGCAACGCACTTGCTCGAAATTTTGTGAAAAAATCACGATTAACTGAAATGACCGCTTCCAATCGCAAGGTCTGCGAAAATATGATAGACTTAATCCATTCGGAAAAATAAATTTAAGGAAGATATCCAATGATTTTATTACAAGCAAATCAAATTGCTCGCTATTTTGGCGCAGACACGCTATTTGAAAATATCCATCTTGAAGTCGCCAGCAAAGCACGGATCGGTCTCGTTGGGCGAAACGGTGCGGGCAAATCGACACTACTAAAAATTATCGCCAGTATCGAAGCACCCGATGCGGGGCAAGTTATCAAAAATAAACAAGCCACGCTGGGCTACCTCGCTCAAGATACGGGGTTGGACTCAACAGAAACGATCTGGCACGAAATGCTGAAGGCTTTTGAAAAAGTCCGTCAAATGGAAGCACGAATGCGAGAAGTCGAAATCGCTATCGGTGATACCCCAGAAACTGAGGCTCGCTACGCTTCTTTATTGAAGGAATACGATCAACTACAGCATGATTTCAATGAACAGAACGGGTACGGCTATGAAAATGAGATTCGAAGCGTCCTTCACGGGTTTAAATTCGATGACAGTTTTTACGATAAAGAAATCAGCACTCTTTCGGGTGGTCAAAAAACGCGTCTTGCTTTGGCTCGTATGCTGCTAGTAAAACCAGACATCTTGATTCTTGATGAACCCACCAACCACTTAGACATCGAAACACTGGCCTGGCTGGAAGATTATTTACAAGGCTATGCGGGGGCTCTTTTAATTGTCTCTCACGACCGTTATTTTTTGGATCGCGTCGTAAATGAGATTTATGAAATTTCTCGCCATAAGATTCGTCATTATAAAGGAAATTACTCTCGTTATTTAGACTTAAAAGCCGCGCAGCTTGCTAGTGACTGGAAGGCGTATGAAAAACAGCAGGAAGAAATCGGAAAGCTTGAAGATTTCGTCGCCCGCAATTTAGTCCGCGCTTCAACGACAAAACGCGCCCAAAGCCGCCGCAAAACATTAGAGAAAATGGATCGGCTAGACCGGCCGGATGGCAAGGAAAAATCAGCAAGATTCATGTTCGATATTGATAAAATTTCAGGCAACGTGGTCCTGCAAGTTGAAGAAGCTGCAATCGGCTATGAGGATACGTTGTCCGAACCAGTGGATCTAGATATCCGTCGTGAGGATGCCATCGCCCTTGTCGGACCAAACGGGATCGGAAAATCTACGTTATTAAAATCCTTGATCGGTCAGTTGCCCTTCATCAAAGGGACTCCCCATTTTGGAACCAATGTGACGATCGGATATTACGATCAAGGGCAGGCGGATCTCCATGGAAATAAAACGATTTTAGCTGAGCTTTGGGATGAACATCCGACGACCCCCGAAAAAGAGATTCGAAGTGTTTTAGGTGGTTTCCTATTCAGTGGTGAGGATGTCGAAAAGACAATTCCGCTACTGAGTGGTGGGGAAAAAGCTCGTGTGGCTTTAGCAAAACTATCAATGAACAGAGAAAACTTTTTGATACTGGATGAACCTACCAACCATTTGGACATCGACAACAAAGAAGTGTTAGAAAACGCGCTGATCGATTATCAGGGCACCCTGCTCTTTGTTTCTCATGACCGTTATTTTATCAATCGCATCGCAAACAAAGTGATTGAATTATCTCCAGAGGGCAGCAAATTATACCTTGGTGATTATGACTATTATTTAGAGAAAAAAAGAGAAGAAGAAGAAATTGCTGAATTGCAAGCGAAAGAAAATGACCCTGTCGAAGTGCCTAAAAAGAAATTTCATCAGGACAAAGAACAGCAAAAGCTGATTCGTAGCTTACGTCGTAAAATCGAGTCGATCGAGGAAAGCCTCTCGTCTTTAGATGAAAAAATCGATGCACTTGAAACACAAATGAGTCATCCGGATATTTTGAATGATCATGTTCAATTATTAGAATTGACGAATGAATTGGAAACGGCTAAAGCATTTCAAGAAGAACAGCTCGCAAGCTGGGAAGAACTCAGCTTGGAATTAGAAGAATTTGAATAAGTACAACTTTTGCCCGATGGCACCTCTCTCCTTTTTTGTTTTACTATAGGAGTGGAGGTGTTTTTTATGAAAAGACGATCTCGTCCCTTTTCTATTTTATTAGGCATCGTTTTAGTGTGCGCAAGTTTAGGCGCCCTCTCGTTGAAATTTTTTCCATTTAGCAATAAAGCAAATAGCCAGCAGAATTTTTCTGCTTCCGCCAATCAATACCTGCAAGAACATGGTCAGGATTTTTCATTGATTTTACAGACAGATCCGCGATGGTCTGGAAAAGCATATGGCAGCGGTTCTGATACGAATGATTTAGCCACAAACGGCTGCGCGATCACTTCTTTAGCCATGATTCTTTCCTTTCAAGAAAAGCGAACAGTCTATCCAACAGAGATTCTGCAATGGAGCGGTGATCGCTATTATGAAAATGGACAAGGAACTGCATGGTCTATATTTCCTGCTTTTGCTGAACATTACGGTCTGACTGTTCAGAACCTTGGGAAGGATCAAGGAAAGATCCAGCAGTATTTGAATCAAAACCAGCCATTGGTGGTATCAGTCACCCCTGGTGAGTTTACAGAAGTTGGGCACATCATGGTGATCAAAAAGGATGTCCAGAGTGATCAGCTTATCGTTTATGACCCGAATGACAGCCCGGAAAAAAATCACTACATGCAAAAATATTCACTCGATTCCCTCTTGCCGCAACTCGCAAACGTATGGGTATATACAAAATAAAGCTGGTGCTTACGCACCAGCTTTATTTTTGGGGGTTCCTGCTTTCACAGGGGAAAAGAATTACTTTAGGGTTACACTTATCTTACGTCAAAGATTTGAAAAAGCTATGAGCTTTTTGATGCAAAGTAAGAAAAAAATGTGGCGTATTTATGAATGTCTGTCAATTTACCTCTTCTCCTTTTTTTACACGGTGCCTCTAATTCCTCTTCATTAATGAACGCTTGTTTCTCTTTCTTAACAAAATAATAAGCGATTTTTTTCAGTATGAGGAATTGTTATTAAAAAGTTTGTTTAATATATCACAAAAGCTTTTCTTTTATCCCTCCCGTTATGTTAATTTGTGATAATAAATAATTAATGTAAAAAATACCAAAAAAAGGTTTACAAGCGATTTGAATACGGGTATATTGTGTGTGTAAACATTAAAGTATTTTATACTTAAAAAGGAGTTTTATCTATGTCAAACAACTTAGATTCTCAAGAGTACCTGAATAAAGTCGATGCATGGTGGCGCGCGGCCAACTATATCTCCGTCGCTCAAATGTATTTAAAGGACAACCCCTTATTAAAGCAACCAATAAAAAAAGAAGACGTTAAAACCCACCCGATCGGTCACTGGGGAACTATTGCTGGGCAAAATTTCGTTTATGCACATTTAAACCGTGTGATTAATAAATATGATTTGAATATGTTTTACATTGAAGGGCCTGGTCATGGCGGACAAGTGATGGTCTCAAACTCTTATATCGATGGCAGCTACACAGAAATATATCCTGAAATCACTGAAGACGCTGAAGGGATGAAAAAGCTATTCAAAATGTTCTCCTTCCCTGGCGGTATTGCTTCTCACGCAGCACCAGAAACACCTGGTTCCATTCACGAAGGCGGCGAATTAGGGTATTCCCTTTCTCATGCGACGGGGGCTATTTTAGACAATCCTGATGTTATCGCAGCAACTGTTGTTGGAGATGGCGAAGCAGAAACAGGCCCTCTATCTAGCGGCTGGTTCTCAAATGTCTTTATCAATCCGGTCAATGACGGGGCGGTATTACCGATCCTTTACTTGAATGGCGGAAAAATCTCGAATCCAACGATCCTTTCACGTAAAAGTGATGAAGATTTGGCAAAATATTTTGAAGGCCTGGGCTGGAAACCTTACTTTGTAGAAGGTACGGACCCTGAAAAAGTGCATCCGATCATGGCAAATGTACTTGATGAAGTCATTGAAGAAATCAAATCGATCCAATCTGAAGCGCGTAAGGGAAATGCGGAAGATGCTGAAATGCCTCATTGGCCAGTGATCATCTTTAGAACCCCTAAAGGCTGGACTGGTCCAGAAACTTGGAACGGGGAACAATTGGCCGGCACTTTCCGTGCGCACCAAGTACCGATCCCTGTAAGTTCTGAAGATATGGAGCATGCGGATAAATTGGTAGATTGGTTAAAATCGTACCGTCCAGAAGAATTATTCGACGAAAACGGAAAAATTGTGGCTGACATCCGAGCGCTCTCTCCTAAAGGCGACAAGCGTATGGCAACAAATCCAATCACAAATGGCGGAATCGATCCTAAACCAATGGTGATGCCTGATTGGAAACAGCATGCGATTGATACGACTGTTCCAGGTGCAGTGACTGCACAAGATATGATCGTCTTCGGCGAACAAGCACGGGATATGATCACAGAAAACCCAACAAACTTCCGCATTTTTGGTCCTGATGAAACAAAATCGAACCGCTTGAACAAAGTTTTCGATGTTACGAATCGCCAATGGTTAGAACCAAAAAACAGTACGGATGAATGGCAATCCTCAGTGGGTCGTGTAATCGATGGCCAGTTATCGGAACATCAAGCAGAAGGTTTCTTGGAAGGCTATGTACTGACTGGTCGTCACGGATTCTTCGCCAGCTACGAATCTTTCTTGCGTGTCGTAGATTCTATGCTGACACAGCACTTCAAATGGATGCGTAAAGCCAGCGCACATTCTTGGCGTAAAGAATACCCAGCATTGAACTTGATCGCGACTTCGACGGTCTTCCAACAAGACCATAACGGCTACACCCATCAAGATCCTGGTGTATTGACTCATTTAGCTGAGAAAAAACCTGAATTTATTCGTGAATATTTGCCTGCTGATGCCAACAGCTTAATGGCGGTAATGGACAAAGCGATGCAAGACAAGCAAGTGATCAATTTGATCGTCTCAAGCAAACATCCACGTCCGCAATTTTATTCTGCGGATGAAGCCGAAGAGTTGGTGGAAAAAGGACTTAAAGTCATTGATTGGGCAAGTACTGACAACGGGGCAGAACCTGATTTAGTCATCGCCGCAGCTGGTACAGAACCTAACTTAGAATCATTAGCTGCTGTCTCTATTTTGAACAAACAATTTCCTGAATTAAAAATTCGCTTTGTCAACGTTGTAGACATCTTGAAATTGCGTCATCCGGATATTGATCCGCGTGGTCTGACAGACGATGAATTTGATGCGATCTTTACAACCGACAAACCAATTATTTTTGCTTTCCACGGTTATGAAGGCATGGTACGTGACATCTTCTTTGACCGTCACAATCACAATATCCATATCCATGGTTACCGTGAAAATGGAGATATTACAACACCATTTGACATGCGCGTCTTCAGTGAAATGGATCGCTTCCACTTAGCACAAGATGGTGCTAATGCCGTTTACGGTAAACAGGCTGCGAACTTCTCACAACAAATGGACGACACGCTGCAAAAACACCATGACTTTATTCGTTCAGAAGGAAAAGACTTAGTTGAAGTAGAAGATTGGAAATGGGCACCTCTAAAATAAAAAAATAAAGCATCAGGAGCCGATCATTTGATCACTCCTGATGCTTTTTACATTTGTTCTACTAATGATTGTAGGATTCGGTCCATTTTCTCTCCATTGTCTTCCATGATGACCTTTTCCGAAAGAATGAAGGAGCCGCCTACACCGATCACGTGAGGATTATCCAAATACGAAACAAAGTTGTCTTTAGTGATTCCACCAGTCGGCAAGAATTTCATATCGTAGAAAGGGCCGCTTAATGCATTGATAGCATCCAGTCCCCCATAAATATCTGCTGGGAAGAATTTCACAACTGTAAGGCCATAATCTGCCGCAATTTGAATGTCCCGCGGTGTTGCTGTTCCTGGAAAAACTGGGATTTCTTGCTCTAAACAAAATTCGATCACTTCAGGTACCACCGCTGGAGACACCACGAACTTCGCACCATTTTCAACAGCGATTTTTGCTTCTTTCAACGTACGGACAGTTCCTGCCCCTACCGTTAATTTTCCTGATTCTGACAGTTTCTTGATGGCTTCTGCCGCACGGTCGCTGCGAAAAGTCACTTCGATCAGCGGAACTCCGTTTTTCAACAAAATCTCTTCCACCTTATCTAAATACTCAAGATTCGTTGCGGTATAGAGCGGTAACAGCTTTGTTTGTACTAACTGTTCATACACTTCATGCTTCATCGTTACTGACATGTTTTCCTCGCTTTCTATCCAACTGCTAGCTTTTACTTTTTAAAATCGCCTCGTGCAGCCCTTGCATATACGTGATCCCCATTGCTCGGTCATATAGTCCGTATCCTGGACGTGCGACTTCGCCAAAGAGCGTCCGTCCGTGATCCGGGCGAATCACGCCATCAAAACCAACTTCAATCAGCGCTTCCATGATCGCGTACATATCCAATGACCCTTCCGCAGATGGATGGGCGGTTTCTTTGAACTTCCGGTAACCAAGAAATTCCACGTTGCGGAAATGAACAAAGTTGATTCGATCCCCGATTTCGTGAACGATCTTCACCATGTCGTTTTCAGGATCTGCACCTAGGGCACCCGTACACAACGTAATGCCATTGTAAGGAGAATCCACCATGCTGATGATTCGTTTTAGATCAGCTAAATTTTTCGTAATACGTGGGAACCCGAAAATTTCCCATGGCGGATCATCCGGATGAATCCCCATTCTCACGTCTGCCTCTTCACAGACAGGAATGATTTTTTCAAGGAAATACTTCAAATTCTCGAATAGATCCTCTTCCGTCACGCCCTCATACATCTCAACTAATGAATTAAATTTGTTCAAACGTTCTTCTTCCCAACCGGAAAGCTGGAAGCCTTTTGACTGGCTGCTGATCAGCTTGTACATATCTCCCGGTTCCATATTGTCTACAACCTCTTGATCATAGAGCAACGCCAAGCTGCCATCTTCATTTTCATAATTAAGGGTTGTTTTTGCCCAGCCGAAAATCGGTTTGAAGCTGTAGCAAATCAAATCCACCCCACACTCAGAAAGGTTTCGGATCGTTTGAATGTAGTTATCAATGTAATGGTCCCGTTCATCGGTGCCGGCCTTGATCGCATCATGGATCGCGACACTTTCAATGCCTAGCAACGCCAATTCTTCTTTTTCAATCGATTCTTTCAGTTCCTGAATTTCTGCAACTTCCCATACATCTCCGGGCATCTTATTCAACAATGTGCCAACGATACCATTGATACCGGGAATCTGCCTTACATGATTTAAAGGAATGGAGTCGCCTTTCTCTCCATACCATCTAAAGCCCCATTTCATAAGTTTTAGTCCCCTATCCTAATTAAAAGTCGTCTTCTTCGTCTGTTTCTTCCACTGATGAGATATGCCAAATAGCCAAGCTGTCTGCCCCTTGTGCCATCACTGCTGGCGCAGCTTCTTCTATAGGTGTACTTAGAATTTGATGATTGATCGTTTCAAGCAGCATCGGTAAATTAACGCCGCCGATGACACAAACGTTCGCTTGAAGCGCAGCATCTAATTCGTTGGTGATCAAGACTGACTGATTGTACGGGCTGGCGCTTACTAGGTCCGTTAAGACAACGACCCCTTCGCCGTTATCAACTTCCTTTATAGCCGCCTCGATTTTTCCGCCTAATTCCTGAACATCGTCCCCGGGATTCAAATTCACGGTCGCGATGTTGTTCGTAGTCCCAATGATCACTTCCGCAGCATCTTTTAAGCCATCACTTAAGGTGCCATGTGTGGCGATTACGATTCCTAGCATAATTTCCTCCATTTCTCTCACTGAAACAAACTTGTTACAGCAGCAATATTTTTCATATTCAGCTTTTTCTCTTTTAAATCTGCGGCCTCTAAGTAAAAAGCTGCCTTGTCTTCATCTCTTCGTGCACTGAAAAGATAGCTTACTTTTTGATTTGCCGCCTGATAATCAATGTCTTCTATTGCTTTTTTGCTACTGGGTGTCTCACCGATCAAATGTAACGGGGCTGAAGCCCCTACGCTGTCTAAGTAATAAATCTGACACTGACGACTGACCTGCTTTTGTAATTCGTCTAATCCTTTGCTGCCGTAGCTGCCTTCATCTAAAAAGGCATAGGCGACTTTTTCTTGTCGCTCATCGGCGATCATCTTCAACATCGCTAAAATCGACGAGGTGTTGCGAACCAATGTTTTCCGCTTAGACAATCCTTTCGTGACTTTTCCTAAGAGAACAAAATAGGCGCCGTAAGCAGCCACTATCATCAGTGTGCCGAGTGAATTCAATTGAAAGGAATGAGGCGACAGCCCCATGTAGACCAGCGTGCCTATGATCCCTAAAAGAATTGCCAAAATCGTGCTCACTAAAATGTAGGTCGTCGTCTTTTTCGCTTGGTCCTTACGATCAAACAACTGGTAGGAGCCAAAGCTCTCAGGAGGAGTATCATAGAATGTACAGATCACACGTTCTGCCTTTTCGACATCGCCGACATAGACGTTCCGAGATGCATATTTCTTTTGCTGATCGTACTCGATCACTCGAATATCTTCGCGCATCTTTGCGATATCCGTGACTAAAGCGCTAAGAAATCTTTTTTTGCTTTTCTCTGTTCGACGTAACCGATAAACATATTGGTATCGAAATAGCCAATCGTTGAAGATCTCTGTTTGCTCCATGTTTACTCTCTCCTCTCTTTCATTTTCTCTATAATCCGAATTGTTTCAAGACATCCTTCAAGCTTGATTTAGGTGCAGAGGGTGTGGCTTGGAAATAGATATCTTCCACACCGTAATTTTCATTCATGTCCTTTAAGCGTTCTGCGTCCTCTTTGTTTAAGTACACTGATTTTGTGACCAACAAATCTTTATCAGGATCTTTTTGAGCGATCCCGCCAATGTTCAACTCTTTCATCGGTACACCATGCTTTACCAGATCATAAATGACACTGACTGTCTTGGTGATCAAAATACAGTTGTATTCTTTAAAAGTAAATTCATCCCAATAAAACTTCGCTTTTTCCGGTGTGATCACAATCGTTTTCTGACCTGTCCGACTGCCGGCATTCTTGTAAAGATCCCGCATAAATTTGTCTTTCGCTACCACTTCATCTACAACAAAAATTGAATTGACCCCACTTTTTTGTGATAAAGTCATCATTACTTGTCCATGGATCAATCGTTCGTCTACTCGAGCTAAATTCACTACGCCCATTTCATACACATCCTTTTTCTATTTATAAGATTCCGATTCCAGCTAAAATGATCAAGATCAAGGTCAGCCAAAGCAACGCTTGTGTTACTTTCAGACCCTTCTTCGTATAGAACCAGTACACCCCCATCACGACAACTAAAGGCAAGATGCCCGGAACGATCTGATCAAGAATCTCTTGAATAACGAATTTCCGTCCAGAGATGGCAAATTTCAATGTGGACTCGACTTTTACGTAGTTCCCGGCAAGAATCCCCATCATGAACAGACCCAGTACCGAAAGTGCTTCGATCGCTGTTTGGACACCTGTACTTTGCATCAAGCCTGTCGCATTACGCCCCATAGTGAAGGACTGTCTAGCAAAGAATACGCCCAGTGCGGCTTGGTAAAGTGCGAAGCAAATAAATGGGAACAACGCACCTAGCGCACTTCCTTGTTGTGCCCAAGGAACGGCGATGGCGATGAAGATATATTGGACCGTCCCTGAATCGATCGCATCCCCGATCCCGGCTAACGCCCCCATCAACCCTGCCTTCGTGTTGTACATCAAATCATCTTGCATCAAAATTTCTTTATTCTCATATTCCTCTTGTGCCCGTTGCTGCTCCATCGAAGACATCAAGCCAGTGATGACCCCGCCACCCCAGCTCAGCTGCGTATTAAAGAAGAGCAATTGGCGTTTGTACGCTGCTTTTAACGCATCATCGTCTTTATACAACTTTTTTAAGATCGGCATCATCGCATACAGCAGCGAAGGCGCCAAATAACGTTCGAATGAATGCGGGATCTCATTGGCAAAATGCCATCTCAAGTAAGCTTTTGTAACGTCTTTACTGGTGATCTCTTCTGGTGCTAAACTTTTATTTGTAGATACTTCAGTCATCGTCTTTTCCTCCTAATTAGAATCCATCATCATAGTCGTCGTCATCGTCAAAGGTCGCAGAGGAACTTTGTCCACCAGCATCCGCTGCTGGCGCGATTCCCTTGCCTTTTTGCGATTGAACGAAGATCAACGCGATCAGAATACCGAAGATTGCGTAAGTAACCATCGTGATCTCAAGTGACTTGAACACTACACTCATGAAGTAAGCAAGGAAGAAAAAGACCATATAATCTTTCCGACCAATAACATAAACGGTTGTGGCGATCCCTATTGCAGCTAATCCGCCCCCAACTACTTCAAGAATATGAATGACAACTGTTCCTTCCAATGCATTGATGACATCAGCAATGATCGGTGCTCCTAAGTAAAGAGCAATAAATACTAGTGGTACGAAAAGCAAGAATGACGCAATCGTCGGATAAAGGATGATCGACCGCTTCATTGCTTTGGCGTTCAAATCTTCCACTGCTTTATCCGTGTATTTCCCTAAGAATGTGTTGATAAAGAAACGGAATTGGTACAAATAACTTCCTAATAATCCAACCGGTACGGCCACTGCGATCGCAGCTTCCGGTTTCAAGTTTCCCAACAAAGCGACGGGAACTGCAATTGCCGCAGCAATCGAAGGTTCCGCTGGCATGGAGCCTCCTGGCGAGAACACACCCATATAAATCATTTGCAAAGCAGCCGTAACGATCATCGCCTGAGCGACATTTCCCATGATGATACCGACAACCAGTCCAGTCATCAACGGGGAGAAACGCAGCGTGAGTGTCGCGCCCCCTCCTAGCCATCTTGACATTACCGCAGCGACCCACAAAGCAATCAACAGACTCTGCATTACACTTAAAGTATCCATATGATCCTCCTTCTTTTAACTCTTATTGATATAATTTTCTAATTCTATGATTGATTCCTTCAATAATTCACTAGTCATTGGTATTGGCACTAAGTGAACTTTTTCCTTTGAATCTACAAAGGCCACGATCTTATCGATCACTTCTTCTGCTGGAAAAAGCCCCATTTGTTTTAGCGACATCGGCAACTGCAATTCCTGATAAAAAGGGATCAGTTCATCGATTTCGTCCCATTTTTTCTCGACTGCCAATTGATAAAATATTCCGTAGGCTACTTTCTCTCCGTGCAGGAAATCATGACTTTCTGGAATAAATTTACTCATACCGTCATGCATAGCATGGGCAATCGCGTTTCTCGCATACTTGTCACCTAAACCGCCAACTAGCCCCGCGACACCAAAAACGATTTCTGATAAATGAATGAATTCTTCGGTTGCCTCTCCCGCCTCCATGTCCTTGATGGCTTTGGACGAATCCTTCATGATCGCTGTTTTACAAAGCTTTGCCGTGTATTCAGCAACCTGCAAAAAGGGCTCATTTAGAAGATGCTCCTGCGCCAAAATTGCTTCTGATTCGTACCATTTGGCGATCGTATCTGCCAATCCAGCAATGAAATATTTCGTAGGCGCAGTTACTACCAGCTCGGGATCTGTGATAAAGAACGATGCCTGTCGCAAAAAGTGTTCGCTTTTCCCTTCTGATTCTCCATTTTCCTTGTACATGACAGAAAGCGGCGTCCAAGGGGCACAGTTACTAGCAAGTGTTGGGATCACCCCAAAGTTCACATTTAGGGTATGTGCTGCATAGCCAACCAAATCCGTCAGCTTTCCGCCTCCCACGCCAATAATGAAATCGATTTGCGCTTCTTTGACTACGTTGCTGATTCGTTCGGCTCCGTAATAGCTGCATTCACCTGTGTACCGCAAAAAATGGAAGTGATACGCGGAGTCATTAAGGAAGCGCAAGAAAGGTTTCGCCTTCTCAAAAGAGATCCCCCCATGGACGATCAATACATTTTTTGCAGAAAATTCCGTTAGCAATTCTGGTACGAAGTCAATCGCTCCAACGTGGTAACGATAAAATTGCGGACCGACCTTGACCTTTAAATCCGTTAACATCCATACCCTCCTTTTTAACTCACACCTATTCTTTCTCCCTGAACAGAGCGTTCAGGAATTTTCCCTGCGACAACATCTTCGACATCTCGAAGGCATTTCGCACCCATTTCTTGTAAACACTCCATCGTATAGGCTGAGGTATGTGGTGTCATGACGACATTACTAAAAGCGAGATAAGGGTGATCCTTGCGGCCCGGCTCTTCTTCTAGCACATCGGTAGCGACCCCAGCGATTTTCCCTGATCGTAAAGCGCTGACAATTGCTTCTTCATCTAATAACGCGCCGCGTGCGCTGTTTGAGAGGTAAACATTGTCTTTCATCTGAGCGATCTCTTTTGTAGAGATCATATGGTAATTGTCTTCATTCAAGCTGGCGCAAAGACAGATGATATCAGATTCCTTCAGCAAGTGCGGCAAATCCACTTTCTTCGCTCCATAGCTTTCGATGTGTAAAGCAGACTTGTACGGATCATATGCTAAAACATTGCAACGGAAGCCATTTCGAAGGGTTTCGACGACACAGCTCCCCGTATTGCCGACACCAATGACACCCACTGTTTTATTAAACAAGGTACGACCTACGAAATTCGCACGATCCTCCCAGCTATCATTTTTAACACTCGAATCTGCTTCCACGGTCTTTCTCAACAACGCTAATAAATTGGTGATATTGTTCTCCGCCACTGCATCTCTTTCGACCAAAGCGGGGATGATCGAGACGAGGGTGTCATGCTCTTTTGCTGCTTCAATGTCAATATTGTTATACCCAATGCCATGCCTTGTAATTAAAATAAGTTCATCTTTGTGATCAAAAAATTCTTTCGTAAAAAATGGTGTGACACTCGCAATAATGATATTGTAGCCCTGCAACAACTCCGCTAATTCACGTCCGCCGATTTCTCCATCTACTGTAAATGCTTCGACTTGACCGATTTTTTCAAGACGTTCTAATTGATCATGAAAAATCTTTCCGAAACTGCTTGAATTAACGATCGCTATTTTGTATTTTCCCATTTTTAAAATCCCTTCTAGTTTTGCTTGACCTTGTTACGCCTGACAAACGAACCACATCTTCTTTCTTTTTTGTCGGTTGATCGCTCCTTTCGTCATTGCCGCGATGGACATTAAGTTGAACTTTTTTGGGAATCGGTTTCTGATAACGCATTCAACTTTATACTTTTATTATACAAAAAAATATTTTTTTGTAAACAATAAAAATAAAAAATATTTTTGTTGATTTTTTTCGTCATTCTTAGTATCTTATGAGTAAACAATTATTAGATGAAGGAGGGATATTCATGTCTAGCCCTATTCACTTACAGATCAAGTCTATGTACAAAGACTTTAGTCCTAAAGAGCAAGCGATCGCTGACTATATAGTAGAAAATCCTATTAAAGTCAGCCACAGTTCGATCAGTGATCTTGCTGCCGAGCTAGGTATTGCAGACTCAACATTCTTTCAATTTACAAAAACATTGGGATTTAATGGTTTTAAGGATTTTAAATTGGCTTTATTGAAGCAGGAAAATGATCTGACTGCAGTCACGATTCATGAAAATGTTCAAGAGGATGATTCCGAGTTGGTGATGGCACAAAAAGTGTTTGACTCGAATATGAAGACCTTAACGGATACAAGAAAGCTGCTGAAGGAAGAGGAGTTGCAAAAAGCGGTTTCGATGATCTCTGATTCAAGAAGACTCTATTTCTTCGGCGTTGGCGGATCAGAAATCGTCGCGACAGATGCGTACCATAAATTTCTGCGTTCCCCTATTCCTGTCGGTCATAGTACGGATTACCACATTCAACTGATGGAAGCTTCTTTACTTACAGAGGAAGATTGTGCACTGTTTATTTCTCATTCAGGAAAATCGAAAGAAACGATCCACATTGCGGAGGCCGCAAAGAAAAATGGTGCCAAAGTGATCGTTGTAACGAGCCAAGTGAATTCGCCGCTGGCAAAATTGGGCGATGTCGTATTCATTTCGATCTCTGAAGAAATCGAATTTCGTTCCGAAGCTCTGGCTTCACGTATTGCGCAGCTAAGTATTATTGATTCACTCTATGTCATACTGATGTTCTATTATCGTGAGAACGCGCAAGATACGATCTCAAAAGTTAGAAAAGTCATCTTAAGCATCAAAGAAAACAAGGGCGATTGATCCAAACGCTCTATGCCTCCCTTCTGTCAGCTAGTTGCTGCACAGGAGGGAGGTTCTTTTATACAATAACTTGCTATACTATTAGTTTACCTGCTTTTTCTCTGTATATTCCTTTATAGAGCGCCTTTTTATTTATCGACTGTAAAAAAAAAGAACCTTAAGCTTTTGGCTTAACGTTCAATGAATATCTTTTATTTAAGATGAAATCCGTACCTCAACGCATCCTCGGGATCAATGAAGTAGGTCGCCTGACTCGTGATATAGGCACTTCCGGTGATTTTCGGAACCACAGCCCGATAACTGCCGACCTTCTCCTCTTCTAGAAGTTCCCCAACGAAACGACTCCCTATAATACTCTCATTGATAAATGACTCATGCAGTGCAAGCTTCCCTCGAGCGTACATCGCAGCCATCATGGCACTGGTTCCCGCTCCGCAAGGTGAACGATCCACTTGATAATCGCCAAATATGACGACGTTGCGATTCTTTAGTTCATCAGTATCAATCATTTCATAAAATTCGCAAGTAACGACTTCCGTGATGTCGAGATTCGGATGCTGGATGTCGATGTCTCGATTAATCTTCTCCAGCAGTTTGATTCCAATTGCCGTCAACTCAGCCAAATCAGACGAACTCACCTGCAATCCTAATTGACTGGCTTCCACCAAAGCCATAAAATTTCCGCCAAAAACAAGATCGTATTGAAACAAGTAATCATCAATCTCAATCGTTTGATTTTCTTTATACAAGAAAGATGGAACGTTGATAATACTTACTTCTTTTGCCTTTCCTTCTTCAACCGCTACCTTGGCTTCGATCAGACCCGCAGGTGCTTCGAGAGTAATCGCTGTATACGGCTCCGACACTTCAACGAGGCCCGCCTCCACCAAGGCTGTAGCCGCTCCCATTGACCCGTGCCCGCACATCGGCATATAGCCCGTCCCCTCCATAAAAATCACTCCAAAATCTGCTTTTGGATCGATCGGTTTTGTCAACAATGCACCGAACATATCCTTATGCCCTCGAGGCTCATCCATCAATGCGCTGCGGTAATGGTCATGATTTTTCGCCACATCCTGCATTTTCTCCAACATTGTTTCGCCTTTGGGCTCAGGAAATCCATCTAGAATGATTCGAGTAGGTTCCCCTTGCGTATGCGTGTCGATTGCTGTGATACTCGCTTCAAAATGATCTAAATTGAGTCTTGCCTGCTTGTTTCTAACCATTCATATTTCCTCCTCTTATACGCAACTAAGCTATACACAATAAAACCAAGGAATCGTTTCTCTATCAATTATAGGCTAAATATCATCACTTGACGATTCTTACTCTACAAAAAAGAAAAGAGAATGCATCTTAGCAAATACATTCTCCCCATAGTCTATTCACTATTCTGATAATTGTTTTTTCTTTTCGCAGTAACTCAAATTATTTTTCTTGCTTTGTTTTAAAACTGCCAGACAGCTTTGAATCATCGGTCCTAACAGGAAAATCGCAAAAAGCGTGCCTAAACCAATTGTGCTCCCCAGCAAAACACCGCTAACAACGATCATAAAATCCAGTAATATTCGTCCCTTTTGCAAAGAAAGATGCAAGAGATCGCAGACACAAAACATCATTCCTTCCAAGGGCCCTGAGCCTAATTCTCCTCTTAAATAGATCGCCGTTCCTAATGCCATCACACAAAATCCTAATAAAGAAGCCAAAATATTGTTGGAAAGAACATCGATAGCTTGGATGGCTGGAGCTGTGCGACTGATCGTTTCCCCTACTAAAAATGTATTAATGATACTGCCGATTCCCAACATACTGCGCTTATAAATAAAGGTAATTAGCAGAAACAGCACACTGATTAATTGACTCCAGCGACCAAATGGCAGCGCGGAATGGTTCATCAATCCCAAAATCAAGGTACTTACTGAATCAAAGCCTTGATTTGCCACTATGATTACTTCGATTCCTATCCCCATTAAAATCGTGCCAACGATGACTAATACTAGGCGGCTGAAAATATTTTTATTCATCCGCATCAACCATCGTTTTCAAACGTAAAATGAATTCGTCAAAATCCTCACTCATACTTAACTGCTTGGTATTGATGGGCTCTGAAACAATCTCAATAAATTTTTCGAAAAACTCATTAAAGTCATTTGCTTCATCTTTATTGATCGCAATGTATGCGACCAGCTTGATTGGATGATCCGCCCAAAGGAGTGGTTCTTGCATGGTCATGATGGCAACACCGCTTTTTATTGCTTCTAATTCAACTGAGTGAGGAACAGCGATGCCGGAGGGGAAGCTCGTTGGTGACATGCGCTCCCGCTTTTCTACCCGATCGGAAAAAGTTTCATCAACAAAGCCTGCTTGCACCATCCGCTGATTCATTTGTTTACGTATTTCAATCGGCACTAATCCAGCAGGATCAATCTGATTAAAATAGAGTTCTGGAAAAATAAAATTTTCGATTGCCTGGTACATTTTTCGTTTTTCACGCTGTGACTTCAAAGAATCGATCCGCTTTTCTATTTTTTTGACATCTTTGCTGGTTAAAAAAGGATGGATGAATACGGACCCTGCATACTCAGAAGCTGTCTCACGATCCGTCGTCAATAGTAAATCATAATCACTCGTTGCGACTTTCCATTTTTCTGTCACTACGATATCTACACTCTCGCCAAAACGCTCTTCAATTTGTTTGCTTAGGTTACTGCCGATATCATGATAGTCGTTAACGATCAACTGGATCGTCACCTGATTGCGAAAATGCTTCTGTGTTTCAAGAAAAGAACCGATATGTAAAGCAATGAAGGAAATCTCATCATCATTGAACCAAATATCTAAGCGATCTTGAATCAAGGAAGAAATATAGACCGCTAAATCATAAATCAAGGGATAAGCTGTTTTCAAATCTAGCAAACTACTATTCCTGGTGAACGTCTCGTAATGTGAACGATAGTAAAGACTCTGTAAATGGATCGCAAGTTTATTGAAAAACTCTTCATCATGTAATTCGACTAGATAAGTTCGTTCTACTTCTGCTAAAACATCCTGCAATGCGGTGATGATCTTTTGATCAACAAAACTAGAAAGCTGATGACTGTCCTGATTGGTCAATGTTTCATTTTGCATTCCGATAAATAATAACGATAATTGTTCTAACTCAGCATGTGAAAAATGAATATCATACTGCTGTGCTAATTTATCACTGATTTCTTCGGCAATTAAAAATTCTGAATTATTTTGACTGCGATCATTATTCAAGCTTTTCTTTAGGCTATGTCCTTGGCGAATCCGCTCGATACTGATGGCAAAGTGTAGAACAATATTGTTTAAGGAATATTGATTGATCTGAATCGTGTGCTCTGCTAAAACATCTTGAATCGTCTGCTGCAATTTTTCCAGCGAGATATAACCGATCATTTGCTGAATGCTGACCTTTAGTTTTTCCTGTACATCACTTTCATTGTAGAGAAGCGAAATAAGGTAGCGCCGCTTAGCCCGCTCAGGCCCGGTTAGTTTAATATAATCTTGGTCAAAAATGATTTGAATCGCATCATTGGTGATTTCTTTTTTTAGTTGTTGAATATCATTTTTCAATGTGGATTCAGAAATGAAGAGCAGCGCTGCCAAATCATAAAAATCAACACCATTAGAAGAATGCTTCAATAATTCTAAAAAGATCCGCGACTTGCGATCCTCAGTTCCATCACTTGTTAATTTCGCTTCCGAGTTCAGTTGATAGCCTAAATGACTGGTTAGAATAAGCGCTGGATTATTTTGATTGATCTTAGCTACTCGATTACGAATTGTTCGTGTCGTACAATTACTATATTCGGCTAATTCATCGGAAGTAATCCAACGATTTTTCTTATCTAAATAAGCAATAAGTTCTTTTTCTTTTTTAGTCAGCATTTTTTGTACCTCCACTCAAAGAAAAGCTGATCACGAGGATCAACTTTTCAATTGATTATAAAGCTTCGCCATTTGAAGCAATCACCTGTTTATACCATTCAAAACTGTCTTTTTTAATTCGTTGACCCGATCCTTGTCCTTCGTTATCCAAATCAACATAAATGAAACCATAACGTTTTTCCATTTGTGCAGACGAACAACTAATAATATCGATCGGTCCCCAAGCACAATAAGCAATTACATCTACCCCATCGTACATCGCTCGCTTCATCTGTGCGACGTGTTCTGATAGATAAGAAATACGATAATCATCATGTACCTGTCCATCTTCTAATTTGTCATACATACCAAAGCCGTTTTCAGCAATAATGATAGCTTTGTGATAGCGGTCCCAGTATTGCGATAAGGAATTGTACAGCCCTTGTGGATCAACTGCCCAGCCCCATGGATTGGCCTTCAAATTCGGATTCGGTGTTACTGATGACGGACTCATCGTATTTTTAGAGGCGTCAACCATTTGCGAATAGTAATAAGAGAGCGCCAAATAGTCCATCGGATGATCTTTTAATATTTTTTTATCTTCAGCAGTAATGTCTAAGTGAATGTCATTTTCCGCAAAATAGTTCAATGCATATTGCGGATATTCTCCTTGAAATTGCACATCTGTATAGAAATATTGCATCCGGTTCCGTCGTAAAGCTAAATTCACATCGTCTGGATCACAAGAATACGGATAGGCTGTACAATCGGCCATCATTGTTCCAATCATCATATCAGGATTAATCGTTTTCGCATAGGCGGCCAATTTCGCACAGGCGACAAACTGATGGTGGACTGCTTGGAAGCTTGCTTCTTCATAATTGTCTACCGTATCATAAGGGATGGCCGTTGAATTGAAGGGTTCGAATTGAATCAAATTAACTTGATTGATCACGATCCAATATTTTACTTTTGATTGATAGCGTTCTAAAACGACTTTCCCATATTTGACAAATAAATCGATCACGTTACGGTTGTTCCAGCCTCCATATTTCAAAGTGATTTCGACTGGTGTTTCATAAT
Organism: Enterococcus sp. AZ048; assembly: GCF_051715125.1. Taxonomy (NCBI): domain Bacteria; kingdom Bacillati; phylum Bacillota; class Bacilli; order Lactobacillales; family Enterococcaceae; genus Enterococcus; species Enterococcus sp. AZ048. The sequence continues at coordinate 1,091,361 of NZ_JBIOTD010000001.1, read as the reverse complement.
GTAAAATGGTAATAATCGGTTCCATGCCTAATTCGATAATCTTGTCGATTAAACGATCATAATAGGCTAACCCAGCTTCATTCGGTTCCTCTTCTTCCCCAGTTGGAAAAATGCGTGTCCAATCAATTGATGTACGGAAAGTTTTAAAGCCCATTTCGCTAAGTAGTTCCAAGTCTGACTCATAGGTATGATAGAAATCGATCCCATGACGTTTTGGATAGTACCCTTTTGTATCGGCTAAGTTCGCTTTTACATCAGCCATTGACATGCCTTTGTGCTGTTCTTCAGCAATTTCAGCATTGCTCTTATCTGGATAGTATTTGTGCAGGTCTGCTAAACTGATTCCTTTTCCGTCAATTTTATAACCGCCCTCTGCTTGGTTAGCTGCGATTGCTCCGCCCCATAAAAAATCCTTAGGCATTTGATAATTTTCCAATGAAACTCCTCCTCATATACTCGTGTAGTTTGATTTTCTCTACTATTTTTTACTAAAGTTTTCAAATAGCCGAACTAAATGTTCACCGATCAAAATCTCGCTTTGCGCAGTCATCAAGGTATCTTGTGCATGGCAAAATAGTGTTGAATAACGAATTTGTTCGCCAGAAGCCTCTAACTGCAAAGTGTCTGTTTGTAATCCATGAGCGATGACCACTTCTTTACGTGCTGCCTTCACTTCTGTTTTTGCGGTTTCAAAATCCATCGTCTCTAAGCTTTCTAATGATTGAACCAAATGATCACGTGCATTACCGGCATGAACCAAAATGTTCATGGATAACTGATTCAATTGATCATTTTCCTCTAAAAATGTTGTCTCTTCCATAAGCAACCTCCTGCTAACTTCTTTTGATTTGAAATTTATTTTAATGAACCGCTTCGGCCGCAGCTTCCGCTTCTTCCAGAGCCTCTTGCGCCTCTTGTTTCACTAATGAATTGTCATAGGCTTTAAAGAATGGCAAGAAGATCAACCAAGTGATTACGAAGATCAAAGCACAAACAACAATTGCTCGCCAATCCTGTGTAGCCAGATAAGAGGTAATCGGATAAGGCATATACCACAATAGGAAGGTACTTGATGGTACATTAACTAACCCTAATGACATAGTGACATAAGCGATCGTTGGAACGATGATACTATTGATCCACATCGGCACCATCAGATACGGGTTGAAAGCTATGGGAGCACCAAATACCAATGGTTCATTAATATTAAAGATTGAAGGAATGATAACTGCTTTACCAATGGCTTTAAGCTGAGCTGACTTACTTAGAAGCACCATCATGACTGAAAGTGCTAAAGTTGTCCCGACTCCCCCCATTGAAGAAAAGGCATAACAAGTTTCTTGCGTAGCGATATTCAATGCTTGCCCGCCATTTGCTACCGCTTCAGCATTTGCTGCCAAGCCTGACATGTAGACTGGATAGATAACTGGCATCATGACCCAGCCAGAAATTCCGAAGGTATACAAGAAAACTGGAATGAAGACCGATAGAACAAATCCAGGGTATGATTGAACAATATTTGCCAACGGACTGAAAACTAATAGTACTACATCGAAGAAGTCGATCTTGAATTGGAAAGTGATCAACCAGCCAACAAGTAAGACAAAAGTAATCGGCAGCAAGCTGTTGAACCAGCCCACTACAAAATCAGGGATCGGTGTATCTTCGTCAAAGAAAGAATACTTCACCGCAAAATTCATGACGAATGCGACAAATAGTCCAGTAATCATCGACAGAAACATTCCTGTAGCGCCGAAGCGAGAAAGAATGAAGACCGCTTCTCCATCGGCTGTCATAGTCGGAAACAACAGCATCATAAATAGTACTAACGAAGCCGCACCCGAAATTAATTTTTGACCGCCATAGCCTTTCTTTTCCATCAAATAATAGGGAATCAGGAAAGCTACCACTAATGCATACATCCCGAAAGAAAAATTGCTGATCATTGAAAAGTCAGGCATCCCGCTAAAAATATTTTTCAGCAAAGAAACGACTGTCACTAATGATCCAACAAACACGAGCGGCAGGGCGATCATAATCGAATCCTGGATTGATGATATCCAGGGATTCTTTACTACCTTATTCACTTTTGGCGCAAAAGAATTCGTCATAAAGTTCATAATTTTATCCATCGTCTAGTCCTCCAATTTTAAAATTAAATCTAATGCTTTCTCTCCATTCAACGTGCCGTAAACCGCTTGAGGAATTACTGCTGCTTTAACATTTTTATCTTTGGTCTTTTCTTGCAGATCATTCAGCATGTATGACAGATGCGGCCCAATCAGCAAGTAGTCGATTGAATCAATACGATCATCCAATTGAGATTCACTGGATGCTTTGACTGAGAACTCTAGTTTTCTTTTTTTAGCCGCTTTTCTAATCGCTGCCGCCATAAAACCACTTGAAGCTCCAGAACCACAAATCAACAAAATATTTTTCATTTTCTTCACCGCTTTCATTTATTTACATGCTTATTATAGGAAATCTAGGAGCTAGCCTACAAACTTACTTTTTTCCTATTCATGGGAAAAATAATAATTTACCGTCAAAAAAAAATGCTGAACTATCTCTAGTCCAGCGTTTGATTAATTGTATAGTTCTTCAATTTGTGTTTCTTGACGTTTCAACCGAATCCATTTATCGATTTCAGTAATCACTAAAATCATCAATCCGGCCAACAGCGTAATGCCCCACTCGACCACACTCATAGAGGCGGTATGGAAGACATGCTGCATAAACGGTACATAGGTAAGAATCACTTGCAGCAGAATCATGACCCCGATAATCAAGAAGGCCGGTTTATTGCTGAAGAATTCTTTTGATAAAGCAAATTTAGAGGTACGAATATTGAATAGGTAGAAAATTTTGCTGATAACAATGATATTCACCATCATCGTGCTGGCCGTGGCTTGATCGACGCCTTGGGCCAACAGCCAGTCATGGGCGATGATACTGATGAGCGCCATCAAAATCGAAACGTAGCCCATTTGAAAAATATCGTGTTTGTCCATTAAACGGCTCCCCGTCTTTTGCGGCGGACGTTCCATGATTTGGTCTTCTGCCGGCTCAAAAATAAAGGCGAATTGGATCGTGATGGCTGAGACCATGTTGATCCATAAAAGCTGTGTCGCCTGAAGCGGCATTTCTTGCTGCATTAGGATCGTGAAAGCAATGATCAGTCCTTCTGCAAAGGACGTGGGCAATAAGAATAAGATACTCTTCTTGATATTGTCATAGATCCGGCGCCCTTCATGGATCGCCAAGGACATCGTCGCAAAATGGTCATTGGTCAGAATCATGTCCGCGGAATCTTTCGCTACGTCCGTCCCTTGAATTCCCATCGCTACACCGATATCTGCTCGCTTCAAGGCGGGGGCATCATTGACCCCATCCCCAGTCATTGCGGTCACTTTGTCTTTTGCCTGCAAAGCTTCGATGATCTCCAGCTTATTTTTCGGTGTCGTTCGTGCGAATACTTGGTGGGAAACGGCGGTTTCTTCTTTCTCATGCTGAGAGAGTTGATCCCACTCTTGACCAGTGATGACTCGTATCCTTGGTGCCAATCCGAGCTTCTCACCAATCGTCTTGGCAGTCAGCGGATGGTCTCCGGTGATCATTTTGACCTCTACTCCGGCTTTACGCATGTCCTTTAATGATTCAATCACTTCTTCCCGGGGCGGATCAATGATCCCGGCCAAACCGAGTAATGTGATTCCTTCATACAAAAGCTCATGACTGATTTCGTCTAATTCAGGCGAAACTTCTTTATACCCAACTGCGACCACCCGTTTTCCAGTCTCTGAAAGGTCGCGCACGATCTTAGACCACGAATCGTCCTGCAGTTGCGCCATTGGAAAAAGCTTATCGGGCGATCCTTTGATGAAAATCAGTTGTTTGCCCTTCGCATCTTTGACTAATTTCGCAATGTAGCGATATTCTGAATCAAAAGGCAGCATATCGACTTCCTCATAGCTGGATTCCTGTTCTTCACCAAAATACTTATGATACAACGTCAGGAAGGACCCGTCTGTCGGTTCTCCATTGATTGTCCAACGATCTTTTTCTTTGTTCAGCAATGTGTCGTTGGCTTCATACCCTGCCTCTAGGAACAATTCAAGTGTCTCATCCTTCTGAACTTCACGACCTTCTTCCGTGATCCTTCCCTTTGGTTCATAGCCATTCCCGCTCACCTGATAGTGATGACCCGCCAGAAAAACATCTTTGACGGTCATTTCGTTTTTCGTCAATGTCCCTGTTTTATCAGTAGCGATAACGTCCACGGAACCTAGCGTCTCAACCGCAGGCAATGTCTTAACGATCGTATGCTTGTTTTTCGCCATGTCGCTGACACCCATCGCCAATATCACGGAAGTCGTAGCCGGCAATCCTTCTGGGATCGAACCTACGATCATTGTAACGATCGCCAATGATAAGACCGATAATGAATACGTCTCTAGCAATAGACCAAAAATGAACAGCAACACCGCCGCGCCGATCACGACATAAGAAACACCTTTTCCAAGTCCGTCGATCTGCTGCATCAATGGAGATTTACGCGTCTTCACCTGACCAACTTCCATCGAAATCTGACCAATTTGTGTCTTTTCGGCTGTTGCTGTGACCACGCCCAATCCGCTCCCGTTCGTTACGGAAGTGGAGGCAAACGCTCGATTGAGTTGTTCAGCTAACGGAACGTCTTCAGTCGGCAGATCCTCTGCTGTTTTCTCGATCGAATCGGCTTCACCGGTCAGTGAAGCTTCTTGAATCCGCAAGTTGTCGCTATCAACGATTCGTAAATCTGCGGGCACCCGGTCTCCTGCTTCTAAGAAAACGACGTCTCCAACGACCAGCTCCTCTGTCGGGATATCCATTCGTTGCCCTTCACGATAGACCGTTGCTTCTGCAGCAAGCATTTCCTTGATTTTTTCTAACGCGTCAGAGGCATTTGCTTCTTGATAATACCCAATCAGCGCATTGATCACGATAACGAATCCAATGATTACAGCATCAGAAGAATGCCCCATCAAGACCGTTAATAACGCTGCTACGATCAGGATATAAATGATCATATTATGGAACTGGCGGACAAACAGCCGCCACTTTGGTGTTTTCTTCGTTTCCAGCTTGTTCGGTCCATCTGCCAGCAACCGCTTCTCTGCTTCACTGACTGTCAGTCCTTGTTCAAAATCCTCATTCAAATAATCCTTTTTTAATTTGTGAATACTCTGGTGATAGTCTTCCTTCATTCGTTCTCTTCTCCTTATTTTTGAATACGACAAAAAAGCACCTTGCTTTATACAACGCACTGAAATAAGCCTGCCTATTCTTTTTGAAAATAAGGAATTTTTTGTTTTAACAACGACGTCTGTTCGGCGTCAGGGTCCATGTACCGCTCACCTCCACTTGTTTTAGTAAGTTCAATCTAACAAAACTAAAAATTTTCGTCAAATTTATTGAATGAATTTAATAAAAAGGCAAAATATAAATAGATAAAGAAAGGCGATCCTTCTCGTTCAAAGGATCGCCTTTCTTACACTAGATCGTTGCTAAGTAATCAGAAAATTTATCGAGACCCGCAAGCAGCTCTTCTGTCTTACAGCCATAGCCGATTCGAACGCACCCTTCAAACTCGAAGCATTCTCCCGGCGTAAACAACAAGCCATGGTTATTAATCAAATCAAGACAGAGCTCTCTGCTTGATCGATTAAAGTCATAATACAGCAGTGTTACCGTTCCAGCCTGAGGTTTGACATAAGAAATATGCGGTTCCTTCGCTACCCACTCGTCCAAAATTTTCAAGTTGTCTCGAATGATCTTTTGATTACGAGCCAACACTTTCTCTTTGTTCGCTAAAGCGATCGCCGCCAATTCCTCATCAATAAGTCCGCAGCTGATCGTGTTGTGGTCCCGATGAAGGATGCATTGCTCTAGTGCTTCTTTGTCCTTCGTCGCGATCCAGCCTAAACGCAGACCGGCCAGCGACCAGACCTTAGACATGCTGCTGACGCTGATTCCTTTTTCGTACATGTCCGCGATCGAGGGACTTTCAACATCCGCCTGTGTCAACCCACGGTACGTTTCATCAGAGAGGATGTACGCACCTGCTTCTCTAGCAATCGCGATGATTTCTTCCAGCATCTCTCGATCCATCAATGAACCGGAAGGATTGTTTGGATTGTTGAGAATGATCAGTTTAGTTTTTTTGCTGACCATCTCCTTTAATTCTGCGATGTCTGGCAGAAAATGATTTTCAGGTGTCAGTACGTGCTGCTTCACAGTCGCTCTAAACGACGCAGGGATCGAGTATAGCTGCTGATAAGTTGGCAATACGGCGACTACTTCGTCCTCAGGTTCAACCAGTGAATACAGCACCAAATGATTCGCGCCGATCGCCCCATGAGTGGTCGTGAGCTCTTCTTCTTTGATTGTTTCATAAAGAGAGGCGATTCCCTTTTTAAACGCTGGATTGCCGAAAATATGTCCATAAGTCAAACGCTTTTGCGTAAGTTCAGTCAACGCTTTTTCCTTGTCCAGTCCAGCGATCTCAAATAACTCGTCCATACTGATCGAATCAACACAGGTCTCCCCTGTATTGTAAATGGCTTTCTCTTCATGTTCATTCATCCATAATTCCACTTTAAACGGCTCTATTTTCATTTTTTGCTCCTCTCTTTGATGAAAATACTGTTATCAAACTTTCATCGTCCTTTTATTATAGAGGATAGGCTTTCATCTAGCCAATAGGATTTTACTTATACGTCACAAAAAAAGCAGCTCTCGGCTGCTTAGTCTGAAGAAAGCGTCAATCCATCCAAAACTTCAAAAAAATCAATGCAGCTGCTTTCGACTAGCTGTTCGATCTCCGGCGTAGGATCAACAAAATTTTTAATATGAACACAGGACAGTCCGGCATGAACAGCCGCTAATATGCCATTAGGTGAATCCTCATAAACGATGATCTGATCCGCTGGCTGCTTAGCAAGCTCGATCGCCTTGAGATAGATTTCCGGATCAGGTTTTCCCTTGTTCACCTGATCGCCATAAACCCCAAAAGAGAAATAGGAAGCAAGTGACATATTCTCTAGAATCCCTTCAGCCTCCTTTTGATAACTAGACGTAACGATCCCACAGGTGATGTTCGCTTTTGCTAGATAATCCAGATACTCATGACAGCCTTCGGTTATGGGAAAAACCGCATTCTTCTGTGCCTGTTTCCGTCTATCCATAAACTCCTCGAACAAGCGATCAAACATCGGCAGCTCGCCGAAATGCTGTTGAAACTTCTCCTTCAAGATCGACGTTGGTGAGCCCACCACACTTTGATAAAAATCCTTTTCCAAACAATACCCTTCTTCAGCCATCAACTCCTGCCAAATAGAAAAATAATAGCGTTCAGAATCGATTAGTGTTCCATCCAAATCAAACAATGCAATTTTCATTATGTCCTCCCTACCCAAAGAGCACCGAGCCAAAGCTCGATGCCGATTTTTATTCAAGATTTGCATGACGGTAATCCATATCCGTCTGATCTTGTTTTAACTCCTTTTTCAAATCAACGATCATGGAATCGTAGACCAGCCAAGAGAGCTGTTCAAAGGATGAACCATTGGGCTGAATCGATGGCGCCTTTTCAGTCGCTTTGTCTCCCGTTGAGATGCCGGGAATTTGAATCAGCGCATCCGCCATTGTACCGATCGGATTTTTCGGATGAATCGTGATCGTCGCTAATTGGGCTTGCTCACTTTTTGCCTTTTCCGCCATATTCACTAGACCTGATGTCCGTCCCGAACCTGATCCAATAATTATCAGATCACCTTTACGGAGCGAAGGTGTCGTTGGTTCGCCTACAAAGTATACAGTAAAGCCTAGATGCATCAAGCGGTTAGAAAATGCCCGGGCGGCAAAACCAGAGCGTCCGGCACCCGCGATAAAAATTCTTTTTGCTTGTAAGATCAATGCTTGAACCTGCTCCAATTGGGCTTGATCAATCTGCTGTGCATCTTCTGTCAATTCGGTTAAGATAGCCGATAAGTTTTTTGATGGTGTCATCAGCTATCACCCTACGCTTTCGCCAGCATCGCTTCTTTGATCAAGCGTGCTTCTTCTACAGGATCCGGCGCGTGAGTAATACTGCTGCCAACGATGATGATATCAGGATTCAGTGCAACATAATTATCGATCGTCTTGCTGCTGATGCCACCTGCTACGGCAATCTTAGTTTTCTTCGCGCAAGAAGTCATGACCTTCAGATCATCTAGCGGCGTCCGTCCGCAGGCTTGTTGATCCGCCCCTGTATGAACCGCCAAAACGTCCACACCCAGCTCTTCCATCTCAGCGACCTTTTCTGCAAGATTCGCGACACAGATCATATCAACCACGACTTGTTTTTCAAAATCATTTCCTGCCTTGACACATTGCTTGATCGTCGCCACATCGGTCACACCCAAAACCGTCACATACTCAGCTCCAGCTTCGAAGCCTAATTGCGATTCGTAATAGCCACCGTCCATAATCTTTTCATCAGATAAAATTTCTTTATTGGGAAATTTTTCTTTAAAGCGGCGCACAGCCTCCATTCCAGAATCAATCACAAACGGCGTGCCAATCTCAATAATATCGACGTGTTCCTGAACCTTTTCTGCAAAAATCAGTGCTTCCTCTAATTTTAACTCATCCAAAGCTAGTTGTAATTTCATTTTTGTCCATCCTATCCTTTAATAGTTTTTCAACCCTACTGCTTGTGCCTCAGCATCCATTAATTCCGTGATTTCATCATCTAAATCGACGACTGTCAATGACATGCCACCCATATCCAGCGATGTGACAAAATTGCCGATATAAACTTTTTCGACGCTGTGACCTTTTTCCTTCAATGTTTCCAGAACTTGTCCGCACACCACATATTGTTCCATCAGCATGGTCGAGCCCAAACCTGAGATCATCACGGCTAATTTCTTATTTCCATCAAAAGCGAAATCAGTTAAAATCGCTTCTGTCATTTCAATCGCAATTTCATTGGCACTGCCCAGTTGTTTCTTTTCAATTCCCGTCTCACCATGATGACCGATCCCAAACTCCAGCGTGCCCGGATCAATCAAGAAATTCGGCTTCCCTACAGCTGGAATCGTGCAAGGTGTGACCCCGACACAAATACTTCTCGTTCGATTAACCACTTTCTGTGCCACCGCGATGACTTCATCCAATGTTCCACCGGCCGCTGCTTTGGCTCCACCAACCTTCCACATGAAATAGCCGCCGGCGATTCCGTGACGTTTTTCACGAGTTTCTTTAGGCGAAGAGGCAATATCGTCTGTTGCGACCACATACTTCACTTCAATGTCCTCATCTTCGGCCATTTGGATCGCCATTTTGACGTTCATAGTATCTCCAGCATAGTTACCAAAAAGACACGCGACACCCTGACCATTATCAGCCTCGGTCATGGCATCGAAAAATGCTTGAGCAGGCGGCGAGGCAAAAACTTCACCAATCGCTACTGCATCCAGCATGCCCTCACCCACATAACCGAGAAAAGCTGGTTCGTGTCCGCTGCCGCCACCGGTAATGACGCCGACTTTTTCCTTCTTATCTTTGAGGGCTACTACCCGATCATTCAATGGTGAGATCATAATTTCAGGGTGCGCCGCAGCAAAGCCCTTCAGCATATCTTCAACAATAAAATCTGGATCATTCACGAAAATTTGCATCGCTTCTATTCCTCCAACAATTCTTTTATCGTAGTTACCAGCGCTTCAATAATCAAATAACAGGACGTTGCTCCAGCATCCTGATGCCCGATCGAACGATCACCGATCCGACTTGCTCGTCCGATTTTTGCTGGAATCATCTTAGTTGATTCCAGCCCTGCTTTAGCGGCACTTAGCGAGCTCGTCAAACAGTCTTCAAAGGAGCCATCTTCTGCAAAAGCTTGTTCATAGGCTTCAACTGTTGGAACCAACACGTCTATCAAACTCTTATCCCCAACCTGCGCATCGGTCAGATTAGCGAGGTTTTGATAGGATTTTTTCAACATTTTCAGTATGACTTCCTTGTCGATCTGCTCGTTCTTTCTCGATGCTGCGCTAAGTCCTCTGAAAAAGCTGCCATATAAAGGGCCCATCGAGCCGCCGATCTTATTGACCAACACCTGACTGATCACCTTAAAGCCATCACTCATAGTGTAGCTTGGCAACTCATCCAGTTCTTGTCTGGCAAATGTGAAGCCTTTGTTCATGTTGATGCCGTGATCACCATCACCGCCGTGACTATCGACTTCGCTTAAATATTCTTTATTGGCTTGGATCGTTGTAATAACCGCGTCTACAATTTGACTCCCTGCTTGATTGGAAAATTCCGTCTTCATGTCGGCTTATCCTTTCATTTCCAGAAATTTCTGATAATTTTCTTTAATCACCTGATGCATTCGAGTATCTAACGATATATTAGTGAAATGGATGATCGCATCATCAATCCCATGCTCATGAACATACGCCAAGAGTTCCACGGATTGTTCATCCTCTGGATTGTCAAAGAGAAAAGCGGCCGCGATCCCTTCCAATAAGCGTTTATTTTCTAGACCCAATTCTTCACATTGGACACATGGCCCTACTAAGCGTTCTTCTGGCTGTAACTTGCGAATAGGTGAGCGGGAAACACGTGTGATCATATCTTTGATACCAGGTGTCTGATAACGATCCATAATGAAATCAATGTAATCAATCATATCCTGCTTTGTAAAGCCGTATCTTTCCATCAATAAATGTGCTGATTCCCACATCGTCTCACGAATCATCTGCACCAAGTCTTCATTATGAAAAACATCTTGTATGATTGAATAGCCATGAACAAAGCCAATAAATCCCGCCCATGCGTGACCGCAATTGACAACGTAAAGCTTACGTTCGATATACTTTTTCAAATTAGTCGTATAGACGGCTTCCTTGATCGGCTTGTCTACTGGATCGACGAGTTTTGATTCTTCGATCACTAACTCATGGTCACGACCGATGTCGATGGTCTTTTTCCCGTCATGTTCAGATGCAAGGACCATCCGATCCACTGCGGTGTTAGGAAATGCCGCAATAGCATCCAGCCAATGATCTGCCGCCGGCTCTAGAGCAAGGATCGCTTTACGTAAAATCTCGCTGTTAAACATCGCATTTTCACAGGCTAAGATGTTTACTCGCTTTCCTCCAATATCAGCGCGTTTTTTCAACCCTTGTAAAAGAACTGGTGCAATCTTTGGTAAATTTTCCGCCCAGACTGCTGTCGTAATCAAGTCCGTGGTACTGATTTTTTCAATGATTTCTGCTTGATCTTCGATCGACGACAGTGCGTGGATATGGGTCAGTTGTTTCTTTTTGTAATCCTCATTGATTAAATAGAGATCAAAAGTGGCGGTTTCATTGATTTGCTTAACTAACTCACTATCTATATCAACAATTGTAGTTTCGTAATCGGAATCATGTAACAGGTCAGCGATAAAGCCGATACCGATACTTCCTCCGCCAAAGTGCAATGCTTGTTTCATTTAAACGACGACCTCCTCAAAAATCTTTAGAATCTCTGCTTTCGATGTTGCATGACGAAGAATCTCGACATTTTCCATCTCAGAGCAAATAGTCGCGATTTGACCCAAGATCTCGAGATGTTCGTTGTTTTTCCCCGCAATTCCGAATACTAAGTACGCAGTATTGCCATCAAAATCTATCCCTTCTGGTACTTGCAATAATGAAATACCCGAAGAATGAATCTTCTCAACTGATTTCACAATACCGTGAGGGATAGCGATGTGGTTGCCAATGTACGTCGATACTTCTTCCTCTCTCGCCAGCATATCTTGAATATAGCTTTCTGCCACATAGCCATTTTCAACTAAAATAGTTCCGGCTGCTAAAATGGCTTCGATTTTATTTTCGTAGTGCTGATTCAATTGGATATTCTCATCTTTAAAAATTTTCATTTTCCCATCTCGCAATCTATACAATTTCATTCATTTTTACTAAATATGTTTTCAAATCATCAGATGATCCGATCTTAGTGAGATCATAGACATGGTCAAAAAAGATTTCTTTGACTTGACGATAAAATTTATGGCTAATTCCCGAAAGACTTTCGGCAGTGTCTACTACGACTAAATAGTAGTTTCCTAATTGTTTTGATGCCTCAGATATTACCTGAATCCGATCTGCCGAAAATGTTGCGTTTTTACGAATAATAAAGAGCACCGTTTGCTCCTGCTGCGCAGTTGTCTGGATACTATTCGTCAGCTTGGCCTCATCAACTTCTAAAAATTCAGCTAAACGTTTGAATACATCACGCTTTTTTTTGATTTTTGTCGTAAAAATCACTTCTTCTCTGAACTGGCAATACCTCATCAACTCTAATACTTTTTGTGCGTAAAATAATCTTTTCATCAGATGATGCTCAAAATCTGCTACATTCATCTGCTTTTGCCGTTGAATCGTTTTCAAATCAGAGTACTTGTGGTTGTTGATCTTCGTCTGTACTAAAGCCAATTCTTGTTCATTCAGCAAGGGAGATACTTTCAAATAATCTTCCGATGCTAGTGGTAATGGGATCGTTGACAAGACTAATTCGTACTCATGGATATCTTTATTATGCAGATCAGTGAGTGAAATAATGTCCTTGACGTACACTTCCGGCACTTCGTATTCCAAACGGCTAGTTAGCATCTTTGACGATCCCATACCACTAGAACAAACGATTAGCACGCGAAAGGCCTTATTCGATAACTTGTCGATCATCATCACAAAATAAAGCACAAGAAAACACAGTTCATCTTCTGGAAAGAATTCTTTTCCAAACACCTCTTCCGCCGCATGACTCACGATCTCAAAAATAAAGAGATAGTTTTTCTTGATTTCATCCTTCATGGGATTTCTAACAAATAGACCGCTGTTGATACGCGTAACTGCTTTTCTTAAATGAGCGGATAGATCCCGGACTTGCCGTTCATTTCCGTGAAGTTTTACACCTAACTGTGCTTCGACATTGTTCACCATGTCCTTCACAGATATCGCGATATCATTGTCAAAATGCGGTAAGTCAAGTTCATTTGTATGATCTCTTTGAAAATACAAATGGATAATCCATTTTAAGTAATCTAAAAATGATTCTGGATGCGTTTTTTCAGCCAAAATGCTCTTTTGATTTTCAATCATCCGATGATAAAGCCGGTTACCCGTCTGATTTAGTTCGATTGCGATCGTATCAATCGAATTATTGGGCAACGTAGTCAAATGACAGATACTCAGCCACAGTGATAATAAAACAACTAATTCTTGCAGATCATTATCGTCAATATCCGCCTTTAGTTGACCTAGCTGCTCATAAACAAAATGGAGCGGATCACTGATTTTTTGAAAACAAATCTTCTTATAAAATGAATCCTTCGACTTTTTTAGTAAAAACCATGCAATAAATTCCGAAGAAGTCACGTGCTTCGTCAAGATATCTAAGGTCAAGATATGGCGATTGATCATGTCCGCCTCAAGTTTAATGCCTTCACCTTTTTTAGAAATGACGCGAATGCCCTTTTCAGGCAGACTATCCGTTAAAAAAGCAACATCCTTCTTAATCGTCGAAAGAGAGACCTGTAATTCTGCAGCAATCGCCTGCATCTTAATGAAGTCCTCTTCCAACAATAGAATCAGCGTGACCAAATCGACCCGTTCCGTTACGGTCAAAATTTGATGGATATTCTGTTTTTGAAAAGCTTGTTTTAGCGCCGCAAGATTTTCGGATTTCCCTTGGATCTCAAAGCCTTGTGAAGGAATCGTCACGAGCTCCAGTTGGAATGTTTTCAAGGTTGCCTTGATATTTTTCAATTCTCTGTAAACAGTCCGTTCGTTGATGTTTAGCTGATCACTGATATCTTGCACCGTATGCTTGCTTCTACTATTTAACAAGATCGTTAAGATAGAGCTTTCTCTGGTAGATAAATACATCTAACTTCCTCCCCATCTATTAATTAGTAGAATTCATCATACTACACTACAATGAAAGCGGATACGGTTTATTCACCATTATTTTCTCTGATAAATTTTATGAAGCGGTCATACTCACTGTTATCCAAGAAATTCTTGATTGTTAAAATCGGTACCTGCTTATCACTTGTCAGACCCTTTACTCTTTCCAATAAAATTTCATTCGTAATGATCAAATCAGCATTCTCGGGAATGTTATCAACAGAAACATTTTTGACCGTGACCTCCAGCATATTTTTACGTGCTTTAGTACTGAGCATGGAAGCGCCCATCGCACTGGAACCCATTCCGGCGTCACAGGCAATGATGACATTCTTGATCAATTTACCTGTTGGCACTGCATTTCCCGCTACGATTGGTTCTGGAATGGCTGTTTCAAAGGCTTCTGTAGTCGTAACGCCCACGCCTTCCACAGCTAACTCCTCTGCTTCGGCTTCAGCAGCAAGATCCTTTTTCAGACTCAGTTTTAAGAAAAAGGCACCAACTACAAAAGAAACCAACACCGCTGAAGCGTACATTGCAATGTTCACGATAAAATTTCCTCGAGGTGTCATCATCAATAGAGCTAAGAAACTTCCAGGAGAAACGGCACCAACCGTTCCACCGCCAAATATTTGGCCAATCGCTAAAGCTACCATATTGCCTGCGATCGGTGCTAAGATTGTAACTGGTTTAATCATGGCATAAGGAAAGGCTACTTCCCCGATTCCGCCTAAAAACTGGATCAACATTGATGCTGGCGCGGATTTTTTCGCCATGCCGGTACCAAACATTGAAAAGGCGATCAACAATCCAACCCAAGCACCACCATTTGCTTCTACTAAGAATAAGAGCGATTTCCCCGTTTCTAATACTTGCTGCGTACCCAATGGAATCATGATTCCGTGGTTAACAGCATTATTTAGGAATAAAACTTGTGCTGGTTGGACGAAAATACTGGTTAGAGGAATCAAGTTCCGAGCCATTAACCAATCGACTCCACCAGAGATGAAGGACAAAATCACCGCAAAAATTGGTTCTACTGCGACAAATCCAATCAATGCGATCGCAAAACCGAGAAAACCTAAGGAGAAGTTATCCACCAGCATTTCCAAACCAGGTTTGACTTTTCCCTTAAACAATTCGTCGATTTTCTTCATTAAGATCGCGCCAATCGGTCCCATGATCATCCCACCGATCAACATAGTGATATCTGCTCCGACCACGACCCCCATGGTTGCCAAAGCGCCAATGGCCCCGCCTCGTTTTCCATAGACATTGTATCCGCCAGTGTAACCAATTAAAACAGGTAATAAATAATTCAAAATCGGCGGAACCAGTTCATTTAAATGCTCGTTCGGCGTCCATCCAGTCGGGATGAAGAATGCTGCCATTAACCCCCAAGCAATAAATACACCAATGTTCGGCATAACCATCGAACTTAAAAATCCACCCATCCGCTGAATCTTCGCTCGCCAGCTGTTCGCATTTGCAGGTTGCTGAAACTCCATTTTTTTTCCTCCTTTTTCGCTATAAAGTACATGTGCCAATTTTATTAAACACTTTTTAGATTTATACATCCTTTTAAAAGTTGTACCAACATCCTTTTTAAAAAATTATTTTCGAAAGCGCCTTCTGACATTAATTATAGGTGGCGTTATTCAGAAAAGCTATCGGATGAAAGGACACCTTTGTCAGGTTGTCTCTGTCAAAAATACTCTTGTAGGACTTTTTAGAATTATTTAGACTTTGGATACTAACAATTATTGGAGGGATTTGTATGTCTGTAAAAAGAAACACACGGGAAATTATTGAAGAGTTATTATCTTTCGTAAACTACGAAAATGACGAGGAACTTGACCAATTAGTAGAGGCCATCCTAAATGCCAATAACATTTTTCTTTCCGGTGCCGGCCGATCGGGTGTCGCCATCACTGGATTTACTAATCGCTTACTTCATTTAGGCTTGGCGGTTAGCCTTGTGGGTGAGATCAGCTGTCCGAGAACAGCAAAAGGCGATTTATTGATTATCGGTTCCGGATCTGGTACTACGCCAAGCTTGGTTGCCCTTGCTAAAAAAGCGAAAAGAAACAACGTGACCCTTGCTCTGATGACGATGGATAAAGAGTCTGAAATCGCTCAGCTGGCCGATGTTGTTGTCGTGCTCCCTGGCGTATCGCCGAAATTGAAAGAAAACAATTTAACTTCAATTCAGCCGATGGGCTCTGCGTTTGAACAAATCAGTTTTCTTACTTATGATGGAATCATCTTGGAGTTGATGGCTAGGATGGGAGAAACTGGTGAGAGTATGATGGAAAGACATACAGATTTGGAATAACAGTGTCACGACAAAGAGTGCGCAATCAAAAACTGATTACGCACTCTTAAAATTACTTATCATAAAAAGCCTTATTTGAGCACATTTTTCTTTTATTCCTACTCTGAAAACATCAACGAAACTTTCTCTATTGAATCAATTCTCCTTCACTTTTACATTCGTCTGCATCCGTCCTTCAAAGATCCCTTTGATGATCCCCCATCGAATCAAGAAATCCCAGATCCCATACCTCCTTTTCCGCAGATTTATCCGTTTTACTCCATCACAAATAACCCTTCCCTAAAAACTGAAAAATTATCTTTTCCGATTCTGCTGGAATTGTTTCAACAGGTTCCTGATTTTTTTATTGGATTTCTCCTCTTTTCTTTGCGGCATGGTTCCGGCTTCTGCTAGTCCATTTTCCAAATGAGTAGCAGTTGAAGCCGGTGCTATTTTATTAGGAGGCGTTGTCTGAAGTGGGGCGGATGGTCGAGAAGGAGCCACTTGTTTTTGTGCATTCTGCTCTTTCGAATTTGCGGAAGTCGGATCATCAGGCGCTAAATAAACATCCGTTGACTGCGTGGCTTCTGGAATCGTGGCTGTTGCTCTTTTCGCGGTTTTTTCCCCATTTACTTTATTTGGAGCGACAGCTTGAGGGGATTCGTTTTGTGATTTTTGGCTGTTTTTTTCAAGTGAGGAGCTGTTTCCAGCCTTTGGACGGGTGTTCTTTTGCGTTGAGGTGGACGTTGTTTTCTTTTTGGCTGCGATTTTCTTCCCTTTTTTCGGCGAAGTCTTTTTCTCAACGAGAATCTCAATTTCACTTTTCACTCGTTTTGAATCCACTAAAGACACAAATTGACGGACTCCATCCTTTTGAAAAATCGATAATGTCGTCAAAATTTTCAGAATCGGTTCGAATTCTTTTTTATCCTTCGAGGGATCGACATCTCTCAGTACCCATTTAACTGCTTTCCCATTCGCATCTTCAAAGATCGTTTTAAGCACCACTTCCCGTTCATCTGGTTGCTCTTTCGTGAGCGTCGGCTGATTCACCAGATTGCTATGACGACGGGCTGTCTTGAAATTTTTATAATAATTATTTTTGCTTTTATAAAGTCGAGTAATGATGGCATTACGCTCTTCTTCAACAAAATAGCTTTCAAAAAAGGCATAATAGTCTTGCATTGTTTGATTTGGCTCAGCGGAAAGAAACAGTTCTCTGACTAGCGAATACGCAATTTGAGAAAAATCAGCAACAACTAGCGCATTTCTCACTAAAATCGCAACCAGACATTCGATAATATATCCGCTGTCTTGCTCGCTCGTGTAATATTCTGAAATTCTTTTTTCTAAAGAGTCTTTCTTCATTCCAAAAATCTGGCGTCTGTTCAACTGTTTCTTTTCCATCCCCATACTCCCCTTTGTTTTTGCTTGCGCTTTCATAAAATAAATTATACACCATTAAATAACTTTTTTCTTACCCAATTTTTTTCTTTTTTATAAAAAGTTTTGCAACATCAAAAGGATTCGTGGTTGTGATTTCTCGAAAATAATAACGTCAAACTTTTTTTGAATTTCGTTCTATTTCTCGTCAAACAAAAAAGTTCGAAAGATACGGCTGTCTCTTTCGAACTAAAAAAAATAGAAATTTCACGTAGCGGTACCTGAATTTAGGACACAGGAGCCACCCGAACAACTAATTTTAAAAGAAAATCATTGAATGTATGCCCCGAAAGGCCATTTAGGATCATGTCGACGTAAACATTTCCTTGAATTTTTAGATCCTGTTTCTCCAGATACTCGAACATCATTTTGAGGATCGTATCGTGGGAGACGACTCCGGTATAGTAGCACACCAAGTAATCTCCTGCTGGTCGGCTCTCAGCAGCTTCGGGAACGCGAATATAATATTGGATCTCGATGGATTCAAAGGGATCGTTCTTTAATTTATCGCTTTCAATTTTGAACATGATCCCCGAAGGATAAATAAACGGATAGCCGGCTGAAAAGCCCTCTTGATAGACTTCACTCAACGAGATCGATGCGCGGAATTCAGGGATTTTATAAATTTTCGAACTAAAAAAAAGTGGGGTCATCTCTAAAGGGACCACTGAGAATTTTAACTGTTCTGCTTGTTCGTATTCCTTTAATGACGCCAATTGGCGCGTGACCATACCAGACATTTGCTCATAATGCTTTTGCTTTTGAAGGATCAATTCTTGCTGACGTTTAAGCAACGTGGCCGCTTGTTCCGGGGTACTATTTTGCAGGTGATCTTTGATTTCTGACAAGGGCATTTTGATTTCTCGAAATAGATTGATCATATTGACCGTATAAAGTTGCGGATAATCATAGTAGCGATAGCCTTTTTCTCCGACATGCTTTGGTGGCAAAAGCCCGATCTGATCGTAATAAATCAAGGTCTTTCGTTTAATACCCGATAGCTTGGAAAATTCACTGATAGTTAAGTAATTCGTTGAGCGCATCACGGTCCCTCCTTTTTTTGTGCACATTTCTTGACTGTCTATTCACTAGACAGTTTATCATAGAGACAACTTCAATTGACCCTATGGTTTTGAAAAAAGACCATTTCCCTGTAACGAAGATATGGAGGTTCATTACAATGAAAAATGCTCAATTATCCACACAGCGTTCTAACGCATCTGATCGTCAGTTCATCCGACAATTAGCGGACTTAGCAAAAAGAAACTACGCACTCACAGACAACTTTTATTTAGCCAACAACCTGTCTTACTTTCTATTTAATGCGGCTGAATCGATTCCTATGCCTCACATTTTTCCTATTTCAACCATTGAGATTATGGAGAATTTATTTAAATCAGAGGTCGCCTTTGCAAAAAAAGCCGTCGAAGAAATAGAAGACTATTTGCAGCAGCCTTTGAAAACGACCGATTCCTTCGTTCTGACCGAGGCGGTCATAGCCGCAAATTATCAACTGAACATCAACGAACATGAACAGGAAAAATTTCTCCAATTGATCCATAGTTTACTTACACAAATTATTTTCCATGTTCAAATACCACGAGCTGACCTGTTTTGAAAGCCCCGCGATTGATGCGGCACCTTAAGTTTTTGGCGCTACATATACTAAAAGAGAAGCAGGAAGCCGAAGCATCTGACAATGACCTATATTTTTACGTAAGTGAACGCTATACCCATGAATTTCACGCTGCGAATCAGATCCGTGTCTTTGTCACTGAAACGTATGATTTCGATTTATCGAATGACGAAATCAGCTACCTCATTTTGCATTTTCGCGTGTTGAGAAAATTAGAAGCCTACTAAAATAGAACGAAAGAAGCCGTCCTCCAAAGCTGGAATAACTCCTAGCTTTGGAGGACGGCTCCTTTTTCTGTTGATTACAGCGTTCCGTCGATTAATAAATAAAGCATCGTTGCTAAAACGAGGATGATTCTGATGTGGATATTGATCTTTAACATGAAGAAAATCACTAGTAATCCTAAACAACAGGCAACGATTAGCAGCCTTTTTCTCATATATAAACGCCGATATAGCCACCGGCGATATGGCGATAATATTGGATTCGCTGCTTTCCACGATAGGTTTTGGGCGGAACATTCGTAAACCATTGTTTTATGGTTACTGCCCGGGTCCCGATATCTCCTGTTTGATTATCAAAACCCCCGTACTCGTTTTCAGCCCCCAGCGCGGTTACTGGCGTTGTTGCCAATAGCATTACTAAAACGCCTGCTGCCATTTTTTTCTTCATGGTCAATCAACCTCCTCATTCATTTGATTCGAATGCCGTTTATCGTTCATCGCCGTTATCCCTTCTAGTAACCTGCTAGAGACAAACAGCATTGAACAGACATTCCAATTACTGCTCATTATAAAGGTTGATCACTGGTTTGTTCGAAAATCATCCTAAACGCTCATTATTTCGTCTTGAGCGTTGCTTCCAGCTTTTTACTCAGACGAATAGACAACAAACATTTCTCGCCATTGGTCATCGTGACTTCTCTTTTTTTCTTATCGATCAGCTGGATATTTTTAAAATTGATCACGTATGATTTATGGATTTTGATCAGTGAAGGAGATAATTCAGCGGTGTCATTGATTTTTCCATAAAACTCCAGTGTACTGTTGGCTAGATGCAGGATCAGCTTGTGGGGTGTCGGCGCCGTTTCAAAAAACATCACCTGCTGCAAATCAAACACCCGAATTTGACTACCGATCTTCAATTGAATAAAGTCATCCGCTTTTTGAGACTCCTCCAAAAAATGTCGCTGCGCTTGGTCTAAGGCTGCCTGGATTCGTTCTCTGACGTTCGCAATGTCTCCCTCTTTTAAAATATAATCCATCGCTTCGACTTTGTATTTGAATGTCAGCGACAACAATTCATCATGGGTGGTAATAAACACAATTTTTCCACGTAAATCTTTTTCTCTGATTTTTGCGCCTAATTCAATACCGTTCATCTCACATTTTAAGTCGACATCTAAAAAGTAAATGCCTCGACTAGCCGGGTGCTGCTCCAAATAATCCAAAATCTCTTCAGGATCACCCGTGCTTACTTTGATCACCATGTCTAGTTCTTCGATCAGCAGATACTTTCTAATAAAAGACGTGACTTGTTTTCGTTGAACCTCATTGTCTTCGCAAATAAAAACCCCTAACACCGCTCTTCCTCCTCACCAATCACAACCACCTTCTGAGTAAAGCGCTGCTCAGAAATGATCGTTTCCAGCAAAATATTCGGCTCCATGGCTGTTAATTCATCAAGATTAGAAAGACCCAGTCCTCTTCCCTCGCCCTTGGTCGAAAAGCCTTTTTGTTTCAATACGTGCATCGGTTCTAGCTGCTGACGGGTCGTATTCTCTATCACAAAAATCGTATCTCCTTTGACCGAGAAAATACCGATCACTATTTTCCCGCCTTCAATCCTTTCTACCTCTTCGACTGCGTTGTCTAATAGGATGCCTAGTATGCGGATCAGCACGACTGAATCCACCTTCTGATTGAGCCTGATGCCGTCATCCGCTTCTATTTGTACATCGATTTTTTTATCCTGGGCCGCAAGCAATTTCATAGTCAAAATACTTTTTATATCCAAGGAATCGATCTTGTTCAATTCATCCGCATGGAGAATGTCGTTGCCTGTAAACCTTTTGGTCTTTATGACACTGGAATTAAAAAATGTTTTCAGCCCATCAAACTCTTCTTTTTCAATATAGTATTCGATTGCAGTCAACAGATTGACGTAATCGTGACGAAACTCGCGAATTCCCTGATACTGATTTTTTAGGTCCTCTATGTAGCGCTGGTGAATCACATACTCCACCTGTCTTTTCTCCGCCTCGATCTTTAACTCTTGATTACTTGAGATGGATTGAATGATCACGCCTCCGAGAAACGCGAAAATAAGATAAAAGACAGCTACAAATAATTTTAAGAACACCGTAGAGGCATAGAGCGAGATCGTCCCATAGGAAAAGTAGACAACCAATGCTGTCGTTAATAAATACGCGGTCAAATTAATTTTTCTCTTTTTTCTGATGAACGTTACTACATGCTTTTTATAAAACGAACTGCTAAGAATCAAAAGAGCATAATAGAGTACAAAAAAGAGCAAAAAGAACAAACCATTTTGTTTTTCCAATACAATAAGCAACAAGGGTTCGGTAATTCTACTGACTAGTATTTCTATCAGACACGCACTGGATACGATCAACAGTGAAAAGACAACATTTCTCTCCTCCGAATTTTTCAATGACAGAATCAGGAAAAAGAGAACCATCACCACCGTGTCTAGGTAAGTGAAGGTATAGCCAATAACTACTCCAAATAGGACGATCAAGGGAACAAGCAAATAATTGATCCGTTTTTTATTTTTGATCTCATCCAAAATAAAATAACTGATTCCGAAATTTAATACATGTGAAAAAGTGAAAAACGTAATAATCATTGCCTGCATGTGATCGCCCTTCCTTTTTTCAGTTAAATTCAGTATACCAAATGAGAAAGGGCTGAAAAAAGAAAATTCTAGTAATTTTCGAGCAAAATCTCCGGTACATAAGTAGCACACAGGAAGCTTTACGAACCTTTCACCCACAAAAAAATCAAAGCATCAGAAATCCATCCATGATCTCCGTGCTTTGATTTTTTTCTTTATTTACGATACATCTTAAATTCCAAATACAGATCATTATAGATCCCCAAATACTTCGGACCTAGATCTTTATAGACCTCCAAATGACTGATGGTCGCATCGTCGGGGTAAAATTGCTTGTCCCCAGAAATGCTTTTTGGCAGCATCGCCAACGCCTTTTTGTTCGGTGTGGAATAGCCGATGTACTCCGCATTTTGTTTCGCTGCTTCTGGCTTCAGCATGAAGTTGATAAAGTCGTAGGCCCCTTCTTGGTTTTTAGACGTTTTGGGAATCACGATATTATCGAACCAAAGATTCGAGCCCTCCGGCGGAATCACATAGTGCAGGTGCTCGTTCTCAGACATCATGTCTGCCGCTTCCCCTGAAAAAGTCACCGCGACGGCACTTTCTTCATTTGCCATATACATCTTAATTTCATCCGCCACGATTGCTTTCACATTTGGGGTCAATCCGCTCAATTTTTTGATTGCCTGATTCAATTGCGTCATGTCTTTGCTGTTGATTGAATGGCCCAAGCTTGTTAATGACAAGCCCATCACTTCCCGGGCACCATCGATCAGCATAATATTATTTTTTAATTCCGGACGCCACAAATCATCCCAATGCTTGATTTTATCGCTAGAAACAAATTTATCGTTGTACACGATCCCCAAGGTTCCCCAGAAATAAGGAATCGAGTACTTATTATCTTTGTCAAAATCCAAATCTAGAAAACGCGGATCGATATTTTCCAACCCATGAATCTTGGAATGATCCAAAGGCAGCAATAATTTTTCTTTTTTCATTTTTTGGATCATGTATTCGCTAGGAATCGCGATATCATATGCTGTACCGCCCTGCTTGATTTTTGCTTCCATAGCTTCGTTGGAGTCAAAAGTCTCATAATTGACCTTATAGCCGTACTCTTTTTCAAATTGCTTGATCAAATCAGGGTCGATATAATCTCCCCAGTTATAGATATTCAGCACTTTAGAGCTCGCGTTGGAGGAGTGGTTCAAACGCACCACCATGAAAGTCAGTAAGAGAATAATGGCGATCACGCCGATAAAAAGAGATTGTAGTTTCCTCATTTCAGCACTGCCACCTCCTCGAATTCACGCTTGCGTTTCCGTGCTTTCTTCGAAGCATCGCGACTAATAAAGTAGTAGCCCACGACTAACAAGAGAGAGAAAATGAACACAAGCGTAGACAAGGCATTGATTTCCAAACTGATCCCTTGTCGTGCCCGCGAATAGATCTCTACAGACAAGGTAGTGAACCCGTTCCCCGTTACAAAGAAGGTCACTGCAAAATCATCCAGCGAATACGTGAATGCCATGAAATAGCCTGCGATGATTCCCGGCGTCAGGAAGGGCAAAATAATGTTGGACAAGACCTGCCTATTGTTTGCCCCTAAGTCACGCGCCGCATCGATCATAGAATCATTCATTTCCTTTAATTTAGGTAAAACCATCAGAACAACGATGGGAATACTAAAGGCCACATGGGAAAGCAGCACACTGAAAAATCCCAATTGAAAGTTCTTTAATACACTCCCCAGCATTGTAAATAAAATCAAGAAACTGGCCCCTATGATGACATCCGGCGACACCATCAAAATATTGTTGAGACCTAGCAGCACATTCCGTGAATTTCGTTTGCGTGTATAATAAATGCCCATTGCCCCGAACGTCCCGATAACTGTCGCAAGTAAGGCGGACAGAAAGGCTAACACGAATGTTTGTACAACGATACCGATCAGCCGACGGTCCGAAAAGAGATTCTCGTAGTGCTCCCACGTGAACCCCGTAAAGGTACTCATATTCCCACCTTGATTAAACGAATAAAAGATCAAGTAAAAAATCGGGATATATAATAGAACAAATACAAAGATCAAATAGACATTGGCCCAAGAAAACGTTCTTCTTCTCATTTCACTCGACCTCCCTTCCGTTTTTCACCTGTCAGCATCATCACGATAAACATCGCGACGATCAAAATGACACCGATCGTCGAGCCCATTCCCCAATTTTGCGTCACAAGGAAATGTTCTTCGATTGCCGTACCCAATGTGATGACTCGATTTCCGCCGATCAGTCGTGTCAACATGAACAATGAAAGCGACGGAATGAAGACAGCCTGCACACCGCTTTTCACGCCATTCAACGAAAGCGGGAAAATCACGCGGCGAAACGTGTCAACATTGTTCGCACCCAAGTCTCTGCTGGCACTGATCAGAGAAGGATTGATTTCTTCCAGCGCATTAAAAATCGGCATGATCATAAACGGCAACTCGATATAGGCCGCTACAAACATGAAACTAAAATCCGTGAACAGCAGCTGTTTTTGTCCAATGCCAATAAAACTTAGAAAATCATTGACCGACCCATTGGCACTGAAAATCCCAATGAAGGCGTAAGCTTTTAACAATAAATTGATCCAAGTAGGTAACACCACCAACAGTAACAACAACTGACGGTGCTTCAGCTTTGCCAAAAAGTAAGCCGTTGGATAGCTGATCAAAAGCGTCATCGCAGTGATCAAAAAGGCGAACATCACCGAATTGACCGTCATCATCAAATACGTTTTTGAGGTCAGATACGTGTGATAGTTACTCAACGTAAAATTGCCGTTCATATCAAAAAACGATTGATAAACGATCAAAATCACAGGGGCGATCACAAAGAACACTAGCCAGAAGAAATAGGGGATCGAGTAAAAACGACGTATATTTTTCATTCTTTTTGCCTCCTAATCCTCATAACTGTCTAAGCGTGCTTCAAAGTCTTCTTCACTTTCATTGAAGCGCATGACGTGAATATCCTCTGGTTCAAAGGACAGACCAACTTGACTACCCTTTTTCGCTTTCTTAGTCGAATGGACCATCCACTCATTGCCGTCTGCATCAATGCAGTTCATCTCATAGTGAACGCCGCGGAACAATTGTGTATCCACGGTAACGACCAATTTTCCTTTTTCTGGCGTCGTCAGGGTCAGATCCTCTGGGCGCAAGACTACTTCCACAGGTTCATTTGGCCGCATCCCGCCATCGACACACTCGAACTCTTTCCCGACGAATTTCACTAAATTGTCTTCTACCATCTCACCGGCAACGATATTGCTCTCTCCGACAAAGTCCGCAACAAAATGATTGATCGGCTCGTCATATATATCAACTGGCGTGCCGCTTTGTACGATCTTCCCTTTGTTCATAACAAAGATCTCGTCACTCATCGCCAACGCTTCCTCTTGGTCGTGAGTCACAAAGATAAAGGTGATCCCTAAACGTTTTTGCAGCGCACGCAATTCATATTGCATGTCTGTGCGCAATTTCAGATCCAATGCAGATAAAGGTTCATCCAATAACAAGATCTTCGGTTCATTGACGATCGCACGAGCAATTGCGACCCGTTGGCGCTGACCGCCAGACATTTCGGTGATTTCCCGATTTTCATAGCCAGGCAATTGAACCAATTGCAGCGCCTCAAGCACTTTCTTCCCGATTTCTTTTTTCGACATTTTCTTGATTTTTAATCCAAATGCGACATTGTCAAACACATTCATGTGGGGAAATAGCGCGTAATCTTGAAAGACGGTGTTTACCTGACGTTTGTTCGCCGGGATGTCATTCATTCGTTTTCCTTCAAAAAGAATATCGCCTTCACTTACGTCAGTGAAACCGGCGATAATTCTTAAAATTGTTGTTTTCCCACACCCTGATGGACCCAATAAAGTATAAAAACGCCCTTCCTCGATATCAAAGTCGATTTTTTTCAATACAGGCTCATCATCGTCGTATCGTTTAATGACCTCTTTAAATGAAATAATTGTGTTTGCCATGACTTCACGTCCTTCTTCTATAAATAAGATTCTGTTGCGACGATCAGAACTTTACTGATTCCTGTCGCTTGATTTTGCAGGCGGTGGGGCTTGCTGGCTTCGTAATAAATACTTTCGCCCTTTTCCGCTTCATATAAGGTTTCGCCAAATCGCAGGGCTACTTTTCCTTCTAATACATAAATAAATGTTTCTGACAATGAAGGCGTGAACTGTTTGTACTGACCTTTTTTTTCTAACGTCAGTAAAATCGGCTCCATCTCTTTCTCGTTGGATTCCGGGATCAACCATTTAATATGGTACCCGTGTTCAGCATCACTGTAAAAAGTTGTGTCTTCGTCTTTGTAGACAATTTTTTGATCCCCTGTTTTTTGTTTGAAAAATTCTGCGGGGGTCACACCTAAAACTTCCAAAATATCAAAAAAAGTCTCCATGGAAGGAGAACTCAAGTCGCGCTCTAATTGAGAGATGTAGCCTTTGGACAGATCGGTTCGCTCCCCTAGTTCTTCTTGAGTCAAATTTTTTTGAATCCTTAAATTACGCAGCTTCTCACCAATTTCCATCGTCTCACTCCTTTTTTCATTCCACTTTTTTCGCAAGTTTGCTAATAGTAAACTTCATGTTTAATAGCACCATTCAAGTATACGAACTTTTTAGTAAAAATCAAGCGTTTCGACCCATTTTCTTAGGAGAGTTTTATAGAAATAAAAGAGAAAAGAAATTTGCTTTTTCTTCTATTTCCGCTAAGATAATAGTAATGAAAAAATGGATTTTGTCATGATAAAATAATTCCTTAGGAGGACGCACCATGACCGAGTATCACCGTTTACGTGTGGTCAAAGATGAGACCGTTCACACAAAAATTGAAACTTTTTCAAAACCCGAGGTGGATCAAGGAGACGTATTGATCGCTGTCAGTTATTCCGGCATAAATTACAAAGACGCTTTAGCAACAAAAATAAACACAGGTGTTTTGAGCAGCTATCCTATGACGCCCGGTATCGATCTTGCGGGAAAGGTCATTGAAACAGCCGATGCTAGTCTTGAGATTGGTGAGACCGTCATCGTTACCGGCTATGGTTTAGGGGTCAAACAAGACGGCGGTTTGAGTGAGTTAGCGGCCGTCCCTGCTGCTTGGTGCGTTAAGATACCCGAAGAATTGACTGAAAAACAGGCCATGACCTTTGGGACTGCCGGGTTTACGGCAGCATTGTCAGTCGATGCCCTGCTTGCTCATGGATTAAGCGCAGACAGTTCTGTACTGGTCACTGGTGCAACAGGCGGTGTAGGCGGTTTTGCGCTACACTTTTTGAAGCAAATCGGTTGTAAAGA
This sequence comes from Enterococcus sp. AZ048, assembly GCF_051715125.1. Taxonomy (NCBI): domain Bacteria; kingdom Bacillati; phylum Bacillota; class Bacilli; order Lactobacillales; family Enterococcaceae; genus Enterococcus; species Enterococcus sp. AZ048. The sequence continues at coordinate 1,063,757 of NZ_JBIOTD010000001.1, read as the reverse complement.
AATCGTGGCATTGAGCCGTAAAAAGGATCAAGCAGACTACTTAACTCAATTAGGTGCGACTTCGGTGCTGTCACCAGAGGACTTGTTTCCTGAAAAAAGTCGCCCATTGAATAAGCAGCGTTTCGATTTTGCTATAGATACTGTTGGCGGCGACACTCTTGCTCAGATTCTTCCATTCATCCACTATGGCGGCAGCGTGGCTCTTTGCGGAAATGCTGGCGGCATCAAGTTGAATACGACTGTCTTGCCTTTTATCCTGCGTGGTGTTAATTTATTAGGCATCGACTCCGTAGAAGCATCAAGGACACAACGTCAAAAGCTTTGGAGCAAAATGGCAACAGAGTGGTCACTGCCGACAAATTTCCAAGTCCAACAAATTGAATTGTCACAGGTCCAGGAAACAGCGGATGCCCTTTTGGACGGGAACCACGTGGGGCGCACAATCGTTGCATTAGGAGGAAAACAGTAGTGAGAGTCTTAATAACGTCAGGCGGTACGTCAGAAAAAATCGATGATGTCCGCGCAATCACGAATCACTCCAGCGGTAAGCTTGGCAAAGCCCTAGCAGAAAGTTTTGCAGAAAAAGGGGCAATGATCGATCTGATCACTACCCGCCATGCAGTTAAGCCTGAGGGTGCGTCGTTCCACATCCACATTATCGAATCAACCATGGATCTAGAAAAAAAGATAACGGAACTAATGACAGAGCATACGTACGATGCCGTCATTCACAGTATGGCCGTCAGTGATTTCACACCTGAAAGTTCCGTGACATTAGAGGATTTAGAAACGGTGATTGCAGACAATCCGACAAATTTGCCAAAATCATTGTCCGATATCGCCAATCAGCGAACAGAGAAAAAAATCTCCTCAGATACCGAGCATTTGGTGATCGTTTTAAAGAAAAATCCAAAAATCATTTCACTGATCAAAACTTTGCAGCCTGAAACGATTTTAGTTGGGTTTAAGCTCTTGGTGGATGTTCCGATGATCGAGTTGTTGAATGTTGCTAAAGAAAGCCTCAAAAAGAACCACGCTGATTTTATTTTAGCTAACGATCTCGCGGAGATTCGCGGTGAAAAACACCATGGCTACTTGATCGACGCCCATCAAAAAGTGAAGGAAGCACAGACGAAATCAGAAATTGCGGAATTGATCACTCAAGAAGTCCTGAAACTGGAGGAAGCAAAATGAAAACTATCTTACTAGGGGTCAGCGGCAGCATCTCCGCCTATAAGGCAGCGGATATTACGAATGAATTGACTAAAATGGGCTATCAATTAGATGTTCTTATGACTGAGAGCAGCACAAAATTCATCACACCCTTAACGATTCAATCCTTGTCTCATCGCCGCGTCCATACAGACGTGATGGAAGAGCCGGATGCCGCATTGATCAATCATATCGCTTTGGCAAAAGAAGCCGATCTCTTCTTGGTCGCGCCTGCTTCTGCTAACACGATTGGTAAACTAGCCAATGGGATCGCAGATGATCTATTATCTACCGTTGCTTTGGCACTTTTACCCGATACACCCAAGATTCTCGCGCCAGCAATGAATACGTATATGTATCAAAATCCGATCGTCCAACGAAACATCGCAACATTGAAAGATGTAGGGTATCATGAAATAGAACCACGGGAAGCGCTGCTTGCTTGCGGAGATTATGGCCGCGGGGCATTAGCGAATGTTTCTGATATCGTGCACCTGGTAAATTCAAAACTAAAGGAGTAACACATGAAAGAGCGAAATGTTAAAGATTTTACGTTGACTGCGATGTTTTTAGCCATCATGATCATTTTGGCGGTCACCCCACTTGGTTTTATCCCGATCGGTCCTATCAATGCGACTACGATGCATATTCCAGTGATCATCGCTTCGATCGTTTTGGGCCCGCGTATCGGTGCAGGACTCGGTGCCATATTTGGTGTAATCAGTCTGGCTCGAGCGACTGTCGTAATTACGCCGATGTCCTTTGTTTTCTCACCCTTTATCGCCAACCCTTTGACAAATCATGGTGATTGGCGTGCCGTCATCGTTGCGATCGTCCCTCGAATTTTGATCGGTGTCGTTCCTTACTTTGTTTATAAAGGACTGCACCGCTTATTGAAAGAAAAAGTCCGTCCAGTCAGCTTATTCATCGCCGGACTGGCTGGATCAATGACGAATACGATCTTAGTCATGAATTTGATCTTCTTTTTCTTTAAAGACAGCTACGCAGATGTGCTGCAAGTGACCGCCAATGCGGTTTACGGTGTGATCCTTGGTATCATTTTTGGCAGCGGCTTGGTTGAAGCTATCGTTGCTGGAGTTGCCACCATGGGCGTTTGTTCCGTCTTGCTACGCTTAATGAAAAAATAAAAAAATGCTTGAAAGAATCTCTCAATGAGTTCTTTCAAGCATTTTTTTATTTTGGCTCTTCCCCAAGAATCCGAACTTCCGTCTCTAATGTCACATCGAATTTTTCTTTGATCGTTTTTTGAATATGGGCGATCAATTCAATATAATCCGTTGCTGTAGCATTGTCGATATTGACGATGAAGCCAGCGTGCTTTTCAGAGATTTGCGCACCGCCCCAGATCAATCCCTGCAAACCAGCATCTTGGATCAGCTTTCCTGTAAAATGTCCTACCGGACGTTTAAAGACACTGCCGCATGAAGGATATTCCAATGGCTGTTTCAGCTCACGCAATTCGGTTAATTCAGCCATTCGTTTTTCAATCTGTGTATGATCGCCAGGTGCCAATCTAAAATTAGCGCTTAGCACGATCGCGGGCTGCTCTTGGATCGCTGAATGCCGATAAGCAAAGTTCATTTGATCCTTGTACCACGTTTCAAAGGTTCCGTCCGCGAGTAAAACATCTACAGATTCAAAGACATCTTGCAATTGACCATCGTAGGCACCTGCATTCATGAAGACCGCTCCCCCGATGCTACCTGGGATACCGCAAGCAAATTCAAAGCCTGTCAAGGAATGATCCAAAGCAACATAGGTCGTATCAATCAGCTTGGCACCTGCTTGAGCAGTGATCGTGTCCTCTTCTACACGGATCGAGGTCATCTCTGTCAACATGATGACGACACCTCGAATCCCGCCGTCTTTGACGATCAAGTTGCTGGCATTGCCCAAGACGATCCAAGGAATGTCCTGTTCGCGGCAATAATCCACTAAAGATTTGACTTCTTCTTTGTCTTTCGGAAATGCTAGAGCGTCCACAGGTCCGCCAGTTTTTGTAAACGTATAATTCATTAAAGGTTCATCCAAAAGGATTTTCAAATTAGGTAGTGTGTTCGTTATGTCTATTGTTTTCACTTTGATAAGCCTTTCTCGTTCGATACGGGTAAATTTTTCAAACATCCTTGCTATTTTAGCACGCAAGAAAAAAACTTACCACCCCTTATAATTGATGGCGGATGTGTTGACGAAGCATTTGATCACACAGCTCATGACTCAATAAAATATTTTCTTGACGCAAATCAATCGTTTGTCCCTTCAAGCTGCCGATAAAGGCCTCGACTAATTGTTCAAACCCGCGTTTTTCCAATGTCGTTGTCCAGTCACCAAAACGTTGACTTTCTTCTGCTTGACCACGCTTGATCGTCAGCTCCGTCAATTGATCGAGGATCATTGTTTGTTCCGACGAACTAACGTGGTAGCGTTCCATTTTGCCGCCGCTCATCAGATCCATGGATAACAGACACTCTGTTGTTGCAGTGGACAGTTGCAGCTGTGCATAGGTCATCTGACCCTGTTCTTCCCGAATCTTCGAATGGACACTCATGATCTCATCATCCAGTAAATAAACCGCTGTATCCACCAAATGAATGAACAAATCATAAATTCCATACTGGGCATTCATGCCATGAGCAGGCTCATTCTTTTCTAGATGGATCACTCGTTTTTGCGGCAATTGCTTCAGTTGATCTACCATTGGCGCAAACCGACGATTGAATCCCACCATAAACAATAGCTGCTTCTCCTTGGCTAATTCCTGAAGCTGTTTCACTTCTTGCAGCTCTTCGCTGACAGGCTTGTCCATAAATACGGCAACCCCAGCTTCTAAACACTTTTTGGCGATTTCAAAATGCACCTTTGTCGCGACATGGATGAAACAAGCATCGATCGTTTTTCCCAGCAATTCATCAATTGTCGCTACCGTTTCAGTAAATCCATATTTCTCTGAAATGTTGCGGCGAACCTCTTCATTCCGTGTCGCAAAAATAAACTCCGTATCCTGACGCATTTTCGCATAGGTAGGCAAGTAGGCTTTTTGTGCGATCCCGCCGATCCCGATTACTCCGATTTTCATAGGTATTTCCTCTTTTCAATCTATTTTTTAAGCACTGTCAACTGACAAATACGCTCAACTGCTTTGCTTTCTTACTCTTTTTCGATACAATTAATTCGATGATCACTTTATAATGTATGGAGGAATGAACCGTGAAATTAATTTCTTGGAACGTCAATGGATTACGTGCCGTAATGAAAAAGAACTTTATGGACGTTTTTAATGAACTCGATGCCGATTTTTTCTGTCTGCAAGAAACCAAATTGCAGGAAGGTCAAATCGAGATGGACCTGCCAGGCTACTACGAATACTGGAACTATGCGGAAAAGAAAGGCTACTCCGGTACAGCAATCTTTACGAAGCATGAACCAATGACTGTGACGTATGGCCTAGGCATGGAAGAACACGATCAAGAAGGCCGATTAATTACCTTAGAATACCCTGAATACTATGTCGTTACTTGCTATACGCCCAATTCCCAAAATGAATTAAAGCGTCTAGACTACCGCATGACATGGGAAGAAGCCTTCCTGCAGTATCTAAACGGCCTAAAAGCGAAAAAACCGGTTATTTTCTGTGGCGATCTAAATGTGGCTCACGAAAACATCGATTTAAAAAATTGGAAAACCAATCAAAAAAATGCTGGTTTTACACCGCAAGAACGCGAAAAATTCAGTATCTTATTAGAGAATGGCTACATCGATACGTTCCGCTACTTCTACCCGGATCAAGAAGGCATTTATTCATGGTGGAGTTACCGCTTCAATGCCCGTAAAAACAATGCCGGATGGCGCATCGATTATTTTGTTGTCTCTGAGGACTTAAAAGACAAGCTGGAAGAGGCAAAAATTCATACCGAAATTTTCGGCAGCGATCATTGCCCAGTCGAACTCGACATTACTCTTTAAGAAAGAGTGAAAATTTGACCGCAAGACTTTCGCCGCTGAAAAAAATAGGTTAAAACAATGGCGAAGAGGTGAACCTGTTGAATTTTATCGCAATGGACTTTGAAACAGCCAATTACCAAACCCACAGCGCGTGTTCCCTTGCGCTGGTAATGGTGAAAAACAGCCAGATTGTTGGCGAATATTATTCCTTGATCAAACCAGAAACTGAGTTTTACTGGAAGAATATCCAAATCCACGGTATCCATCCTGAAGATGTTGAAAATGCGCCGAAATTTCCTGAAGTATGGCAAGAGATCCAGCATTACTACAAGGAAAATCGCTTGATCGTCGCTCATAATGCTGGTTTTGATACGAAAGTTTTAGCTGGCTGTCTAGAATATTATCAGTTAGAGCAGCCGTCCTATCTTTCACTTTGCACCGTGCGATCCAGCCGCCGCTTATTTCCTGAAATGGCAAACCATCGATTGAACACGGTCTGCGAAGAACTGGACATCCCATTAGAACATCACCACGATGCCTTAGAGGATAGTCGTGCGTGTGCCAAAATCCTTCTTTATCAAGAAGATCACTTTGGCGTTGATCCTCTAAAAAAATTAGTCTTGCCGATGTAGTCGGTGATTCCTTTAAAGCGAAGCACGCTGCTTCGCTTTTTTTAATGAATCAATTTACTCATTAATAGAACCTCTAAAAATTCCCCTTGTGCATCCCGAGCGCCACGTACCATCGTGGCTTCCGTTTCAAAACCAAACTTTTGATACAAATGGATCGCTCGTTCATTTCTTTTTTGAACGGTCAATTCCAATCGTCGAAGTGGCGAGGCATTCTCACTCCAATAAATGACTTCATCTAATAAAGCAGATCCAAGTCCGATTCCCCAGAACTCTTTCAAAACACTGATACCCATTTCTCCAATATGAGCGACTGTGTACTCTGGTCCTGCTTTGACCGATGCCATCCCAACAATTCGATCATCTGCAAGAGCTAATAAGAGGACGTTATTTTCACTCTCGTAAAGATTCGCCAATTGCAGCTCCAATAGCTCTTCATCTATACCTAAACCAGCCTCATCCATGATCAAAAAATCGGTTTCCTTCGCGATTTGACGACTCACCTTTAATAAGTCCGCAGCATCCTCCGGAATCGCTTCTCTCAAAGTTATTTCGACTTCACTCATTTTGTTTCCCACGCTTTCAAAATGCGTTCTTTGAATCGCTCTGATCGCTCACCATTCGCCAGCAACTCGACCCTTCTCAGATTCTCATCTTGATCGTCCTTAGATAAGAGCAGCTCCAGATAATCTTCTGGCATATAATCGCCCAATTGCTGCCCCCATTCAATCACAGAAAGACCATCACCTTCAAAATAATCATCCAACCCTAAATCATCCGCACCTGACTCGATACGGTACACGTCCATATGATACAGCGGCAACCGTCCCTGTTGATACTCACGAATAATCGTATAGGTAGGGCTTTTGATCATTTGGTCAATCCCTAACCCTAAAGCGATGCCTTTAGTCAGTGTTGTTTTTCCTGCACCAAGATTCCCAGTCAATACCAGATTATCGCTTGGATTCGCTGCCACTCCAATGATTTTTCCTAATTCTTCTGTTGCTGTTGTATCTGCTAACGTTATCACGCCGATTCCCCTCTTTTCTACTACCAATTTAGTATAACGATTTCAGCTTTTGTAGAAAAGTAAAAGATTTCTAATTGCTCGTTCCAATATAAAAAAATCAAGATAGCTAATAGATCTACCTTGACTTTTTATTTATTTAATTGAATTCATTTGGCCTCTATACTTATAGCTCTCTTCCAAGCCTATAACATGCTTTTCTCAAGCAGTAAGTTCAAATTATCTGTTCCTTTTTTTATCGTCCATCCTAATAACAATAGAATAGAGAGTGATAGGACCATAAGAACTATACCAAACACTTGTATCGTGTGATGAGCCGTTCCGAATAAAATAAGCGAGAAAGCGATAGAGGATAAGACCAACATATTTCGTGCCCAACGCTTCAAATTCTGAAGCATTCTCAGTTGAAATTCCATTTCTTTTTTATAGGCTGCTCTCGTTTTGTTAGCCATTCGTTCAAACTCCTTACTTTATCCAACTTTCCTATAAACCATACATCTTAAATATTCTTGATTCCTTTTAATATTGCAGTCCTGGATTAAAGAAACCAATCAATACACCTGCAAAAGCAATAACTACCAGTAGCAACATGACCTTTACCGGAGACATTCCTTTTTTAGCTAACAAGTACCAACAAAAGAAAACAAAAATAGCTGTTAGAAATCCTGGATAGACGCCATCTAATGTTTCCTGCAAATTAAGGAAAGGTTCCTTTGCCCCGTCTGCGGTCATTGTGAAAGCCGTTTTTATCGAGACCCAGCTTGCCGCAACGGCTCCTATCACGATTCCACCAATCAACGTGATAGATTCCCTGATCGCATCTCCCTTTGCCCCTACTAGGAAGTCAACCGCTTTCCCACCAAGATCGTACCCTTTAAAATAGATAAATCTCATTCCAAAATAAGCAAATAGATTCCAAGCAATAATATAGAAGATCGCTCCTAGTGGGGAACCGCCATTCGACATTCCTAACGCAATACCAAGTAAGATTGGAATGACCGTACCAACAACAAGAGAATCTCCAATCCCAGCAATCGGCCCCATTAGACCAGCACGTAAACCATTGATGGCTTCATCATCGACATCCTCCGCTCCGGATGCTCGCGCTTCCTCTAAGCCGGCAGTAATTCCGACGACGACTGCTCCTAATTGAGGCTCCGTATTGAAAAAGGCCGTGTACGTCTTGATTGCCTTTAACTGATCTTCCTTTTTTTCATACAATTCTTCAACGATTGGCAACATCGAACACAAGTACCCGAATGTCTGCATATGCTCTTGAGAGAAGCAGGTCAAATTTCCGTAATACCATTTATGAAAGGACTTAGACAACGTCTTTTTTGAAATCTTTTTCTCCATGTTAAATATCCTCCTCATCATCGTCGAATGGAGCACCCGCAGCGGTTGCTTTTTCCAATTTTATTGATCTGATCCGATAATTGATTAATGCAAACATTCCGGCAATCACTGTCGCAGATACTAAGTTGATGCCTAACGATGCTGCTAATGTGAAACCGAAGAAAAATGGAATGAAATCCGTAGCTTTCGTAACAATTTGTTTCAATAGAATAGCGATCCCAACTGCTGGCAATAATGCGCCCACTGTAAACAAGGTTTTCATTGCTAGACCATCCATTGGCAGATAATCCTTAATCAGATCTACCATTGGGGCACCCATCTTACACATCACTAATGTAGGTAGAAACGAACAAATGATATGGGATATCCAGGGCAGGCCATAATTGACCAGATTCAACTTGTTGAGTTCTCCCTTTTCGACGGCTTTCCATCCGATATGTTGCCAAGCCAAATTGATGGTAGCTGTTCCGTAAAACAGTACGGTTCCTAATGTACCGACCATTGTTCCAAATGACGTTGCTAATGCTGCTCCGTCTGGACTTGCCGCATCAATTCCATAACTCTTCAATGCCAGCATTGCCAATGGAATACCAATATAACTAACTGCGCGAACATCCGCTGACACCGTTCCGCCGGGTGTTACTAAAGCAATATATACTAATTGCATGGCGGCACCGACTAAAATACCTGTCTTCAAATCTCCTAAAATAATTCCACAAACCAATCCCCCGATTAATGGGCGACCTAGCGTATAATTTCCAATTGAAGTCCCACCTAGTCCAGGCATACTTGATAGACAAGCAAAAATCCCTAAAACTGCCGCCTGAAGCCAATTGATTGCCATAATTTATTGCTCCCTTCTGTTTTTAATAGCCAAATTTCCCTTTAAACTTGCTCCATGGACCGATCGATACATCTGGAAGCAAAGAAAACTCAATCTCATACCCCGCCTGACTCAGTTTTTCAAAAGCATCGGCTTCTTCTTGAGTAACGCTTTGATTGTTTCCAAGTTTTACAGCTCCTTCTCGATCATTGCAAGGGCCAACAATGATCTTTCTGATCCCCGGATCAAACCCGTCTTCTACTAAAAGCTTGTACATATCATTCGGATTTTTAGTAATTAAGAAATACCGTGAATCACTGTCTAAGACCTTTTGTGATTTTCTAGCAAATTCTTCCATACTCCAGACAAACGTTTTTTTCTCACTAGCGGCTTTATACGCGGCTTTTAATACGTCACTGGAAGCAGCCTTGTCGTTCACAGCTACCAACCCGTCACAAGGGTATTCCTTTGCCCAACGTGTCGTCGTCTGACCATGAATGATCCGATCATCAATCCTTACAAATGAAACTGTCATAATATAAATACTCCTTCCTAAATATCTTCGTCTTCATTATTTTTGACTAAACGAAATTCCTTGAGCGCTTCCCTTGCTTCCTTAGTTACCTGCACTACTAACTCTTCCTTCGATAAAGAATCTTTCATTAATGCAACTGTTACAGCCAACGGCAGATTCATCCCGCCCATCACGACCATCGTTTCTGTGAATCCTTTTTCCATCAAAATGCTTGTTGCATTGGTCAAAGGCGATCCGCCAATGAGATCTCCCAGGACGACCAATTCACTCCCAACGGGAATATCTTTTATTAACATTGAAAAATCGTTGGCAAAACTATCTATGGATTGGTTTTCCTTTAATCCACAAGCAAGTAATTCCTTTTTCGGTCCAACTAGCATCTGCAATGCATCTGCTAGTCCCTTGGCAAACATTCCGTGGGAAACCAATAGCATGTATTTCATTTACACTCCTCCTTGTCTTTACACTTGTAGCTTAACAAGAATTCTTAGCTATTCCATCTGCCGTCTGTCACATCTTTTTTATGAATTTTCAACAAAATGATTATGACAGATGTCATTTTGGTCTAGCATAATGTAAACAAAAAAACATGACCTTGATAACAGGTCATGTTTGGATGCGATCGTTTATTCTTTTAAATATTGATTAACTTCCCTTTGGAGTGTTAATAGTGAGACGTCCATATCTTCATTTGATTCAATAAGCTGTTGCAAGCTGGTATCGATGATTTTCAAGGTGGACTGATATTTTTTAAATTGACTATGATTGACCGTATCTTCCATCACTTCATTTAAAAGATGCAAGTCTACCATACTGTCTTTTGTATCTTCATTTATAAGTGAGATCGTCTGATCTGATCTAGTGACTTTTTTTAGTGGAGAAAGTCCTTGCGAGTACTCAATCAAGCTCTGCTGTACCTGCTGATCGTAACATAATGTTTTCAAGAATTCCCAAGTAATTTGAGTATGTTTTGTGTTCGCTGACATTCCCATTAATAGTGTAGAAGTTTGACTATTGCCTTCCTTACCATTAAGAGTTGGCATCTTTACGCAATCCCATTCGAAATTCGAGTACTTCTTCACTCTCCAAGGATAAGGTTTATACGTTCGGTACTGGGAAAGGGGCATTGGAGAAAAAGCAATCCTTCCCTTATCAAAATCATCTGCACTCACTGGGTAGCCTCGATTAAGTTTCTGAAGTCGTCTTACGAAATTAATCGATTCTTTGAATGAATCCTGGCTAAGATAGCTCGTATCCCCTTCCTCATCAAATATTTGGCTGCCATGAGCAAAAACGGAATCTAACCAATTGTAATCATAGTATCCATATTGATCAATCAGCCCGTCCCTGTCACTGTCTTTCGTCACTTCTTTTGATATCTTATAAAAGTCTTGTAATGTCCAATCATTATTAGGGATTGGAATTCCTTCTCTTTCTAATAGTGTTTTATTTACGAACATCAATGTCGGGTTACTCTCGTATGGCAGTGCATATTGATTTTTTTGGTAAACACCAGATTGCATTGCGCTTTTATAATAGTCCTCTTTGTTGAAATTCTGATCTTTTTCCATTAAAGAATCTAAGTCCTTCATAGCACCCAAAGAACTAAGCGTATTAAAATCCTCACTAGGGACTAAAAAAATGTCAGGTTCTTTACCTGTGACTATTTTTTCAGATAACCAAAGGGAATAGTCCTCTTTTTGAACTCCGCTATCATACACTATCGTGACATTTGGATGTTTCTTTTTAAAGCGAGCGATGGCATCGTCAATCACTTTATAGCTATTGCCGTTGGGAACATCCCAGTTGCTTCCTGCGAAGGTACCTAACGTGATCGTGACAGGCCTGCGATAATACGTCACGCCCAAAATGAGTACAACAAGAAAAAATAGCCCTGTTATCGCCCTCGCAATCTTTTTATTCATTGTTAAACCCCTTTGCCGTCTGCCCCGATTGAACTGCCCAAATTGCTAATTGTGTCCGATCCCTTAAATTGAGCTTTGTGAGGATAGAACTTAAATAATTACGAACTGTTCCTTCAGAAAGAAACAATTTTTCAGCGATTTCTCTGTTTGACAACCCATACCCAACTTGCTGCAGTACCCGCCATTCTGGATTACTGATGGTCTCAGTATCTTTCTTATCAACTTTGATGGTGTAATTATTCTGATTCATCTTTGAGAAGGTACTAAATACTTTCATCGCAATATCCGGATTGATCATTGCGCCGCCTTGATTGACGGTAACAATGGCGTGGTAAAGTTCATCCATACCTACTCCTTTGAGCAGATACCCGCTCGCTCCGTATCTCAATGCACTAAAGACAAAATCATCATCATCAAAAGTCGTCAGAATAATGATTTTAGTTCCAGGGTATGTTTCTTTGACTGCTTTAGTACAAAGGACACCATCCATATTTGGCATACGAATATCCATTAAAATAATATCCACGGCTTGCCTTTTTAAAAATTTCAACACCTCTACCCCATCAGCTGCAACACCTGCCACAGATAAATCATCGTGACTTCTTAAGACGACCTTCAATGATTCGCGAATCAATTCTTGATCGTCGGCTATAAGAACGCTAATCATACTGTTCTCCTTTCTGAATCGGTATTTTCGCTACTGTATGGAATCCATCTGTGCCGTCAAAACGAACGTCCCCGTTGATAACAGAAAGCCGCTCGACCATTTGCTTTAATCCAAAACCATGATGAATTTCCAAAGCCCCGACACCATTGTCATGGATATCCAAGTAAACCCAGTCTTTTTCTTGATAGAAACGAATCTTCAAACTTGTCGCACCGCCGTGACGCATGGAATTGGTCATGCTTTCTTGAATCACACGAAACAATACGTCTTCCTTTATCGATTCAAAATCAATATTATGCAGTTGATAATCCAATTCCACCTCTAAATGAGAGACGCTCGTAAACTCAGAAATCAGCTTCAACAGAGCACCCTTAAACCCTTGTTCTTCAAGTGCTCCTGGGCGAAGCTTATTCAAAGAATCTCTTACTTCGCCGATCCCTTGACGTATTACTTTTGCTACGACCTTCAATTGTTTTTTTGTTTCAGGTGCATCGATATCTATCATGACGATACAGGCATCTACCCCTGCAGCTATCCCTGTAAGTGCATGACCGAGGGTATCATGAATCTCTCTAGCGAGTCGTTTTCGTTCGTTTCTTTCTCCCATTTTTTCAATGGCTACCGAATAATTTTTTAATTCACGGTTTACTTGATGGATCATATCGAGTTCCTTAGCGATTTTTTCATTTTCTTCAAGTTGATGCGTAATGTACATAATAATAAAGCCAATAAAAATAAGGATATTCAGTGTGACCAATACGTTTCGTATCGCAAATAAGAGACTCCGAGTATTCATATCATATATTTCAAAAAATGCTTGCGGATTGTTCATGGGCAATACTGCTGAGGCTACTTCATAACTAGATACTAAATATAATATAATCAGTGCAACCAATATCCAGCGAGAAGAAGAATCTTTCCAATGATAAATGCTGTCACAAAAAACTAAGAGTACAATTCCGTTGTATCCCATATTAAATAGATACATCAATCCAAAACAAATCGTCAGCTGTACGACCGTGAATAAGACATTTAACACCTTATGATTGCGTGCAATGATTGTTCGATAATACATTAAAAAAATCAATACTATAAATAATAAAATCGACGCGAAATACACTACCTCTGGGTTCAAAGGAACATGATTGACCCGATCCAAAAACTCACGCGCGATTCGATGATCGACAACATATTTAGTTCCTATCAAGTAGACGGTTCCAAAAAAAATCACAATAATAAAATTTAATGCTGTCATAGTGTTTTTGATCGTCGTCAATGAAATATCGTACTTTCTCTTCATCACTGCCACCCTGTTTCATCGTAGGCCTCAACATTTCTTGACGTTATCAGTTTTACTTTAACTACGACTTCTTCTTTTCCATTTCCTTTAAGCAATTGATACATCTCATTTGCAGCAATTCTCCCCATCGAGATCGGTGATTGAGCGACTGTCCCGATCACATTTGAACTACTCATGATTAATGATTTAAGTTCGGGAGTACCGTCTACTCCATATACCTTTACATCGGATTTATCTACCTCTTCCAATGCGGCGATGGCTCCCAAAGCACTCGGATCATTCAATGCCATGACAACGTCAACATCAGGTGTTTCCTCAAGCATTTTTTCCATTAACGGCATTGCTTTTTCTAATTGTCCTTGGCATTCTCCCTGATTGACGACTTGATAGTCATCATGCCCCTTGATCGTTGCCAAAAACCCGTCAATGCGATCTTTTGCTGATTTAGTTGCTGTGTGCTTTAGTAAAATAATCTTGGTCCGGTCAAAACGATCCATCATATCTTTAGCACACTGAACTCCTGCGTCATAATTATCGGATACAACGGTAACATCCACGAGTTCAGAATTTTCAACAGGTGCATCTACCGCAATAAGAGGAATACCTGCTTTTTCCGCCTTTTCTAACGCAGGCTTAATGGCTCCAGAATCGATCGGATTAATGAAAATCCCGTCTACTTTCTTATCAATAAAATATTGAATCTGTTCATTTTGCTTTTCGATGTCTAAAGCAGGGTCCAGTGTAATCAAGGCATCTCCATTGTTCTCTATCACTTTCCATAGTTCGTTATTTATTACTTCATAAAAAGGGTTATTCATTGTCATAAAAGAAACACCAAAAACACGGTTTTGTCTACTCGGATTTTTATATCCTATCGAATATATTCCGAAGATTATCATAAGCATCAAAAGAATCAGACCTAATTTGAAAATTCCTCGTTTTTTCATCCGCACCACCCTTAACCCAATTATTCAAATTACTCCGTTTTATTCTTATCATACACTATTCAAGAAGCTCTCTCCTAGTGACATATGTAAGCATTTTACTATCGATTTGTATTTTTATACTATAAAAAAAGCAAGAACCCTCAAAAAGGATTCTTGCTTCTTTCGTTATAACGAAAGTTCTTCTCCCGCAGCTACTACTTTTTCTGCTACGGAATACGTTTGTGTATCCTCAGGAAAAAGGACCATGATGGTTTTCCCTTTTCCTTGCTGTTGCAAATATGCCAGATCAATCTCAGCAAGCTTCGTTTGCGGCGTCACCTTCTCTGCTTCATGAACAAAAATATTAAAGCCTTCACCATTCAACTCCACCGTATCGATTCCGATGTGGATCAAGAGCTCTTTACCGTCTTTTCTCTTAAGACCGATCGCATGCTTTGTAGGAAAGATGGTGGTTATTACACCTTCTATCGGAGAATACAGCTCGCCCGCTTCAGGCTCTATTGCAAATCCCGGTCCCATCATTCCTTCAGAAAAAACAGGATCATTTACTTCTGACAAAGGTGTCAAACGACCAGCAATTGGGCTGAAAATTTTAGGATTTTTCTTTTTAAAAAACGAAATCATACGTGTACTCCTCTCATGCGAATCGCGATCATCAAAATGACTAAACTGATCAGACTAACAAAGCCAACAATGGAATAAAAAAGTAGTTTTGTCCTTTGCGAAGGATTCTCTTCTCCAGAAAACAACTGTTTATTATAAAAATAGCACAATCCCGCACCAATAATATTTCCTGTTAGAATTTGCTGAACCATACTAAAGGTCAAAAACTGCTTTTCCAAATTCCTACTATTGGCCTTCTCATGACCAATGAAATAAAGACAGGCCGCCTGAAAAAGCGTCACAAAAGAAACTAGAAAAGCCAGTGCCAGTCCGGGGATTTGTGTAATAAGCTCTTGGATACTTAGTTGCTGATGAAAACTTATTAAGAATAAATAGAAGTAAAAGAGACTTGGGACCAAAATCCAATAGCCTAACAATACATTCCTCTTTATTCTAAATGATTTAAGCGCTATCATTTTTTTCACTCCTTCTTCAACTGTCTTTGCTTACTTGTAAATGTCTTTTCTTTATAAGCGACCGGCTAATTGTCTGTGGCAACTGTCTCGCCCTTATCAAGGGTATAGACACTATAGGATCGGCTTAAATAGTCCATCAAACAGTTTAATCCAATCAGCGATTGTGCCTGCGTGTGTCTTCTACCTACCACAAAATAATCACAATAATAATTCAAATGGAACGTGCTGTGTCTTGCAAAATAATTGTCTCCTATTGCAGTAACACTCAGCACAGGGATTTTTCGAACTTCTAAGGCCGTCAGATTTTCTTTGATCTCATCCGTCTCACCACTGAGAGAGACCACAATGACACAATCGTTTTTAGTGATGATCGGCATGACCATATCCAGTTCTGTTTTATTCGGTAAAACCAATACTCGTTTATCAACAGTTAGCATCATCTTATAAAATTCATCGATCGCATTTTTTTGTGAAAAACCCGTCGCGTAACAGTAGATGATCTGACTTTTATCGAACATCTCATTGATGGGTTCTAGATTCACAGAGTGCATATATTCCAATGTCTTTTTGATGTCGTCAAATTGTTTTTCAAAAATATCTTTTTCGTTCGTCTCTGTTTGCTCATTGGCTTCCGAATGACGCAAGAAATACTTCAATTCTGAATATCCAGAGAATCCGAGTTTCTTTGTTGTTCGTAAGACCGATGATTTTGATGCATGGACCATCGTTGCCAATTCCATGATGCCTGACGATTGGACCTGCTCAGGATTTGCAAGAATGAATTGTAAAATATCTTTATCCAATTCACTAAGTTCTTCTAAATGCTGATGGATCAATTGTTCTAATGTCATAAAATTCCCCCTCCTACACTATTATACGTGAAGGAGGAGAAAAGTAGCTTTATTTCACACAAACTATTTCAGTTCTGGCCAGAAATCTTTATTGGCTTCAATCAGATCATCCAATAATTCTTTTGCGATCCGCGCATTTGGAACGATTCGTGATAGAGACAATGCTTGGTACAGTTTTTGGTAAGATTTTTCTTCCCACGCCTCTACGACCAATTTTTCTACCGCGACCTGCTGCTCCATCAATCCTTTTTGGAAACGCGGAATCTTTCCTTGAGTAAGCGGCTCTGGACCATTGCTTCCGACAACACAAGGGACTTCAACCATGGCTGTCTCATCAAAGTTCACGATGGCCCCTTCATTTGGTACGATCAATAGCATCCTTTCGTGTGTGTTGTAGGCAATTGCTCGAGCCAAATCCACAATGTAGCTTGCGTGCTCATCCACCTCTAAAGACGTTCCTTCAGCGGTGCCTGCCTCCGCAATGCGATCACATTCGCTGAATACGTGCTGCTCTCTGCCTGCCATCACTTCATTTGCTCGTGTAAATTCTGGATTGGCGTGGGCTACTTCATCTTGCGGATAGAAATAATATTTCAAATACGTATTTGGTAATGTATCCGGGTCTAACGCATACACGTCTTTCGCTTTCGCAAAAGTATGCATCCAGCTTGCATCGGTGTGTTGAGATTCTTCGATTTCTTCTGGTAACGAATACCCATGATCCTTCACATGTGCTTTGATCTGAGGCATTAAATCATTGCCTTCTTTATCACGAATATCTGTCCACCAGCCAAAATGGTTCAAGCCGTAATAGCGAACGACCATCTCTTTACGTGAAGACAAACCGATTGAATGCGCCATTCGCTCTTCGATACCCACGGGCATATCGCAAATGTTGATGATTTTTGATGTAGGTCTTAATTTTCTCGTCGCTTCAGCTACGATTGCTGCCGGATTTGAATAGTTCAACATCCAAGCATCTGGTGAATACTGTTCCATATAATCGACTAGTTCCAATACGCCGCCAATTGAACGCATCCCATAAGCAATTCCGCCAGGCCCGCAAGTTTCTTGACCCACGACACCATATTTCAATGGAATCTTTTCATCTTTTTCTCGCATCGCATACAGACCAACACGGATATGTGCCATCACGAAATCCACATCAGTAAATGCCGCCTCGGGATCTGTCGTAGCGACAAAGTTGATTTCTGGTGCGCGTTCCTTTAGCAAAATCTCGCAGGCACTTGCGACGTGATTTTGGCGTTCTTCCAAATTGTCGTAAAATTTGATTTGTCGAATGGGAAATTTATCCAGATTATCCAACAACATCAATACGATCCCTGGTGTAAAAGTACTTCCTCCGCCTGCAATAACAATTGAGAATTTTTTCATTTTTAAATACGCTCCTTTATTAATTTTCTGCATCCATCAGTGTTTCAAATTGTTCTCTAACTTGTGGCACATCTAGGCCGACGATCACCTGAAAGGCATTGCCGTTACGAACGACGCCATGAGCGCCACCCGAACGAAAAACATCATCCGCTTGGACGAGCTTTTGATCCTTCACAGTGATCCGCAAGCGCGTCGCACAGTTGTTGACCTTGGCGATATTCTCTGCTCCGCCAAATCCATCTAAATAAACCGCCGCCTGCTCTGTATATTGATTCGCACCTTCTAATACAGGTACGCTGCCACCTTGTTTTTCTTTGTAATCTTTTTTCGAATACAACTTAACGTCTTGTGTCTTTTCTTCACGCCCTGGGGTCGCGAGGTTAAAACGTAGAATCAAAAAGCGGAAAACGAAAAAGTAAATCAGGACAAACGCAAGACCGATAATTAACTGAGTGAAAATCATCCCTTTATGATTCTGGAACAAAGGAATCCAGACTTTAGCTAATAAGTCGATGAAGCCTCCACCCATGTCTCCCACAACACCAAATCCATACATCGTCGCAGCCATTGTCGCTGCCAAAAGAGAATGAACCGCAAATAATGGGGGTGAGACAAATAGGAAAGTAAATTCCAAAGGTTCTGTAATTCCTGCCAAGACGGCTGTTAGTGTTGCTGGTATCAAAATGGCCAATACTTTTTTCTTGTTTTCAGGTTTTGCGCTAAAATAAAACGCTGCGGCGATTCCCGGCGAAGCAAATATTTTAGAATTGCCGTGCAAGGCGAAACCGCCCTCTGGGAATAATTGCTTTAATGGTGTCGTTGTTTGCGCAAATTCCTGCAAATGACCCATCCAATATTTGGTGATCCCTTCTTCCACAACAGCCGGACCATACACAAAAGGTGTATAAATAAAATGATGCAGCCCCGTAGGAATGAGTATTCGTTCTAAAAACGTATAGAGCCAAACACCAAAGATTCCGGCACTAGCTAGAAAGCCTTGTAATGAACCAATCCCTTGCTGGACTTTCGGCCAGATCAAACAAATGAGAAAGGCAATCGGCAGCATCGCGAAGAATCCTAAAATAACGATAAAGGATGAGCCTTGAAAGATTCCTAGAAAATCGGGTAATTTCGTGTCAAAGTAACGGTTGTGTAGAAAAACGACGATTGCTGAGATAAATATCGCCCCAATAATTCCGGTATCCAAGGTTTTAATTCCGCCGATCAGCTTAAACCCGCTTTCTCCTCCTGGTTCTGCTGCAAAGTTCACACCGAAAAAGTCGCCGAAATACTCAAGCATAGATGAAATGAAATAGTTACACGTGGTATAAACAACAAATGCTTCCATCGCTGCACGCGCATTTGCTTTTTTAGCTAACCCGATAGATAGTCCAATAACGAACAGCAATTCCATCTGATTAAAGACCGTCCAAGCACCATTTTCAACGATGCTCCAGATTGCATACCATGTGGTTCCCTCAGCAGCAATACTGCCGACAAGCATCGGGTTTTTGAAAATGATACAAAGAGCAACCATGATTCCCGAAAATGAAAATAAGAGCACCGGGGTGAACATCGCCCCTCCAAAGCGCTGAATCTTTTCCATCATGACAAAAACACATCTCCTTCCAATAATTATTTTTCCTGTTTACAAATTTGACTATACAGGCATAATAAAACGTTTACAATACGATCGCTCCTTTTGGGGAATTAGGTTCCGCCCTTGTCACCAGGTGTCTTCGCTTGGGAAATTTCCCAGACAAAAATAGTTGTCTGCACAAAAAAAGCAAGAACTCGCCGTTACATGCGAATTCTTGCTTTTAGCCTTCATAAAGCACTCTTTAGTTCATTAAAGATTGCGCTGCTGTGATGATTGAAAGTTTGTAAACATCTTCTTCGTTACAGCCACGTGATAAATCGGACACTGGTTTGTTCAATCCTTGTAAGACAGGACCAATTGCTTCAAACCCGCCGAAACGCTGAGCGATCTTATAACCGATATTTCCTGATTGTAATTCTGGGAATACGAAAACAGTTGCTTGTCCAGCTACTTGTGATTCTGGCGCTTTCAATTGTGCCACACCTGGAATATACGCTGCATCAAACTGTAATTCGCCGTCAATCAGAAATTCTGCCGCTAATTCTTGAGCAATTGTTGTGGCTTCCGCTACTTTTTCAACCTCAGGAGATTTAGCAGATCCTTTTGTTGAGAAACTCATCATTGCTACTTTCGGTTCAATATCAAATAATTCAGCAGTCTTAGCTGATTCTACAGCGATTTCTGCTAATTCTTGCGCAGTTGGATTCACGTTGATCGCACAGTCGGAGAACAAATATTTCTCTTGGTCACGACCACGAACCATCAAGAAGGCTCCGCTTGTACGGCTGACACCTGGTTTTGTTTTAATGATTTGCAAGGCGGGACGAACAGTATCTCCTGTAGAATGGATCGCTCCAGAGACCATACCATCTGTAATCCCCATGTATGTCAGCATCGTGCCAAAGTAATTTTCATCTTTAAGAATCTTTTCAGCATCTTCTTTGCTGACTTTGCCTTTACGACGCTCAACAAAAGATTCCACCATTTCATCCCAGCGATCGAAGTGATCAGGATCAATGATCGTGAAGTTGCTTAAAGCGATTCCACGTGCGCCCGCAGCTTTTTCAATTTCAGCTAGGTTGCCAATCAATACAGGTTCGATTAATTCTTCTGCTTTCAAACGAGAGGCAGCACCTAAGATACGTGCATCTGTTGCTTCTGGGAATGCCACTTTAATGTTGCGACGAATAATTTTAAATTTAAGACTGTCAAATAGTTCCACGAGTTAAAAACCTCCAGATTATTTTTTTCTTATTAATAATACAACAATTCACATGAAAAGAAAAGGACAGAATAAAACATCTGTATCACTAATTAAAATCTAGTAAATATGAATTAAGAGCCTTTTCACAAACTGTCCCTATAACAGAAACCGTTGTCATACTACACTGTTTCAGGCAACTGCCAATCAATCGGCTGTTCGCCCCACCCCTCCAAAAACTGATTCGCTTTTGAAAATGGCTTTGAACCAAAGAATCCACGATGTGCAGACAAAGGGGAAGGATGAACCGATTTTACGATCGCGTGCTTTGTCGTGTCGATCATTTTGATTTTTTCCTGTGCTGGCTTTCCCCATAAAATAAATACGATAGGCTTTTCCCGCTCATTTAATCGTTCGATAATGGCATCTGTTAATTGTTCCCACCCTTTTCCTCGATGTGAATACGCTTGACCTTCACGAACGGTTAATACTGTATTAAGCATCAGCACTCCCTGCTCAGCCCAACGAACTAGATTCCCATGTTGAACAGGAGGAATCCCTAAATCACTTTGCAATTCTTGATAAATATTACGCAGAGAGGGCGGGATCTTCACACCTGGTTGGACGGAAAAAGACAAGCCGTGAGCCTGATCTGCGCCGTGATAAGGGTCTTGTCCTAAGATCACCACTTTCACTTGATCATAGGGGGTTAATTCCAAAGCCTCGAAAATATGATACATATCAGGATGTATCCTCTGAGTAGAATATTCATCCTTCAAAAATTCTCGTAATTCTAAATAATACGGCGCTTGGAATTGATCTGCTAATACATGCTGCCAATCATTATGAATAATTTCTTTCATTCTATACACTCCTATTTATTATTCCTATTTCTACGAAAAAAAGAAAGGCGTCGGTCCATTTTTACGACTGATTTATCTCCGTCAAATTTCTTCTTTATTCAATGAATTCTTTTTAAAGAATGCAGTCGACATGGTTATCCACTCAAGGATTATGGTACACTATCGTTGTATGATAGGAAAGCTAGGTGAATAATTTTGATAAAACTCATTGCCTCTGATATGGACGGTACACTGTTGAACGATCAAATGCAAGTCCCAACAGCGAATATCGAAGCCATTCAGAAAGCTCAAGCTCAAGGAATCGAATTTATTACAGCAACTGGACGCGGAATGAGCCATGCGAAAATCTCTTTAGATGAAGCAAACATTCACGTACCGATGATTTTACTAAATGGTGCTCATGTCGTAAATGCCAAAAGAGAAACGATCTTTACCATTCCCATCGGCGAGAAAAAGACATTTGAAGTAATGGATATGCTTGAAGACGCCGGCTTGTATTATGAGATTTTCACGGCTGAACATGTGTATTCTTCCAATCAACCGATGCGAATCGAATTTTTCTCCGAACATATTTTAGGGAAAGTGCCTGGAATGTCAAAAAAAATGGCGATTGCAGCTTCTTCACGCCATCTATCCTTGACTCCGATCACGTTTGTAAAAGACATTCGTCAAACCTTGATCGATAAAAAAGAAGAAGTACTAAAAATCATCGCTTTTGACAAAGATGGCCCAGAGCAGTTAAAAGAAGTGACTGGTAAACTTGAAAAGATGGGTGATCTTGCTATCGCTGCTTCTGAATTAACGAATATTGAGATTAATCATGTCAATGCTCAAAAAGGCATCGCTTTGAAACAATTTGCTGAAGAGCGTGGTTTTACCTCTGACCAAGTGATGGCCCTCGGTGACAACTTTAACGATGTGAGTATGTTGACTTATGCAGGAACAAGTTTTGCGATGGGCAATGCCGCAGCGGCAATTAAGAAAATCGCCAACAATGTGACTGATACGAATGAAGAAAATGGTGTAGCGAAAGCAATCGATCGAATCCTTTCTGAATAGTAAAAATTAGAAGGTGTGAAGCAACATGACCGAATTTTTTATTCAAGAAAAACAATTGAGTTCTATGACACGAACGATCGTCAAAGATAACAAAGGTGTGCCTCTGTATTTGATGGTAGGACATTGGGGACGTAAAGGAAATGTCCTTTCTCTCTATGCGATGGACGGTCAAATCGTAGCCTATATCAAACAAGCCAGCGTCATTTTTGGTCGTAAGTTTGAAATTTATTATGAGCAGACACGTGTGGGCGTCCTTCACAAAATTTTCCATTGGCCTGGAGACTTTTATTACATACAGCAGCTTCACTGGGCTGTTTATGGTGATATTTATAACCATAAATATAAGATCAATCACTTCAACCAGCCAATTATGAGAATGGACAAGGCCACACTTCTAACTGGTGATTATTATGCATTAGATGTCATTGACCCCGCAGATGCGCCTATTTGTATTTGCGTTGCTGCGATCATGGATTATTGGCTGTATAATAGGAACAAACATAAAGAACCTGAAACAGCATTAGAAGTAACTTTTTCGCAAAATTAATGAGCTGTGTCCAATGGACACAGCTCATTTTTTATCCGCGATCGAACGCTTTTACTTTCCGTTGCATATGATCATATCGATGACCGCTGATCATCACTTCACCCACGTCTTTAAATCCATCTCGAAGATACAAACGTTTGGCATTGGGGTTTGATTGATCAACATTCAGTCCGATAATCTTCTCCCCTTCATGTGTCGCTAATCGATCCACTGCTGTAAGTAGTTTTGAACCGATTCCTTGCCCGCGGAATTTTTCATCGACAGCAATAGAATCTAAGTACCATTCATTCGGAAACGCTTCAGGATCAATAAACATTTGAATGTCCTCAGTGATCCCCTGCGAACGTAAATAATCCTTTAGCGGAAGGTCAATGATCGGCTCTTTGCGTGCAGGATATCCAAATACTGCACCGGCGATCTCGCCATCGATTTCTTCTACCAGTCCTCGCGCATATCCAAAGCGATAGGTAGGATCTTCAAAGCAAGCAGCGATGACTTCCAACGCCTTTTCTTCTCCAAATTCTTCTAAAAAATCTAGCTCCATATCCTTTAAAATAACTAGGATTAATTTAGCAACTGCTGTTCCATCTTCTTTTTTAGCAAATCGAATCATTTTAAAACCTCTCTTTTAATAACGTTTAACTCACAATATCAGTGTACCATGAGTGTAGATTTTTCGAAAGTATGATACTTTGTGTTCCGTTAGAAGTCTGCTATGATATCTTGGAATGATAGATTAGGAGGCACAGCATGAAACTTTTTTTGAAAATTCTCTTAGGGATTTTTTTAGCAATCGTTCTTGTTCTTGGCGGATATTTGATTTATCTATTTGCCAGCTACGATCGTTTGCCAGATACTATCACTTTAAAACCCCAAAATCACCAAAATCAGACGCTAGAAAAAAATAAGACCTACCGAGCAATGAGCCATAATATTGGTTATGGCGCGTATCCGCCTAGCTATAGCTTCTTCATGGATGGCGGCGCCTATTCCCGTGCTTACGACAAAAAGACGGTTGAAGAAAATATGCGAGGGATCGTCACTACAACAGAAGATATCGCACCCAACTTTGCCTTTTACCAAGAGGTCGACCAAGAAGGAGACCGTTCCCAGCATGTAGATGAGGTGGCCTTTCTGACGGATCGTTTACCGACATATAATAGTCTTTACGGTCAAAACTATGATTCCTCTTACCTGTTCTATCCTTTCACTGATCCAATCGGTCAAGCAAAGTCAGGTTTAGTAACTTTGAGTCAGGGTGAAATTACAAGCAGCAAGCGTTACTCATTACCAATTGAAAAAAATTTCAACAAATTTTTCGATTTAGATCGTGCATTCACCGTTAGCCGCATTCCAGTCAACGGAGGACAGGAATTTATTGCTATCAATACACACCTCTCCGCATTTACAAAAGACCGCTCCATCCAAGCAGCTCAATTAAAGAAAATTTTTGATGTCATGGAAAAGGAGTATAAAAAGGGAAACTATGTGCTGGTGGCTGGTGATTACAATCATGATGTTTTAGGAAACAGTCCTGACGTATTCGGTACCAGCAAAAAACGGGAAACATGGACACACCCATTTCCTAAAGATCAGCTTCCAGCAGGTTTCCATCTTCCTACCGGTACACTGGCTGAAGAGAAAATACCTTCTGCCAGAGCGTTAAATGAGCCTTATAAAAAAGGACAAACCTACACGACCTTGATTGACGGTTTTCTCGTTTCTGATAATATCAACGTCAAAGAGGTGCATGTGAAGGATATGCACTTCAAGTATTCTGATCACAACCCGGTCTATCTGGATTTTAGTTTCAACTAGAAAAAGAGGCAAAAACTTAAAAAAAGTTTTTGCCTTTTTTCGTAATCTTAAATCGAATTTGTTTTTTTCCGCGTTACTTTGTTAAGATGGAGAAAAGACAAAAGAGAAAAAGGACGGTTATCCATGCGACACTTTATTTTTGGCATACGCACCATTACGCTCCTTCAAGCAAACAAGCTGCTAAAGATGAAACATTGTTTGAAGGAGCTATAAACGATGTTTCATCTTTTTATTTAAGAGCGAATCTTTTGCTCTTTATTTGAAGTGACGAAATTTTTCGAAACGTTGGAGGAACGTAAAATGAATACAATTAAATCTGTCAATAAGCAGGCGCTCCCTGCTTTAATGACTATTTGGGAATCGTCCGTGCATGCGACCCACTCTTTTTTGACCGTAGAAGAAATCGATGCCTTAAAGCCTGAAGTGAGAAATGCATTATTGGAAATCGAACACCTTTATGGCTATTACGCCCCGAATCTCATCGGGTTTATTGGAATTGAAAACAAAAAAGTAGACATGCTGTTTGTCGATGCTTCCTACAGAGGACAAGGAGTAGGAAAAAAATTGCTTCAATATGCGCTGGACACCTTTCATGTGGGTTCTGTGGATGTGAATGAGGAAAATAGACAAGGGTTAGGCTTTTACACACATATGGGATTTCAAGTAGACAGTCGATCAGCACTAGATGGTCAAGGGAACCCTTATCCAATACTGCATTTGAAGAATGATCTTGAGGAGGATGGACATGAGAATTGAAGAAATAAAAACGGATAAAAAAAGATTTCTTGAATTACTTTTACTAGCGGATGAACAAGAAAATATGATCGATCGCTACCTTGAAGACGGAAGAATGTTTGTTCTATACGATGAGGAGCCAAAGTGTGAGGCCGTCGTGATCGAACGAAGCGAGACTGAATGCGAACTAAAGAACCTTGCTACCGATCCAACTCATCAAGGAAAAGGCTACGGCAAGGCAATGATCCAATTTCTATTCCATGAATTTCTGGGGCGCTATGAAACGATGTATGTAGGAACCGGCGACGTGCCAGCAACGGTCGATTTCTATAAAAAATGCGGGTTTCGTGAATCCCATCGTTTAGAAAACTTTTTTACTGATAATTACGATGAGCCCATTATCGACCACGGCGTGCACCTAGTGGATATGGTCTATCTACGTGCGGATAGTCGCGACAGATCATCTAAATAAACAAATTAGAAGCGCCTCCGAGAGAATTCGGAGGCGCTTCTGCTTCTTTTATAGCAGCTCTTGATACCGTTGAATGTATTTTTTCTTTACAAAGGTAACCAGCAATAAATAAGCAAAAATCGTAACAATTAACCAAAGCCAATATTGATTGGGTAAAATGCCTAAGCCCAAATTTTGGCCAAACGCTGTAAATGGCAAAAGCGTTCCTACTACGATTCCCAAAGTCGTGATCGCAGTCATGATGAAGGACCCTCTGCTTTGGATAAATGGAATATAAGGTGTTCGCAACGCATGCAAGACTAGCGTTTGAGACCAAAGGGATTCAACAAACCAGCCTGCGTGGAAAATAGCGACAAAGGCGACCTGCTGTTCAGGAGACAAAGAATGATAGCTTCCGCCAACTACAGCTGGGCAAATCACGAAGTACATCAGTAAGTAAGTCGTGATATCAAAAACAGAACTGGTAGGTCCTAACCAAATCATGAACTTTCCAATACTTGATGCTGTCCATTTTTTCGGTTTCTCTAAATATTCCTTGTCCATTCTATCCCATGGAATAGATATACAGGAAATATCATAAATGAGATTCAAAAACAAAATTTGCAGAGGCAGCATTGGTAAGAATGGCAGAAACGAGCTCGCAACCAATACTGAAAACATATTCCCGAAATTGGAACTGGCTGTAGCCTTGATGTATTTCATGATATTCCCGAATGTTTCTCTTCCTGAAAGAATCCCTTTCTCCAAAATCATCAAATCTTTCTCAAGTAGGATCACATCCGCAGATTCCTTGGCGATGTCCACCGCTGTATCGACCGATATTCCTACATCCGCTGCTTTCATCGCAGGTGCGTCATTGATCCCATCTCCAAGAAAGCCGACCGTATGGCCATTTTTTCGGAGCAAACTCGTGATCCGCTGTTTTTGCTGCGGATTCAATTTAACGAAAACATGGTAGTCTTCGGCGATTTCGGATAATTCATCATCGTTTAAATGAATCAGATCTTCCCCGTGAATGATGGTTTCTGCACCTAAACCAACTTGCTTACATACCGATTGCGTGACTAACGCATTGTCGCCTGTCAAAACTTTCACGTTCACGCCGTTTTCTTTTAATGCATGAAGTGCTTGCTTGGTGGTCTCTTTTGGCGGATCTAGAAAAGCTAAATATCCGATCAGCACCATCTCAGATTCATCAGAAGTAGAGAATTCCCCTACGACACTCGGATTAGTTTTTTGAGCCACACCGATGACCCGCAACCCGTCTTCATTTAGTTCATTGACCTTGTTTAAGACTTGTTGTTTTATTTCAGCAGTTAGTGTAGCAACACTTCCCTTAAAATCAACGAAAGAAGAAATCTCGAGCATCTCTTCAATGGCTCCTTTAGTGATCATTTGCGTCTTTCCATCTTGGTCTTCTACTACGACACTCATTCTACGCCGCTGAAAATCAAAAGGAATCTCATCTACCTTTTTATAGCGAATCTTACTCGTATCAAGTTCTTGTTCAGTAGACTCAATAATGGCAACATCGATCAAATTTTTCAAGCCTGTTTGATAATAGCTGTTTAGATAAGCATGCTTCAGAACCCGGTTGTCTTCTTCTCCATCACAATCCAAATGGTATTCCAGAATGATCTTGTCCTGGGTCAATGTTCCTGTTTTATCTGTGCATAGCACATCGATCGCACCAAAGTTTTGAATGGCATTCAAATTCTTAATGATGGTTCCATTTTTAGCCATGCCGGTAGCACCCTTGACTAAGTTCGTCGTAACGATCATCGGCAGCATTTCTGGTGTCAAGCCGACTGCTACGGATAGACCGAACAAGAATGCTTCCATCCAGTCGCCTTTGGTGAATCCGTTGATCACGATAACTGTCGGAGCCATTAATGCCATGAATTTGATAAAAAGAAATGATGTCTTCCGAATACCTAACTCAAAACTGGTTTGAATCGGCGTGGCTGCTAACGATTCAGCCACATCTCCGAACAACGTCCTCGCTCCTGTTGCTATCACGATTCCTTCTGCACTTCCGCTGATTACGTTGCTTCCCATAAACACAAGATTGTCGTAGCCAGTCTCCGCATTTTGTTTTGTTTCTATTTTGCCGGCACATTTCTCGACAGGGTAACTTTCACCGGTCAGTGCGGATTGAGAAATAAATAAGTCCTTTGAAGAAACCAATCGGATATCCGCTGGGATCATGTCCCCTGCTGAAAGTTTTACCAAGTCTCCGCAAACAATTTCTTCCATCGGAATTTCCTTATAGTGTTTGTTTCTGCGAACAGTCGCAGTGACCTTTACTAATGACTTTAATTTTTCAGCAGCCTTATTCGAACGGACTGATTGGATCAAGGTCATCGTTCCGCTGATGAGCACCATCACTAATATAATTCCGCTGCCGAAAAAATCCTTTTCTCCTGGTTCCGGCAGGATGCCTTCTGTAATAAAGGAAATAAGTCCTAACGCAATCAATACTAACGTAAACGGCGTAATATATGCTTTCAATACTTCTACGATCAAAGGCGTAGATTTCTTATGTGGAATTCTGTTTTCACCGAATGCCTCTCTTGAATCCTCGATCTGATCTTCAAATAATCCTAGTGACGAGCTCTCAAATGTCTCAAATAAACTTTGTGGTGTTTTCTTTGCAAATAGACTGTAATTTGTCTTATTTGGCTTGATTTTTTGTTGTTTCATACTCTTCTCCTTATTCCCGAAAAAAATTCGCCATAATCCTATTCCGATAAACAGATATAAACCAATATCTTTTAACGTATTCATGATTATCCCTCCAATAGTCGGGTTTACAGAGAAAATGGGTGTTAAAAACAAATAGACAATAGCGTCTTTTTGTCTCCAGTTTTCTGCCATAAACCCCTATTTATTGAACTACTGTCATCCATTTGTTTTCATCTCCCTTTTCATAAATTGTTCTAGTGGTGATTGAAGATCTTTTTTATACACACGCATTCTTAGCAGACCTTCTTGATATTCTTGTGATAGTCCTTGATAACCCAATTTTTCATAAAATCCCCAAGCCTGTTCTCTACCTGTGAGAAAGACAAAACGAAAACCGACTCGTTTTGCGACTTGTTCCGCGTAAGTAAGCAAATTCTTGCCTAGACCTTCTCCTTGGTAACGAGAATCTACTGCAACTTGCTTCACCTGCACACATTTTTCAGAAATGGGATGAAGCAATAAGGTTCCGATTACTTGTTCCTGTCGCTTGATTATCAAATGCAGATCCTTTCGTTCCTCTTTGGGTGCAGTCAGCAAACGCTGCTTTCCAGCGCTGGCCATCAATTCTTTGTTCCTCAGCTCTAATGCTTCACGATACAATGCACTGTTCCAACTAGTTAATGTGAATACTGTTTTACCATTTTCATTTCCCCCTTTTTATTCTTTTGAAAATAGCTATGATCGTTACGCAAAAAAAGACTTTCCGCTCAAAAAACTCAGCGAAAAGCCTTACCAAAATTCATCCTAAATAGACAAAATCCTATAGTCGATCTAATCGTTGAGTTTTGGCACTATACAACGTAAAGACAAACATCTTAGCTACCTTAAGAAAAGCCTTGTATTCGACAGTTCCTGTTCTACCCATTGGCGTCTCTCGACATTTTTGGGCAGTAGCCTATGTTTGTATAGGAGCCTCACCTAACAAATCATATTTTATTTTCGAACACAATATAACAAGTTATTTATTATCTGTCAAACCTTTTTATGATAAAAGTGACAAAAAATTCAATGGATTTAAACTTTTCTCCTTTATCAATCGCCTATATATCAGTATTTTGATGCGGAAATAAAATCCATAAATTTATTTTGCAAATGTTGTTAAAAACTACTTTCTCCAATAAAATAACTATCGTTTTAAAAAGAAAAAGCAGCGTCTTTAAGACACTGCTTTCCTCATAAAAATAGTTATTGATTATCCTAGCCGAAGCTGTGCGATAATTTCTTCTGCTGCAGCTAAGTTCATTCGTTCTGCTTTTCTTAATTGACTAGAAACTTGAGGAATTTCCTTCGCTGTCGCACCTGCTGTGATTGCCAGTGAACGGCTTTGCATCGCCATGTGTCCTTTTTGAATCCCTTCGGTCACTAACGCGCGGATCGCAGCCAAATTTTGAGCCAATCCAACAGCTACAATGACTTCTCCTAATTCACTAGCAGATGAAACGCCCAAAAGATTTAAGCTGATTTGTGCTTTGGGCAGCACCTTGGTCGCTCCTCCCACAATACCTACTTTCATGGGTAAAACAAGCTTGCCAACTAATTTATCCTCTTGCACCGTCCAATCCGTCAAGCCCTCGTACTGTCCGTTGCGGGCAGCATATGCGTGGCACGCCGCTGCCACTGCGCGCGTATCATTTCCCGTGGCTAAAACGACGGCATCGATGCCGTTCATAATTCCTTTATTGTGCGTCACTGCGCGGTAAGGATCAAGCTTACTGAATGCACTGGCCGCAGCGATCTTATCAGCGACTTCTTCTCCCATTTGTTGCAGAGGGATTTCGCAAGTTGCTTCAATCAACGCGCTCGTCGCATAGTTGCTCAGTATACTAAATAAAACCTCTGCTGCAGGAACAAGTTGTCGTACTTCTTCCGCTACAGCTTCCAACATCGTATTCAGAATATTGGCACCCATCGCATCCTTTGTATCAACCACTAGATCGATTGAAAGGTAGCCTTCTTCAAAGATACGATAATCAATCGTGCGCAATCCGCCGCCACGTTGATAAATAGACGGTGAACTAGCTTTAGCCGCCGCAAAAAGCCGTTGTTCATTGTCCCGAAACACTTGCACGAACGCCGCTGCTTCAGAAACATTTCTCAAGACGACCTGTCCAGTCATCTCTTGATTGCATACCCGTGTCTGAATCCCTCCGGCCTTCGCAAGGATTTTCCCAGCATTACTGGCCGCTGCAATCACAGAAGGCTCTTCAGTCATCATGGGGATACTGATCTCTTTTCCGTTAATGACAAAATGTTGTGCAACACCTAGAGGGATCGTTCCCTCCCCAATTTGGTTTTCGATGAGGTTGTTGGCAACTTGTTCTGGCAATACCATTTCTGTCGCTAACTGTGCTGCTTCTTTAGCCGATAACTTTTTTTCCTTCACCAACTTTGCTAAACGCTCAGCTTGGGTCAGTTGATAGAATTTTTTTTTTGCAGTTTCTTGATCTTCTGCTTTTGTGATCATCAGGGCCAAACCAAGTCCGCCACCGATGCACAAGCTTGCGATTCCCCGTTGCTTATCCTCTTGGAAAAGTTCAGAAATCAGCGTTGTCACGATTCTCGTGCCGCTTGCACCGATTGGATGCCCCAACGCAATCGCGCCGCCGTAGGTATTGATTTTTTCATCTGGGAGATCCAATTCTTTTTGCACAGCAACAGAGGCTGCTGCAA
This sequence comes from Enterococcus sp. AZ048, assembly GCF_051715125.1. NCBI lineage: Bacteria > Bacillati > Bacillota > Bacilli > Lactobacillales > Enterococcaceae > Enterococcus > Enterococcus sp. AZ048. The sequence continues at coordinate 1,032,338 of NZ_JBIOTD010000001.1, read as the reverse complement.
ATGCTTCGTTGATTTGGAAGACATCCACATCATTGATCGTCTGATGGACTTTATTTAATAATTTATTAATAGCTGATACAGGGGCTACACCCATGATGCTTGGATCGATCCCAACTTCGCTATACCCATTAATAACAGCGACATAAGCTAAGTCGTGTTCGATAGCATAAGATTTTGCTGCTAACACTACTGCGGATGCACCATCATTCAACGTGGAAGCATTCGCTGCTGTGACAACACCGTCTTCTTTAAAGGCAGGTTTCAAAGAGCTTATTTTTTCAAGCGTGGAATCAAAACGGATGCCTTCATCCTCTTTGATACTGCTTCCGTCTGGAAGGACTACAGGAACAATCTCCGAATCGAACTTCCCATCTTTACTTGCTTTGGCTGCTTTCATCTGTGATTCGTATGCATATTGATCTTGCATCTCTCGAGTAACATGATACTCGACAGCCACTTTTTCTGCGGTTAGTCCCATATGTTTGCCGCTAAACGCATCTGTCAATCCGTCATAAATCATGCTTGATTTTGGTTCTTGCCACTCTTGCGCGACGTAATCAAATCGCGTGGTCTTTGGTGCTTGAGACATATTTTCTGTCCCGCCAGCGACGACTACCTGCGCCTCGCCTAGAAGAATTTGCTGCATTCCGAAAATAATTGCTTTCATTCCTGAGCCGCAAACTTCATTGATGGTCGTTGCTGGTACTTCATAAGGGATACCCGCTTTGATGGCTGACTGACGCGCAACATTCTGCCCGTTTTCTGCCTGTAGGACATTTCCCATAAATACTTGTTCCACCTGATCTGGTGCGAGCTCCGCACGTGTGATCGCTTCTTTTACAGCGATTGCACCGAGCTCGACGGCTGAAACAGTTGCCAGTTTGCCTTTATATCTGCCAATTGGTGTTCGTACAGCGCTTAAAATAACTACTTCTTCCAAGAGTGCACCTCCAATGTTTTCATTAAAAATCAGATGTAAGTATAGCATAGATAGTTTTATAATTTCTTAAGATTCAAACTTGACTAATTATGACCTTTCTGTGATATATTTACTTTTGGAAGAAAAGAATGTCCGTTTCCCTATGATTTCTTTGTAGTGGAAAGGCATGGGTGGTTTTCTTTATGTGAAAAATCACCAATAAGAACTAGGAGGAGCAATATGAATATAGGGATTGATAAAATCAGTTTTCACGTACCAAATTATTATCTTGATATGACGGATTTAGCAAATGCGCGTGATACTGATCCCAACAAATTTCACATTGGTCTTGGACAAGATCAGATGGCAATTATTCCAGAGACACAAGACATTGTCACTTTAGGAGCAAGTGCTGCTGCAAAAATTCTTACAGATGAGGACAAAAAAGACATCGACATGGTAATCGTCGGGACAGAATCCAGTACCGATTTTTCAAAATCTGCCGCAGTAATTATTCATGCCCTGTTAGATATTCAGCCTTTTGCTCGTTCATTTGAAATAAAACACGCTTGTTACGGCGGAACTGCCGCTTTACAGCAAGCACATGACTATGTAAGCTTGCATCCAGAGCGCAAAGTTTTAGTGATTGCAGCAGATATTGCAAAGTATGGACTGGCTACCGGCGGCGAGCCCACTCAAGGTTGCGGAGCCGTTGCGATGTTGATTACAAAAGAGCCTCGCTTATTAGCCTTTAATAATGATAGTGTCTTCTACTCTGAAGATGTTTACGATTTTTGGCGTCCTGCCGGGCATGACTATCCTTTAGTTGACGGTCATATGTCCAACCAAATCTATATAGATTCATTCACCCGCATCTGGGAGCAAAACAAAAAAGTCAACCAAACGACAAGTGAAGACTACGCAGCTTTGACTTTCCATTTACCTTATACAAAAATGGGTCGCAAAGCCTTACGAGCTATTTTTCCAGAAATGTCCGAATCTGAACAACAGCGTTTAGAGGCCCGTTATGATGAAGCCGTGTTGTATAGTCGCCAAGTCGGTAATCTTTACACAGGGTCCCTATATCTTGGGTTGATCTCCCTATTAGATAATGGCAGTTTAGCAACCGGTGATCGAGTGGGACTATTCAGCTACGGATCAGGTGCAGTCAGCGAGTTCTTCTCGATGACAGTGATGGATGGGTACAAGCAACATTTATCTATCAAAGAAAACCAAGCGCTTTTAAGTGAACGCAGCCAATTAACTATGGAAGCTTATGAAGACATGTTCAATGAAAAACTCCCTGTAGATGGTGGCACTTACACCTTCTCAGATTCAACTCCGTTTGCCATCAATAAAATCAGCGGAGACATTCGCTACTATAACAAGTAGTAAATTCAATTAATGTTCCCTTAAGCGTCGAAAAAGCCAGCTGATTAGCTGGCTTTTTTAGGCAAAAAAAATAATCTAGCAGGTCAAATGGCTAAGTGTTTTTTCTTCATTCCAAAACTTCTGGAATATTTACACCCTTTACTAGGTCTTAAGCGTCTTTATGGTCGAATGTCGCTCAAGCCTAACCACTAAGTAGAGAAATGGTTCCACTGTCTACATTCCTCTTCCCTGCTAGATTAAAATAACTTGGTAAGGAGATTTCAAATCCCTACTTCCTTTCTGCCATTACGGCATTCACTTTGAAATGAACACTGCTTCCGTTCATCTCTGTTGTATTTTTTACAACTTAGGGACCTATCCCTTACATCTATAGTTATACCATATTACACCACTTTTTGCAAGCGTTTACATATCATCCTGGGATATTTTTCATGCTATAATCTAAACGTCGGAAATATAAGAAAGCTCGTTTTTTAACGAAGATTGGGCGTTGCTCATTTGGAATTTCGACAGTCTTTAGGCAGCTCTGCAGCTTGCTTTGGCATTCTAAAAATAGTTATGATTACTGTAGGAGGAATCAATCCATGAAAATTTTATATATCTCAATTTCAGGAAACACCCGTGCCTTTGTTCAACATTTGAAGACGTATAGTGACGAACAGCATCAACAAAATAATGAGAATCCTTTGATTACTTCAAAAGAAATTTCTGAAAATAGTCCTTTTGAAAAAGAAGATGACTCATTTTTCGCATTTGTTCCGACCTATTTAGAGGGCGGTAACGGTGTCGATAGTGGCGATACAGAAATATTGACCGATGTTCTGCGTGACTATTTAGACTACGAAGATAACTATAAAAAATGTCTTGGCGTTGTTGGCAGTGGGAACAAAAATTTTAATTATCAATATTGTTTGACCGCTAAACAATACAGCGAGGCATTCGGGTTTCCCTTTTTAGCAGATTATGAATTAAGAGGAACCTCGGCTGATTGCGAACGAATCTACCACATTTTAAAAGAACACGAATCAAATTAATGGTACCTTCATTATTCTATTGACATTTTCTCATGTTAGGCGCATTCTTTTTTAAATAGAAAGTTTTATAGGAAAGGCGTGTTGCACATGAAAAAAGTCGCAATTATTGGTATGGGTCATGTCGGAAGTACGACTGCTTATACGTTAATTTCAAAAAATATAGTGGATGAATTGGTTCTATTCGATTCTCGAGCGGATATCCTCCAAGCGGAATTAAATGATCTGATGGACGGACAAATGGAGCAAAATCATCAGGTTCGATTGATCGAGCCTTCCTTGTCAGAATTGACAGATACAGATGTGATCCTTTTTTCTGCAGGAGACATCTCGATCTTTGAGGGAAACCCCGATCGGTTCGCGGAATTAAATTTGACCAAAACGATCGTTGAGGAGTGGGCGCCCAAGATTAAGGCATCTGGATTTAACGGCATCTTACTGAATATCACAAATCCTTGCGATGTAATCACTCAATACTTGCAAGAATTGACTGGTTTCCCACGTGAGCGTGTCTTTGGCACCGGTACCTCCTTAGACACTGGGCGTATGAAACATGCTGTCAGCAAAAAGTTAGACGTTCATCCTTCAGCTATTGATGGCTACGTGATTGGGGAGCACGGCGAAAGCCAATTCGTCGCTTGGTCTAGTGTCCGGATCGGCGGTATCCCCATCATAGATACGTTGACTCTGGAAAAACTTGCTGCTTTGGATGATGCAGCTCGCGATGGTGGCTGGGTGACCTTCCGCGGGAAAGGATATACCTCTTACGGGATCGCTATTCAATCCGCTCGAATTGTCGAAGCCATTTTAAATAACAATCATCTCGTTGTCCCAGTGAGTCATTACCATCCGGATGAAGACTGTTATGTGGGTTCTCCCGCAAAGGTGTCTTTAAAAGGGATCACTGAAAGTTTCCCATTGATCCTTTCCGAGACAGAGCAAGAAAAATGGCAGCACACGATTCAAACGATCCACGCTATGCATGACTCAATTTAGATACAAAAAAAAGACAGGAGCAAAATGTCCTGTCTTTTTCTACGCGCTTTTACTGACTACTGCCGCGTTTTTCCAATCAAAACTGATGAGCTTTGCATTTGGAGTACGGTAATCAAATACTTTGTCGTTTTCCAATGGTTCAAAATAGTTTTTGATGGCTCGAATCACAGAATTGTGGCAAACCAACAAATAAACATTTTCTTGATCTTGCTCCAGTTCCTCTAGTAAAGGAACGATTCGCGCATAGACATCCATCAAAGACTCGCCATTCGGATACCGTACTGCAAATTGTGTGCGGGTCTTTAAATAACCTTCTTGTTCATCACTTGTGCCATCATAATCTCCGTAATCTAATTCAATCAATCGGTTGTCAACATTCAGAGATAACTGATTTTTTTCTCCGACGATTCGAGCAGTTTCATAGGCACGTTCTAATGGCGAATGGATGATTCGAGTGATTGGTTTATCCAGTTGAGCGACCTCTTCTGCTAACTTTGCCGCTTGCCGATACCCAACTCCTGAGAGCGCAATGTCACTTCTCCCTGAAATAATTCCTTGTTTATTCCATTCTGTTTCTCCATGTCTCGCTACGTAAAGCAAATAGAACAATCCTTTCTATCCCAAAATTGAAAACCAGTGAATCATAGTTTTCAATTTAATCCTTGTAATAACTACTGGTGATTACCAGTACCGTTATCACTTTATCACTTGAATGAAAGGACGTCTACTTTTTACAGAAATTTTCTATTGTTTTTCCACGCCGTATGCTCTAGGAATGATCAAATGATCAATGAGCGGAACAAAACAATTCATTATCAATAAAATGAACGTCATCCCCTCAGGCATCGAACTGAATTGACGCCAAGCAACCAAAAGCAACCCGCAACAAATACCATAAATTATTTCACCTTTTGGTGTCGTTGGAGAGGTGCTGTAATCCGTAGCCATGAAAAAGGCACCTAACATTGTTGCACCGCCAAATACGTTCGCAAAAACGATCGTAGGATCACCCTTTCCAAAAAAGAAAGAAACAACGACTATCGTTCCAATCATGCAAAGGGGGATGTGCCAAGTAATCACTTTTTTATATAGCAAAAATATGCCGCCTAAAAGCAATAGAATCGCTGTTGTTTCAGCATTTTTCCCAGCAACTAAGCCTGTTAAACTGTCTAGCATTTGCCCGGAGCTTAAACTTTCACCTGCTTTTGCCTCCATTAATGGCGTCGCTGAAGACACGACATCTAATCCGCCAGTTGAGAAAAAAGGACGCGGCTGAACATTTGCAGACATCTCTGTTACAAAGATCAAGCGTAACACCGCTCGTCCAGTCAAAGCCGGATTTAACAAATTTCGGCCAATCCCGCCGAACACTTCTTTCGCAATGACGATCCCAATAACACCGCCCAACGCTGGATACCACAAAGGAACACTAGCGGGTAAGCTCATAGCCAGCAACATCCCAGTAACGACTGCCGAATAATCTTTAGGCAACGTATGTTTACGCAGCTTGAACCATAAAAATTCAGCAAGTAAACACGTCCCTACGGCGATCACATAGAGCAATAGCGAACGGATACCAAAGAAAACAATGGATGCAAAAATGCTAGGCATCAATGCAAGTACGACCAGTTGCATGATACGATCTGTTTTTTCCCGATACAATAAATGAGGGGAAGCCTCCATCATCGGATGACGGGAGCTGCGCAACGCCTCAAACGAACGTTTCTGATCCATTCCTATCCCTGCCTTTCCTTAACCGCTTGTTGACCGGCGATAATGTGCTCGGCTAAATGACGGCGTGCAGGGCAAATGTAGGTGCAGCAACCGCAATTGATACAACTATCCACATAAAGCTTCTCCAGCCGCTCCCAGTTTTCCTTCAAATAGCTCTTCTCAAGTTGGTGTGGTAAAAGACCGATGGGACAAACATCTACACAACGCGCGCACATAATACATGGACTAGGCGTGCTATCTTGATCGTGTGCTTCATTAATAATAATCAACCCATTGGCTGATTTGGTTAATGAAGCCGCCATCGTATCCACTGTTTTCCCCATCATAAAACCGCCAGTTATGATTTTCGATGGCTTTCCGTCAAATCCCCCACAAAAATCGATCATTTCTTCAATGGAGGTCCCAATCGGAAAGTAAACATTTTTTTGTTGTTTAACATCTCCAACGACCGAGCAAATCCGATGACTCAACGGAATTCCAGGATCAATCGCTTCATACACAGCAGCAGTAGTAGCGACATTAATGATCAAATAGCCTAGATCCCTCGTTGACCCGTCCGCAGGCTCTTCCATTCCGGTAATTGTTTTGAAAAGCATTTCGGTACTTCCCTGAGGGTATACCGATGGCACCTCAATCACCGAAAGCTTCGGAACGTCTTTGCACAGATCCTTCATAACCTCGATGGCTTCTTGTTTATCATCTTCAATTGCAATTATGCCCTCTTCGGCTGCTACAGCCTTTAATACCAACTCACACCCTTTTAGCAGCTTCTCGCCTTGTGTTGCCATCAACGCCGCATCTGCCATCAGTAGCGGTTCACATTCAGCACCGTTAAAAATGCACGTATGGATATCTTCTTTAGGGTTTAGTTTTACATGACTAGGAAAAGTCGCTCCACCTAAACCAACTACACCAGCAGTTTCCACTCGCTCGACGATCATTTCTGGGGTCAATTCATCAATGGTTTCGTGGTGTACCTCCCTTGGTCGCTCAAGAAAATCATTTTCTATGACCACGCAGGTCATCTCATCTCCTTGTCCTTGATCAATCTCTTTCACTCCCACGACTTTGCCAGAGATACTTGCATGGATATTCGCTCCCAAACCTTCACCCATTTTTGCAATTATTTGTCCAAGGAAGACGCGCTCTCCCGCGGATACAATAACCTCTGAAGCGTCCCCGATATGCTGTTGGACTGGGATATACACTCGTTTGGGGTAAATACTTTCTACTTTTTTATACTCGTCAATTCCTCTTAACTGTAAA